>CAVPQI010000002.1:0-105000 GCA_963707515.1 Ilumatobacteraceae bacterium
ACACTGGCGAGCCCAGCTGTACCCGCCAGACCCGCAGCAGGCCACGGTCACCAGCTTGGCGCTGACGGGCAGCGACCTCCACGAGTTCGGACTCGGGGCGATGTTCGTCACCTTCGACAAGCCGGCCGGCGGACACCCTGACTACGCCGCCGCCGGCGCTCACCGAGTGGTGATCAAGCCCGAACAGCGCGGGCTGGAGAGGGCGCTGTTCGGCACGCAGGCCGGCAGCCTCGCCAACCAGGTCAACGCGGCGGTCGGGCTCGCCGGCGCAGACCAGATCACGACCTACAAGCAGGACGTCCACGCCCGGTTCGGCACGCTGTGCGAGCGGGTCGTGGGCACCCAGGCCAAGGACATCCAGGCGCCACAGCGACAGGTGACCCAGGCGATGCTCGAGGCGTTGGTCTTCGTGATGATGACCGGGCTGTCCGATCAGCACGGTGAGAACGTCCTCTGGCACAACGGCAGGCCGTACATGATCGATGCCGACAACGCGTTGAAGCCGAAGTACATGACGACGGACCCGAACACGACGTCGATGCAGAGCGGGTTCGCCGCCATGTCGGGCGACAACACCGACCCGGTGATGCGCGGTGTGATGAGCAACGCCAGGCCGTACGAGACGCAGATCCTCGACGCACTTCGCAACCCGCAGTCGGATGCAACTCGCCAGTTGCTGCAGCGGGCCGAGGCGGCGTTCACCGGACAGACCGGGCGCACCGTTCCGATCGAGACCGCCGTGTGGGGCACCCGCTTACAGGTGTTCATCGGCTGCGGGAACGACGGGCACGCAGCGGACGTCCCGCTGCCGGGGCCGGACCAGAACACCCGGTGGCAGTACTGCAACAAGTGGGCGCAGTCGGTGACCAATGGCGGCGGCGCAAACGCGCCCGGGACTGCTCGGCGAGGTCGGCGTCGCCCACGGCACGAACGGCAACTTCCAACCGCTCGTCGAGGCCGCGGAGATCTTTGCCGACTTCAAGGTCGGGCAGATCCCGTTCTACAACTACCGCTACGCCGACGGGAAGATCCTCCACAACGGGCAGGAGATCTGGGACGGCCAGCCGATCGCTGAGCGGATGGCAGGCCTCTTCGCTCGTTCCCGAACCAGGTGCGGCAGTGAGGCACGTCGATTCGTCGTCATCTGCGAGGATCCGCCCATGAAAGCTGCCGTTTACTACGACAACGGATCGCCCGACGTCTTCCGCTACGAGGACGTCGCCGACCCGACGCCGCGAGCGAGTGAGGTGCTGATCGCTGTCGAGGCCGTCAGCATCGAAGGCGGCGACACGCTGTACCGGCTCGGCGGTGCGCTGAACAACACGCCGCACATCGTCGGCTACCAGGCGGCGGGCACGGTGCTCGCCGTGGGGGGAGCGGGTGACGACGATCGACGTCGGCGATCGCGTCGTGACGGTCGCCATGGGACGGTTCGCACGCCGAGCAACGCACCGCCGCCGAGACGTTCACGTGGAAGATCCCCTGACGGGCTCGACACCCCCGACGCCGCCGTCGTCCCCGTCGCCTTCGGGACCGCCCACGACTGCCTGTTCGAGTTCGGCCGGCTGCAGGCGGGCGAGACCGTCCTGGTCCACGCCGGTGCCGGTGGTGTGGGGGTCGGGGCCATCCAGCTCGCCCACCGTGCCGGTGCTCGGGTGCTCGCCACGGCGTCGAGCGACGAACGACTGGAGCGGCTCCGCGACCTCGGACCGACGAGGGCATCAACTACGTCACCGGCGACTTCGTCGAGGTCGCCCGTGCGCTGACCGACGGTCGCGGTGTCGACGTGATCGTCGACTCGGTCGGCGGCGAGACGTTGCGCGGCAGCCTGGCGGCGCTCGCCTATCGCGGCCGTTGCGTCAGCGTCGGCGATGCGGGGCGCGGCAAGCCCGAACCCCTCGACGTGTCGGGGATGAAGGGCAACAACCAGACGCTCGTCGGCTACTTCCTCGGGGCGCAGTCCGACCCTGATCGCCGGCAACCGCCGCCGACGCGATGATCGCCGGGCTGCTCGACGACATGGCCGCCGGTGAGATCACGGCGGTGATCGACCGTGTGTTCCCGCTGTCGCAGGCCGCCGAGGCCCACGCCTACATCGAGAGCCGCCAAGCGTTCGGTCGCGTGCTCCTCGTTCCGTGAGAACGCAACGGTTGGGGTCTGTCCCCAACCGTTTCTTTCGGGACGTTCTGCGAACGTTCGTTCAGGCGTTGTTGATGCGGCCAGCGGCTTCGGAGAGCCACTGCTCCGACGCGGCGGCGTCGAGCATCGTTCCGTCCCACTCGGGGTCGTACACGGTGGCACCGAACAATCCGTCGGGGAGTTCAACCGAGACGGTGTTCGTTTGGTCGGCGATCTGGTCGCGGAGGGTCCTTGCTCCAGAGGACGATGCCGAACGCAAACGTGCCGTCGACCTCGTAGCCGCACCGGAAACCGAGGCCGTTCGCGCCGAGGATGGTGTAGCCGCTGCCGTCCTCGAGCGTGACCTCGCCGTCGAGGCCCGCCGCGTCGGCGACCTCGTGGGGCGTGCCGACGAGGTAGTCACACAGCGTGACCTGGAATTTCCGCGAGATGGTTCGGTCTCGGCGTAGGAGAGCTTGCCGTCCTCCGTGAGCCAGTTGCGGGTGGCCAGCTCCTCGACCCCGGCCACGCCGCCCGGAAACTGGTTCCCGCTGTCGCCGCCGGTCGTGACCGTCGGATCGGAGGTGCCGGTTGCGTTGTCGTCGGATCCGCACGCGGACAGGGCGACGAAGGCCGCTGTGGCGAGGAGGGGGTAGGCGGCGCGCATCGGCTCGACCGTACCCAGCGGTCGCAGAGGAACCATCGGTGCGCCTCCCGGTGCGAAGCGACCGGCGGTCCCAACCGTTGCTTTCGGGGCTCCGGCGGGTCGCAGGTACGCTCGCCACTTCGCCCTTCGGCGACTCCGATCCCGACTCACCCCCACAGGATCCCCGCATGAGCACCACCTTCGACGCCGCGACCACCGTCGTTCGGCGCGGCACCGACGCCACCGGGCGCGGCCAGTACGACGTCGACCTCGCCATCGAGTACGCCATCATGGGCACCAAGCCGAACGGCGGGTACATGCTCGCCTGCCTCGGACGCGCCGCCCTCGACGCCGCACGTCAGGCCGGATCGACCCACGAGCACGTCATCTCGTCGTCGGCACAGTTCCTGTCGTCGCCCGACATCGGACCGGCGCAGATCGTCACCGAGGTCGATCGTGTCGGCAAGTCCGCCAGCCAAGTCGACGCGACGATCGGCGTCGGCGGTGGCGTCAGCGTGCGAGCGCAGTTCCTCCTCGGCTCGCTGCACGAGGGAAGCGACCCGTACTGGGGTGAGGTCGCGCCCTGTCCGTTCCCGCCGCTCGCCGATCTCCCGCCGTCGCCGATGTCGGGAGCGCGCGGCAACGTTGCTCTTCGATCCCGAGGCCGGGTTCACGATGACGCCCGACGGCCCGGTCGTGTCCGGCGGTGGCGAGTTCCGCGCCGACCTGCGTGACGACGTGACCGACGTGTTCGACACCGTCGGACTCCTCTACGCATCGGACGTGATGCCGCCAGCCACGGCCGGTGTCGTGCAGACGGGTTGGGTGCCGACGCTGGCGATCACCGTCTACAACCGGGCGCTCCCCGCGCCGGGCCCGCTGCGCCTCCGGTTCCGCGTGCAGGTCATCCACGACGGCTACGCCGACGAGATCTGCGAAGCCTGGGACAGCACCGACCGCCTGGTGATGCAGTCGACGCAGCTGACGGCGATCCGCCTCCCACCGACCGCCTGACCCGTCGAGGCCGTGGAGCCGATGTCGGCGACGAGCGTCGTCGGCGGCGCGAACGTCGACCCCGCTCGCCGTCTTTGATGCGGCGACCTATCCGTAGAAGTGCCGGAGATCGCTGGCCCGGACGACCTTCTTGCCGAACGGCTGAACGGCGAGGCCGGCCATCTTGATCGACTGGATGCCGAACGGGATGCCGATGATCGTCAGGCACAGCAGCGCCCCGGTGATCACGTAGCCGATCGCCATGATGATGCCCGGGAGGATCCACACGATGGCGCCGATGATGCCGAGGACCGGCGCCTCGGGGTCGCGGACGACGGTGCGCCCGAACGGCCACAGCGAGAACTGGGCGAGCTTCAGGCACTGCAGTGCGAAGGGGATGCCGATGATCGTGATCGTCAGGATCAGCGCCCAGAACAGCCAGCCGACGGCCATCCAGAATCCGCACAGGATGAGCCAGAGAATGTTGCCGATCGTCCTCATCCGACTGACCCCGACCTGGTTGCCCGCATCGTCCGACGGTAGCTGACCGACCCGCGACCCGGCCTCACGTTCACCGACGTCGTGCACACGGCGTCGCCACAATCGAGCTCCCGCCCGGCAGATGCGGTACTGGTTCGGTCGCCTTCAGCGGTCCCGGACCGAGGAGGCAGGGGAGACGCTCGTCACCCCGACGTCGCATTGTCGTCATCATTCCGTAATGTTGGGGGCTGATTCATCCGACTGGCAGCAGGGACCCCACGCGTCCCTGCCCATTGCGGGCCGACCACCGGCCTGCGCCGAGGAGCGTCATGACCCCCCACCCCCACCCGTTTCCCTCTCGTCGCGTCCACCGGCGCACGCCGGCCGTCCGCGTGCGCGGCGGATCGCCGCCGTCAGCGCGATCGTCCTCGCCGCCGGCGCCCCGCTGGTCGCTCATGCGTCGAGCAACGCCGCGGACACCACGGCGACGTTCGTGCCGCCGGTGGCGCGCATCGCCCCGCTCGTCCCGGCGCCGGACGCCGACCTGGCGACACCTCGTCAGCGCGGCCTCCTCGATGACGCCGGTGCGGCGACGACCGCGCCCGCATCGCGCCGCCGACCGTCGATCCGTCACTCGGCGTGCTCGTCGACACCTACGCCTGGGACGAGCGCAGCCCGCGCGTCGAAGCGTTGCAGTCGCTCATCGGGAGCACGGTCGACGGCTGGTACGGCACGGCGACACGCCACGCCCACCTCACCGCACTCGACGGACTCGGCTTCCCGACCGACACCGTGCCCGTGCCGCCACTGCCACCGGGCCCGAGCCCCGAGGCGTGGGCGGCGCTGCGCGACTGCGAGTCGAACGGCAACTACGCCATTACCAACCCGTCGGGCAAGTACCGCGGCGCCTACCAGTTCGATCGCTCGACCTGGAACTCGGTGGCCTCGCGGCACGACCCGTCGCTCGTCGGCGCCGACCCCGCGGCCGCGTCGCCCGCCGATCAGGACGCGATGGCCTCCGCCCTCTACATCGAGCGCGGCGCCCGCCCCTGGCCGCACTGCGGCCGCCACCTCCGTTGACCGACGACGCCTGACCATCTCGCCCCGCACCCGGGGCTTCTGGGTCGGAATCGCTGCGTACTCCGCGGTGAGTCCGACCCAGATCGCCGCGTGCCGCGGATGGTTCCGCAGTCCGGGTTGCCGCGACGAGCCCGTCACGCCGGTGGCGCCTCCGCTCCGCTGCTGGTTGACGGCACTCGTGTGTGTGACTGCGTTCGAGGAACGCGCCGCACGCATCGCAGACCCGGTCCAGCCAGCAGGCGTCGTCGCCGGAGCCGGCCCCGGCGTCCTCGTCAGGCATCGTCACCAGTGTCGCGCCCGGGCGCTCACCGCGCGCCCGCGGCTTCTGGGTCGCCGATGCCGCGATCACCGCGGTGAATCCGACCCAGAACGCGGGCGAGCGATCTCCCATGCGAGCACCGCCGCTTCTGGGTCGCCGATGCCGCGATCGACCGCGGTGAATCCGACCCAGAACGTGGGCGAGCGATGTCCGACGTAGGCACCGCCGCATCTGGGTCGGAGATGCCGCGGAATGAGCGGGAAGATCGACCCAGAAGGATTGAAGGAGTGGGGGGCGGGAGGGGGCAGCCGGCGTGCAGTCTCCATCGGCGAGACCTACGGCGCGACGGCGACGAAGTCGTAGTGCCAGGACTCTGGTGGGCCGTCGTCGACGAGCACGTAGATGCCACCGTCGACCTCGATCTCCAACGGCGGCGGGAACGTCACCGCCCGACTCATCGACGGCCCACCCTCGCACCAGATCAACATCCGGTCGCCCGCATCCATGGGACGATGCTGTCACGCTCCCTCGGTCGACGGTGCCTTGACGTTGGCGTGCCCGCCGGGTCGTACGGTGGGTCGCACGATGAACGCCATCCTTCCCACCCGCACGCTCGGCACCGACGGTCCCCAGGTCGGCGCGCTCGGACTCGGTTGCATGAGCATGACCGCCGTCTACGGACCCGGCGATCCCGACTCCGCGGCCGCCACCATCGAGCGGGCGATCGAGCTCGGGGTCACGCTCTTCGACACCGCCGATGTCTACGGCGCGACGACCAACGAGGAGCTCGTCGGTCGCATCCTCGCTCCCCATCGCGACGACGTGGTGCTGGCCACCAAGTTCGGGATCAAGATGTCGGCGGACCCGGCAACGGGACTGCGGCGCGGCGTCGACGGCTCACCCGACTACGTCCGCCAGGCGTGTGACGGCTCGCTCGGGCGCCTCGGCGTCGACCACATCGACCTCTACTACCTGCATCGACCCGACACCACCGTGCCGATCGAGGAGACGGTCGGGGCGATGGCCGAGCTCGTCGCCGCCGGCAAGGTGCGTCACCTCGGCCTGTCGGAGGCGTCCGCCGACACGATCCACCGTGCCGTCGCCGTCCACCCGATCGCCGCGTTGCAGAGCGAGTGGTCGCTGTGGAGCCGCGACATCGAAGCCGACGTCGTCCCCGCCTGCCGCCAGCACGGCATCGCCCTCGTGCCGTACAGCCCGCTCGGGCGCGGCTTCCTCACCGGCACCGTGTCGGCCGGCAGCCCCGACGACCTGCCCGACGGCGACTTCCGCCGCTCGCAGCCACGGTTCCAGGCCGATGCGCTCGGCGCCAACCAGGGGATCGTCGACACCGTCCGCCGCATCGCCGACGCCCACGGTGCCACGCCCGCGCAGGTCGCCCTGGCCTGGTTGCTCGCCCAGGGAGACGACGTGATCCCGATCCCTGGCACGAAGCGCGTCAGCCGGCTGGAGGAGAACGTCGGTGCGGCGGGCGTGGAGCTGACGGCCGACGACCTGACGACCCTCGGCGCGCTCGAAGCGGTCGGCGCCCGCGCCGAGAACGCCGAGTGGATCAACCGCTCCACCCCGCTGCCGACCTGACGGTCCGCACCCCGACCCGTGCGGCGTCGCTGTCGCTCAGCCGGCGACGCGCGTCAACACCAACTCCGCCCGGTCGGGCGCCCCGCCGGTGAGCACGGGGGCGGCCTCGGTGGACGTCCACGCCGACTCGCCGTTGACCTCGATCGTCGCCCACATGGCGTAGGTGTGTCGCTCGTCGATGCGCGCCGGGTCGTACGGCACCTCGACCTCGATCGACAGGTTGCCCGGATGGGCGACGTGGGCAGTGGCGACGACGTCGGCGGATGTATCGGCGCGGGACACGTCGGCCAGGGCGACGGTCAGCGCGGCGCCCGCGGGCATCGTCGACCGTTCGTCGAAGGTGACGATGGCGAGGACCGAATGCACCACCGTGGCGTCGAACGTCAACTGGTGGTCGCCGGTGCCGATCGTCAGCACGCCGTCATCGACGGTGATCGGGCCACCGCCGGTGAGGGTGCGCAGCACGTCCGCCTCCAACGTCATCGCCTCGGGCGGACCGGCCATGAGGGTCGATCCGACGTTGATGACGTCCAGCCGACCGTCGGCGATCTCGTAGTCGCCGAACATCCGGTTGACGCCGGTGGAGCCGGTGATCCTGCCATCCGCTTCGAATCGCAGCGACGGGGGATGCAGCGTCGTCACCGGCGCTCCGGCGACGGTGCGCAACGTCCACATCCGACCGATGAGGGAGCGGGCGGTGTCCTCGTGCTCTTCGTTCGTCGCCGACGCGCCGGCGGGACCGTCCATCGGCCGATCGTAGGTCGGTCTCGCCGGCGCACTTCCGC
This sequence comes from Ilumatobacteraceae bacterium, assembly GCA_963707515.1. Taxonomy (GTDB): domain Bacteria; phylum Actinomycetota; class Acidimicrobiia; order Acidimicrobiales; family Ilumatobacteraceae; genus Sva-07. The sequence goes on from CAVPQI010000002.1 coordinate 7,961, forward strand.
AGCGGGTTCAGAAGTCGAAGCGGGTGGCGCGGGCGGGAAACCCCGTCAGCGACCACGTGTAGACGCGACTCGGCCGAAGACACCAGAAGGCGAGGAATTCATCGGGGCTGTCGTCAGTGAAGTACTGCGGGTACTTGGCCCGGTTGGCCGGCGCGAGGGCGATCGCGATCGGGTCGTCGGGGTCGTCGATCTGCTCGACGGTGCCCTCGAGGATCACCGCGTGCTCGTCGTCGGGCAGCATCACCGACACGCCGGGCCGCGCTTCGAGGTGGCGGACCCATCGAGTCTCGGGCGAGCCACCGAAGCACAACGCCTGCTCGACGAACACGCCGTCGACCGGGCGCTGGTACGGGAGCCCCGCGCTGGTGGTCGTGGCCATCACGTAGTTCTTCGCCGCCGCGATCCGGTCGGCGACCTCGTCCCACGAGGCGAGCTCGGCGAGCAGCTCCGGGGTCTGGCCGTACTCGGACGGGAATCGGGCCGCCGTCGCGGTGGGTGGGTTGGTCATCACACTCTCCTCAAGGTTTATAACCGACCATTCGTTTATATAGGATGACAGCATGCCCCGCAAGCGGACGATCTCCAACGAGGACCTCCTCGACGTGGCGCTCGACCTCGTCCACGACGACGGTCCGGCAGCGTTGTCGTTCGGTGCGCTGGCGTCGAGCACGGGGCTCGCCGCCTCGACGCTCGTCCAGCGCTTCGGGACGCGCGCCGAGCTCCTGCAGGCGACGCTGCTCCGGGCGTGGGACCACCTCGACGAGGCCACCGCCGCTGCCGACGAGCGGGCCGGTGATGGCGTCGACGGGGTCGTGGAACTGCTGCTCGCGCTGGGCGGCGACTACGACGAGCGCGATCACGCCGACCAACTGCTCGTGCTTCGCGAGGATCTCCGCGACCCCGTGCTGCGCGCTCGCGGTGCCGCCTGGATCGCACTGCTGACCGCCGCCGTCGAGCGGCGTGTGCCCGACGTCGACGGCGAACTCGTCGTCGCCCAATGGCAGGGCGCGGTCACCGTGTGGGGATTCACCCGTTCGGCACCGTTGCCCGACGTCGTCGAGCGTCTCCTGCGCCAGCTGCTCGCCAGCGCCTGAACCCACCCGCGATCCCCCGATCTCGGTCACTATCTGCCCGGAAAGCGGGAAGGATCTGACCGAGATCGGGGGAACGGGGCGTGGCGGTCACTCGCCGGTCGAACCGTCGAGGTACTCGCGCAGGATGTCGATGTGCCCGAGGTGGCGGGCGGTCTCCTCCAGCAGGTGCAGCAGGGCGAACCGCAGTGTGAACGGGCGCGACGTCGACGCCGCGGGCTCGTCGAGGTCGTGACCGGCGGCCGCCGCCCGCGACCGGTCGCACGCGGCACGGTAGAGCTCGACGACGTCGGCGAGGTCGTCGTCGTTGGCGCTGTGGAACTCCCAGTCGCGATCGTCGTCCCACGGCGCCGACGCCCACGGCTCGGGCTCCGCCTGCCCGGCGAAGCGGCCGTGGAACCAGCTGTCCTCGACGAGTGCGAGGTGCTTGACCAGTCCGGCGATCGTCGTGCCGGATCGCAGCGGCGACGTGCGAGCGACGTGGGGGTCGATGCCGTCGACCTTGCGCAGCACCGCCTGGCGGTACCACTCGAGCATCGACTCGAGCATCTGCCGTTCGGGCGCCGTGTGGGTGCCGTCGGGCAACGCCGTGTCGTCGAGCGCGGGTGGCGCCGGTCGACCGCGCTCGGCATCGGACCGCTCGACGCAGAACTCGTTGCCCTCGGGGTCGGCCATCGTGACCCACCCGGTGCCGTCGGGACGGCGATGGTCCTCGACGATCGTCGCCCCCAGCTCGACGAACTGGTCGACGGCGACGTCGCGGGACCGGTCGGGCACCAGGTCGAGGTGGATCCGGTTCTTCACCGCCTTGTCCTCGGGCACCGTGATGAACAACAGCCCGGGGTGGCGGGCGAGGGGATCGACGATCAGGGCTTCGGGATCGTCGGGTTCGTTGGGGTTCTCGGGGTCGTCGACGAAGCCGAGGACGGATGCCCAGAACGTCGCCTGGGTGGCGGGGTCGTGGCAGTCGATCGTGACGTGCCGGATGCGTGCGTGCACGGTTCCTCCGTGTGTGGGTGAGGCACCCCCGCTGCGTCAGTGATCGATCGGTGCGATGCGGAGCGAGGTGGCCGGGAGATTGCGGGTGTTGCCAATGGTCTTCACGGTCCTCACCTCCTCTCGTCGACGTTCGATCGTCGCGGACGTTACTCGCGCGCCGGCGGCGCTCCCGCTCGCCTTTCGCGGCGCGGGATGCTTCTGGGTCGGTATTGCCGCGGATGGCGCGGCGATTGCGACCCAGAACCGGGATGGCGCGGCGGGTCGCTGGCGGGTGCGGCGCCCGTCGGCTTCTGGGTCGGAATTGCCGCGGATGGCGCGGCGAATGCGACCCAGAAGCGGGATGGCGTAGAAGCGGGATGGCGTGGGGGGCAGCGGGATGGCGCGGCGGGGTCAATGGGGGCTGACGGCTTTGATGCCGACGATCGACACCACGAGGAGGCCGAGGAAGAACAGCCGGGCCGCGGTGGCGGGCTCGCCGTGGACGAGGATGCCGACGACTGCCGCGCCGACCGCACCGATGCCAACCCACACGGCGTAGCCCGTGCCGATCGGGATCGTCTCGGTCGCCTTGGCCAGGAGGTACATGCTCCCGGCGAGGGCGCCGAGGAAGCCGGCGGTGGGGACGAGGCGAGTCAGTCCGTTCGTCTCGGGCAACAACGAGGCCCAGACGACCTCCAACAGACCGGCGACGATCAACAGCACCCAGGGCATGACACCTTCTCCTGAGTCCGTCTTGTCCGTTGCCGGTACGGGCTCCCTCGTCGGCGCCGCCAGGTTGATCCGAGCGACCGGCGGCCAGGCTAGCCAGCCCGGGCGCCGCGAGACGGTGGCAGGCGTTACACCTGGGTGGGGCTGCCCGAACGGCTGTAGCTGCGGAACTTGAACCAGCCGACGATCGCCAGCAGGGCGATGGCGGCGACGGCGAGCACCAGCAGCCAGAAGATGCCCTCCAGCACGGCCCCGATCCCGAAGATCAGGGCGAGCACCAACAGGATGATCAACAGCGCAGTCATGCGCCCCCCACTACCCGGCGGCCACCAGCCCGAACCTTGCCGGGTCTGGGTGCCGAGCGCGGTGCCAGGCGAGGACGTGCGCAGCATCCCGCACAGAGGGAACCAAATCACCGTTCGGTTTGACAGCGTGGGCGCATCATCCGTACATTGGCGACGAATCGAATTGGGATTCGATTCAGCGGCCGCTCCCGGTCGCCACGGGGAAGAACGACGAGGGGAACACGTTCATGGGGTACATCTCGCTGTCCGTCGACGGCGGCGTCGGCACGATCACCGTCGATCGGCCCGAGAAGCGCAACGCCTTCAACTACGCCATGCTCGGCGAGCTCGGTGCCGCCTTCGAGGAGGCCGCCGACCGCGACGACGTGCGCGCCGTCGTGTTCACCGGCGTGCCGGGCGCGTTCTGTGCCGGTACCGACCTCTCCGACCTCGACGCCACCCCGCAGGAGGAACGCTCACGCGGCGGTCTCGGCAACCGCTCCTTCCTCGACTGCCCGAAGCCGGTCGTCGCCGCCATCGACGGGCCCGCCGTCGGGATGGGCGCCGAGTTCGCCTCGATGTGCGACGTCCGCGTCGCCAGTGACCAGGCCCGGTTCGGCTGGGTCTTCGTCCACCGCGGCCTGGTGCCCGACACCGGCGCCGGCACGTGGCTGCTGCCCCGGCTGGTGGGCGTCGAGAACGCCAACAGGCTGGTCTTCTCCGGCGAGATCATCGGCGCTGACGAGGCCGCGCGCATCGGCTTCGTCAGCGCCGTGACCACCTCCGACGAGGTCGTCGGTACGGCGACGGAGATCGCCCGCAGATTCACCGCTGGGTCGCCGTTCGCTGTTCGCGAGTCGAAGCGCCTGATGTACGAAGGCCTCGGCCGCGACTGGCCGTCGCACCAGGGCGCCAACCGCGACGTGATGACCCGCTGCTTCGCCTCCGACGACCACCGCGAAGGCGTCGCCTCGTTCCTCGAGCGACGCCCCGCCGTGTTCACCGGCACCTGACCGCCATCTCCCCGGCACGCCGGGGCCTCGCCCCACCGTGACGACATCACATCTCGCCATCGAGCGACCGAGCCAGACAAGGAGCACCCATGAACTTCGACCTGCCCGAGGACCTCGCGTCCTACCTCGACGAACTCGACGAGTTCATCGAACGCGAGATCAAGCCGATCGAGAACCGCGACGACAACATCCGCTTCTTCGACCACCGCCGCGAGGATGCCCGTACCGACTGGGACCGGGGCGGCCTCCCCAACGACGAGTGGTCGGCGCTGCTCGGCGAGGCTCGGCGCGTCGCCGACGCCGCCGGTCACTACCGCTACGCGTTTCCCAAGGAGTTCGGCGGCAAGGACGGCACCAACCTCGGGATGGCGGTGATCCGCGAGCATCTCGCCCGCCGCGGTCTCGGCCTGCACTGCGACCTGCAGAACGAGCACATGATCGTCGGCAACAGCGTCGGCCTGCTGCTGATGCAGCACTACGGCACCGACGAGCAGAAGGCGGAGTGGATCGAACCGCTGGCCACCCACGAGCGCTTCTTCGCCTTCGGCATCACCGAGCTCAACCACGGCTCCGACGCCACGCACATGGAGACGACCGCCGTGCGCGACGGCGACGACTGGATCATCAACGGTGGCAAGACCTGGAACAGCGGCATCAACCACGCCGACCACGACCTGATCTTCGCCCGCACCAGCGGCGAGGCGGGCGACGGCACCGGCATCACCGCCTTCCTCGTGCCGACCAGCGACCCGGGCTTCAAGATCGAGGAGTTCCTGTGGACGTTCAACATGCCGACCGACCACGCCACGATCTCGCTCACCGACGTCCGTGTCCCGAACTCGGCAATCTTCGGTGGTGAGGGCCAGGGCCTGCAGGTCGTCCAACACTTCTTCAACGAGAACCGCATCCGCCAGGCGGCGGCGAGCCTCGGTGCGGCGGAGTACTGCATCGACCAGTCGATCGAGTACGCCAAGGAGCGCAAGCCGTTCGGCAAGCCGCTGTCGACGAACCAGGCGATCCAGTTCCCGCTCGTCGAGCTGCAGACGCAGTGCGAGATGCTGCGCACGCTGATCCAGAAGACCGCCTGGCAGATGGACACCTACGGCGTCTGGTCGTGCTCCGACAAGGTCTCGATGTGCAACTACTGGTCGAACCGGCTGTGCTGCGAGGCCGCCGACCGGGCGATGCAGGTGCACGGTGGCCTCGGCTACTCGCGGCACAAGCCGTTCGAGCACATCTACCGCCACCACCGTCGCTACCGGATCACCGAGGGCACCGAGGAGATCCAGATGCGTCGCGTCGCGGGGTACATGTTCGGCTTCATGAGCCAGGCGGCACCGAAGGGGGTGCGCCAGCCGTGACGTCCGCTGGGGCGACGAACACCGCCCCCGAACCGGAGACGCCCGAGGACGTCGCCGAGCACCTCGTCGCCGCGCTCGGCGGCGACGGTGAGGTCGTCGATCTGCGACATCTCTCGGGCGGCGCGTCACGCGAGACGTGGGCCTTCGTCCACCGCGCCTGTCGCGGCGGTCGGCAACTCGAGCAGCGCCTCGTCCTGCGCCGCGATCCGGTGAACGGCACGGAGCGGCACGGGTCGATGGCACTCGAGGTCGAGGCCCTCAACGCGGCGATCGGCGAGGACGTCGCGGTGCCGCCGGTCGTCGTGTCCGGCGAGGACTTCGGCGGCACGGGCACCGCCTTCGTGATCACCGAACACGTCGACGGTGAGACGCTCGGCCCGCGGATCGTCCGCCGGCCCGACCTCGCCGACGCCCGCCAGCGGTTCGGCCGCGACTGCGGTCGGACGCTCGCCCGAATCCATCGCATCGACCCGGCCGCCGTACCGATGGCGACGACGATCGACCCCCTCGGCGCCGAGGAGGAACGCTTCGTGGCCCTCGGCACACCGTCGGCGGCGGTCGGACTGGCGATGCGCCTGCTGCGCGAACATCAGCCGTCGCAGCGCCCCGACGTCGTCTGCCACGGTGACTTCCGCAACGGCAACCTGATCGTCGACGCCGCCGGCCTACGTGCCGTGCTCGACTGGGAGCTCGTCCACATCGGCGACCCGGTCAGCGACCTCGGGTGGCTGTGCACCCGGGCGTGGGCGTTCGGCGGCCCCCAACCCGTCGGCGGCATCGCCACCTACGACGAACTGCTCGACGGCTACGCCGACGAGGCGGGCTGGCGCCCCGAGCTCGCCGACGTCCGATGGTGGCAGCTCCACGGCTCGGTCCGCTGGGCCGTTGCCTGCCTCGCCGCCGCCGACAAGTACGCAACGGGCGAGCGGCGCTCGATCGACGCTGCCGCCCTCGCCCGACGGGTCAGCGAGAACGAGCTCGACCTGCTCGACGTGATCGAGGAGCTCGGCTGGTGACCGCCTTCCCCGCCGGCTCGCCCGACCCGCGCGAGGTGCTGCGCATCGTGCGCGAAGCGCTCGACGCCGAGGTGCTCCCGGCCACCACCGACCGCCCCCAGTACGTCGTGCGCATGGCCTGCCGCCTGCTCGACGTCATCGGCAGCGAGCTGGCCGCGGGCACCGACGAACCACGACGTCTCGACGCCCAGCTGGCGGCGATCGGCGCCGAGAGCGAAGCGGCACTCGCCGCCGGCCTCCTCGACGGCCGCTACGAGACGAACGACGAGACCGTGAGGTCGGTCATCAGCGATGCGGTCCGCTGGCGGGTCGCCATCGCCCGACCGACCTCGGGGGTCGTGGACCGGATCCCTGGATGAGTCCCGGTCCACGACAGCAGCCGCCGGCGCATCGCGCCGTCGGAACCACCACACCGAACCCTAGGGGGAACACCAATGACGGGGAACACACGACGGCTTGCCGCTGTCGTCGCCGCTGCAGCGCTCGCGCTGTCCGTGGCGGCGTGCGGCAGCGACGACGACGGCGGCAGCAGCGGAGGCGAGTCGTCCGGCTCGATGCCCGACGGCGGATCGACCGGCGACACCTCCGGCGGCGGCTCGGGCAGTGACAGCAACGGCAGCGATGCGGCCGGCGGTGGCGGCGGCGGCGAGTTCGTCATGGCAATCCACGCCGACCCGTCGGGCGTCGACCCCCAGGTCGCCGTCGCCGGGTCGGACAACGTGGCCATCTTCCCGGCCTTCGACTCGCTGGTCAGCTACGACCCGGCGACGCTCGAGCTGCAGCCCGGCCTCGCCGAGTCGTGGGCGTTCAACGACGACTTCACCGAGCTCACCTTGATCCTGCGCGAGGGCGTCACGTTCCACGACGGCACGGAGATGAACGCCGACAGCGTGATCTCCAGCATGGAGCGCTTCAAGGAGAAGGGGCAGTACCCGTACCTCGACGACGTCGTCGCCTTCGAAGCGGTCAGCCCGACCGAGGTCAAGCTGACGATGGAGGCACCGAACGCCTCGATGCCGTCGATCCTCGCCGCCCGCGCCGGCCAGGTCGTGTCGACGGCCGCCGCCGAGACGATGTCGGAGGAGGAGTTCAACCGGGCGCCGGTCGGTACCGGCCCGTTCGAGCTCGTCGAGTGGCGCTCCGGCGACCGACTCGTCTACGAGCGGTACGACGGCTACTGGGACCCCGACTCGGTCCACCTCGACCGCATCGAGATGCGCGTCATCCCCGATCGCCAGGCGGCGGTCAACGCCCTGCTGAGCGGCGAGATCGACTTCTCCGAAGGTCTCGACGGCAGCGACATCGATCGGCTCCAGTCGGCCGACGGCCTCGAGGTGATCACACCGGTCGGCCTCTGGTACTACCAGATGTACCTCAACCACGCGCAAGCGCCGCTCGACGACGCCAAGGTTCGGGCCGCGATCTCCCACGCCATCGATCGCGACCTCCTCGTGGAAGGCGCCGTCAACGGGCTCGGGGAGCCGGCCTGGTACCCGTTCCCCGACGTCCACTGGGCGTACGACGCGGAGATGGAAGGGATCTGGGAATACGACCCCGACCGGTCGCGCCAACTGCTCGAGGAGGCCGGCTACCCCGACGGCGTCACGGTCACGATGACCCATCAGCCGTCGCCGACCGAGACCCGGCGGGCCGAGATCGTGCAGTCGCAGCTCGCCGACGTCGGGATCACACTCGAACTGACCGCGATGGACCTCAACCAGGGCATCACCGAGTACTTCGAGAACCAGAACTTCAACTCGGCGCTGTTCGCCTACCCGGGCCAGATCGACCCGACGCAGATCTACTTCACCAAGCTCGACTCCGGTCAGTTCACCAACGTCGCCAAGCGCGAGTTCCCGGGCGTGCCCGAGCTGCTCGCCCAGGCGCTGGCCACGGACGACACCGAGGAGCTGAAGTCGATCTACGCCGCCATCAACGAGGTCTACGCGGCCGAGGTCCCCGAGATCCCGCTCTACTACCGCCAGAACCTGACGGCGATCTCCGACGACTTCACCGGCTACGTGCCCGACCTGATGGGTCAGGCACAGGTCCAGCACATCCGGCCGGCGGGCTGACCGGGGAGATGTAGCCGGATGTTCCTTCCGATCCTGCGCCGGCTCGGCGTCTTCGCGATCACCATGCTGCTCGCGTCGGCCGTCGTGTTCTTCTTGATGCAGATGGTTCCGGGTGACCCCGCGACGGCCATCGCCGGGCTCGACGCGTCGGAGGAACGTCTGGCCGAGATCCGCTCGGAGCTCGGCCTCGACCGCCCGGTCGTCGTCCAGTACGGGGTGTGGCTCGGCGACGCCGTCACCGGCGACCTCGGCACGTCACTGTGGACGCGCCAACCGGTCTCCGAGGTCATCGTCGAGCGACTCCCCGCCACCTTGCAGGTGGTCGCGCTCTCGGTGCTCATCGCCGTGCTGATCGGCGTGCCGGCCGGGCTCCTCGCGGCGATGTGGCCGAACGGCGCCCGTGACCGAGCGGTCACGGGCGTCTCGACCCTCGGCGTGGCGATCCCCAACTTCTGGCTGGGGATGATGCTCATCTACCTGTTCGGGCTGACGCTCGGCTGGTTCCCGGTGAGCGGCTTCCGCGGGATCTCCTCCGGCGTGGGGGAGTTCTTGCACCACGCCATCTTGCCGGCGTTCGCCATGGCGACCGTCGGCGCCGCCGAGATCACCCGCCAGCTGCGCGCCGCGCTGCTGGACGTGATGGCCAGTGACTACGTCCGCACCGCCCGGGCGCGAGGCCTCTCACGCAGGCAGATCCTCGTCAAGCATGCGTTGCGCAACACCGGCGTGACGCTGCTGACGATCGTCGGGCTGCTGGCCAACCGCCTGGTCGGTGCGACCGTCGTCGTCGAAGCCGTGTTCGCCATCCCCGGCGCCGGCTCGATGGTCGTCGAAGCGGTCCGCCAACGCGACTACCCGCTGATCCAGGGCATGGTCCTGGTGCTGGCGGTGATCGTGCTCGTCAACAACACGCTCGTCGATCTGCTGTACCGGCGGATCGACCCGCGCATCAAGGGGTGATCACATGACCATCGACATCCCCGCCCCGCTCGAGCCGACCCACGCGGATCCGGAGCTCGACGCGGCGCTCGTCCTCGACGACGACGACGTCGTCGAGCAGCCGTCGCTCGGCGCCCGGTTCCGCCGTTTCGCCCGGCGAGAACCGGTCGCCACGATCGCCCTCGGTTTCATCGTCGTGCTCGTGATCGCCTCGATCCTGGCGCCGCTGTGGGTGCCCCACGACCCGATCGAGCAGTCGATCGCCGATCGCCTGCAGCGCCCGTCGGGCGACCACTGGTTGGGCACCGACGACGTCGGCCGCGACCAGTTCGCCCGCCTCATCTACGGCGCCCGCTACTCGCTCCTCGGTTCGGCGTTGGCCGTTGCGGTGGCGCTGATCATCGGCATCCCGCTCGGGGTGATGAGCGGCTACGTCGGCGGCTGGACCGACACGGCGTTGAACCGCATCACCGACACGATCCTCGCCTTCCCCGGCATCGTGCTGGCGATCGGCGTCGTCGGGGTGTTCGGTCCGAGCCTCGTCAACTCGATGACGGCGATCGGCATCCTCTTCGCCCCGAGCATCGCCCGCATCGCCCGCGGCCAGGTGATGTACCTGCGCGACGAGCCGTTCACCCAGGCGGCCGTCACGTTCGGCATCCCACGGCGGACGATCCTGCGCCGCCACGTGGTCCCCAACGCCATGCCACCCGTCGTCGTCGCCGCGGCGTTGCTGCTGGCCACCGGGCTGATCGCCGAGGCCAGCCTCAGCTTCCTCGGACTCGGCGTGCAACCTCCGACACCGAGCTGGGGCTCGATGCTCGGACGCGGCTACGCCTACATCGCCACCGCTCCGCTGCAGCTGCTCCCGCCCGGGCTGATGATCCTCGTCTGCGCCCTGGCGTTCAACCTCGTCGGCGACGGCCTGCGCCGCCAGCTCGACCCGAGGCAGCGATGAGCGCCGCCGAACTGACCCGCGCCGTTCGACACGACGCCACCGGCGACGGTGCGGTACCGCTGCTCGAGATCGACCGTCTGAGCGTCACGTTCGCGACCGCCCAGGGCGACGTCCACGCCGTGCGCGACGCCACGTTCTCGATCGATCGCGGCAAGGTCGTCGGCCTCGTCGGCGAGTCCGGGTCGGGCAAGTCCGTCACCGGACTGACGATCATGGGCCTCAACGACCCGCGCCACACCCGCTACGGCGGATCGATCCGCCTCGACGGCGAGGAGCTCCTCGATCTCGGGGAGAAGCAGTGGGAGCGCATCCGCGGCGCCTCCGTGGCGATGGTCTTCCAGGAGCCGATGACGGCGCTCGATCCGCTGATGAAGATCGGTACGCAGGTCAGCGAGACGCTGCGCCGCCACACCAAGGTGTCGCGCAAGGAGGCCCGGGCGCGAGCGATCGAGGTGCTCGACCAGGTCGGCATTCCCTCGCCCGCCAAGCGCGCCGAGAGCTATCCCCACGAGCTGTCCGGCGGCCTCCGTCAGCGGGCGATGATCGCCTCGGCGATCGTCTGCCGGCCGCAGCTGTTGATCGCCGACGAGCCGACGACGGCGCTCGACGTGACGATCCAGGCCCAGGTGCTCGAGCTGATCGCCGACCTCGCCCGCGAGGAGTCGATGGCGGTTCTGCTCGTCACCCACGATCTCGGCGTCGTCGCCGAGGTCTGCGACGACATGGTGACGATGTACGCCGGTGAGGTCGTCGAGCGCGGTGCCGTGGCGGCGTCGCTCGCCGAGCCAGCGCACCCCTACACCGAGCGGCTGCTCGAAGCGCGGCCGCGCCTCGACGGGTGGAAGGAAGTGCTGCCGCCGATCCCCGGCACGATCCCGTCGGCGTCGAGCGAACCCGACGGTTGCCTCTTCGCGCCGCGCTGCGCGTACGTGCTGCCGGAGTGTACGACCCGACCGATCGAGATCACCGAGCTCGGTGACCGCGCCGCGCGGTGCGTGCTCGCCGAACAGCGCGTCGACCTGGAGGTCGCCCGATGACGAGCACCGCCGATCCGAACGACACCGTGACCGCACCGAGCCGCGTCGGCGGTGTCACCGCGTCGCCGTCGACGCTGCTCGAGTGTCGCGACATCTGCGTCGACTACAAGCTGACCGACGGTCGGACGTTGCGCGCCGTCAGCGGCATCAGCTTCGACGTCGAACGTGGCACGACGCTGGCGGTGATCGGCGAGTCGGGTTCCGGCAAGTCGACCGTCGGCAAGGCGGTGCTGCGGCTCCTCCCGCTCGCCGAGGGCGAGATCCGCTTCGACGGCGTCGCCCTCGACGCGCTGCGCGGCAAGCAGTTGGCCTCGTTCCGGCGGCGCATCCAGGTGATCTTCCAGGACCCTCACAGCGCCCTCGATCCGCGCATGTCGGCGTGGCAGAGCATCCTCGAGCCGCTGCGCGCCCAGGGGATCAAGGGATCGGAGGCTGAGGACCTGGCGGCGTCGTTCGTCAAGCGTGTCGGTCTCAACCGTCGCATGGTCGCCCGCTACCCGCACCAGCTGTCGGGCGGCCAGAAGCAGCGCATCAACATCGCCCGCGCCCTCGTCTCCAGCCCCTCGCTGATCGTCTGTGACGAGCCGGTGTCGGCGCTCGACGTGTCGCTGCAGGCCGAGATCGTCAACCTCCTGCGCGACCTGCAGGACGAGTTCGGCCTCGCCTACTTGTTCATCACCCACGACATCACGCTGCTGCCACACCTCGCCGACGAGGTCGCCGTGCAGTACCTCGGCGTGCTCGCCGAGCGGGGTCCCGCCCGCGGCGTGCTCACCCGCCCGCTGCACCCGTACACGCGCGGTCTCCTCGACTCGGTGCCCTCGCTGTCGCGGCGCCGGTCGGCCGAGCACAGCGACCGCATCCGCGGTGAGATCCCCGATCCGATGCACCCGCCATCGGGATGCCGCTTCCGTACCCGCTGTCCGTTCGCCCGCGAACGCTGCGTCGAGGAGGTCCCGGAGTGGCGCGAGGTGCGCCCGGGCCGCTTCGTGGCGTGCCACTACAGCGAGGAGCTCGAAGCCGAGCTCGCCGACGACGCCGAGAGCACCGTGCGAGGATGCAGTGCATGACCAAGCAGGGCGCAGCGGGCAAGTCTCCGGCAAACAAGGCTGCGGCGAACAAGGCTGCGGCGAACAAGGCTGCGGCGAACAAGGCTGCGGCGAAGAAGGCTGCGGCAAAGAAGTCTGCGGCGAACAGGGCTGCGGCGAAGAAGTCGCCGGCCAAGGCCGCGCCGAAGAAGTCGCCGGTCAAGAAGTCTGTGACGAAGACGCCGGCCACGGGCGCCCGCCGCACCGGACGGCCGGTCGCCGCCGACAGCACGGCAACGCGGCAGGCGATCGTCGACGCAGCGACGACGGCGTTCGGCACCCACGGCTACGAGGGGACCTCGATCCAGATCATCGCCGAGCAGGCGGGGCTCACGGCGGCGACGCTGTACCACTACTTCCCGGGCAAGGCGGCGATCTTCCAGACCGTCGGCGACGAGGTGACCAAGGAGTTCCGCCGGCGCACCGACGCTGCCACCGAGGGCATCGAGTCGGCGCGGCTGAGCGTCGCCGCCGTGCTTCGGGCGCTCGGCGACTGGGTGATCGAGCAGCCGGAGATCGCCTCGTTCATCGCCACCTACGCCGCCGAGGTGGCACGCAACCAGGAGGTTCGCCGGCTCAGCCCGCGGGCGCGCTGGACCGAGCCGATGCGCTACTACTCGGCGTTCGCCCAGCGCGGGCTGGAGCGCGGCGAGATCGCCCCGGACCTCGAACCCGACGAGTTCGCCGGACTCGTCCAGGGCCTGATCTACGGCATGTCGGCGCTCGTCGCCGTCGGCCGTGCGTTCGGGCCACCCGACCGGCTGATCGAGGCGTTCGTACGCACGATCGAAGGAACCGTGTTCATCGATCCGTAGCCGCTTCGCCGGCACGGGAAAGGACCGCCGATGTTGTTCAGTGACGTCGTCCACGCAGGTGCCGAGAAGTACGGGAACCGCATCGCCTATCGCGCCGCCGACGGAACCAGCGCGACCTACCTCGAGTTGCGCGACGACGTCTTGCGCCTCGCCAACGCGATGCTCGATGTGGCGACGCCCGGCGACCGGGTGGCGATCCTGTCGCAGAACACGCCCGAGTTCGTGCACGCCTACGTCGGCGTGCCCGCGGCCGGCATGGCACTGACGTTCCTCAACTACCGGCTGGCACCGCGCGAGCTGGCGCGGATCATCGACGACGCGGGCGCGACGGTCGTGCTCGTCGAGGCGCAGTACGCGGCGACGATCGAGTCGATCCGGCCGTCGCTGACGACGGTCAAGACCGTCGTTGCCTTCGGACAGCTCGACGAGGCGCCGGCAGGGTCGTACGACGTGACCCTCGAGGAACTGACCGCCGGTGCCTCGACCGAGCTCCCCGACGTCGCCGTCGCCGAGGACGACCTGGCCTGGCTGATCTACACCAGCGGCACGACGGGCATGCCGAAGGGCGCCATGCTGTCGCAGCGCAATGTGCTCACCGGCGTCACGGCGTGGATGGTGCAGTCCGACAACCGTCTCGGCCGCGACGTCGTGCTGATGACGTTCCCGCTGTGCCACGTCGCCGGCATCGGCGTGCTCACCAGCATGCTCCTCGGCACCACGCTGATCATCCGCCGCTCGTTCGAACCGCTCGACGCGATGGAGGCGATCGACGAGCACCGCATCACCAGCACGTCGATGGCACCGACGATGCTCGCCATGCTGCTCGACCACCCACGCATCGACGAATTCGACCTCGGCACGCTGCGGACGATCTCCTACGGCGGCTCGTCGATCACCGCCGATCTGCTCCGGCGGGCGATGGAGCGCTTCCCCGATGCCTCGTTCGTCCAGGGCTACGGGATGACCGAGCTCGCCGGCAACGCCCTCTACATGGACCCGACGACACACCTCGAAGCGCTCGGACGACCCGAGCTGCTCGTCGCCGCCGGCCGCAGCATGGCGCTCAGCCGCCTGCGCCTGGTCGACGACGAGATGGCCGACGTGCCCGTCGGTGACGTCGGCGAGATCGTCGTCCGCGGCGACCAAGTGATGCTCGGCTACTGGAACCGCCCGGAAGCGAACGAGGAGGTCTTCTTCGGAGGCTGGATGCACACCGGCGATCTCGGCCGGGCGACCACCGACGGCTACATCGCCATCGTCGACCGCAAGAAGGACATGATCGTGTCGGGCGGCGAGAACGTGTACAGCCGCGAAGTCGAAGAGGTGATCGCCGCCATCCCGGCGGTCCGCGAGGTCGCCATCGTCGGCATCCCCGACGACCGGTGGGGTGAGGCGGTGACCGCCGTCGTCTGCCTGCACGGCGGCCAGACGCTGACCGCGGCGGCGGTGGTCGACGCCTGCCGACAGGAGCTGGCGAGCTACAAGAAGCCGCGCCACGTCGTGTTCCGCGACGAGCTGCCGAAGAACGCCGCCGGCAAGGTGCTCAAGCGCGACCTGCGTGACGAGATCGCGGGCTGACGATGCTCCTCCACGACGTCACGACCAACGGTGCCCACAAGTACGGCGAGGTGACCGCCGTCCGCTGGACCGAGGGCGAGCTCACGTACACCGAGCTCGACGACCACGTCCGCCGGCTGGCCGGTGCCCTCGGTGCCGTCGCCGAGCGGGGCGATCGAGTGGCGATCCTCGCCGAGAACCTGCCGAGCTTCGTCACCGCCTACTACGGCGTCCCCGCCGCCGGGATGGCGCTGACGTTCCTCAACTACCGACTGCACCCACGCGAGTGGCTGTGGATCCTCGACGACTCCGCCGCCAGCGTCCTCCTCGTGCAGCACAAGTTCCACGACGTGTTGGCCCCGCTGCTCGCCGAGGCGGCAACGATCCGCACCGTCGTCGTCATCGACGACGAGTCGGGTGCCGGCGATCCCGACGGCGACGCCGACGACGGGTTCGTGGCCTACGACGAGTTCCTGGCCACCGCCACACCGGGCGTCGACCCCGGGCTCACCGACGACGAGGTGGCGTGGATCATCTACACCAGCGGCACCACCGGCTTCCCCAAGGGGGCGATGCTCAGCCACCGCAACATCCTCGCTGCGGTCACGTCGCTGATGGTCGAAGCCGAGCCGCGACGCAACGAACAGAGTCTCGTCGCCTTCCCGCTGTGCCACGTCGCCGGGTACACCGTGCCCGCCACCCACCTCCGCGGCGGCACGTCGATCCTCGCCCCGGCGTTCGAGCCGCGGAACTGGATGGAGCTCGTCGACCGCTTCCAGGTCACCGGCACCGCCCTGGCACCGACGATGATCGACATGATCCTCCGCCACCCGGATCTCGACGACTTCCGCCTCGACTCGCTGGAGACGATCGGCTACGGCGCCGCCGCGATGCCCGTCGAGCTGTTGCGCAAGGCGATCGAACGGTTCGGGCCGATCGTCCAGTCCGGCTTCGGGATGACCGAGCTGTCGGGCAACGTGCTGATCTTCCGCAAGGAGCACCACCTGCGCGCCGTGAGCGGCGACGAACACCTCCTGGCATCGTGCGGCGTGCCGATGTCGCTGGCCGACGTGATGGTCGTCGACGACGCCTTCGTCGAGTGCCCGCCGGGTGCCGTCGGTGAGATCGTCGTGCGCGCCGACCAGGTGCTCACCGGCTACTTCCACAACCCCGAGGCGACCGCCTCGTCGTTCCACGACGGATGGTTCCGCACTGGCGACCTCGCCCGCCGCGACGAGGAGGGGTTCTTCTACATCGTCGACCGCAAGAAGGACATGATCATCTCGGGGGTGAGAACGTCTACAGCCGCGAGGTGGAAGAGATGCTGTACCAGCACCCCGACATCGCCGAGGCGGCGGTCATCGGCCTGCCCGACGAGCAGTGGGGGGAGGTCGTGTCGGCGGTGATCGCCGTGCGCGCGGGCGCCGAGCTGTCCGCCGACGACGTCGACGCCTTCGCCCGTCGCCACATCGGTGGGTACAAGCGGCCGCGGCGGTTCTTCTTCGTCGACGCCCTGCCACGCAACGCCAGCGGCAAGGCGCTCAAGCGCGAGCTGCGCGACCGGTTCGCCGACAGCGAGCCGTCGGCGGGGACGGAGTGACGGTGGACGCCCATCTCGCCGACCTCTACGAGGGTGTGGCCGACGCCCTCGGCGACCGCCTCGCCCTCGCCCACGGGCCGATCCGTCGCACCTGGCGCCAGTTCGACGACCGTGCCGCCCGCCTCGCCGCGGCGTTCGTCGGCGCCGGCCTCGGTGTGCAGGGCAAGGTCGGCTTCTACCTCTTCAACGGCCCCGAATACCTCGAGGCGCAGCTCGCCGCGCTGAAGTGTCGGGGCGTGCCGGTGAACATCAACTACCGCTACCGGGATCAGGAGTTGGCGTACCTGCTGGAGAACTCGGACGCCGAGGTGCTCGTGTTCCACTCGTCGCTCGCCGACCGCGTCGCCCGGGTGGCGCCCGACGTGTCCGGTATCCGGCTCCTGGTGCAGGTCGCCGACGACGACAGCGAGCTCGTGCCGGGTGCTGTCGACTACGAGCAGCTGCTGGCGTCGAACGAGCCGCTCGATCGCCGGCAACGCAGCGCGGACGACCTCTTGCTGCTCTACACCGGTGGCACCACGGGCATGCCCAAGGGCGTCATGTTCCGCCTCGGGTCGATGACGGCCTCGTTCGCTGCGGCGGCGCTCGGGCAGGTCGGACTCGACCCGACGACGCCACTCGACCAGGTCCCGGCGCTCGCCGCCGCGCTGTCCGACGGTGAGCGCCCGGTCACGGTGCCGTGTGCGCCGTTGATGCACGGCACCGGTCTGACGCTCGGGGCGATGGTGCCGCAGTGCGTCGGGGCGGCCGTGGTCACCTTGACCAACCGGTCCTTCGACGCCGACGAGTTGCTGACGGTGATCGACGAGCACGGCGTCACCAACCTGGCACTGGTCGGCGACGTGTTCTCCAAGCCGCTGGTGCGGGCGATGGACGAGCGGGCGGCCACCGGGCGGCCGTTCGACGGGTCGAGCCTCCGGCGGATCCTGTCGTCGGGGGCGATGTGGTCGGCCGGCGTGAAGGCCGACCTGCGCTCGCGCATCCCGACCGTCACGCTCTACGACATCATGAACTCGAGCGAGGGGGCGATGGCGACCCAGGTCACCGGGCCGGGTGACGACCCGTCGACGGCGCGTTTCGTCCTCAACCCCACGACGAAGGTGTTCACCGACGACGGCCGCGAGGTCGTACCGGGGTCGGGCGAGGTGGGAATGCTCGCCGCCGGCGGCAACATCCCCGGCGGCTACTACAAGGACGACACCAAGACGGCGCAGACGTTCCGCGAGGTCGATGGTGTCACGTACTCGTTCCCCGGTGACCTGGCCACCGTCGAGGCCGACGGCACGATCGTGCTCCTCGGGCGCGGCAGCCAGGTGATCAACACCGGAGGGGAGAAGGTGTACTGCGAGGAGGTCGAGGAGTCGGTCAAGCGCGTCGCCGGCGTCGCCGACTGCCTCGTCGTCGGTGTCGACGATGAGCGCTTCGGTCAGGCGGTCACCGCCGTGGTCGCCCTCGACCGGGGTGCGACCACCACCGAGTCGGCGATCGTCGAGGCGGTGAAGTCGGAACTCGCCGGCTACAAGGCGCCGCGTCACGTCGTCTTCGTCGACGACGTCCCCCGCGCCCCCAACGGCAAGGCCGACCACCGGGCAGCCCGCGACCTCGCCCTCACCCACATCACCCTCACCCACATCGACCGCCCCTGACTGCATCTGGGTCGAAAATGCCGCGAGGTCCGCGGCATTTCCGACCCAGATCGAAATTTTCAGGGCTCGGGTTCGATGTGCACGGCGGCTTCCTCCGGGGAGAGCTCGGCGTCGTCGGGGTCGCCGAGGTCACCCGTCAGCTCGGATTCGACGTCTTCGAAGTCGGCCGTCGGTTCGTCACCGAGGACGTGGTCGTCGATCAAGGCGACGCCGGGCTCCTGTGGGGGCTCCTCGGCGATGTCCGGTTCCTCGCGCCAGACACGCGTCCGCTCGTCGTCGGGCGCATCGAGATCCCCGCCTGCCAACACGTTGGGATCCTCGGAGTTCATCGGCCCGAGATCACCCTCCTGGTCGAGGTCGGGATACTCGTCGCGGTCGACGGCCGGGTCATCGCCCAACACGTCACCGTCGAGCCGTTCGGCCTGCTCTTGTTCGTCACTCATCAGCGACCCCTTCTCGGTGGCTTTCACTGCGGATTGCGGCACCCATCACCGTGGCGCTTCCTCGCGTGGCCAATAGCGGACCTGGCGACAGGCGGTGACGAACGCCGCCGCCGACTTCTTCTTCGACGCCGACAGCTCGAGGTAGCCCTCGTCCTGCATGTCGGGGGTGATGCCGGCAGCGTCGAACAGCGGCGCCGCGTTCGGCCCGACGGCGACGAACTTGCAATGGGCGTGGGCGTCGGACACGAAGTCCTTGGCCTGCGGCTTGGCAGCCATCTGCGCCGCGCCGTCGGCGGAGAGGACGATCGCCACGGCGTCGAACAACACCGACGGGCCGCCGTCGACGATCTCGTCGATCAGCAGCTCGTTGCCGGCACTGTCGAGCACCCCGGACCGTCGCGGCCCGACGAGCATCAGCTGCGCTCCCTCGGCCTCGAGGGCGGCGCCGAGGGCATCGAGGAGCTTGGCGTCGCTGCCGTCGGAGACCAGCGCTCCGACACGACGGCCGGCGAACGAGTCGGGTCCGTTGAGGACGATGCTCAGCGCCGGCGACTCGGGCAGATCCGTCCGCGGCTCGACGGCCGGCGGGATCGCCTCGGGCACCGGCATGCCGAGGCCCGCCGCCACCGTCGCCGCCAGGTCCTCGTCGACGTTGCGCAGCCGGGCGACCACCCGCTCGCGGATCGGCGGGGTCTCGACCTTCGACAGCTCGAACACCAGGGCGTCCTGGATGTGCTTCTGCTCGATCGGCGTCTGGCTGACGTAGAACTGACGGGCCTGGCTGTAGTGGTCGGCGAACGACTCCGGGCGGAGGCGGCGCTTGTCGCCCTCGTCGTGTTCGGGGAACGTGACGTAGCCGTTGGCCGGATCCTCACGCGGGCCACCCATCTCGCCCCACGAGTTCGGCTCGTAGTTGGCTCGCCCCATCGGGTTGGTGAACGCCATGTGGCCGTCCTGTTGGAAGTGTTGCATCGGGCAGCGCGGCGCGTTGACCGGCAGCTGGGTGAAGTTCGGTGAGCCGAGGCGCTTCAGCTGCGTGTCGAGATAGCTGAAGTTGCGGCCCTGCAGCAACGGGTCGTTGGTGAACCCGATACCCGGCACGACGTTCTGCGTGCAGAAGGCGACCTGCTCCGTCTCGGCGAAGAAGTTGTCGACGACCTGGTCGAGGACCAGGCGACCGATCGGGCGCGCCGGCAGCACTTCTTCGGGGATGATCTTCGTCGGATCGAGGACGTCGAAGTCGAACGAGTCGGCGAACTCGTCGTCGAACAGCTGCACCCGCAGCTCCCATTCCGGGGGCGTGGCGGCGGTGATCGCGTCCCACAGGTCGCGGCGGTGGAAGTCGGGGTCGGCGCCGTTGATCTTCACCGCCTCGTTCCACATGACGGACTGCATGCCCTGCATCGGCTTCCAGTGGAACTTGACGAACGTGCTCGCGCCAGCGGCGTTGATGAAGCGGAACGTGTGGACGCCGAAGCCCTCCATGAAGCGGAACGAGCGCGGGATCGCCCGGTCGGACATGATCCACATGACCATGTGCATCGACTCGGGCATCAGGCCGACGAAGTCCCAGAAGTTGTCGTGGGCGGTCTGCGCCTGGGGGAAGCCGCGGTCGGGTTCCTGCTTGGCGGCGTGGATCAGGTCGGGGAACTTGATCGCGTCCTGGATGAAGAACACCGGGATGTTGTTGCCGACGAGGTCCCAGTTGCCTTCGTTGGTGTAGAGCTTGACGGCGAAGCCGCGCACGTCGCGAGCAAGGTCGAACGAGCCCTTGTTGCCGGCGACGGTCGAGAAGCGGACGAACGCCTCGGTGCGCTCGCCGGGACGCTGGAACAGGTCCGCGCGCGTGATGTCGGCCAGCGACTCGTAGGTCTCGAAGTATCCCTTGACGCCGAACCCGCGGGCGTGCACGACGCGCTCGGGGATCCGCTCGTGGTCGAAGTGGAAGATCTTCTCCCGCATCACGAAGTCTTCGAGGAGCTGCGGGCCCCGCGGTCCGACGGTCAACGTGTTCTGGTCGTCGCTGATCGGCGCGCCCTGGGCGGTGGTCAGCGTCGTTCCGTCACCCGACTCGCCGACGATCTGGTGCGTCTCGCCGCCGGCGCCGACGCGGCCCAGGTCAGCGTGCGCGGGGGCAGCGGTCGATCGCTTGGACGGTTCGCGCTCGGCGGGCGTCTTCTGCGCCGCTCGCTTGGGCGGTGTCTTCGGCGCGTCCGAGGCGGGTCCCTTCTTCGATGGCGGAGTCTTGGCGGTGGCGGGCGTCGAGGCCGGGGCGGCCTTGGTCGCATCGTTGGTCGCCGCCGCAGCCTTCGTCGCCGCCGCCTTCTTGGCGGGGGCCTTCTTGGCCGCTGGCTTCTGGGCGGTGGCCCTCTTGCTCGAGCCGTCGGACTTCATCGTGGAACGTGCCATCTCTCTCCTCCGTGCGGTGACCGCGTGAAATGTGTGGTCGGCAACTACCCCGTGCCGTGGGAACGAACCACGGTTCGGTCGGCCGATCAGTCGACGACGGCGACGGCGCCCTCGTCGACGAGGCGCCGAACGAGTGTCGTCCGGTCCGCGGCGTCGAGGCCGGGGAGGTCGCCGACGACGACCGGCCCGGCCGACCGGACGATCAGTCGCAACGCATCGGCGACGATCGCGGGGAGGCGCAGCGCGCCGCCCTGCCACGAACCGCCCTGCCACGAACCGCCCTGCCACGAACACAGCAGTCGCCCGTCGCTGCCGTCGACGCGGACGTCGAAGCCCGGCGCGCCGACGATGCGCGTCGAGTCGCCGACGGGGGAGCGCCGGACCGCCGCGTCGAGGAGACCGCCGGCGTGGACACGCGGCCGACGGCGAAGTCGGGCGGCGAACGCCTGCTCGCGGTCGATGTCGACGTCGACGTCGACGTCGAGTTGACCGAGTGCGCCGCGCATGTCGGCGAGCGTCGCCACGAACGTCGCCGTGAGATCGGCCGCGGGACCGATCGGCACGGGCGGGGCGGTCGGGGTGATCGGCGTGGTGGCCAGCGCCGCCCGGGCGACCGTCGTCGCACTCGGCCGGTGGACGCCGATCGTCAGGTGGAGCGACGGGTCGTCCTCGGTACCGGCGACGTGTTCCACACCCGACGGCATGTAGAGGACGTGACCGGCGCCCATCGCCAGCTCACCGAGCCCGTCGACGAACCAGTGCTTGGTGCCGTGCAGCTGGACGGCGAACACGTCGTGCCCGTCGGCGTGCTTGGCGAGGCCCGCCGAGCTCGGCGGGCTGAGGTAGGCGTTGCACTGCACGGGCCACCCGAGCTCGGCTTCCAGCTCGGCGCACCAGGCCGACATCGGCGCCCACGTGCGGTGCAGCGTCTGGATCACGACGGTCGCGCCGCGCCGGTACTCGTCGAGGACCTTGCGTGGATCGGCGACGTCGTCGAGTGTCTGGTTGCCGATGCGCGTCGGCGTACAGAAGCGGCTCGGATCCACGCGCTCGCCGTCGCGAACCAGCCGGATGGCGGGCACCCGCACGGCTGACGTGACGACGCGGTCGACGTCGGTGACCCCGAACGGAATCGGGGACGTGCCCGCCGCCACCTGTCGGTGGAGCGGGGCACGTCCCCAGAACTCGCCGCCGAACTCGTCGACGTCGCCGACGAGGGTGGCGAGCGGAGTCATTGCTCAGCGACGGAGGTCAGGACTCGTCGCCGGTGTCCTTGGAGTGTTCGCCGGGGGCGTCGCGGTTCTCGTCGGCCTCGGTCGGGCCGCCTTCGTCGCCGGTGTCCTTGGAGTGCTCGCCGGGGGCGTCGAGGTTCTCGTCGCTCTCCGTCGGGCCGTCGCGGGTGATGTCGTCGTCTGACAGGTTGCTCATGGGCGTGGCGATACCCGCGCCGAGCAGCGCTAACCATCGCCGGACCGCGCTGACCCTCGCTGATCCGCTTCGGGTCGGGCTGGTGGCAGGTCGTTCAGCGCCCGGTCCGTGTCGGCCTAGGGTCGGCCCATGGCCATCGCGTCCCTGCCCTCCGTCATCCTCGATTGCGCCGACCCCGGCGAGCTGGCCCGCTTCTACGGCGCGCTGCTCGACTGGTCGGTCCACGTCCGCGACGACGGCTCGTGGGGTGAGGTGCGCACGGACGACAACTGCATCTGCTTCCAGCGCGTCGACGGCTACCAGCCGCCCGACTGGCCCGGGCAGCAGCGGCCGCAGCAGCTCCACCTCGACTTCATGGTCGGCGACCTCGACGCGGCCGAGGTGGCGGCGGTCGAGCTCGGGGCGATCAAGCACGAGGTCCAGCCCGGCACCTCGTTCCGTGTCTTCCTCGACCCCGCCGGCCACCCCTTCTGCCTCTGCGTCGACTGACGCGATCGGCACGGCGATCTGGGTCGGATTCGCCGCGCCTTCCGGGCACGATCCGACCCAGATCGATGCGCCGGTACGTTCGACGGGATGCGTGACGGGATGAACGGCCGGCAGCCGGCGGTGTCAGCGGTGCGGCGAGCGGTGGCCGCGCACCGGGAGCGTTGGGGCGCGCCGTCGATCGTCGTCCGAGCGCCGGGGAGGGTCAACCTGATCGGCGACCACACCGACTACAACGACGGGTTCGCGCTGCCGATGGCGTTGCCGTTCGACACGGTCGTCGCACTCAGCGACGCTGCCCCGCCGGGCGTCGAGGTCGTCGCGGCCGGATTCGGTGAGCTGCACCTCGAGCCGGCGGCCGACCCCCGAACGGCTCCGCCGTGGGCGCGCCACATCGCCGGGGTGATCACCTTGCTGGCCGAGACCGGCATTGCGGCCGCCGGGTGGCGGGCGACGGTCGACACCGACATCCCGATCGGAGCAGGTCTGTCGTCATCCGCCGCGCTGGAGGTGGCGATGGCCGTCGCCCTCACGGAGCGAGCCGGCGTGCACTGGTCGCCGATCGAGCTCGCCCGCCTCGGCCAGCGTGTCGAGCACGAGGTCGTCGGACTGCCGAGCGGGATCATGGACCAGCTGATCTCGGCCGGCGCGACGGCGGGGCACGCCAGCCTGCTCGACTGCCGGGCGGTGACGTTGGTACCGGTCGCGCTCCCGCCCGATGTCGTCGTCGCCGTCATCGACACCGGCACCCGGCGGGTGCTCGCCGACGGTGCCTACGCCGACCGGCGAGCGGCGTGCGAGCGTGCCGCCGGAGTGCTCGGCATTGCCGCGTTGCGCGACGCGACGCCGAGCGATGTCGCGCGGATCGCCGATGCTGTCGACCGTCGCCGGGCGAGGCACGTCGTCACCGAGAACGAGCGCGTGCTCGCCGCGGTCGACGCGGCGCGCCGCAACGACGCCGCGGCGCTCGGCGCCCTGATGGTCGACAGCCATCGCAGCCTGCGCGACGACTTCGAGGTGTCGGCGCCGGCGCTCGACCGCGTCGTCGACATCGCCATGGCCACCGACGGCTGTCTCGGCGCACGGATGACCGGTGGGGGATTCGCCGGGTGCGCCGTCGCCCTCGTGCACCGCGAGGCGGCCGAGGGGTTCGCCGCCAGCGTCACGCGGGCCACCGCCGATCGCGCCCCCGATGGCGTCGCTGGTGGCACGGTGTGGATCTGCGAACCGGCCGCCGGGGCGAGCAGCGTTACATCAGGGGTCTGACCCCTGTTGTCACGCGGTAGGCGAACGTCCATCGGCCCGCACCGATGCGGTGGTCGGGGAGCACGTCGGGGCCGCAGCTCGCCGTCCCCAGGCCGCGATGGGCGACGTCGAGGTGGACGACCAGCTCGGGCCGCGGCACGAGATCGAACGACGAGGCGGCGCGGTACAGGTCGTCGGCGGTGTGGTGGGTCGCCGAGACGTGCAGCGGATCGCCGAGGACGTCGACCCGGACCACGCAGCCGGTCACCGTCGACGCCAGCTCGACCCAACGGCACTCGCTGCGCAGCCCGAACTCCTGCGGCACGAGGTACGGCAATTCGTCGGGCACCCCGAGCCACGTGCCGAGCATCGCCGACCGATTGCGGTCGGGATAGTTCTCGTGCGGGCCGCGCCCGTACCAACGGACCCCGTCGAAGTCGGCCGGCAGCGTGAACGTGACACCGATCCGTGGCAGGTCGACGAGGTCGGGTGGCACGTCGACGAGGTGGTGGAACGTCGTCGACGACGTGTCGTGGTCGGTGCGCAGCGTGTGGGCGACGAACGTCTCCGGATCGCGCACGTCGAGCCCGAGGACCTGCCAGCGGAGCAGGGCGCTCCCCTCGACACCGAGACGGGCCATGTCGGGCAGCAGCTTGAAGCCGTCGTTGTCCGTCGGGGCGCGCCACAGGCACAACTGCGGCTGGACCAGGTCGCCAGGCGGCTCACCGGAGGTCGGCGGTCGCGGGCGGCTCGGCGTACGCAGGATGAGCTCGTCCCATGCCACCATCCGCCCGGTCGTGTCGTGCCATTCGAATGTCACCGTCTCGCTCCCCGACGGGAGATCCGGAAGGGGCACGTCGACCGTCCCGTGCGGGGCGACCGTCGGCGGGTGCCAGGACGTGCGGGCGATCACCTCGCCGCCGCGACGGGCGGTGACGAACACCGTGAGGTCCTCGAGGCCGAGAAACGACCGACGGTTCTCGACCCGGGCACCACGGCGCGACCGGGTGACGGTCACCGGCCGGTACACCCACGCCAGCTCGCGCGTCGCCGGATGGGGAGCGAGGTCGCCCGACATCAGGCCGTCGGCGACGAAGTTGCCGTCGTGCGGTTCGTCGTCGAACTGCCCGCCGTACGCCAGGCGGCTGGTGCCGTCGGCGAGGTGTTGGCGCAGGCCGTGGTCCTTCCACTCCCACACGAACCCGCCCTGCAGCCCGGGCGTCGACGTGATCACGTCCCAGTAGTCGGCCAGCGAACCGTTGCTGTTGCCCATCGCGTGGCTGTACTCGCACATGATCAGCGGACGGTCGCCGGTGCCGCGCTCGCCGTACTCGCGGATCTCGTCGATCTCCGGGTACATCGGGCACACGAGATCGGTGGCCCGACGGCCACCGTCGTCCCATCCGTCGACGCGCACCGCGTCCTCGTAGTGCAACGGTCGGCTGCCGTCGACGCTGCGGATCCAGCCGGCGAGGGCGTCGACGTTGGGTCCGCAGCCGGCCTCGTTGCCGAGGCTCCACGCGATCACGCACGGATGGTTGCGATCACGCTGCACCATCCGCGCCCCGCGATCGATCCACGTCGCCCGGTAGCGCGGGTCGGTGGCGAGGCTGCGGTTGTAGGCGTGGGCCTCGACGTTCGCCTCGTCGACGACGTAGAAGCCGAGCTCGTCGCACAGGTCGTACAGCTCGTGTCGTGCCGGGTAGTGCGACGTGCGGATCGCCGAGATGTTGAACTCGGCCATCGCCGCCAGGTCGGCCCGCAGGTCGTCGACCGTGACTGCCTTGCCCCGGTCAGGGTGGTGATCGTGACGGTTGACGCCGAAGATCCACACCGGCTGCCCATTGACGCGCAGCTGCCGGTCGCGGATCTCGATCGAACGGATGCCGACGCGCAGCTGCTCGCGATGGCGGACCCGCCCACGGGGGTCGAGCAGTTCGACGTCGATGGCGTAGCGGTCGGGCACCTCGGCGCTCCACGGCCGCGCATCGGCGACCTGCCAGCTGAGCCGCGAGTGGAAGCCGGTGAAGACGTACGCCCGCTGGTGCGACGAGGCGACCGGTGCGGTCACCGCCTCGCCGACGGGCGACCCGTCCGGGTCGCGCAACGTCGCCCGGACCTGCCAACCGCGCCCCGGCACGCCGCCGAAGTCGACCGCCGCGGTCAACGACACCGAGCCGGCTCCGGTGTCCGGGTCGTAGGCGACGTCGACGGGCAGGTCGGCGAGATGGACCGGTGGACGCGACTCGATCCACACCGGTCGGTGCAGCCCCGCCATCCACCACTGGTCCTGGTCCTCGACGTAGCTGTGGGCGCTGTAACGGACGACGACGATCGCCACCTCGTTGCCGCCGTCGACGACGAGCTCGCTGACGTCGTACTCGCTCGGCAGGCGGCTGTCGGTGCCGTACCCGGCGAAGCGACCGTTGACGTACACGGCGTGGACGCTCTCGGCGCCGTCGACGCCGAGCACCACCCGTCCCCGGCGCCACGCCGCAGGGACCGTGAACGAACGCCGGTGAACGCCGGTCGGGTTGCGTTCCGGCAGGCGCGGCGGCGGGCCGGGGAACGGCATCTGGACGTTCGTGTAGTGCGGGCGGTCGACGAACGGGGTGATGTCCTGCACCGTCCAGTTGCCCGGGACGGTGATGTCGATGCCGCGCCTGCGCCGACCGGTGATCGCCGATGCCGGCACCACGTCGGGTGAGTCGAACAGTTCGAACCGCCACGCGCCGTCGAGCGAGCGGCGACGGAACCCGTGGAGCGGCACGTGCGCCGGCAGCCGGTTGAGCTGCAGCAGCGTCGGGTCGGCCCACGGCCGCAGCCCGCCGAGCACCGGCAACATCAGGCGAGCTCCCGCAGCCGGGCGGCGAGGTCCTCGGGGGCGACCGGGTTGAAGTACTCGTCGCTGGCCACCTCGGCGGCGGCGATGAACCGCGCCACCCCCTTGGCCCGCCACGGCGACACGATCTCGATGTTGAACACGGCGTCGCCGGTCGCCGCGCCGGGCCCTGCCGTGGTCGGCGCCTGGTTGAGCCAGAGCATGTAGGGGAGCGGCGCGTCGTGGAGCCGGTCGAGACGGGCGAGCACGTCGACGAGCATCGCCGCCAGACCGTCGCGCTGGGCGGCCGACATCGAGGGGAGGTCGGCGACCGGTTCGTCGGGGGCGATCTCGAGGGCGATCGGATAGGTCGGGGCGTACGGCACCCACGCCCGCCAGCCGTCGTGGTCGGCGACGAGCCGCTCGCCGGGATCCGGATCGGGCCGCCACGGCGCGGCCAGGCGCCGTGCCTGGCGCGCCGGGACGTGGTCATAGGCGTAGATCTGGCCGTGCGGATGGGCGATCGTGGCGCCCACCTCCGGCCCGCGGTTCTCGAACACGAGGACGTAGTCGACGTCGTCGCGCCGGCCGAGCTCGGCGGTTCGCTCGGCCCACCGATCGATGACACGGCGGGCACCGTCGACGCCGAGCGACCAGAACGTGGCGTCGTGGCGCGGCGTGTAGAGGACGACCTCGCAGCGGTCACCGTCCATCGCCGGCCACCGGTTGGGGAAGTGCAGCACGTCGTACGGCTCGGGTGCCTCCAGCCCACCGACGCAGAACGGGCAGCCCGCCGACGGCAGGTTGGGCCGCGCCTGGCGCGACGTGACGACGTGGACCACGGTGCCCGAACTGGGATCACGGCGAGCCTCCGTCGACATGGGTTGCCAGGTTCGCGCACGCCGTGTGCTTGTGTTGCACCCGTGTCCGCGACCGCTGCGACTCCGGAACCAGCACCACGTGCCGTGCAGCTCCACGGTGACGGGTTCGACGTCGTCCTGACGGTCGGTGACGGCGTGCCGGCGATCGTCCACTGGGGGACGCCGCTCGGACGCCTCGACGCCGAGGCGCTCGCGGCGCTGGTCGCCGCGACCGAGCGCTCGATCGTGCACGGCGCCCTCGACGTCGTCGCCCCGCTGCGCCTCGTGCCCGAGCACGCCGCCGGCTTTCCCGGCCGACCGGGGCTGCTCGGCCACCGTCGCCGCGGGCGTCGACTGGGCGCCGACGTTCAGCGCGGTCGAGCACGCGGTGACCACCGACCGGCTCGTCGCCCGCGTGCGCGACGACGTGGTCGACATCGAGCTGACGGTCGTCGTCGACGTCGGGGCATGCCTCGTCGTGTCGGTCGAGTTGACCAACACCCACCCCGACAACCGCTACCTCCTCGACGCACTGACGATCACGCTGCCGTTGCCCGACGACGCAGCGGAGCTGGGAACGTTCACCGGTCGCTGGACCCGCGAGCTCCATCCCGTCCGCGTCGACTGGCCACACGGCGCGCACACCGCCGAGAACCGGCGCGGCCGCACCTCGCACGAGCACCCCCCGCTGGTGTTCGCCGGCTCGCGTGGCTACGGCGAATGGCACGGCGAGGTGCGTGGCGCCCACCTGGCGTGGAGCGGCAACCACGTGTGGCTCGCCGAACGGCTTCCCGATGGTCGCCGCTACCTGCAACTCGGTGAGCTGTTCCACCCCGGTGAGATGGCGGTCGACCCCGGCGACTCCTACCGCACGCCCGAGGTGGTCGCGGTGTGGAGCGATGCCGGTCTGAGCGCCGCGACGCAGCGCTTCCACCGCCGCGTCCGCGCCCGAACGTCGCACCCGGTGCGCCCGCGGCCGGTGCTCGTCAACACGTGGGAGGCGGTGTACTTCGACCACGACCAGGCGACGCTGCGCTCCCTCGCCGACCGCGCCGCCGCCGTCGGCATCGAACGCTTCGTCCTCGACGACGGATGGTTCGGGAGCCGCCGCGACGACCGCCGCGGTCTCGGCGACTGGACCGTGTCGCCCGATGCCCATCCCGACGGGTTGGCACCGCTGATCGACCACGTCACCGGCCTCGGCATGGAGTTCGGGATCTGGGTCGAGCCGGAGATGGTCAACCCCGACAGCGACCTCTTCCGCACCCACCCGGACTGGGCGCTGACGCCCGACGGGCGCCCGCCGGTGCTCGGCCGGCACCAACTCGTGCTCGACCTCACCCGGCCGGAGGCGTTCGAGCACGTGCTCGGCCAACTCGACGCGCTGCTCCGCGACCACGACATCGACTTCGTCAAGTGGGACATGAACCGCGACCACGTCGCCGCCAGCGGCGGCCGGGGACAGGCGGCGACCCACGCCCAGACGCTCGCCCTGTACCGCCTGCTCGACGAGCTCCGATCGCGTCATCCGGCGGTCGAGATCGAGTCGTGCGCGTCCGGTGGCGGGCGCATCGACCACGAGATCCTGCGGCGCACCGAACGCGTCTGGACCAGCGACTGCAACGACGCCCTCGAACGCCAGACGATCCAGCGCGGCGCGTCGATGCTGATCCCGCCCGAGCTGATGGGTGCCCACATCGGCCCGCCGCGGGCGCACACCACCCGCCGGCGGCAGTCGCTGGCGTTCCGGGCGATCACGGCGATGTTCGGTCATCTCGGCGTGGAGTGGAATCTGCTCGCGCTCGACGAGCGCGAGCTCGGCGCGGCTCGCGGCGATCGTCGAGCTGCACAAGCGATTCCGGCCGTTGCTGCACACCGGCGACACGGTGCGCTTCGACACCGACGAGCACGTCGCCGCCCACGGGGTGTACGCCGCCGATCGCAGCGAGGCGTTGGTCAGCGTCGCCCGCCTGACGACCGGGCCGAGCCTGACGAGCGAGCGCCTGTTGCTGCCCGGTCTCGACGCGGATCGCACCTATCGCGTCGAACACCTGGCGGTCCCGACCGAGCCACCGTTCGAGGCGCTCGGACCGTCGCGCACGGCGCCTGCCTGGTGGACGGACGGCATCGTGTTCACCGGGCGCCAGCTCGCCGCGGTCGGCCTGCAGCTCCCGGCGTTGCACCCCGAGACCGCCGTGTTGCTGCACCTCCGGGCCTGAGCGGCGGGTGCTGTCGGTGCGGTCGGGTAGCTTCGAGCCTCATGGGGACCTGGAAGCCGGTGGCGCTGCTCGCCGCCGGCGCCCTCGCTGTCGGGATCGGTGCGGCGGGTTGTGTCTCGGACACGCCCGGGCAGCAGGACGTGGCACGCGACGACGACGGCGCGGTGATCGACGGAGGGCGTGTCGGTAGCCAGAAGCTGCGTGTCGGTGACTGCATCGAGGCGCTCGACGGCGACCGACTCGAGGCGGTGGACGTCGTCCCCTGCGACGAGCCGCACGCCTACGAGGCGTACCACGAGTACGTCATCGACGGCGACGAGTACCCCGGCTCCGACGTCATCGAAGAACGGGCAGGCCAACGCTGCCTCGCCGCGTTCGAGGACTTCATCGGCGTGCCGTACGCCGAGTCGGTGTGGGAGATCTCCTACTTCTGGCCGACCGAGGACACGTGGGACAACTTCGACGATCGCCGCGTGCTGTGCCTCGTCGTCCGCCCCGACGACGCACCGACCACCGGCACCGCCAAAGATTCCGCGGAGTGACCATCGGCCAGGCCGCGAAGGCAACCGTTGGGGACCGACCCCAATCGTTGCGTCTCAGCCGGGGGTGTGGGCGGGAGGGACGACCTCGCCGGTCGGCGGCGGCGGGGGCGGTGTGCCGTCGCCGAACGGGCGCCCGCCGAGCTCCTCGCGGTGGTGCGGGAGGAGCCAGTTGGCGAGGTCGGGGCCGACGGGCACGATGCCGGTCGGGTTCACGTCGCGGTGCACGACGTAGTAGTGCTGCTTGATCTGCACGAAGTCGATCGTGTCGCCGAACCCGGGCGTCTGGAACAGGTCGCGGGCGTACGCCCACAGCGCGCCGAACTCGCTGAGCTTCTGGCGGTTGCACTTGAAGTGGCCGTGATAGACGGGATCGAAGCGGGCGAGCGTGGTGAACAGCCGGACGTCGGCCTCGGTGATCGTGTCGCCGACCAGGTAGCGCTGCGACCGCAACCGTTCGTCGATCCAGTCGAGCCGTTCGAAGAGCTGTCGATACGCCTGCTCGTACGACCCCTGGTTGCCGGCGAAGCCGCAGCGGTACACGCCGTTGTTGACGTCGTCGTAGACGATGGCGTTGATCTCGTCGATCTCGTCGCGCCAGCGCTCGGGGTACAGCTCGGGTGCGCCGTCGCGGTGGAAGTCGGTCCACTCCAGCGAGAGGTCGATCGTCATCTGGGCGAAGTCGTTGGTGACGACCGCCTTCGTCGGGATGTCGACCATCGCCGGCACGGTGATGCCCTTCGGGTAGTCGGGGTCGCGGGCGAAGTACGCCTCCTGCAACCGCTCGTAGCCGAGCACCGGGTCGCGTCCACCGGGATCGAGGTCGAACGTCCAGCTCCGCTCGTCGTGGACCGGCCCGCAGAGACCCATCGAGATGGCACCCTCGAGCCCGAGCAGGCGCCGCACGATGCTCGCCCGGTTCGCCCACGGACACGCTCGGGCGACGACGAGGCGGTAGCGGCCGGGCTCGACGGGGAAGCCGTCGCGACCGTCGCGGGTGATGCGCGTCGTCAGGTACTCGGTGTCTCGCTGGAAACCGTCGCCCTCCACGTAGCCCATCGTGCCGACCCGATGGTCAACCGGCCGCACTGGCGCTGATCGAGCCGGCCAGCGGCGTGCCCCGGGCGTCGGTGATGGCGGTGATGCCGGGGATCTCCGACAACTCGTCGACGAGTCGCGCGGTGCCCTTCCAGCCCGGGCTCGTGTCGACGACCAGCGTCGTGCCGTCGAGGCTGACGTGGCGCAGCTGGCGCGCCTGCGCCAGCCGGTCATCGCGGGTGATCGCCAACAGCACCTTGCCGATCAGCATCAGACGGCCCGGGTCGATCCGGGTCGGCTGGCGGAGCTCGTTCCAGAAGGACCGGCCCCAGCGCAGGATCGTGCGACGGTGGGCCCAGACGAAGGCGATGATCGCCGTGCGCGTGAACGGATTGGCGATGGTGCGCATGGCCCGGAACATGGAACCATCGTGTCCGCTCCGGACCCCGTTGAAACGGCGCCGCGCCGCCGATCGGTCGCCGGTGCAGGTCGAACGAGCCGGTTCACCAGGGGTTGATCGGGAAGCGGAGCGTCGGGGCCCGTTCTCCTACGCTTCGCGGTGATGTTTGCCTACGACGTGACCGTGATCGGAAGCCTCAACCTCGACCTCGTGGCGACCGCGGCGCGGTTCCCGGGGCCGGGTGAGACGGTCCAGGGATCGACGTTCGACGAGATCCCCGGTGGCAAGGGCCTCAACCAGGCCGTCGCTGCCGCCCGGGCCGGCGCGAAGGTGGCGTTCGTCGGCGCCGTCGGTGACGACCCGGCGGGGGAGCGACTGCGCAGCGTCGTGGTCGGCGAGGGCATCGACGACCAGGCACTGGCCACGCTCGCGGCGACGCCGTCGGGGCGCGCATTGATCACCGTCGACGAGCGCGGCGAGAACTCGATCGTGGTCGTCGGTGGCGCCAACCGCATCGTTGCGGTCGGCGCGCCGCCGACGGCGCGCGTCGTGCTCGTCCAGTTGGAGACGAACGTCGACGCCGTCGTCGCCGGGCTCGCGGCGGCGCGTGCGGATGGGGCGATCACGGTCCTCAACCCGGCTCCCGCCGACCGCGTGCCCGATGACGTGCTCGCCCTGTGCGACGTCATCGTGCCGAACGAACACGAGCTGCAGCTGCTCGGTGGGATCGACGCGCTGCGTGCCCGCACGTCAGCGCGGATCGTCGTGACCCGTGGCGCAGCAGGTGCCGACATCGTGACCGACGACGGCGTCACGCACGTCGACGCCTTCGCCGTCACCCCGATCGACACGACCGGCGCCGGTGACGCGTTCTGCGGGGCGCTGGCCGCCCGCCTCGCCGTCGGCGCCGACCTCGACGACGCGGTCCGGGTCGCCGCCGCCGCTGGCGCGCTGGCGACGACGCGCAGCGGTGCCGTGCCGTCGCTCCCGCTGCTCGCCGAGATCGACGCGCTGCTCACCGCCCCGGTCGACCGCAGCGCGGCCGCCGGGGCGACGACCACCGGCGGGAAGACCGCCAGGGCGGACGGGGTTCCGGCGGCGGAGGACACCGTCGACCAGACGACACCGATCACGACCGGCGCGCCCGACGTTGCCGCGGCCTACCTCGCCGCCCTGTCGAGCGGTGTGCCCGAGCGGGTTGCCGCGCTGGTCACCGAGGACTTCGTCAACGACCACGCCTCGTCGCTGGGGTCGGGCTGCGTGGGGCGCGACGAGTACCGGCGGCGGCTGCCCGGCTTCATGGCCTCGTTCCCGGGGCTCAGCTACGACGTCGAGCGCTTCGTCAGCGACGGCACGTGGGTGGCGGCGACGTATCGCATGACCGCCGAGAGCAACGGGTCACCGATCGACATCCGTGGCGTGATGGTCATCGAGACCCGTGACGGTCTGGTCGCCCGCCGCACCGACTACTGGGACGCCCTGACGTTCCTCCGCCAGACCGGCCAGGCCTGACCACGCACCCCGGACGCGTACCGAGCACGTGACGAAAGGGACCCGTCCCCGAACGTCACTTGCCGAACGTCATGTGGGGCCGCGGACGGGTCAGTCGAGGGAGCGGCGGAGCTCGTCGGTGACGCGGGCCAGCAGGCCGGTGTCGACACCGACAGCGACGAACGTGGCGCCGGCAGCGAGATAGCGATGGCGGGATTCGGCGGTGGCGGCGAGCACGCCGGCGGCCGTGCCGCAGGCGCTGATCCGGCCCAGGGCGTCGGCGACGATGTCGACGACGTCGGGGTGGTTGCCCTCACCGATGTGCCCGAGCGACGTCGCCAGGTCCATCGGCCCGACGAACACGCCGTCGACACCGCTCACCGAACAGATGGACTCCAGCTCGGTCAGCGCCCGTTGCGTCTCGACCTGCACGAGCACGCAGATGTCGTCGTCGGCAGCGCGGTGGTAGCCCTCGACGCGTCCCCATCGCGCGGCACGGGCCGACGAGACGCCGCGCCCGCCACCGACGTATCTCGTGGCGGCGACGATCGCCGCTGCCTGCTCGGCGTCGTCGACCATCGGCACGAGGATCGATCGTGCGCCGAGGTCGAGCGTGCGCTTGATCAGCGCCCGGTCGTCGTTCCACAGGCGCACCACCGGCTCGACCGGGTAGGCGCTCATCGCCTGCAGCTGGGTGAGGACCGTGCGGTGGTCGGTGGGTGCGTGCTCGGTGTCGATGACGACGAAGTCGAAGCCGGCGCCGGCGCAGATCTCCGCACCCACCGGGTCGGCCAGCGACGTGAACATGCCCCACTGGCGATCGCCGGCCGCCAACGCGGCGCGCAGCGGGTTGGCGGGCAACCTCATCGGGCCACCGTCACGACGCCGCCGCGGTGTGCTGCGGGCTGGCCGACGTCCGTCCCGCCTCGAGCAGGGCAACGAACTGGCGCCGCCACTCGACCGACGGCTTGTCGGACTGCACGCTGACCGTGGCCTGCTGGTCGAACGGCAACACGCCCGGGATGCGCTCCAGCGCCACCCGGTCCTCTTCGCCGATGGCGCGGTCGAAGGCGATCGTCTCCTCGGCGGAGACCGAGAAGTCGTCGTTGCGCCAGATCACGAACGTGAAGTAGGAGTTGGCGTCGTCGATCGGCGTCGAGCAGAGCAGGATCAGGTGATCGAGCCCGGTCTCGTAGTGGATCGTCGAACGCACGGTGAACGGCAGGTGGAAACCGGTCGTCATCCGTCGGGTGATCACCGCCCCGTCCATGCCGGACTGGGTGCTGCCGGCGTCGTTGCCGACCTCGACGGCATAGCGATAGCCGAAGAAGTCGTCGTCGAGCGGCTCGAGGTCGATCTTCGGGACGTCCTGGTTGTCCTCGATGCCGAACGTGCCCCGGTGCACCCACGGGAAGTGGGAGATGTCCAAGAAGTTGTCGGTCATCCGCGTCACCGACGCCGACCAGCGCTGGATGCCGCTGTTGATGCGCCGGTAGGTGTCGTCGTGCTCTTCGGGGATCGTCGGGATCGTCCCGACCGGGTCGCCGGGGCACAGCCAGATCAGGCCGTACCGCTCCTCGACGTGGATCGTCGGGAGGTGGGCCTTGGGCGGCACGGGGCGGCCCTTGCCCGACGAGGGCACCTCGACGCAGCGGCCCTCGTCGGCGAACGTCCACCCGTGGTACGGGCAGACGAGGCAGCCGTCGTTGACGACCCCGAGCGACAGCGGCATCTCGCGGTGGGGGCAGCGGTCGGGCGCGGCGACCACGGTCCCGTCGCTCGCCCGCCAGACGACGTAGTCGACGCCGAGCAGCGTGACGCCGAGCGGTGAGACGCCGCCGGCCGTTCCGGCGGCACCTTCGGGCACCGCGTCGAGGTCGGCCGCTTCGGCGACCACGTACCAGTGGTCGAGCAGTGCGTCGTGTTCGATCAACATCGGTCGGCAACCTTCCCGGTCTTCACCTCGATTGGTCTGATGGTCATACCATAGCCCTGAGGTGTCGGCGGGCGTTCGGCACTCAGCGCCCGAGGATCGACGCCGGGATCCCGGCGTGGCAGCCGACGATACCGTCGACGACCTGGGTGATGCCGAGGTCGATGGCGACCGAGGCCAGCGAGTAGGCCTCGTCCATCGAGAACCCGCCCTGGTCGACCATCAGCTGCAGCATCAGCTCGGCGGCCATCGCCATCGCCTCGTCGAGATCGTCACCGAAGCCGTGCGTGTACCAGTGGGAGTCCGTTCGCAACAGCGGCGAGGTGACCGGCAGGTCCTCGGCGAGCGAGAGCCGCAACCGGACGTCGAGCGACGCCTCGATCGCCGTGCCGCACAGCTCGCCGTCTCCCTGGGCGAAGTGCGGGTCGCCGACGTAGAACAGCGCGCCGTCGTTGAACACGGGGTAGTGGACGGCGGCACCCGGCCCGAAGCGCCAGTTGTCGACGTTGCCACCCCACACGCCCGGCGGGATGCTGCTGCGCCGCTCGCCGCCGTCCGGCGGCGACGCCCATCACGCCGAGGTGCGGCCGGACCGGCACCTCGACCGGCCGGCTGAACGGCTGGCGGGCATCCGGGTCGGGCTCGGAGATGACGCCGGGGATGCTGTAGAGCTCGAGCGCCGTGAAGTCGAAACCGAACATCGGGCGGGCGGTGGCGGTGAACGAGCCGTCGGCGGGCGGGTCGACGAGCTCGTAGATCGTGATCCGCTCCTTGCCGAACTTGTCGTGGAACAGGCCCCAGTTGGCGGCGCAGTTCGACCCGTACGGCATGCGCGGCGTCATCTCCAGGATCTCGACGCGCAACGTGTCGCCCGGCTTGGCGCCGCGCACGGCGATCGGCCCGGTCAGGATGTGAACGCCGGGCGCCCGATCGGCTTCGGGGATGCCGTCCCAGATCTTCTCGATGCCCTCGTCGAACATCAGGTCGGGGGCGTCGCCGGAGTGGTGGGTGACCGCTTCGATGACCAGTTCGGTTCCGGGGTCGACCTCGAGCACGGCGGGCTCGGCGCGGTCGAGGTATCCCCAGTAGCAGGTGTCGGGCGTGGCGATCAGGCGCTCGGTCATTGGACTGACGGTAAGACCAGCGCGTAGAACGCGATGTTTCTGCCGGATCACGGATTCGTCACGTCCGGACCCGGCCCGGA
Organism: Ilumatobacteraceae bacterium; assembly: GCA_963707515.1. GTDB lineage: Bacteria > Actinomycetota > Acidimicrobiia > Acidimicrobiales > Ilumatobacteraceae > Sva-07. The sequence continues at coordinate 44,664 of CAVPQI010000002.1, forward strand.
CGTGATCAGTACACGGGGAACTTGGCGCGGTCGGGGAGGCCGGAACGGGCGACGATCTCCTCGCCGCGGCGCTGCGCTTCGCGCCACAGGGCGCCCTCGTCGATCGTCGTGCATGTGCCCGTCCTCGACGACGATGTTGCCGTCGACGACGACGGTGTGCACGCCGCGACCGTCGGCCGACCACACCAGTTGGTTGACGACGTTGAGCAGCGGTCGCCACTCCGGACGGTCGGTGTCGTGGAGCACGACGTCGGCCCGCTTGCCGGCCTCCAACGAGCCGATCTCGTCCTGCAGACCGCATCGAGCGGGCGCCACCGAGCGTGGCCATCTCCAGCGCCTTCTCCGCCGGGAACATCTGCGGGTCCATCCGAGCGTCCTTGAACAGGCCGGCGACGAGGTAGGTCGCCCGCATCAGGTCGGAGTAGTTGGAGGCGTTGTTGCCGTCGGTGCCGATCGACACGTTGACGCCACGCTGCACCATCTCGGGCATCTTGCCGATCTGGGTGACGCCGTAGCTGACCTTCGAGCGCGGTCGTCGGGCAGTGGGCGACGCTCGATCCGGTGCGCGCCATGGCGTCGATCTCGGCGTCGTCGACATGCACGCAATGGGTGATGCAGACGTCGTCGGCGAGGACGCCGATCTCGTCGAGGTGGAGCATCGGTCGCTGGCCGAACTCGGCGAGATAGCCGTCGGGATCGACCTTGGCCGGCGACATGTGGAAGCTCATCCCGACGTCGTGGCGGTCGGCGAGCTCGCGGGCCGCCTTCCACAACGGCTCCGAGCACGACGTGTGCCCGACCAGCGTCGACCACGCACCCAGGCGCCCGTCGGCGACGGAGCGGTACCGGGTCAGCTGGTCCTCGAGGCGGGCGATCGCCGCATCGGTGTCCTGGCGGTAGACGTCGGGCTCCGGCGGGAGGTCCCACACCCAGGCGCCGAGGCGCCCGCGGATGCCGATCTCGGTCAGGCCGTCCATCACCTCGTCGAGGAGGCGGATCGTTCCGGCCTCGAGGAACGTCGTCGTGCCGCTGCGCAACATCTCCGTCGCCGCCATCTGCGCCGAGCAACGTTCGTCGCCCTCGCCGTAGGCGGCGTAGAGGTTCGTCAACCAGACGAAGACGTTCTCCTCGAACGGCGTGTCGTCCGGGACGTACCCGCGGGTCAGCGGTTCGCCGGTGATGTGGATGTGCGTGTTGACCATGCCGGGCGTGACGACGAAGCGCTCGCCGCCGATCCGGCGGGTCGGGGTGTAGCGGGTGTCCAGGTCGGCGGTCTTGCCGACGTCGACGATGACGCCGTTGGAGACGGCGATCGATCCGCGGTGGATGATGTCCCGCGTCGGGTTCATGGTGACGACGTACCAGGCGTCGATGAGCAGGTCGATCGGGGTCATCGGGATCCTCCGGGACGGGTGGGTGGTGCGGGTTCAGGGGCGGCGGGTGCGGGTTCAAGGGCGGCGGGTGCGGCGGACGGCGTGGCGAGCGTGGCGACGGCGACCTGCTGGAAACCGATCGGTTCGACCAGTCGCAGGGCCTCGAACCCGGCGGCGCGCAGCCAGTCGGCGAGGTCGTCGTAGCGCAGCACCCGGCCGTGGCGGGTGCTCGCCATCATCGTCACGCCCATCGTCAAGGCGTGGGGGTCGTGCGCCCGCTGGCGGTCGGCGAAGTAGTCACCGACGAGCACGCGACCGCCCGGCACCAGTGCGTCGGCGGCGAGGGCGATCAGCTGCCGGGCCCGCTCGTCGGGCTCGGCGCGCAGCACGTGTCCGAGGACGACGAGATCATATGAGTTCGGCTCGACGTCGATGTCGAGGTAGTCGCCGGTGCGCACCTCGGCGCGTTCGGCGACGCCGAACTCGGCGAGCTTGCGGTTGGCGACGTCGGCGACCACGGGGAGGTCGTTGACCACGGCCGTGGCGTCGGGAACCGCCGACAGGATCGCCGTCGACCACGGCGCACCGCCGGCGCCGAGCTCGAGCACCCGTGGTGCCCGCAGCGCGCTGTAGCGCAGCTGCAGGTCGGCGCGCAGGGCGCAGCGATGGATGGTGGCGAACGTCGCCTCGACGAGCGGGACGTAGAAGTCGGCGGGGTCGTCGTCGATCGGATGGGCGGGCACGCCGTTGCGCACGGTGTCGGCGAGGGTGCGCCAGTTGTCGAGCGGTCCGGGCGACACCGGCACGAGGTCGACCATCGACGCCGGGCTGTCGCGCAGCAGGTAGCGGGCGCGGTCGCGTCGACGAGGAGGAAGCGTCCGTGATGGTGTTCGAGCAGGCCGAGGGCGACGACGCCTTCGAGCAGCGTGGTCAGGTGCGGCGCCGACACGCCGAGATCGTCGGCCAGCTCGGCACCGGTCGACGGCCCGCGGCGGGCGAGCGACTCGAACACGCCGAGGTCGAGCGCGGCGACGAGCACGTGGAAGCGCCCGTAGCCGTCGATCACCGCCCACACCGGCGCGGCGGGCGGCGGCTTGCGGTCGGTGAACGGGCGCCCGGTGCGGGCGATCGTGTGGGTCCGCTTGAGCTCCGGATAGGCGGCGTCGGCGGAGCTCATCGCCACGTCCTCACCGCGTTGCCCTCACTGCGCCGCCGCGCCCAGGCGGCGCTCACGGACGCAGGACGATCTTGCCGAAGACGTCGTTGTCCTGCAAGCGACGCTGTGCCTCGCCGGCGTCGGCCAACGTGTACTCGGAGTCGATCACCTGCGGGAACCGCCGATCGCAGAAGCGCTGCCACAGCGGACCGAACTCGTCGGGCGTGTACGGGCCGGAGCCGAGGATCTTGATCCCCGAGTGGAACAGGAAGCCGAGGCTCGGGATCGTCGCCTCGTCGCCCGACGTGTTGCCGCAACAGACGAGCCGCCCGCCGATGCCGAGCGAGAACACCGACGGGGCGAACAGCGCCGTGCCGACGTGATCGAACACGACGTCGACGCCGAGCCCGCCGGTGATCTCACGCGCCCAGGCGGCGACATCGTCGGTGCGGTTGTTGAGGACGTGTGCAACACCGAGCTCGCGCGCCCGTTCGAGCTTCGACTCGCTGCCGGCGGTGGCGAGCACGGTGGCGCCGGCGTCGATCGCCAACTGGATCGCGGCGACCGATACGCCGCTGCCGGCGGCGTGGATGAGCACGGTTTCGCCGGCGGTCAGCTCGGCGACGTCGAAGAGGGCGTGGGCGGCGGTGAGGAAGCACGTCGGGAACGTCGCCGCGTGGACGAGGTCCATGTCGTCGGGCACGGTGAACACGTGCGAGGCGGGGGCCACGCAGCGCTCGGCGTAGCCGCCGGAGACGGTCGCCCCGATGATGCCGAGGTCGCCGTAGAGGTCGCCCATCCCGGCGAGCGACGAGCGCTCGGAGACACCGGCGAGCGACGGGTCGACGACCACGCGGTCGCCGACCGAGACGGAGCCGTCGGCGGCCACGTCGTCGCCGACGGCGATCACCGTGCCGGCGAGATCCATGCCGGCGATGTGCGGCAACTCGAAGCCGGGCAACGTGAACCAGCCGTTGCGCTGGACGACGTCGAGGCGGTTGAGGGCGCAGGCGGCGACGTCGATGACGACGTCGGCGGCGCCTGGTTCAGGGTCGGCGACATCGGTCAACTCGAGGACCTCGGGTCCGCCGTGACGTTCGTAGCTGATCGCTTTCATTGATGTTGTCCTCGTGGTTGGTCGGTCGGTGCGTGTGGGCGACGTGACGTTCGGGACCCGTCCCGGAACGTCACGTGCGGCGGCGGGCGGTGCGGGCGAGGGCCGGTGCGGTCCAGCCCTTGTCGGCGGGGTTGAGGTCGACGCCGGGCGGCACGACCTCGTCGATGGCGTCGAGCACGTCGGCGTCGAGCGTCACGTCGACAGCGGTCAGCAGGTCGTCGAGCTGTTCGTTGGTCCGCGGGCCGATCAGCGCCACGTCGACATCGGGGTGGGCGACGGCCCAGGCCAGCGACAGCTGGGTCAGCGTCAGACCGGCGCTGTCGGCGATCCTGCCCAGCGCCTCGACGGCATCGAACTTGGCGTCGTTGTCGGCGTCGAAGTGGTCCGGGTTGGTGGCGGCGCGCGAACCCTGCGGGGCGTCGGCGTCGCGGCGGTACTTGCCGGTCAACCAGCCGCCGGAGAGCGGGCTCCAGACGATGACGCCGATGTCGTGGCGCCCGCACGTCGGGAGCACGTCGGCCTCGATGCCACGGCAGAGGATCGAGTACGGCGGCTGCTCGGTGTGCGGCCCGGCGACACCGCGCCGCTCCGCGGCCCAGCACGTCTCGACGAGGTCGGCGGCGGGGAACGTCGAGGTGCCCCAGGCGAGGATCTTGCCGTCGCGGACGAGGTCGGTGAGGGCATCGATCGTCTCGCTGATGTCGGTCGTCGGGTCGGGCCGGTGCACCTGGTAGAGGTCGATGTGGTCGGTGTCGAGGCGCCGCAGGCTGTCTTCGACGGCGCGCCGGATCCAACGCCGCGAGTTGCCGCGGTGGTTGACCTGGTCGTCCATCGCGTTGTGGAACTTGGTCGCCAGTACCACCTCGTCGCGGCGGCCGGCGATCGCCTTGCCGACGATCTCCTCGCTCTCGCCGAAGGCGTAGACGTCGGCGGTGTCGACGAGGTTGATGCCGGCGTCGAGGGCGCGGTTGATCAGTCGCATGCAGTCGTCGTGGTCGGTGTTCCCCCAGGCTCCGAGCACCATCGTGCCGAGCCCGAACGGCGCCACCTGGATGCCCGTCCTGCCGAGCGTTCGCATCTCCATGTCATCTCTCCTGTGGTGTCGCGAGGCGCGCCAGGCTCGGGCCCGGGGCGACGTTCAGTTGGCGTCGATGTACGGCCAGACGTGGGGGATCTCGATGCCCACTCGTTCGAGCAGGTGGGCCTGGCGGTGGGCGGCCATCTCGGCCAGTTCACCGAGGTCGATGGCGGTCGGCTGCCCGTCGGCGACGACCTGGCGGCCGGCGACGAAGACGTCGCGCACGCTGCGGCCGTCGGTGCCCCACACGAGCTGCAGCCCGACGTCGCCGCGAGGTGTCCACCCCGGCGTGTCGGTGCGGTGGATGACGATGTCGGCCTGCTTGCCCGGCTCGAGTGAGCCGATGCGGTCGGCCATCCCGATCGCTTCGGCACCGGCGATCGTCGCCGTCTCGAACGCCTGGTGGGCGCCGAAGCGGGTCGGGTCGATGCGCGAATCGTGGGCGATGCCGGCAGCGACGGCGGCGGTGCGCAGGATGTCGATCGTGTCGCCGGCGTTGGTGGCGTCGCAGCCGAAAGCGACCCGCCCTCCTCGCTCGATGATCTCGGCGTGGCGGCCGTGGGCGCACACGCCCTGACCGAGGCGCAGGTAGGCCCACGGGCAGTAGGCGATCGCCGTCCTGGTGTCGAGCACCAGGTCGACCTCCTGGTCGTCGAGCCACACGCCGTGGCCGAGCAGGAGGTGCGCGCCGAGCACGCCGAGGTCGTCGAGGTGGGCGACGGGCCGCTTGCCGGTCCGTTCGAGGTAGCGCTCCGGGTCCGACGAGGTCGGCGAGAGGTGCATCGTCATGCCGGTCGACCGTTCGCGGGCGAGGTCGGCGGCACCGGCGAGCAGCGCATCGGAGGCGAGGTCGTGGCCGACGAGCGTCACCCAGCCTTCGACCAACCCGCCGGCGGGGAGGGAATCGAGCACGGCGCGCTGACGGTCGAGCACCTCGTCGCTCGGTGCGGCGAAGGGACCTTCTTCGATGTCCCAGCCCCACACGCCGAGCGTCGCCCGTTGGCCGAGGCGTTGGAGTCCGGCAGCGACCCGGTCGGCGTGGGCGACGGTGCCGGCCTCGACGACGGTGGTCACGCCGGCGCACAGTGCCTCGACGGCGGAGAGCATCGCCGATGCTTCGTCGTCGTCGGGCTGGTGGGCGCCGTGTACCGGCACCGACCATTCGAAGATCGAGGCGCCCGGGGGCAGCAGGTCGGGGATGCAACTGCGGATCAGCGGGTCGCCGGTCAGGTGCTGATGGGCGTCGATCATGCCCGGTGTGACGACGCAGCGAGTGGCGTCGACGATCGTCGCGTCAGGATGGGCGGCGCGGCAGTTCGCTGGTCGAGCCGACGTCGACGATCACGTCGCCGGCGACGGCAACCGCGCCGCCGACGAGGACGCGACGGCCCGGATCCATGGTGACGACGTCGCCCCCGGTGATCAGCGTGACCGGGGACGAGGCCGTGTCGAGGTTGCTCACGGTTCAGCCGCGGCGCGGCGTGCGGGTGAAGACCTTGCGGACGAGCGGCTCGAAGTGCTCGAGCGTCTCGCTGTCGTAGGTCGGGTCGAACGCCGTCTGATCCCACACGTCGGCGAAGCGCTCGGCCATCGCGTAGTGCTCGTGGCCGAGGTGGCGGACGCGCATCTCCGGGTCCATGCCGATGCGGCCGTAGTAGTGGCGGCCCTGGAAGTCCTGGTGGTACTTGACGACCCAATAGGCCTCGTCGCTGACCCACGGGCGCAGCATCTCGGCGGCGATCGCCGGGTGGTTCATGTTGGAGAACGTCTTGCCGATGTCGTGACACAGCGAGGCGACGACCATGTCCTCCGACGCGCCGTCGCGCTCGGCGCGGGTGGCGGTCTGCAGGGCATGGTCGAGCTGGCTGACGGCGAAGCCCTGGTGCAGTTCGCCCATCTGCCGCAGGAGCGCCATCACCCGGTCGGCGACGAGCATCAGGTCGGCGTCGAGGTACTCCTCGATGTAGGTCATGTAGTCGGCGGAGAACTCGGCCATGCTGCCGCCGATCTCACCTTCGAAGCCGGGGGAGCCGGGCGTGCCGACGAGCTGGCGGGCGGCGTCGATGTCGGCCGCGCTCGGTGTGGGGTTCGTGGTGGTCGTGTCGGTGGTCATGGTGTCCTCCTGGTGCGGTGTTCGATCAGCGATCTCGGTCGGATCCTTCCCGCTTTCCGGGCAGATTCTGACCGAGATCGGGAATGGCGATCGGGAATGGCGATCGGGAATGGCGATCGGGAATGGCGATGGGGAATGTCAGACGTCGCCGGCGAAGCGGTCGGGGAGGCCGGCGGTGGTGCCGACGACGCGCGTGCCGGGTGCCTGGTAGGGGTTGGCGGCGGCGACGTCGGTGTCGAGGTCGACGCCGAGGCCGGGGGAGTCGGGGACCGCGAGGCGGCCGTTGTCCAATGCCTCGAGCGTCAGCGTCGGGCCGACGCCGAGGGCGTCCCACGCGGGCATCAGGCTCGGCGGGTACTCGATGCACCGGATCGCCGGGATCGTCGCCGCCAGGTGCAGGTTGGCGGCGAGTGCCAGCGGACCGGCGCACACGTGGGGGACGACGCGCACGCCGAAGCCGGCGGCGGCCTGCGCCATGCGGCGGGCCTCGGAGATGCCGACCGTGCTGGCATCGGGCTGCAGGATGTCGAGCTGGCGGCGGCGCATCGCGTCGATCGCCTCCTCGGCACCGAACATGTGCTCGCCGTAGGCGACGGGAACCGGCGAGGCGGCGACGAACGCTTCGATCCCCGCCCGGGCGCCCTGCGGCAGGGGCTCCTCGATCCAACGCACGTCGAGTTCGGCGAGGCGCTCGGCGAGGCGGCGGGCAGTGGCGACGGTGTAGGTCTCGCTGGCGTCGATCATCAGCTCGACGTCCGGGCCGACGGCATCGCGGATCGCCCGCAGGGTCGGCATGTCGGCGGCCCAGTCGGGGCCGGTGCGCAGCTTGACCTTGCGCACGCCGCGATCGGTCAAGGGGGTGATCCGCGCCATGTGGTGGTCGACGCCGCCCTCTTCGAGGAAGCCGCACGAGGCGTAGACCTCGACCTCGTCGCGGACTCGTCCGATCATCCGTGACACCGACGTGTCGGCGGCGGTGGCGACGAGGTCCCACAGGGCGACCTCGAGTCCGGCCCGTGCCTGGGCGCCGACCCAGGCGTCGCCGAGGCGGCGGCGGGTCGAGGTGCGCAGCCGCTCGATGTGGTGGTCGACGGCGGTCACGTCGTGGCCGAGGAGGAGCGGGGCGAAGACGTCCTCGATCGCCGTGGCGACCACCGAGGCGTACGAACAGCCGTAGCTGTCGCACACCTCACCCCAGCCGATCGTGCCGTCGGCGCCGGTGACGCGGACGAAGAGCATCGACATCGCCTCGCGGTCGGTCCCGAAGGTGACGGGGATGGTGTCGACGGCCTCGATCTTCACGGTTCGAACCTCATGTATTCCTGCTCAGAATTGTTGAGCCGCCCCATGGCAGAGCGGCCCTCGGGGTGGCTACGGTGCACCCGTGACCACGATCTCCACGCTTCTCACCCACATCGCCCTGCCCGTCCGCGACCTCGAGGCGACGCTCGCCTTCTACGAGCGCTACACGAACCTGGCGATGATCCACCGCCGCGAGGACGCCGACACGAAGTTGCGCACGGCGTGGCTGGCCAACGAGCGTGATCGCACCACCGAGGGCGCGGCGCGCTTCGTCATCGTGTTGATCGAAGGGCGCGCTGCCCAAGCAGATCACCGGCGACATCGAGGAGCACTACGGCTTCCTCACCTCGATCAGCCACCTCGGCCTGTCGCTCGACTCGCGCGAGGAGGTCGACCGGATCGCCGAGATGGCCAAGGAGGAAGGGTGCCTGCTGCTCGGCCCGATGTACCGCAACGAGGTCGTCGGCTACATCTGCATCGTCACCGATCCCGACGGCAACAACCTCGAGTTCTCCGTCGAGCAAGAGCTCGGCTGAGCGCGACGCCCCGGCGACGCACACCGCCCCGACGCGCTCCGCCCCGACGCACATCGCGGCGCTCACCCGAGCCTCGTCTCCCGGCCGGTCGACTGCGTGACCCCGGATGAGCGGTCACTTGAGACCCCGGATGAACGGCTGGGCGAGCGCCGCCGGTGGGCGGACACGGGTGGCGAAGATCGCCATCACGACGATCGTCACGACGAACGGCAGCGATGACAGCAGGTCGCCGTTGAGCTGGTAGCCGAGCGCCGGCAGCGACAGGCGGAACGAGAGCACGGCGCCGAAGAGCAGACAGCCGGCGAGCGTCCCGTGCAGCGTCCAGCCACCGAAGATGACGGCGATCAGGGCGAGGAAGCCACGGCCGGCGACGCCGTTGGCGCCGAAGTCGCCGATCTGGCCCGAGTCGAGATAGGCGCCGCCCAGGCCGCCGCACATGCCGCAGATGTAGACTGCCTGGCGACGGCGTTTGTTGACGTCGATGCCGCACACGTCGCCGACCTGCGGGTTCTCGCCGACGCAGCGCACCTCGAGCCCCCACCGGGTGCGGTACACGAGCCACCAGCACAGCGGGATCAGCGGGTAGAGCAGGTACAGGATCCACGAGCGGTCGAACAGCGCATCGCCGATCAGCGGGATGTCGGCGAGCACCGGGATCCGTTGCGCACTCGCCTTGCGCGGTCTTCGGTCCAGTTCCGAGCGTCGAGGAAGCGCGGTCAGTCCGATCACGAGCACGTTGAGGGTCAGGCCGACGACGAACTGGTTGGTGCCGAAGCGATGGCCATGTTGGCCTGGACCAAGGCAACGACCAGCCCGGCGCCCACGCGCCGAACAGAGGCCCACGACGATGTTGCCGGTGCCGGTACGAGCCGACCGCGGCGGTAAACGCGCCGTTGAGGATCATCGCCTCGACCGAGATGTTCATCGTGCCGGCGCGCTCGGCGATCCATTCGCCGATCGCGGCGAACGCCAGGAACACGGCGAAGGTGAAGGCATCGATGTAGGTCGACTCGGACGACAGGACGTCGAAGATGGCGCTCAGAACGTCGATCATGTCCGCTCACCGTCCTGCGCGGCCATCTGCGTGTCGAGCTGTGCGGTCACGTCCGCTCTCCGTCCTGCATGGCCATCTGCGTGTCGAGCTGTGCGGTCACGTCCGCTCTCCCGAGTCATCGCCCGGCGGCGCTGTCGGGAACGCAGGCGGGCGGGACCAGCAGCGCGAGCACGAGCATCGCCTGCACGACATCGGCGATCTGCCGGTCGACACCGGTCGCGGCGAGGAAGCCGGACCCGGTGCGCAGGGCGCCGAACACGAAGGCCATCGGGATCGCCAGCGACGCCCGTTGGCGGGCGAGCAGGGCGACGAGCAGCCCCTGCCAGCCGAGGTTGGAGGCGAATCCGGGCACCAGCGTGTAGTTGCCGAAGTCACCGCCGGTGAGCAACATGCCGCCGGCGAGACCGGCGAAGCCGCCGGAGATCAGCAGGGCGCCACCGCCGATCAGCGCGATGCGGCGACACCGGCGCGCTGTGCGGTCCCGCGGGTTGCAGACCGAGCATCCGCAATCGCAGTCCCCACACGGTGCGGGCCATCGCGCACGGCGATGATGATCGTCAGGCCGATGGCGACGAACGCCGAGATCGGGAACTCGTTGCCGAACAGTTCGATACGCGGGATGCGCGTGCTGCGGTCGAGTTGGGGACTGATCTGCTGGCGGTTGGAGCGGCCTTCGGCGGGGGCCAGCAGCAACCACTGGTTCTTCAGCCCGTACTCGACGAGCTGGACGGCGACGGTGACGAGCAGCAGCGTCGTAGATCACTTCGGGCACGTTGCGCACGTAACGCAGGGCGCCGGCGATACGAGCCCACAGCGCGCCGCCGACGACGCGGCGGCAAGCAGCAACGATGACGACCCACGGCCCGGACACGTCGAGCTGGGTGCCGACGAAGGCACCGATGGCGGCGCCGATGCAGCAGCTGGCCCTCCTGGCCGATGTTCACCAGGCCGGCGCGGTTGGAGACGATCGTGCCGATGGCGACCACGAGCAGCGGTACGGCGATCGCGATCGTCAGTCCGCAGGCGTCCCGGCCAGCGGATGCTGCCGTCGATCATCGCCGTGAAGACCTCTGCCGACGAACCGCCGGTGAGCTCGACGAGCAGTGCCGACAGCCCGAGGGCGACGGCGATCCACATCGTGTACAGGCCGACGACCTCGCCGACGCCTTCGCCAGGTCGCTCGAAGGCGTCGATGGGTTGGGCCGGTACGGCTCCTCGGTCAACGTGCCGTCGGTACCGAGTTCGTGGTGGAACTGGACGCGTCGGCGCCGACGTGCGGGCCGACCGCACCGGATGCCGAGGCGTGCCCCGTCAGCGACTGGCTGTGCTCCATCGTCACGCGACCTGGCCTCCCATCAGCAGGCCGAGCCGTCCGAGGTCGGCTCTCGTCGGTGCCATCTCGCCGACGATCCGGCCATCGTGGATGACGCCGATCCGGTGGGCGAGGTCGAGCATCTCCTCGAGCTCGGTCGAGATCAGGAGGACACCGACGCCATCTGCCGCCGCGGCCGGAGGCGCTCGGTCATGTACTCGATCGCGCCGACGTCGAGCCCGCGCGTCGGCTGGGCGGCGACGAGCACCTTCGGATCGGCCGACAGCTCGCGGGCGAGCACGACCCGCTGCTGGTTGCCGCCGGACAGCGAGCGCATCGGCGCGTCGGGAGCCGAGCGGCTGATCTCGAACTCGTCGATCAGCTCGCTCGGCCCGCGGCGCCATCTCCGCGCGGTCGAGCACCCCGCGCGTGCTGCACGCGCGCCGATGTCGACGAGCCACAGGTTCTCGGCGACCGACATGTCGAGCACGCAGCCCGAGTCGTGGCGGTCCTCGGGGATGACGCCGACCCCGGCGGCGGCCATCGCCCCGGCGCGGCCGGTCGGCACGGTCTCGCCGCCGACGACGACGGTGCCGGAGTCGAGCGTGGATCAGGCTGGACAGCATGTCGGCGAGCGGGCGCTGGCCGTTGCCCTCGACGCCGGCGAGGCCGACGATCTCGCCGGCGCGCACGTGGAGTCGACAGGTCGTCGAGCAACCGGTGGCCGTCGCGGTCGCGGACGGTGACACCGCTGCAACCGCGAGCACCACCGGGGCCGCGTCGACGTCGCGTCGTCGGCGCACGCTCGGTGCCTTCGGCGACCGTGTCGATCGAGGCCGAGCGCGAGCGGCCTCCGAGCGCAGCGACACGGGGCGACCGACCATCGCCTGCGGCGAGGGTGGCGGCGTCCGCCGCGGCGGTCGTCGACGTCGGTCGACGACCGCGCCGCCGCGCATGATCGTGACCTCGTCGGTGGCGTGCAGGATCTCGTCGAGCTTGTGGCTGACGAGGGCGACGGCGCGCCCCTCGTCGACGACGACGTGGCGCAGCACGGCGAACAGCTGCTCGCTCTCGGCCGGGGTGAGCACGCGACGTCGGTTCGTCGAAGACGATGATCGACGGCTCGCGGCGGAGGCACTTGATGATCTCGACCCGCTGGCGCTTGCCGGCGGTGCAGCGTGGCGACCGACGACCGAGCGGGTCGACGTCGAGGCCGTAGCGCTCGCTGATCTCGGCGACGCGCTCGCAGCCTTGTCTGGCGGTCGAGGCGGCCCACGCTCGCCGAGCACGACGTTCTCCCACACCGTCAGCGGCTCGACGAGGCTGTAGTGCTGGTGGACCATGCGCGATGCCGAGGTCGGCGGCGGCGAGCGGGATCGTGGATCGCGACGCGCGTTCGCCGTCGATCGCGATCGAGCCCTCGTCGGGCTGGATCAGCCCGATCAGGATCTTCATCAGCGTCGACTTGCCGGCGCCGTTCTCGCCGAGCACGCCGTGGATGCGGCCGCGTCGCAGCACGAGATCGACGTCGTCACACGCGACGACCGGGCCGTAGCGCTTGGTGATCCCGTCGAGCCGGACTGCGGTGCGGCCGGCGGTCGGGCGCCGGACCGAACGGTCCGGCGCCCTCCTGGCCAGAGGTCGGTGGGACCTCAGCCGCCACCGTACGCCTCGCGGCTTGATCTCGTCGAACACGGCGTCCAACTCACCGGCGGCGACCAGGGCGTAGGCCTCGTCCATCTCGGCCTGCTGCTCGGCGGTCGGCTCGCAGATCACGCCGCCGTTGATGTCCGGCTCCGGGTCGACACCGACGTGGAGTAGATGATGACGTCGCCCTCGGCTGCGGAGCCGTCGGCGATCTCGTGAAGATCGCCCGCACGTAGTCGCCGCCGTCGAAGCGGACGGCGATGTCGTAGTGAGGTCGCGTCGCGCGTCGCACACGTCGGAAGCGCCGGCACTGATGCGATCTGCCGCTCTCGTTGGCGAGCTTGACGATCGGCTCGTGGGCGCCACCGAGGTACGGGTAGATGGCGTCGGCGCCCTGGGCGTCGGCGTTCTCGAAGGCCTCCGAGGCGTTCGGCACGTTGTCGAAGTCGAACGGGAAGTCACCCGACGGCACGTACGTCAACTCGAACGTCGCGTCGACGGCGTCCAGACCGAGCTCGAACGCCATGAGGTCTGGATCTCGAAGTTGAGGTCGCAGCAGCCGATCATCGTCACCGCGTCGCCACCGGAGTCCTGCAGCAGCGATGCCGGTGGCCACGCCGGCGGTGTAGGCGATCTCCGCACCGTCGTCCTGGCTCTGCAGGTAGAGGTCGCTCTCGGGGAAGCCGGCGCCGCAGTTGCAGTACCAGATGATGTCGCTGTACTGCTCGGTCAGGTCGGACATCGGGTCGGCGATCTCGCTGGCACCGACGATGATGATGTCGACGGGCTGGCGGGCGAGGTTGTCGAGCTCGGTCGGCGGCGTCGGCTCGACTGGATGTTGTCGACGACGATCGGCTCGCTCGAAGCCGTTCTCGGCTGAGAACTTGGTCGGCGGCGTCGACGAGCGGCCTGGTAGTAGGCGCCGTCGTCGCGCGGGCCCGGCGTAGCGATGCCGATGACGGACCTTGCCGTCACCGTTGCCGTCGAGATCGGGCGCTTCGCCGGTCTCGCCGTCGGTGCCTTCCGGGGCATCGCTGGTGCCCGGGGCGTCGGTGCCCTCGGGTGCCGCGGTGCCGTCGGGTGCGTCGGTGGCCGTCGGCGCCTCGCTGGTGTCAGTGTCGGTGTCACCACCGTCGTCGTCGCTGCCGCACGCGACGGCGACGAGCGACAGCGCCATGACGGCAGCCGCCGCGCGGCGCCAACGGCGACCGCTCGTGGAACTGGATCGGGTGTTCATCGCTGCAGTTTCCTCCCTGTGCAGATCGGTCTGATGGTCAGACCAACGGAACCATAGCTGGTCCACGTTTCGAGAATGTTGTCGGCTGATGGCGGCTGATCGTCGTCTGGTTGCCGTGTCAGTCGGCACGGGCGACGCTGGTGGCGACGCCCGGCGCCTCGTCGTCGGTGGCGACGACGATCTCGACGCGGTCGAAGCGCCCCGTGAACTCGAATCCCGTCGGCAGGGTCGGGATCACCGCGGACAGTCGGTTGGCGCCGAGTTCGATGCCGTTGCCACCGGCGTAATAGGGGATCGTGTGCGGCAGCGTGCCGGTGCCGACCTGGCGACCGTTGGCCGACAACGTGATCGTCGCCGGCCCGCCCGGCTCACCGGAGCGGACCCAGTGCAGGGCGACGTCGACGTCACCCGACGGCAGCGGCTCGTCGCTGCGGATGGTGTCGATGGCGCCGAAGCAGTTCGCAGCGAGGACGAGGTGGCGATCGTCGAGGTACCAGACGAACCCGCCGAAGCGACCTCCGAACGACATGATGACGCCGCGGTGGTCGTCGGCGAGATCGTGCACCACGGTCGACACGGTGAACTCCGGCGCCCGGAGGTCGGGTGCCGCGGACTCGGGAAGGCGGCTCATCCCGCGGTACAGCACCGAGTGGGTGACGCCGTCGAGGTCGGTGCCGGTCCGGTCCTGGGCGCGTTCGAGGAAGCGATCGTCGAGCGGCAGCACGCCGTGGCGGCCGGCCTCCACCCACCAGCGGTCGATCATCTGCCGCAGCAACTCGGGCCGCTCGGCGGCGAGATCGTGGGTCTCGGCGAAGTCGTTGCGGAGGTCGTACAGCTCCCACGACTCGGTGGCGTAGTCGGCGCCGGCCTCATGACGGGAGACGGCCTTCATCCCGTCGTGGTACAGCCCGCGGTGGCCGAGCATCTCGAAGTACTGGGTGCGCGGGTCCCCGGCGTCGGCGCCGTCGGTGCGGTTGGCGGTGTGGAGCAGCGAGCGGCCGACGAGCGGCAACTGCTCGATGCCGTCGATGGTCTGCGGCGCCGTCACGCCACACAGTTCGAGCACCGTCGGCACCACATCGGTGACGTGGTGGAACTCGCCGTCGATCGTGCCGGCGCCGTCGGGCAGCCCGTCGACGACGAGCGCCGCACGGACGCCCCCGCCGAACGTGAAGTGCTTGTACCACTTCAGCGGTGTGTTGCCGGCCTGGCCCCAGCCTCGCGGGTAGAGCGGGTAGGTGCTGGCACTGCCCATCTCGTCGATCCGTTCCATCGACTCGCGGACGTCCATCGGCAACCCGTTGAGGGCGCGCACCTCGTTCCAGTCGCCGAGTGGGCCGCCTTCACCGCTGGCGCCGTTGTCGGACACGACGATGACGACGGTGTCGTCGCGGGCGTCGAGGCGTTCGAGACGTTCGAGGAGTCGGCCGATCTGGGCGTCGGTGTGTTCGAGGAACCCGGCGAACACCTCGTGGAAGCGGGCCGCCAGTCGCCGCTCGTCGTCGTCGAGCGACTCCCAGGGCTCGACGTCGGGGTTCGGCGCGTTGAGTTCGGTGCCGGCAGGGATCACGCCGAGCTCGAGCTGGCGCTCCCACCAACGGCGCCGGGCGACGTCCCACCCGTCGTCGTAGCGGCCGCGGTAGCGCTCGATGTACTCGGGCGGCGCCTGGTGCGGGCCGTGGCAGGCGCCGAAGGCGAGGTAGAGGAAGAACGGTCGGGTCGGTGCCGCCGATCGGTGGTCGGCGATCATGTCGCCGGCGACGTCGACGAGGTCCTCGCTGAGGTGGTAGCCGGGCCGGTCCGGCGGTTCGACGAGGTGATTGTCGACGACGAGGGTCGGACGGTACTGGTCGCTCTCGCCGCCGTGGAACCCGTAGAAGCGATCGAACCCCTCGTTCAACGGCCAGTGATCGAAGCGCCCTGCGGCGGTCATCGAGTCCATCGGCAACAGGTGCCACTTGCCGACGGCGTACGTCCCGTACCCCCGATCGTGGAGGATGCGCGGCAGCATCCGGGCGCGGTGGCTGACGTGTTCGCGCGAGCTCGGGTAGCCGCCGGGGAACCCGGTGATCGTGCCCATGCCGACGGTGTGGTGGTTGCGCCCACTGAGCAGGGCGGCACGGGTTGGCGAGCAGAGCGGCGTGACGTGGAAGTTGGTGTACTGCGTGCCGGTGGACGCCAACCGGTCGATGTTCGGTGTGGCGATGTCCGACCCGTAACAGCCGAGCTGGGCGAAGCCGACGTCGTCGAGGACGATGACGACGACGTTCGGCGCCCCGGCGGGAGGATGGACCGGCGGGGGATGGGCGGGACGTGACTCGTCGTGGGTGAGGCCGAGGTGCCCCGCGAAGTCCGGTTCGGCGGTGCTCACCACGCGGCGCCACACGACGGACTGACGGTCTGACCAAGTAGCCTCATGACGACGTTGTAGCACCCGTGCGCGGCGTCGGGAACCTGCCAGGTTTCGGCCGTGTTACACGGTGATGCACGGAGCATCAAAGGTCTGATCACCATACGGTCAGACAATCGGACCATCGTCTAGGTTGAGCGCCAATGGGGCGCTTCCTCCTTCGACGCACGATCTCGAGCGTGCTGGTGCTGATCGGCGTGCTGTTCGTCGTGCACGCACTGATCCTGCTCGCCGGTGACCCGACCAGCGGCCTGCTGCCGGTCAACGCCACCCCGGAAATGCGCGACCGGCTGCGCGACGAGCTCGGGCTCGACGAACCGGTGCCGATCCAGTTCGTGCAGTTCCTCGGACGCGCTGTGCAGGGCGACTTCGGCGACTCACACTCCCAAGGCGGCACCGCCCTCGACGCCGTGGTCGAACGCCTCCCGGCGACCCTCGCCCTCGGGGTGACCGCCCTCGCCATCTCCTTGCTGATCGGCATCCCGCTCGGTGCCCTCTCCGGCCTCCGTCCGAACAGCATCTTCGACTACGTCGCCCGCTTCCTCGCCGCCCTCAGCCAGGCGATCCCCACCTTCTGGCTCGGTCTGTTGCTGATGCTGTTGATCGGCGTCAACTGGGGGTGGTTGCCGATCTCCGGCAGCGGCACCCCGCGACATCTGATCCTGCCGGCGTTGACGATCGCCTTGTCCGTGTTGCCGGCGATCGTGCGCATCTTCCGCTCGAGCCTGCTCGGCGTCATCGATCGCGACTACATCCGCACCGCCCGGGCCAAGGGCCTCAGCAAGACCCGCATCTTCCGCAAGCACGTGCTGCGCAACGCCTCGCTGCCGTTGCTCACCGTGGTCGGCTTCCAGGTCAGCTCGATCCTGTCGAGCGCCCTCGTCGCCGAGGTGATCTTCGCCTACCCGGGCATGGGTCGCCTCGCCTCGCAAGCCGTCTCCACCCGAGACATCGCCGTGATCCAGGTGTTCGTCCTCCTGGCGGCGATCGTCGTCCTCGTCTGCAACATGTTGATCGACCTCGCCTACGCCCTCCTCGACCCCCGGGTGCGCATCCGATGAGCAACGCCATCGCCGACTCGCTTGCCGGATCCGGCGTCACCGGACTGAGCCGCATCCGCCTGCCGCGCTTCAACCGCGGCAACGCCGCGGCGTGGATCGCCGGGGGCGCACTGCTGGTGATCATCGCCCTCGCCGTGCTCGCCCCGCTGATCGCCCCGCACGACCCGACCGCGGCCGACATCCGAGCCCGGCTGACGCCGCCGTTCTGGATGGACGGCGGCAGCTGGAACCACCCGCTGGGCACCGACTCGATCGGCCGTGACCTGTTCTCGCGGGTCCTGTACGGCATGCGGTCGTCGCTCCTGATCGGCGTCGCCGCCGTCGCCATCGGCGGCACGATCGGTGTCACCGCGGCGATCCTCACCGCCTATTACGACGGCAAGGTGTCGTCGTACATCTTCGGGCGCCTCGCCGACGTCCAGCAGGCGATCCCCTTCGTCATCCTCGCCCTGGCGATCGCCGCCGTCGTCGGTGCCTCGTTCCGCAACCTGATCATCATCCTCGGCATCGGGTCGTGGGTCTTCTACTACCGCCTCGTCCGATCCGACGTCTTGCCGTTGCGGGAGGAACCGTTCATCCTCGCCCAGCGCACGATCGGTTCGTCGACGCCACGCATCCTGCTGCGCCACGTGCTGCCCAACGTGATGCCGGCGATCCTCGTGACCGTCACGCTGTTCGTGTCGAGCACGATCATGTACGCCGCTGCGCTGAGCTTCCTCGGCCTCGGTGTCCAGCCGCCCGCCGCCGAGCTCGGCCTGATGGTCTCCGAGGGCCGTGGTCACATCGAGACGGCGTGGTGGCTGAGCGTGATGCCCGGCATCGCGCTCGGGGTCATCGTCTTGGCCACCAACACACTCGGTGACTGGTTGCGAGACCAACTCGATCCCACCCGCCGAGCCGTGGAGCGCGCATGATGAGGCCCGACTCGATCGAATTCGACGCCCGACCGACGGCCACCGCGCCGCCCCGTCCGCACTCGCCGGCGCTCGACGTCACCGGCCTCCAGGTCACGTTCGACACGCCGAGCGGACCGGTGCACGCCGTGCGCGGCCTCGACATCGCCGTCCGCGCCGGGGAGACGCTGGCGATCGTCGGCGAGTCCGGCTCCGGCAAGAGCACCGCCGTGCTCGGCATGCTCGGGCTGCTCTCGCGCCACGCCTCGGTCGAGGTCGACGAGGTCTCCTTCGAAGGCACCCCGCTGCCGCGCACCGGACGACGAGGACTCGACTCGCTGCTCGGACGACGGATCGGTGTCGTCTTCCAGGACCCGCAGAGCAGCCTCAACCCGACGATGCGCGTCGGCGCCCAGATCGGCGAGGCACTCGAGGTGCACGACATGTTGTCGCGGCGCGAGATCCGCCGGCGGGTGCTCGCCGCGCTCGACGAGGTCGCCGTGCCCGATCCGCAGCGTTGTGCCGCCGCCTACCCGCACCAGCTCAGCGGCGGCATGCGCCAGCGGGTGATGATCGCCATGGCGACGATCGTCGAGCCGTCGCTGCTGATCGCCGACGAGCCGACGACCGCCCTCGACGTGACGATCCAGTCGCAGATCGTCGACGTGTTGCGCGAGCTGCAACGGCGTCACGGCACGGCGATCATCTTCATCTCCCACGACCTGTCGCTGGTGTCCGGCTTCGCCGACCACACGATGGTCATGTACGCCGGCCAAGCCGTCGAGCGGAACACGACCGAGCGCATCGTCAACGCGCCGCAGCACCCGTACACCAAGGCGCTGATCGCCGCCGTTCCGAACATCGACGGCGGGGCGCTGCAACCGATCCTCGGCAGCCCCCCGAACCCGCGCCGCCTGCCCGACGGGTGCGCGTTCGGCCCCCGCTGTCCGAGCGTCGCCGACGCCTGCACGACGGCACCGGAGCTGGTGCTGGTGGGTGACGGCGGTGACGCACTCGGCGTGCGCTGTTGGCACCCCACCGGGGCCGCACCGAGGTCGCAGCCGACCAGGCACGTCGAGCCGATCGAGCTGCGGATACCCGGGCTGCGCACGTCCGAGTCGCAGACGCCCGGACGAGACGAGGAGGCCGATCGTGTCTGAGTCGACCCGTCGGCGCCGTGGGGGCTCGCCGATCACCTTCCACGACGCCGCACCGGGCGAGCCGGTGCTCGTTGCCGACGGTGTCACCGTCGAATACGGCGGGGCGGCGTTCTCCCGGCA
Source organism: Ilumatobacteraceae bacterium (assembly GCA_963707515.1). Taxonomy (GTDB): domain Bacteria; phylum Actinomycetota; class Acidimicrobiia; order Acidimicrobiales; family Ilumatobacteraceae; genus Sva-07. The sequence goes on from CAVPQI010000002.1 coordinate 64,233, forward strand.
CACGTTCCGCGCCGTCGACTCGGTCGACATCACCGTGCGCGCCGGTCGGTCGCTCGGCCTGGTCGGCGAGTCGGGGTGTGGCAAGACGAGCCTCGGGCGGGCGATCCTCGGGCTCACGCCGATCTCCGACGGCTCGATCTCGCTCGCCGACGGCGCGCCAGGTCGCAGCAAGCGGACCAGCGCCCGCCTCGCCCGTTCGGTGCAGATGGTCTTCCAGGACCCGTACTCGAGCCTCGACCCGCGCCAGCGCATCCGTGACGCCGTCGCCGAGCCGATGACGGTCCACCGCATCGCGCCGCCGAACGGGGTCGCTGCCCGCGTCAGCGAACTGCTGCAGCGCGTCGGTCTCGACGACCGGGTCGGCGCCGCCTACCCACACGAGCTGTCGGGCGGTCAGCGCCAGCGGGTGTGCATCGCCCGCGCCCTTGCCGTCGGGCCGCGGCTGATGGTCTGCGACGAGCCGACCAGTGCCCTCGACGTGTCGATCCAGGCGCAGGTCGTCAACCTGCTCGCCGAGCTGCAGGCCGACGGCGAACTGACCTACCTCTTCATCACCCACGACCTGGCACTGCTGCCCCAGCTGGTGAGCGACGTGGCCGTGATGTACCTCGGGCGGATCGTCGAGCTCGGCCGTGCCGACGAGGTCCTGCGACGTCCTCGCCACCCGTACACCGTGTCGCTCATCGAGTCGGTCCCCCGGCTCGGCGTCGAGAAGACGGTCGACCAGCGCTACGAGCTGCGCGGCGAAGCCGACGGTGCGATTCCTGGCGGCTGTGCGTTCCGGCCGCGTTGTTGGCGCTACGCCGAGCTCGACGGCGAGGCGCGTGCGCAGTGCGAGCAGATCGTCCCGGCGCTGCGCCCGACCGCGGTGCTCGACCACACGATCGCCTGCCATCACGAGCCGACGTCCGTGCCGGTCCACATCACCGCTGCGACGCCATCGGTGCGCTGACGTTCTTGTCTGCCCCCATCGCTATCCGACCACCGAACCGGAGGAATCCATGACCAACCTGTCCCGTCGCCGCAGCTTGCGGCGCCATCCACTCGTCGCCGGCGCGCTCGCCGCGACGCTCTTCCTCGCCGCTTGCGGAAGCGACGGCGATTCGTCGGAGGAGAGCTCGACGAGTGACGCGCCGGCTGGTACGACCGGCGATGCTGCGCCTGCCGGTACGGCCGGCGGGGCGGCGGAGATGCCCGCCGGCGGCCCGACCGGCACGCTCGTCGTGGCGCTCGACCGCGAAGGCGGCTTCCTCGATCCGTACCACGTGCAGAACCATGCGGGCCGCTCGATCGCCCAGGCGATGTTCGACACGCTGGTGTTCGACGACCACGGTGAGTACGTGCCGGCGCTCGCCGAGAGCTGGGAGATCGTCGACGACACGACGATCAACTTCACGCTCCGCGAGGGCGTCACGTTCCACAACGGCGAGCCGTTCACCGCCTCAACCGTCGAGTACAACCTGGCGCGCATCACCGACCCCGAGATCGACTCGCACTACCTGCCGCAGTTCGAGATCGTCGAGTCGATCGAGGTCATCGACGACCTCAACTTCGTGATGCACCTCGCCGAGCCCGACGCCAACATCATCGACACGATGACGTTCTGGTTCATGGTCCCCGCCGAGTACGCCGAAGAGGTCGGCCCCGACGGCTTCAACGAGGCGCCGGTCGGCACCGGTCCGTTCACGTTCGTCTCGTACGCGCCGGACGACAAGACCGTCGTCGCCGCCAACCCCGACTACTGGGAGGGCAGCCCGAAGGGTGTGCCGATGGTCGAGACGGTCGAGTTCCGGGCGATCCCCGAACTGACGACCCGCGTCGCCGAGCTCACCGCCGGCGACGTCGACCTGGCGTTCAAGCTGGCTCCGGACCAGATCGTGACCGTCGAGTCGGGCGGTGCCACGTCGACCACCTACAGCGACCTGTCGATCGAGTTCATCCAGATCAACGCCGCCAACGTCGGCACGATCGCCGAAGCGGCCACGGGTGACGCGGTCGTCGGCTTCGAGGCGCTGCAGGACCCGAACGTCCGCATGGCGCTCAACCTGGCCATCGACCGTGAGGCGATCGCCGAGGCGATGTTCCTCGGGTACGCCTCGCCGCTCGGTCAGCCGTTCGCTCCCGGCGGTGCGCTGACGCCGACGATCGACCTGCAGTACGACTACGACCCCGAAGCTGCCAAGCAGTTGCTCGCCGATGCCGGCTACGGCGACGGTCTGACGCTGAACATGCAGGCCAACACGTCGTCGAACAGCGACCTCTTGTCGCTCGTCGCCAGCTACTTCGCCGAGATCGGCGTGACCGTCCAGATCGAGCTGATCGAAGCCGCCACGTACAACGACGGTTGGGTGGCCGGCCAGTTCGACCACCTCCGTTACGCCTCGTGGAGCAACCCCGAGCAGGCCCTCGAGCTGCTGATCCGCAGCGGCGACCTGATCAGCGCCTACGCCAACCCCGACGCCGATGCCCTCGTCGACGCGCAGGCCGTGCAGGTCGTGCCCGAGGACCGCAAGGCAACCCTCGACGAGCTGGCCCAGGTGATGCACGACGACGCGGCGTGGGTCTTCTTGTGGTCGACCGATGCCATCGTCGGTGTGGCCCCCGGCGTCACCGGCTGGGAGCCGCGTCCGAGCTTCGTGCCGGTCACCAACGTCACGGTCGCGGAGTGATCCGGACATGATCGACTTCAACCCAGCGGATCACTCGCCTGGCCACCGCCAGGGCATGCTCTCGCAGCTGATCAACCCGCGACCGATCGCGATGATCAGCACCGAGAACGCTGACGGGTCGACGAACGTCGCTCCGTACAGCTACTACCTGCCGATCACCGGCGACCCGATGCTCATCGGCGTCACCATCGGGGCCCACCGCTCCGATGGCGGCGGCCCGAAGGACACGTGGGTCAACATCGAACGCACCGGTGAGTTCGTGGTCAACGTCACCAACGTGGCGCTCCGCGAGCACATCGAGACGGCGGCGATGGAGTTCCCGCCCGGCGTCAGCGAGCTCGACGAGACCGGTTGGACGACGATGCCGTCGGTCAAGGTCGGCGCCCGTTCACTGGTCGAGTCGCCGGCGCACATGGAGTGCCGTGTGCATCAGGTGGTCGAGCTCGGTTCCGAAGCGGTGGTGCACAGCGCCGTCCACTTCGTGGTCGCCGAGGTGGTGTGGGCGACGATCGACGAATCGATCTGCACCCCGGACCACCGCGTCGACCCGGTCGGGATCGCCACCGTCGGCCGGATGGGCTTCCCCTGGTTCGTCCAGGCTGCCGAGCCGGCGATGTTCCAGCTGCCGCGGTATCCGTACGCCGAGTGGGTGGAAGAGCGCCCGGTCGTCGACGCCGTCGATCGCTGAACGCGGCATGGTCGTTGCGGGCGGCCCGGGAAGTTCCCGGTCCGCCCGCCGACCTGTCACGGCGGACGAACTCCAGGAGGTGTGATGCCGGACCCGTTCGTGTTCGTGCCGTCGGAACAGCCGGCGCGGGCGTGCAACAAGATGCTGTCGTCGATCGTCGTGCCACGTCCGATCGCCATGATCTCGTCGGTCAGCGCCGACGGGGTCGCCAACATCGCCCCGTACAGCTACTACCAGCCGGTGACGTGGTCGCCGATGCTGGTCAGCGTGTCGATCGGCCTGCGTGGTGCCGACCGTCGTGACGACGCCGAGGCGGGTGGGTTCAAGGACACGTACCTGAACGCGATGGCGACGGGGGAGTTCGTGATCAACGTGACCACGCATCGCTTCCGGCCGCACATCGAAGCGGCGGCCACCGAGTACCCGAGCGACGTCGACGAGTTCGACGTCGTCCCGTGGTCACCGATCGCCTCGCAGATGGTCACGCCGGTGTCGATCGCCGAGGCGCCGGTGCGGCTCGAGTGCCGGGTGCACGACGTGTTCGACCTCGGCGACGAGCACGGCGCGGTCAAGCTGCTGATCGGCGAGGTCGTGTGCGTCGTCGCCGATCCGGCGGTCGTCGTCGACGAGATGTTCGTCGATGCCGCCTCGCTCGGTGCGGTCGGCCGTCTCGGCGGCCGCGAGTACCTGGTGACCGTGCCCGAGGCGATGTACAGCGAGCCGCGGATCGCCCTGCGCTGACGGCCGACCCGCATCGCGACCGATCGTCAGGACCGGCGATCAGTGGCCGGAGAGTGCGATCTTGATGACGACGACGACCGAGGCGGACACCAGCAGCGTCATCGCGTACCCGATCGATCGCCACTGGCTGGCGTCAGCGCTGCGGGCGACGGCGTAGCCGACGACGGCGATGAAGCCGGCGAGCACGAACTGGACCACCTCGAGCTCGGTCGAGCCCGGCAGGATCAGCACCGGAGCGGTCGCCAGCAGGGCGACGAACGCCGCCCCGAGGAGTTGGGCGATCGCCGCCAGGGCGTCGTGGCGTCGCACGGCACCGGCGGCGACGAGGCGGGCGGAGACGCGGAAGGCGAACCAGTGGGCGAGCGCCAGCCCGATCGTCGTGCCCCAGATGATCGTCAAGGCATGGTCCTCGGCGACCGCCTCAGTCGTGGCGGTGAGGGCGGCGAGGAGACAGATCGCCACGTACAGCGCCATCGTCAGCGCTTCCTTGTGCAGCTCCGTCATGTCCTCGTGGTGCGCAACGTCGGAGGCGACCCCATCGAGCTCGGTCATCGCCCGCCATCATCCACCATCGACCACCATCGACCACGCACCCCGCGTGACATCAGGGGTCAGACCCCTTTCGTAATGTTCTCGTCGCCAGGGCTTGACTTCAACAAAACTTGAAGTTCTACGGTCCGGGCATGGCAGATGTCATCACCACTCCCAGCACCACTCCCACTCCCATCACCACTCCCGCCCCCGCCCCCATCACCACGACCGCCCCGACCAGCACGTCCGCGACGCTCGACCGGTTGCTCGACGACGAGCTGGCCCTGTCGCCGAGCATCGAGAACATCTACAGCAACCACCTGGCGATGACGCTCGTCGCCCTCCACCAGATGGGCGCACCGTCCGAGCTGCTCGAAACGACCTTCCGAGCGCACGCCGCCGGGGAGTCCGAGCAGCGTGACGACGTCGCCGACCTCGACGAGGTCCGGCGCGAGGTGCAACGCGACGGCATCGTCGCCGCCGTCCGCGATCGCGTGCCGCAGCTCGTCGAGGCGCCGTCGACCGCCTTCTTCCATTCGATGATCCGCCTCGGCTACGCCCTCGACGTCGGCCACGAGGGCCAGGTCGCCGCAGCACTGCTCGACTGGCAGCGCCGACGCGCGCCGCTGCCGATCGGGGCCATCACCAACGGTCCACGACGGGCGGCGGAGATCGCCGGTGACCTTGCCGGCGCATCGGCAGGCACGTGGGTGCCCACCTTCGATCTCGACAGCACGGCTCGCAACCCGATCTGGCGGGCTGCGGTTCAGGGCGTGGCGATCGACGAAGCGACGCTCGACGACCTGTCGGCCTTCGCCATCGCCGCGCATCTCGCCGCCGACGACTTCATGACGTTGCACGTCGTCACCGGCTCGCGGGCGGTGCGAGCGGTGGCGGCGGTCGTCGACGAGCGCACCGCCGTCAACCTCGCCGGGCATGCGCTGTTCGATGCCCTCGTCGTGTATGCCGCGGCCGGTGCGCCGCCGCTCCTCGACGAGCGAGAGCTGGCCCAGATCCGCCGGCACCCGCTGCCCACTCGCGACGAGATCGCCGAGCGTGCCGTGCACGACCGCGACCCGCACGTGATCAAGCTGGCCAACGTGGCCCTCGTGGAGGAAGAACGCACCGGCGACCTGCTCTACCGGTTCGCTGCGGCCCACGTCGTCGGTGCCGTGCCCGTCGCCCGCGCCGTCCTCGCCGCCTGACGTTCTGGGTCGGGATCGCCGCGGAGATCGCCCAGATTCCGACCCAGATCGGTGGATCGCTAGATCGCCCGCTCGCCGGCGGCGGCACGCTCGACGATCGTGGCGATCCGCGCCGTTCTGGTCTCCGGCTTGGCGGCGCTGATCACCTGCCACAGCATCTGCTTGCGGGCGCTCGGCGGGAACGCGTCCCAGTGCCGCCGGGCGTCGGGCGACGCGTCGAGGGCGGCGGCGAGCTCGTCGGGTTCGAGTAGGTCCTCGACGGGGTCGTAGATCGTCCACCAGCCGTTGGCCTGGGCGACGGCGATCGCCCGCCGGCCGGCGTCGGTCATCAGCCCGGCGGCCTCCATGTCGGCGGCCCGCTGCCGGTTGAGGCGGGTCCATCCGCTCCTCGCCTTGCGCGGCGTCATCAGTTGGAGGCGACGCTCGTCGTCGAGGGTGTTCACCGTCGAGTCGATCCAGCCGAAGCAGATCGCCTCCTCGACCGCCTCGGGGTACGGGCACGACGGCTTTCCGGTCGTCGGACGCCACGAGCACAGCCAGACCCCGCGCACCGCGTCGTGGTTGGCGGTCAGCCATGCTCGCCAGTCCTGACGCGACTCGGCGTGGAAGATCGGGAAGTCGAACTTCCACGTCGGCGGATGTGCCGACGCCGTTCCCGGCTCGCTGGTCATGGCCCGCAGGGTAGACGCCCACCGATCTCGGTCGGAATCTGCCCGGAAAGCGGGCAGATTCCGACCGAGATCGTCAGCGCGTGGAGCCCGGAGGTCAGTCGAGGACGTCGGGGGAGCGGCGGACGATCGAGTGGTAGATCGGGGCGAAGCTGGTGTGGCTGTGGTGGTGCTCTTCGGCGAGGGCGGCCGCCACGCGATGGTCGATCAGGTCGAGCGGCGAGCCGTTGGCGGCCGCTTCGGCGAGCAGTTGGGCGTGGCAGCTGCGGTCGAGGATGTAGAAGCGGTACGCCGCGGCCTCGACGCTGGCGCCGACGGTGACGCCGGCGTGGTGCTTGAGGATGACGGCGACGTTGTCGTCGCCGAACAGTGCCGCCACCCGCGCCCCTTCATCGGTGGCGCCGAACACGCCGAGGTACTCGGGGTGCACGGCGTGCTTGCCGTAGAAGATGCACGACTCCTGGGTCGTCGGTGGCAGCAGCCGTCCGAGCGTCGACCATGCCTTGACGTGCACCGGGTGGGCGTGCATCACGCTGTTGACGTCGGGACGCGCCTGGTAGACGGCAGCATGGAGGCGGAACCCGCCGCGGTCGACCGGTTCACCGTCGACATCGCCGGTCGAGATCGCCACCCGGGAGAGGTCGCTCGCCCGCAGCTCGTCGAACGGCACCCCGATCGGGTTCATGTGGACGACGTCGGGATCGAGGGGATCGCGGGCGGTGAGATGACCGGCGGCGCCCTCGTCGAAGTCGCGTTCGGCGAACAGCCGCAGCGCTACTGCCAACGTGCCGCGCACGGCGGCTGCACCGGGTCGGACCCGGCGTGGGCGGCGACGTCAGGTGACATCGGCGGCGACGGTGCGGGACACGAAGCCGACGTCGCGGAACACCTCGGGGAGGCCGATGTCGTCGCGGTAGACGAGCCACATCCGCAACAGTTCGCGGCGACGGTGCTCTTCGGGCCAGTCGACGTACTCGGTGCGGGCGTGCATGATCGTCGTGTTGTCGAGGAACTGCACGTCGCCCGGCTGGAAGTCCATGTTGAGCACGAAGCCGGGGGAGCGGGTGATCTCGTCGAACAGGTCGAGGGCGGCAACCTGGTCGTCGGTCAGCGGGTCGACGATGTCCGGGCGCTCGATCGGTGCGAGCTCGGTGTACTTGCGGCCGTAGCGGGAGAACAGGCGGCCGGCGTCGTTGAGCGCGCAGGTCGGCTTCCACGTGACGACACCCCCGACGGGGCTGATGTGCGGCCATGGCTCGTGCAGCAGCGCGGCGAGGTCCGGGCGCCGACGCACCATCTCGTCGTGGACGGCGACCGACGACACGATGGTGCTCGTGCCGCCCTCGCGCGCCGGACGCAGGCAGTACAGCGCGACGACGTCGGACGAGTCGGTGTGGTAGTCGAGGTTGGCCGTCGTCTCGTAGGCCCGCACCCCGAACTCGTCGAAGTCCTTGCCCTGATCGCGCACGCGGATCAGCACGTCGCGCTGCTCGTTCTGGTGCAGCGGGATGCCGACGTGCACGCCGAGCATCCAGTAGAGAACCTGGTTCTCGATGTCGTCGAGTTGGTCGACGGGCAGTCCGCGCACGAGGGCGAACCCGCGCCCGTCGATCAGCTGGCCGCGGATCGATGCGGCGAGCTCGACCACCGAGTCGATCTCGGCGTCGGCGCGCCCGATCTCGGCGAGCGTGCGCTCACCGTCGCGCAGTGGCGCGGCGAGTCGGCGGGCGTGGTCGACGACGGCGTCGATGTCGTCGAGGCGATACATCCAGTCGGTGTCGTCAGCGATCTCGTCGCCGCGCCAGGCGGCAGCACCGCCGACGATGTTGGCGGCCACGGCGCTCAGCCGGCCCGTCGCGAGGCGAGCGAGACGGGCACGTTGGTGTCGTCGGCGTGTCGCCGGTAACGCTGGACGAGCCAACGGTTGAACTGCACGTGGCTCTCCTCCTGCCACGAGTAGCGACCGCGCGGGGCGTAGCGGGAGCGCAGGCCGCGCTGCACCTTGGTGGTGGCGTCGTTGTCCTGTTCGACGAAGACCTGCACGCCGACGTCGGCGCAGCTTCAGCTTGTGCTCGAACAGCGGGTCCTCGAGCGCCGACGGATGGAAGATGTAGCCGATCTCGATGTCGATCGGTCTCCGGGCCGGTCGGGCGGACGATGAAGAAGAACGCCTGGTCCGGCGCGGTGCCGAGGCACAGGGTGGGCGGCACGAGGGCGAACGTCGAACGGCACCGCTCCTCCTCGGTCAAGTTGGGGAAGACCGGCATGATCGCAGTGGTGGGTGGCGTTGAAGCCACCGTCGATGTGGGTGTAGCCGTCGATGCGGAAGATGACGTTGGAGTCGTCGTCCCACGGCACCGGGAACTCGCTCATGTTGCTCGGGCAGAAGTCCTGCACGATCTGGTGGAGGCGGTTGGCGTGGTAGCCGTCGTTGAAGTTCTCGAACATCACCTTCCAGTTCCACGGGCGGTTCGGGAGGGTGAAGGTGCCGGGGCAGACGGCGTTGGCGAGGTCGTAGTTGGCGATGAACGGCTCGTAGCGGCGCAGCGTCGGAGTCAGCGGCTCGGCGTCGAGGTCGAGGTTGACGAAGACGAAGCCCTGCCACAGCTCGACCGGCGAGCTTGGGCAGCGGGAAGTCGGTCTTGTTGAAGTCTTCGGTGCGCTCCATCGCCGGGGCGCCGAGCAGGCGGCCGTCGAGGTCGTAGCTCCAGTGGTGGTAGGGGCAGGTGAACTTGGAATGCAGTTGCCCTGCCCGTCGCAGACCTGCATCGCCGCGGTGCTGGCAGACGGCCGACATGGCGTGCACCTCACCGTCCTTGTCGCGGGCGACGATGATCGGCTCGTCGCAGATCGTCACGGTGAAGTAGTCGCCCGGGTTGGGGATCCGCTCGAGCGCGTCCGACGCACAACCACTCGTGGGCGAACAGTGCTTCGCGTTCGAACGCGAGAACTCGGGGGAGGTGTAGAGCTCGGCCGGCGGGATGACGGCGCGGCTGACGTCGTCGACCGACCGTTCGAGCTCGGCGAGCAGGCCCGGGTCGATCGTGGCCTTGCGGGCGCCGGTGGGGTGGGTGCTGGTCACGTGGGAACCTCCGCGCTGGGGTGGCGGGGATCGGTCACCTTCGGGGTCTGACCCCGAACGTGACGCGGCTTCGGTGAGCAGGAACTTGCGGATCTTGCCGACGCTGGTACGGGGGAGATCAGCGACGACGACGTAGCGGTGTGGTCGCTTCGCCTTGCCCAGTCTGGCAGCTGCCCACGCGTCGAGCTCCTGGGCGAGGGCGTCGCTGCGCTCGCTGTCGTCGACGATCGCCTGCGGGTCGCTGCCGGCGGGGACGACGAAGGCGACCGGCACCTCGTCGCGGATGGGGTCGGGTGCACCGACGACGACGACCTCGAGCACGTCGGGTGGGCGCCGAGGACCGCTTCGACTTCGACGACGGAGACGTTCTCCCCGGCGACCTTGAGCACGTCGGCGCGACGACCGTCGAAGAAGAACCGCCCGCTCGTCGTCGCGCCATGCCCGGTCACCGGTGCGGAACCAATCGCCGCGGTAGCGAGGCCGCGGTGGTGGTCGGGTCGTCGAGGTAGCCGGCGAACAGGGTGATGCCCGGCTCGCCACCGACGACGATCTCGCCCACGGTCGCCGGGCCCGACCGGGTTGCCCGACTCGTCGTGGAGGTCGACCTGGCAGCCGATGGTGACATAGCCCATGGCGTCGGGGCGCGGGTCGGTCGGCGAGTCGGTGAGCACGGCGGGAATCGTCTCGGTCATCCCGTACAGCTGGCGGGGACGGCAGCCGAGCCAGTCGGCGAGCGTCTCGTACTGGTCGTCGGTGATGTTCTTCGCGTACCAGCAGTGCCGCAGACGCAGCTCGGGGAGTCCGTCGTCGGCGGTCAGTGCCCGACCGCGGGCGAGGATCATCCGCATCGGCGCGGCGAAGAGGCTGGCGTGCGTGGCGCCGTGGCGGGCCGCCTGGGCGAGGAAGCCGCTGGCGCGAGAACGTGTGCATGAGGGCGACCGACGCACCGACCGCGATTGCCGAGGCGAACGAGTAGTACTGGGCGTTGGCGTGGAACAGCGGCAGCACGACGAGCTGCCGGTCGTCGGCTTCGAGCCCGGCGGCCGCGGCCATCGTCGTGCCGGCGAAGCGCGTAGTTGGCCTGGGTGATCTCGACGCCCTTGGGCGCCCGGTCGTGCCCGAGGTGAACATCACCGCCGGCGACCGACCGCGGGTCGATGCGGGCAGGGCAGCGGTCCCGGTCGGCATCGTTGGCGACCACGTCGGCAGCGGCGTGCTGTCGGTCTCGTCGACCTCGACGATCGAGAGACCGCGCAGCCCGCCGGTGGAGACGCCGTCGCGGTACGCGTCGGCGCGGGTGGCGGCGCACAGCCCGACCGCCGGGGCGGTGCGCGCGATGTGCCCGGCGAGCTCGGGCGCCGTGGCCATGCGGGTCGGACGGCACGATCCACGCTCCGAGCGCCGTGGCGGCGAGCCACAGCGGCGACGAACGCCGGCGAGTTGGTGAGCGCCAGGTGGACGCCGGCGCCAGGGCCGACGCCGTGCCTCGGCGAACGTCGTGGCGACGCGTGCCACGAGCTCGTCGAACTCGCCGTAGGTCCATTCGGCGACCGCCCCGTCGGGCGCCTCGAAGCACGAGGAACGGCCGCGTCGGGACCGCGCCGCGACCGCTCTGTCGCCACGAGTCGGCGTCAGCGTCGCCTGCGCGTCGCTGCCGTTCGTCGCCGAGCCGGTCGCCGCAGTCACGGGTTCAGCTGCCTCCGGCTCCGGCGAGCACGGCGTCGTCGGCGGCGCCGTAGCCGCCGCCACCGGGCAGGTCGAGGCGCACGACGTCGCCGGGCTGCAGCGTGATGCGGGCCTGGGTGCGTGACCGGCTTCGCCGTTGACGGTGAACGACCCGGTCGCGCCCGGCTCGCCACCGAAGATGCCCTCCGGCGGCGTCGGCGAGCCGGCTGGTGACGGCGTTGAGCTGCCACGGGCGGGTGGTGTCGACGGTGAACTCGATCGTCTGACCGAGCCCGCCCGTCTGGCGCGCCGGCGCCGCCGGATGCCGGGCCGCAGCTCCTTGCGGTGGAAGCGGATCGGCGCCGACGCCTCGACGACCTCGATCGGCACGGCGGCGACGCCGGTCGGGTACGAGCAGGCGACGAGGCCGGGCTTGTCGGCGCGGGCACCGACACCACCGGCGTAGGTGAACATCGCCGTGATGAACGGGCTGCCGTCGTCGTGGTTGCCGCTGACCTGCATCGTCCACACCGCGCCGGAGCCCTCGGCCATCGCCTGCTCGGGCGGATCTGGGCGAGCGCCTTGAGCAGCGCGTTGGGCAGGAACATGCCGACGACGTGGCGGGCGGTGCACGGCTGCGGCGACACGGCGTTGACGATCGAGCCCTCGGGGGCCTCGACCTTGATCGGCGCGAGGCTGCCGTGGTTGTTCGGCAGCTCGGGGTTGAGCACCGAGCGCACCGTGAACGTCGTGTAGGCGTGGGTGTAGTTCTTGACGACGTTGATGCCCCAGCGGGCTGGCGCCGGACGAGCCCGGCGTAGTCGACGAGTGATCTCGCCGCGATCGGGTCGACGGTGATCGCGCAGACGATCTCGATCTCGCTGCCGTCGGCGAGGTCGAGCAGCGCCTCGGACGCGGTACGTGCCGGCCGGCAGCTCGCGGATGCTGGCCCGGGTGGCCGCCTCGGACCGCGACGATGATCTCGTCGGCGAGCTCCTCGATGTCGTCGAGGCCGTGGCGGTCGCACAGCGAGCGCGAGGCGCTGGGCGCCGACCTCGCCGGAGGCCATCTGGGCGTGCAGGTCGCCGGCCATGTGGTCGGGCTGGCGGACGTTGGAGAGGATGAACTTCCACACGTCGTCGTTGCGCTCGCCGCCGCTTCATCAGCTTGACGATCGGGATCCACAGGCCCTCCTCGAACACGTCGCGGCCGCCGGCGCCGATGCCGTAGCCGCCGACGTCGGTGTGGTGGATCGTCGAGCCGAAGAAGGCGATCACCCGGCCGTTGCGCCACACCGGGCACGAGCACGGTGACGTCGAGCAGCTGCCCGGCCGTCTTGTACGGGTCGTTGGTGATCGAGCACGTCGCCCGGCTCGAGCGTGTCGATCGGGTACTCGTCGAGGATGTTGCCGACGGCCATCGCCAGGCGAGTTGATGTGGCCGGGCGTGCCGGTGACGGCCTGGGCGACCATCCGGCCGCGGCGGTCGAACACGGCGTTGGCGAGGTCGCCGGCCTCGCGCACGATCGGGCTGAACGCCGCGCGCTGCAGCGCCCGGGCCTGCTCGTTGACGGTGGCGATCAGGCTCTGCCAGCAGGATCTCGAGCTCGATCGGATCGAACGTGCGGGTCATGACGTCGCTCCGTTCTCGCTGATCTGGTCCGTGCGCGACCCGGGTGGCGATGAGGCTGCCGTCGGCGGCGACCTCGACGTTCCAGCCGGGGCGGATCGACGGCGGTGGTCTCGCGCTCCTCGACGATCGCCGGGCCGTCGAAACGGTCGCCGGCGCCGAGGGCGGGCGCGCTGGTAGACCGGCGTGTCGACGGCGCCGCGCGCCGCGGCCGAAGACGCACCGGACGCGGTGCCGCTCGGGGTCGGCGCCGGTGCCCGGCGGCGACGGGCGTCCGGCTCGACGCGGGTCGGCGGCGCGCGACGACGGCGAGCCGCCACGTGACGACCTCGACGCCGACGTCGGGGATCGTCAGCCCGTAGATGCGTCGGTACTCGGCCTCGAACGCGGCGACGCACGCTCGGCGTCGGTCGGCCGGGCCACGCGTCGCCCTCGCCGACCCACACGGTGACCTCGTTGCCCTGGCCGAGGTAGCGGGCGTCGATGCCGTAGCGGAAGCTGGACCGTCGTCGGCGTCGACGCCGGCGGCGGCGAGCACCCGACGGCCCTCGGCGCGCAGCTCGTCGAGCAGCGCGTCGCGCTCGGTCGGCGTCGATCGCGTCGAGCCGGCGGGCGCATCGACGCGGGCGAGGTCGATGCGCACCGGGTGACACGAGCGTGCCGAACGCCGACAGCACGCTGGCGTTGACCGGGAAGATGACCCGCGTCGCGACTCGAGCAGCTCGGCGACGCCGCAGGCGTGGACCGGGCCGGCGCCGCCGAAGGCGAGCACGGTGACGCCGCGCAGGTCGACGCCCTGCTCGACGGCGTGCATGCGGGCGGCGGCGGCCATGTTCTGGTTGACGATCTCGTGGATGCCGGCGGCGGTGTCGACGACGTCGAGGCCGAGCTGCGTCGCCGACGCTTGGCGCGCGGCGCTGGCGGCGGCGTCGGCGTCGAGCGGCATGTCGCCGCCGAGGAAGACTGCCGGCGTCGAGCAGGCCGAGCGACGAGGTCGGCGTCGGTGACCGGCGGGCTCGGTGCCGCCGCGGCCGTACGACGCCGGGCCCGGGTTCGGCGCCGGCCGATTCGGGGCCGACCTTGAGCAGGCCGAAGTGGTCGGTGCGGGCGAGCGCTGCCGCCGCCGGCGCCGATCTCGACGAGGTCGACCGAGGGCACCGACACCGGGAAGCCCGAGCCCTTCTTGAAGCGGTAGACGCGGGCGACCTCGAACGTGTTCGTCAGCTCGGGCTCGCCGTGCTCGATGAGGCACGCCTTGGCGGTCGTGCCGCCCATGTCGAAGCACAGCAGGCGGTCCTCGCCGAGCCGATCGGCGAACCAGCTGCCGGCGAGCGCGCCGGCCGCCGGGCCGGACTCGACGAGGCGGATCGGGATGCGGGCGGCGTCGTCGGCCGACACGACGCCACCGTTGGAGAGCATCATCAGCACCGAGCCGCCGAAGCCCTCGCCGGCGAGCCACTTCTGCAGCTCGTCGAGGTACGGCCCGATCACCGGCATCGTCGCCGCGTTGCAGGCCGTGGTGATCATGCGCGGGTACTCGCGGATCTGCGGCGAGACCTCGGCCGAGATGCACACCGGCACGCCGAGCTCGCGGCGCAGGTGGTCGGCGACGACGCCGCTCGTTGGCGGGGTTGACGTAGGAGTTGAGGAAGCAGATCGCCGACCGCCTCGACCTGCGCCGCGCGCGAGCGGCGTCGGCGAGCGCGGCGAGCGTCGTCGTCGGTCGGCGTCGACGACGACCTCGCCGGCGGCCGGTCGCGCTCGTCGAGTTCGAACGTCAGCGTCGCGCGGGATCGGCGGCGCCGGGAACTCGATCTGCAGGTCGTACATGTCGTAGCGGTGCTCGTCGCGGATCAGCAGCGTGTCGCCGAAGCCCGTCGGTGGTGACGAGCGCCGGCCCGGCCGGTCTTGCCCTCGATCAGCGCGTTGGTGATCAGCGTCGTGGCGTGGACGATCGGCGCCGTGATGTCGACCGGGCTGACGCCGGCCCGGGCGAGCAGCTGCGCGACGCCCGGTGCGCACGCCGTCGAGCGGGTTCGACGGCGTGGTCAGCGTCTTGTCGACGACGACGTCGCCCGGTCGCAGCGTCGAGCAGGACGACGTCGGTGAACGTGCCGCCGATGTCGACGGCGAGCCGCCAGTCGCGGTCATCGGTTGCTCGCCGTCGCCGTTCCGTTTGCGTGCGGTCATCGGCTGCCGAGCTCCGCGGCGATGCAGGTCGTCGCGCGGCGGAGCGAACACGTCGAGGATCCAGCACTCGCCGTACTCGTCGTCGCCGATGAAGATCGAGTCGCCGTGCCAGATCGACTGCGGCGCGAGGTACACGTCGCCGGCGTTGAGCACGGCGCGGCGTTCGTCGTCGGGGTCACCGATGCGGAAGTCGAGCGCGCCGCGCATGATGATGCCGAGCTGCTCGTTGTCGGTCGTGGTTGTGCAGGAACGAGCCCGTGGCGCCGCCGTCGATGCGCCAGAAGCAGAGCTGGAGGTGCTCGCCGGTGATGATCCGGCGGCGGAAGCCGTCACGGTCGGTCGCGACGAACTGCGTCGTCGTCGAAGAAGTGGCAGTACTGGTTGTCGAGCCGTGCACCGTCACGACGCATGCTCCCGCGGTCGATCGCGAAGCGGAGCAGTTCGCCGGCCAGGTCGAGCGGTCGCACGATCGCCTCGTGCTCCTCGTCGCCCCACTGGTCGGGCGGGACGAGCCACATCACCTCGAACTCGAGGCCGTCGGGGTCCTTGGCGTAGAGGCTCTTGTTGACCCCGTGGTCGGAGGCGCCGACGCAGGGCGCCGGCCTCGGCGAGGCGATCGCGATCGTTCTCGAGTTCGTCGAGCGTCGGCCACCTCCCAGGCGAGGTGGTACAGGCCGACCGTGGTGCGACCGGCCGTCGAGGCGCCGGCGGATCGGGCCGATGCGTGAACAGAGCGCGATGTCGTGGTGGTTGCCCGAGGCCGGGGCGCGCATGAAGACGAACTGGCCGTCGGGGTGCTCGATGACGGTCTCGAAGTCGAGCACGTCGGTGTAGAAGCGCCTGTTGGCGACGCGCGTCGCGGACGTAGAGGACCGCGTGGTTCATGCCGGTGATCATCGCGGCCTCCCGATCTCAGGATGGTCTTTCGGTCTGATGGTCTGACCATAACACACCGGTTCGACCTCACCACACCCCGGTGGTTGGCCACGGCTGGTGGCCACGGCTGGTCGGCCGAACTGCGGCTCGTCGCTGGCGCTTCCCTGTCGCCGCACGCCGGCAGGCCGGCACCCGGACGTTCGTTACCGAGCGCGACGAACGTACAGTCGACTCAGATCAGGCGGTCGATCATGCCCCGCTCGACCGAGGCGAGGTGGGCCGTGCCTTCGGTGACGGCGGCGTCGACGTCGCCGGTTGCGACGGCGCTGGCGAGGGCGGCATGTTGCTCGGCGGCCTGCGTCGACGATGCGTCGCACCTCCTCTTGGTTGGCGTCGCTCGACAACATCGCTTCGAAGTCCTCGGAGCGGAACAGCCGGGCCAGCACCTTGCCGTACACCTCGACGAGCAGCGGGTTGCCGCACGCTCGGGCGATCAGCGAGTGGAACGCCTGGTCGAGCTCGCGGAACTCGGCCAGCTCCATCTCGCTGCGGAAGCGGGCGGCGAGGGCGTGGATCTCGGCGCGTTCGTCGCTGCTCGCCCGTTCGGCGGCGAGGTCGATGATCGGCAGCTCGAGGAGCTCGGCGCGTCTCGAACAACTGGCGCACGAACTTCCTTGCGGTCGTCGAGTTGGTCGACGTTGACGTCGGGGAGGTGTTCGACCACGTACGAGCGGTTGCCGCGTCGTTCGATGACGCCGAGCGACAGCAGTCCCTGGATCGCTTCACGGACCGACGTGCGGGCGACGCGGAACTGTTCGGAGAGGTCGCGCTCGGAGGGCATCGCGAGCGCCGGGCTCGAGATCGCCGATGATGATGCGTTCGAGGAGTTGATCGCGGATCTGCGCGCTCAGCGTCTCGCGCGTCGATCGGTTCGAACGGGAAGGGAGGGGCGGGGCTGTCAATCGTCGTCATCGTCCTGCCAATGCTCGGGAGGTGGCGGGTCCGACGGTCAGTTGGTCTGGCCGCGATCCGGTTTCCGTGACGTTAGCCACTCGGTCAGCGACGGGACGGGACCAACGACCGCCTGGTCTCCCGTACCACCGTATCGGACCGATGGTCTGACCATCGGACTCCGTCCGCCTACTAGTCGCCCACATGACGTATCCGAACACGCTTGATCTTCGTCGACTTCCCGTCCTCCGATCCCGAGGCGTCGGCGGAGTTCTACAACGCCGTCTTCGGCTGGGAGGTCGAGCCGCGACCGGCCAACGTCTTCCACCGCATCGTCCCCGGCCAGAACTTCCAGGTCGACGACGGCTCGCAGGGCCCGACGGGCAACTTGCACATGGGCATCTTCAATGCCGCCAACGCTCGCCCGCACCCGGACCCCGCCGGCGTCGAGCCGCGCACGCTGGCCGACCCGACCGCTGGTCACACGGCGCGCACGTGGATCCTCGTCAGCGACGACGATTCGCTCGAACGGATCATCGACGAGGCGACGTCGCGTGGGGCCACCGAGTTGTGGCGCGACCACTACTGGGCGGAGTTCAACGGTTTCAACGGTGCCTTCACCGACCCGTGGGGCAACACGTTCGTGCTGTGGGTCAAGGGCGGCGACGAGCCGCAGATTCCGGAAGGGTGGACCAATGAGTGAGATGACCGCGCCGAACCACGAGCTTCGGCCGACGGTGGCCCGGTGGACGCACATCGCGTTGCGCGTCGCCGACATCGACAAGACGATCGAGTGGTACCTCGAGTACACGCCGATGGAGTTGCTCGACAAGCGTGAGGACGAGGACGGGTACGGCGCCTGGCTCGGCCATTCCGATGGCGGCGATCATCCGTTCATCCTCGTGCTGGCGCAGTTCTTCCCGGACAAGGATCCGTTCGCGCCGGCTCCGATCTCGACGCTGACGCCGTTCGACCACTTCGGCATCGAGTTGCCGACGAAGGACGACGTCGACGCCATCGCTGCCCGCGGCGAGGCTGCGGGCTGTCTCGCCTTCCCGGCGCGGATGATGCCCGATCCGATCGGCTACGTCTGCATGCTCTCGGACCCCGACGGCAACCTGGTCGAGTTCTCCTACGACCAGGGCGTCTACGAGAAGGTCCGCGAAGTCTGGGGCTGAGCGACCAAGCAACGGTTGGGGCCAGGCCCCAACCGTTGCTTAGTTGACCGCCAGTTCCATCCGCTCGACGCCGCGGATCGTCAGACGGTCGCGGAACGTCGGCTCGGCGAGCAGCTCGATCGAGTCGAAGCGGCGGATCAGCCGCCCGATCGCCACGGACGCCTCGAGCCGCGCCAGCGAGGCGCCGAGGCAGTAGTGGATGCCGGCGCTGAACGCCAGGTGCCGGTTGGCATTGGGGCGGTCGAGCCGCAGGGCGTGGGGGTCGTCGAACACGGCCGGGTCGTGGTTCGCCGCGCCGAGCACGCACAGCACCGTCCCGCCTGGCTCGACGTCGACGCGTCGGTCGCCCTCGCCGTAGGTCATCGGCGTCATCGCCACCCGCACCGTGTGCTGCACCGGACCGTCGAAGCGCAACAGCTCGTCGACGGCGTGGGCGTCGAGCCCGTCGTCGTCGCGCCAGCGGACGAGCTCGTCGCGATTGCGCACGAGGGCGAGCAGACCGTTGCCGATGAGGTTGACCGTCGTCTCGTGACCGGCGACGTAGAGCAGCACGACGAACGACAGCAGTTCCTCGGTCGACAGCCGCTCGCCTGCTTCTTCGGCGAGGATCAGCGCTGACAGCACGTCGTCACCGAGGTCGCGGCGGCGGGCGTCGATGATCTCGGTGAGGTAGTCGCTCATCAGTTCGAAGGCGTTCCCCGATGCCTCGAGCTCGTCGTCGGTGGCGGTCGGTTCCAGCGAGGCGGTGAGCCGCTGGCTCCAGGCGCGCATCTCCTCGCTGCGGTCGCTGGGGATCGCCAGCAGGTCGGAGATCACCTGGAACGGCACCGGGAATGCGAGGTCGTCGACGAGTTCCATCCGTCCCGCCTCGGCGGCGCGGTCGAGCACGGCGTCGACCTGCACCTCGACCCGCGCCCGCAGGGCATCGATCGCCGACGGCGTGAACGCCTTCGACACCAGCCGGCGCAACCGGGTGTGGTCGGGCGGGTCGAGGTTGAGGATGCTCTTGGCGCCACGTCGAACCCGCTGGCGCTGTCCGGCGACCGGTGTGGCGTGTTCTTCGACGTCGCGGCTGAAGTCGCCGCTGCGCAGGGCGCTGGCGACGTCGTCGTACCGCGTCAACACGACGAGCCCGAGCGGCGTGGCGATCGCCGGCGCGTAGGCGCGCATCGTGTCGTAGAAGGAGTAGGGGTCGGCGCGGAACCCGGGATCGAACGGGTTGTAGAGCGGCGCCGGCTGGGAGAGATCGGTCACGGCAGCCATCTTTCCACGCGATGGGCGATCGTGACAGTAGCGATGACAAATGTCATGGGAGGCTCGACATCAGCCTCGGGCGACGTCGGCGAGCGCCGTCGCCAACGTGTCGACGATGCGATCGACCTGGGCGTCGGTCGTCACCAGCGGGGGACAGAAGGTCACCGTGTCGCTGCCGATCGCCCGGGTGATCACACCGAGTTCGAGCATCCGGTCGCGGACCTTGACGGCGTCACGGTCGGGGTGCATCGCGGCGCCGAAGATGGCGACCTCGCCGCGGATGGCGGCCACTGCGCCGTCGGCTTGGAGCGCCCGCAACCCGGCCTCCAGTCGTCCACCCATCGAGCGCGCCGCGGCGAGCAGCCCGTCGCGTTCGATGACGTCGAGGTTGGCGAGCGCTGCCCGGCATGCCGTCGGATGCCCCGAGTACGTGTAGCCGTGGCGGAGGAAGAAGTCGGGATCCGACTCCAGCGCGTCGCACACGGCGCGACCGAGGACGACGCCGCCGAGTGGTTGGTAGCCGGACGTGACGCCCTTGGCGAACGTCGTCAGGTCGGGTGTCACGCCGTAGTGCTCGGCGCCGAACCACGAGCCGAGCCGCCCGAACGCGGTGATCACTTCGTCGAACACGAGCAGCGCACCGTGCTGGTCGCAGAGCCGCCGCAGTTCGGTGAGATACCCGTCCACCGGTGGGAAGACACCGGCGGCGCCTTGCACCGGTTCGGTGATGACGGCGGCGACCTCGCTGGAGCGGTCGGCCATCAGCCGTGAGAGTGCTTCGCTGTCGTCGGCGGGCACCTGCACGACGTCGGCGAGCAGTTCGCCGTACCCCTCGCGGTTGAGGGCGATGCCCTGGGCGCTGGTGCCGCCGTAGTTGGTGCCGTGGTAGCCGCGGGTGCGGGTGATGATCAGGCGCCGTTCGGGGTGGCCGGCGAGGACGTGGGTCAGGCGGGCGAGCTTCATCGCCGTGTCGACGGCCTCGGATCCCGACCCGGCGAAGAAGACGCGGGCGTCGGGGATGGGGGAGAGGTCGGCGATGCGGGCGGCGAGGGTGTCGGCCGGTTCGTTGGTGAACGGGTCGAAGCAGGAGTACGCCTCGAGGGTCGAGATCTGGTCGGCGACGGCGTCGGCGATGTCGCGGCGGCCGTGCCCGATCTGGCAGTACCAGAGGCTGGCCATGGCGTCGATCAGCTCGCGGCCGTCCGCATCCCACAGCGTCGCCCCGTCGCCGCGAACGATGGTCACGAACGCGGGTCGGGTGGGCTTGGCGAACGGGTGCAGGAAGGCGCCGGGCATGTGCGCATTGTGTCAGTCGGCGGGCGGCCGTGCGGTCGGTTGGGGCCCCGACGGCGGTGTCGCCGGAGGGCTGCCTCGTTGCCCGCGCCGCTAGGTTGGCCGGCATGCGCAAGCCCGATGTGAACATCCCCGATGGAACCCCGCCCGCCGACCTCGTCGTCAAGGACGACACCGTCGGCGACGGTGCGGAGGCGACCCCTGGTTCGTCGGTCACGGTCCACTACGTCGGGGTCGCGTGGTCGACCGGTGAGCAGTTCGACGCGTCCTGGGATCGGATGGAGCCGTTCACGTTCGGGCTCGGTGCCCGCCAGGTGATCCAGGGCTGGGACGACGGGGTGCAGGGCATGCGCGTCGGCGGCCGGCGCACGCTGACGATCCCGCCGCACATGGGCTACGGCGCGGCCGGTGCCGGCGGTGTGATCAAGCCGAACGAGACCCTCGTCTTCGTCGTCGACCTACTCGAGGTCAAGTGACGCCGCGCTGACTCAGCTCGACGCCCGCCCGGGCGCGCCGGTTTCGGTCACACCGCGCCGCGGTAGTACGTCGCCCGTCAGCGGCGCACCGATCCGCGGTGGGCCGCCGAAAGGAGCAACGTGAGTGCAACGCTGTTGTGGATCATCGCCGCCATCTTGGTGGTGGTCGGCATCGTCCAACTGTTCCAGGGCCAGATCGTGTGGGGCGTGGTGCTGATCGTCCTCGGGTGCATCGTCGGCCCCGGCGGCTACAGCATCTTCCGAACGAGGTAGTGAGACCGGCCGGATCGGCGTGCCTCACCAGGGCGTGTCACAGGCGGGGGCGAACTTCGGCGTCGAAGAAGTCGAAGAACCCCGCCTGGTCCGGCCCGATCTGGTTGATGTAGATCTCGTCGAACCCGGCGTCGACGTACTCCTTGATCGCCGCCACGTGGCGTTCGGGATCCGGTCCGCAGGCGACCTGTTCCTTGATCGATTCGACCGTCACGAGTTCGCTCGCTTGGTCGAAGTGGGCCGGCATCGGCAGTTCCTGGGACAACTCGCCGCTGACGCCCTGGTTGCGCCACAGCGTGTGGACGAGTTCGGCGGCGGCATTCTCGTCGGGACCCCAGCACACTTTGAGGCCGCCCTGGGTCGGGCCGCGGCCGCCGTCGGTGTTGTATCGGTTGCACGATTCGGCGTCGGGATTGACGGTCATGAACCCGTCGCCGATGTCGATCGCCAGGTCGAGTGCTTTCGGGCCGAACGCCGAGATCGGCACCGGGATCGGCGCCTCGGGGCAGTCGTAGAGGCGAGCCCGGTCGACGACGAAATTGGCGCCGTGGTGCGACATCTGCTCGCCGGTCCACAGCGCTCGCATCACCTCGACCGCTTCACGAAGCCGGTCGAGGCGTTCGTCGGTGGAGGGCCACCGGTCACCGAGCACGTGCTCGTTGAGCGCTTCGCCGCTGCCGACGCCGAGGCGGAAGCGTCCCTGGAGTTGCAGGCTGGCGGTCGCCGCCGCCTGGGCGACGATCACCGGGTGGATGCGCATGATCGGGCAGGTCACGGCCGTGGTCACCTGGACGTTCGCGGTGGTGGCGGCGATGCCTCCGATCACTCCCCAGACGAATGGGCTGTGGCCCTGCTCGTCGAGCCAGGGGTGGAAGTGGTCCGAGATCCACAGCGAGGTGATGCCGTGGCGTTCGGCGAGCTGGGCATGCTCGACGAGGTCCCTCGGATGGTGGTCCTCGCTGGACAAGAAGTAGCCGATCTCAGCCATCGGCACCCTCGATCTTGCTGGTGTGCACAGGTCCTCCTCGGGGTCGGGGCGTGTGCGGTACCCAGCTAGCGCTCGAACCATGTCACCGATGTCGATCGATCGCGTCGAAGGAGCCGCCGGCGCCGCCGTGAGTGCATGGTCGTCCGAACCGCTCCTGCCCGCGTCGTGCGGCCGCCGCTCTTGCGACTGGAGGTCGGATCAGATAATCTGATATCCGTGCCGGAGGTGACCGCCACGGAGGCCTCGCGGAGGTTCGCAGACCTCCTCGATGGCGTCGAGCACCGAGGCGAGATCTACACGATTGTTCGTCGCGGTCGAGTGGTGGCCCAACTGGAACCCGCTCGAGCCGCCTCCGGTAGAGACGTGAAAGCGCTGCTTCGCCGGCGTCGCCCCGACCGGGCTTGGACTGACGAGATCACGGAATTGCGCAGGTCGCTCGTCGTCGAGGAGCGGTTCTGAGCGCGTTGCTGCTCGACACCAGCGTGTTGATCGAGGTCGAGCGAGACGGATTTGACCTCGACGAACTGATCGACGACGACGACGAACCCGCGATCGCCGCGATCACGATCGCCGAGCTCGGAGTGGGCGTGGAGATCTCCACAGGGAAGCGCAAGTCGGCTCGGAGGCAGTTTCTCGACGAGGTCATCGCAACGCTGCCGATCGTCGGTTACGACGTCGAGGTCGCTCGCGGCGCACACGGCGCTGCTCGTCGTCGTTCGCACGCGAGGCACGCCGCGTGGAGCACACGACCTGATCATTGCCGCCACTGCCCGGGCCACCGCCCGCACTGTTGTGACCGCAGACCGAACTGGGTTCGACGATCTTCCTGGCGTCGCCGTTCGCCTGCCATCGTGATCCGTACGAGATCAGAGCTTGCCGATCGGCGCTCTCGAGTTCAGACCGTCGGGGTGCACAGAAACGCGGGTGCTCGGCGGGGGCCACGTGCCGCCTCACCTGCCCAGCCAGAATGGTGCCGTGCGAGTAGTCCGTCTCGATCATGTTCAGCTGGCGATGCCGGCAGGACGAGAGGCTGAGGCGGTCGCCTTCTACGAGGGACTCCTCGGCATCGCGGACGTTCCCAAACCCGACCACCTCGCAGCTCGCGGTGGCTGCTGGTTCGAGGACGGCGATCTGAAGGTCCACCTCGGCGTCGACGGCGACTTCCGGCCGGCGACCAAAGCGCACCCTGCGTTCATTGTCGACGACGTACGCAGCATCGCCGGTGCGGTCGCCGCGGCGGGGTTCGTCGTCAACGACGACGAGCCGCTCGATGGGTACGACCGCGTCTACGTCGCCGACCCCTTCGGCAACCGCATCGAACTCATGCAACCCACTGCGTAGTGGCAGTTCGCGTCGGGTTTGCGTTCGGGGGCGACCTGCGGCGGCCTCACCGGTTTCGTGGGTGGTCCCGACTCATTCGTTCGTTGCCGCGCTTGTAGTTGCCGGTTGCCCTGGCCATCACCTCTTGATCGTCCCCCATCGCCACGTCGCCGACGAACTCCTCAGCCTTGCGGCCACGCAACACGGTGGCTTGTCGACCGTGGTGCTCGATGATGACATCGCCGTTCTTGCGCCGAGTCCACGAGAAGCCGAAGGGGACATTCACCGCTTCGGACCGGCCTGCAGGTGGTTGGAGGTCGACACGAGTCGAGAACCTACCGAGAGCTACTCGCCGTCCACGAACACGCAGAACGGATGTCCGGCCGGGTCGAGCATGACGCGGATGCGGGTGCGGTCTCGATCGGCTGGCTGATGAGGCGCCTCGGTCCCGCCACACGCGAGGACGAGCTGCACGGCGGCGTCGAGGTCGGCGACGAGGACTTCGAAGTGCATCATCTTGGCTTGCCGTCCCGACTGCTCGGGCCACACCGGAGGCTCGTACGTCGACTCGGCCTGGATGTTGAGGCCGACGCCACCATCGGGGTTGCGGAGTTGGAGCCAGTCCGGTCCGTCTCGATCCGAGATCTCCCAGCCGAACAAGCGCGAGTAGAAGGTGGCGACGACTTCGGCGTCGGCACAATCGATGGTCACGGTGGTCCAACTCGCCATCGTCGTTGCTGCCATGGGCAAGTCTCGCGTGCATCGGCGGTCCCGGGACTGCGGGGCACGTCAGTCAGTGATCGGGACGGGCGTAGTAGCAGTACTCGTGGACGGCGCCGAACCCCGAGTCCTCGTACAGGGAAATGCCGGCGTCGTTGTCCGCCATGACAGCGAGATACATCTGGGCGACCTGGCGTCGGAACGCTTCCTGGGCCAGCCCGTTGAGGACGGCCTTCGCCACGCCTCGGCGACGGTGAGCGGGATCGGTGGCCATGCACTGAACGCCGCCCCAGTCTCGTTCGATCACGAGCTGGCCGACACCGACCACCTCGGATCCGAGCCGTGCGGCGACGAAGGCGGTCGGCAGATCCGGCGCCAGCAGGACGCCGCGGCACACCGCCTCGTCCGCCTCGGTTCGGCCGCGGGTGGCTTCGACTGACCAGTACGTGTCGAACCATGCGTCGGTTGGCGTCTCGGTGATCTCGATCTCGGAGGCGTGTGATTGGGTCCGATCGATCACCTCGCCCGTCGCCGCGGCCTCCACGAATGTTCTCGCTGATGACTCATAGCCGCGCTCGCCGAGGTAGGCGACGAGTGACGGTGGTGCCGACGCCGTGGTCACCTGAATGCGCGCCGGTACACCGCGCTCGTCATAGAACGATTCGGCTCGGGACACGAGTTCTTCGACGCTTCTGCCGGCACCCACGGCGAGCGCCGAGTTCGCTCGGCGAGTCACGCCTTCCGCCCATCGGTAGCGCCAGCCGCCGCGGGTCTCCACGACGACAGGACGCCAGGCGTTGGCCATGAGCTCGTCGAGCAGCGGCAGTCCTCGCATCGGCACAGCGTAGAGATCAGCGTCGAGCAGGCAGCCAGACGATGGCGCCGCTCACCTGCTCGCGAGGGTTCGCGTCGTCACCGAGGTTCGCCGCCGTGCGAAGCCGTGAGCAACGTCGCTTCGAGCGAGCGGAACGCTGTGGCTCGTTCCGAGTCGACGTACCGCCCGATCGCCCAATTGAGAACGCCCCCGTTGATGCCACCGACCCGGCATCGAGGGACGGTTAGGTCGCACAGTGAACGGTCCATTGGTCGGAGTTGTCGTGACCTCGAGGTAACCGCCGGTGCCCGCTGGCCGCTCTGCCTGCGTGCCAGCGGGTAGCGTGAGGCCCGAAACGCGCGGGTGAAGTGTTGTGGTGGCACCTCTGCCTTCCAAGCAGATAGGGCGGGTTCGATTCCCGTCACCCGCTCCACACGAACGTCCACCTCGCTGGGCGGTCGAGTTCCGTCCCCGAGGAGCGCTGATGCCTCCTCCGGACGGGTTCGAGCCAGGGCGGTGGTCTCCGGCGGTGCCCGGTGCCGTGCGCACGTACGCCCTGGAGGCCCAGCTCGTGCTCGCCGGCCTCGACACCGAGGCGCTGTCGAGGGCGGGGGTGCGGATCGAGGTCGTCGACCACGACGACCTCACGTCGTTCGTGAAGTCAAAGGTGACCGTCGACGAGGGCGAGCGCGTGGTGACGTTGCACCAGTTCGTGGCAGAGCGCACGGCGGGGACGGGCCGGCCCACGCAGGTGCGGCTGAAGGTGAAGTCCGGTGACGCGCTCAACCGCCACTTTCCGTTGACCGACGGCCCGCCCCTCGCTGCCGAGCCGGACGCCGCCGGATCCGACCTGATCGCGGCCTGGCTCGCCGAGGCGGTGGCCGCGTCCAGCGCCCCGGACGCGACGGCCACCGTGGCGAGGTTCGTGATCGATGGCGACTCGATGGCGGAAACGGGCCAGGACTGGGTCCAGCCGTTCGCCACGGCGCGGATCGAGGACGACGCGGTGCACCTGCAATCACGTTCGTTGTTCGTGTTGCAGTCGTTTCCGCTGCCCCCGGGCTTCACGCCGCCGCCGGGCATCCTCGGTGTGCACTACGTCGCAGTCCCTGCGCCAGAACTCATCGCCGATCTGGTCGACGGCGTCGCCGCGCTCTGAGCGGCCGGGTCCGGGTGGGTCGACGTCATCCTGGTGCGCGTTCCTCGGCGCTCCGATTCACTCGCCCCTCGCCCACGCCCATCGATGCGGTCCGGAACGCCGGCATGCTTGCTGAGCAGAGCGTTCACTGGGCATCATCAGCTTGGAAGGCTGAGGTTCTCGCCCTTGGACTTCATCCGCGAAGCGAGCACGCGAGACCGGGCCGGCGCGACGCTGCCCGGATCCGATCAGCGGACCGGGGACGTCAGCAGTGCGGTGAGCGCGGTGATGAGTGACTCGCGCATCTGCTGGGTCGAGTTACGCAGCATGCGGGTGTGGATCGCGAACGTGTCGTAGGCGGCGAACACGACCACGGCGTCGGTGAGCTGATCGCGCTGGGGCTGCGGGTGCGCGTCGAGCTCGGGGCCGAACTGCGTGCGCACGAGGCGACGAGTGAGCTCCATGATCGCCGCGAACTCGGTGTCGATCGACGGGATCGTGTCGGCACGCATCCGGGCCACGCGCAACGGCCCGTCCATCCGGAGGAAGAGCCGGATCCGAGCGTCGACGAAGCGTTCGATCCGCTGCTCGAGGGTCCCGTCGCCGAGTTCTTCGACCGCGCCGTACACCTGGGCTTCGGCGATGGCGTGGTTGATCGTCGTCCTCACCAGATCGTCGAGATCGTCGAAATAGCGGAAGATCGAACGGTCGGACACGCCTGCCCGCTCGGCGATGTCGCCGGTGGACGGCTCGAGGTTGCCCTCGCTGATCAGGTCGAGCAAGGCAACGATCACGGCGGTCCGGTTCCGGGTCCGTCGGAGCGTGCGACCATCGACGGTGCGCTCGACGTCCTGCTCGTTCGACTGCGGCAGTCCTGTCGAATCCATGTGCTCCTACGCTCGGGATCGATGCGGCTCGAAATGGAGAAGAGGTGAACCGTTCCCGGTGATGAGGGAAGCTACACAGAGCAACTCGGCGCTGGTTGCCCGAGTGGGCAAACTCTTGGACAAAGCGGCGATGACCGCCAACGTCCACGAGGCGGACGCATTCTCGCGCAAGGCGGCCGAGCTGATCGCCCGGCATCGCATCGACCCCGAGCACCTCGCCCGCGACGCAGCCCGCGGCGAGCTCGGCGTCCGCGACGTCGTCCTGGGGCGCGGGGCATACGTCCGGGCGCGGCTGTACCTCTTGATGGCGGTCGCCGAGGCGCACGACGCCCGGGTCGTCTTCGCGGCCGGGCCGAGCGGCACGGTCGCCCACGTCGCCGGGTTCACCGACGACCTCGACCTCATCGAGACGATGTACCACTCGCTGCACGCCCAGGCGGCCAGCCAGATGGCGTCCATCCGCCGGTCGACGGCCGCGGCGACGCAACGGTTCCGGCGCTCGTTCCTGTTCGGCTTCGCCGAGCGCATCTCGGAGTTGCTGAAGTCGGCGAACTCCGAGGCGCTGGCCGCCGCCCGTCAGGCGACACCGGGCGCGTCGACCGAGCTCGCACTTCGTCAGCGTGGCGCCCGCGTCGAGGAGTTCGCCGCCACGCACTTCGGACGAGTACGAACGGCTCGCCCTGCTGGTCCCGCGCAGGTCGGTGGCTGGCAGGCCGGGGCGGCTGCCGCCGATCGCGCCGATGTCGGTCGCGCCCGGCTGTCCGGCAGGCGGGCAATCGGTCGAGCGGACCGATGATCGCCAGCCGCGACGACGAACGGACCGCGGTGTACGCCGCCGAGGCGGTCGCGTTCGACGGCACCGACCTGGAGTCGACACTGCCACTCGAACGCCTGCAGGATCTGGTGGCAGAACTGACGGCGACGGCGTGGTGGTCGGGACCGCCGGTGGCAGTGACCGCCGCTCGACGCGACGCCGCGTCGTCGTCGGCACGTGACCGACAGGTCGCCGCCGGGGGACCGGCGAGCGTTCGGATCGCCGCTGGGCAGTGCACGATCGCCACGGTCGTGCACGAGCTGGCGCACTGTCTGGCGGGCGTCGACGCCGGGCATGGTCCCGTGTTCCGGGCGGCGATGCTCGACGTCGTCACGGTCGCCACCAACCTCGATCCGACGGATCGTCGCGGCGCACTGCACGTCGCCCAACTCCGCCAGGCGTTCGACGAGGCGCGGCTCGCAGTGGGGGAGCGCCGGTGGCCCGCACCACCGAGTTCGGTCGGTGGTCCGATCGTCCTCGGCTGAAACGGTCAGCGCTCAGTACGCTGTCGCCCGCCGGGACGTAGCGCAGCTTGGTTAGCGCGCCTGCTTTGGGAGCAGGAGGCCGGGAGTTCGAATCTCCCCGTCCCGACCACGCTGAGCTGGTGCTTGGCGCTGCCCCGGCGATTCGGGGCCCGGCCGCTGGCGACCGGTGGCGGCGGCTCAGGCATCTGCCTGGTGACGGGCGAAAGCCTCTGGATGGCGGGGGAGGGGTGTCCCGTAGCGTGCGGGCGTGCCTCTCGACAGCGATCTGGTGGATGCGGTCCTGGCATCACCGCTGGGCGTGTCGTGGTTGGCGGTCCTCGAGGCTGGGCCTCTCGAGGGTGGGGGTTGGGCATCGACGGCGCCGATCTCGGATCCGGCAGCGGTGGCGTCGGCCGTCGATCGGGTCGGCGACCTGTCGTTCGGCACGTTGATGGATGCCGCGGTGTACGCCGCCGTGATGGAGTCGGGCCCGTGGATCTCGGAAGCGCCGGCGTGGGTTGCAGCCGCCTACCGCCAGGCAGCGCGTCGGGCGCCGATCGCCGAAGCGGTCGCCGATCGCTTCGTCGTGGAACTGAACGCGCCGCTCGAGCGCACCGGCCAGCAGTGGTGGACCGACGGTCATCCGGGCCTCGAAGCGCTCGTACCCCTGTTCCGAAATTACGGCCACGTGTACGGGGCGGGAGAGTTCACCTCTGCCGGGCTGTGGACCGCGACCGACCCGCTGGCGGAGGTGCTCGAGCAGATGGTCGGGGCGTGGGAGATCGAGACGGGGCCCGTGACCAGATGGTGGATGCCGGTTCGTCCCGAGGCGCGCGTGTTCGAGATCCACGGACCCGTGGACTGGGCGACGCTCGTGACGCGCTACCCGCACCTCGCGGCGCCGCACCCGGGTTGGGAACTCCCGGGCGTCAACCAGCACCGCCACGTGATCGCTCCGCTGCTCACCCTTGCCGATCAACGCTCCGTTCGGACCTCAGTCGGTCGGCATCTGGTTCCGGACTGGCAGTCCGTGGCCGACGACTACGACGGCGTCCACCTGTCGTGGCGAGGATTCCTCACCACCGAAGGCTGCGTCGTCGATCTCGGTGACGGCGACGTGACGATGCTTCGCTACTGGTTCAGCGAACGCACGCTCTGGCTCAATGACGTGTTCGCGGAACCGCGTCCCGCACCCGATCCGCAGATCGACTTCACGAGCCATCGCTGGCCACCCCTCCCGCCGCGCATCACCGTCGACCGCCAGTTCGTCCATCGGCTCCTCGGACGTTGAGTCCGAGCTTCCTGCGACGAATCGGCTCCACCCACCGATCCCGGGCTCTGGTGCGCTGGTACGGCGGTCTGGCTACATCGGCACGACGGAGGGATGGCGTGGCGGGGTCCACGGTCAGGTTCCGGTGAAGTGGGGGTCGCGGCGTTCGAGGAAGGCGGCGACGCCCTCGCGGTGGTCGTCGGACTGCATGCACTCCTCCAGAACCCCGCGGTGGATGGGGAGGTGGTCCGACCAGGATCGGCCGAGACCGCGCATCACGAGATCCTTGACCCGCGCCGCGGCGAACGGGGAGCCCTGTGACAGGCGGACGGCGGTGTCGAGGGCGGTGGCGGCGAGCTCGTCGGGCTGCACGACCTTCCAGACGTACCCCCGCTGCAGCGCCGCGTCGGCGCTCAGGAACTCGCCGGAGAGCAGCAGGTCCATCGCCGACTGGACGCCGATGAGGCGGGGGAGGAGCCAGGTGCCGGCGCCGGCGTCGGGCACCAGTCCCCGGTGGACGAAGTTCCAGGCGAAGCGTGCGTTGGGCGTGGCGATGCGGATGTCGCACATCGAGGTCAGCTCGGCACCCCAGCCGACGGCGGGTCCGTCGACGGCACAGATCAGCGGCTTGGTGAAGCCGAGCATCGAACCCTCGTGCGTGCTCCAGGCGTCACCCTCCTGATTGGCGCGGTCTTCGGCGGGCACGTCGGCGAGCGCTGACAGATCGGTGCCGGCACAGAAGGAACCTGGCACTCCTGTGATGACAGCGGCGCGAACGTCGGCGTCGTCGCGGGCCCGGTCGAGCAGCGCGAAGAGCTGCGTGTTCATCTCGAACGTCATGGCGTTCTTCCGCTCGGGGCGATCGATCGTGATGACGGCGATCCCCGGATCGGACACCTCATACAGCAGTTCGTCCATGTGTCTCCTCGTTGGTGGTGCAGGACTTGCTCGGCTCGCCAATGTAGCCATATAATGAACGCCGTTCAATAAACCGCCACCGAATCGGACGGGGCCTGTAGGTGAGGGAGCGAGGGGCAGATGAGCGGACTCGAGGTGCGTGACGTCACCATGCGCATCGGCGGCATCGTTGCGCTCGAGGAGGTGTCCTTCGACGTCCCCTCGCAGACCGTGTGCGCCCTGATCGGCCCGAACGGTGCCGGCAAGACGACGCTGTTCAACGTCGTCACCGGGCTGTACACGCCGACGGCCGGTTCGGTCCGGCTCGACGGTGAAGAAGTCGTCGGGCAGCCGCCCTACGAGCTCGCCCGCCGCGGCGTCGCCCGCACCTTCCAGAACCTCGCGCTCTGGCACGACATGACAGTGCTCGAGAACGTCCTGTGCGGCGCGTACCACCGGAGCCGGCAAGGCATTCCGAGCGCCGTGCTCGGCCTCAAGCGTCGCCACGAGCGGCTGCTCGACGCCGAGGCCCGATCACTGCTCGACCTCGTCGGCCTCGCCGACCTCGCCGACCAACCCTGCAAGGGCTTGCCGTACGGGACGCTGAAGCGCGTCGAGCTCGCACGCGCCTTGGCGTCGGCGCCGAGACTGTTGCTGCTCGATGAGCCCGCCACCGGACTCACGCAGTCCGAGGTCGACGAACTGGCCGACCTCATCAAGTCAGTCGTCGCCGAGCGTGGGCTCGGCCTGCTGATCGTCGAGCACCACATGGGCATGGTCATGCGCCTGGCCGAGAAGGTCGTCGTGCTCAACCGCGGGCGCAACCTCGCCGAGGGAACACCGGACGAGGTCCAGACCAACCCGGCCGTGGTCGAGGCGTACCTGGGGACGCCGGCGTGACGCCGCTGCTCGAACTCCGCCTCCTGTCAGCCGGGTACGGCCAGGTCC
The DNA here is from genome assembly GCA_963707515.1 of Ilumatobacteraceae bacterium. GTDB lineage: Bacteria > Actinomycetota > Acidimicrobiia > Acidimicrobiales > Ilumatobacteraceae > Sva-07. Next base: position 95,862 of record CAVPQI010000002.1, read on the forward strand.
ACGTGCTGCACGAGGTGTCGCTCACCGTCGATCCCGGTGAGATCGTCGTCCTGCTCGGGGCGAACGGTGCCGGCAAGACGACCACGCTCCGCGCCGTGTGCGGCATGATCCCGTCGAGCGGGCAGATCCTCGTCGACGATGTGATCGACGCCAACCCCGAACCGGCGCGGATGCTCGCCAAGGGCATCGCCCACGTACCGCAGGGCCGCGGCACGATCGCCGAGATCACCGTCGAGGACAACCTCCGCGTCGGCGCCTACACCCGGCGCGACGACGAAGTCGACGACGACATCGAACGGTTCTGCGAGCTGTTCCCGATCCTCGGTGAACGGCGCCGGCAGCCGGCCGGGCAGCTGTCGGGTGGCGAGCAACAGATGCTGGCGATCGCCCGGGCGATGCTGTCGCGGCCCCGCCTGCTGCTGCTCGACGAACCATCGCTCGGGCTTGCCCCGATCATCGTCCACTCACTGTTCGACATCCTCGCCGAACTGCGCGAGACCTCCGGCGTCGCCGTGCTGCTCGTGGAACAGAACGCGGCGCTGGCATTGCCGATGGCCAGCCGCGCCTACGTCCTCGAATCCGGCCGCATCGTCCAGTCCGGCAGCGCCGACGAGCTGATGGCCGACGACTCCGTCCGACGCGCCTACCTCGGGAACTAGGTATCGACATGCAACTCCTGATCGCCCGCATCTTCGACGGCATCGCCAACGGCACCGCCTACGGACTCGTCGCGCTCGCGCTCGTGGTCATCTACAAGTCGACGACGCTGATCAACTTCGCCCAAGGTGAAATGGGGCTCCTCGGCGCCTACCTCACCTACATGCTGACCGCCTCGTTCGGGCTCAACGTGTGGGTTGCGGTCGTGTTGGCGATGCTGCTCAGTGCCGGCATCGGCGCCGGAATCGAGCGAACCCTGATCCGGCCCTTCGATCCCGCCAACCACCTGGCGCTCGCGCTGGTGACGCTGGGATTGTTCCTCGGCATCAACGCAGCGGTGGCGATCATCTGGGGCCACGAGGTGAGACGCCTCCCGAACCTGTTCCCCGACGGCGCGCTCGTGAACTGGGGGCCGGCCCGCCTCACGTGGGCGACGATCGGGACCGTCGTCGTCGCGCTCGTCGCCGTCGTCCTGCTGATGGCGTTCCTCCGCTACACCAAGGTCGGGCTCGCCTTCCGCTCCGTCTCGTCGAACATGGAGTCGAGCCGGCTCGCCGGGCTCAACGTGTCACGCACCCTGCAGATCGGCTGGGCGCTCGCCGCGGCCATCGGCACGTTGGGCGCCGTGATGTTCGTCTCGACGCGATCCCTCGATCCGTCCTCGATGTCCAGAGTGCTCATCTACGCCGCCGCCGCGGCTGCGCTGGGCGGGCTCGACAGCATCGGTGGCGCGCTCATCGGCGGTCTCGTGCTCGGCCTGGTCCAGAGCGTCGTCGTCCAGTACGTCCCGGCGATCCCCACCGAGATGTCGGTCGCGGTCGCCGTGCTGGTGCTGGCGATCGTCCTCCTCGTCAAGCCGAACGGGCTCTTCGGTACGCGCAAGGTCGTGCGGGCATGACCGCGGTTGCATCCGGCACCGACTCCGGCACCACCGCGGGCCTCGTGCCCGACGCCGGGCGACGCGGCGCGGTCAGCCCCGCGGGAGTCGTTCGCTGGATCGTCGCCATCGCCGTCGTCGTGATCATCGGACTGGCCGTCGTCGAAGCACTGTCGTTCACCGTGCTCGGCAACACCTACTCGCTCGGCCTCGCTCGCCTCAACCTGGCACTCGCCTTCATGGCCGCCGTGCTCGGCCTGCAGGTGATCGTCGGGTACACCGGTCAGCTGGCCATCGGCCAGAGCTTCTTCTTCGGCTGCGGCGCCTACCTCACCGCCTGGCTGGTCGCCGACCAGGGGTGGCCGGTCCTCCTCTGCCTCGTCGTGATCCTGCCGTTCTGCGCCGTTGTCGGGCTGGTCACCGGCCTCCCGGCACTCCACGTGCGCGGGTTGTACCTGGCCCTGGTGACGCTCGGGTTGGCAGTCTCGTTCCCGCTGCTCGTGCAGCTCGACGTCCTCGACCCGTACACCAACGGCGCCGGTGGCAAGACGATGCCGTCAGTGTTCGCGGCGCCGAGCTGGGTGCCGATCGAGTCGGTGTACTCCGCGCTGCACTCGCTGCCGATCCTCGGCGGCCTGTTCGGCAGCGGCGAACTCAGCGGACAACAGGTCGACCGGCTGTGGCGCTACCTCGTGTACCTCGTCACCATCGGGGTGCTCGCGTTCTGCGTGCGGCGGGTCGTGTCGAGCCGAGAAGGCCGCGCAATGCGCGCCCTGCGTGAGAACGAGATGGCAGCCTCGGTCGCCGGCGTGAATCCGGCCCGAACCAAGTCGACGGCGTTCGCCTTGGCGGCGATGTTGGGCGGCGTCGGCGGACTGATGTACGTCTCCGAGCTCGGCATCGCCTCGCCGACCGACTTCTCATTGGTGCTCGCCATCAACCTCTTGATCGCACTGATCATCGGCGGGATCGGCACCGTCACCGGAGCGATCATCGGCGGTCTCGTCATCGCCTTCCTGCCGGACTGGATGTCGTCCACCGAAGAGCTGCCCGGGGTGCCCGAGCGCCTGCTCGAAGGTCCCACCGCATCGCTGTTCCTCGGCGTCGCACTGATCGCCATCACGTTCTTCCTGCCGCGCGGCCTCGTCACGCTTCCCGATCGCATCCGGGAGCTGCGGACCACGCGGTCGGCACCAGTCACCAACAACCAACTTCACGAAGGGGAGAGCACATGAAACAGAAACGACGTGGGTTGACCACACTGAGCATCCTGGTCGCCGGCACACTGGCGATCGCCGCCTGCGGAAGCGACGGCGACGAGTCCACGCCGACCGGCTCGGACAAGGCGACGGAATCCGTCACCACCGACGCCGTCACCGACGGCACGGATGCCGGCACGGATGCCGATGCCGTCGCTGACGGCGAGATCGCCATCGCCGAAGGCGTCACCGTCGACACCACCGAGTGCCCGTCGACGTGGGACAACACGGGCGGCATCACCGACGACGAGATTCGCATCGGCACGTCGGGCCCGCAGTCCGGCGCGCTCGCCGTCGGCTCGCAGAACATCGACTCGCTCCGCTGGTACTTCGACTACGTCAACGAGACGAACCCGATCGATGGCAAGAAGCTCGTCCTGGTCGATCGCGACGACGCCTACGAGGCCGGCCGTGCCGTCGCCAACGTCCGCGAGATGTTGGAGACCGAGAACGTGTTCGGCTTCTTCGCCATCGTCGGCACGCCGATCGTCGCCGCCCTCGAGCCGATCGCCGACGAGGAGTGCGTGCCACTGCTCCTCAACGGCACCGGGTTCCCGGCGTTCAGCGACCCCGCCAACCACCCGTGGACGAGCATCGCCTTGTTGAGCTACAGCACCGAACCGCTGATCTGGTGCAGCGCCATCGTCGACGAGTTCGGCGAAGGCGCAACCGTCGCCGCCCTCTACGCCAACAACGACTTCGGCAAGGCCTATCAGGAAGGCATCAACGACTGCGTCGAAGCGGGTCAGGTGGACGTCGTCGAGGAGATCCTCCACGACCCCGCCGCCCCGGACGTGTCGAACGAGGTTACGACCCTCCTCGCTTCGAAGGCCGACGCACTGCTCCTCGGCACGAGTGCCGCGTTCTGCCCGCAGCCGCTCGAGCCGATCGCTGCGTCGGACTGGCGCCCGCTGATCTTCGCCTCGTCGACGTGCACGGCACTGCCGATCTGGACACCGTTCGCCGAAGCCGCCGGCGAGCTCGCCGACGGCGGGTACGGCGTGCGGATCGTGACCTCCTCCAAGCCCTGTGGTGACCCGGCCTACGCCGACGATCCGGCGGTCCAGCAGATGCAGCAGATCCTCGACGAGTACGGCGACGTGCAGTGCGAGGACGGCCAGTACCAGAACGGTCTCCTGAACGGCATGTTCACCGAGTACGTGCTGCGTTCCGCGGCCGAGTTGCCCGGAGGGTTGACCCGCACCAACGTGATCACCGCCATGTGGAACGCCGACACCTCGTTCGACGCCATGCTCGGCGGCACCCAGCGCACCGACGGCGTCAACGACGCCTTCTGGGTCGAAGCAGCCCAGGTCCAGCAGCTCGCGGTCGACGGCGACGAGCTCGGCTTCGTCTCGATCGGCGAGGTCATCGACACCGAAGGCCAGGCCGGCTCGTTCGGCGGCTGACCACCACCGCGCGTTCGATCGCGCGCCTGAACTCCGGTCTCGCCACGTTGGCGTGGCGAGACCGGACCCCCCCACGACGACCTCAACGGAGGAACCACTTGATCCCGCGGTACGACGACGACGCCGAGCGCTTTCGCGGCTCGGTTCGCCAGTTCATCGACCAGCACGTGCCGGCGACATTCACCGGTCTCGAAGACCTCGCCGACGACGAACGCCAAGCGTTCCTCACCACGTGGCGCATGGCGCTGTACGAGGAGCGCTTGCTCGCACCCGATTGGCCGTACGAGTACGGCGGCGGCGGCCTGAGCGCCGTCGAACAGGTCGTCCTCGCCGAGGAGCTCACCCTGCGCGGGCTGCCCGGCGGCGTCGACAACGACCCGTTCGGGATCACCCTCCTCGGCAACACCGTGCTGACGTGGGGGAGCGAGGAGCAGAAGCAGACGCTCCTGCCGCGCATCCTCAGCTCGGCCGACCGCTGGTGCCAAGGATTCTCCGAACCCAACGCCGGTTCCGACCTCGGCTCGCTGACCCTCACCGCCGTCGATGCAGGCGACGAGTGGGTGCTCAACGGCCAGAAGATCTGGACGTCGCGGGCACTCACCGCCAACCGCATCTTCGTGCTTGCGCGCACCGACCCCGAGGCGCCGAAGCACGCCGGGATCTCCTTCCTCCTCGTCGACCTCGAGCAGCCGGGAATCGAGCGCCGCCCGATCCGGATGCTGACCGGCGGGTCCGAGTTCTGCGAGACCTTCTTCACCGACGCCCGAGTGCCCAAGGACCAGGTGCTCGGTGGCATCGGCAACGGCTGGAAGGTGGCGATGAGCCTGCTCGGCTTCGAGCGCGGGAAGTCGGCGGCGACGATGCCGATCCGCTTCCGCAAAGAGCTCGACTCGCTGATCACGTTGGCTCGAGCCAACGGGAGCATCCACGATCCGATCATCCGCGACCGGATCGCCGAGGCCTACACGCTGGTCGAAGTGATGCGCACGCTCGGTCTGCGGGAGCTCACCGCTCACCTCTCCGGTCGGCCACCCGGACCCGAAGGCGGCGTGATCAAGCTGTACTGGAGCGAATACCACCGCAAGGTCACCGACCTGGCGATGGCGATCGCCGGCGCCAGCGCCACCGTCGCGTTCCCGCACCCGGAGCTCGACCTCCTCGACGCCGACGGCGACGTGCGCACGATCGACCACTGGGTGGGCACGTTCATGTTCGCCTGCGCCGACACGATCTACGGCGGCTCGTCGGAGATCCAACGGAACATCATCGGCGAGCGCCTCCTGGGCCTCCCCAAAGAACCAACTCAACGCTAGGAGCCACACATGCTGCTCGGAGACATCCTCGAACACGGAGCCGAGACCTACGCCGACAAGCCGGCATTGATCTTCGACTCCACCACCACGTCGACGTTCACGTTCGCCGACATCCTCGAGCGGTCCGCGCAACTCAGCGAGGCGCTGCGGGCCACCCACCAACCCGGTGACCGGGTGGCGATCCTGTCCCAGAACCGCACCGAGTACGTCGAGGCCTACTTCGGCGTGCCGATGGCCGGGCTGACCCTGACCCTGTTGAACTACCGGCTGTCCGCCCGCGAGCTCGCCGGGATCCTCGCCGACTCCGGCTCGCGCACGTTGCTCGTCGAGGGACCGTACGCCTCGGTCGGACAGGAGCTGCTCAACGGGGTCGACACCCTCGAGCGGCTGATCGTCATCGATCCCGAGGCACCACTGGAGGACGCGACGACGTACGAGTCGCTGCTCCAGTCCGGCGGTGACGTCACGACCTTCAGCTCGGACGGCGTCACCGACGCCGACCTGGCGTTCCTCATCTACACCAGCGGCACGACCGGAACGCCGAAGGGGGCGGGGCTCACACACCGCAACCTCGCCGCCGGGATGATCGGATGGTTGATCGCATCCGGCAAGAAGAACGGCGATGGCGTCGATCTGATGCCGTTCCCGATGTGCCACATCGCAGGCTTCGGCCTCGTCGGATCGATGCTGCTCGGGCACACGCAGGTGCTGCAACGGGCCTACGATCCCGTTCGCTTCATGAGCGCCGTCCAGACGTTCGGCGTCACCGGTGCCCCGATGGCACCGACGATGCTCAGCGCGCTGATGGCCCACCCCGAGTTCGACGACTTCGACCTGAGCACCCTCGAGGAGATCTCCTACGGCGGGTCGTCGATGCCCGTGGAGATCCTTCGCGAAGCGATGTCGAAGTTCCCCAATGCCAGCTTCATCCAGGGGTACGGCATGACCGAGCTCGGCACGTCCGTGCTGTGTCTCGACGCGACGGCGCACCGTCTCGCAGTGGCCGGTCGAGAAGACCTGCTCGCCTGTGCAGGCCGCCCGGTGCCGACCACCCGCGTGCGGCTGGTCGACGAGTGGATGAACCCGGTGGCGACCGGAGAGGTCGGCGAGATCGTCGTCAAGGGCGACAACGTGATGACCCTCTATTGGGGCCGTCCCGACGCCACGGCGGAGTCGTTCACCGACGGTTGGTTCCACACCGGCGATCTCGGCCGTGCGACCGAAGACGGCTACATCGCCGTGGTCGATCGTCTCAAGGACATGATCGTCACCGGCGGTGAGAACGTCTACAGCCGTGAGGTCGAAGACATCATCTACCAACACCCCGGCGTCGCCGAGGCGGCAGTGATCGGCGTGCCCGACCCCAAGTGGGGCGAGAACGTGTGCGCCGTCATCGTCAAGAAGCCGGGCGCCGAATTCGACGAGTCCGAGATCATCGACCTCTGCCGCTCGCAACTTGCCGGCTACAAGGCTCCCAAGGTGGTCCGATTCGCCGACGAGCTCCCGCACAATGCCGCCGGAAAGATCCTGAAGAAGTCGCTGCGCGACCTCGTGTGACGGCAGCCCGCCGATCCCGAATTCGGGCCGACGGGCACCGGTAAGTTGACGTCGATGCCGGACGAGCAACAGAAGCAGCGGGCCGTCCAGGCCGTCCTCGACAACGAGGCCAGCTTCCCCAACAGGACGGCAGCCATTCGCGCAATTGCGGCGATCAACGACGTGTCGCCCGACACCTTGCGCGGCTGGATGCGTCGTCGCTCCGGCAACGGTGCCGAACGATCAGGTGGGGCCGTCCCACGGCGCCGCGGTCGTCCGCGCCTCGACGAGGAGCGAGACACCCGCGCGCTGATCCTCGCTGCGGCACGCGAGTGCGTCGCCGCAGACGACGAACACACGACCGTGCGTGACATCGCCGCCAAAGCGGGCATCGCGCCGAACGCGCTCTACAACTACTTCCCCTCCAAGCGGGATCTGTACGACGCGCTGACGGTGGCGAACGAGAAGCACCTCGTCGAGGCGCTGCGCGCCGCGACGACGGGGGCGACGTCGTTCGAGGAGGAGATGTCGTCGGTACTTCTCAGGCTCGAGCGCTACATCGAGGAGAACCCGAAGTTCCCCGTGATGCTCATCCGTGCCACCGTGCACATGCTCGAACACCGTCAGCGTTCGTTCGGCGAAGCCTTCGGTGAAGAAGTTGCCAACCGCGCCGTGGCTCGCGGCGAGATCACCGAGTCCCAGGTGCTCGACCTGGCGGGCTTCGTCAGCACGATGCTGCTCGGGCTGATCGTCATGCCGAGCGCCATACGAGAGCAGAGTTTCGCCGGGTCGCAGTGGCTCGTCGCCCGGGTCGCGCTCGGCGAGGCCGCAGCCGACGTTGCGTCGCGGCGTCGCCGGTCCTCCTCCTGACGCCGTCGCGCCACATCGTCATCGACCCCTGGCGCATTCGGCGCACGAGCGATAGACATAGCGAGCGGGCGCAGACGCGGAGGTTCAGGGATGTGCACTGGAGTCAGCTACGCCACGAAGGACCACTACTTCGGTCGGAACCTCGACCTGGAGTTCTCATATCACGAGACGGTTACGGTCACCCCGCGGAACTTCGAGTTCGAGTTCCGCAAAGAACGCACGTTGAGCACCCATCACGCCATCATCGGTATGGCGATGGTCGCGGATGGCTACCCGCTGTACTACGACGGCACGAACGAGAAGGGGCTCAGCATGGCTGGCCTCAACTTCCCGGGGAACGCCAGTTACAAGGCCGAAGCCGCTGACAAGACGAACATCACCCCCTTCGAGTTCATCCCCTGGATCCTCGGACAGTTCGAGACGATCGACGAGGTCAAGGCCGAGCTGGCCTCACTGAACCTGATCGACGTCAACTTCAGTGAAGAGTTCCCGCTCTCCCCGTTGCACTGGATCATCGCCGACCGCAACCAGTCGATCACGGTCGAATCCGTCGACGAGGGGCTGAAGGTGTACGACAACCCGGTCGGTGTCCTGACCAACAATCCGACGTTCGACATTCAATTGTTCAACCTCAACAACTTCATGCACCTCTCGCGGAAGCCGCCCGAGCCGACGTTCTCGGATCAGCTCTCGTTCGACGTGTACAGCCGAGGGATGGGCGGGATCGGCCTCCCCGGCGACCTGTCGTCCGCCTCCCGCTTCGTCAAGGCCGTCTTCACGAAGATGAACTCGGTCGCCGGTGACTCGGAGTCGGAGTCGGTCAGCCAGTTCTTGCAGATCCTCGGTTCAGTGGCCCAACAGCGCGGCTGCGTCGACGTCGGCACCGGCGAGTACGAGCTGACGATCTACTCGTCGTGCTGCAACACCGACACGGGCGTCTACTACTACACGACGTACGAGAACAGCCAGGTCACTGGCGTCGACATGCACCACGAGGATCTCGACGGGTCGAAGGTCGCCGCCTACCCCTTGATCAAGGGACAGCAGTTCCTGATGCAGAACTGACGCCCGCCCGACGACTCAGCGGGCAGCCTTCTTGGCGGCCTTCTCGAGCCGCTTGGCGGTCCGGCCGATCGGCTCCAGCTGGCGGCCGTCGAGGTCGCCGACCTCGACGCCGTTGTCGAACAGCACGCGGTAGCGCTGCCAGTTGAAGCCGTT
>CAVPQI010000002.1:107500-500652 GCA_963707515.1 Ilumatobacteraceae bacterium
GATTCTTCGTGCTGGCCTTGCCAGACTGTCGAGTCCAGCAACACGACCTCAGCACCACCGAAGACGAAGGGGTACCCGCAAGTGGCGAAATTCGGCGACACCGGCGAACTGCTGAAGTGCTCGTTCTGTGGCAAGTCGCAGAAGCAGGTCAAGAAGCTGATCGCCGGGCCCGGCGTCTACATCTGTGACGAGTGCATCGATCTCTGCAACGAGATCATCGAAGAGGAGCTCACCGAGACCGCCGAGCTGAGCTTCGACAACCTGCCCAACCCGCGTGAGATCCGCGCCTTCCTCGACGACTACGTCGTCGGCCAGGAATCGGCGAAGAAGATCCTCTCCGTCGCCGTCTACAACCACTACCGGCGCATCCAGCACCAGAACCAGGCGACCACCGTCGGCCGCCGTGACGACGTCGAGCTGGCGAAGTCGAACATCTTGCTGCTCGGCCCGACCGGTTGCGGCAAGACACACCTCGCCCAGACCCTCGCCCGGCAGCTCAACGTGCCGTTCGCCGTCGCCGACGCCACCGCCCTCACCGAGGCCGGCTACGTCGGTGAAGACGTCGAGAACATCCTCTTGAAGCTCATCCAGGCCGCCGACTTCGACGTCAAGCGCGCCGAGACCGGCATCGTCTACATCGACGAGATCGACAAGGTCGCTCGCAAGAGCGAGAACCCCTCGATCACCCGCGACGTGTCCGGCGAGGGCGTGCAGCAGGCGCTGCTGAAGATCCTCGAGGGCACCCAGGCCTCGGTGCCGCCGCAAGGCGGCCGTAAGCACCCGCACCAGGAGTTCATCCAGATCGACACGACCAACGTGTTGTTCATCCTCGGTGGGGCGTTCGCCGGCCTCGAACAGATCATCGAGTCGCGCATCGGCCACAAGGGCGTCGGCTTCCACGGCACCGTCCGGTCGCGGGTCGACCGCGACCCCGGCGAGCTGTTCGCCCAGGTCCTCCCCGAGGACCTCGTCAAGTTCGGCATGATCCCCGAGTTCATCGGCCGCCTGCCGATGATCGGCGCCGTCGGCAGCCTCGACCGCGATGCGCTGGTGTCGATCCTCATCGAGCCGAAGAACAGCCTCGTCAAGCAGTACCAGAAGGTGTTCAGCTTCGAAGACGTCGAGCTCGAGTTCACCGACGACGGCATGCAGGCGATCGCCGATCAGGCGATCCTGCGCGGCACCGGTGCCCGCGGTCTGCGGGCGATCCTCGAAGAGGTGCTGCTGAACACGATGTACGACCTGCCCGGCCGTACCGATGTCGGCAAGGTGCTGATCGACGCCGCGACGGTGACCGAGAAGGTCAACCCGACGCTGGTGCCGCGCTCCACGAGCCGCCAGCGCAAGGCTGCATCCTGAACACGATGGCGTTCCCCGGCAACGCAGACCACGCGTGACCGCTCGTCCACCGGCGCTCGCTCACCCCGTAGTCGCGTGTTGACCAGCACACTCCCGTAGCCTGAGGCGTCCTATGACCTTCGACGAGGCCCTGCGATACCTCGACGAGCATGCGTCGTACGAGAAGACGGGGCGGATCGCGTCGCCGTCACTCGACACGATCACCGCCCTGTGCGCGGCGATGGGCGAGCCGCAGCACTCGGCGCCCGTGATCCACATCACCGGCACCAACGGCAAGGGGTCGACGGCGCAGATGATCTCCCGCCTGCTCGTGGCGAGCGGGTTGACGGTCGGCACGTACACCAGCCCGCACCTCGAACGGATCAACGAGCGCATCAGCCGCAACCTGGAACCGATCTCCGACGAGGAGTTCGGCGAGCAGGTCGGGGCGATCGCCGAGCTCGAACCGTTGATCGGTCGCCGGCCGAGCTACTTCGAGATCCTCACCGCCGCCGCGTTCCGCTGGTTCGCCGACGTCGCCGTGGACGTGATGGTCGTCGAGGTCGGGCTGCTCGGACGCTGGGACGCGACCAACGTCGTCGACTCGACGGTCGCCGTCATCACCAACATCGGCATGGACCACACCGAGTTCGCCGGGCCGACGCTCGGCGACATCGCCCGCGAGAAGGCGGGGATCATCACACCGCGGTCGGCTGCGATCGTGGGGGAGACCCGCGACGAGCTCGTCGACCTCTTCCGCGCCGAGCAACCGGCGACGCTGATCGCTCGCGGCGAGGACTACGACGTCGACGGCAACCGCCTCGCCGTCGGTGGCCGGCTGCTCGACCTGCGGACGCCGACGACGATCTACACCGACGTGTACCTCCCGCTGCACGGCGAACACCAGGGCCAGAACGCGGCGACGGCGTTGGCGGCCGTGGAGACCTTCTTCGCCGCCCCGCTCGCCGAGGAGGTCGTGATGGAGGGCTTCGGCGAGGTGACGGTGCCGGGACGCTTCGAGGTGCTCGGCCGTCAACCGCTGACGATCGTCGACGGTGCCCACAACCCGCCCGGCGCCGACGTGTGCACCCAGGTGTTCTTCGACAACTTCGACCCCGAGGGTCGCCGTCTGCTCGTCGTCGGCACCCTCCGCGATCCCGACGAGATGCTCGCCGCGCTGCGCGCCGACGAATTCGACGTCGTGTTCGCCTGCACGGCACCGTCGCCGCGCGGCGTCAAGGCGATCGACGTCGCCGACGCCGCCCGGCGCCTCGGGTGCGACGCCGTGTACGTCTTCGACAGCGTCGAGGCGGCGTGCGCCCGGGCGATGGAGTTCGCCGACGGCGACGACGCGGTCCTCGTCACCGGCAGCCTGTACACCGCCGGGGCTGCCCGTCCGGTCCTCCAGCGCCTCGCCAACTGACCGTGGCAACAGGGGTCAGACCCCTGATGCAACGCCGTCCCGTCGGCAGTCGCCGTCGGTCGCCGCGGTCGCCGCGGGATCAGGGGCGGTCGGGGCGAGCACGTCGGCGGTCAGGTGGCGGGTGCTCGCCTGGTACTCCCCGGACGACGGTGTCGCTCCACAGCCCGTAGGGGACCAGGCCGAGCCAGGCCGCCCACCGCAGCCCGTAGCGGTTCTCCGGCGCCATCTTGTGGCTGGGCCCGCGGTCGAGCTTCGACCTCGCCCGGCGGGCGATCCAGTCGTCGAGGTCGGCGGTCGCCCTGACCATCCGCAAGGCGCTGTCCGATCCCGGGTCGGAGACGCTGGTGACCTGGGCGATCGACGGCGCAGCCGGTGTGCTGGCGCTGTGCGCCGTGCATCGCCTCACGCTCACCGAAACGCTGTACCCCGCCCACCACGCCGTCGCCAACGGTGCCGTCGTCGTCGCCATCGTCACTGCCCGGCGCCGCCGCGCATGCCAGCAGGGCCGGAGCCCGTCGGTGACGGCGGCGGGGTGAACGTCACAGAAGGGGTCTGACCCCTGATGTAACGGTAGGTTCGTTCGCCATGTCCGATCGCACGCTCGTCCTGTTGAAGCCTGATGCCGTGGAGCGCAAGCTCGTCGGCGAGATCGTCTCCCGCTTCGAGGCGAAGAACCTGGACATCGTTGCCATGGAGCTCCGCTCGCTCGACGACGAGACGCTCGCCCGGCACTACGAAGAGCACGTCGGCAAGGGCTTCTACGGCGAGCTGGTGACGTTCATGAGCCGCGGCCCCGTCGTGGCGATGGTCATCGAGGGGCCCGAGGACACGTGGGAGGTCGTGCGCGCGATGATGGGCGCAACCAATCCCCGCACGGCGGCGCCGGGCACGATCCGCGGCGACCTCGGCATCTTGTTCACCGAGAACCTGGTGCACGGAAGCGACTCACTCGCCTCCGCCGAGCGCGAGATCGGGATCTTCTTCCCGAATCTGTAACATTTGCGGGTCGCGGTTCCTGGCACGTTTGGGGTGTCGGAGCTGCATCCGGACGAACGCTCGCGAAAGGTGGCCACAGCGCATGGCCCGCAACAACCCGCTCAGCCTTGGTCGCGATCTCGCGATCGACCTCGGCACGGCGAACACATTGATCTACGTCCGCGGCCACGGTGTCGTGCTCGATGAGCCGTCGGTCGTGGCGATCAACGCCAACGACGGCCGCCCCGTGGCGGTCGGCCTCGAGGCCAAACGGATGATGGGGCGCACGCCGAACCACATCAAGGCGATCCGCCCGCTCAAAGACGGCGTGATCGCCGACTTCGAGGTGTGCGAGAAGATGCTCCGCTACTTCATCCAGAAGGTGCACGGGTCGAAGTGGAGCAAGCCGCGGATGGTCATCTGCGTGCCGTCGGGCATCACCGGCGTCGAACAGCGAGCCGTCCAGGACGCCGCCGAGTACGCCGGGGCTCGCAAGCCGGTGCACATCATCGAAGAGCCGATGGCGGCGGCGATCGGCGCCGACCTGCCCGTCCACGAGCCGTCAGGCAACATGATCGTCGACATCGGCGGCGGCACGACCGAGGTGGCTGTGATCTCGCTCGGCGGCATCGTCACGGCGCAGTCGATCCGCGTTGCCGGCGACGAGCTCGACGACGCCGTGCTGCAGTACGTGAAGAAGGAGTTCTCCCTCGCCATCGGTGACCGCACCGCCGAGGAGATCAAGATCCAGATGGGTTCCGCGTGGCCGATGGAGGAGGAGCTCACCGCCGACATCCGCGGTCGCGACCTCATCTCGGGTCTGCCGCGCACGATCCAGGTGACGACCGAGCAGGTGCGCGAGGCCCTCGCCGAGCCGATCTCTGCCATCGTTGACGCCGTGAAGACGACCCTCGACAAGACCCCGCCCGAGCTGGCGGCGGACATCATGGAGGACGGCATCACGATCACCGGCGGTGGGGCGCTGATCGGCGGGCTCGATCAACGCCTGGCGCACGAGACCGGCATGCCGATCCGCATTGCCGCCGAGCCGCTGTACAGCGTCGTGATCGGGTCCGGTCGTGCACTCGAGAACATCGACGCCATGCGCGGTCTGATGTCGCTCGGCGGCGAGGACTGAGCTCGCGCCGTCGCGACCGGTCATGGCCATCTACTCCGTCGGGCGCAAGCGGGTCATCCTCGCGCTGCTGCTGACCACGGTCCTCTTGTTGACGCTCGACCTGCGCGGCAACCCGGTGATCGATGCGATGCGCGATGGCTTCGCCCGCGTCATCAGCCCGGTGCAGTCGGCGACCACCGTGATCACCAACCCGATCGAGCGCCTGTGGAACGGCGTCGTCAACTACGACGACCTGGAGGCCGAGAACCGGGCGCTGCAGGAGCAGGTCGACCGGTTGATCGGCACCCAGGCGGCAGCCGAGGCGGCGGTGATCGAGGGCAAGGAACTGCAGGCGCTGTACAACCTGCCGTCGCTGTCGGGCATCGACACCGAGGTCGCCCGCGTCGTCGGTTCGACGCCGAACAACATCGACCAGGTGATCGAGATCGACAAGGGTCGCACCAGCGGCATCGAGATCGGGATGCCGGTCGTCAACCAGGCCGGCCTCGTCGGCAAGGTCACCCAGGTCTACGCCAACTCGGCGCGGGTGATGCTCGTCACCGACACCAGCTACACGGTCGCCGTCAAGGTGATGTCGTCGGCGGAGGGCCAGGTCGTGCAGGCGCCGCCGAACACCACACCGTCGGGACTCACCCCCGAGCAGGTCGCCGAGCAGGGCACGACGACGACCACGACCACCACGCCGCCGGTGCCGACCACGCCGGCGGGCCTGCCCGTCAGCGGCACGACGCTGCCGGGCACCGACCCCAACGCCCGACCCATCAATCCCGACACCGGGCAACCGATGACCGACGAGGAGATCCAGGCGGCGCTCGAAGACATCGCCGCGCAGCAGGCAGCGGACTCGATCCCCGACGACTCGGCGCCCGGCACCTCCGTCCCGGACACGACGACCACGACCACCGTGCCGCCGATCATCGAGAAGGAGTACGGGGCTCTCCAGGGGCGCGGCCGCCTGCTGCTGCCCGAGGTTCGCTTCATCCAGGACAACCCGTCGATCGCTGAACTCGAGGTCGGCGACCTGGTCGAGACCGCTGGCGGATCGGAGAGCCTGGCGCCTCCCGGCATCCCCGTCGGACGCGTCGCCAACCGCGCCGACCGCGCCGGCTCCGGTGGTCCGGTGCTCGACGTGGAGATCCACGCCGACCTCGCCCGTCTCAACTTCGTCCGCGTCGTCCTCTACAAGCCGCTCTCCGAAGTCGGGGACTGACGGCCTCGTGGCCGTCGCCGGGCGCCGATGATCGCCTCGTTCTTCCAGGGTCCGCTCGTCCGCATCATCCCCGTCGGGATCATCATGCTGGCGCTGCAGCGGACGTTCCTCGTCGACGTCCAGGTCGCCGGCGTGATCATCCAGTTGATGACGGCCACCGCCGCGGCCGCGGGCGTGGCCGGAGGAAGCGAGCGCGGCGCGATGGTCGGCTTCGTGTTCGGCATCATGTTCGACCTCGCCCAGGGCACCCCGCTCGGCTCGACAGCCGCAGCGATGACGATCGCCGGCGTCGTCGGCGGGCTGCTGGCACTGATCGCCGCCGACCCGCAGTGGTGGCTGGGGGCGATCTTCACCGCCCTCGGCACGGCCGCCGGCGTGGCGATGATCCCGCTCGTGCGTGTGTTCATCGGCGAACCCCAACCGTTTCAGGAGCAACTGCGCGTCGTGTTGCCGGTCGTCGCCATCGCCGGCGCGGTGATGAGCCCGCTGCTCGTGCCGCTGGCGCGATGGTGCCTGAAGTTGAAGCGACCGGAGTGGACACAGCCCGTCAAGCAGGCATCGCCCGACGAGTGAGCGGGCCCGCGACTACCGTCTGCGGGCGGAGGGAAGGCACGAAGTGACAGGAACCACCACGGGCGCGCGTCGCAACGCGTTCGTAACGTGCAGACTGGAGCGTCATGGATCGGGCAGTTGACGACGCGCGCTTCGGCGCATCAGGCGATGGCCGCTGACAAGCGGGCGGCGCGCCTCGGCGTCCTGGCCATCGTCGGGATGCTGCTGTTCGGCCTCGTCGGGGCGCGCCTGTGGTTCCTGCAGACCGTCGAGCAGGAGTCGCTGCAGGCCCAGGTCGACACGACCAAGCTGCGCACGGTGCCGCTGTTGCCCGAGCGTGGCCGCATCTTCGACGCCGACGGCCGCATCCTCGCCGACAACGACCGCGTGCTCACCGTCGGCGTCGACTGGGAGGTCCTGCGGACGAGCAAGAACCGCGATGAGATCTTCCGTCGCCTCTCGGGGTGGATCAACGTGCCCGTCGAAGACATGCAGGCTCGCTACGAGAGCCAGGTGTACAGCCCGTTCCTGCCGATGCCCGTGGCCGAGGACGTCGACGAGCGAACGGCGATCGCCATCCAGGAGCGCGTCGAAGACCTTCCGGGCGTGACGATCCTCGAGGAGTGGCGCCGCGTCTACCCGTACGCACCGCTCGCCAGCCATGTCGTCGGCTACATGGGCCGCATCACCGCCGAGACGAAGGAGCAGTACCAGAACCTCGGCTACTACCTCAACGAGCGCGTCGGCCAGTTCGGCATCGAACAGAGCATGGAGCGCGAGCTCCACGGACAGTGGGGCTACGTCACCTACGAGGTCGACAACGCCAGCCGCATCATGCGCGAGGTCGAACGGGTCCCGGCGATCAACGGCTACGACATCCAGCTGACGATCGACCTCGACCAGCAGCAGTACGCCGAGCAGGCCCTGGAGACCAAGCTGCGTGAGCGTCAGGCGGCCACGGCGACCAACCCGCTCGACCCGGCGACGAACTTCACCCAGCTGGTGTTCCCCGACCAACCGCGTGAGGTGCCGTACAAGGCGCCCGCCGGCGCGGTCGTGATCCAGAACTACCAGAACGGCCAGATCATCGCCCTCGCCAGTTATCCGACGTTCGACAACCGCTGGTTCGAATCCGACCTCGGCGGCGGCAAGTTCGAGGAGATCTTCCCCGCCGTCGATGCCGACGGCAACCCGATCGATCCCGACGAGTCGATCCTCGTCAACCGCGCCATCCAGGGGCGCTACAACCTCGGTTCGACGTTCAAGCCGTTCACCGCCTTCGCCGCCCTCGACACCGGTCTGTTGACCGTCGACGACTACTACCGCGACGAGGGCACCTACCGGATGGAGTCCGTCGCCGAGGACAAGTGCAACTCCGGTGAGGTGCGCTGCGTCTACCGCAACGCCACCTGCTCGGGCACGCAGCGTCCGTGTGTGTACGGCGGCGTCGACGTGGAGACGGCGTTGGCGGTGTCGTCGGACGCCTTCTTCTACCGCATCGGCGAACTGATCATGACCCGCAACAACTTCGCCCCGTTGCTCCAGGACGAGGTCCGGCGGTTCGGGTTCGGCTCCGACCCGGGCATCGACCTGCCGTACGCCTTCGACGGGACCGTCCCGGACGCGGCGCTGAAGAAGAAGTACGCCGATCTCGGGGTGATCTCCGAAGCCGAGGGTTCGAACTACTTCACCGGTGACAACGTCCAGCTGGCGATCGGCCAGGGTCTGCTGTCGGCATCGCCGTTGCAGCTCGCCGTCGGCTACTCGACGCTCGCCAGCAAGGGGCAGGTACTGAAGCCCGAGATCATCAAGGCGATCTATCTCCCGGGCGTCCCCGACGCCCCGACACAGGGGTACGCCGACCTCTCGCAGGCAAAGATCCACGAGGAGGCCAGCCCGACCGGCGAGCTGATGCGTGCGATCGAGGCGCCGGAGGAGATCTGGAGCGAGATCGAGCGCGGTCTCACCCGGGTGATCAACGGCCCGGGCACGACCAGCGACTTCTACCACTCGACCACCGGCGAGAACCTGTTCTACAACTACCCCGACTCGGCGATCCCGTTGGCCGGCAAGACCGGCACCGCCCAGGGGGCGAAGAACTACCCGTGGAACGACTCGTCGGCGTTCGCCGCCTACAGCCTCGATCCCAACCGGCCGTACACGGTGTCGGCCTACCTCGAGAAGGCGGGGTACGGCTCGCAGGCAGCGGCACCCGTCGTCAAGTGCATCTACCTGCAACTCTCGAACGAGGTCACCGCCGACCCGGTGATCCTGTCCGACGCGCTCGACCCGTCGTCGACCGAGGCCGCGCCGCCGCGTCAGCTGGCCGACACCTCCTGTTACAACGGACGGTTCTCGCACGCCACCACGACGGAGTGAGCGTGGCGACCTCGTTCCTCTCGCGCAGAGCCGACTCCGGTCTCGGCAACATCGGCGCCAGTCCGGCCGACCCGAGCCGCAACATCGACTGGGTCCTGCTGGGAACCCAGGGCGTGCTCACCGTCATCGGGTGCTTCGTCGTCTTCTCGGCGTCGCGCACGAGGATCAGCGCCGACCCCTACGCCTTCGCCACCCGGCAGGTGGTCTTCGCCATCGTCGCCACGGTGATCATGTTCGTCGTCATGAGCGTCGACTACGACTGGTGGAAGGACCGCGCTCGCTTCCTCTACGGCCTCACACTGGTGTCGCTGTTGTTGCTGTTCCTGCTCGGTGTCGCCTCGGGGGAGGACCTGATCTCGTTCGATCTCGGACCGCTCAACGTGCAACCGGCCGAGCTGGCGAAGTTCACGACGCTGCTGATGCTCGCCAGCTACCTCGCCGAGGAGCGCAGCGACGAGGTGTCCTACGCCCGCTTCCTCGGCGGTCTGATGATCGTCGGCGCGCCCGCCGTGCTGGTGATCATCCAGCCCGACCTCGGGTCGGCGTCGGTGCTCGTGTCGATGGCGATGGGGGTGCTGCTCGTCGCTGGGGCGAAGGCGCGATACATCGCCCTGATCACCGTGCTCTCGGTGAGCACCGTGCTCGCGGCGTTCGTCGGCCGGCTCGTCAACAGCTACCAGGCGGCGCGCATCCGGGCGTTGATCAACCCGGCCGCCGCCCACCAGGACGACCTCTACCAGGCGGAGAACGCGATGCGTGCCATCGGCACGGGCGGCGTGTGGGGGAAGGGCTGGCTGCGCGGCCCGCTGACCAACGGCCGCGACATCCCGGTGATGTGGGCCGACTTCCCGTTCGCCGCCATCGGCGAGCAGTTCGGCCTCGTCGGTTCGGCCGCCGTGCTCGGGCTGATGGCGATCGTGCTGATGCGCATCTGGCGCATCGCCAGCCTGTCGCGCGATCTCCTCGGCACGTACATCTGCGCCGGTGTGTTCACGATGCTGCTGTGGCAGACGTTCCAGAACGTCGGCATGACCGTGCAGATCATGCCGGTCACCGGGTTGCCGCTGCCGTTCATCTCCTACGGCGGTTCGGGCCTCATCGTCTACTTCGCCATGCTCGGCCTCGTACAGTCCGTGCACATGCGCCGCATGCGCTGAGCGTGTGATTCCGCGCTGCGTTCCGCGCGCTCGGTGACCGCGCCGGTCGCCCATCCCCTCGGTTGGTGCTCGTTGGCCGTAGAATCAGCGTTCCAGTGGCCAGTCTCGATGACCTCCCCGCCGTGAACCGCGGAACGTCGACTGGGACCACGTGTCGAACCGCCGAATCCCACCGCGCCCTGCGGACGGGTTCGGCCGTGCGGAGCGCCGGTCCGGCAGCTCCCGAGAAGGGAAGTACAACATGGATCACGACAACACCGCCGAGGTGGCGAGCGGAGCGCGTGGCTCACACCTGACCGCCGGCGCTGGTGACAGCCAGGTGCCGGGCGCCGAGACGCCGGCAGCCGAGGCGGTCACGCCCGCGTCGTCCGCCGCCGAGTCGGGCCCCGAGTCCGCCGGTGCACCCGTCGTCACCGACGTCGAGGCCCCAGCAGCCGACACCGCCGACGCCGCGAACACCGTCGATGGCGACGGCCCGGCCGATACGGACGCCGACGGCCTGGCCGATACGGCCGCTGATGGCGCGGCGGGGACAGCCAATCGCCGCCGACGTGGCTCGCGGGGTGGGCAGCGCCGTCGTGGCAGCCAGGGCCGTGCCACCGCGCCCGGTGGCGACGATGATCTCGACGACGACGACGACGACGTCGAGGGCGATGACGGTGAGCGCGGTGACGTCGAGCGCGGCGGCGACGACACCCCGGCCGGCGTTGCCCGGACGAGCGGCGACGACGAACGCAACGACGTCGAGCTGCCCGATTCGATGCGCGAGGGGCGGGCCTCGGTCGAGGCCGCCGAGCGGGCTCTGGTTCGCAAGCCGCGCATCGGTGACACGATGCCGATCCCCACGTCGCCGCCGCCGGGCCCGGCCCGCAGCGCCGCCGCCAGCGGTGACGCGCCGGCACCGGCCGCCAAGCGTCGCAAGCGCGGTGGGCGTGGCAAGTCGTCCGGTGGGGCCGCCCCGGCGGCCCGTCCCGAGGCCGACGTCGAGGCGCCGGCGAAGCGACCGCGCCGGGCGCGCGGCAAGAAGGCCGATGGCGTCACCGTGCTCGACGACGCGATGCTCGAACAGCGCCGCGGTCGTGAGCGCAACGGCAAGCCGATCGGTCGCTACTTCATGGCCGTCCAGGTGCGTACCGGCATGGCCCAGGTCGCCGTGCTCGAGGGCCGCAGCCTGATCGAGCACTACGTCAGCCGGCCGGCCGACGACATCAGCCAGATCCACGGGAACATCTACGTCGGCCGCATCCAGAACGTGCTGCCGGGCATGGAGGCGGCGTTCGTCGACATCGCCACGCCGAAGAACGCCGTGCTGTACCGCGGCGACGTGCAATACGACGCCGAGGACATCGAAGAGGGCGGCAAGGACCCGCGCATCGAGGACATCCTCAAGAACAAGCAGCTGATCATCTGCCAGGTCACCAAGAACCCGATCGGCCACAAGGGCGCCCGCCTCACCCAGGAGGTGTCGCTGCCTGGCCGCTTCGTCGTGCTGATCCCGAACTCGAAGACGTACGGCATCTCCAAGCGGCTGCCCGACGACGTCCGCAAGCGGCTGCGCGGCATCCTCGATCGGGTCAAGCCCGAAGAGCACGGGCTGATCGTGCGTACGGCTGCCGAGACGGCGACCGAGGAGGAGCTGCGCGCCGACATGACGATCCTCCTCAAGCAGTGGGAGCGGATCGCCGCCAAGGCCGCCAAGGCGCAGCGGCCGACGCTGCTGTACCGCGAGCCGGAGCTCGCCGTGCGGGTCATCCGTGAGGAGTTCAACGCCGACTACCGCGGCGTCGTGATCGACGACGAGCGGCTGTTCAACGACGTCAGGGAGTACGTCGCCGCGTTCAACCCCGAGCTCGCCGACCGCATCGAGTACTACGACGCCGAGGCCGCCGGGCTGTCGCTGTTCGAGCGCTTCCACATCCACGAGCAGGTGCACAAGGCGCTCGACCGCAAGGTGTGGCTGCCGTCGGGCGGTTCGCTGATCATCGAGCACACCGAGGCGCTGACCGTCATCGACGTCAACACCGGCAAGAACGTCGGCAAGTCGAACCTCGAAGAGACCGTCTTCCACAACAACCTCGAGGCCGCCGACGAGATCGCCAAGCAGCTGCGGCTGCGTGACATCGGCGGCATCATCGTCATCGACTTCATCGACATGGAGATCAAGGGCAACCGGGCCAAGGTCGTCGAGCGGTTCCGTGACGCCCTGGCGCGCGACAAGACGCGGTCGCAGGTGTTCGACATCACCGAGCTCGGCCTCGTCGAGATGACCCGCAAGCGCATCGGCGAAGGCCTGCTGACCGAGTTCTCCCAGCAGTGCCCCGACTGCGAAGGCCGCGGCGTCCTGGTCGACTACTCGTTGCTCGAGTGACCGTCACATCAGGGGTCAGACCCCTTCGGTAACGCGTGACATCAGGGGTCTGACCCCTGATGTCACGCTGCCCGCCGCGTACGCTCGCGGCATGGCGGATCTGGTGGCACTGTCGTCCCGGGTGATCGATTCGGGAGTGGTCGACGAGCCGGTCAACCGGGTGACCAACGAGCTGTCGGAGGTCGCCGACGGGTTGGCCGTGGTCGAGAGCTTCAGCCACAGCGTCGTGCTCGACAGCGGCGACGGACTGGTCGCCTTCGACGCCTCGCACGCCCGCACCGGGGCCGCGGTCGTCGAGGCGATCCGCGGGTGGACGTCGTCGCCGGTCACCCATCTCGTGTACACCCACGGCCACGCCGACCACGTCGGCGGCAGCACCGACTTCGCCGCCGCCTTCGGACCGCTGGAGGTCGTCGGCCACCGGGCCGTCGACGCCCGATTCGACCGCTACCGGGCGACGAACGACTGGAACGTGCTGATCAACGCCCGCCAGTTCGGTGGCGTGCGCGGCGACTTCGGGATGGGTGACGGACATCCCGACTTCATCCCCCTGGACACGCTGCGGCCGACGCTGGTGGTCGACACCCACGACACGATCGCCGCCGGCGACCGCACCGTCGAGCTGCACCACGCCCGGGGCGAGACCGACGACCACCTGTGGGGTTGGGAACCCGACCGCAAGTGGCTGTTCGCCGGCGACTTCGTCATCTGGAACTTCCCCAACGCCGGCAACCCGCAGAAGGTGCAGCGCTACCCGATCGAGTGGGCCGCAGCGCTGCGCGACATGATCGCCCACGGTCCCGAGCTGCTCCTGCCGGCGCACGGTCTGCCGATCGAGGGGCGGGAGCGGATCGCGATGGTGCTCGACGACATCGCCACCGCCCTCGAGCGTCTCGTCGACGAGGTCGTCGAGATGATGAACGCCGGCGAGGTCCTCGACACGATCGTCCACTCGGTACGCGTCCCCGACGACGTCCTCGCCAAGCCCTACCTGCGTCCGCTCTACGACGAGCCGGAGTTCGTCGTCCGCAACGTGTGGCGTCAGTTCGGTGGCTGGTGGGACGGTGCGCCGAGCCGCCTCAAGCCGGCGCCCGACGCCGCCCTCGCCGGCCAGCTCGCCGAGCTCGCCGGGGGAGCGTCGGTGCTGGTCGAGCGGGCGATCGCCCTGTCCGACGCCGGCGACCACCGCCTCGCCTGTCATCTCGCCGACCTCGCCGGGTGGGCGGCGCCATCGGACCCTGGCGTCCACGCCCAGCGGGCGCTCGTCTACCGCAGCCGCCGCGCCGCCGAGTCGTCGCTGATGGCCAAGGGCATCTTCGCCGGCGCCGCCCGCGAGTCCGAGGCGATCGCCGGGACCAGCTGAACGCCTCCGCGACGAGCGCATCACGCACCGCTGCGGCGCCGTTGATCGCGGCCGGCGGGTGGGAGGCGCCGATGGCGCCGCTAGCATCGGACAACGCTATGTACGCAGTCATCGCCTCAGGCGGCAAGCAGGAAAAGGTGGCCGAAGGCCAGCAGGTACGAGTTGAACTGCTCGACGCCGACGAGGGCAGTGACATCACGCTGACCCCCGTCATGGTGGTCGATGGCAGCACCGTGCTGGCGACGCCCGACGAGCTCAAGAGCGCGTCGGTCACCGGTCGGGTCGTCGGTCTGGCCAAGGGCCCGAAGATCAACGGCTTCACCTTCAAGCGCCGCACCAATCAGCACCGCAAGTACGGCCACCGTCAGAAGTACACCGTCGTCGAGATCACCTCGATCACCGTCTGACCGTCGCCGCCACAGGACCGAAGGAGACCCACGATGTCAAAGACCAAAGGTGGAGGCTCGACCCGCAACGGTCGTGACTCGAACGCACAGCGCCTCGGCGTGAAGGCCTTCGGCGGTTCCGAGATCACCGCCGGCACGATCCTCGTCCGTCAGCGTGGGACCAAGTTCCACCCGGGCAAGAACGTCGGCAAGGGCAAGGACGACACGCTGTTCAGCCTCGTCGACGGCACCGTCGAGTTCGGCCACACCCGCGGCCGCAAGACGGTCAGCGTCGTCACCGCCGACGCCTGATCCTCCCAGAACGCCGAAACGGCCGGGTCGCCCTTGCGGGTGACCCGGCCGTTTCGCGTTCCGAGTGAACTGGGATCGGCGGCGTCAGTCGGCGGCCGAGTAACGAACGTTCGGGGTCCGTCCCCAGACGTTCGTTACTGCGGTCGCAGCGTGCTGCTCAGGAGCCGGCCAGTTTGGCTTCGAGGGTGTCGACGGCGACGTTGAGCGCCGCCGGCAGGCGGTCGCCGAAGCGGGCGTAGTGCTCGCGGATCTGGGGGATCGCAGACAGCCAACCCTCGACGTCGACCGAGAGGATCTCGTCGAGGTCGGCGTCGTCGATCTCGAGGCCCTCGGTGTCGAGGGCGTCCTTCGTCGGCAGCTTGCCGATCGGGGTCTCGATCGCCGCGGTGTCGCCGTCGACCCGCTCGAACACCCACTTCAACACGCGGCTGTTCTCGCCGAAGCCCGGCCACAGGAACCGGCCGTCGTCGTCGCGGCGGAACCAGTTGACGAAGAAGATCTTCGGCAGCTTGTTCGGGTCGGTGGCCTTCTCCATCGACAGCCAGTGGGCGAAGTAGTCGGCGAAGTTGTAGCCGCAGAACGGCAGCATCGCCATCGGATCGAAGCGCAGCTGGCCGACCGCGCCCTGCTGGGCGGCGGTGGTCTCGGAGGCCATGATCGAGCCGAGGAACACGCCGTGCTCCCAGTCGTCGGCTTCGGTCACCAACGGCACGGTCGTGCGACGCCGGCCGCCGAAGAGGATGGCTGAGATCGGCACGCCAGCCGGATCCTCCCATTCGGGGGCGATCGACGGGCATTGCGCGGCCGGCGCCGTGAAGCGGGCGTTCGGGTGCGCCGCCGGGGTGTCCGACTCGGGCGTCCACGGGTTGCCGCGCCAATCGGTGGCATGTGCCGGGGGAGTGTCGGACATGCCCTCCCACCACACGTCACCGTCGTCGGTGAGCGCGGTGTTGGTGAAGATGCAGTTGCCCCACAACGTGTCCATCGCATTGGGGTTGGTGTCGTAGCCGGTGCCCGGGGCGACGCCGAAGAACCCGGACTCCGGGTTGATCGCGTACAGGCGGCCGTCCTCGCCGAACTTCATCCAGCAGATGTCGTCGCCGACCGTTTCGGCGGTCCAGCCGGGGATCGTCGGCACGAGCATCGCCAGGTTGGTCTTGCCGCACGCCGACGGGAACGCGGCGGCGATGTACTTCGACTCGCCCGACGGGTTGGTCAGCTTGAGGATCAGCATGTGCTCGGCCAGCCAGCCGTCGTCGCGGGCCATCACCGAGGCGATGCGCAGAGCGAAGCACTTCTTGCCGAGGAGGGCGTTGCCGCCGTACCCCGACCCGTAGGACCAGATCTCGCGGCTCTCGGGGAAGTGGACGATGTACTTGTTGTCGGCGTCGCAGGGCCACGGCACGTCGGCCTGGCCGGGCTCGAGCGGAGCGCCGACAGAGTGCAGGCACGGCACCCAGTCGCCGTCGCCGAGGGCGTCGAGGGCGCCCTGGCCCATGCGGGTCATGATGCGCATCGACACGGCGACGTAGGCCGAGTCGGTCAGCTGGACGCCGATGTGGGCGATCGGCGAGCCGAGCGGCCCCATCGAGAACGGCACGACGTACATCGAGCGGCCCTTCATGCAGCCGGTGTACAGCTTGATCATCTCGGCGCGCATCTCGTCGGGGTCGCGCCAGTTGTTGTTCGGGCCGGCGTTGTCCTCGGTCGCCGAGCAGATGTAGGTGCGGTCCTCGACGCGGGCGACGTCGCCCGGGTCCGAGTGCGCCCAGTAGCTGTTGGGGCGCTTCGCTTCGTCGAGCTTGGTGAACGTGCCCGAATCGACCAGTTCCTGGGCGAGACGGTCGTACTCCTCGGCGGAACCATCGCACCAGACGATGTCGTCTGGTTGCATGATCGCTGCCCACTCCGACACCCAGTCCTGAAGACGCTGGTTGGTGGTCGTTCCGCTCATCGTGACTCCTCGTTGAGTTCCGGTGTTGGTCGGTCGTTCGTCGATGTGAGCGCCGGGATCGAAATCCGGGGATCTGGGATCGAGTGCGCTGATGGGGCCCGGTGCGTGCCTGGCGGTCAGTCGCCGGCAGCGGTGGGCTCCCCGCCAACTGTACGGTCTCCGCCCGCGAAAAGACGAAACCCACGCCCCCCGTGGGAGGCGTGGGTTTCGTGCGTCGAAGCGGTGGTTGTTCAGCCGCCGGGCGTCTTCATGTCGACCTCGGAACCGAGGCGCAACCGTGTTGCGGCGCCGTCGCCATCGAGGTCGAACACGACACGCTGGCCGGGGCGCAGCATGCGGAAGATCGAACCGACGAGGGCGTCGCCGGCGAGCTCGTAGTCCTGGAGGTCGGTGTCGGCCATGACCAGGCCGTCGCCGCTGACCGGGTCGTAGGCCTTGATGACTCCCTGCATGTCAGCGGGGTCAGCCGGCCTTGACGATCTTGCCGGACTTGATGCAGCCCGTGCAGACGTTGACGCGCTTGGTGCCACCGTTCACGCTGGCACGGACGCGCTGGATGTTCGGGTTCCAGCGACGCTTGGTGCGGCGATGGGAGTGCGACACGGACATGCCCCACGACGGACCTTTGCCACAGACTTCACACTTTGATGCCATTGGATTCTCCTGCGGGGGTGCCGGGAAGTCCCGGCTCGAACACGAACTCGACGACAGTCGAGACAGCCACGAGATGCTATCAGCGCCGGGTCGAGACGCCACGTGGAACCTCAGCCGCTCGCCAGCTCCCTGGACGAGCGCCCGCTGCGGGCGTGCAGTCTGCCAGGCCCTGTCGTGGGGGCGGGCCCGCTCGTAAGCTCGTCGGCCGTGACCACCCTCGAACGGCTGAACACTGCGGCGCTGCGGGAGACGATCCGCACGTTCCGCGACGCCGTTCGTGAGCACGCGCCCGGACTCAACCGTCTCAACGTCTATCCGGTGCCCGACGGTGACACCGGCACGAACATGGCCCGCACCCTCGACGCCGTCGTCGCCGAGATGGACGCCACCGAGCCCGACGATCGCGACGCCACGTGCGACGCCATCAGCCATGGCTCGCTGATGGGTGCACGCGGCAACAGCGGGGTGATCCTCAGCCAGATCCTCCGTGGGTTCTCGTCGACGTTCAAGGAGCACGCCGACGTGCAGGGGGCGCGCTTCGCCGACGGACTCCAGGCCGCGGCGACCGGCGCCTACGCGGCGGTGCTGCGACCGATCGAGGGCACGATCCTCACCGTCTGCCGGGAGAGCGCCGACGCCGCCCGGGCGGCCGCCGACGACGGTGCCTCGTTGGCCGACGTGCTGCGCGCCGCACGTGCTGCCGGCAAACGGGCGCTCGACAACACGCCCGAGCAACTCCCGGTGCTCAAGGAAGCGGGCGTCGTCGACGCCGGCGGAGCGGGGTTCCTGCTGCTGCTCGACGCCGCGCTGCACGTCGTCGACGGCGAGCCGCTCCCCGCCGCGCCCGCCGAGGACGCCGCGGAGTCGCCGGTCGGTGCGGCGTTCGCAGAGATCTCCCACCGTCACGCCGAAGGCGCGGGGCTCGACGTCAGCGAGCAGCGGTACGAGGTGATGTACTTCCTCGACCTCGCCGACGACCGGATCGGCGACTTCAAGTCGGGCTGGGGCGCAATCGGTGACTCGATCGTCGTCGTCGGCGGCGACGGCCTGTGGAACTGCCACGTCCACACCAACGACATCGGCGCCGCCGTCGAGACCGCCCTCGACCTCGGCGGCCGGCCGCGCCAGATCCGCGTCACCGACCTCTTCGAGGAGATCGACGAGGAGCACGCCAAGCGGGAAGCGGCGCTCACCGCGACAGCTCGGCGGGCGCCCGCCGTGGCCGCGCTGCCGCCGGTCACGACCGCCATCGTCGCCGTCGGTGCCGGCGACGGGCTCGCCGAGCTGTTCGCCCAGCTCGGCGTGCAGGGCCTCGTCACCGGTGGCCAGACGATGAACCCGTCGACGGCCGAGCTCCTCGACACGGTGCAGCGGGTCAACGCCGACCAGGTCGTCATCCTGCCGAACAACAAGAACATCATCCCGGTGGCCGAGCAGATCGATGCCCTGACATCGAAGTCGGTCGCCGTCGTGCCGACCCGGTCGATCCCCGAAGGCCTCGCCGCCTTGGTCGTCTACGACCCCGAGGGAGATCTGCGGGCCAACGCCACCGACATGACGGCGGCCGCCGCCTCGGTGACCACCGGTGAGGTGACGCGCGCCGTCCGGACGACCAACAGCGCCGCCGGCCCGATCACCGAGGGCGACTGGATCGGCCTCGTGCGTGGCGACGGCGTCGTGTCGGTCGGTGCGACCGTCGCGGTCGCGGCCATCGAACTGCTCGAGCGACTCGTCGACGACGACGCCGAACTGATCACCGTGATCACCGGCGTCGACGCCGACGACGCGACGACGGCGATGCTCGTCGGGTGGCTCGGCGACCGGCGCGCCGACCTCACCGTCGAGGTGCACCCCGGCGACCAACCGCTGTATCCCTACGTGTTCGGGGTCGAGTGACCGCCCTGACGTTGCGCGACCTCGCCGACATCGACGTCGGCCGCTTCCGCGGGGTCGGCGAGACCAAGCGAGCAGCGCTGGCCTCGCTCGGCATCGACGACCTCCTCGACCTCGTCACCTACTACCCGCGACGATGGGTCGACCGCAGCAACGAGGCACGCATCGCCGACCTCGTCGCAGGCCAGGAGGCGCTGGTCCTCGTCACCGTGCGTTCCGTGACCAAGCGGCTCACCCGGCAGCGCAAGGCGATGGTGACCGCCAACGTCGGCGACGGTTCCGGTCGCATGGAGGTGGTCTTCTTCAACCAGCCGTGGCGTGAGCGGCAGCTGCGCGAGGGATTGCAGATCGCCCTCTACGGCAAGGCCGACACGTACCGCGGCGGCATGCAGATGTCGAACCCGGTCGTCGACCTGATCGGCGACCGCACCGGTCGCATCGTGCCGATCTACCCCCAGAGCGAGAAGGCCAACGTGTCGACGTGGGAGGTCGCCGGATGGGTCGAAGAGGCCCTCCGCCGTTGCCGCGAACGGGGCATCGACGACCCCGTCGGGGAGGCGCTGCGCTCCCGGCTCGGTCTCGTCGACCGCTACACCGCCTTCTCCCACATCCACCTGCCCGAGACGATCCGCGACAAGGAGCAGGCCCGGCGACGCCTCGCCTTCGACGAACTGCTGCGGGTGCAGCTCGTGCTCGTGCTGCGCAAGCGGCGGATGGAACGCGAGCAGCGCGGCGTGGTGCACGACCTCGATGGTGAGCTCGTCGGCCGCTTCATCGAGGCGTTGCCGTATCCGCTCACCGCAGCGCAGCAGCGT
Organism: Ilumatobacteraceae bacterium; assembly: GCA_963707515.1. GTDB lineage: Bacteria > Actinomycetota > Acidimicrobiia > Acidimicrobiales > Ilumatobacteraceae > Sva-07. Next base: position 127,418 of record CAVPQI010000002.1, read on the forward strand.
GCGATCGGCGAGATCGACCACGACCTGGCCTCACCGCACCCGATGCATCGGCTGTTGCAGGGCGACGTCGGTGCCGGCAAGACCGTCGTCGCCGTGGCGACGATGCTCGCCGCCGTGCAGGGCGGCCACCAGGCGGCGTTGATGGCGCCCACCGAGGTGCTCGCGGAGCAGCACGCCGCGGGCGTGCGGGCCCTGCTCGACGGGGTCACCGTCCCCGATCCCGGCAACCTCTTCGGCGACCGACCGTTGCGCGTCGAGCTGTTGACCAATCGGGTCACCGGGAGCGAGCGCAAGGACGTCCTCGCCGGCCTCGCCGGCGGTCTGGTCGACATCGTCATCGGCACCCATGCCCTGATCCAGGACGCGGTCGGGTTCCACGACCTCGGCGCCGTCGTCGTCGACGAGCAGCACCGCTTCGGCGTCGAGCAGCGGGCTGCGCTCCGCGCCAAGAGCGCCGACGGTGCGGTGCCCGACATGTTGGTGATGACGGCGACGCCGATCCCGCGCACCGCGGCGATGACGGTCTACGGCGACCTCGACGTCAGCGTGCTCGACGAGCTGCCGCCGGGGCGGACACCGATCGTCACCAAGTGGGCGGAAGGTGAGCTGTTCGAGCGCGAGGTGTGGGGCGACGTGCGCGACCAGGTGGCCGCCGGCCGTCAGGCGTACGTCGTGTGCCCGCTGATCGGCGAGAGCGAGAAGCTGGAGGTGGCCTCGGCCGAGGAGACCTACGAGCGCCTCGCCGCCGGCGAGCTGGCGGGCTTGCGTCTCGGGCTGCTGCACGGGCGACTGTCGCCGGGGGAGAAGGAGGCGACGATGGACGCGTTCCGTGCCGGCCGCCTCGATGTCCTCGTCGCCACGACGGTGATCGAGGTCGGCGTCGACGTCCCGAACGCGACGGTGATGGTGATCCTCGACGCCGACCGCTTCGGCATCGCCCAGCTGCACCAGCTCCGCGGTCGCGTCGGGCGCGGTGCCCACGCCTCGACGTGTTGGCTGGTGACTCAGGCCGGTGACGACGAGCGTGAGGGGAACCCGCGCGTCGAGGCGCTGGTGGCCACGACGGACGGCTTCGAGCTCGCCGAGGTCGACCTCGAACTGCGCGGCGAGGGCACGCTGATGTCGACGTCGCAGAAGGGCCGCAGCGACCTCAAGCTGGCCTCGCTGCGACGCGACCGCAACCTCGTCGAACTCGCCCGCGAGGCGGCATTCGAGATCGTCGACGCCGACCCGCACCTCGCCGAACATCCCACGCTCGCCGACGAGTTGGCGTTGCTGTTCACCGACAGCGACGAGGAGTTCCTCACCAAGAGCTGACCCCGAGCTGACGGGAGCACGTGACGAATGGGGACGGGTCCCTGTCGTCACGTGCGGCTGACGAACGGGTGTCGAACGGTTGGGGACGGGACCCGAACGTTCGTTACTCGCCGCGGCGGACGCTGTCGTCGTCGTCCTCGGAGAGCACGAGGTCCCAGCGGTCGCGGCAGTCCTCGCAGCGGTAGGCGACGATCTCACCCACCTCCCAGTACCCGTCCTCGGGGGCGGGTGTGAGCAGGAAGCAGCGGCCGCCGCAGTCGACACAGGTGATCTCTGGGATCGGCGTGATCACCCGGCCAGTCTGTCCGTATCCTCGGAGAAATGCGAGTCGTTGCTGGTGAGCTGGGCGGACGGCGGATCGTCGCGCCCGTTGGCACGTCGACCCGGCCGACGACCGACCGTGTCCGCGAAGCGATGTTCAACGCCCTCGGCAGCGCCGGGCTGATCGACGGCGCCCTCGTCGCCGACCTCTACGCCGGCAGCGGGGCGATCGGCATCGAAGCGCTCTCCCGTGGCGCCGCACGATGCGTCTTCGTCGAGCGCGACCGCACGGCGTTGCGCTCGCTCGACGAGAACATCGACGCCCTCGGCCTCGACGATCGCAGCCGCGTCCTCCGTGCCGACGCGATGTCGGTGGCCCCGACGATCGATGCCGACATCGTCTTCGCCGACCCGCCCTACGACTTCACCGACTGGCACGAGCTGTTGCAGCGCCTCCGTGCCGATGTCGTCGTCGCCGAGTCGGGGCAGACGATCGAGTCGCCTCCCGGCTGGACCGTCACCCGCAGCAGGCGGTACGGGCGAACCACGCTGACATTCCTGGAGCGCGATGCGCCGCCCGCCGCGGAGGCCGCTGTGGAGGCCGCCGCCGAGCACTCGCCGGCGAGCGCGGACCCGCTGCACGCGGGGGAGTAGTGTCCCCGCAGCCATGAGCGACGGCAGACGACTCCGCGTCCTCTACCCGGGGAGCTTCGACCCGATCCACCTCGGCCACATCGACGTCATCGAGCAGGCGCACGAACTGTTCGGCGCCGTCGTCGTCGCCGTGATGCACAACCTCGCCAAGCCGAGCGGGCTCTTCCCGGTCGACGAACGCGTCGAACTGGCCCGCGTCGCCCTCGCCCACCTCGACGACGTCACGGTCGAACCGCAGACCGGGCTCGCCGTGCAGGCGGCACAACGCACCGGCGCCGACTTCATCGTCAAGGGCTTGCGCACGCCCGGCGACTTCGAGATCGAGCAGCAGATGGCGCACAACAACCACGCCGTCACCGGCATCCGCACGGTCTACGTCCCGTGCCGTCCCGACCTCGGGTACGTCAGCAGCCGTTTCGTTCGCGAAATCGCCAAGTACGGTGGAACGGTCGATCACCTGGTTCCCGCGCCGGTCGCCGCCGCGCTGCGCCGGACCTTCGCCGGTGATCCACAACCCTGAACCGAACTGACACGGACGGGCCATTCATGAGCTACGACGACCGCGACGACGAATACGACGACATCGACGACGAGTACCCCGACCCCGCCAACACGGCTGGGTACGTGGGCGATGCCGAAACCTTGCTCCGGCGCGCCATCGACATCGTCGCCACCGCACCGACGATGCCGCTGTCGTCGTCGCCACGCATCGACCGCGACGAGATGATCGAGCTGCTCGAGGAGTCGCTGCACCGCCTGCCCGACGAGCTGCGTCAGGCCCGCTGGATGCTCAAGGAGCGTCACGACTTCGTCGCCAAGACCCGCCGCGAGGCCGACGAGCTGCTCGAAGCGGCACGTGTCCGCGCCGAGCGCATGGTCCAACGCACCGAGGTCGTCCGCGCCGCCGAGCAGCGTGCCCGCCAGGTCATGGAGACCGCCGAGGCGGACTCCCGCCGGCTCAAGCACGAGACCGAGGACTTCCTCGACCAGCGGCTCGGCTCGTTCGAGATCTTGCTCGACAAGCTCGCCAAGACCGTCGCCGCCGGCCGCCAGCGCCTGTCGATCGGCGGCGTGCACGACGACACCAGCGCCATCGAAGAGGACGACCCGACCAAGGGGTTCTTCGATCAGGACCACTGAGCGCGCGATGTCCGATCCACGTCGTCCGCTGCGGGTCAACGCCGTCGAGCTGCTCCGCCAGCCCGGCAGCGTCAAGACCGTCGAGCTCACCATCCCCGCCGAACCGCTCGAGGCAACCCACGAGCGCCTCGCCGGCGATGTCGATGTCGACCTCACGCTGCGGTCGCTCAACGACGGCATCGAGGTGCAGGGCACGGTCTCGGTCGACTGGGTCACCGTCTGCCGGCGCTGCCTCACCGAGATCTCCGGGCGGGCGACCGTCGACATCGACGAGCTCTACCAGGTGGAGGTGACCGAACGAGACGCGTACGCGATCGTCGACGGCCAGCTCGATCTGGTGCCGCTGGTGCGCGAGAGCGCCCTGCTCGAGCTCGACGCCGAGCGGGTCTGCCGTCAGGAGTGCGCCGGGCTGTGCCCCGTGTGCGGGGTCGACCGCAACGTCACGAACTGCGACTGCGACACCGCCGTTGCCGACGACCGCTGGGCGGCGCTCGAGGGCTTCGTGCCCGATGAACCCGACAGGTGACGTTGCTCGTCCCCGCCGAACCCGATGGATCGCGGCGAGTGCCCGATAACGTGATCCGGCCTTCGCGGCACACGTGAGCCTCGCAACGGCCACGATCCAGCACGTCCCGGCAGAGCCGACGACCGGGAACACGAACGAGGAAGCGAACGATGGCCGTTCCGAAGAAGAAGACATCGAAGTCGAAGACCCGCAGCCGCCGCGCAAGCGCCTGGCAGCTCAAGGTTCCGGCGCGCAGCCTCTGCCCGCGCTGTGGCAACGCGAAGACCCCTCACGTGGTGTGCCCTTCTTGTGGCTGGTACCGCGACCGCGTCGTCGTCGACGTCGGCTGATCCAGCCGACCTGACACACATGCTTCCCGTCGCCGTCGACGCCATGGGCGGCGACGAGGCACCCGGACCGGTTCTCGCCGGTGCGCATCGCGCCGCCGCTGCAGGCATCCCGGTGGTCCTCGTCGGTCCGGCCGACCTCGACCGTCGCGCCACGGCGGACGGGACGATGCTCGACCTGATCGAGGCGTCCGAGGTGATCGGCATGCACGACGACCCCGCCCAAGGGGTCCGTCGCAAGAAGGACTCGACGCTCGTGCGTGCCGCCGAGGCAGTTCGTGACGGCCGGGCGAGCGCGATGATCTCGGCCGGCAACACGGGCGCCACGATGGCCGCGGCGCTGTTGCGCATGGGACGCATCTCGGGTGTCAAGCGACCGGCGGTCGCCACCCCGATCCCGGTGCCCGGCACCACGCCCACGGTGCTCCTCGACGCCGGCGCCAACGCCGAGGTGCAGGCCGAGTGGCTCGTCCAGTTCGCCCTGATGGGCGCCGTGTACGCCCGCCGACGTTTCGGCATCGAGCGGCCGCGGGTCGGCCTGCTGTCGATCGGCGAAGAGCCCGGCAAGGGCGACACGCTGCGCAAGGAGGCGCACGAGCTGCTCGCTGCGGCCCACGGCCTGAACTTCATCGGCAACGTCGAAGGCCGCGACATCATGACCGATCGCCTCGACGTGTGCGTCACCGACGGTTTCACCGGCAACGTCGTGTTGAAGACCCTCGAGGGCGGGATGAAGGCTGTCGTCGGGGCACTGCTCGCCGCCTTCGCCTCCGAGGAGCACTACAAGCCGCACGCCGACGCCCTGATGCCGGCGCTGCTGCCGCTCTACGAGACCCTCAGCCCCGACACCTACGGCGGCGCCGTGCTGCTCGGCGTGGACGGCGTGTGCATCATCGCCCACGGTTCGTCGGGCGAGTCGGCGATCGCCAACGGCATCGACGTCGCCCGCGAGATGGTCGAACACGACCTGGTCGGTGAGATCCGCGACGCCATCGCCGCCGACGCGGCCAATCGCACCGCGCCGCTCACCGCCGACGCCTGAGCCCGGTGGCGTTGCGGCGCCGAGAACTACACTGCGGCCCGTGTCCGACACCGCCGCCCCACTCCAACGCGACGAGATCCTGACCATCGTCCGCGATCGCCTCGCCGACATCTTGGAGATCGACCCGGCAACGATCACCGAAGGTCAGTCCTTCGTCGACGACCTCGAAGCCGACTCGTTGGCGCTGATCGAGCTCGTCGAAGCGCTCGAGGAGCAGCTCAACGATCGGCTGCCGAACTTCCGCATCGAGGACGAGGATCTCGAGGACCTGAAGACCGTCCGCGACGCCGTGGACTACGTCCACGAGCGAGCCAAGGCCGCCTGAGGAACCGGGTCCCGGTCGAGTGCGTCGTGGCATCCGAGCGCGCTGACCTGACGGCGCTCCAGGAGCGGCTCGGGCACACGTTCGAGGACCCCGAGCTCCTCGACCGGGCGCTCGCTCACCGATCCTGGTGCGCGGAACATCCCGGCACGATCAGCAACGAACGGCTCGAGTTCCTCGGCGATGCCGTGCTCGGCTGGGCGATCGCCGACCTCGCCTACCACCGGTACGACGTGCCCGAGGGGCAGTTGACCGACCTCCGCAAGAGCGTCGTCAACGCCATCGCCCTCGCCTCGGTGGCCGCCGAGATCGACCTCGGCCCGCACATCCTCCTCGGCCGCGGCGAAGCGGCGGCCGGTGGATCCGACAAGCCGTCGATCCTGTCCGACGCGTTCGAGGCGGTGCTCGGCGCGGTGTACCTCGACGGTGGGAGCGCGGCGGCGTACCGCCTGGTCGAACGGTTCGTCGTGCCGCGGATGCCCGACGACGCCGCGGAACTCAGCACGATCGACCTCAAGACCCACCTCCAAGAGCTGATGGCTCGCGCCGGGCGCGGCGCGCCGGTGTACGAAGTCACCGCCACGGGCCCGGACCACGCCAAGACGTTCCGGGCCTCGGTGCTCGTCGACGGTGACGTGCTCGGTGTCGGTATCGGGCGTTCCAAGAAGGCGGCGGAACAGGCGGCGGCGACGGTGGCCTGCGAGGCGCTCGGCGTCTGAGCGTGGAACGACCTGGCGCTGAGCGGATGGGGGCCGGCGATGCCTGAGCTGCCCGAGGTCGAGACCGTCCGTCGCGGGTTGCAGACCCACCTTGCCGGGCGGCGCGTCGATCGCGTCGAGGTCGGCCGGGAACGTTCCGTGCGGCGCACGTCACGCGAGGAGCTGATCGCCGCGCTCACCGGTGCCGTCGTCGAGTCGGCGGGCCGACGCGGCAAGTACCTGCTGTCACCGCTCGACACGGGCGACACGCTGATGATCCACCTGCGGATGAGCGGGCAGGTGCTGATCGCGGCCGGCGGCGCCGCCCGGCCACCGCACACGCATGTGGCGCTGACACTCGACGACGGCAACGAGCTGTGGTTCGTCGACCCGCGCACGTTCGGCGAAGTCGTCGTGTTCGACCCCGAGCGGGTCGCCCTCGAGGTGCCCGAGCTCGCCCACCTCGGCGTGGACCCGATCGCTGACCCCTTCGACGTCGAGATCCTGCGGGCGGCGATCGGTCGGACGCGCCGCGCCTTGAAGCCGCTGCTCCTCGATCAGCACGTGCTCGCCGGCATCGGCAACATCTACGCCGACGAGATCCTCCATCGGGCGCGGCTGCTGCCGGACCGACCTGCGTCGACACTCGATCGTCGGCGGATGGTGACGCTCCACGATGCGATCGTCTCGGTGCTCGAGGAAGCGATCGAGGCCGGCGGCTCGACGCTCGGCGACAACCAGTACGTCGATCTGATGGGTGGCATCGGCACGTACCAGAACGAGCACGGCGTCTACGGCCGCACCGGCCTGCGCTGCACGACGTGCGGCCGGGGCTGGATCCGGCGCATCGTCAGCGGTGGCCGCAGCACCCACTTCTGCCCGATCTGCCAGCACTGAGTGCCGTGGCGCGGAACGAGGAGCCCGCCGCCACGGACGGCAAGCGGGTAGCTTCGCGGCTGCTGTGTTCCTGAAGAGCCTCACCCTCAAAGGGTTCAAGTCGTTCGCCGACAGCACCACGATGATGCTCGAGCCGGGCGTCACGGTCGTCGTCGGCCCGAACGGCTCCGGCAAGTCGAACGTCGTCGACGCCATCGCCTGGGTGCTCGGCGCCCAGGCGCCGAAGGCGGTCCGCAGCCAGAAGATGGACGACGTCATCTTCGCCGGCACGGCCTCCCGGCCGGCGCTCGGGCGCGCCGAGGTGAGCATCACCATCGACAACAGCGACGCCACGCTCGGCGTCGAGCTCAGCGAGATCACCGTCACCCGCGTCCTGTTCCGCAACGGTGACTCCGAGTACTCCGTGAACGGCGTGCCGTGCCGCCTGCTCGACGTCCAAGAGCTGCTGTCCGACGCCGGTGTCGGACGCCAGCAGCACGTCATCGTCAGCCAGGGTCAGATCGACGCCGTGCTCAACGCCCGGCCCGAGGACCGGCGGGCGATCATCGAAGAAGCCGCCGGCGTGCTCAAGTACCGCAAGCGCAAGGAGAAAGCCGAGCGGCGCCTCGACGCCACCGAGGCCAACCTGTTGCGCGTCCAGGACCTGCTGCGCGAGGTGCGGCGGCAACTGCGTCCCCTCGAGCGTCAGGCGCAAGCGGCGGAACGTCACGGCTCGCTCGTCGCCGAGCTCTCCGAGCTCAAGACGTTCGTTGCCGGACGCGAAATCGCCTCGTGGCGGGCGAAGTTGGAAGCCCTCGCCGTGTCGCGAGTGGAGTGTGCCGAGGCCGAGTCGAACCTGAAGGGTGCGCTCGCCTCCCTCGACACGCAGGTGATGGCGCTCGAAGCGCAACTCTCGGCCCGTGGCGCCAGTGACGTCGGCGATCGCCTGGCACGCGTCGAGCAACTGCGCGAGCGAGCCCGCGGCCTGAGCGCCGTGTTGACCGAACGCCGCCGCTCGCTCGAGCGTGATCGCGGTCAGCTGCTCGATGCCGGCGTCGTCGCCAATCTCGAAGCCGACGCCGCACGCTTCCGCGAGGAGCTCGATGCCGTCTCCGCCGCCCTCGTCGAGATCGAGCCGGCGGCGAGCGACCTCCTCGACGACGAGGAGTCGTTCCGCGCCGAGCGGGCGCGGGTGATCGAAGCGGTCGGTGACGACCCCGCAGGCACGCATGCGGCCAGCGCCGCTGCCGAGGTGCGTGGCGAACTGCGCTCCGTGCGGGCGTCTCGCGACCGGCTCGCCGGCGACCTGCGACGCCTCGACGAGCGACACGACGTGCTCGCCGCCCGGCGAGATGCCACCGAGGAGCAGACCGTCCGCTTCCGCGCCGAGTGCGTCGAAGCCGGCGCGATCGAAGAGCCGCTCGTCGACGAGACCGAGCGTGCCGAAGCCGCGGTCGCTGCGGCGCAGTCCGCCGTCGAGGCCCGCGCCGCGATGCGCCAGGATGCCGCCGAGGAGTCGTCACGCTGGGCGGCGCGCGTGGAGGCGCTGCAGCTGGCCCTCGACGCCGCCCACGCCCGAGCGGGCGCCGAACGGCTCGCCGGTGTCGACGGCGTGGTCGGCACGCTGCTCGACCTGATCGAGATCGACGCCGGTTGGGAACCGGCGGTCGAGGCGGCCCTCGGCGAATCGCTGACGGCGGTCATCGTCGACGATCCCACGGCCGCCAGGCGCGCCCTCGACGCGCTGCGCAGCTCCGACACCAGCGGCGCCGTGATCGCCCTCGGCACGCGTCCCGCCAGCCCGGCCCACCCGCCGACCGGCGAGCCCGTCCGTCCGCACGCTCGCGCCGGGCGCCCCGCCGTGGCGGCCCTCCTCGACGGGTTGCTCGGTGGCGCCGTGCGCATCGACGAAGTCGGCGTGGCCCTCGACGTCGCCATCGCCCATCCCGACGGGGTGGTCGTCACCGGCACCGGCGACCGCTTCGGCCTCAGCGGCTGGCGCGTCGGCGCCGCGGGCGGTGGGGCGACCGCCGCCGCACTCGACGACGCCATCGCCCACGCCGCCTCGGCGGCGGCCGCCCTCGAACAGGCGACCGCTGCACTGCAGGCCGCCGAGCGGACCCTGCACTCGGCGCGCGCCGAAGAGCGCGAGCTGGCCCGCCGACTCGACGCCAACGACGCCCGGCTCTCGACCGCCTCCGAAGGCCTGGCCCGGGCCCAGCAAGAGCATCGCGAGATCGCCGCCGAGATCGAGACGATGCAGCGCTCGCGCGTCGAGGTCGTCGACAACATCGCCCGCGACGACGTCCGCATCGCCGAACTCGAAGCACTGCTCCCGGCGTTGGAGTCCGACGAGCGCGCCGAGGCCGACGCCGCCCGTGCCCGCGGCGAACTGCGCGCCGAGCTCGACGCACGCGGTGCCGCCCTGTCCGCCCGGCGCAAGGACCTCGAGGTGCGCGCCGCCGGCCTCCAGGAACGCCAGCAACTGCTCGAACGTCGTCTCGAGGAGACCGAACGGCGCCTCGCCGCCGACGCCGAAGCGCGCATTGCCGCCGAGGGCCAGCGGGTCCGCATCGAGCGCGACATCGCCGCCATCGACCGTCTCGCCGCCCTCGTCGGTGCACACCGGGCGACCGTCGACGTGGTCCACACCGACCTCGCCGAGCAGCGACGCAAGCAGAGCGACGAAGTTCGCGGCCTCACCACCGAGCTGGACCAGCTCCGACGGTCGCGCAGCGAGCACGAGCGCTCGCTCGACACCTCGCGCGAGCGGGCGCGCCAAGCCGAACTCGGTGAAGCCGAGGCCAAGCTGCGGCTCGAGACGGCGATCGAGACGCTGCGCCGCGAGCTCGACATCGAACCGGCGGTCGCCGAGGCGGCCCCGATGCCGACGCTTCCCGACGGCGCCACGCCGGCCGGCCGGGTGCGCGAGCTCGAACGCGAGCTGCGACTCCTGGGGCCGATCAACCCGTTGGCGCTGGAGGAGTTCAACGAGCTCCAGACCCGCCACTCGTTCCTCGAGACGCAGCTCGACGACGTCCGCTCCACCCGCCGCGACCTCGCCCGGGTCATCGCCGCCGTCGACGCCGAGATCCAAGCCGTCTTCGGCGCCGCCTTCGCCGACGTCAGCGAGAACTTCACCAAGCTCTTCGCCCTGCTGTTCCCCGGCGGCACCGGTGTGCTGCGGCTGACGCAACCGGACGACATGCTCAACACGGGCATCGAGGTCGAGGCCAAGCCGAGCGGCAAGAACGTCAAGAAGCTGTCGCTGCTGTCCGGTGGCGAGCGCAGCTTGACCGCCCTGGCGTACCTCTTCGCCGTGTTCCGCTCGCGACCGTCGCCGTTCTACGTGATGGACGAGGTCGAGGCGGCCCTCGACGACGTCAACCTGCACCGCTTCCTCGGCCTCATCCACGAGTTCCGCCGCGACGCCCAGCTGATCGTCGTCTCTCACCAGAAGCGGACGATGGAAGCCGGCGACAGCCTGCTCGGCGTGAGCATGCAGCCGGGCGGTTCGAGCAAGGTCGTCACCGAGCGCGTCGGCGCCGGACGTTCTTGATGTCGAGGCCTCACGGCGGGCCGGTGGGGGTGTTCGTCTGGTCGGCCTCGACGCCAGGTTCGGTCGCTGGCGCTCCCGTCGCCGGCGGTTCTTGATGTCGAGGCCTCACGGCGGGCCGGTGGGGGTGTTCGTCTGGTCGGCCTCGACGCCAGGTTCGGTCGCTGGCGCTCCCGTCGCCGGCGGTGCCTGATGTCGAGGCCTCACGGCGGGCCGGTGGGGGTGTTCGTCTGGTCGGCCTCGACGCCAGGCTTGGTCGCTGGCGCTCCCGTCGCCGGCGGTTCGTGATGTCGAGGGATCACCGAACGAACCGCAGGTAGCGTCGACCGGCGATGGGCACCGAAGTCATCTTTCTGATCCTCGCCGCACTGGTGGTGGCGTTCGGCATCGCCGTCGTCATCGTCAACCGCCGCAAGATGGCGCGCACGGCGCTGCCGCCGACGCGACCGACGACGCCGATCACCCCGCCCCCCCGGCCAGGGGTCGAGCCGGGCGTCGAGCCCGGCAGCGAACCGGGCGACACACTCGTCGAGGCGCCGCCGATCGAGCTGGAAGTCGCCGAGCCGGTCGTCGAGCCGCCGGTCGTCGAGCCGGTCAAGCCGGCCTCGCTGCCGCGACCGACTGGCCAAGGCGCGCAACGCCTTCGCCGGGGCGTTCACCGGCGTGCTCGGACGGAGCACCATCAGCGAGGAGAGCTTCGAGGACCTCGAAGAGGCCCTGCTGCGCGCCGACGTCGGCGTCAAGGTGACGATGGACCTGATCGACGGGCTGCGGGCCAAGGTCGCCGCCAAGGAGATCACCGATCCGCAAGGGCTGCTCGACGCGTTGCAGGCCGAGATGGTGTCGCGCCTCGACGGTTCCGACCGCCAGCTGCACTTCGACACCGAGCTCGCCGACGCACCGAACGTGTGGATGTTCGTCGGCGTCAACGGCGTCGGCAAGACGACGACCATCGGCAAGCTCGCCAACCAACAGGTCCGCGACGGCCGCACCGTGCTCCTGGCCGCCGGCGACACGTTCCGCGCCGCCGCGGCCGAGCAGCTGACGACCTGGGCGGAGCGTTCCGGCGCCGAGATCGTGCGCGGCGCCGAAGGGGGCGACCCGAGCTCGGTGGTGTACGACGGTGTCGAGCGGGCGACCGCACGCGGACTCGATCTGGTGATGGCCGACACGGCCGGCCGGCTGCACACCAAGTCGAACCTGATGGAAGAGCTGCGCAAGGTGCGCCGGGTCGCCGAGAAGGGCGCCGGACGGGTGACCGAGACGCTGCTCGTGATCGATGCCACGACCGGCCAGAACGGGCTGACCCAGGCGCGCGAGTTCGGCGAGGTCACCGACGTCACCGGCGTCGTGTTGACCAAGCTCGACGGTTCGGCGAAGGGCGGCATCGTGTTCGCCATCGAGACCGAGCTCGGCATCCCCGTCAAGCTCGTCGGCATCGGCGAGACGATCGAGGACCTCGTCCCGTTCGACCCCGACGAGTTCGTCGCCGCCCTGTTCAGCGCCAACTGACCTCCACGCAACCCAAAATTTGTCCGAATCCTTCCGCTGAGCGGCACGCTCCGGACACATTTCGGGTGGCGGGCGTTCGACGCTCGAAACGTGTCCGAATCTGTTCGCTGAGCGGCATCCGTCGGACAAATTTCGGGTCGGGACGGGGCGGTGGCAGACTGCCACCATGACCGCGACCGACGCCCGCCCCGCGCAGGCCACCGACGCCGAAACCCGCCTCGTCAACGAGACGATCGACGCCTTCCTCGCCGAGAACGACCCGACGACGATGGACAACACCACGTTTCGCGGTGCCCGCTACGACGCCGGTCTCGCCTGGGTCCACTTCGCCAAGGGCGACGGCGGACTCGGTGTCCGCCCGGAGCTCAACAAGATCGTCGAGACGCGCCTCAAAGAGGCCGGTGCGCAGCCGACCAACCCGGGCACGTTCTTCATGGCCCTCGCCGGACCGACGATCGCCACGCACGGCAGCCCGGAGGCCAAGCAGCGCTTCCTGCGGCCGATGTTCACCGGCGAAGAGGTCTGGTGCCAGCTGTTCTCCGAGCCGGGCGCCGGGTCCGACTTCGCCGGCCTCGGCACGCGCGCCGTGCGCGACGGCGACGAGTGGATCGTCAACGGTCAGAAGGTCTGGAACACGCTCGCCCACATCGCCGACTTCGGGATGCTCGTCACCCGGACCGACCCGGAGGCGCCTAAGCACAAGGGCATGACCTACTTCGCCCTCGACATGCACGCGCCGGGTGTCGAGGTGCGCCCGTTGCGTCAGATCACGGGCGAGGCCGAGTTCAACGAGGTCTACATGACCGACGTCCGCATCCCCGATGCCCACCGCATCGGTGACGTCGGCGAAGGCTGGCGGGCCAGCCTGACCACGCTGATGAACGAGCGCAACGCGATCGGCACCGGCGGGGGAGCGGGCAGCGGGTCGGTCGCCCGGCGCGGTGGCGCCGCCAACGACGCCGTCGCCATCTGGAAGCAGCTCGACGAGTCGGAGCAGACGCCGGCGCGCAAGGAGCGGCTGATGCAGCTCTGGTCGCAGGCCGAGGCCAACCGGCTGACCAACCGCCGCGCCGGCGAGAACGCCAAGGCCGGCAACCCCGGCCCCGAGATGTCGATCGCCAAGCTCGCCTTCTCCGAGCTCAACAAGCCGCTGTACGAGTTCTGCGTCGACCTGCTCGGCGCCGACGGCATGATCGGCTACGACTACACGTTCCGCCGCCCCGGCGAGGTCGACCTCGGTGGCGGCACCCACGGCGTCGGCTACCAGTTCCTGCGGGTGCGGGCGAACTCGATCGAGGGTGGCACGTCGGAGATCCTCCGCAACATCATCGGCGAGCAGGTGCTCGGCCTCCCGGGCGAGCCGCGGATCGACAAGTCGGTCCCCTGGAACGAAGTCCCGCGCAACTGAGCGTTACATCAGGGGTCTGACCCCTGTTGTAACGCCGCCGGTAACCTCGTGAGCTGATGTTCGACAACCTGTCCAACCGCCTCGAAGGCATCGTCAAGAAGCTCCGCGGCAAGGGGCGGCTCACCGACGCCGACGTCGACGAGGTGATGAAGGAGATCCGCACGGCTCTCCTCGAAGCCGACGTCAACGTCACCGTCGTCCGCTCCGTCTGCAACCGCATCCGCGAGGCCGCCGTCGGCGCCACGCGCTCCCAGGCACTCGACCCGGCGCAGCAGGTCGTCAAGGCCGTCAACGACGAGCTCACCCGCGCCCTCGGTGGCGAGACGCTGACGATCACCTACGCCTCGAAGCCGCCGACCGTCGTGTTGATGGCCGGCCTCCAGGGCTCCGGCAAGACGACCAACTCGGCCAAGCTCGCCGCCTGGTTCAAGGGTCAGGGACGCCAACCGCTGCTCGTCGGTGCCGACCTCCAACGCCCCGCCGCCGTCGAACAGCTGCGCACGCTCGGCCGTCAGATCGACGTCCCCGTCTTCTCCGATCCGTCCGACCCGGTTCGCGCCTCGGCGCTCGGCATCGACGAGGCCAAGCGTCTCGGCCGCGACGTCGTCATCGTCGACACCGCCGGACGCCTGTCCATCGACGCCGAGATGATGGAGCAGGTCCGCCAGATCTCCGCCACCGTCAACCCGCACTACACATTCCTCGTCGTCGACGCGATGACCGGTCAGGACGCGGTGCAGACCGCCGAGGCGTTCCACGAGACGCTCGGGCTCGACGCCGTGATCATGTCGAAGATGGACGGCGACGCCCGCGGCGGCGCGGCGCTGTCGGTCAAAGAAGTCATCGGCCGGCCGATCGCCTTCGCCTCCACCGGCGAGAAGTTGACCGAGTTCGAGCAGTTCCATCCCGACCGCATGGCGGGCCGCATCCTCGGCATGGGCGACATGCTGACGCTGATCGAGCAGGCCGAACGGACCTTCGAGGCCGACCAGGCCGAGCAGGCGGCGGCGAAGCTGATGGAGGGGCAGTTCACCCTCGACGACTTCCTCGAGCAGCTGCAGCAGATCAAGAAGATGGGCTCGCTCGGCAGTCTCATGGGCATGCTCCCGGGCATGCCCAAAGAGCTCAAGGGCGCCAAGATCGACGACGACGACCTGAAGCCGATCGAAGCGATCATCCGCTCGATGACCGTCGAGGAACGGGCCAACCCGGTGATCATCAACGGCAGCCGCCGCACCCGGATCGCCAACGGTTCGGGCACCCAGGTCGGTGACGTCAACCGCCTCGTCAAGCAGTTCGGCGAGATGCAGAAGATGATGAAGCGCATGGGCATGGCCGGCAAGCCGACCAAGAAGGGCAAGAAGGGACGCAAGGGATCCGGTCCCAAGGCACCCCGTGGGTTGCCGCCCGGCCTGCTCGACCCGAACAACCTCGGCAACATGGACCTCCCGGGGCTGCCCGGCATGCCCGGCATGCCCGGCATGCCCGGCATGCCGAAACGCTAGGTCGGGCCTCACCCAGGGTCGGTGGTTGGCCACGGCCGGTCGGCCCGACGGCAGCTCGTCGCTGGCGCTTCCCTCGCCGCTCGTCGCCGTCCGATCGATCGTCGTGTCGGCCTGCCACCGTGTGACATCGCCGAGGCGCCGCTAGCCTTGCGACGTTCTCATTCGCAACAGGAGTATCGATTTCAGATGGCAGTCAAGTTGCGGCTCACCCGCATCGGCAAGAAGAAGCAGCCGCAGTACCGGATCGTCGCGGCCGACGCTCGTTCGCCCCGCGATGGGCGCTTCATCGAGATCCTCGGGCATTACGACCCGCGCCAGGACCCGTCGGTGCTGACCATCGACAACGACAAGGCCGTCAAGTGGCTCGGCAGCGGCGCACAGCCGACCGAGCGCGTCGCCAAGTTGCTCAAGATCTCGGGCGCGATGGACGAGTTCGAGAGCAGCAAGGCCGCCGCCAAGGCGACCACGTGAGCGACGTCGACACCGGCAGCGCCGGCACCGGGGACGAGGTCGACACCGACACCGACACCGACACCGACATCGTCGACGAAAGCGTGGGCGGTGCGCCGACGGCCGTCGCCGTGCTCGAGCACATCGTCACCTCGATCGTCGACAACCCCGAAGCCGTGTCCGTCGAGGTCGACGACACCGGCCGCCGCCTCACGCTCAACGTGCGCGTGGGTGAGGGCGACCTCGGACGCGTCATCGGCCGCCGCGGTCGCACGGCGGCGAGCATTCGCACCGTGGCCCGCGCCGCCGCCAGCAAGGACGATGTCGAGATCGACATCGAGTTCCTCGACGACTGAGCGCTCGTTGTCCGACGACGGCCTGCTCGACGTCGGCCACATCCGACGGGCGCACGGCCTCCGCGGTGAGGTCTTCGTCCAGCTGCTCACCGATTCCGACGCCCGCGTCGCCCCCGGCGCCGAACTGCACGCCGGCGACACGATCCTCGTCGTCGAGTCCTCACGGACCGCGGCCAACGGCCGGCGGATCGTCAAGTTCACCCAGGTCGCCGACCGCACCGCCGCCGAACGGCTGGCCAACCAGGTCCTCCGCGCCGCTCCGCTCGACGACCCCGACGCACTGTGGGTGCACGACCTGATCGGCAACCGCGTCGTCGAAGTCGACGGCACCGAACGGGGCACCTGCGTGGCCGTGCTCGCCAACCCCGCCGCCGACCTCATCGAGGTCGACTCGGGCGCGCTCGTGCCGTCGAACTTCATCGTCTCCAACGAGGACGGCGTGATCACCGTGGACGTGCCCGAGGGGCTGTTCGAGCTCGTCGAGGGCACCACCTGATCTGGTGACGAGGACGCGATGACGGTGCTGCGGATCGACGTGTTCTCGATCTTCCCGGGCCTCGTCGACCAGTTCTGTGCCGAGAGCCTGCTGGGCAAGGCGCGGCGCGACGGACTGCTCGACCTTCGCTGCCACGACCTGCGCGAGCACACGACCGACGTCCATCGCACCGTCGACGATGCACCGTTCGGCGGCGGTGCCGGCATGGTGATGCGGGCGCAGCCGATCTTCGAGTCGGTCGAGGCGGTGCAGCCGCCACGCCCGCTGTTCCTTCTCGGCCCCGGCGGCCGACGGTTCGACCAGGCGATGGCCAACGAGCTCGCCGCCGGCGACGGCTTCAGCCTCCTGTGCGGCCGCTACGAGGGCGTCGACCATCGCGTGCGCCGTCATCTCGTCGACGGTGAGATCAGCGTCGGCGACGTCGTGTTGAGCGGTGGGGAGGTCGCCGCCTGCCTCGTCATCGAAGCGGTCACCCGGCTGCGCGAGGGCGCGATGGGCAATGCCGTGAGCCCGGTGACCGAGAGCTTCGGTGCCGCCGGCCTGCTCGAAGAGCCCCAGTACACACGGCCCGCAGAGTTCCGCGGCTTCACCGTGCCGGACGTCCTGCGTAGCGGCGATCATGCCCGCATCGAGCGGTGGCGCCACGCCCAGCGGTTGCACCGCACGCAACGTGACCGCCCGGATCTCATCGAACAGCGCGGCGGGCTCAGCGAAGCCGAGATCCGCTTGTTGGAAGAGTTCCCTGCCGACCCGTATCATTGACCAGCCCGTTGCCCCAGGCCCCGGCATCCACCGCTTCGCCCGACCCGGCAGCCCGACACGTAGGTAGACGCATGAAAGCCACCGACCTCATCGACAACGATTCGCTCCGTACGGACATCCCGACCTTCCAGGCCGGTGACGAGCTCAAGGTGCACGTCCGCGTCGTCGAGGGCGGCAAGGAGCGCATCCAGGTGTTCCAGGGTGACGTCATCGCCCGTCAGGGCGGCGGCATCCACGAGACCTACACGGTCCGCAAGCTGAGCTACGGCGTCGGCGTCGAGCGGACCTTCCCGCTGCACACCCCGACCGTGCAGAAGATCGAGGTCGTCAAGCGCGGCGACGTCCGCCGCGCCAAGCTGTACTACCTGCGCGATCGCAAGGGCAAGGCCGCCAAGATCCGCGAGAAGCGCGACTTCTGATCGCCCGGCGCCCTCGTGGCGCCGCTCCATCGGCACCGTTGGTGCCGTCTCGGGCCAACCGGCCCCTCCCGTCGTTCGTCGTCGGAGGTGCGTCATGGATGGTCAACGTCCACGTTCGGGTGCCGCCAACCGCGCCCACGGTCAGTTCGGCGAGGACCTCGCCGCCCGGCACTACCTGGCCGACGGCTACGACGTGCTCGACCGCAACTGGCGCTGTCCGCTCGGCGAACTCGACCTCGTGCTGGCCCGCGGCTCGCTGACCGTCATCTGTGAGGTCAAGGCCCGCCGATCCGACGCCTTCGGGCCGCCGGCGTCGGCGATCACCTCCGCCAAACAGCGCCGGATCTGCCTGCTCGGGTTCGAGTGGATGCGCGTCCACGGTCGCCGCGGCCCGATCCGTTTCGATGTCGTCGCCGTGACCGGCAGTGCGCTCGAGGTGATCGAGGACGCCTTCGAGTGAGATCGCGGCGTTGCGGTGAGGATCGCCTGCACCAGCTGCACGCATCTCTCACCACACACGAGAGTGCGCGGGAATCGCGCCGCAGATCGATCGGAGTCAGCCGAGGAAGGCCCAGGCGAGGAGGGCGATGGCGACGAGCACGGCGACCGTCACGAGCACGTAGTCGGCGGGCCGCGCCGTGAACCTTCGATAGGGGTTGTAACCCATGGAGGTCAGTATCGTCGGCTGGCATGACGTCCGAAACTCGCGAGCTGGAATCGATCACCGTCGAGCGCGACGACGCCGTGGTGACCATCACCCTGCGCCGCCCGGAGAAGAAGAATGCAGCTGACGGCGCGATGTGGAACGAGCTCCTCGATGAGTTCCGCACGATCCCCGGTGATGCCTCGATCCGCGCCGTGGTCATCACCGGCGCCGGGGGCAACTTCTGCTCGGGCGCCGACCTGTGGGCCGGTGGCGAAGGCGAGCGACCGCACCAACTCTCGGCGATGCGCCACATCAGCGACGTCTGCCTCGCCCTGCACCGCATCCCGCAGCCGACGATCGCCAAGGTCCGCGGGGTCGCCGTCGGTGCCGGCATGAACCTCGCCCTGTCCTGCGATCTGATCGCGGCCTCGGAGGACGCCCGGTTCTCGGAGATCTTTGCCAAGCGCGGCCTCTCGCTCGACTTCGGCGGCTCGTGGCTCCTGCCGCGCCTGATCGGCCTCCACCGGGCCAAGGAACTCACCCTGCTGGCCGAGATCATCGACGCCGGCCGCGCCTCCGAACTGGGGCTCGTCAACCGCGTCGTGCCCGACGGTGAGCTCGACGCCGTCGTCGCCGACTGGGCGGCGCGACTCGCCGGCGGTCCGCCGATCGCCTTGGCGATGTCGAAGCGGATGCTCAACAACTCGTTCGGCATCACGCTCGAGCAGGCGCTCGAGGACGAGGGGCTCTCGCAGACCGTCAACTTCGGCACCAAGGACACGCCGGAGGCGATCGCCGCCTTCATGCAGAAGCGCGACCCCGAGTTCCAGGGCCGCTGACGTCTCGCTCCGTCGCGCTGACCGTGTGATCACCGGGTGCGCGGCCCAGCCGGGCACCGATCGTTAGCCTGACCACGTGCATCGTCGAGCCCTCACCGTGACCTTCGTGGGCCTGGTGGCGGTGCTCGCCGTCGCCACCCCGGCGTACGCCGGACCGCTGCCGGAGGCCCCCGAGCCGACCTCGCCGCCGCCGACGACACAGGCGCCGCCGCCCCCCGTGGCAACGGGGCAGAGTTCGCTCGTGCCGGTTCCCGCCGGATGCCCGGTGCCCGAGCCGGCGACGGTGGCGTTCGTGGGCACGATGGTCGGCAAGGACGACATCACCCAGACCGTTCGCTTCCGCATCGACCAGTTGCGCGCCGGAACCGGGCAGCCGTGGGCGATCGACGGCTTCATCGACGTGCGCTATGGCGACGACTACCGCTTCCTCGACCAGGATCACCAGTACCTCGTCGGCGCCGGTTTCGACCCGACCTACGGGGCGCTGTCGTCGAAGGTCCGACCCGCCGAGCCGGCGTTCGGCGGCAACGACGTCGTCGGCGTCGACGACGTCGCCCTCGACTGCCCGGAGGTCGACGACCCGGTCCGCACCCTCGAGGTCGACGGGACGAGCGTCGACTCGGGCGTATTCAGCCTGCTCACCGACGACCGCCCGCTGCTCCTCGCCACCGTGGCCGTACCGACAGCGATCGCCCTCGCCACACTGGTCGCCCTCGTCGTGCTGAAGACCATCGCCGTGCTTGCCGGCAAGGGCATGTTCCAACTCGGCCGTGCCGCGGTGACGCCGGTGCCCGATCATCGGGTGACCCGTGTGCGCCAGCACCGCGACGTGGTACGGCCCACCGACGGGGTGCACCCCGAAGCTCCCGGCGACGGATCAGACGCCGGCCCCGACGGTGCTGCGCACCTCGTCGAGGGCCGCTGACCAGTCGGGAACGTCCAGCTGCTCGGCCGGTCGACCGGCGATGCAGTGGACGAGCACTCCGCCGACGATCGGCTCGCCGATCGCGGTGGCCAGCGCCGCCCCGTACGCGGCGACCTGCAACCGATAGCGGTCGAGCCGTTGCGCCGTCTGCACCGGTCCGGACCAGCGGTCGGTCTTGTAGTCGACGATGACGAGTCCGTCGGCGGTGCGGACCAGGAGATCGACGTAGCCCTCGAGCACCCGATCACCGACGACGGCGGCGACGAACAGCTCGCGCCAGTGCTCGGCTCCCTCGACGACCTGACGGACGATCGGCGCATCGAGCGCCGACCGGGCGAGGGCAGCGACCTGCGTCTCGAGGCCGAGTACCCCCTCCGCCGCGCACTGGGCGCGGGCGAGGTTGTCGATGTCGGCGCCGGTGGCGAGGTCGCAGAACTGCAACACCCCGTGGACGGCGCGCCCGATGCTGGTGCCGTAGCGGCCGCGCTGCCATGGCGGCGACTCGACGTTGACCGGTTGCTTGTCGAGACCGGGATCGTCGACCTCGTCGGTCGACGGGATGCCGGCCAACTCCTCCGACAACCGGGTCGCGGCGACCGCCGTGCGCCGAGCCGCGACGCGCATCGCCGCGTCACGAGCGGAACGCCAGACGGCTTCGTCGGCCCACGGCAGCTCCGCCACCTCGTGCGTCTCGGCGGCGACGTGGTGTGGCTCGAAGGTTCGTGCCGTCGCACCGGAGGTCTCCTGCCGGGCCCCGGCGGCGTCGAGCAGCTCAGCGGCGGTCATCTTCTGCCATGCGCCGTCGGCGTTCTTCGGCGGACGACTGCGGTGCAGCGACACGACCAGGTGGTCGACAGCACGCGTGCAGGCGACGTAGAGCAGCCGACGCCGCTCGGCATCGCTCATCTGTTCGTCGATCGCCTCGTGCTCGTCGAACACGCCCTCGTCACCCTTGCCCGCCAGCATCCACGTGTCGTTGGCCCACACCACCCCCTGGCTGGTCGACCGCTTCGGCTTGGTGGTCGTGCCGGCAACGATCGTGATCGGGAACTCGAGCCCCTTGGCGGCGTGGATCGTCATGACCGACACGGCGTCGTGGTCGTCCTCGGGCAGGATCGTGTCGGCGACCCGGCTGGCAGCGGCCTGCATCGCCGCCCACGCGCGGTATCGCCGCACACCGTGACCGCCCGCATCAGCCCACGCACGAGCCTGCTCGATGACGAAGCGCAGTCGCCGCCACGTGTCGCGCGGGTCGCCGTGGTCGAGGGCGAGGTCGAAGGCGCGGCGCTCGTCGGCGATCGCCGCCAGCAGGTCGGCAGGCGCGACCGTGCCGATGCGTTCGGCGACGGATCGCACGTGGGCGATCGAGTCGGCGACGATACCGTCCGCCTGCCCCGCCGGTGGTTCGGCCCACAGCGCCCAGGAGCCGCCGTCGCGCACCCAGGCCCAGAGGTCGACATCGCTGCAGCCGTACAGCGGGCTGCGCAGGGCGGCGACGAGTGCCAGCTCGTCGGTCGGGTCGTCGGCGGCGCGCAGCGCCATCAGCAGGTCGCGCACTTCGGCGGTGGCGTAGACGACGCTCGAGTTCTCGGCGCGATAGGCGACGCCGGCGGCGCGCAGCGCCTCCTCGAGGGCCGGCAGCGTGAGGCGGGTCGGCAGGAGCACGCAGATGTCGCCGGGCCGGCACGGCCGCGCGGCGCGTGTGATGCGGTCCTCGACCGGCCAGCCCTCCGCGAGGGCGGTCGTGATCGTCGCCGCTACGTCGGCCGCCTCGCGGGCGCGCAGCTCATCGGCGGTGCCGCCTCGTCCGGACGCCAGGTCGTCGTGCAGCGCGGCGCCGAGCAGCGTGACCGTGCCGTGGCCGAGCAGGCTCGGGTGCCGGCAGGCGTCGAGCGGACCGAACGCCGGCTGGGCGTCGGGCTCGAACTGGATGATGCGCCCGAAGACGTCGTTGGTGAAGTCGATGACCGCCGCCGTGGAACGGAAGTTCGCCGACAGCGTGAGTGTGTCGGCGCCGACCTGGTCGGCAGCGCGGCAGGTACTGGGCGATGTCGGCCCGGCGGAAGCGGTAGATCGACTGCTTCGGATCGCCGACGATGAACAGTCGGCCGGGGAGCGGGCGCAGCGCACGCCAGTCGCTGTCCTGGCCGGGGTCGTCGGGCGCCGAGGTGAGGCGTACGGCGATCTCGAGCTGGATCGGGTCGGTGTCCTGGAACTCGTCGAGGAGGACGCGTGGGTAGCGCTCGTGGAGGAAGGCGCGCACCGTCGGCCGGTGCGACAACAGGCGCCGTGCGAGCACGAGGAGGTCGTGGAACTCGAGCTGCCCGGACGTCGCCCGCTCGTCGGCGGCATCGACCACGAAGCGGCCGACGATCGCACCGGCGAGCATCCGCCGGTGGAGCTTGACCCGTTCGATCAGCTCCGCCGCGAGCCGACCGAGCTCGGCCTGCTGCGACTTCAGTTCGGCCAGCCTCACCGGACCGTCGGTGGCGCCGAAGTGCTTCTTCCACTTCTGCTGGTTGCCGCGAGCCGGGCGATCGTCGGTCCAGGCGCCGTACTTGTCGTTCAGCGCGTCGACGACCTCGAGGGTCGAGCGCAGCGTGGTCGAGCGGGACACGGCGTCGACGGCGGCGGCGATGTCGCGCACGTGCTTGGCCTGGCCGTCGTCGACGGGGACCTCGGTACCGGCGATCGCGGTGCCGACGGCGACGAGCGGTGCGACGTCGACGGTGAGCGGCGGCGGTGCCTCGAATGAGACCCGTTCGGCGACGAGGTCCCAGTTGGCGCGGAAGTCGTCGGCGATGCGCCGCACGCCGCGCAGGATGCCGAACCCGTCGAACTCACACAACTCGACGAACGGCCGGCCACCGGCGAGCGGGCCGGCGGCCGGTGCGGGGTCGTCGAGCAAGCGGTCGAGGAGGTCGTCCCACTGCTCGTCGAAGGCGAGGGCGCTCTCGAGCTCGTCGAGGACGCTGAACCCGGGCGGCAGGCCGGCCTCGATGGGAAACTCGAAGAGCAGGCGACGGGCGAACGAGTGCAACGTGCCGATCGGGGCGTGATCGAGCCGGTCGAGCGCTGCGGCGGCAAGATCGGACGTGGATCGCTCGAGCTCGCGGCGCACCCGGTTGCGCAGCTCGGCCGCCGCCTTCTCGGTGAACGTGATCGCGGCGATGCCCGTGATCGGCACCCCGGAATCGACGAGGTTGACGATGCGGGCGACGAGCGAGCTGGTCTTGCCCGCACCGGCGCCCGCCTCGACGAAGAGCGTGGCGCCGAGGTCGGCGGCGATCCGGTCGCGGGCGTCCTGGTCGGGTGGGCCGGCTGCAGCGGTCACGAGTCGCCTCCCTCGTCGTCGTCGGGTCGATCGCCGAACCACGCCGCCAGCCGCGGGTCGTGGCGCTTGCGCTGCCACGCCGACCACAGCTCGGCGGTGCCGAGGTGATCGGGTTCGCAGAACTCGCACTGCACGAACATGCGGAAGCCGGGCCGCTCGGGGAGGTTGGGGTAGAAGCCCGACTCGATCCCGGCGACGACGTGTGCCAGGTGCGCGCCGACGAGCGCATCGGCCTCGGGGTCGACTTCGAACCCCGGCCGGGCGTAGTCGCCGCGGCGCATCAAGCTGTACTCGGCGCGGACCACCGTCGTGTCGTCGCCGAACCCGGCCCGCGCGGCAGCGGCATAGGCCGCCAGCTGGAACACTGTGCCGTCGAGCGTCGGGTTGTCCTTGCCGAGCTTGGTGTAGCGGTTCTTGCCCGTCTTGTGGTCGGTGACGACGAGGGTGCCGTCGGCGGTGCGATCGACGCGGTCGACCGATCCGTGCACGCACAGCAGGCGCCCGTCGGCGAGCGGGATGGCGACGTCGCCGTTGCTGCCGAAGGCGAGTTCCG
This sequence comes from Ilumatobacteraceae bacterium, assembly GCA_963707515.1. Lineage (GTDB taxonomy): Bacteria > Actinomycetota > Acidimicrobiia > Acidimicrobiales > Ilumatobacteraceae > Sva-07. Next base: position 151,341 of record CAVPQI010000002.1, read on the forward strand.
AGGCGACGACGGTGGCCTGGCGTCGGCGAACGAGCGCCGAGTCGTGGTCGAGCCATTCGTAGAGCTCGGCCTCCATGCGCGCCCGCTCGTCGGCCCAGAACGCCCGACGGCCGGTGCGGCCGCGCCGCTCGTTGTGCTCGCAGACCTCGACGAACAGCTCGCCGAGGCGTTGGTGGTGGACGTCGCCCCATCCGGCGGCACTCGGCTGCGGCAGGCGTCCGCTGAGCACCTCTTGGTGGAAGCGGTCGAGGATCTCGTGATGGGCCGAGCCACGGTCGAGGGCGGTGATGCTGATCTCGGCGTCGGGCTCGTCGATCGGCCGAACCCGCAGCACGTAGCGGACGAAGTAGGCGTGCGGGCACGCCACCCAGGCCTCGAGCTGCGTCGGCGACACCGGACCGGCGAGCGGCGGGATGCCGCTGGCCGACAGGTCGCCGTCGTATGCGGTGAGCTCGTCGGCGCGGCGCGCCGCCATCAGGGCGGTGCCCCGGGTGAGGGCGAGGTCGTGGGCGGCGCCGGCAGCGGTGAGCACCGAGCCACCCCCGCGAACGTGCACGTAACGGCCGCGGAGGCGATGCTCGGCCTCGGTTGCGGGGAACGCTGTGCGCGCCAGCGCGGCGTGGTGCGAGGCGACCCGCTCGACGACGACCCCCGGTGCCGCCGAATCACCGCGGGCGCCGCCGGCGCCGTTGTCACCGCGGGCGCCGCCGGCGCCGTCGTCGTCGAGCCAGGGTGCGATCCAACGCGACGGGAGCAGCGAGCTGGTCGCCCGCAGGTCGCCGCGTGGGAACGTGACGACCGCGCCCGTGGTGGCGAGCACGGTGCGGTACTGCCGCTGGAGGCGGACGGCACGGGCCTCGGTGGTGGCCAACCCGGCGGCGGCGCGGTCGCGCTCGGAGAGCAACGGATCGGCGGTCGGACGGGGCGGCAGCACACCCTCGGCGGCGCCGAGGACGACGGCGAGATCGACGTCGAGCCCGACGGCACCGGCGAGCGGGGCGACGGTGACGCCGTCGCCGACCCGACCGACGCGGGCGGTGGCCTCGTCGAGCTCCGCCTGCAGGGTCAGCCGGAACTGGTGGCGGTTGACGGGGTCGGCGATCGCGTCGAGGTGACCGAGGCGATCGAGCGCCCGACCGAGCGCCTCCCAGGCACGGAACTCGGCGTCGTCGAGATGGTCGAGCGTCGCCCGACCGAGCCAGCGTTCGACGGCGTCGTTGCACCACTGCGACCACTCGGCCCACGGTCGGGTCGCCATCGGGTGACCGAGCTCGTCGCGCAGGCCGCTGACGAAATCACGAAGCGAGGTCGCCGGCTCACCCCACCGAGAGTGCCCGGTGAGCGGGCCGAGCCGCCGATTCCAGTCGTCGCCGCGTGCCACGCCCGCCTGTCGGCTGACCTGCTCCCACCGCCGACGGGGCACCCGGGCGCCGTCGTCGGTGCGCGGTGGGATGTCGGCGAGCAGCTCGAACAGCTCGCGGCGGCGCAGCCCGCGGCGATCGAGATCGAGCAGGTCGAGGGCGAGCCGGGGGGCCAACCGCTCGGCGGTCGACGTGCCGGGCCGACCGTTCCAGCGGATGCCGGCGGCGGCGAGCTGGTGCTCGACGAGACGGGCGTACGGCCGCTGCGCGGGCCAGAGCACCGCCATGCGCTCCAGCGGGACGCCGTCGCGCGCGTGGTCGACGATCGTCCGTACGGCGGCACGGACCTCGTCGTCGGCGTCGGTGGTCGACACGATCCGGCGCGGCGCAGGCAGCGGCAGGTCGGGTGGCCAACCGTGGAGGGCGTCGCCGTCGCGCTCGGCGATGCCGAGGCGGTCGAGCAGCTCGAGGCTGTCGCGGTCGGCGTCGGCGTCGCCGCTGCGCTGCACGACGACGCGCACGTCGAGGTGCCGGCCGAGCATGGCGACGAAGTCGGCCCCCAGCGACGGCAGCTCCTGGGGCAGGTAGAGCACGACGTGGGTGAGGCCGGGCGGCACCGATTGGCCGACGGCGTGCGTGGCGACGGCGAAGAGGTCGGCCTCGTCGTACCAGTCGGCGGCGAGTCGACGGGCGACGGCGCGGCTCAGCCGGGCCGCCTCGCGGGCCCGCCCCGACGACTCGTCGAGCGCCGCCAGCGCCTGGTCTCCGGCGAGGCGGAGTTCGGTGTGGAGACGGCGCACGGCGACGATCGTCGACGGATGGGTCGCCACCGGGCGGAAGATGCCCGGCTCGGTGGCCAGCACGGCGGCGATCGCCCGGTCGACGATCGCCGTCGACACCGGTGCGCGGCCTGCGGCGGCGAGCATCGGGCCGGCGATCAGCTCGGCGAGGCGGTTGAGGGTCACCATGTCGACCCCCGCGATGCCGCCCGCGCGGCCGAGGGCGCGCCGAGCCATGACCCCGCACGTGTTGGTGGGCACGGCGACGGTGACCGCGGCGAGTCGGTCGTCGCCCTTGGCGTCGGCGATCGTGGCGGCCAACGCTGGGAGGGCACGGGCCGGCGAGACGAGGGTGGCGCGCAGTGACATCTGCCTCCGATCGTAGGGAGCGGGTGTCACAGAGTTGAGGCCGCACCCCGCGACGGGTCCGATCGTCGCCGCGATCGCCGCTCCGTGGACGACCGCGCCGCCGACCTACGCTCCGCACGCATGATCGTTCGGCGCGCGACCCGAGAGGACGAACCCCGCATGCGGGTGACCACCGTGCGAGCGTTCGTGGACGATCCCGTGATGCGTTGGCTCTTTCCCGACGACGACGTCTTCTCCGCGCCTGCCGGCATCGTGATGGCGGCACCGTTCCACGGTTGGGTCGGTCTCGGCGAGGTGTGGTGCACCGACGACGCCGCCGGCGTCGCCGTGTGGATCCCGCCGGGCCGGCCCGAGCCCGATGACGACGCCCCGCCGACGGGTGCGGCCCCCGACGCCGCGCTGCTGGAGCGGATCGGCCTGCTGAGCACCGTGATCGAAGCGAACACGCCACCCGAACCGCACTGGTACCTGCAGCTGCTGGCGACGCACCCCGACTGGCAGCGGCAGGGGATCGGCGGCCAGCTGATGAGGTCGATGTTCGAACGCGCCGACGCCGAGGGCCTCGCCTGCTACCTCGAGACCGAGACCGAGGAGAACGTCGCCTACTACCGCCACCACGGCTTCGAGGTGCGCTCGGAGTGGGACGTGCCGACCGGCCCGCACATGTGGGGCATGCTGCGCGCCGCCCGCTGAGCGACGAAGGAACGATCGGGAACGGGACCCGAACGTTCGTGACTCACGAACGGCGAGCAGCTTCGGCGCGTCGGCGCAGGTCGTCGACGGCGTGCGCGAGACCGTCGGGATCGCGGAACAACGCGCTGCCGGCGATGAGCACGTTGGCTCCGGCGGCGGCGGCGCCGGCGATCGTGTCCGGCGCGATGCCGCCGTCGACCTCGACGTCGACCGTGTCGGCGTAGCCGGCATCGTCGAGCATCTGCCGGACCTCGGTGATCTTGGGCTCCATCGTCGACAGGTACGCCTGCCCACCGAAGCCGGGATTGACGGTCATCACGAGCACCAGGTCGACGAGATCGAGGACATGGGTGACGGCCGAGGCCGGCGTCGCCGGGTTGAGCGCCACTGCGGCGCGAGCGCCCAGTTCGTTGATGTTGGCGAGCGTGCGGTGGAGGTGGAGGCACGCCTCGGCATGGACGATCAGGCGGCTGCAGCCGGCCTCGACGTAGCGCGCCGCCATCACATCCGGCGTGAGGACCATCAGGTGCGCCTCGAACGGCACCGCGGCGTGCGGCCGGACGGCGGCGATGACGTCGGGCCCGAAGGTCAGGTTGGGGACGAACTGGCCGTCCATGACGTCGAACTGGATGGCGTCGACGCCCGCCGCCTCGAGGGCCGCGACCTCCTCGCCGAGGCGGGCGAAGTCCGCCGGGAGCACCGACGGGACGATCTGAATCGGGCGTGACATCGCCGGCAACCTACTCCTCCGGTCGGCGCTCCTCCCAGGCTTCGTTGGCGTCGTCCCACACCTCGTTGCGCTCTTCGATCCGGGCCTGCCAGTTCTCGGCTTCGGCGCGGCTTCGATACGGACCGAGCATCTGCGCGCCTGGGCCGCGCTCCGACGCCGGCACGGCCACCTTGCGGACGAGGTCCCAGTACCACTCGTTGTCGTCGCTCACGGTTCCAGTGTCGCGCGCCTACCCTGACCCGATGCAGCTGACCCCCGAGCGACTCGTGGCGGGCGGCGCCGCGTTGCGCGCGCGCCGACGACGGCCGCATCGTGTTCGTCGACGGTGCGCTGCCTGGCGAGCGCGTCGACGTCGCCGTCGACACCACGAAGAAGGACTTTGCCAGCGCCCACGTGGTGACGCTGCACGAGCCGTCGCCGGACCGCGTCGTCCCACCGTGCCCGCACCGCCTCGCCGGCTGCGGCGGCTGTGACTGGATGCACCTGCACCCCGACGCCCAGCTCGCTGCCAAGGTGGGCATCGTCACCGAGTCGCTCGTGCGCATCGGCCGCTTCGATGCCGACGCGGTCGCCGCCACGGTGCGACGCGGCGACGCGGTGTCGCCGCTGGAGTACCGCACGTCGATCCGGGTGATCGGCGACGTCGACGGCCGTCCCGGCTACCGGGCGCACGGTTCCACCGATGTCGTCCCCGTCGACTCGTGCCCGATCGCCGTCGAACCGCTGTCACGTCTGCTCGCCGGGCTGGGGGTGGAACCGGGCGTCGAGGTGGCGCTGCGGGTGTCGCTCGCCACCGGGGCGACGACGGCGATCTGGGAAGGCGGCCCGACCGCGGTTCGTGGTCTGCCCACCGACGCGTTCACCGGCAGCCGGGCATGGCTCGCCGAGGAGGTCGCCGGCGTCGCCCTGCGGGTGTCCGCCCCGTCGTTCTTCCAGTCGGGCGTCCAGGGCGCCGAGCTGCTCGTCGATGCCGTCAGCCGGGCGGCGCCGGAGCTGGCCCAGGCAGACCACGTCGTCGACGCCTACGGCGGGGTCGGGCTGTTCGCCGCCACGGCCGCTCGCGCTGCCGGCCACGTCACCCTCATCGAGTCGTCGCGCTTCGCCTGCCGCGACGCCATCCGCAACCTCGAGGGTCGATCGGCGAGCGTCGTGCGTGCCGAAGTGGGGCGCTGGCGGCCCGACCCCGGCCCGGGACCGGTCGACGTCGTCATCGCCGACCCGGCCCGCCCCGGGCTGGCCAAGCCGGGGGTCGGCGTGCTCGCCCGAACCGGCGCTGCCGTGCTCGTCCTCGTCTCCTGCGACCCCGTGTCGCTGGCCCGCGATGCCCGCCTGCTCGCCGGCGAGGGGTACGACCTGGAGACCGTGGACGTGCTCGACCTGTTCCCCGAGACGCACCACGTGGAGACGGTCAGCCGCTTCGTCCGCGGCTGACTGGCGATTCACGGCGTCATCGGCGCGCCCACCGCGGGCCTGCCGGACCGGTCGTAACCTGGCGGATGTGATCGAACCGCGCTGCTCCGACGAGGTGACGACGGCGCTCGCCGAGGGGCGGCCGGTCGTCGCCATGGAGTCGACGATCTTCTCCAACCTCGGCCTCCCGTCGCCGCACAACCGCGGCGCGCTGGAACGCTGCACGGCGGCGATCCGCGGCGCCGGCGCCGTGCCGGCCGTGACGGCCGTGCTCGACGGCGAGGCCCGCGTCGGCCTCGACGAGGGTGACGCCGAACGGATCCTCGGCGCCGGCACGCAAGGCCGCCGAGCGCGACCTCGCCGTCGCCGTCGGCCAGCGGCTGGGACTTCGGGGCGACGACCGTGTCGGCGTCGGTGGCCGCTGGCCGCGGCGGCCGGCGTGCGCGTCTTCGCCACCGGCGGCATCGGCGGCGTGCACCGCGGCGTCGAGCTCACCGGCGACATCTCCGCCGACCTCGACGCGATCGCCCACCACCCGGTGGTCACGGTGTGCGCGGGCGCCAAGGCGTTCCTCGACCTCGCCCGCACGCTCGAGCACCTGGAGACCGCCGGCGTCCCCGTGCTCGGCTGGCAGCACGACTGGTTCCCGGCGTTCTACACCCGCTCGTCCGGCTTGCCGGTGCCGCACCGCGTCGAGTCGGCGGACGAGGTGGCCGCCGTGCTGGCCGACCGCAGCCGGCCGACGGCGGGCATGCTGCTCGACGGTGCCGATCCCGGTCGCCGACGAGCTCGACGCCGGCGAGCCTCGACGCGGTGCTGGCCGACGCCCTCGCCGACGCGCGACGCCGCCGGCATCGTCGGCGCCGCCGTCACGCCGTTCGTGCTCGGCCGCATCGCCGAGGCGACCGCCGGTCGCAGCATCCCCGCCAACCTCGCCCTGGCCGAGCACAACGCCGCCGTCGCCGCCGAGGTCGCCGTGGCGATCGCCGCGTCGCGCTGAACGACGGCGGCCCCGACTCAGCCGGCGAGCCTGCGCAGCCGGCGGTCGACGCGGTCGAGGAACCGCTGCCTGGCGTCGGCGGACGCGGTGTCGACGCCGTACATCGCCAACCACGTGGTGCGGGCGAACCGGTGGCACATCGCCCGCAGGCTGCGCGTCACGGTGCGCTTGCCGCCCTCACCTTCGAGGGCATTGACGTACTTCGGCGACCCGTGGGTGGTGACGACGACCAACCTGCGGATGTTGCCGAGTGCCGGTCGCAGCCGACTCGATCCGTCGGGCAGCGTGAAGGCGACGCCGCACGTCCACACCCGGTCGATCCAGCCCTTGAGCATCGCCGGCTGGCCCGCCCACCAGGTCGGGTAGACGAGGACCAGCACGTCGCACCATCGGAGGTCGGCGGCGTGCCGCTCGAGATCGGGGTCGAACGTCGGGGTGAGGTGGCGGCGGTGGTCGTCGGCGCTCACCGCGGGCTCGAAGCCGTCGCCGTAGAGGTCGACGAGGCGCACCTCGGCGCCGGTCTCGCGCAGTGCGGCGAGCACCCGGTCGCGCACGGCGGCGACGAACGACGATTCCGACGGGTGGCAGTACACGACCAGGGCGCGGGTCACGTCGGCACCGCCATCGCCCGCTCGACCCGATCGAGGAACTCCCGGCGCTCGTCGACGGTCGAGCTGTCGATGCCGTAGAGCCCGAGCCACATCGGCTTGGCCCGCCACCCGCAGCTCATCCGCAACGCCCGGGTGATCGTGCGTCGGCCGTTGTCGTTCACCAGGCGGACGTACGTGCGCGGCGAGCCGTAGGTGCTGATGCCGATCAGGCGGCGAACCTGGGGGAGGCCGGGACGGACCCTGCCACGGGCGTCGAACACGAAGCCGACACCGGGCACCATCACCCGCTCCAACCAGCCCTTGAGGATCGCCGGCAGCCCGCTCCACCACGTCGGATAGACGAAAGCGAGGATCTCCGCCGCGGCGGACGAGGTCGGCGTGGCCGGCGATCGTCGGATCGCGCAGCGGGTCGTCACCGTGATAGGCGAGCCGTTCCTCCGCCGTCATTGCCGGTGCCACGTGCAAGGCGTACAGATCGAGCATCTCGACGTCGTGGCCGGCAGCGCGCAGTCCGGCGGCTGCCCGCTCGGCGAGGGCGTGGCAGAAGCTGGTGGGGGAGGGATGGGCGACGACGACGAGCGCCAGCACGGCTCAGCGACCCGTCTCGCCGACTGCCGCCGACCGGAGGTGCTCGCGGACGTCGGGCCACTCGTCGACGACGATCGAGTACATCGCGCTGTCGCGGAGCCGGCGTTCGCCCTGCGGCACGAACGATCGCGCGGTGCCGGCGCAGCACCCCCTCACAGACCGCCCCGAGCCGCTCGATGGCACGCCGGCTGCGTTCGTTGAGAGCGTCGGTGCAGATCGCCACGCGCTGCACCTCCCAGCGCTCGAAGGCGTGCGTCAGCAGCAGCAGCTTGGCGTCGGTGTTGATGCCGGTGCGCTGGGCGTCGGGGGACAACCACGTGCCGCCGATCTCGACCTCGTCGGGGTCCGTGCGTGCCAGCGGCCAGGCGGGGTTCATGAACCGGGTGCAGCCGACGACGCGGCCATCGTCGGCGCGGCGCTGCACGAACGGGGCGATCCGGCCCTCCGCTGCCTCGGCGAGCAACCCCTCGACGTAGTCGGCGGCCTCGTCGGGTCCGTCGGGCACGAAGGTGTACCGGAACGATGCCCGGTCGCCCTGACCGGCAGCGGCGATCTCGGCGACATGGTCGGGTGCCAGCGGTTCGAGCACGACGTGGCGTCCGATGAGGGTGTCGACGGCGAGGGTGGTCACGACGCCATTGTCGCTCGCCGGTCGTCGCCGTGACGGCGTCAGTTGTGCTCCGGACGGGGCGACGCCCAGCCCTCGCGGTACCGTGCGCCCCGATGTCCGACAACGCAGTGGCGACCCGCTTCGACGACGACGGCCTGTTCGATGTCGCCGGCATCCTCCCCGATGCCCCGCTCGGCGACGACGGCCAGCCGCTCGACGTCCTCCACGACCGCGAGTACCGGGTGCGGGCCTACCGCAAGTCCGCCGACGTGTTGCTCGTCCGCGGCGCGGTGCGCGACCAGAAGCCGCCGGGGCTGTACTTCCCGGGCGATCCGGACCCGCTGACCGTCCATCACATGCAGGTCGACCTCGAGGTCTCGTTCCCGTCGATGGAGATCGTCGACGCCCGCGTGGAGTTCCTCACCCATCCTGGCTCGACGTGCCCGGCGATCGTCGAGCACTACGGCGAGCTGGTCGGGCTGTCGATCGCCCGCGGGTTCATCAACCGGGTGCGCGAGCTGTTCGGCGGCCCGCGAGGCTGCACCCACACCACCGCCCTGTTGCAGGCGATGGCGCCCGTCGCCATCCAGAGCATCTGGTCGATGCGTTCGTGGGACGCGCAGCGAGACGACCTCGCCGACCCCACCACCCACCCCGCCACCCACCCCGCCACCCACCCCGACGCGGCTGTCGAGCCGACGCTCGAGCAGCGCCGCCAGGCGTGGCAGATGAACGTCAACACCTGTCACGTGTGGGCCGACGACGGCGAGCAGGTGCGCCGCCTGGAGTCGGGCGACGGCGGCATGGAGGCGCCGCTGTTCGCCGAGCCGCGGATGGTCGCCCTCGGGATCAAGCCCGAGGACTGGCATCGTCGCATGCCGCGGCTGATCATCGCCCGGCGCCGACGAACGACGCCGAAGCGGTGGTGGCGATCGGCGCCGGACCTGGCAGACTGTGCGCCCACATGGTGGTCATAGCTCAACAGGTAGAGCACCAGGTTGTGATCCTGGCGGTTGGGGGTTCAAGTCCCCTTGGCCACCCCATTCGCAGGCCCTGAGGGGTGTCGCGTAAACGTCGTTCGTCACCGTGCGGTCGGCGAGATCGCGAGATACCCTCAGGCCGCTTGCTTCTCTAGCTCAATTGGCAGAGCAGTGGACTCTTAATCCATTGGTTCTGGGTTCGAGTCCCAGGGGAAGCACTCACCGGCGCCGGGCGGTGCCGGTGCCGGCGTCGTCGAGTGCGCCGTAGAGCGCCTCGACGAGTGCCCGGTTGCGCGTGCTCTGCCAGCGGGGCACGACGTGGTTCATCACGTAGCCGACGGCGATGCCGTCGTCGGGGTCGCCGAAGCCGAGCGCTCCGCCGGTGCCGAAGTGGCCGAAGCTGTGTGGGTTCGGCCCGAGCGGCCGGCGGGTCGTCGTCGGCGTGAATCCGAGCCCGAACGACTGCTCGTCGCCGAGGATCGGGCACGGCCCACGCGAGTGCACGCGGGCGGCGTCGGCGCACAGCGACGCCGACAGCACCCGACCGTCCTCGAGGAGCCCGCCGTAGCAGCGAGCGACCCCGCGTGCGGTGCCGTGGCCGTTCGTCGACGGCACCTGTGCCGATCGCCATGCGGGAGTGTTGACCACACCGATCGACGAGGCGCCCGGCGGGTTGTAGTGGGCGAGGACGTTCATCAACACGTCGCCGTCGAGGCCGGTGGTGTCGAACGGCGGTTCGGGCAGCGGTGCGGGCGGCGCCCAGATCACCGACGCGCAACGCGTCTGCTCGCTCGGTGGGAGACCGAACCACACGTCCGCGTCGAGCGCCGCGGCGAGGTGCGCCAGCGCCTCGCCCGGCATCTCGCCCGACACCCGCCGAGCGATCTCGCCGACGAGAAAGCCGTAGGTGTTGGTGTGGTAGGCGTGGCGTGTACCGATCGGCCACCAGGCCTCGGTGGCCGCCACGGCGGCGCACATCGTGTCCCAGTCGCCGAGGTCGGCGTCGGTCATCGGCTGGCGGATCGCCGGTACGGCGGCGCGATGGCACAAGGCGTCGGCGACGGTCGCCCGCTCCTTGCCGCCCCTGCCGAACTCGGGCCAGACGTCGGCGATCGGCGTCGCCAGCGTCAGGGCGCCCGCATCGACGTGACGCAACAGCAACGTCGCCACCAGCGCCTTGCCGACCGAGTAGAAGTCGACCAGCGTGTCCTCCCGCCAGGGCGCCGTCCGTTCCTCGTCGACCCAACCGCCCCAGAGGTCGACGACCGGCTCGCCGTCGCGGAGCACGTGGATCGCCGCCCCGACCTCGCCGCGCTCGACGAAGTTCGCCGTGAACGCGTCGCGCACACGCTCGAATCCCGGGGCGCAGACCCCGTGGATCGGCGGCCGGTCCATCGGCGTCAGCGGCTCCAGCTGCGATCGTCGCGGTAGCGGGCGACGTTCAGCGGCGTCGAGTGCTGACGCCGGTCGCGTCGGTTGCCGGTGCCGACCACGATGACCGCTGCCAGGCCGATCGCCAGCAATGACAGCAGGATCGTCGCGTTTCGCCGGTGATCGGCCATGCGTGCGAACAGCCCCATCCACGTGTCGTCGGAGAACGTCGGCAGCAGCAACAGCGGCACGAGATAGCCGAACACGAAGATGCTCAGGCCGATCGCTGCCAGCGTGACACCGAGCGCAAACGTCCCCTCGCCGCGCTCGGGTCGCAGCAAGATGCCGGCCAGCAGCGTGAGCACGGCGATGCCGGCGCATCCGAGCGCGAACCACGACAGCCAGTCGTTGAGGAACGCCACCGAACCGACCTCGCGTACGGGGATCGTGATCGCGTCGGCCTCGCCCACCCGCTCGTCGCGCACCAACGTCACCTGTTCCGAGGCCGTGATCCGCACCGGGTCGTCGGATTCGCCGATCAACACGGCGTGGCCGTCGGCGAGGAAGCGGCTCATCAGTGGCGCCGCAGCCGGGATCGCGACGATGTTGTCGACGTACTCGCGGAGGTTCTCGACCGAGAAGCCGAGCGCCGGCGCATCGGCGGTGGCCACGAGGGTCACGATCTGGTCGCGAATCTGTTCGTCGCCGACGATCGCCCGGGCGGCCGCCGAGCTCGTCGAGGGTGTGAACGCGACCCGTTGCAGCCACAGCGATCCGACGGCGAGCGCGAGGAAGACACCTGCGATGACGAGGAGAAGGCCACCTGGTGAACGCCGCACGGCTGGCAGTCTCGCAAATCTGACCCCTAACCTGGAACTGTGCGTCGTCCGAGCCTTCCCGTGATGCTGTTGCGAGGTCTTCGCCGTCGGTGTCCGTGGTGTGGCGGCAAGGGCTTCTTCACCGGGTTCGCGACGAAACAGGACACCTGTGCGACCTGCGGGTTGCACTGGCGACGGGGCGACGTCGGCTACGAGCTCGGGGCAGCGGCGGTCACGGCGATCATCACGTTCGGCCCGCTGATGCTGGTGCTCGGGGCGATGGTCGCCATCACCTGGCCCGACATCGAGGTGGCGCCGATGTTCGTCGTGCTCGTCGTGCTGGCACTCGTGTTGCCCGTCGTCATGTACGGCCCGTCCTACACGGTCTGGCAGGCGATCGACATCGTCATGCGTCCGCCGCAGCCGGCGGACTTCGATGCCCCGTCGTCACCGGTTCCGGCCGACGGATCGTCGAGCAGCGCCGACCGCAGTCGCTGACGCCGGCGATCCTCGCCGCGTCCGATCGTTGGCGCAAGCGATCGTTGGCGCAAGCGATCGTTGGCGCAAGCGATCGTTGGCGCAACCGATCGTTGACCGAACGGTTGTTCGTTGGTTACACTCGTGTCATTCGGTGGCCCGCCCAGTCGGCCCATCCGAGTGCGGTCCGAGCAGTCGGCCGGACAACCCTGTGACACCCCTTCCGTACGGTGCCAATCAACATCCGCACCGGGGGAATCGCCCCGCCAGCAGAAACGAGACATGAGATGAGCAACGACCGCGACAAGGCGCTCGAGATGGCGTTGGCGCAGATCGACAAGCAGTTCGGCAAGGGCGCCATCATGAAGATGGGCGAGCGCACCAACATGGCCATCGAGGTCGTGCCGACCGGAGCGCTGGCACTCGATCTGGCACTGGGCGTCGGCGGGCTGCCCCGTGGCCGCGTCGTCGAGATCTTCGGTCCCGAGTCGTCGGGCAAGTCGACGCTGGCGATGCACGTCGTCGCCGAAGCGCAGCGCAACGGTGGCGTGTGCGCCTACATCGACGCCGAGCACGCCATGGACCCGGTCTACGCCCGGGCGATCGGCGTCGACGTCGACCAGTTGCTGATCTCGCAGCCCGACACCGGTGAGCAGGCGCTCGAGATCGCCGACATGCTGACCCGTTCGGGTGCGATCGACGTCCTCGTCATCGACTCCGTCGCCGCCCTCACACCGCGCGCCGAGATCGAGGGCGAGATGGGCGACACCCACGTCGGCCTCCAGGCCCGCCTCATGAGCCAGGCGTTGCGCAAGCTCACCGGCAACCTCTCCAAGACCGGCACGATCGCCATCTTCATCAACCAGTTGCGGGAGAAGATCGGCGTCATGTTCGGCTCGCCGGAGACCACACCCGGCGGTCGGGCGTTGAAGTTCTACTCGTCGGTGCGCCTCGACATCCGCCGCATCGAATCGCTGAAGGACGGCGCCGAGGTGGTCGGCAACCGCACCCGCGTCAAGGTCGTCAAGAACAAGGTGTCGCCGCCGTTCCGGCAGGCCGAGTTCGACATCATGTACGGCCAGGGCATCAGCCGCGAGGGGTCGTTGATCGACATGTCGGTCGACCTCGGCATCGTCAAGAAGTCGGGTGCCTGGTTCACCTACGAGGGCGAGCAGCTCGGCCAGGGTCGGGAGAAGGCCAAGGACTACCTGAAGCAGAACCCCGAGGTGATGATGGAGATCAGCGACAAGGTGCTCACCGCCGCTGGTTTGCGCCCGTCCGACGACGAGCCGGCCGACACCGAGCGCCCGGTCGATGCCTTCTCCGAGGCCGACGACGAGCCGATCGACCTCACCTGACCGTCGCCCGACCGGGCGTCAGTCGTTGAAGACGTAGGTGCCGTCGACGAACGGCTTGAAGATCATCAGCCACAGCGAGACGATCAGGATCACGTGGGTGATCCCGACGCCGATCGAGAAGCGCTTCGTCGCCTGCTCCGAGTCGTCGGTCAGCGCCGGCCGGATCAGGAACCAGCTGACCACCAGGGCGATCAGCCACAACACGATCGTGATCGTGATCCACCACATCTCGGCGAGGGAGAACTTGCCGACGCCCGCCATCCCCATGCCGGCGACCCACACGACCACCAGCGCCGGCATCGCGAACCGCACGTGCAAGCGGGCGACATCACTGATGTCGCCCAGCTTGCGCAGTCGGGGATAGAAGAACAGCGGTCCGAACGCACACACCACGGCGAGGATGTGGATGTAGTACAGGACCCGGAAGAGCGTGTAGTTGTCCGCGGGCTGGAAGATGGCGAGCACGCCCCGGACCATATCGGTCGGGGTGCAATCGACGGCCAGTAGCCTGGCCGACCATGTCCCGCAGCTACATCGTGCGCACCTACGGGTGCCAGATGAACGAGCACGACTCCGAGCGGATCTCGGGCCTGCTCGAAGCCGACGGGCTGGTGCGCGCCGAATCCGAAGCCGAGGCCGACGTCGTCGTCCTCAACACGTGCTGCATCCGGGAGAACGCCGACAACAAGCTCTACGGCAATCTCGGCCACCTGAAGACGTGGAAGCACGAACGTGAGGGCCGCCAGATCGTCGTCTCGGGCTGTCTCGCCCAGAAGGACCAAGAGCTCGTCGCCCGGCGCGCCGGGCACGTCGACGTGGTGATGGGGACGCACAACGTCCATCGCGCCGCCGATCTGCTGGCCGCCGCACGCACCTCGAACGCGCCGATCACCGAGATCTTCGACGAGGCGGTCGTCGACGACCACACGCTGTTCCCCTCGGCGTTGCCCGCCCGCCGGGAGACCTCCTACAACGCCTGGGTGACGATCCAGATCGGTTGCGACAACCACTGCGCCTTCTGCATCGTGCCCGCCGTCCGCGGTGCCGAGATCAGCCGCCCGTTCGCCGACGTCGTCGACGAGGTGCGAACGCTCGCTGCCGAAGGGGTCACCGAGGTCACGCTGCTCGGCCAGAACGTCAACAGCTACGGGCGCGACCTCCAGCTCGCCGCTCGTCACGGCGGCGACACCACCGCCCGGCTCCGGCCGCTCTTTGCCGACCTGTTGCGCGACGTCGGGGCCGTCGACGGAATCCGCAGGGTCCGCTACACGAGCCCCCACCCGAAGGACATGCGGCCCGAGACGTTCGCCGCGATGGCAGACACCGCCGCCGTCTGCGAGCACCTGCACTACCCGCTGCAGTCCGGCAGCGATCGTGTCCTCGCCCTGATGCACCGCGGTTACACGGCGCAGCGCTACCTCGACAAGCTCGACGAGGCCCGTCGTACGGTCACCGATCTCGCCGTGTCGACCGACATCATCGTCGGATTCCCGGGCGAGACCGACGCCGACTTCGAGCAGACGCTCGAGGTCGCCGCTGCTGCCGAGTACGACTACGCCTACACGTTCATCTTCTCGCCGCGCGCCGGCACGGAGGCGGCGACGATGGAGGCCGACTACGTCGATCCGGCGGTCGCCAGCGAGCGGTTCAGCCGCCTCCGGCTGGTCGTCGAACGTGCCGCGCTGCGACGCCACGAGGCTCGCGTCGGGCGCATCGAGGAAGTCCTCGTCGAGGGACCGAGCAAGCGTGACCCCGACGTCACCAGCGGCCGCACGCGACAGAACAAGCTCGTCCACTTCCGCCCGCCGCGCCCGTTGCGCGTCGGCAGCTACGCCACGGTCGAGGTCACCCGCGGCGCCCCGCACTTCCTCGAGGGCCGCTTCCTCGAGCTGCTCGCCGAGCCGACCCACCGCGTCCGCATCCCTGTCGCCGCGGGTTGAACCGAGGGCGGCCGCGACATGGGGTCGGCGGGTAGCGTCGAGCCGATGAGCGACGTGGAGGCGGATTCCCAGCTGGCGGCGTACCGGGCGAGCATCGACAACATCGATGCGGCGCTCGTGCACCTGCTCGCCGAGCGCTTCAAGATCACCAAGTCGGTCGGCCGGTACAAGGCCAGCGTCGACCTCCCGCCGGCCGATCCGGCACGTGAAGAGGTGCAGATCGCCCACCTCCGCCAGCTCGCCGAGCAGTCGGGCCTCGATCCCGCCTTCACCGAGAAGTTCATCCGCTTCATCGTCGCTGAGGTCATCCACCACCACCAGCGCATCGCCGAGGGCGAACCGCTCTGACCCCTGCGGACCCCGTCGCGCCCCGCGTCGCCGTCGTCGGGGCGACGGCGTCGGGCAAGTCCGCCGTCGCCCTCGCCGCCGCCCGCCGCCGCGGCGACGTCGAGTTGGTCTCGATCGACAGCATGCAGGTGTACCGGGGGATGGACATCGGCACGGCCAAACCGTCGGCGGCGGAACAGGCCGATGTCGCCCACCACCTCCTCGACCTCGTCGAGCCGTCGGAGGATTTCACCGTCGCCCGGTTCGCCGTTGCCTACCGGGCGGCGTGCGCGTCGATCGCCGACGCGGGACACCGGGCGTTGCTGGTCGGCGGCACGGGGCTCTACCACCGCGTGGTCATCGACGACTTCGAGCTGCCGGGCGAGTGGCCGCACGTCCGCGCCGAACTCGAAGGCGCCGACACGAGCGCCCTCCACGCCCGCCTGGTGGCGCTCGACCCGACGGCGGCGGCAAAGATGGAGCCGACCAACCGCCGCCGCATCGTCCGCGCCCTCGAGGTGACGATCGGCAGCGGCCGCCGGTTCAGCTCGTTCGGGCCCGGCGTCGACAGCTACCCCGACTCGCCGGTTGCCCAGATCGGGCTGCGCTGGCCGCGTGACGTGCTCGCCGGGCGCATCGAACGGCGAGTGGCGGCGATGATCGACGACGGGCTCGTCGCCGAGGTCGAACGGCTGCGCGCCGAACTCGGCGCCGACGGGTTCTCGCGCACCGCCCGCCAAGCGCTCGGCTACCGGGAAATCCTGGCGATGCTCGACGGTGAGATCGGTCAGGATCAGGCGATCGACCTCATCGTGCTGCGCACCCGGCAATTCGCCGTCCGCCAGGAGCGATGGTTCCGCCGGGATCCACGCGTACGCTGGATCGACATCGAGCACGACCCCGTCGCCGAGGCGACACCGGCCGTGATCGCCGCACTCGACCGATGACGACACTCACCCTCACGAAGCACCACGGCCTCGGCAACGACTTCCTCGTCGCGCTCGCCGACGCCGAGACCTTTCCGGTGGGTGATGGCCGCGACGAGACCCTCGCCGGATGGGCGCGTGAGTTGTGCGATCGCCGTCGTGGTGTCGGCGCCGACGGCGTGCTCGTCGGCACGACGGCCGAGGGGTTCACCGCTCGGATGGTCCTGTACAACGCCGACGGCTCGCGCGCCGAGATGAGCGGTAACGGCATCCGCTGCTTCGCCCAGGCACTGGCGCGTCGTGACGGCACGCTCGATGATCAGCGCATTCTCACCGACGCCGGCGAGCGCGCCGTGACGTTGACTGCGACCGCCGACGTCGACACGATCGACGCCCGCGTCGAGATGGGCGACGTCGGTCGGCTCGACCAGCCGACCGGCTGGGACACGCTCGGTTGCCACCCCGACCGTCCCGTTGCCCACCTCAGCCTCGGCAACCCGCACAGCGTCGTCGGCGTCGACGAGGTCGCCGAAGTCGACCTCGTCGCCCTCGGTGTGAAGGTGCCCCACGTCAACCTCGAGATCGTCGAGCCCGGCCCGGAGGCGAACGCCATCCGCATGCGCGTCCACGAGCGCGGCGCGGGGATCACCGAGGCCTGCGGCACCGGGGCCTGTGCCGCGGCGTACGCGGCGCGGTCGTGGGGGCTGGTGCCGAGCGGGCACGACGACGTCGTCGTCCACATGGATGGCGGCTCTGCGGTGGTCAGCTTCGACCAGGCAACACCCGACCGGGCCGTCCTGACCGGTCCGGCGACGTACGTGGCGACGATCGAGATCGAGGTTCCGTGAGCAACACGCCCTACAACGAAGCCCTCGCCGGGACGCTCATCGATCGCACGATCCGGGAGAAGATCGTCCTCGTCGGTGTGGCCCTGCAAGGTGACACCGAGGAGGCCGTCGATGCCAGCCTCGACGAGCTGGCCCTGCTCGTCGACACCGCCGGCGCCGACGCCGTCGCCCGGCTGGTGCAACGTCGCGACGCTCCGGACCACACGTGGTTCATCGGCAAGGGCAAGGTCGAAGAGCTCAAGCAGCTGTGTCTCGCCGTCGACGCCGACACCGTCGTGTTCGACAACGAGCTGTCGCCGGCCCAGCAGTACAACCTGGAGAAGCAGCTCGGACGCACGGCGATCGACCGCACGGCGGTGATCCTCGACATCTTCGGCCAGAACGCGCACACCCTGGAAGGCAAGGCGCAGGTCGAGCTGGCACTGCTCCGCTACCGGCTGCCGCGTCTGCGTCGCGGTGCCGACGCCAAGCTCTCCCAGCAGCGCGGCGGTGTCGGTGCCCGCTTCGGTGGTGGCGAGACCAAGATCGAGGTCGATCGCCGGCGGATCATGCGGCGCATCAACAAGCTCGAGCGCGACCTCACGGCACTCGCCGAGACGCGGGCGCTGCAGCGCAAGGGACGCGGGCAGAGCGGCCTGGCGGCGGTCGCCATCGTCGGGTACACCAACGCCGGCAAGTCGTCGCTGCTCAACCGGCTCACGCAGTCCGGGGTGCTCGCCGAGGACCGGCTGTTCGCCACCCTCGACCCGACCACCCGACGGCTCTCGCTGCCGGGTGGTGAGCCCGTGCTGTTGTCCGACACGGTGGGCTTCATCAACCGACTCCCGCACGGTCTGGTCGAGTCGTTCAAGGGCACCCTCGAAGTGGCAGCGATGGCCGACTACCTCGTCCACGTCGTCGACGCCAGCGCCGCCGATCCCGAGGGCCAGATCGACGCAGTGCGCGAGGTGCTCGCCGACATCGACGCCGCCGCCGTGCCCGAGCTGCTGGTGATCAACAAGGCCGACATCGCCCCCGGGCCGGCGAAGCAGCTGCTCGACGACCACCCCGGCGCCGTCGTCATCAGCGCGCACACCGGCGAGGGCATCGACCTCCTGTTGCGCACGCTCGGCGACCGGCTGCGCGCCCTGTCGACGGTGTACGAGCTGGTCGTCCCGTACGACCGTGGCGACGTGCTGGCCTCGGTGCACCGCGAGGGCGAAGTCGTCTCGATCAACGACGGACCGAACGAGTGGACGATCCGCGCCCGCTTCTCCGACGCCTCCGCCGGCCGCCTGGCCGAGTTCCTCGTCGAGGCCGAGGCGTGACGGCGGCGGTCGGTGCCCCGGGATTCGTGCCGCCGCCGTACCCGTACGACCGCCTCGATCGACTCGTGCCGATCGCCGGCGCGCTGCCCGGCGGGATGGTCGATCTGTCGATCGGCACCCCGTTCGACCCGCCGCCGCCGGCGGTCATCGAGGCGCTCGCCGGCAGCGGTGCCGAGCGCTCGTATCCGCCGAGCATCGGCACCGTCGCCCTCCGCGAGGCGGCGGCACGCTGGATCGGGCGTCGCTTCGACGTCGACGTGCCCGCCGACGGCATCGCCGCCTGCGTCGGCACCAAGGAGTTCGTCGCCACGTTGCCGCAGTGGCTGCGTCTCCGCGACCCCGGCACGCGACACCGTGCTCTACCCGGCGATCGCCTACCCGACCTACGAGATGGGCGCGATCCTCGCCGGCTGCCGGCCCGTTCCCGTGCCTGCGGCGCCCGACGGCACGATGGACCTCGCCGCCATCGACCCGGACGACGCAGCTCGTGCCCTCGTGCTGTGGGTCAACAGCCCGGCCAACCCGACCGGCGCCCTCGACGACCTCGACGCCGCTGCGGCGTGGGGACGCCAGCGAGGCGTGCCGGTGTTCTCCGACGAGTGCTACGCCGAGTTCACCTGGAGCGATCGCCCGCGCACGATCCTCGAGTCGCGGTCTCGACGGAGTCGTCGCCGTCCACTCGTTGTCCAAGCGGTCGAACCTGGCCGGCGTGCGCGTCGGGTTCTACGCCGGTGATCGACGGCTGGTGCACTACCTGCAAGAGGTGCGCAAGCACGTCGGGATGATGGTGCCCGGTCCGGCCCAGGCAGCCGGCGTTGCCGCCCTCGACGACGACGAGCACGTCGAGGTGCAACGGCAGCGGTACCGCCACCGGCTGGAGGCACTCGCCGACGTGATCGAGCGGTGGTCGGGCACCCCGGTGCCGCGGCCCGGTGGGGGCTTCTACCTGTGGATCCCTGCCGGGGACGGGTGGGCCTTCGCCGAGCGACTCGCAGCCGAGGGCGGCGCCCTGGTCAGCCCCGGCGAGTTCTACGGATCCGACGGTGCGCCCTTCGTCCGCATCGCCGTGGTGCAGCCCGACGAGCGCATCGCCCTCGTCGCCGAGCGGCTTGCCGCAGCGGGCGACGGTCGATGACCGCTCCCATGTCCGCCGCACCCGGGTCGGCCGGCTCGACCGCGCCGAGGCCGCCACGTCGGCGTCGCGCCGGTGCGATCGTGGCGGTCGGCGTCGGCGTCCTCGTCGCCGCCCTGGCAGGAGCGGTCGCCCTGTGGCTGCTCGCTGCCGCCCGCTACGAGGACAACGTCGCCGCCTTCGCCCGGGCGCCGGTCGGCTGCGACACGACGCTCCAGTTCGACGGCAGTGGCGAGTTCGTCCTGTACCTCGAGACCACCGGCACGGTGGCGGAGCTCGACGGCGACTGCGAGGTCGAGCCGGTCTACGAGCGGGCCGATACCGGGCTCCCGCGGCCGCAGTTGGCGCTGCGCAATGACGACGGCGCCGTCGAACTGGCACCGACCGGCGGCGTCGACTACGACACCGGCGGCTTCGTCGGCACCGCCTACCGCCTCGCCGACGTCCCCGATGCCGGCGACTACGTGCTCACCGTCGACGACGAGGCGGCCGAGCCGTACGCAGTGGCCGTCGGCGGTGACCCCCGGGCGGGAGTGTCGGCGCTGCGTTGGGGAGCCGGGGCACTCGTCGCCGCCGGCCTGGTCGTTGCCGGCCTGTGCTTCCTGCTCGCCGGTCGCCGTCCGCCCCCGTCGCCGCCGGTGGTCACCCGCTGGGCGCCGGAGGGACCGACGGGTCCGCAGTACGCCGGATGGCCGTCAGGCCCACCGAACTCGACGTCACCCCCATGGGGCGACGCGCCGCCATCGGCGACACCTCCCGAGCAGTCGCCCGGACCGTCACGCATGCCGGGTGATCCCCTGTGGCCGCCGTCGCCGTGGGCCCCTCCGACGAGCGAGCACCGATCTCGTCGGATTCCGCCCGGCTGACGGACGGAACCCGAGGGAGATACCGGGCCCGCGTCAGTAGCGGCGCATGACGGTGACGACCTTGCCGTAGATCTCGATCTCGTCGGCGGTGAAGGTCATCGGCTCCATCGTGGCGTTGGCGGGGGAGAGGGTGACCTCGGCGCCCGACCGGCTGTACGTCTTGACCGTGGCCTCACCGCCGGGGATGCCGGCGACGACGATGTCGCCGTTGTTCGGGTTGGTGATCTGGGTCGCGACGATGAAGTCGCCGTCGAGGATGCCGAGCTCGATCATCGATTCGCCACGGACGCGCAGCATGAACAGCTCGCCATCGCCGGTGAAGTCGACCGGCACCGGCAGCAGCTCTTCGACGTTCTCCTCGGCGAGGACGTCGGTGCCGGCGGCCACGTCGCCGAGCAGTGGCACGTGACGCACCGGGCGTCGTTCCATGACGACGCCGCTGTTGGTGTCGTAGCGCACCTCGATGGCCCGTGGCTTGGTGGGATCGCGCCGGAGGTAACCGAGGCGCTGCAACGTGTTGAGATGCGTGTGCACCGTGGACGGCGAGGTGAGACCGACGGCGTCGCCGATCTCGCGCACCGAGGGCGGGTAGCCGCGGTCGCGGACCTGCTGCTCGATGAACTCGAGGATGTTCCGCTGTCGGGTGCTGATCGTCGGCGCCATTCGAACAGTGTACGAACCCACGTGCGACGGGTCAAACATCTGTACGACAAACATCCGTTCGAACAAATGGGGCGGAAGTGTTGACGTGGCTCATCGCACCTGCTTGACTGTGCGAACAGTCGTTCGACGAACGTTCGTTTGTACCCCCAGCTGTTCGTCCGCCTTCGACACCAGCCCACTTCCAAACCAGCCCGCTTCGAAACCAGAAGGGAGACCACGATGACCGCCACCGCCACCGCCACCGCTTCCGCCAGCCGCAGCGTCCGCCCGATGCGCTGCCCGTCCGGGCCCAACTATGCCATTCGCCGGGCGGTGTTCGGCGTGGTCCTCGCCACGTTCATGCTGGTCGCCGCATTCGCCGCGCTTGCCGCGGTCGAGGCGCTGGCTGATCTCGGAGGCCGACCTGCCGTGGCCTCCGAGATCGGCCCGGCGCCGGTCACCCGTATCCACGTCGCCGAGGCCGGCGACTCGCTGTGGACGATCGCCGACGAACATCGCGGCGATGTCGGCCACGGCGCCTACGTCGACGCCCTGATCGGGCTCAACGGGGGCACCGACGTCCAGGTCGGGCAAGCCATTCGCCTGCCCTGACGACCTGCCTTCGGCCTGCCTTGACGGCCTGCCTTGACGGCCTGCCTTGACGGCCTGCCTTGACGGCCTGCCCTGAGCGGCCTGCCCTGGTGGCGGGCGAACCGCTGCCGGCTGGCCGGATGCGTGCGGGTATCGTGGGGTCGTGCAGTGCCCAGCGTGTCACGCGGACGACACCAAGGTGGTCGACTCGCGCCTCGCCGAGGAGGGTACGGCGATCCGCCGTCGCCGCCAGTGTCTGCACTGCGCCCAGCGGTTCACCACGTTCGAGCGCGTCGATCACGCCCCGCTCACAGTGGTCAAGTCCCACGGTGGCCTGGAGCCGTTCGACCGCCGCAAGCTGATCGGTGGGCTCGCTGCGGCGACCAAGGGTCGTGGCGTCTCCGAGGCCCAGCTCGAGGAGCTGGCGACCGACATCGAGGACTCGACGCGCCTCCTCGGCTCGACGGTCACCAGCGCGGCGATCGGTGTCGCCGTCCTCGACCGCCTGCGGCTCGTCGACGAGGTCGCCTACCTGCGCTTCGCCAGCGTCTACAAGGACTTCGACGGGGCATCCGACTTCCATCGCGAGCTCGAGCTGTTGCAGAAGTCGGCGACCGCCAACTGAGCGTCGGTCCGTCCGCCGTCGGCGCGGTGGGCGCCGTGGCTGGTCAGTGGCGACGGAGCCAGCGGGCGAAGACGTACGACTCGTCGTCGACGGCGAGCTGGGCGAGGTCGAAGGCGTGGCGATGCTCGACACCAGCGCCCGCCCCGGGGGTGGCCGGGCCGCCGACCGTCAACGGTGCCGTCGTCTGGTCGATCTCGTCGATGACATCGGCGGCGAACAACGCCGCGTTGAGCGTCGGGCCGCCCTCGGCCTGCACGGTCTGACAGCCGGCGATCAGCCTCGGAAGCATCTCGATGGCAGCGGCCACATCGACCCGCCCTCGCCCGGCCCGGACGACGTCGACCTCGCCGGGCAGTGCGAGGTCGGCGTCCTCGCTGGTGACCACGAACCCGCGCCCTGATGTGAAGAGTTCGCTGCCGGCATCGACGTTGCCCGAGAGGGTGACCACGCCGATCCGCTGGCCTGCCTTCGACGGTGGGCCGTAGCCCTCGACCCGCGCCGTCGAGGCGCCGACGATGATGACGTCCGCGATCGCCCGGAGCTGGCGCAGGACCGCCCGATCGGTGACGCCCGACAGGCCGCCGGACCGCCCGTCGACGGCGACCGCTCCGTCCAACCCGGCGATCATGCACAAGCTCACCCAGGGCCGATCCGTCCGGCTGCCGAGCGGTGCGGCGTAGGCGTCGGCGACGTCGAGCGTCACCACCGGGTCCGGGATCAGGCGGCGCATGGAACCCATGATGGCCGCACCGACGTCGTCCCGGACCAGCGTGTTCACGCCGTGTCCACATCCCCGTGGCCGGGAATCCACAAGGTTGTCCCTCTTCCACCCCACAGGGCTGCTCCCGTACAGTGCGCTGCGTTGCCGACTGCGGCGTGTCACGGACAAGTAGGCGGCGCCTGAGCTCGACGATGAGTCGCAGGTGGTCGTGTGGGGATTTCCCTTGACCTGTGAGGAAGCGCCGCAGTCGGCTGTTCGCTCGATCGGGGTGGCCGGTCGGTGCGGCCGGTCGGGGTGCCCGGTCGGGTGCCCGGGCCGCCCGCTGCGGACCCGGTGGCAGGGCTTCGGTACCGTCGGGCAATGACCGACGTCGCCACCGCACTGCCCGAGGATCGGCAGCTGATCCGCTACTCCGCCGACGGCAAGGTCGGCGTGATCACCATCGATCGCCCCGAGAAGCGGAATGCCATGACCTACGCGATGCTCGCCGAGTTCATCGCCACCGTGGCCCGCGCCGACGAGGATCCGGACACGGCGGTGCTGGTGATCACCGGCGTCGCCGGAGCGTTCTGCGCCGGCACCGACCTCGCCGACCTGGCGACGGTGCCGGGGGAGACCCGCGGGCTGCGCGGCACGGCCGAGGAACGGCACGTGTGGTGGCCGATCGCCCAGGCGCGCAAGCCGACGATCTGCGCCATCGACGGACCGGCGGTCGGCATGGGCGCCGAGTTCACCTCGCAGTGCGATCTCCGTCTCGCCAGCCCGAACGCCCGCTTCGCCTGGAACTTCGTCCACCGCGGGCTGGTCCCCGACACCGGTGCCGGCACGTGGTTGCTGCCGCGGATCGTCGGGCTGCAGCAGGCGCTGCGGCTCGTGTACACGGGCGAGATGATCGACGCCGACACCGCCCACCGTCTCGGCTACCTCCTCGACGTGGTCGACAGCGATGAGTTGCTGCCGCGTGCGCTCGAACTGGCGGCAACGATCGCCGCCGGCTCGCCGCACAGCCTGGGGCTGATCAAGTCGCTCGTCTACGAGGGCCTGACCGCACCGGCGGGCGAACACATGGAGCGGCACACGACCGCCCTCGCCGCCTGTTTCAAGAGCGACGACCACCGCGAAGGCGTGGCTTCGTTCCTCGAGCGGCGACCGGCGAACTTCACCGGCCGCTGAGTCCCCGCCCGCTGCTTGCACGACGGGCGGGCACGACGGGTGGGCACGGCGGCGGATCGGTGCCCGATCGGCGATCGAACACGTGTCCGGTGGTGGGCGTGGTTCGGTAGGGTGCCGACCGATGGCGATCGCTTGTGCCTACTGCGGGGGAACACACGACGCACCGGCCGCCGTGCGTGAGTGCTGGGAGCGGGGCGGCCGCCAGGACGTGCCGCTCGGTGACGGCGACCAACCGGTCGATCACACTCCGATCAGCTCGCGCCAGTCCGCGCCGTCTGCCGGCAGCGACGCCGCCACTCGGCGGGAACGGGTGGCGGCGCAACGCGCCCCGCGTTCCACCCCTCCCACCTCCCCGCGCTCCACCCCTCCCACCTCCCCGCGTTCCGCCCCTCCCACCTCCCCGCGCTCCGCCCCTCCCACCTCCCCGCGCTCCGGCCGCCACGCCGCCCGGCGTGTGGTCGAACGCGGCGTCGCCCTCGCGACGGCGGGGCCGGACGGCCTCGGCCGGCACCTCGTGGTCACGCCGGGGTCGATCATCCCGGAACCGTGGACCTCGTGCAGCCGCATCGTCGTCGACGACGGCGTGCTCGGCGACCCGCACGCCGTGCTCGCCGAGCTGCGTCGCGCCCACCACAGCGGCGAGCGGATGGTCATCGAGCTGGCGGCAGAGTTCGAGCAGCGTCCCCGCGAGACCACCCGACTCGCCCCGTTCGAGCTCGGACCGAGGTTCGCGTTCGACCTCGACGAGCTCCATCACCTGGTGTGGACGAACAGCGTCGACGGACGCGGCGACCGGCCGACCTGGCACGCCCTCGATCTGGCGATCGCCGTCGGCGGGCGACCGGTTGCACCCGGCGTCGCCGGCGATGTGACGACACCGGACGGCACAGCGGTGTGGATCGACGGGGGACCGGTCCGCCTGCGCGAGCCCATCGACGGCGTCCCGGTCCTCCATGTGGTCGCTGTCGAACACGGCTCGTGGCGGACCCCGCTGGGCAACGAGACCGACGCCGAACTCGCTCCCGACCAGTTGGCCGCTGTGACCCATCCGGGTGGCGGGGCGCGCATCATCGCCCCGGCCGGGTCGGGTAAGACGCGGGTCCTCACCGAACGGGCGCGCCATCTGCTGACCCGGTGGCAGCTGCCCGACACGGCGATCAGCCTCGTGGCATTCAACAAGCGGGCGCAGACCGAGATGCAGGAACGCACCGCCGACCTGCCCAATCTCCACGTGCGGACGCTCAACTCGATCGCCCTGGCGATCGTCAACGGCACCGCGCCGTTCGCCCCGCAGCCGCGGAGCTGGCGGACGATCGACGAGCCCGACGTCCGGCGGATCATCGGCGACCTGGTCCGGTTCCCGCGCCGTCGCAACAGCGATCCGATCGCTCCGTGGATCGAGGCGCTGGCATCGGTGCGTCTCGGTCTGCTCACCCCGGACGACGTCGAGGCAGGGGAGGACGGCGACCTCGAGGGCTTCGCCGCCATGTGGCCCCGCTATCGAGCCGTGCTCGAACGGCAGGGCGCCGTGGACTTCGACGACCAGATCCACCGTGCGCTGCTGGTGCTCCTCACCGACGCCGACGCCCGCGACGCAGCGCAGGCGGCGTGCCGGGTGATGCTCGTCGACGAGTTCCAGGACCTCACACCCGCCCACCTCCTGCTGGTGCGCCTGCTCGCCGCACCGGGTGGCGCCGTGTTCGGTGTCGGCGACGACGACCAGACGATCTACGGCTACAACGGTGCCGACCCAGCCTGGCTGATCGGGTTCGCCGACCTCTTCGCCGGCGCCGGTGACCACCCGTTGGAGGTCAACTACCGCTGCCCGGGCGGCGTGGTCGACGCCGTCGACCGACTCCTGCGCCACAACACCCGGCGTGTCGCCAAGACCATCCGCTCCGCGTCGAACGAGGTCGGCGGCTGGGCGGTCGACGCCCGTCCCGACGCCGTCACCGCCACCGTCGAGGCCGTCGACGCGGCGTTCGCCGCCGGGGCGGCGCCGGCCGACGTCGCCGTGCTCGCCCGGGTCAACGCGGTGCTCGCCCCGGTGCAGGTCGCCCTGGTGCATCGGGGGGTGCCGGTGGCAGGGGGCGTCGGTACCGAGTTCCTCGACCGCACCGCCGTCGGCTCGGTCCTCGCCTGGATCCGTCTCGCCATCGCCGGCGAGGGGCCGTTCCTCGAAGCCGACCTGCGCGAGGCGCTGCGGCGCCCGTCGCGGTCGTTCCACCCCCGCATCGCCGACTGGATCGCCGAGCAACGATCGGCCGTCGACCTGCACCGCCTGGCGGCACGCCTCAACAAGGAGCGTGACTCCGAGCGCGTCGCCGAGTTCGCCGAGGACATCCAGACGCTGCGTCGGCGCGTCGAGTCGGGTGCCACCACCTCCGACGTGATCCTCGCCCTCATCGACGAGATCGGCCTCGCCAGTGCCGTCGCCACCCTCGACTCGACCCGTCGCGGCATGAACCGGGCGTCCCAGGGCGACGACCTCACCGCCGTCACGCAGCTCGCCGCGCTGCACGACGACCCGCGATCGTTCGAGCGGTGGTTGCGCTCGCAGCTCGCCGTGCGCCGGGACGCCTCGGGTGTCGTGCTGTCGACGGTGCACCGGGTCAAGGGACAGGAGTGGCCGCACGTGGTCGTCCACTTCGCCGACCGCGAGCAGTACCCCCACCGCCTCGCCGACGACGTCGAGGAAGAACGGCGCCTGTTCCACGTCGCCCTCACCCGCGCCCGTGTCCACGCCACCGTGGTCACCGGGACGACGCCGAGTCCGTTCGTCGACGAGCTGACCACCGAGCCCGATCCGGCGGCGTTGCGGACCGTCGCCGCTCACCGTCCCGCGACGTCCACCTCGACCACCTCCCGCCGAGCCTCGTCGACGACCGAGCCGACCACAGCGCTCGATCCCGACGCCAAGCAGCGCTATCTCGCCCTGCCGCGACCTGCGCAACGAACTGCGCGACGGCAAGCCGGCGTACGTCGTGTTCGACAACCGCACGCTGGAGGCGATCGCCCGTCAGGCGCCGGGGACGCTGGGCGAGCTGGCACGCATCCCGGGGATCGGCCCGGCCAAGCTGGAGAAGTACGGCGACGCGGTGCTCGAGGCCCTGAGCCGGGTTTCCGCGGTGTGAACTCGGGTGTGAAGTCAGGTGTGAACGGTGGGTGTGAAGTCAGGTGTGAACTTGGGTGTGAACTCGGGTGTGAACTCCGGTGCTCGCCGGTCGGCGGCCCGCGCGACGGGTACGGTGTTGCCATGACGGAGGCCGTGTCGACCACGACGGAGCCCGTGTCGTACCTGTCCTTGCCGCGACCGGTGTGGCGTGGGAAGACCCACGCCTGGGCGTTCTTCGCGGCGATCCCGGCGGCGATCCTGCTGATCATCGCCGCTGACGGTGGCCGAGCGACGGCCGGTGCCGCCATCTACAGCGCCTCCCTGTTGGCGCTGTTCGGGTCGTCCGCGGCCTATCACCGGCTGGCGCAGTCACCGCGGGCGCGGGTGGTGATGCAACGTGTCGACCATTCGATGATCTACCTGCTCATCGCCGGCACGTACGTGCCGCTGTGCCTCGTCGCCATGCCGCCGTCGTGGGGCATCCCGATGCTGGCGATCATCGGCGTGATGGCCATCGCCGGTGTCGTCATGAAGATCCTGCTCTTCGATCGCGCCCAGTGGATCTCGGCAGCGCTCTACCTCGTGATGGGCTGGACGGCGATCATCGCCGCGCCGGTCCTCGTCGATCATCTCACCGGCACGCAGCTGGCGTTGATCGTCGCCGGCGGTGTCGCCTACACCGCGGGGTTCCCGGTGCTGTTCACGCGGCGCCCGAATCCGTGGCCGACGACGTTCGGCTACCACGAGATCTGGCACCTGTTCGTCGTCGTGGCCGCCGGGCTGCACTTCGCTGCGGTCACCGACCTCGTCGTCTGACCCGCGTCGCCTGACCCGCGTTGTCTGACCCGCGTTGTCTGGCCCGCGTCGTCTGGCCCTCTTCGTGCTGACCAGGGTCGACGCCGCCTCAGGGGTGGCCGGATCGAATTCCGGGGGTGAGGTTTGACATTACGGTTGTGTGACTACTCTCTGCCGAGCGGGCTGATCCGAAAGGAATGGCAGTGAGAACACGGAACTCGAAGACCCCCAGACGGACGGCGTTCGCCGCAATCGTGCTGACGGCGGGCCTCGCCGTCGGCGTCAGCGCTTGTGGCAGCGACGACAACAACGATGATCCCGGCACGAACATCGAAACGGATACGCCGACCGACACGAGTGCCACGATCACGACACCGATGGACTCGTCGATGACCGGCACGTTGCCGCTCGACACGGGCGGCTGATCGTCCCGATCGGTCTTCCGACGTTCTCGGCGCCTGGACCGTCAGACGACGGTCCAGGTGCCGTTGGAACGAAGCAATTGGGCGAGGTCGCCCGGACCTCGCCGCTCGCTCGACGCCATCACCTGATCCGCCACCGAGCTGGCGTACTCCGGACGTTCGACATCTCGGAAGATGCCGAACGGGGTCGGCGAGTTGTCGTCGTGGCTCAGCCGGGCGAGCGCGAACGCCAGCGACGGATCGTCGCGGTGCGCGTCGTGGACGAGGATCTCGTCGTCGGCCACGGTGGAGCGCTCCACCAGCCGCAGTTGGCCGTCGCGGCCCATCGCCACACCGCGCTGACCCTCGGCGCCGAACGTGATCGGTTGTCCGTGGACGAGGTCGATCATCATGTCGTCGCGGTTCTGCTTCTTCGTCACCCCGTCGAACTGCCCGTCGTTGAACACGTTGCAGTTCTGGTAGATCTCGACGAACGACGCGCCACGGTGGGCGTCGGCGGCGCGGAAGGTCTCGATCATGTGCTTGCGGTCGAGGTCGTGGGTGCGGGCGACGAAGCTCGCCTCGGCGCCGAGGGCAACCGCCAGCGGGTTGAACGGCGGATCGATCGAGCCCATCGGTGTCGACTTGGTGACCTTGCCGAGCGCCGACGTCGGTGAGAACTGGCCCTTCGTCAGCCCGTAGATGCGGTTGTTGAAGAGCAGGATGTTGAGGTCGACGTTGCGCCGCAGGGCGTGGATGAGGTGGTTGCCGCCGATCGACAGGCCGTCGCCGTCGCCGGTGATCACCCACACGTCGAGGTCGGGGCGGGCCACGGCGACACCGGTGGCGATCGCCGGCGCCCGGCCGTGGATCGAGTGCATCCCGTACGTGTTCATGTAGTACGGGAAGCGGCTCGAGCAGCCGATGCCGGACACGAAGACCGTGTTCTCCGGCGCCACACCCAGCTCGGGCATCAGCGTCTGGACGGCGAGCAGGATGCCGTAGTCGCCGCAGCCGGGGCACCAGCGCACCTCCTGGTCGCTGGTCCAGTCCTTCTTCGTGGTCAGCGTGACCGTGTCGCTCACGTCGGGCTCCCTTCCGGTGGCGCAGTGACAGGTGGTGCGGTGACAGGTGGTGCGGTGACAGGGGGTGCGGTGAGTGCCGAGCGCGTCTTCGGCGGCGATCGAGTCGAACGCCTCGTCGATCGCCGCTTCGATCTCGCGCGACTTGAACGGCATGCCCTGGACCTTGGTCAGGGCGTGGGCGTCGACGAGGTACTTCGCCCGGATCAGGTTGGTCAGCTGGCCCATGTTGAGCTCGGGCACGATGACCCGGCGGAAGCGGGCGAGCAGGGCGCCGAGGTCGGGCGGCAGCGGGTTGAGGTGCACGAGATGAGCCGAGGCGACCTTGCGGCCGGCCCGTCGCCGTCGCTGGATGGCGGCGTCGATGGCGGCCCAGGTCGACCCCCACCCGAGCACCAACACGTCGGCATCGTCGTCGCCGTTGAGCTCGGTCGGTGGGATGTCGTTGGCGATCGAGGCGACCTTCGCCGCCCGCAGGCGGACCATCCGTTCGTGGTTGTCGGGGGTGTAGTCGATGTTGCCCGTGCCGTCCGCCTTCTCGAGACCGCCGACGCGGTGCATCAGCCCGGGCGTACCGGGAATCGCCCACGGACGGGCGAGCGTCTCCTCGTCGCGCAGGTACGGCCAGAACTCCTCGGTGCCGTCGTCGGCGACGTGATTCATCTCGGTGGCGAACGGCACGGAGATGTCGGGCAGCGTGGCGACGTCGGGCAGGTTCCACGGCTCGGACCCGTTGGCCAGGTAGCCGTCGGAGAGCAGGATCACCGGCGTGCGGTACTTCAAGGCGATGCGCACGGCCTCGATCGCGGCGTGGAAGCACTGCGCCGGGCTGTAGGCGGCGACGATCGGCAGCGGTGCTTCGCCGTGGCGGCCGTAGAGGGCGATGTTGAGGTCAGCCGCTTCGGTCTTCGTCGGCAGTCCGGTCGACGGGCCGCCGCGTTGGATGTCGACGATCAGCAACGGCAACTCGATCGAGATCGCCAGCGAGGTGGTCTCGCTCTTCAGTGCCACGCCGGGTCCGCTCGTGGTGGTGACGCCGAGGTGGCCGGCGAACGCCGCGCCGAGGGCCATGCCGATCGCCGCGATCTCGTCTTCTGCCTGCACGGTGCGGACGCCGAAGTGCTTGTGCTTCGACAGCTCGTGGAGGATGTCGCTGGCGGGTGTGATCGGGTACGAGCCGAGCGTGATCGGCAACGAGGCGAGCTGGCCGGCGGCGATGATGCCCCAGGCCAGGGCGGTGTTACCGGTGATGCTCGTGTACTCACCCGATGGCAGCATCGCCGGGCGCACCTCGTAGCGGTGGCCGACGGCCTCGGTCGTCTCACCGAAGTTGAACCCGGCGAGGAACGACTCGCGGTTGGCGGCGGCGACCTGCTCGTTCTTCGAGAAGCGCTCGGCGATCCACTCCAGGGTCGGCTCGATCGGACGGGTGAACATGAACGACACGAGGCCGAGGGCGAAGAAGTTCTTCGAGCGCTCGGCGTCGCGCGGCTTGACGCCGAGCGGTGCGCAGACCTCCTTGGTGAGGCTCGTCATCGGGACCCGCAGCACCCGGTAGTTGGCGAGGCTGCCGTCGTCGAGCGGGTTCTTGGTGTAGCCCGCCTTCTCGAGGTTGCGCTCCTCGAACGCGTCGTCGTTGACGATCAGGGTGCCGCCGGGTTCGAGGCGATGGAGGTCGGCCATCAATGCCGCCGGGTTCATCGCCACCAAGACGTTCGGCTCGTCGCCGGGGGTGGTGATCTTGTGGTCCGAGATGTGCACCTGGAACGACGAGACGCCGTTGACGGTGCCCGCCGGTGCCCGGATCTCCGCCGGGAAGTCGGGCAGCGTCGACAGGTCGTTGCCGAACGACGCGCTCACCGAGGTGAAGCGGTCGCCGGTCAGCTGCATGCCGTCGCCCGAGTCGCCGGCGAACCGGACGACGAGGTGGTCGAGCACGTGATCGTCGGCAGCCCCCGGCCGGTCGATCGTGTTCGTCATGTTGTACCCCCGATACGGACCCCAGCACCGTTGCCGGGCCGCCGCAGTGTTCACGGTACCGCGCCCGTCCTCCCGATGTCGGGACGGATGGAGAAACGAACGTTTGGGGACGGGCCCCGAACGTTCGTTACTCGCCGGTGAGCCGCTTCGTGGCGACGGAGAACTCGCGGATCGTGTCGTCGATGATGTCGACCACGGAACGCACCTCGTCGATGCGGCCGGCGACCTGACCGGACAATGCGATCGCCGCGTTCATGTCGCCACCGAAGTACAGCGCCTGGGCGTCGCCGAAGTCGCCGAACACGTTGTGCTCGGCGAAGGCCAGCTGCTCGGTGCGGTCGGTACGCAACGCCCGCAGCGCGGGGGAGTGCCGCTCGTTGAGGAACAACGTGTCGGTCTCGGCGGCGTCGACGATGGCCTGCTTCCAGTTGACGTGCACGGGTGATTCGGCGGCCGACACCATGCGCGTGCCCATCTGCACCCCTTCGGCACCGAGGGCGAACGCGGCGGCCATCGTGTAGCCGTCGGTGATCCCGCCGGCGGCGATGATCGGGACGTCGACGCGCGAGCGGACGAGCGGCAGCAGGACCATCGTCGCCACCGGCGTCGGGCTCTTGAACCCGCCGCCCTCGCCGCCCTCGACGACGAGCCCGTCGACGCCGGCGTCGACCGCCTTCAGTGCCGCCGCCAGCGTCGGCACGACGTGGTACACGGTCAGCCCCGCGGACTTGAGGATGCTGGTGTACTTGGTCGGCGAACCCGCCGACGTGGTCACGAACTTCACGCCCTGGTCGATGACGAACTCGGCGATCGCCGGGTCACGCACGAACGCCTGGGCGATGTTCACACCGAACGGCCGGTCGGTGAGTTCGCGCATCTTGCGGATCTCGTCCTTGACCGCGTCGAGTTCGCCCGACGACGTCTCGATGATGCCGCACGCGCCGGCGCGGGACACCGCCGACGCGAGCTGCGAGCGGGCGATCCAACCCATCGGTGCCTGGACGATCGGGACGTCGACGCCGAGATGACGGCTGACGCGGTTGTCGAACACGGCGGGGAGATCGGCGGGCAGATCATCGTGCGCGGTCATCGAATCATCATGGACGGCCTACGCCTCCGGCGACGATCCGTGGCACACCGCCCGTTCGTGCCAGATCGAGCGCGACTCTGGCGCGAACGTTTCAATGCGGCTACGGTCCTGCCAGCGGGTGGCTGCGGGCGACCGAAACCAGGAGACATCGATGTCCAACCTGCCGTCCGGTCACGGACTCGTGCCGGCCCGTCCCCGTCGATCCCGACGTCACCACCGCCGCTCGAAGGCGTTGCTGTTGACGATCCCCGGGCTCGTCGGCCTCGCGATCTCGACCGATCGCGTCGCCGCCCAGCCGGAGGAGCCGGCCGAGTCCTACGTGGTGATCATGGCCGCCGATCCCGTCGTTGCCTACGAGGGTGACGAGCCGGGTCTCGCCGCCACGGCGCCCGCGCCGGGCGAGGACGTGGTGCCCGAGGCGCCGGAGGTGTCGGCCTACGTCGAGCACCTCGAAGCGACGCAGACGCAGGTCGCCGCCGAGGCCGGAGTGGCCGTCGAGGCGGTCGGTGAGCAGTACACGTACGCGCTCAACGGTTTCGAGGCCCAGCTGACGCCGACCGAGGTGATCGCCATCGAGCGCAAGCCCGAGGTCGCCAAGGTGGTGCCGAACGAGTTGCGCCAGTTGCAGACCGACGCCTCGCCGTCGTTCCTCGGCCTCAACGCCAAGAACGGTCCCTGGGCTGCGGGGTACACGGGTGAAGACGTCGTCGTCGGCGTCATCGACAGCGGGATCTGGCCCGAGCACCCGTCGTTCGCCGACGACGGGAGCTACGGCGAGCTGCCCGACTACGCCGACTTGCCGTGCGAGTTCGGAGACACCGCCTACAACGAGGACGACGCACCGTTCGAGTGCAACAACAAGCTGCTCGGGGCGCGCGACATGCGCGTCGCCTACAAGGCGCTCGTCGGTCCCGAGACGTTCGCCACCGCCCGTGACTACGACGGCCACGGCACGCACACCGCCTCGACGGCGGTCGGCAACAAGGACGTGGCGGCGTCGATCTTCGGCATCGCCCGGGGCAAGGTCACCGGCATCGCCCACCGCGCCCGCGTCATCGCCTACTCGGCGTGCGGCGACCTCGGTTGCTTCACGTCTGACCTCGTCGGGGCGATCGATGCCGCCGTCGCCGACGGCGTCGACGTCATCAACTACTCGATCGGCGGCGGGGCGTCGCTGACCGATGCCGCCGACATCGCCTTCTTGTTCGCCGCCGAGGCGAACGTCTGGGTGGCGACCTCGAATGGCAACGACGGGCCCGGCGCCGAGACGGTCGGTGGCCCCGCGTCGGTGCCGTGGATCACGTCGGTCGGTGCGAGCACGCACAACCGGACCTTCACCAACGCCGCTCGCCTCGGCAACGCGCAGATCGCGACCGGGGTCAGCATCACCGCGGGCACGTCCGGCACGAAGCCACTGGTCGACGCCGCCTCGCTCGGCAACGAGCTGTGCGACTCGGCGACACCGTTCACCGGTGACGTCACCGGCAAGATCGTCCTCTGCCTGCGCGGCGGCAACGCCCGCGTCGACAAGAGCCTCGCCGTCGCCAACGCGGGTGGGGCCGGGATGATCCTCTACAACCCCGATGACGCGATGGCCCTCGTCACCGACAACCACCACGTGCCGTCGATCCACGTCAACTTGACCACCGGA
This sequence comes from Ilumatobacteraceae bacterium, assembly GCA_963707515.1. GTDB lineage: Bacteria > Actinomycetota > Acidimicrobiia > Acidimicrobiales > Ilumatobacteraceae > Sva-07. The sequence continues at coordinate 185,708 of CAVPQI010000002.1, forward strand.
CTCGCCGTCAAGCAGTACATCGCCTCGACGGCGGCGCCGAAGGCGTCGTTGACGGCCGGCAAGGCGACGCCCGCCCAGTCGTCGGTGATGGCCGACTTCTCCTCGCGGGGCCCGAACCCGGTCGCACCCGACCTGATCAAGCCCGACGTCACGGCGCCGGGCGTGAACATCCTGGCAGGCAACACGCCGTTCCCGACGGCCGGTGCGCCCGGCCAGCTGTTCCAGTCGATCAGCGGTACGTCGATGTCGAGCCCCCACGTCGCCGGGCTGTTCGCCCTGATGCGTCAGGCCCACCCCGACTGGTCGGCGGCGATGGCCAAGTCGGCGGTGATGACGACGGCCCGCCAGGACGTCGTCAAGGAGGACGGGGCGACCGCCGCCGACCCGTTCGACATGGGTGCGGGTCACGTCGACCCGAGCGGCAAGCCGTCGAAGAAGGGTTCGTTGTTCAACCCCGGTCTCGTCTACGACGCCGGCCTCAACGACTACTTCGCCTTCCTCTGTGGCGCCGACTCGTCGATCTTCATCGACCCGGACTCGACGTGCGGTGCCCTCGAGGCAGCGGGCGTGTCGACTGCGACGACCGACCTCAACGTCCCGTCGATCGGCGCCAGCTCGATCGCCGGTTCGATCACGGTCTCCCGTGTCGTCACGTCGGTTGCCGAGCAGCCGGTGAACTTCAAGGCGCAGATCGAAGCGCCTCCCGGGTTCGCCGTTTCCGTCTCGCCCGACCGGGTCCGCCTGAACCCGGGTGAGTCGGCGACCGTCGAGGTGACGATCACCAACCAGACCGCACCGATCGGCACATGGTCGTTCGGCGCCTTGACCTGGGCGGGTGGTGGCTACGAGGCACGCAGCCCGATCGCTGCCAAGGCAGCGCTGTTCGCCGCGCCCGACGCGGTCGCCGGCACGGGCACCGAGGGCACCGTCGAGATCCCGGTGCAGTTCGGCTTCGACGGCGAGTACGCGGCGACGGCGCACGGTCCCGTCGCTGCGGTCCCGCAGCCGGGCACGGTGTCCCAGGACCCGGACCAGACGTTCGACCCGGCCGACCCGACCGGCACGGCAGCGATCCCGATCGACGCCACGGATTCGGCGTTCCTGCGTCTCGCCCTGTCGACCGAGAACCTCGTGCCGGCCAATCCGAACGTCGACCTCGATCTCTACCTCTACGACTCCGCCGGTAACCAGGTCGCCTCGTCGACCGCCGGCGGCACCGCCGAGCTGATCGAGGTCTTCCCGGCGGACACGAGCTACACGCTCTACGTCCACGGCTGGCAGACCGCGGGGAGCGACGTCGCCTTCGAGGTCCAGACCTGGTCGGTTCCGGCGACGCCCGGAACCGGCGCCCTGGTGATCGAGGATGCGCCGACCACGGTGACGATCGGGCAGCAGGCGACGATCACCGCCTCCTGGAGCGGACTGGATCCCGGACAGGACTACGTGGGTGCCGTCGCCCATGCCAACAGCGATGGTCTCATCGGCCTGACGCTGGTCGAGATCGCCACCTGACATCGACCGGCGTCGGAGGGTGGTCGGTCGGTGCAACGGGCCGGCCGGCCACCCGTGGCGCGATGGAGCCGGGCGGCTGTGGTCTCCGACCACCGCGGTTGTGGTCTCCGACCACCGCGGTTGTGGTCTCCGACCACCGCGGTTGTGGTCTCCGACCACCGCGGTTGTGGTCTCCGACCACCGCGGTTGTGGTCTCCGACCACCGCGGTTGTGGTCTCCGACCACCGCGGTGGGTGCCGGTGTCACGCCGGCGCCTGCCGCGTCGTCGCGTGCAGGGGTGCGTTCCGGGCACGTGCAGGGGTGCATTCAGGATGCGCTACGCCGGGCGAGTTCGGCGCGCACGTACACGGTGGCGACCGGCAGCCGGTGACGGTCGGTGGCATCGGCGAGCGCGGCGAGGGCGTCGTCCACCGTCGTCGAGCCGAGGGCGCGGCCGCCGACCGTCTGGTCGAGCCAGGTGGTGAACTCCCCAACGACCTCGGCGTCGTCGACGAGTGCCGCCGCCGACGTGCAGCGAATCAGCTGGGCCACGATCTCACGGACGTCGACATCGGCAGGCGGGCGGGCGATCGATGCCATCACGTCGTCGGCGATCACCTCGCCTGCGGCCTCGAGCCGGAGATGGTCGGCGAACCCCGGATGGGTGAGCGGCGGCGCCGAGGCGGTGTAGGGCTCCCATCTCTGCAACGCCTCGATGGCGGCGGCGGGACCGCTGGCCCAGGCGTTGGCGCCGAGGATCGTCGCTCTGGCGCCGGTGGCTCCGAAGCCCCGGCCACCCGCCAGGACCGGCGTCCCCGTCGCCCGGCTCGCCTCGATCAGCCGACGGGCGCCGCCGAGGTTCATCGAGATCGAGCAGCTGACGAGGAGTCCGTTCGGTCCGACGTCGTGGAGCAGGCGACCGATCTGTGGTGCGTCGACGGACGGACCGAGCATGCTCAGTTGCCACCCGGCGCGCCGGACCACCTCGCCGACGGCGCGCAACGCCATCGTGTGCCACTCACCTTCGGCGCACACCGCGACGAGGCGGCCACGGGTCACCGTCGCGGTGCCCGGTCCGTCGGCGAGCAGCGCGTCGAGCACCGCCTCGCTCACCCCGGTGGCGGTGTGTTCCTGGCTGATCGTCCACTCGTTGCGTTCCCACCGCCGGCCGATCTCGACCTGCGCCGCACACACCAGCTCGACCACCACCTCGTCGAGCGACCGCCCCGCGTCGAGCAGGCCGCGGGCGACGGCGATCGCCCCCTCGAGATTCTCCGACGCCAAGAGTTCGACATAGCGATCGAGCTCGGGCGGCGGCGTGTCCGCGTGTCCCATGGGGAGGTCGGTCACGGACGGCCCCCGGATCGGACGACCACCACGGCGATGTCGTCGGTCTGCGGGCCGCCGGTGAAGTCGGCGACCTCTTGGACCACGCGATCGGCCATCGCGTCGGCCTGCAGGCCGCCGCACGAGGCAAGGATGCGCAGCAGCCGTTCGACGCCGAACTCGCGGCGGCCCGCCCTCGCCTCGATGACGCCATCCGTGTAGAGCACCAGCGCATCGCCGGTGGACAGCTCGATCGACTGCGGGGTGAAGTGCACGGCGGGGAGGATGCCGACGAGCGTCCCCTTCGTCGCCAGCTCCTGCACGGTGCCGTCGGCGCGCACCACGATGGGTGCCGGATGGCCGCCGGTGACCACCTCGATCGCGGCACCGTCGGGTGCAGGTCGGACCTCGGCCAGGGCGACGGTGCAGAACGTCTTCTGCGGCCGTTGCCGGACGGCGTCGTTGAGTCGGTGCAGCACGCCGCTGAGATCGTGGTCGCCGGCGATCGCGCGGATCGTGTGACGGGCGAGGCCGGTCAGGGTCGCCGCCTCGACGCCCTTGCCGCAGGCGTCGCCGACGGCGACGATCCAACGTCCGCCGTCGACCTCGAAGACGTCGTAGAAGTCGCCGCCGATCTCGCTGCCGAGGGTCAGCGGGCGGTACCGGGCACCGAGGTCGAGGTGGACGACATCCGGAAGCTGGTCGGGCAGCAGCGATGCCTGGAGGACCCGCGCCACCGAGCTGCGGTCGCGGTAGATCAGCGCGTTGTCGATGGCGATCGCCGCGCGGCGGGCGAAGCCCTCGGCGATCGCGGCGTCGCGGGCCGTGTACGGCGCTCGTCCGGCGGCGAGGAGCGCGAGCGCACCGATCGGCGCGGCACGGGCGCGCAGTGGCACGATGAGCGCGGTGGTCGGTGCGAGTCGACGCAGCGGTTCCCACGCGGCGGCCGGCGGGATGACGTCGGCGTGATCATCAGCGACGAGCCCACCGCGGATCTCCGACACGCCGCTCGCACGGACCCTCGCCACGGCCGGCACGAGATCATCGATCTCGAGCCGGCGCTCGTCGATGTGCTGCAGACCGTGTTCGCCGACCGCGGCACCGAGGCGCATCACGTCGAGCCCATCGGTGAAGGCGATGAAGCAGGCGTCAGCGAGGTGGGGAACGGCGACACTGACGATCCGGTCGAGGGTGCGGTCGAGGTTCAGCGAGCTCGACAGCTCGTCACTGACACGGCCGAAGAAGTCGAGACGGGCGGCGTCGACCTCGGCGGGCTCGCGGAGCACGAGCATCCCTCGATCGTTGCGCGCCGACGACACGTCGAGGGCGAGTTGGGCTGCACGATCGGCGACGTGGTCGATCGTGTGGCCGACGACGTCGCCGACGTCGGTGCGCAAGAGCTCGGCCACGCGTCGGTTGCACCACCGGGCGATTCCCTCGGCGTCGTGTGCCACCAGGCCGAGGGGCAGATCGGCGAGCACCCTCCACGCATCGACGTCGGCGGGGGCCGCGGTGCGAGGGTCGCGGCCGTCAGGCATGCAACGATTCTCCGAGCACAGGGCCGAACTCTATGGGCCGCAGCAGTGGCGATCGGTCAGGTTCCGGCGGCGTCGCGGGGCGGCTGCGGGTTGGGGCAGTAGAACGGGTCGCGGCCGTTGCCAGCGTGGTACGAGTAGGCGTTGCCGTCGGCGCGCAGCACGATGCGCGTCCCGGGCGTCAGCACCTGCTGGTACTGCATGTCCTTCTGCGGGCAACCGAGGCCGCGATCGGACCACGTGACCTCCTCGACGCTGACCACCTCGACGTCGTCGGGTCCGGCGAGCCCCCGCCGCTCCACGAGATCGGCGACGGCGATGTCGACCAGTGCCTGCAGACCGGCGGGGATCGATCCGCCGCCGGGTGGCGCCGACGGCTCCGGGTCGGATGGTCGGGTGGTGCGGGGATCGGTCACGGTGACCTCCGGCTCGCTGGATGGTGGTTGGCTCGATGCGGTGCGTTCGGTGCTCGTGGAACTCGCCGGATCGTCGGACCCGCAGCCGACGAACGAGACGGCGGCCAGCGCGGCGAGCACCGCGGCGTGGCCGAGGGCGGGAACTCGTGGCATGCGCATTGGACGTCCTCCGGCACGGTTCGGGTTCCGCCCGCGTGGCGACAGGGTCTGCGCCCTCCGTTGTAGCAGTTCCGGCGATCGCCCGGCTGGGACTAGGCGACGTCGGCGTCGGCGATGTCGGCAGCGGGCTTGATCCGCACCGGTCCGCGGCGCTCGGTGATGTCGGTGTAGTCGGCGACGATCGCCTTCACCGCGTCGCCGTCCATCTCGTCGGATTCGCACAGCTGGTCGGCGATGCGCAACAGGGCGTCGCGGTACTTCGACGTCATCATCGTCGCCTTCGCCGCGCCGTCGCTCATCAGAGTCTCGGCAGCCTCGCGGCTCTGGTCGTCGGAGAGCACCTTGGCGACGAGGTTGCCGGCGGTCGGGATCGCCGCTGCCTCGAGCGACAGCAGGCCGGGGCCGTTGCCCAGCTGGCCGATCAGCTGGGCGGCGATGTTGGTCGCCGCGGCGAGGTCGGATGCGATGCCGCTGCTCGCCTCACCGAACTCCTGCAGCTCGGCGGCGCGCCCGGCGAGGGCGACGCAGATCAGGTCGCGAGCGTCCGTCGGGGTCTTCAAGAAGCGCTCCTCCGTGTCGCCGTGGGCGACCAGGCCGAGCGATCCGGAGCGGCGCAGGATCGATGCCATCTTGACGTCGCGGCGGGTCAGCACGGCCGCCAACGCATGGCCGGCCTCGTGGATGGCGACGCGACGTCGCTCGTCGGGGTGGTAGCCCATCTCGTGGGCGACACCGACCTCGGTGACGAGCTGTGCCTGCAGCACGTCGGTCACCGACATCGAGGTCCGCCCGTGGCGCAGGGCGATGATCAGCGACTCGTCGAGCAGGCGCTCGATCTTGACCGGCGTGTAACCGGCGGAGAGGTCGGCGATCAGCTCCTTGGTGACCTCGTCGTCGTGCTTCTTGCGGTCGAGGTAGTAGCCGGCGATCGACAGCCGGTCCGCCCGCGGCGGCAGGTTGAAGGCGATCACGCGGTCGAACCGGCCCGGACGCAGCAGCGCCGGGTCGAGGTCGGCCGCACGGTTGGTCGAGGCGACGACGAGGATGTTCGCCGCCTTCACCTCGGGACGTGGCCGGCGCCGGTGGGCGGGCAGGAATCCGTTGAACCAGTCGGTGAAGCCGGCGCGGAACTTCTGCCGCCCCGTGGGCAGATCGAAGCTCTGCATCTGGACGAGCAGCTCGTTGACCACACCGACGATGCCTTCGCGCATCGAGCCCGAGTTCATGCCGCTGCGGGCGCCACCGATGGCATCGAACTCCTCGATGTAGCCGATCGCGCCGCCCTCGTCGCGTGCCGCCTTGCGCAACGCCTTGAAGAACGAGCGGATCTTCTTGTTCGTCTGGCCGTAGTACATCGACTGGAACTCGCTCGCCGACACGAACAAGAACGGCACGCCGGCCTCGGCGGCCATCGCCTTGGCGAGGTAGGTCTTGCCGGTTCCGGGGGGACCCTCGAAGAGGACGCCGCGGCGGGCATTGCCCCCCATCTCACGCTGGAACGTCTCGGAGGCGAGGAACAGGTTCATGCTGTCGATCGCTTCGCGCTTGGTCTGGTCGGCTCCGACGACGTCATCGAGGCGGATCTTGGAGTCCTCGGCGCGCAGTGTGGTGTGCGGCGATCGCCCGGCGGTCAGCAACGGGATGAAGATCACCGTGCCGAGGATCAGGATCATGCCGAGGGCGATGATGATCTCCGGGTTGCCGGCGAGCCAGCCGGGGACCCCGAGTCGGATCGGGTTGTCCTCGACGAGCCGCCACAGCAGGTAGGCGAGGACGATGGCGAGGATGACCAGCCAGCGCGTGAGCCGTCGTTGGCGTGTGCGCTCGCGGTGGACATTGGCATCGATGTCCTTGCCCTGGAGCATCTCACCCGAGCTGAGCCGTGCCAGTTCCATGTCTCTCCGTTCGCCGTGCCGACAGTTCACCGAACGTAACCCACGGGCACGGAGCGTGACCACGGACCTGAGTCAAGCCTTGGTCAAGAACCCCGCAAGATCCTGCGGTGCGAGGTCAGCGCAGCGTCTGCACACGATTCTCATCGCAGTGGGACAACGAGGGTTAGTGTCGGCGACATGTTCGCCGCTTACCGGGAGACCGGGTACAACGTCATGCTCTTCTTGCACATCGTGTCGGCGGTGGTCGCCTTCGCACCGGCGTTCGTGCACCCGCTGTTGGTCAAGCAGACGATGTCGATGGGCGAGGGCCGCCGCCGGATGCTGGAAGCGATGGCGGGCAACGGTCGGCGCATCTACGCCCCGGCACTGATCCTCGTCGGGCTCTTCGGTTTCGCGATGCAGGGGATGTCCGACGGCGTGATCGAGATGGGCCAGACCTGGTTCTGGTTGGCGATCGTGCTGTGGCTGGCGATGAACGGCGTGCTCCACGCCATGCTGCTGCCGGCCGAGCGTGCCGTTGCCGCCGGCGACGACAGCGCCACGTCGAAGGTCGACACGGCCGGTTTGATCCTCACCGTGTTGCTGCTCGTCACCCTCTACCTGATGGTGTTCAAGCCCGGATTCTGACCGGACCGCGACTGGCCGGAGGCGGGCGAGCCGGGTCCGCGGACGCCGATCGCTGACGGGTGGCGCCAGCACCCCGCCCGTTGGGTGGAGGCGTCGACTCGCAACCTGCCCCGCGACCGGTCGGCCGGTACGCTGCCCGTGTGGCAGTTGCAGAGGGAACAGAGCCTGGGTTCGGCGCGAACTCATGGCTCGTCGAGGAGATGTACGAACGGTTCGTCGCCGATCCGAGCTCGGTGAGCGACTCATGGCAGGAGTTCTTTGCCGATTACCGTTCGACCGCACCCTCGACCGCCGCAGCCGCTGCCGCCTCGCCCGAGGTTCGGGCGGTCACCGCCGCCCACCGCCCGGCATCCGACGTCGAGCCGCCGGCGACGGCGACCAACGGGTCCGCCGCGCCGCCCGCCACCGCACCGACACCTGCCACCACGGCGCCCGCGGCACCCGCGGCACCCGCCGCAGCTGCGGCTGAGCCGGCCGACGAGCCGGGCAAGCCGATCCGCGGCGCCGGGGCAGCGATCGCCGCCAACATGGAGCGCAGCCTGTCGGTGCCGACGGCGACGAGCTTCCGCAACGTTCCCGCCAAGCTGCTCGAGGTCAACCGCAAGGTGATCAACGGCTTCCGCGAGCGCACCGGGCAGACCAAGGTCAGCTTCACCCACCTCATCGGGTGGGCCGTCGTGCGGGCGATCGCCGACGCCGTGCCGGCGATGAAGAACACGTTCGTCGAAGGCGCTGACGGCAAGCCACGCCTGATCGCCAACGAACACGTCAACATGGGGCTCGCCGTCGACGTCGAGAAGTCCGACGGCAGCCGCACGCTCGTCGTGCCCGTGCTGCGCGAGGCCGACTCCCTCGACTTCGCCGGGTTCCTCGCCGCCTACGAGGAGATCATCCGCAAGGTCAAGAACAACAAGTTGACCGTCGACGACTTCGCCGGCGCCAACGTCAGCCTCACCAACCCCGGCACCATCGGCACGGTGCAGTCCGTGCCGCGGCTGATGCCCGGCCAGGCGGTCATCGTCGGCGTCGGCAGCATCGACTACCCCGCCGAGTTCGAAGGCGCCGATCGCCACAACCTCAGCCGTCTCGGCGTGAGCAAGGTCGTCACCGTCACCAGCACCTACGACCACCGGATCATCCAAGGTGCCGAGTCCGGCCTGTTCCTCAAGCGCGTGCACGAGCTGCTGCTCGGCGAGCACGGCTTCTACGAGGACGTCTTCCACGCCCTGCAGATGCCGTACGAAGCGGTCAAGTGGCGCCCCGACACGAACCCGCTCGACCGCGACGAGGCGATGCTCGCCAAGCAGATGGCGGTCGCCAAGCTGATCCGCGTCCACCGCGTGCGCGGTCACCTCATCGCCGACCTCGATCCGCTCCGCTGGAAGGAGCCGATGACCCCGCGTGAGCTCGACCCGGCCACCTACGGATTGACGATCTGGGATCTCGATCGCGAGTTCCTCACCGACGGCGTCGGCGGGGTCCCCAAGATGCGCCTCGGTGATCTGCTCGGCGTACTACGCGACGCCTACTGCCGCACCGTCGGCGTCGAGTACATGCACATCCAGAACACCGATGAGCAGCAGTGGATCCAGGAGAAGATCGAGACCCGCCAGGAGCCGCTGTCGAAGGAGCGCAAGCACCGCATCCTCGAACGGCTCAACGCCGCCGAGTCGTTCGAGAAGTTCCTCGCCACGAAGTACGTCGGCACCAAGCGCTTCGGCATCGAGGGCGCCGAGTCGGCGATCCCCGTGCTCGACGAGGTGCTCTCGCGCGCCGCCGACAACGACTTCGACTCCGCCGTGCTCGGCATGGCCCACCGTGGCCGCCTGAACGTGCTGTCGAACATCATGGGCAAGAGCTACGAGGCGATCTTCTCGGAGTTCGAAGGGCACATCGACCCGTCGTCGGTGCAGGGTTCCGGCGACGTCAAGTACCACCTCGGCATGAAGGGCAAGCACGTCAGCCCGTCCGGTGCCGACATCTCGATCGAGCTGGCCGCCAACCCGAGCCACCTCGAGACCGTCGGTCCGATCGTGATGGGCATGGTGCGTGCCCGCCAGGACCAGATCGAGCCGCCGGGTGCGTTCACCGTGCTGCCGCTCGTGATCCACGGTGACGCCGCGTTCGCCGGGCAGGGCGTCGTCGCCGAGTCGCTGGCGATGAGCGACATCGGTGGCTATCGCATCGGCGGCACGATCCACCTGATCATCAACAACCAGATCGGGTTCACGACCGCTCCGCAGTACGCCCGCTCGTCGCTGTACTGCTCCGACGTCGCCAAGACCGTGCAGGCGCCGATCTTCCACGTCAACGGCGACGACCCCGAAGCGTGCGTGCGTGTCGCCCAGCTCGCCTGGGAGTACCGCCAGCGATTCCACAAGGACGTCGTCATCGACCTCGTCTGCTACCGCCGCCACGGCCACAACGAGGGCGACGATCCGAGCTACACGCAGCCGCTGATGTACCGGGCGATCGCCGATCGGCGCAGCGTCCGCAAGCTCTACGTGGAGTCGCTCGTACGGCGTGGTGACATCACCGTCGAAGAGGCCGAGCAGGCGCTCGTCGACTTCCACGACAAGTTGCAGGTCGCCCTCGACGAGACCCGGTCGCAGGCGCCCGGCGCGATCAAGGTGCCGCGCCCGCCGCGCCCGCTCGGTGTGCTCCCGCACATCCCCACCGGTGTCGACCGCCGCGTGCTCGACGACCTCTTCGCCCAGCTGACCAACTATCCCGAGGGCTTCACCATCCACCCGAAGCTCGGCCGCCAGTTCGAGGGACGTGCCAAGTCCTACGCCGAGGGCGAGGTCGACTGGGCGACCGCCGAGGCACTGGCGATCGGCAGCCTCGTCGTCGAGGGTCACTCGGTGCGCCTCGCCGGTCAGGATTCGCGTCGCGGCACGTTCAGCCAACGGCACTCGGCACTGATCGACTACGAGTCGGGTGAGGCCTGGGTGCCGCTCGCCGACCTCGGTACCGGCGGCAAGTTCTGGGTCTTCGACTCGCTGCTGTCGGAGTACGCGGCGATGGGGTTCGAGTACGGGTACTCGCACGCCAACCCTGACGCGCTCGTGATGTGGGAGGCGCAGTTCGGCGACTTCGTCAACGGCGCCCAGATCATCATCGACCAGTACATCGTCGCCGCCGACGACAAGTGGGACCAGCAGAACGGCCTCGTGCTGCTCCTGCCGCACGGCTACGAGGGGCAGGGGCCCGAGCACAGCTCGGCGCGCATCGAACGCTTCCTCACCCTCGCTGCCGAGGACAACATCCAGGTCGTCAACGCGACGACGGCGGCCAACTACTTCCACCTCCTGCGCCGCCAGGTGCACTCCGAGCGGCGGACCCCGCTGATCGTGTTCAGCCCGAAGCAGGGCCTGCGGATGCGCCAGACCCGTTCCGACGTCGAGCTGTTGACGACCGGCTCGTTCCAAGAGGTGCTCGACGATCCGGGCGACCTCGATGCCGACGCCGTGGAACGGATCGTGTTCTGCTCGGGCAAGATCGCCTGGGACGCCATCGAGGAACGCAACAAGCGTCAGGCGCCGGTGGCGATCGTGCGCGTCGAGCAGCTCTATCCGCTGCCGACCGAGCAGATGCTCGAGGTCCTGCAGGCCTACCCCAACGCCCGCGAGTTGCGCTGGCTGCAGGAGGAGCCGGAGAACATGGGCGCCTGGCACTTCATCGAGCACAACGTGTGGCGCATCAAGGAGCAGGGGTACGACCTCGAACACGTCGCCCGTGTCGAGTCGGGGAGCCCGGCCACCGGCTCGAAGTCGATCCACGACCAAGAGCTGGCCGACCTCCTCGACCGCACCTTCGACGGCTACTGAGGCGGGCCGGTCCGTCGGCTCGCCCGTCGCGACCGGTCAGCGGAGGTCGATGCCGAGGGTCTGTTCGAGGTCGCTGATCGCCTGCTCGGCGGTGAGGACCTTGATCGTCGTCATGCCCATCGCCGCTGCCGGCTTGAGGTTGACGCCGAGGTCGTCGAGGAACACGCACCCGCTCGGGTCGACGCCGACGAGGTCGCAGGCGATCTCGTAGAAGCGCACCTCGGGTTTGCGGCAGCCGACCTTGCTCGACTCGACGACGTGGCCGAACAGAGCCATCACCTCGGCGAGCTCCGGGCGCTGCGGGCCGTCGCTGACGACGTTGTTCGTCAGGCAGGCCGTGTGATAGCCGGCCTGCACCACGCGGCGCAGCGCGGTGACCATCTCGGGGCGGATCGTGCCGGCGAGCAGTGCCAACACGTCGCCGCCGGGCACGCGGTGTCCGAGCGACTCCGATTCGTCGGCGAAAGCGAGGTGGAACTCGGCGGCGTCGATGTCGCTGCGCTCGAGCCGGGCCCACGCGTTGGCGTCCGGATTGGTGGCGTTGACCGTGCGGATGAAATCGGTCGGGAGGTCGTTCGACGCCTCGTACCGGTTGAACGCTTCGAACGGGCTGGACAGGATGACGCCGCCGAAATCCCAGAGTACTGCTCGGATCATGACCGGCGAGCCTACGATGAGGACGCGGCAGCCGGCGTGGTCGATGGCATCGATCGATCGATCGAACGCGTGCGGCGTGCCCCCCGATCGCCCCAGATCGGAATCGACCAGGAACGAGAACGAATGACATCCCGACAGCGACCCACCCACGTGGTGGTCGACGGCTCGAACATCGCCACCGAAGGCAGATCGCTACCCAGCCTGACGCAGCTCCAAGAAGCCGTCATGAGCTTCATGGAGGAGTATCCCGACACGGCGATCACCGTCGTCGTCGACGCCACCTTCGGGCACCGTATCGACAAGAAGGAGGTGCCCGAGTTCGAGGCGGGCATCGCCAACAACGAGCTCGTCGCACCGCCGGCGGGTGCCGTCGGGCGCGGCGACGCCTTCGTGCTCAGCATCGCCCAGAAGGCCAACGCGTCGATCCTCTCCAACGACTCCTTCCAGGAGTTCCACGGCGAGTACGACTGGCTGTTCGACGAGGGCCGGCTGATCGGTGGCAAGCCCGTACCGCACGTCGGTTGGGTGTTCGTCGATCGCGTGCCGGTCCGCGGTGCGGTGAGCCGCAAGGTCACCGGCAGCGGGCGCGGAACGCGCCGCCGCAAGAGCGAGAGTGGTGAGTCGGGCCAGTCCGGCCGCGGCCGCAAGGCGAGTGCCATTGCCAGCCAGCCGATGCCCGTGCCGACCGCACCGCCGCCCGGACGGACGGCGCTGGCGACCGTCGCCGAGTCTCCGGCGATGGGGGATGAGTCGGCGCGCAAGCCGGTACCTCGCACCGGCGACGTCGTCAACGAGCTGATCCCGTTCCTCGAGTTCGTCGAGCACCACCCGGTCGGCACGAGCGTCAACGGCACGGTCGACTCGTACTCGTCGCACGGTGCCTACGTGACGATCGGGAGTGACGGGGTCCGTGCCTACGTGCCGCTGCGCCTGATGGGTGATCCGCCGCCCAGCAGCGCCCGCAAGGCGATGAAGATCGGTGAATCGGTGACGCTGGTCGTCGTCAGCTTCGCACCCGCGCGGCGGAGCATCGACTGCGCCGTCCCCGAACTCGCCGTGTCGGCGATCCGCGAGGTCAGCGCCGATGCCGACGAGACGACGCAGATGACGTCGTCCACCGAGACCGCCGTGGCGGCGCTCGCTGCCGATGCCGCGCCGCCGTCCGGGCGGCGCACGCGCAAGCGCGGTGCCGCCGCTGCAGCCACGCCGGTCTCGCCTACCGAGGTCAGCGACGACGACGCCGCGAGCGAGCCGGCCGACCCGTCGGCGGGTGAGGTCGACACGGCCGCCACCGGCCGGGCGACCAAGCGGACGTCGGGCCGTCGGGCGGCGACCAAGCGGTCCGCCACCACCCGGACCACCAGCCGGACGACCACCACGCCCGCCGCGGCCGTGCAGGACGACGCCGACGCCGCGTCACGCCCGGCTGACGGTCTGGCGACGGACGAGCCGTCGGCGACCCCCGCTGCCGGAGCGTCGAAGCGGGCCGCCAGGCGCCCCGCCAAGCGGGCACCCGCGAAGCAGGACGCGCCCGAGACTGCGCCGACGCCTGCCGCGACGGAGGCCACGACGGCTCCGTCGGCGACGAAAGCCCCGGCGAAGAAGGCGGCGGCGAAGAACGTGCCGGTCAAGAAGGCGCCAGCGAAGACGGCTGCGGCGAAGAAGGTGCCGGCGAAGAAGGTGCCGGCGAAGACGGCTGCGGCGAAGAAGGTGCCGGCGAAGAAGGTGCCGGCCAACCAGGTGCCGGCGAAGAAGGTGGCGGCGAAGAAGGCTGTGTCGCCGACGGCGACCACGACGCCAGCTGCCAAGAAGGCCACCGCGGCGCCGACGAAGAAGACGCCTGCCACCAAGGCGCCGGCGAAGAAGGTCGCGGCGAAGAAGGTCGCGGCGAAGAAGGCGCCCGCCACGTCATCGGCGACGAAGGCGCCGGCGAAGCGGGCGGCGGCACGCCGCCCGGCGGTGCAGGACGAGTCCTGATGCGCGTCGTCACGTGGAACATCAACTCGCTGCGCGCCCGCCTCGACCGGGTCGAGGAGTGGCTCGCCGAGGTGTCGCCGGACGTGCTCCTGCTGCAGGAGACCAAGCTCGCCGACGATGCCTTCCCGGCGCTGTCGTTCCAGTCGTTGGGCTACGAGTCGGCGCACTACGGCCAGGGTCAGTGGAACGGTGTGGCGATTCTGTCGAAGGTCGGCATCGACGACGTCGTGACCAACTTCGCCGGTGACGTCGAGCCCGACCCCGACGCCCGGATCATCACCGCCACCTGTGGCGGGGTGCGCGTCAGCAGCGTCTACGTGCCCAACGGCCGGGCGCTCGACGACCCGCACTACCAGTACAAGTTGTCCTGGCTCGACCGGCTCGTCGTCCACCTCGGGGCCGACACCAGCGCCGACCGCGACGTGATCGTCGGCGGCGACTTCAACATCGCTCCCGACGACCGCGACGTCTACGACCCGGCGAAGTTCGCCGGGGCCACCCACGTCAGCCAACCCGAGCGCGACCGCCTGGCGGCGATCGAAGCGTGGGGTCTGCGTGACGTCTTCCGGACGATGCACGACGACGATCGCGTGTACTCGTGGTGGGACTACCGCGCCGGCGACTTCCACCAGGGTCGTGGGCTGCGCATCGACTTGTTGATGTGCTCACCGTCGGTGATCGATCGGGCGACGTGGTGCGTCATCGACCGCAACGCCCGCAAGGGAAAGCTCCCGAGCGATCACGCCCCGGTGATCGTCGACCTCGCCGACTGAACGATCTCGACGATCTCGGGCGCCAGCCGCTCGGCGGTCATCGGCCCGAACGAGGTCGCCGCGGCGAGCTCGTCGGCGCTGTGCGGCCGAACCTCGGCGATCGCCCGCAGGTCGCGGTCCGTGCACACCTGGGTGGGCAGGATGTTGGCCCGCCGCGCCGCCTCGTCGCGCCAGCTGCGCAGCGATTCGAGGAGCGGATCGCGCGGCGTGCGGCTGCGGCGCGGCGGGGGAGCGATCGGCGGCGGCGTTGCGGCGTCGAGGCCGGCGAGGAACGGGCTCACCGATCGGGCGTAGCCGCCGCGGCGCAGCGCCCGCGTGAGCTCGAGGTGATCGGTCGCCCGGGTGCAGGCGACGTAGAGCAGCCGGGCTTCCTCGGCCCGCTCGGCGTTGGTGTGGGCGGACTTGTGCGGCACGAGGCTGGACTCGACGCCGGCGACGAACACCGTGTGCCACTCGCGGCCCTTGGCGGCGTGGAACGTCAACAGGTCGACGCCGTCGGTCGAGGCGTCGTCGAACGGGTTGGTCGTCGCCACCCAGGCGCGGAACGCCGCGCCGTCGCCGAGCGGCTGCTCGCGGAGGAACTCGAGGATCGATGCGGCGACCCGCCGCTCCGGGTCGGGCTGATCGGGCGGGTTCGTGTCGTCGCCGACCGCCGTCGGCGGCTCGCCGATGCCGTCGAGCACGTCATGGGCCCACGCCCGCAGCCGTGACGCAGAGCCGAGGGCCGCTGCGGATCGAACGGCGGTCTGCAGCGGCGAGCCGGTGGCGGTGGCGGATCGGCGCACGCTGACCCCTTGGCGCCGGAGCGCGTCGGCGAACGGTCCGAGCTGGGCGTTGGTGCGGGTGAGCACGGCGATCTCGCCGGTGCGCACGAGGTTCGGGTCGGCGTGGCGGATGGCGTCGGTGACCGCCTGCACCTCCGCGGCCTCGTCGTCCGTGACCACCTCGAGCACCGCGTCGCCGTCGCCGCGTGCGGCGCGCAGGTCGAACGGCTGACCGCCGGCGGCGAGTACGTGACGGCCGGTGTCGACGATCTGTGGCGTGCTGCGATGGTTGACGGGCAGTCGGATCACCTCGACGCCCGGGAATCGGACCTCGACGTCGACCAGCAGCGACGGGTCGGCGCCGTTGAAGCCGTAGATCGCCTGCGCCGGGTCACCCACCAGGAACACGTCGTCGCGGCCGGCGCGGAGCAGGTCGACGAGGGCGTGCTGCAGCGGGTTGAGGTCCTGGGCCTCGTCGACGAGGAGGTGGCGGAAGCGCCACCGCAGGCTGTCGGCGAAGTCGCTGTCGCGACGCGACTCGCGGAGCACGTGAGCCAGCACGTCGTCGAAGTCGATGACCCCGCGACGGCGCTTCAGGGTGTCGAACGCGTCGTACACCTCGGCGCTGCGGTCGACCCCCGGCCCGGGTCGGCGTCCGGTGCGCCGGGCGATCGAGGCGTACTCGGACGGGCCGATGCCGCGCGCCGATGCCCAGTCGATCTCGGCGAGGAGCGGTGCGAGCTGCTGGCGGTGCTCCGTGCCGATGGCGTCGGACACCAGCCGGCGGCGGTCGGCGACGATCGTCAGCGGTCGCCGATCGGTGTCGGCCCAGCGCTGCTTGAGGACGGCGAGCATCACCGAGTGGAACGTTCCCGCCTCGACGCGTTCGCGCAGCCCGAGACGCAGCAGCCGCCTGCGCATCTCGCCGGCCGCCTCGCGGGTGAACGTCAGCGCCAGCGTGTGCCGGGCGTCGGCTGATCCGGTGGCGATGCGGTAGGCGATCCGGCGGGTCAGGACGCGGGTCTTGCCGGATCCGGCGCCGGCGATCACGGCGACGAGCTGCGACTCGGCGGTGACCGCGGCACGCTGGCTGGCGTCGAGGTCGGCGACCAAGGCGTCCACGTCCACCGGCCCACTGTACGGCGCGCCTCCCACCGTCACCGTCTGTCGCGAGAGGTCGCCGTGCGAACGGGTGTTCCTGCGGTTCGGCGGCGGCGGTACCATGGAGCGATGGCCGAGACCGTCACGCCGGAGGATCTCCTCTTCGAGGCCGCGCCGGCGAGCAACTACACCACCAGCGGCGACAACCGCTTCCGCGTGGTGTCGGAGTTCGAGCCCGCCGGCGACCAGCCGACGGCCATCGAGACGTTGAGCCGGGGCATCGAGGCCGGCGAACGGTTCCAGACGTTGCTCGGCATCACCGGGTCGGGCAAATCGGCGACGATCGCCTGGACCATCGAGCGGACCCAGCGCCCGACGCTGCTCCTCGCCCCGAACAAGTCACTGGCCGCGCAGCTGGCACAGGAGATGCGCGAGCTCTTCCCCGACAACCGGGTCGAGTACTTCGTCAGCTACTACGACTACTACCAGCCCGAGGCGTACATCCCGTCGAGCGACACGTTCATCGAGAAGGACTCCTCGGTCAACGACGAGATCGACCGCCTCCGCCACTCGGCCACGGCGGCCCTGCTGACCCGCCGCGACGTGATCGTCGTCGCCTCCGTCTCGTGCATCTACGGCATGGGCAATCCCGAGGAGTACCGCGGCAACCTGCTCGACCTCAACGTCGGCGTCGACTACGACATGCGCTCGATCCTGCGGCGCCTCGTCGACATGCAGTACGGGCGCAACGACATGACGCTCGGGCGCGGCAACTTCCGCGTCCGCGGCGACACGATCGAGGTCCACCCGGCGTACGAGGAGTCGGTGCTGCGGATCGAGATGTTCGGCGACACGATCGACCGGATGACCACGCTCGACCCGCTCACGGGCGAGCAGCTGAGCGTGATCGAGCGGGCCCACGTGTTCCCGGCCACCCACTACGTCGCCGGCGCCGACCGGCTGACGCGGGCGATGGGGCAGATCGAGAACGAGCTGCAGGAGCGGCTGAAGTGGTTCGAGGACAACGGCAAGCTGCTCGAGGCGCAGCGGCTGCGGATGCGCACCCAGTACGACCTCGAGATGATGAGCGAGCTCGGGTACTGCAACGGCATCGAGAACTACTCGATGCACATCGACGGCCGGCAGTACGGGGAACCGCCGTTCACCCTGCTCGACTACTTCCCCGACGACTTCCTGCTCGTCATCGACGAGAGCCATGTCGCCGTGCCCCAGCTCCACGGCCAGTACGCCGGTGACCGCAGCCGCAAGGACGTACTCGTCGAGCACGGATTCCGGCTGCCGTCGGCACGCGACAACCGCCCGCTGACGTTCGAAGAGGTGCTCGAGCGGATCAACCAGTGCGTGTTCATGTCGGCGACGCCGGGTGACTACGAGCTGCGCGTGTCGTCGCAGGTCGCCGAGCAGATCGTGCGGCCGACCGGCCTCGTCGATCCGGAGGTCATCGTCAAGCCCACGAAGGGCCAGATCGACGACCTGATGGAGATGGTCAACGATCGCATCGCCCGCGGCGACCGGGTGCTGGTCACCACGCTGACCAAGAAGATGGCCGAGGACCTCACCGACTATCTCCTCGAGCAGGGCCTGCGGGTGCGCTACCTGCACTCGAACATCGACACGATCCAACGCATCGAGATCCTGCGCGGGTTGCGACTCGGCGACTTCGACGTGCTCGTCGGCATCAACCTCCTGCGCGAGGGTCTCGACCTCCCCGAGGTGTCGCTGGTGTGCATCCTCGACGCCGACAAGGAAGGCTTCCTGCGCTCGGAGACGTCGCTGATCCAGACCATCGGTCGTGCCGCCCGCAACGTCGACGGTCAGGTGGTGATGTACGCCGACAAGATCACCCGGTCGATGGAGGCCGCGATCGGCGAGACCCAGCGTCGGCGGACACTGCAGGTCGCCTACAACGAGGAGCACGGGATCAACCCGCAGACGATCCGCAAGGCCGTCGGCGACATCCTCTCGCTGCTCCGCCCGGACAACACGGCGCCGGTGCCCGGCAAGGACCGCCGTCGCCAGCGCGAGCGCGACAAGGTGCAGCGCGATCTGAAGTCGTTGCCCGAGCAGGAGCTGTCGCGCCTGATCCTGACCCTCGAGGCCGAGATGCACGAGGCGTCGGCGGAGCTCAAGTTCGAGTACGCCGCCCGCCTGCGCGACGAGATCCGCGACCTCCGCCGCGAGCTCCGCGAAGCCCACTGACGGCTCCGCGTCCCGCACCCCACCCTCCGCGCCAGCCTGCGCGCGCCAGCCCGCGCGCCAGCCGAAATTTGTCCGTGGCATCACGCTCAGCGTGATCATTCGGACAAATTTCGGGGCTTTCGGGCGGGGAGTCGTCCCCGGTGCGCCCCTCGGGGGCCATGGGTAGGTTCGATTTCAGCCCGTCGACGGTCGGCGCGGCACACAACGGAGGTTGCAGAGATGACAGTTGTCAGAGTGGATCCGGCCAGTGTCCGCAGCTACGGCACGCAGGCGCAGGGAATCTTCGACACGATGCACGGCGAGCTCGTCTCGCTCGTCAACGACGTCGTCGCGGTTCGGTTCTTCGGACCCAACGCCGTCGCGTTCAAGACGGACTGCGGCAAGGTCGCTGCTGACTTCGCCAACAAGCTCAACGCGGACATGGGCGCGATGGCCGATGCCGTGCGCACCTCGACGTCGAACATCGCCGCCTCGCTCGGTGGCACGCCGATCACGATCCAGCTCGACTCGAAGGCGATCACCCCGCCGAGCCCGGAGACCGTGGACTACGTCGACGTCGACACGAGCGCCCTGGAAGCGTTGATCCCGGTGGTCACGCAGCGCTTCACGGCCCTGCGCACCGGCCTCAAGGACAACCTCGGCAAGCTGCAGGCGACCGACTGGGAGGGCAACGCCAAGATTGCCGCCGTCGACTCGGTGTCCGGCTTCACCACCTCGGCGCAGGCCAAGTGCGACAGTGCCGAGCAGTCCGTCACTGGCTTCATCCAGCGCCAGATCGAAGCGGTCACGGCAGCCGACCGCTGATCGAGCGGGACCCGGCAACTTCGGACATCCGGCGGACTCCGCCATCTCGACCCGGCGGACTCCGCCATCTCGACCCGGCGGACTCCGCCATCTCGACACCGACAGGACGATTGGACCATGGGGTTGGAAGCTGCTGACGACGTTCGCTTCGACTATGTCGCCAGCCTGCAGCTGGCACGCCGGCTCTGGGCGCTGGGTGACGAGGTCGACGAGCTGATGACCAACCGGGTGACGTTGGCCCGGACGGCGCTCACCGACTGGCTGGGTGCCTACGGCACGCAGTTCGCCGGCCGGATCGACAACGAGTCGATGCAGGCGACGGCGATCGCCGGCGAGCTGCGGCTCGCTGCCGAGCAGTGGGCGGTGCGCTGGGCCGAGGCGATGAACGAGCAGAACAGCATCAACTACGCCCGCGAGGTCAAGCGCGTCGAGGGCGACCGCAGCGTGCTCGACAACATCGGCGGCTTCTTCACCGGTCACGACGACCTGCCGCCGAAACCGCCGACGATCGCCGTCCCGACGTCACCCAACTTCTACGCCACCGGCACGCTCACGAGGTACTGATCCCATGTCGACCACATCCGCCAACCCGGCGAACCTCAACCGCTTCGTCACCGGGACGCCGACCGCCCGCACATCGGCGGAGACCACGCAGGCGAGCGTCGCCTCGTTGTCGTCGAGCACGATCGCCGCCTGCGAGGGATACGTCAGCGTGCCGGCGCTGGCCGCGCTCGCCACGCTGCTCGACAACATGGGCGAGAACGAGACGTTCGTCGCCACGATCCGCGCCGAGCTGCTGGCCGCCGACCAGCACGGTGACGGACCGGTCACCATCTCCGACGCCGCCCTCGCCGGTGCACTGCGGCGTGCGGGGGTCGACACACCGCCGGAGATCGTGCAGTTCAACCCACTGAGCGTGGTCGGCATCCCGCAGACGTCGGGGTTCGTGGACGATCCGATCTGTGCCGCCAACGGCAACATGATCCACCAGGACACCGACCTCGACTTCCCGGCGATCGCCGGGGCGATGAACGTGGTGCGCACCTACAACTCGGTCGTCAGCGACCGCACCGGGGCGTTCGGTGCCGGATGGTCGTCGCCGCTCGACATGCGCCTCGACCTCCTCGGCGACCGCATCGACGCCACGTTGCCCGATGGCGCCGTGATCACGTTCCGCCCCGCCGGTGCCGACGGCGTCGAGGGCGAGTGGCACACCGACAGCCGCCGGGCCGACCGGATCACCGTCGGCGACGACGGCATCGTCGTGCACTTCGACCACGAACGTCGGGTGCACTTCGACGCTGCCGGCGCGTGCACCGGCTGGACGACCGGGGTCGCTCGGGTGACCACCGAGCGCGACGACGTCGGCCGGGTCGTGGCGCTCGCCGAAGCGCACACCGGTCGCTCGTTGGCGATCGAGTGGGACGGCGAGCTCGTGTCGGGTCTCACCGCCTCCGACGGACGGACCGTCGGCTACGAACGCGACGGCGCCGGACATCTCGTCACCGTGACCACCCACGCCGGTGCGCTGCACTACGCCTGGGACGGCAATCTCCTCGTATCGGTCACCGACAACGACGGCGTTGTGCTGTTCGTCAACGTCTACGACGACGACGGTCGGGTCGTCCAACAGACGAGCCCGTTCGGGCGGATCACCAGCTACACCTACCAGGTGTCCGGGGCGACGGTGATCGCCGATCAGCGGGGAGTCCGCCAGGCGATGGTCCACGACCGTCGCGGCAACCTCACGGCGGTCGTCGACATCGACGGTTCGGCGATGCGCATCACCTACGACGACGCCGACCGGGCCGTGCGCGTCGTCAGCAAGTCGGGCGCCGAGTGGCGGTACGACTTCGACGAGGAGACCGGCGACCTGCTCGCCCGCCACGACCCCGACGGTCTCACGCAGTCATGGACCTGGGACGCGCTGGGCCGCACGCTCACCGAGACCGACCGCGCCGGGGCGGTGACGTCGTTCGGCTACACCGGCACGTTCCGCACCCCGATCAGCGTCACCGGGCCCGACGGAGCGACGGCGACGGCCGAGCTCGACGAGGCGGGCAACCCGGTCCGCATCGTCGACGCCGACGGTGTGGAGCGCCGGCTCGAGTGGAACCGCGACGGTCAGCTCGTCGGTGCCACCGACGCCCACGGGGCCACGGCGTCGTGCGAATTCGACGCCGCCGGACTGCTCGTGCGCATCGTCGACCAGGCGGGCGTCGAAACCCGCCTGCAGTACGAGCACGGTCGGGTCTCGCGATCGGAGCGCGGCGATGCCGTGTCGACCTACGAGCGCACGCCGGGCGGGCGGATCCGTGGCGGTACCGAGCCGGGTGGCCTGCCGTGGTCGGCGACGTTCGGACCGCACGGGGCGATGGCGTCGATCACCGACGCCCTCGGGTCGACGGTGCGCTACGAGTACGACACCCTCGGCGATGTCGTCACCGTCGTCACGCCCGACGACGCGGTGTACCGCAACGAGTTCGACGAGCTGGGCCGGCTGATCGCCGCCATCGATCCGACGGGTGCGACGTCACGCAAGGGCTACGACGTCGAGGGCCGCCTGGTCGAGTTCGTCGACCCCGAGGGACGGGTGATGCGGCGCACGCTCGACGCGCTCGGCCGCACGGTCGAATCGGTCGCCCCCGACGGCGGGACGACCCGCTGGACGTTCCACCCGACCGGCGAGATCGCCACCGTGACGACCGCCGACGGGCGGGTCTGGACCACCGAGGTCGACGCCTACGGACGCGTCACCGCCGTGACCGACCCGGCCGGTGCCCGGGCGACGCGGGAGTACAGCCCGGGCGGGCGGTTGCTCGCCCGCACCAGCCCGGCCGGCCGCACGGAACGTTTCGAGTACGACGCCGCCGGCCGCTGCACCGCCGTGATCGGCGTCGACGGCATCCGTCGCGACCTCGATCTCGACGAGCGCGGTCAGGTCACCGGCGTCGACGCCACGTTCGCCGACGGCGAGCCGGTGGCCGGGCGGGTCGAGATGGTGTGGGACGAGCACCGGCGCATCGCCGGCTTCCGGACCGCCGCCGGCGAGACGCGCTTCGAGCGCGACCCGTCGGGCCGCCTGCTGAGCACGGTCGATCCGACCGGGGTCAGCACGCACTTCGACTGGGACGAGCGTGGCCTGCTGCGGTCGGCGACCGATGCCAGCGGTGCCGTCAGCACCTACGACTACGACGAGCGCGGCCGACTGATCGGGCAGACGATGCCCGGAGGTCGCACGACCACCTGGACCTACGATCTCGGCGGCCGCGTCGGGTCGACCACCGACCCCACGGGGCTGACGACCGACGTCTTGCGCAACGGCAGCGGCGTCGTCACCGGCGTCCGCCACGGCGACATCGGCTGGGACCGCACGTTCGACGCTGCGGGCCGTGAGGCGACGCGCACGGCGCTCGACGGCACGGTGCTCGGCGACTACACCTACGACGCCGTCGGTCGCCTGATCGCCGCCGGGTCGCCCGCCACCGGGCTGTTCACCGAGTTCCTGTGGGACGACGCCGGCCGGATCACCGAGGTCAGCGACGCCAGCGGCACGAGCATCATCGATCGCGACGCCGACGGTTGGGCGGTCGCCGTCACCAGCCAGGACGGCATCCGGACGGTCATCGAGCGCGATCACACCGGCCGCATCGTGGCGGTGCGCGATGGCCAGGCCGGCGAGTTCCAGCTCCCGGTCAGCCACGTGGTTCGCGACGCCGCCGGCCGAATCCTCATCGGCCCCGACGGCACGGTCTACCGCTATGACGACGCCGGTCGGTTGGCCGAGATCGTCGCGCCCGACGCGGCACCGATCAGCTACGAGTACGGCGACGACGGTCTGGTCACCCGCGAGATCGGCCCGGCCGGCACCCGCCACTTCACCTACGACGCCGCCGGGCGGGTGCGCACGGTGACGCTCGACGGCGTGGGCACGACCGAGGTCGACTACGACGCCGCGGGCCGCCGCTCGATCGAGGTCGGCCCGGACGGCACGATCACCGAGTACGGCTGGAACGCCATCGACCAGCTCGTCCGGATCACCCGCACGTCGCCGACCGGTGCGTCGACGACGGTGCGCATCGATCTCGACGCCCTCGGGCGGCCGCAGCGGATCAACGACCAGATCATCGGCTACGACCCGCTGTCGGGTCGCCCGAACCTGGTCGGCGACGTGCGCGTCGTCAACGCCGGTGCCCTCACGTGGCGCTCCGACGATCATCGTTGGGGCCGCACCCGCGGCGACCAACCGGTCGGCCTGCACGTCCATGGCCTGACCGTGCTCGGCGCCCGCGTCTACGACCCGCGCAGCCGACAGTTCCTCTCCGCCGACCCGTTGATGACCGTGCCGGGCTCCAACGGCGGCGCCAGTGCCTACACCTACGCCTGGCAGGACCCGGTCAACTTCGTCGACCCGACCGGTCTCCGTCCGGTGTCGCAGCAGGAGTACGACGCCATCCGCCAGCGCGAGGAGCAAGGCCGGCTCGGCCAGGCGTGGGAGGCGATCAAGGAAGACCCGTGGGGCACGCTGGCGATGGTCGGGGTGGTCGCCGTCGGGGTCGGCCTGATGTTCGTCCCCGGCGCGCAGGTGATCGGTGCCGGCATCCTGATCGGTTCGGCGATGTCCGCCGGCGTCGGCCTGGCGACGGGCAACTTCGACCCCCGCCAGGTCGCCCTCGGTGGCGTCATGGGCGGGATCTCCGGCGGTGCCGGGGCGATGACGTCGAGCCTCACCGGAGCCGTCGTCACCGGCGGACTGCTCAGCGGCGGCGGCGACCTCGCCTCGCAGGCGATCTCGGGGCAGCCGATCGACTGGCGCAGCGTCGGGGTCAACACCCTGGTCGGCGGTGCCACCGGCGGTGTCGGCCACCACTTCGGCCCGATCATCACGACCCGCAGCGGTGCCTTCGTGCAAGGGGCGCTCACCGACGGCGCCGGCGACGTCGCCACCCAGGCACTGACCGGCGACGGCTCGATCAACTGGGGTCAGACGGGCTTCAGCGCCCTCGCCGGCGGTGGCAACAACGCCGTCGACCAGCACTTCAACCCCGATCAGCCCGACCTGTTCACCCCGAGCGGCGGTGGCGGCACGGGCGGCGGCGACGGCGGCCCCGGCGGCGGCGGCACACCGGACACGATCACCGTGTACCGCGGCACGGCCAACGGCCTCGAGATCGACATCCACGGCGAGACCGGGTTGTCGATGAGCGATGCCGCCCGGTCGGCCTACATGGGGTCGGGTGGCGACGTCGACGCCGCACACTCGTACTCGCAGTCGCAGCACGAGCACGGCGTCAACACGTGGGGCTCACAGCGCGACTACGTCGAGGCCCACGGGGCGTTCGGTCACGAGATCAGCGAGGTCAGCGGCGACCGTTCGATGGTGTCGGTCACCACCGACCCCGACGTCGCCTCCCGCTTCGCCGGCAAGGACGGCGTCGTGCTGCGCGCCGAGGTGCCACGCGACAGCTTGTTGCCGCAGACGTTGTCGGGCTCCACCGAGTCGGAGTACCTGGCGCCGAACTCGATCCCCATGCAACGGTGAGCAGATGAACCGATCATCGATCGACGGCTACCCGGTCACCTACGTCTCGGCCGGTGAGGAGATTCCCACGGCGGAGCTCGACGGGCTGCGCAGCTACGAGTTCCGCCACGACGCGGTGGCGTTCGACCACCCCCGGCTGCGCCGGGCGATCCTGGAGATGCCGATGAAGTCCGGACCATGGCGCTACTTCGGTGTCGTCCATTGGTCCGATGGGCGCGATCTCGAGCAGCTCGACGGGCGCGCCCGCGCCGGCGACGACCTCACCGGGGCACTCGAGGCCGGGATCTTCTGCGATGTGCGCAGCGTGCAGTGCCTGGTGTGCCACACCAACCATCTCGTCGCGGTCGCCGACGGCGGCAAGCCGATCGTCACGCCCGACCGGCAACGTGCGCACCGGTTCTCGTCCACCTGTCCGACGTGCGGCAACACCGACTTCATCCGTCACGCCGAGCTGTTCGCTGACGGGTGAAGGCGCCTCGATCGTCAGCCGGGCAGCAGTCCCCGGGTGCGCAACAGGGCGGCGAGTACCTCGCGGTCGCCGGGGCGCATCGCCGTGAACGGCACCAGGAACGGGTGCAACTGCTCGTCGGAGCCGGCGCTGGCGTCGAGTTGACGGCGGGCGTCAGCGCCGAGTTGCGGGCGCAACAGCACGGCGTCGATGCCGCGCATGCCGCCGACGCGGGTCCACAAGATGACGTCGGTACGTTCGAGGCTGATCGACGTGGACGCCTTGGCGACCGTCAGGCCCTCCACATCGGCGAGGTCGGTCCAGCCACGGATCTCGGCCGTCAGCCCGCGCCGCCAGCCGAGGCGTTGCCCGTCGACGACGACAGCCTGCCGGCGCAGCGAGCGCACGAGGTAGGCGGCGCCGACGAGCACGACGATCGCGGCCGCGCCGCCGACGAGGCGTGCGGTGCCGGTCGGCACGAACACCAGACCGGCGGCGACGGCGACGGCGATCAGGACCAATGCCACCTGACCGAGCGTCAGGAACACGCTGCGCACGGGGTACTCGGCGAGGTGGTCGAACCGGGTGTCGGGCATCACCGGAGCGTACCGACGGCACCCGTCGCCGTCCCGGTGGCGCCGGTCGCTGGGCGTCGCGTGCGGCCGATCTTCTGCGACACTGCAGGCCGTCGATGGAACTGATCCTGCGCGCCGTGCCGCTCGGCGGTAACCCGACCGACCTCGTCGTCGACGTCGAGACGTCGCACACGGTCAACGATCTCGCCCGGGCCCTGGCACGCCAACTCGGGCTCGCCGAGACGATGCCGTCGATCACGCTGCAGCGCACCGGCTCGGTCCTCGAGCCGGCGGCGACCGTCGGCGACGTCGGCATCGTGTCGGGCGACGAGCTCGTCGTCGGTCCGCCGCGCGCCGTCCGCGCCGTGCGGCCGATCCCTCGTGAGGCCGTCACCGTCGACGTGCTCGCCGGCCCCGACGCCGGTTCCAGCTACATCCTGCTCCCGGGCACGTACGGCATCGGCCGCGACGACGACGCCGACATCCGGCTCAGCGACCCGACCGTGTCCCGCCGGCACGCCTCGGTCTCCGTCGACGCCACGTGGACGGTGTCGGTCGCCCCGCTCGCCGGTGCCCAGAACGGGGTGACGGTCAACGACCGCGAGATCGACGAATGGACCGCCGTCCGCGACACCGACGTCATCGCACTCGGCGGCACTCGTGTCTCGTTCCGGCCGTTCGTGCGCGCCGAGGGCGAGCGCGTCGACCAGCTCGGCCAGATCGAGTTCCAGCGGACGCCGTACCGGCCACCGGTGCTGTCGGAGGTCGAACCGCCGGAGCTCGGCCCGATCCCCGAGCGTGGCGACCAGCGGCGGTTCCAGATCCTCGCCGTGCTGGCACCGCTCGCCGCCGGGTTGACGCTGTTCGCCTTCTCCCGCCAGGTGCAGTTCCTCGCCCTGACCCTGATGTCGCCGCTGGTGATGATCGCCAACTCGGTCGACGACCGTCGCTCGGGACGCAAACGCTTCCGAGACGAGCTGGCGACCTATCGCGAGCGGATCGCGGCGTGGCGCGACGAGCTCGACGCGCTGGTGGAAGCGGAGCGCATCGAGCGGGTGCGCACGGCGCCCGACCTCGCCGAGCTGGCCCGCCGTGCCGAGCTGCGCACCGTCGATCTGTGGGCGCGCAGCCGCGAGAGCCCCGACTTCCTGCGCCTCCGCGCCGGGCTCGGCACCGCGGCGACGATGTTCACGCCCGACATCCCACGCGGTGGTGACGAGGACCTGCGGGCAGAGGCACGGGCCGCCCTCACCGGCCTCGACGAGGTCCACGGTGTGCCGATCACCGTCGACCTCGCCGAACACGGCGTCGTCGGTGTCCACGGTCCCGAGGCCGCGGTCAACGGCGTCGCCTCGTCGATGGTCGTCCAGGCCGCCTGCCTGCACAGCCCCGAGGACCTGACGATCGTCGCTGCCGTCGGCGACCGCCCGTTGGCCGCGTGGATGAAGTGGCTGCCGCACACCCGGTCGGTCGTCTCGCCGCTGCCCGGCACGCACGTCGCCACCACACCGTCGGAGGCCGACGCCATCCTCCGCCGCCTGCTCGAGGTCGTCGACTTCCGCCGCGGCGGCACCGAACGGGAGATGGCCAGCCGTCGCTGGCCGTGGATCGTGGCGGTCCTCGACAGCCGGCTGGCGCCCGACCCGGCGGGCGTCGCCCGTCTGCTCGACGAGTGCCCTGGCGTCGGCATCTCGGTGATCTGGCTCGCCGACACCGCCGCCGAGGTGCCCCGCCAGGCGAAGCAGATCCTCGTCACCCGGCAGGCGCCCGGCGCCGCGCTGGTGGGCACGTTGTGGTCGACCGATCCGGAGATCGCCGATCGCGAGGTCGACGTGGAGCAGCTGCGGTCCGACGTCGCCGACCGGGTCGCCCGTGCCCTGGCGCCGATCCGCGACGCCTCGACGGCGTCGCTGGCGACGTCGATCCCGCGCGTCGCCCCGTTGCTCGATGTGCTCGGCGTCGGCATGCCGAGCGCCGAATGGGTCACCGAGCACTGGCTGGCGGAACGTTCCTACGGGCTGCCGTTCCCGGTCGGGATGGGTGTCGACGGCCAGCTGTGGCTCGACCTCGTGGAGGACGGACCGCACACCCTGATCGGTGGTACATCGGGCGCCGGCAAGAGCGAGCTGTTGCAGTCGATCGTCTGCTCGCTCGCCGTGCATCACCCGCCGACGCGCCTCAACTTCTTGTTCGTCGACTACAAGGGCGGCGCCTCGTCGACGGTGTTCTCCGGACTGCCGCACACCGTGGGTTACGTCACCAACCTCGACGCCGAACTGTCGCTGCGCGCCCTGACATCGCTGCGCGCCGAGCTCAACCGGCGGATGCGGGTGATGGAGGGCCGGGCCAAGGACCTCGCCGAGATGCTCGAGGTCGCCCCCGAGGAGGCGCCGGCCTCGTTGGTGATCGTCGTCGACGAGTTCGCCACGCTGGTGAAGGAGGTGCCCGAGTTCGTCGCCGGCGTCGTCGACATCGCCCAGCGCGGCCGCAGCCTCGGCATCCACCTCATCCTCGCCACCCAGCGGCCCTCGGGCTCGGTCAACGAGAACATCCTCGCCAACACCAACCTGCGGATCTCGCTGCGCATGCTCGACCGCCCCGAGTCGACCGCCGTGATCGGCAGCCCGGAAGCGGCCGACATCCCCGTGCCGTTGAAGGGCCGCGGCTATCGCGCGGCTCGGTCCGAGTGCGTTGATCGCGTTCCAGAGCGCGTTCTGTGGTGCCCCGTTGACGTCGCAGGAGACGCTGCAGCCGGTGCTCGTGTCACCGTTCGTGCACACCGACGACTCGCCGAAGGCGGTCCCCAACGGGCCCGGCGGGAACAAGCCGGGCGCCGCCGCGGTCACCCACCTCGATGCGGTGCTCGCCGCCGTCGCCGACGCCGCCGGCTCGCTGACGCTGCCGGCGCCGATTCGGCCGTGGCGCGACGTCCTGCCGGAGCTGGTGACGATCGACGAGGTGCTCGGCGACCCCCGGGCCGAGCTCGCTCACCAGTATCCCGGCCGAGTCGTCGCCGTCGGGATGATCGACGCGCCGGAACGGCAGGACCAGTACCCGGCGCTCGTCGACCTCGAGGAGTCCGGCGGATGGTTGGTGTTCGGCGCCGGCGGATCCGGCAAGACCACCCTGTTGCGGACGATCGCCGTGTCGGCGGCGGCGTGCGGGTCGGCCGACGACGTGGTGATGGTCGGCTTCGACTTCGCGTCGCGTGGCCTGGGGGCCGTGCAGTCGTTGACACAGGTCGTCGACGTGGCCACCGGCGACGACCTGGAAGCGGTCACCCGCCACCTCGCCGTGCTGCACGACGAGCTGCTCCGCCGCCGGCGGCTGTTGGCCGACGCCCGCGCCGAGCACCTCACCGCCTACAACGAACGCAACGACCCGCTGCCGCGCATCCTCGTGCTCGTCGACGGGTTCGGTGGGTTCATGTCGACGTTCGGTGACGCCTCCCGCGGCGGCGGGTCGCTGTCGAGTGCCGTGCCGATGGAGAGCTGGATCGAGCGGCTGGTGGCGGTGATCGTCGACGGGCGACAGGTCGGGATCCACACCGTCGTCACCGCCGACCGGCGCAACGCCGTGCCGGCACGCGTGCACGCGGCGGTCGCCAGCCGTCTGATCATGCGCCACGCCGATGAGACCGGATACAACGAGCACGGCATCTCGACGCTGCGTGCCAAGACGCTCGACCTGTCGCCGGGGCGCGGCCTGTGGGACGGGGGAGCGACCGTGCAGGTCGCCTCCGTCGCCCGCGATCCGTCGGCGCGGGGTCAGGGCGAGGCGATCGCCGAGTTCGCCGCCCTGGTCGGCAACGAGCGACCGTCGGTGTTGTGCAGCATCGCCCTGCCAGAGCACGTTCCACTCGATCGCATCCGTGCCGCCGCCGATCGCCCCTTCGCCGTGCCGCTCGGCATCGCCGATGTCTCCGGCGCACCCGTCGTCGCCGACCTGACCTGGTCGAACCTGACGATCGCCGGGCCGCCCCGGTCGGGACGCACGACGGCGCTCGATACCTGCGCCGCCGTCCTCGGCGAGACCCACGAGGTGTGGGCGATCGGCCCGGCGGCGAGCCAGCTCGACCTCGGGCTCGTCCACGCCGGTGCCGTGGGCAAGCCGGAGGAGTTGGTGCCGGTCCTCGAGCGGTTGACCAACCTGTTCGTCCTCGGACCAGGGGAGCGGCCCCGCCTGCTGCTCGTCGACGATCTCGACCGGCTCGACGACCCGGCCCTGAACGACGCCTTCGACCAGCTCGCCGTGCACGACGACCTACGACTCGTCGCCACGCTCGAGAGTCGGGCGATGACCGGGTACACGGCGAGCTCGATGCTCAACCTCGTCCGGCGATCGCGCCGGCTGCTCGTCCTGCAGCCCGACGACGCCAGCGACTTCTTGCAGATGACCGGGATCAAGCCGCCGATCCGTCCCGGGGTGGCGATGCCGCCGGGTCGCGGGGTGCTCGTTGCCGACCGTCAGCCGACGGTCATGCAGGTGGCAGCAAGTCGAGGTCGCGGGCACTGACCACGCCGGCGTCGAGGGCGTGCTCGACGAGGCGCAGGCGACGGTCGCGGGCCAACAGATCGCTCGAGCCGCGCAGCCCGGTGACCCCCGCCGCGGCGTACTTCTGGCACAGCCAGTCGAGTTTGCGGTTGTACTTGGTGATCGTCCAACCGAGCCGCGAGGCGATCTGGCGGTTGGTGCCGAGCTCGTTCGACGCGTCACCGCGCAGTCGCGGTTCGCAGAGCGCGACGAGCAGCAGCCGTTGTTCGTCGTTGAGCGGCAGCGAACCGGCGGTGGTCGTCGCCTCGAGATCGACGCCGTCGCCCCCCGGTGAGAGCATCGGGTCGAGGGCGTAGAGCGGGGCGTCGACGAGCAGCTCGGTGCGCAGCTCGTACGGCCGACCGCCGGCCTCGAACGTCACGCTCGCCGTCTCGAACACCAGCGGGACCGTCGAACCGGGCGCGACGCGGGTGTACGAGGGGCCGTTGCCGTCGGCGAGCCGGAGGGCGATCGACGTGCCGGTGTTCGCCAGCCACCACATGCCGCTGTTCCAGGTGAAACGACCGACGGCGCGGTGGAGATAGCGGTTGTCGTCGATGACGAGGTCGCCCGACCTGCCGAACGTGAGGTCGTCTCCGGGCGTCAACACCCGCTCGTCGCCGGCGAACTCGACGACCAGGTCGTGCTGGTCCGCGGCTCGCGCCGTCATCGTGCGCCGAGAGCCGGGATGGCGCGGACGACGACCGACGTCGGCCCGCCGAGGAACAGGCGGGCGTCGACCGGCAGCTCGTGGGGCACCCACGGATCGAGGACCCGCGGCTCCTCGCCGGGCCGGGCGACGATCGCTGTGCCGCTGCGCGAGCCGCAGTCGGTGACCGTGAGGGTCCAGTCCTCGAGGTCGATCCGCAGATGCGTGCGCGACACCGACGCATCGTTGCTGACGGTCACCAGGCCGGCACGACGGTCAGCCTGCGCCGCGTCGCGATCTGGCTTCCGGCCGAGCACCAACGGACGGTCGATGGGCAGTGTCTCGCCGTCGTCGAGCTGGAGCAGCGCCAGCGGCGGCTGGGCGACGACCTCCGTCTTGGCGTTGGGGGGCAGCAGCTCGCCGCACGTGCGACAGGCCCCGACGTGGGGCGGGTTGAGGTGGCCGTTCGGACAGCGCAGCGCCGACACGAACGGCGCCCGGTCGTCGCCGGCCGCGGTGCCGTCGGCGGCCGTGCTGTCGGCGCCCGTGCTGCCGGCGATCGTCACCTCGTCGTCGAACGGTGCCTTGTCGTCGAACGGTGCCTTGTCGTCGAACGGTGCCTTGTCGTCGAACGGCACCTCGTCGGCGCCGGCCACCGGGGGTGACTCGGGGCGGGGGACCGGATGTGGCTGTGTCTGTGGCTGTGGCGGCGGTTCCGGTGCCTTGAGGGCCGCCCGCAGGGCAGCCATGCGATCGGTCGGTCGGGTGGGGTCCGGTGCCGCCACGGCGTCGTCCGGGTCGGCAGCGGGAACGACCGGCGCAGGGGCGGGGGCCGCGGTCGACGGTGGCGCGGTCGACGGTGGCGCGGTCGACTGTGGCGCGGTCGACTGTACCGGAGTCGGTTCCGGCACGGGCGTGGGTGCGTCGGGCGGCACGATCGCCTCGGCGGGCGGCTGCGGGACCGGCGTGGACGCGGTCCGTGACAGCGTGATCGCGAACCCGTCGGCGAGCACCGTGCCGAGCTGCAGGTCGGTCGTCGGGTCGGCGTCGGATCCGCACCGCACGACGACCGGCCGGTCGCCGAGGCGCAGCCGGCGCTCGACCCACGACCCCGAACCGGCGCCGGAGAGCATCGGCAGGGTGGCGTCGTCGGTGTGCACCTCGAGCGCGCCCTGGACGACGAGGCGGACGTCGCCCGCCCACGTCAACACGGTGAACGGCGGCACGGAGAACGTCGCCGCCACCGTGGCGTCGGTGACCGCGTCGCACACGTCGTCGTCGCCCGCGGCGGCGAAGGCGTCGAGCAGCGCCGCGGCGTCGGCCGGGCCGTCGGCGACGAACAGCAGCGCCGAACCACGTCGGGCGAGCACACCGGCGCCCGTTGCCACGGCGAGTCGTGTCGCGGCGATCGAGGTGGGCGCGGTCATCGCTGTGCCCCGATGCGGATCGCCAGTGCGGTGCGGTCGTCCGTGCTGCCGGCGTCCGCGGAGTGAGCGACGAGGTGGTCGACCAGCGACTGGCAGTCGCCCACGCCGGCAGCGACCCACTCGTGCGGGTCGAACCGGCCGTGCACGCCGTCGCTGCAGACGACGAGCCGATCGCCGGGTTGGACGTCGAGCACCCGCAACGAATGTTGCCGCCAGGCCGTTCGGTCGCCGAGAAACGAGGTCAGCGCGGCCGTCTTGCCACGCGCCGCCCGCAACGTCGCCGGGTCACGGCCCGCCGAACTGATCTCGGCGCCCACCGTGTGATCGCGGGTCAACTGGTGCACCTCGGTGCCGCGCACGCGGTAGATGCGCACGTCGCCGACGTGGGAGATGGCAACCGAATCGGGTCGGCAGCGGACGACCGCGATCGCCGCGCCGACGCGGTCGTGTCCGGCGCGCCGGCCCGCGGCGACGACCGCCTCGTTGACGCTCGACATGCGCGCCGACCACCGCAACGGATGCAGCGAGGCATCGGTGCCGAAGTGATCGAGTGCTGCGGCCACGGCGGCGGTGGCGGCGATCGAACCGCCGGGACGCCCGCCCATGCCGTCGGCGACGACGAACGTGCCGTCGCGCTGGCCCCAGGCGTCCTGGTTGTCGGTTCGTGCGGTGCCGACGTGCGTCGCCGCCGCCCAGTCGTCGACGGCGGCGTTCGGCATCGCCGTGCCCGACACGAGCGCCCGCACGCGTCCGAGGAGATCCGACGGGATCGTCGCCTCCTCGCTGATCATGCTCATCCCTCGACCTCGATCGGTGCCTCGCCGCCGACGTCGACCGTCGGCACCGGACCGCTCCCGGGCGGTGGAACCGGGCCGGGATCGCCGCCGCTGTCGGAGCGGACGAACAGCCAGACGATGACGACGAGCGTGATCGCGGCGATCACGGCGATCGCCACCTTGGTGGGATCGAGACCGTGGTGGCGGTCGTGCACCGGCACCAGCGGCGCCTCATTGACCGCCGTCGCGCCCGTGAGTCGCTGCCGTGGCTCCCAGCGCACGGTCGTCGACACGTCAGGGTGGACGCTGGGCGGCGCAGCGACGTCGGGCGGTGTCGGGGTGGCGGCCGAGGGACGCGGCTGGGAGAGGATCGGTGGCGGCAGCGGCGGGGCGGGCGTCGTCGCGGGTGTGTCGGCGGGTGTCTCGGCGGCGATCTCGGCGCGGATGCGGTCGAGCAGCTCCGACGAGGCGCCGACCGTCGCTTCGGCATCGAAGTCGGACCCGGCGTCGTCCGGCGCCTCTCGTGACGCGTCGAGTGCCGCTGCCGTTTCGTCGTCGAACCAGTCGGACTTGGCCCGCAGCTCGGCGACCCACTCCGGGTCGACGGCGGTGGTGACCTCGTCGTCGTCGGTCACGCCGGGCCTCCGTTGCTTCCGCCGACCGGATCGTCGGCGTCGGGCGGATCGGCGACGTGGGCCGGATCGTCGGCGTCGGTCGGATCGGTGCCGTCGGACCGGTCGTCACCTGAACGGATGGGGTCGCGGCGCATCAGCGGACGCGGGTCGACACGCATCATCGTGCGTTGGGGGAGGGATCGACCGGCGAGCAGCGCATCCACGGCCTCGTCAGAATAGCGCCAGGCCTGCTCGGCGGCCTCGGACGGCGGCGGCGTCGCTGCCCAGGCGGCGCGGTCGACCTGCCGGGCGAGCCCGACGAGCTGTGGCCCCGACTCGCGCACCTCCGGCCGGGTCTCGGCGAGGAGGCGCGCCGACTCGAGTGGTGTCGCCCGGTCGGGTTGGCGGATCCCGGCCTCGTCGAAGCGATCGGTCATCTCGAACCACGCCCCGGCGATGCGCTCGGCAGGATCCGGCGCCTCGCGGCGGCGCCGCGTCCTGCGCATCTTCATGGCGATGATCAGGCCGGCGACGGCGGCGACGAGGAGCAGCGATCCACCGACGCCGACCAGCGTCCAGCCGAGCGTGCCGAGTCCGCCCGCGGTGTCGTCGGCTTCGTCGTCGTCCTCGTCC
The DNA here is from genome assembly GCA_963707515.1 of Ilumatobacteraceae bacterium. Lineage (GTDB taxonomy): Bacteria > Actinomycetota > Acidimicrobiia > Acidimicrobiales > Ilumatobacteraceae > Sva-07. Next base: position 220,480 of record CAVPQI010000002.1, read on the forward strand.
TCCTCGTCGTCCACCGGTTCCTCCTGCTCGGGCTCGGAGAACACGTCCACGTCGGGTGGAAGCTGCGGCGGCGGGGGAGGGTTGGGCGTGGCCACCTGGTCCTCGGAGGCCACGGCGTTCTCGGTCTGCGGCTCCCGGCTGCGCGGCGGGCTGACCGGCACCGGCACCCAACCGATGCCGTCGACGCGCACCTCGATCCACGCCGCGGCGTCGGACGAACGGACCTCGGCCGTGCCGTCGACGTATCGCTCCGGTTCGATCTCGAACCCGACGACGACGCGGGCGGGGAGCTCGGCGATGCGGGCGATGAGCCCGGAGGCGGCGGCGTACTGCTCCTCGTAGCCGACGATCTGGTCCGGGTCGGCGAGGAACTGGGCGAGCCGGTAGTACGAGTGTCCCGGCGGCACGCGGGTGGTCTTGTCGTAGAAGCCCTCACCGCGGAACAGGTCGCGAATGGCGGCGATCTGGCCCCAACCGTGGTCGATGCCCTCGGTGACGTCGGCGGCGAGGTTGCGAATCTGTGGCGGCAACGCCTCGAGGTCGACCGAGTCGGAGACCACGTCGAGCCGCTCCGCGCGCAGCGCCTCGTCACTCGGCGTCGGCGGCAGGAGGGCCTCGACGGTGTACTGCATGCCGTCGGTGACGCCGCCGGGAAGGGCGATCGTGTTCGTCTCCGGGTTCTCCAACACCGTCGGCGTGGCATCGGCGAAGTCGAGCGTGCGGGCGACGCCGGGGACGGGCAGCCACGGGCCCTCGTGGTCGGCGATCGTCACCGTCGCCGTGGCCGTCGGGTCGGTGTCGGGCTGGGCGTCGGCGTCGGGGAGGCGCGTCCCGACCGGGCGGAAGTCGGAACCGGCGTCGTCGGGATCGGCGACGGTCCAGACGACGCCGTCGTACGAGCTCATGACTGCCGTCGGCCAGCGGGTCAGCGGCTCGTCGGACTGCACCTCGAAGACCACGGTCTCCTCGCGTTCGTCGGCCAGCTGGGCCTTGATCTGCACCAGCGGGCTCGGCAGCGACAGCGGATTCCACGGCGGCACGACCTCGTCGCGTAGGTCGTAACGGTCACGTGCCTCGGCCAGCGGGAGGCGTGGTCCGAGCAGCGGGGCGGCGACGGCGACGGCGCCCACGACGAGGGCGATGCGGATGGTACGAGCGTGGCGGGCCGTCGAGGTCGTCCCTTCCAGCGTCTCCTCGCCCCTCAGATCGGTCGCCCGCTGGCGGTCGTCGAGGAACACGCCGAGCAACAGCGCCCCGACGGCGATCGCTGCGCCGACGGCGATCGACAGGTTGCGCTCCTCCTCGGTGAGCAGCACCATCAGGCCGAGGGCGATGATCGGACCGAGCACGGGCGCCACCGGCAGCGGGCTCCAGCGCAGCAACGAGCAGCCGACGACGGTGCCGAACCAGGCCAGGGCGTACGGGGCGACGGCCAGTCGGGGCGTCAGGTCGGCGGGCGTGACCGCCGACAGCAGGTCGGCCCACGAGCGGATCAGGCCGTCGAAGAAGTCGCCGAACGACGACACGCTGGGAACGTCGCCGACGCCGACGCTGACCGCCAGCACCCCGGCGACGACGAAGATCCCGAGTGCAAGGGCGAGCGTCTCGCCGGGGAGCAGGCGGTAGCGGTCGGCGACGAAGAACGCGCCGGCGGCGACGATCGCGCCGAACGCGGCCGGGACGAGGAAGCTCCACTGGTCGGTGATCGAGTGCAAGCCGATCGTCGACGCCGTGGCGAGCACGGCGACGAGCGCGATCGCCAGCAATCGGCGGGTGGGAACGGGGCGGCCGCTCATGCGCGGATCGCGTTCCAGGCGCTGCGGAACTCGTCGAGGGAGGCAACGGTCAACACGGTCGCTCCCGGGAGTGATCGGATCGGCGGCGCTGCACCGCTGTCCTCGCCCGGGGCGACGACGACGAGGATCACGCGGCAGCGTCGCCGGAGCAGTGAGACCGCCGGGAGGAGGTCGGCCGGTTGCCGGCTGCCGGTGACCAGCGCGACCGCCGAGGTCTGCGATTCGACCCGGGTCAGTTCGGCGGCCGCCTGGAGGAGGGAGCGGTCACGTCCACCGCGGCCGAGCACGGTGAGTTCCTCGATCAGGCGGTCGCGGGTCCGCGGCCGCAGTCGGCCGTGCAGCCAGTCGCCGGTGGTCCGGGCGACGATCGGCAGTTGCAGGGCGAACGAGCTGAGCAGCAGCGACGTCGTGATCTCGACGGCGGTCTCGAACTGGGCGTCGTCGTGGACGTCGGCGGCGTCGTCGAGCAGCACCGCCAGGCTCGGCCGGCGGTTGTCGACGTAGTGACGGACCATCAGCGTGCCCGTGCGGGCGGTCGACATCCAGTGGATGTGGCGGCGGTCGTCGCCGAGCTGGTACGGGCGGAGCGCGTGGAAGGCGATGTCGCCGGCCGGCGACGCATCGCTGGTGGGGCCTTCGAGATCCTTGGCGAATCCGTTCGGCAAGGCTTCGACCAGCGCCCATCGGGGATGCACCCACAGCGTCGTCGCCGGTGCATGCCCGACACGGCGCCGGAGGAGCATCAACGGGTCGGTGCGGGTGACCTCGGCGGGGCCGATCTCCAGCTTCGCCCGCCGGTCGGTGGGCAGCGAGTAGAAGGATCGGTGCGACGATCCAGGTGCCAGCGCCGGGACGGTGACGGGCAGGATCGACGAACCGATGTGATCGTCGACGACGATCGATCGTGTCGGGCGACGGGTCGAGTTGACGGCCGTGAGCAGGGCACCCGCCGGTTCGCCGACCATCACGCGCTCGGGATCGACGGCCCGCTCGATCTGCAGGCCGAGGCGGCCGACGACGAAGCCGACGGCGATCAACAGCGACACCAGGCAGCCCGCGGCGACGACCATCAGTTCGATCCAGCCGAGACGCCAGCCGACGACGTAGCAGACGACGCCGAGCACGGCGACGACGGCACCCGACGTGGTGAACGGGCCGAGCCAGCCCGTCGCCCGTCTCACGGAACGGCCGGATCCCGGCGCACCGGCACCGGCGGATCGATGCGATCGAGGACGTCGTCGACGAGATCGCCCGGGCGCACCCCGCGCAGCTCGGAGTCGGGCGTGAGGAGCAGGCGATGACCGAGTGCGGCGGGTGCCAGCACCTTGATGTCGTCGACGGTGACGAACGGCCGGGCCTGGGCGACGGCGAGCGCTCGTGCGGCGCGGACGAGGGCCAGCGCACCGCGCATCGAGGCACCGAGGCGCAGCTGATCGAGGCTGCGGGTGGCGGCGACGACGCGCACGACGTAGTCGACGATCGAGTCGTCGACGTGCACACCACGGGCGATGGCGATCATCTGCCGGGCCTCGTCGAGCGTGATCACCGGGCGCAGGTCCTCGGCGTCGGCGCCGTGGGTGACGCGGCGCACGGCGTCGACCTCGGCGTCGTGGGTCGGGTAGCCGAGCGACGTGCGCAGCAGGAAGCGGTCGAGCTGCGCTTCGGGCAGGCGGTAGGTGCCCTCCTGTTCGATCGGGTTCTGGGTGGCGATGACGACGAACGGGCGGGGCACCGGGCGGCCCTCCCCGTCGACGGTCACGTGCCGTTCCTCCATCACCTCGAGCATCGCCGCCTGGGTCTTCGGGGACGCGCGGTTGATCTCGTCGGCAAGGACGACGTTGGCGAACACCGGGCCGGGCCGGAACTCGAACGCACTGCGGCCCTGGTCGTAGATCATCCCGCCGGTGACGTCGGACGGGAGCAGGTCGGGGGTGAACTGGACCCGCCGCCAGACGCTGTCGAGCGAGTTGGCAGTCGCCTTGGCGAGCGTCGTCTTGCCGGTGCCCGGCACGTCCTCGAGCAACAGGTGCCCTTCGGCGAACAGGCACACGAGGGCGGTGGCGATCTGATCGGTCTTGCCGCGCAGCACCGTCTCGATGTTCTGCAGCACGGCGTTGAAGTGGTGGCTGAACCAGTTGGCATGTTCGTCGGTGATCGTCATCGGATGCGGATGCCTCGTGTGGGGAAGGGACGTGGACGAGCGTCGAACGTCAGGAGCGGCTGGTGGGGGACCGGTCAGGGCGGTGGGGCGTTGAGGTGGTTCGACTCGCGCCCGCCGACGGTCGCCCAGAACTCCTCCGCCTGGCCGTAGTAGCAGGCGTTGGGATCGACCAGGTTGCCGTTGCCGTCGGAGCGCTTGGTGCTGGGGCTGAAGCCCCCGGGGCGCGAGCGGTAGTGACAGTCGACGACGTAGTCGGTGTTCGGTGACAGGCCGGTGGCTTCGACCCGCACGTAGACGCAGCGCGAGCTGCTGCAGCCGGTCTGGCCCTGGGCGTTGCCGTAGTAGCTGGCGGTGACGTTGATCGGCTGGCGCGGCGTGACGGTCTGGCTCCAAGCGCTCCACGGCGAGCAGCCGACGGCATTGCAGGCACGGACACGCACCCGGTAGCCGGTGCCGTTGTCGAGGCCACCCCACGACGTCGACGTGCCGCCGACGTTGCGTGTGCCGCCCGGCGTCAGCTCGACGTCGTAGCCGTTGATCGGTCGGCCGTTGTTGTTCGGCGCCCCCCAGGAGGCGTCGACGGACCGGTTGCCGGCCGAGGCGTTGGGGGCCCCGGGTTGGTTGGGTGCGCCCCAGGTGGTGACCGCGGCGTTCGGCGACCAGGCGCCGCAGTCGACGTCGTTGCAGGCGCGCACCTTGAAGCGGTACGCGGTGCCGTTGGCCAGTCCGCTGCGGGTGGTGCTGGTGACGAGGCCGACGTTGACGGGCCCGCCGTCGTTGACGCTGATCTCGTAGCGCAGCAGCGCGCTGCCGTTGGGCGAGGCGGCGGGCCACGACAGGTCGACGGCGCCGATGCCGCTGTTGGCCGCCGAGATCGAACCGGGGCCCTGCGGCGCACCGGCCGGGGTGACCGGGTTGGAGGCGTCGCTCCACGGGCCCCATCCCTCCTCGTTCATCGAGCGGACGCGGAACGTGTAGGCGGTGCCGTTGGAGAGTCCGCCGAACGTGTGCGGGCTGCCGCTGGCGGTGTTGGTGGCGCTGCCGTTGGCCTGGATCTGGGTCTGGGTGATGGCGCAGCCCTGGTCGCCGGGGAGTGCGTAGGTGACCGTGGCACTGCCGTCGCCGCGCGCCGCGGTCGGCGTGGCGGGCTTGTCGGGCACGGCGCACGGCTTGACCGGGGTCGACCACCCACTGGCGGCACTCCACTCGGGGTCGCGGTTGCGCGAGCGGACCTGGAACTGCTGCTCGACACCGTTGGGGAGGTCCGACCAGCGGTACGACGTGCCGCTGCCGACCGCCACCCACACACCGGGGTTGGAGCGCATCTGCACCTGGTACTCGATCACCGGGTCGCCGTTGGCGGGGCTCGGGGCCCACGACAGGTCGAGGTAGCGGTTGCCCCGCTCGACGCCCGGGGTGCCGGGCGCGCCGGGTTCGCGGAGCGGGTGCTCGGGGTTCGACCATGGCGACGGGTCGGCCCGTCCGGCGGCGTTGATCGCCGTGATGCGGAACTGGTAGTTGGTGCCGTTCTGCAGCCCGGTCCAGACGAACGTCGTCGCCGTGCCGCGGCTGACGACCTCGTTGCGGCCGCCGCCGATCTCGATCTCGTAGCCGGTGATCGCCGAGCCCTCGTTGTACGGAGCCGGCCAGGTGACGGTGAGCTGCCCATCACCGAACTGGACCGTCGGGGTGGCCACCCGGCCCGGGATCGTGTCCGGTGTGACCGCCGCCGACCAGCCGCTCCACTCACTCCATCCGGCCTCGTTCTGGGCACGGACCCGGAAGCGGTACGGACGCCCGTTGACGAGCCCGTTCAGCGTGTGGCTGCTGGCGGCGCCGAGGCTGATCGTGCTGCCGGCGTCGGTCTCCAGCTCGACGCCGGTGATCGGCGCGCCGTTGGCGGGTGGAAGGCCCCACGTCACCGTCGCCGTGGCGTTGTCGGCGGTCGCTTGCGGCGTCGTCGGCGTGCCCGGGCGCCCGATCACGGTCACCGAGATCGTGCCGGTGGCGGTGCCGTTGGCCGTGCCGCGGGCGTCTTGGACCGTGTAGGTGACGGTGGCGGCACCGAAGTAGCTGGCGGCGGGTTCGTAGACGACGGTGCCGCCGGACACCGAGGCCGAGCCGGAGCCGTCGGTGACGTTGGCACCGATGATGGTCAGGCCACGTCCCAGCGGGTCGACGTCGTTCGCCAGGGCGGGCACGCCGACGGCGACGCCCTGCGTGGTGCGTGCGCTGTCGGCGACCGCGGTCGGGGGCGGGACGTTGGGTTCGCTGACCGTGACGCGCAGGACGGCACTCGCCGCAGCGCCGGTGCGATCGGTGACGGTGTAGGCGATCTCGTACGCCGCGCCGGTGGCGTCGATCGACGGCGAGACGACGACGGCGTCGCCGCGCACGGTCGCCGGGGCGCCGCGGGGGTCGATCTCGAAGGTCAGCTCGTCGCCGACGGTGAGGTCGGGATCCTCCACGAACTGGCTCAGTGCGATCGGCGTGTCGAGGCCGGCTTCCGCCTGCGCTTCGCCGTCGATCGCGGTCGGGGGCGTGTTGTCCGGTGGGCGCACGGTGATCTCGACGATGCCCGACACGTTGTGGCCGTTCTGGTCGTCGACGAGGTACGAGAAGCTGGCGACGCCGGCGAAGCCCGCGTCGGGGGTGAAGGTGAGGTCGAGGACGTTGCGGGCGCTGGCGCCGATCGCCACCGTGCCGCCCTGCAGGGCATCGCAGCAGGCGAACGTGAGGTCGTCGCCGTCGGCGTCGGAGGACTGTCCGGCGAGCGACAGCTCCAGCGGCGTCTCGAAGTCGGTCGAGGCGGCGAGCGGCTCGACGGTCGGGGCGACGTTGTCGAGCACGATCACCGTCACCTGCGCCGTGCTCGCCAGTCCGTCGGCGTCGGTGATCGTGTACGGCACGCGGACCGTGTCTTGGGCATCGGTGATCGTCAACACGCCGTCGGGACCGATCGGGAACTCCGGTGCGTTGCTGCGGATCGTCAGGTCGGCGACGCGGCCGTCCGGGTCGGAGTCGTTGGCCAGCACGTTGATCGCCAGATCGCTGCCGCGGGCCATCGGCCCGGCGATGTCGTCGATGGCGATGGGAGCCAGCGGCACCGGTGACTCGGTGACCGCCACGGTCACCAGGGCCTCGTCGGTGCCGCCGCGGCCGTCGTTGATCTCGTACGTGAAGGACTCGTCTCGGCTGGCGGCACCGCCGAGCGACGCCGGCGGTTCGAAGCTGACCGACCCGGACGGATCGAGGGCGATCGACTCACGACCGGCGACGAGATCGGAGATCGCCAGCGGGTCGCCATCGGGATCGTTGTCGTTGACGAGCACGTCGAGCAGTTGGACGTCGCTGCCGGCGATCACGGTGAACGTGTCGTTGGTCGCCGTCGGCGGGCGGTTCTCGCCGTCGGCGGGGAGGACGCCGACGACCACCTCACCGACGGCGCGGTCGCCGTTGGCGTCGACGACGGTGTAGCGGAACCGGTCGGAGCCGCTCTCGCCGAGACGTGGCGTGTAGCGGACGGTGCCATCGACACCGACGACGGCCGAACCGAACGTGGGCTGGGCGGAGATCGTCTCGACCTGGATGGCGTCGCCGTCGGGGTCCGAGTCGTTGGCCAGCACGGGGATGTCGACCGCCCGACCGGCCATCGTCCGGGCGACGTCGGGGCGGGCGACGGGCGGACGGTTGGTGTCGTCGATCGGCACGAGGCGCACCTGGACCAGCGAGCCGGTCTGGTTGCCGCCTTCGTCGGCGACGTCGTACCCGAACGTGAACGACGAGCGAGTCGTCGTGTCGACGGAGACGAAGATCTCCTGACCGCCGGGCCCGATGCGCAGATCGGCGCCGGGCACGTCGGACACGTTGACGACGCGCAGCGTGCCGCCCTCCGGGTCGTAGTCGTTGACGAGGACCGATGCCGAGGCGGTGCGGCCGGGGCGGACCTCGATCGTGTCCGGGCGGGCGACGGGCGGCTGGTCGGGGGTGTCGTTGTCGCTGACGGCGACGACGACGGTGCCGGTCGACGGGTCGCCGTTGCCGTCGGAGATCGAGTACGTGAACGACGTCCGGGCCGGGGCGTCGGGGAGGACGGTGACCCGGAAGGCGTAGCCGAGGACCTGTTCGACCTGCACGCCCTCGCCGTCGCTCCAGCCGGTGATGCCGATGACGTCACCGTCGGGGTCGGTGTCGTTCTCGAGCACGTAGACGTTGCGGCTGTCACCGCGGCTGATCGTCACGTCGTCGCGGATCGCCGTCGGGGCACGGTTCTCGGCGGCCTCGTCGACGCGGACGCGGATGTAGGCGGCATCGCGCTCGCTGCCGTCGATGATCGCGTAGAGGAACACGTAGTCGCCGGCGACGGTCGGGAGGAAGAAGAACTCGCCGTCGTCGGACAGCGAGATCTCGTCGACCGCGTTGTCGTTGCCGGTGGTGGCGACGAGCTGGGGCAGCCCGGCCACGGTCAGCGGGTCGTTGTCCGGGTCGGCGTCGTTCTTGAGGACGTTGATCGACACCGGCATGCCGACGACGGTGGTCGCCGTGTCGTTGACCGCCCGCGGCTCGTTGTTGGAGGTGTCGAGGCGGATGGCGACGCGGATGGTGCCGTTGGCCGTCGCCCCGAACGAGTCGACGATCTCGTACTCGAGCTCGATCGTGCCCGCCTGGCTGGCTGGATCCGGCGTGAAGTTGACCTCCCCGGAGGGGTCGAAGATGACGCGACCGGTGGGCGCCGTGACGTCGCTGAGGACGAACGTGTCGCCGTCGGGATCGGAATCGTTGTTGAGGACGTTGAACGCCGCCGAGGCGCCGCCGCGCACCTCGGCGATGTCGGTGTTGGTGATCGGTGGGCGGTTGGAGGCGTCGTTGCTCACCACCTCGACGCGCACGTTGGCGCTGGCGGTAGCGCCGCGGCCGTCGCTGATCGTGTAGCCGAAGTCGATGTTGCCGGTGAACCCCGGGGCGGGGATGACCTGCACCGCGCCGTCGCCGCCGGTGACCGCCACCGAGGCGTCGTCGGGCACACCCGTGACCTCGGTGACCATCAACGCGTCGCCGTCGGGGTCCTCGTCGTTGGCGATGACGTCGACGACGACGGGTTGGTCGGTGCGCGTGCGGGCAAGGTCGTCGCGGGCGACCGGCGGCTCGTTGACCCCGTCCTCGTCGATCTCCGGATCGCGGATCTCGCCGATGTCGGGGTTCTCCTCCGTGTCGCCATCTTCCTGCTCGCCCGGGTTCTCGTCGGGCTCGTCGCCCTCGTTGCCGAGCGTGTTGCCCCAGTCGTCGATGCGCTCGAGCTCGTCGTCGGTGCTGGCGATCCACAACGTGCCGCTCGACAGGTCGTTGATCCACACCCAGCCGTTGACGAGACGGATGCGCAGGGCGTCGGGCGCGGCGCCGGTCAGCGGTTCGATCTGGTCGACCTCGCCGTTGCAGATGCGGACGAACGTCGGCGGCGCGGTGGCGACGTTGAAGATGCAGCCGTCGTGGGCGATCGGTGACAGCGGGGCGCCGGCGCCGAGGTCGGCGAGCGTTCCGAGGTCGGTGTCGGCACCGCTCGCATCGGTGAGCACGTCGCCGTCGTCGGTGATGGCCACGAGGGGCGAGCCGTCCGGGGCAGGTTGGACGAGCACCACCGCGGGTGCGCTGTCGTCGGGGGTCACCTGCGTGGCGAGGGTGCCGCCGTTGCCGAGGCGGGCGATCGAGCCGTCGTCGGACAGCGTGAGCACGTCGTCGCCGATGGCGCTGAGCGCCGTGATGGCGCCCGCCGGCGGGCCGATCTGGGTCCACGTCGGCTGCTCGCCGCCGAACACGTCGCCCACTCCGAGCCGTTCGCCGTCGACGTCGAGGATCACCAGGTCGCCGTCGAACGTCGTCGTCACCATGCCGTCACCCTCGGTGGCCAGCGACGGTGCGACGTCGTCGAGCGACACCACGGTCAGCGCCTGATCGCTGCGCAGCACCCACATGCGAAACGGCGACGGGTGCCACACGACGAAGCCATCCTCGACCGCCCGTACCCGCACGCCGGCGGGCACGGACACGGTGTTGGCGATCTGGTACGTGCGGCGATCGAGGATCTGCAGCTCGCCGGCGTCCTCGTCGTGCACGACGAGCGTGCCGTCGGCCTGCTCGATGTCGAACGTCGATCCGGGGTTGGCGACGCGGACGATGCCCGAGACCTCGCCGGCGGTCCGGTTGAGCTGCCCGACGATCCCTTCGGACCGGCGCACGAGCCAGGCGCCCCCGTCGTTGGTCTCTGCGCGAACGGACGTGCGGCCATCGGCGTTGACCGCGGCGACCACCACCGACACGACGACGGCGACGACCACTCCGATGACGACCAGCTCGCGCAGTCGGCGTCTGTCGACCGCCAGGTGCAATCCGCGTCCTGTCGACCACCTGGCGTAGTCGTCGGTTCACTGTGGCGGGTCGCTCCTCATCGGGTCCTAGACTAGGGACGTTCTCCGAACCTGGCTGCGGGGATGACTCCCCGGTCGCGGCAGCCCTCACACCTCGCTTCTCGACCCCGGACCTTGATGCCTGCCCGCCGAACGGACAACGAGTTCTCGGTCCAGATCGACGGGTACGAGGTGCTCGACGAGATCGGCGCCGGTGGATTCTCGGTCGTCTACCGCTCCCGCCAGTCGTCGATGAACCGCGACGTGGCGATCAAGGTGCTCAACAGCGGGTTCTCCTCGGAGGCCGAACGGCGCACGTTCGAGCGCGAGTGCCACGCCCTCGGACGGCTCTCGCACCATCCGAACATCGTCACCGTGTTCAACGACGCGTTCACCACCGACGGCCGGCCGTGCATCGTGATGGAGCTCTACCACTCCAACTACCGCGAGCGGCTCGAGCACGAGGGTGCCCTGCCGATCGACGAGGCACTCGCCGTCGCCATCCGCATCTGCGGTGCCCTGCACACTGCCCACGAGGCCGGTGTGTTGCACCGCGACCTCAAGCCCCACAACATCTTCGTCTCCGCCTACGGCGAGCCGGCGCTCGGCGACTTCGGCATCTCGACGATCGACGACGAGCGCAGCCAGAGCCGGTCGAGCGGGTTGTCGATCGCCTACGCCGCACCCGAGATGCTGGAGGACGGTGACGCCTCGGTGGCGTCGGACGTGTACTCGACGGCGATCACGCTGTACCAGCTGCTCGCCGGAACGACGCCCTTCGCCGGACCCGACCTGGCGTCGACGGTGCGCCGCATCCTGACGAGCGAGCCGCCGCGCATCGACCGCCCCGGGCTGCCGGCGGGACTCAACCGGGTGGTGCGCGACGCCCTCGCCAAGTCGCCCGCTGACCGCCCGGCGACGATGATCGAGTTCGCCGAGCAGCTACGCGACGTGCAGGCGCGGGCAGGCCTGGCGCCGACGCCGATCCCGCGGCTCGCCGGCGAGTTGTCCCGGGGTGTCGGCACGTTGCACCGCCCGCCGGACGACTCCGGGCCGTCGGTCGTCAGTGGCTCCGGCCCGAGCACGTCGGTGACGCCGCGGGTCACGGCCGACTCGACGGTCGCCCGGCCGCGGGTCACCCGGCAGGGACCCGAGTTGCGGCGACCCGACGAGGAGGACGAGGCGGACGTCGCCGCCCGGCGCCGCTCACGGGTTTGGATCGGCGCCGGTGGGGTGATGGCCGTGGTGGTGGCGATCGTCATCGGGGTGCTGGCCGCCGGCGGCGGTGACGACGATCCGTCCGCAGTGACCACCGGGACGCAGGCCGCGCCGCCGACCGACGACTTCTTCGCCGTGCTGCAACCGCCTGCCGAGCTGCTGGTGCAGGCCGACGGCGGGGACGGGACGTTCGCCGTCAGCTACGAGATGCCCGAGGCGGCGACCGCGGTCGAGATCGAGGTGGTCAGCGGCGGCGACGTCGGCGAGCGCTTCGAGGGGACCGGCGAGCCGATCGAGGTCGAAGCCGAGGCGACATCGTTGTGCGTCGTCGCCCGTTCGCTGAACGACTCCGGCCAGGTGTCGAACGACGCCGGTCCGGTCTGCAGCTGACCGACCCGAGCGCGATCGGCGGCATGCATCAGCGGGGACGGGGTGGCGGGGCGCTGCGACACTCGGATGGTCCAGCGAACACATGTTCCGACGGTAGGATTGAGGATTGATGGCTGCCCGCACCGCCGCCGACACGTCGGCACCCTCCACCCCCGCAACTCGATCGGGAAGAAGTCGCCGCAGCAAGGCCGACGAGCCGCAGATCGTCGTGCGCGGCGCCCGCGAGCACAACCTCAAGAACATCAGCGTCGAACTGCCGCGCGACAAGCTCATCGTGTTCACCGGCCTCTCCGGATCCGGCAAGTCGAGCCTCGCCTTCGACACGATCTACGCCGAGGGGCAGCGCCGCTACGTCGAGTCGCTCAGCAGCTACGCCCGCCAATTCCTCGGGCAGATGGACAAGCCCGACGTCGACATCATCGACGGGCTCTCCCCGGCGATCTCGATCGACCAGAAGTCGGGCAGCCGCAACCCCCGCTCGACCGTGGGCACGATCACCGAGGTCTACGACTACCTCCGCCTGCTCTACGCCCGCGTCGGCGTGCAGCACTGCCCGAACGACGGCACGCCACTGCAGCGCCAGACCCCGCAACAGATCGTCGACCGCATCCTCGAGATGCCCGAGGGGTTGCGGTTCCAGGTGCTCGCCCCCGTGGTTCGCGGGCGCAAGGGCGAATACGACACGCTGCTCGAGGACCTGTCCGGCCAGGGGTACGTGCGTGCCCGCATCGACGGTGAGACGGTCGACATCGACGAGTTCTTGAAGCGTGACGAGCGGCTCGCCAAGTACGAGAACCACAAGATCGAGATCGTCGTCGACCGGCTCGTGCTCAAGGAGGGCATCGAGCGCCGGCTCACCGACTCGCTCGAGCAGGCGCTGACGCTCGCCGACGGGGTCGCCGAGATCGAGCTCGTGCCTCGTCCGGATGACGACGCCCAGGCCGAGACGCTGACGTTCAGCCAGCACCTGGCGTGTCCCGTGTGCGGCAACAGCTACGACGAGCCGGCGCCGCGCAACTTCTCGTTCAACACGCCGTACGGCGCGTGCCCGGCGTGCGACGGTCTGGGCACCACCTTCGAGGTCGACCCGGAGCTGATCGTGCCCGATGTCGAGCTGTCGCTCAACGACGGTGCGATCGCCCCGTGGCGGTCGTCGAACACGCAGTACTTCACGCGCATGCTCGAGTCGGTCGCTGCCGGCAACGACATCGACATGGACGCCCCCTGGGAGTCACTGACCGCCAAGCAGCAAAAGGTCGTCCTCCACGGCGTCAAGGGCAAGATGACCGTCAAGTACAAGAACCGCTACGGGCGTACCCGGTCGTACTCGACGGAGTACGAGGGTGTCATCCCGTGGATCAAGCGGCGCCACGAGGGCAGCGACAGCGAGTGGTCGCGCGAGCAGTACGAGGGCTACATGCGGCTCGTGCCGTGCTCGGCGTGCAACGGGGCGCGGCTCAAGCCGGCGACGCTGGCGGTCCTCGTCGAGGGCCGCAACATCGCCGAGATCTGCGACATGTCGATCGGCGAGTCGGCGAAGTTCCTCGCCGGGCTCGAGCTCTCCGAGCGCGACCGGATGATCGCCGAACGGATCACCAAGGAGATCAACGCCCGCCTCGGGTTCCTGCTCGACGTCGGTCTCGACTACCTCACGCTGTCGCGCTCGGCCGGCACGCTCGCCGGTGGCGAGGCGCAGCGCATCCGCCTGGCGTCGCAGATCGGCTCCGGTCTCGTCGGCACGCTGTACGTGCTCGACGAGCCGTCGATCGGCCTCCACCAGCGCGACAACCGGCGCTTGATCGACACGCTGCAGCGCCTGCGCGACCTCGGCAACACGGTGATCGTCGTCGAACACGATGAGGACACGATCCGCGAGAGCGACTGGATCGTCGACATCGGCCCCGGCGCCGGTGAACACGGCGGCGAGGTCGTCTACTCCGGCAAGGTGCCCGGGATCGAGAAGGTCAAGGCGTCGGTCACTGGGCAGTACCTGTCCGGACGTCGGTCGATCGCCGTGCCCGAGGTGCGTCGGTCGCAGGGCGTCGGTCGGCTGCGCATCGAGGGGGCGCGGGAGCACAACCTCAAGGACATCGACGTCGAGATCCCGCTCGGCAACTTCGTCGCCGTCACGGGTGTGTCCGGGTCGGGCAAGTCGACGCTGGTGCGCGACATCTTGCTGCCGGTCCTGATGCAGAAGATCTACAAGTCGAAGACGCCGGCCGGCAAGCACAAGCGGATCACCGGCATCGAGCAGCTCGACAAGGTCATCGACATGGACCAGTCGCCGATCGGTCGCACCCCGCGCTCCAACCCGGCGACCTACACCGGCGTGTTCGACAACATCCGCAAGCTGTTCGCCACCACCAACGAGGCCAAGGTGCGCGGCTACCAGCCGGGCCGGTTCAGCTTCAACGTCAAGGGCGGGCGCTGCGAGGCGTGCGCCGGCGACGGGACGATCAAGATCGAGATGCACTTCCTGCCCGACGTGTACGTGCCGTGCGAGGTGTGTCACGGGGCGCGCTTCAACCGCGACACCCTCGACATCGAGTTCAAGGGCAAGAACATCGCCGAGGTGCTCGAGATGCCGGTGTCGGAAGCGGTCGAGTTCTTTGCCAACCAGCCGGGGATCGCCCGGTACATGTCGACGTTGGTCGATGTCGGCCTCGGCTACGTGCGGCTCGGGCAGTCCGCGCCGACGCTGTCGGGCGGCGAAGCGCAGCGGGTGAAGCTGTCGACCGAGCTCGCCAAGCGGTCCACCGGCCACACGATCTACCTACTCGACGAGCCGACCACCGGCCTCCACTTCGAAGACGTCCGCCGCCTGCTGACGGTGCTGCAACGCCTCGTCGACCAGGGCAACACGGTGCTCGTGATCGAGCACAGCCTCGACGTCATCAAGACCGCCGACTGGATCATCGACCTCGGCCCCGACGGCGGCTCCGGCGGCGGCACCATCGTCGCCGAAGGCCCACCCGAACACATCGCCACCGTCGACGCCTCCCACACCGGCCGCTTCCTCCGCGACCTCCTCTAACCCCGTCTGGCCCTCGCCCCGGCCCACGATGAGCGAGCGGCCCGACAGCCGGCCCGTTTACTCATCGCCCCCGCCCGTCGCCTGGCAGCGATGAGCGAGCGGACCGACAGCCAGCCCGTTGCTCATCGCCCCCGCCCTGGCTCGCGATGAGCGAGCGGCCCGACAGCCGGCCCGTTTGCTCATCGCCCCCGCCCGTCGCCTGGCGGCGATGAGCGAGCGGCCCGACAGCCGGCCCGTTTGCTCATCGCCCTCGCCCGACGTCTGGCGGCGATGAGCGAGCGGACCGACAGCCGGGCCGTTCGCTCATGCAGAGGCGGGGTGCTGGCGTCGTCGTGCGTAGTCGTCGATGAGGGCATCGATGGTGCGGTCGAAGTCGAACTCGTAGCGGTCGCGGCCGATCCTGCTCACGGACCAGCCGATGGCGCTGGCGGCGAGGTCCCTGCGGCGATCCGAGGAAGCCCCCAACGTGTGTCGGTGCGTCGGATGCACATCGACCTCGATCGCCCATCGGAGCGCTGGGATGGCGAGATCGAAGCGTGCGGGACCGTACCCCGGGAGGCTGATCTCGAGCTGGCGCACCAGCCCGTACATCCCGCGGCGGGCGAGCGCACTGGCGACGCGCACCTCGGGATCGGACTCGGCCGGGCCGCCGTCGAGTCGACGCTCGATCTGTTGAAGGAAGCGTCGAGCCCAGGGTCGGCCCGGCGAGAGCCACTCGGCGGCGGTGGCGATCAGGTCCCACTCCGAGAGCCGGCCTTCGTGCAGCACCTGTTCGATCACGGACAGGAGATCATCGCCGTGCAGGGTGCGGGTGAGATCGAACGCGGTTCGTGCCCTCGACGTGACGCGGATGCCGTCGGCGCGCTGCACGATGTCGTCGGACCGGATGGCGCTGGTCCGGTAGGGCACGACCCAGGGGGAGATCGCCGGATTGCTCGCCGGTGGTGCGATGACGTGGACGCGCCGGTCTCGCGGCAACCGTCGGAGTCCCCAGAGTCGCCCGGCTGTCGGGCCGCTGACGACCAGCGCCGGGTTTGCCAGGCAGACCACTGCGCACCGGCTGAACTCATCATCGGGAACGCTCGGCGAGCGGTAGGTGTTGCGGAGCGCAGCGGTGATCGCACCCGCTGCCTCGAGTCGCTTGATCTGCCGCCGGCTGTAGCCGGCGGCGAGCAGCTGATCAACCGATGCCACGCCGTGTTGGCGGGCGAACAGCCGGTGGGCGACCGGGTTGAGGTGCGTCATCGGTTCTCCTGTAGTCGTCGAGACGTTGGGGAGAGCCGGTGTTCGCAGCGTACGGCGCCCGCCGCACTCATCACATCGCGATGAGTGAACGGTCCGGCTGGGAGTCCGTTCGCTCATCGCGACGCAGCCGTGGCTGGCGGCGATGAGGGAAGGGTCCGGCAGGGGGTCCGTTGGCTCATCGCGATGCGACGGTGGCTGGTGGCGATGAGTGAAGGGTCCGGCAGGGGGTCCGTTGGCTCATCGCGATGCGACGGTGGCTGGTGGCGATGAGGGAAGGGTCCGGCAGGGGGTCCGTTGGCTCATCGCGATGCGACGGTGGCTGGTGGCGATGAGGGAAGGGTCCGGCAGGGAGTCCGTTGGCTCATCGCGACTGCGAGCCCGGACGCGCGGCGAGGGGCCGGGTCAGCGGTTGCGAAGGCGTTTGCTGAGGTCGTTGAGGCGGCGCTTCTCGTCGCCGGTGAGGGAATCCATACCGCTGGCGGAGATCTTGTCGAGCAGCGCGTCGAGCTCGGCCTGATCGGCGGGGGAGGGACCGGCGGGCGGAGGCGGCGGGGGCGGGGCGGTGGTCCAGGGGCCTTCGACGACACGTTGGCCCGACGAACGACTCGATCCGCTCGACGTGGCCCGCCGGGCGGGCTTGCTGCGACGGGAGCGGGTGCGTCCGGCGCCGTCGAACGGCAGGTGGGGGATCGGCCAGCCGGTGGCCAGCCCGAACGAACGGCCGGCGACGAGTGCCACGACGACGGACACGAGCAAGAAGATGACCTGACCGGTCTGGTCGTTGCCGGTGTACTGCAGGAAGTTGAGCAGCGTGAACACGCCGGCGATCGCCCACAGCGGGATGACCTCGAACCAGCGAACCCCGGGGTACGTGGCCGCGTACACCCAGATGCCACCGAGGAAGAGGGTGCTCAGGCCGTATTGCACGGTGAAGTCGATCGACGTGTCGATCGGGCCCAGGAGCGTCAGGACGACGGCCGGCACGATCGTCAGCGTCAGCACCCAGGCGATGAACTTGCCGCGCCCGAACAGCGACTCGAGTTGCTGCCCGAACAGCCAGAAGAAGACGATGCCGAGCAGCGGCCAGATCGCAGGTTCGGTGGCGATCGGCCACGTGACGAGGCGCCACAGCTCGAACTCCTCGCGCACGAGCACCGGGGCGAACCACAGCTTGTCGAACGCGTCGCGGCTGAACCCGTAGATGAACATCGTGGCGATCGCCAGCGCGCAGATGATGTCGGTGGTCGTGACGTCGAAACGTCCGGCCCGGAACCAGCCAGCGTTGGGTCGTCGTCGGAAGATGGCGGCGAACTGGTCGGACATCGGCCCTCACGGTACCTGGCCGTCCGTATGCTTGACGCGTCATGCGAGACGTCCACACGCACTGCCCGGCAGGTGGCGGCGGGCGCCATCGGCCGCACCGGGTGACCTGGTGAGACGGCCCCCTGCAGGGACGATCCCGGAAGCGCCCGGCTCGTACCAGTTCAAGGACGCCACCGGCCGGGTGATCTACGTCGGCAAGGCGTCGAACCTGCGCCAACGCCTGTCGAACTACTTCCAGTCGCCGCGCAACCTGCACCCTCGCACGGCGCAGATGATGGAGCGCGCCGAGTCGGTCGAGTGGACGATCGTGCGCAACGAGGTCGAGGCGTTGATGCTCGAGTACTCGTTGATCAAGCAGCACGACCCGCGCTTCAACGTGCGGCTGCGCGACGACAAGAGCTACCCGTTCCTCGCCGTCACCGTCGACGAGCAGTGGCCGCGGGCGATGGTGATGCGCGGCCGCAAGCGCAAGGGCGTCCGCTACTTCGGTCCGTACGCCCACGCCTACGCCATCCGCGACACGCTCGATCTGTTGTTGCGATCGTTCCCGGTCCGCACGTGCAGCCCTGGCAAGTTCAACGAGCACCAGCGCCTCGGGCGCCCGTGTCTGCTGTTCCACATCGAGAAGTGCGCCGGCCCGTGCGTCGGTGAGATCGACGAGATGCCGTACCGCCAGCTGGTGACCGAGCTGTGCGAGTTCCTCGACGGGGACACCGACGAGATCGTCAATCGCCTGGAAGACGACATGAAGTCGGCGGCGACCGAGCTCGAGTTCGAGCGGGCGGCTCGGTTGCGCGACCGCCTGTCGGCGGTGCGCAAGGCGATCGAGAAGCAGCAGATGGTCGCCGATCGCGGCGAGGACCTCGATGTGATCGGTATCGCCGAGGACGAGCTCGAGGCGTCGGTGCAGGTCTTCTACGTCCGCAAGGGCCGGGTCGTGGGTCGCAAGGGCTTCGTCCTCGACAAGGTGGAGGAGTTGACGCCCGGTCTGCTGATCGATCGCATCCTCGAGTCGATGTACGGCGACGACCCGGTGCAGGGTGTGCCGAAGCAGGTCCTCGTGCCGTATCCGGCCGACGACGTCGACACGTACGAGGAGTGGCTGGGCATGGGCCGCGGGTCGCGGGTGCAGATCCGGGTGCCGCAGCGCGGTGACAAGCGCGAGCTGTTGGAGACCGTGACCCGCAACGCCCAGGAGCAGTTCAATCGGCACCGTTTGAAGCGGGCGACCGACCACAACTCGCGCAGCCGGGCGCTGACCGAGCTGCAGGACCACCTCGGGCTGCCGGAGGCGCCGCTGCGCATCGAGTGCTACGACATGGCGCACCTCCACGGCACGGACTACGTCGGGTCGATGGTCGTCCTCGAAGACGGCCTGCCGGCCAAGCGCGAGTACCGGCGGTTCAAGATCAAGACGGTGGAGGGCAACGACGACTTCGCGGCGATGGCCGAGGTGGTCCGCCGGCGTCTCGAGGCGTACCTCGTCGAGCGCGAGAAGCCGGTCAACGAGCGCGGCGAGCGGCCGGGCAAGTTCGCCTACCCGCCGCAGCTGCTGCTCGTCGATGGCGGCAAGGGTCAGCTGAGCGCGGCGAAGCGGGTGATCGACGAACTCGGGCTGACCGACGAGATCCCCGTCGCCGGTCTGGCCAAGCGCTTCGAGGAGGTCTACGTTCCGGGGCGTTCCGAGCCGGTCGAGATCCCGCGGGGGAGCGAGGCGCTGTTCATGCTGCAGCGGGTGCGTGACGAGGCGCATCGCTTCGCCAACACGTTCCACGGCGAGCGGCGGAGCAAGCGGATGACAGCCAGCTCGCTCGATGACATCCCGGGCCTCGGCGAGACGCGCCGAGCGAAGTTGGTCAAGGCGTTCGGCGGCGTCAACGCCGTGAAGCGTGCCGAGCTCGACGAGCTGAAGGCGTTGAGCTTCCTGCCCGACGCCGTCGCCGAGGCGATCTACGCCAAGTTCCACGCTGCCGAGGTCGCCGTGTCCGTCACTGCGCCGGCTACCTCGCCAGCCGCCGAACCGACCACCTCGCCAGCCACGGCGCCGACCACCTCGCCAGCCACTGCGCCGACCAACACCTCTGCGGCCACGGCGCCGACCACCTCGCCAGCCGCCGAACCGACCAACTCGCCCGGCGCTGCGCCGACCAACTCTGCGGCCACTGCGTCGGACTGAGCCGACGCCCGTCAGGCGAAGGGGGCGAAGACCTCGGCTTGCAGGCGGCGGTAGGTGTCGAGGCGCTCCTCGGCGCTGCTGCCGAGCGTGAAGTCGGGGACGATGAGCTCGTCGAAGCCGAGCGCGGCGTAGCCGGCGACCTGCTCGGCGAGCAGGTCGGCCGAGCCGGCCAGCGACCGGGCGCCCATCGAGCCGTCACGCACCTGGTGGGCGAACGCCTCGTCGTCGGTGAGGAACACGAGGGCCTGGGCCGAGGTGTGGAACGTCGACGGATCGCGGCCAACCTCGTCGCAAGCGGCGCGCAGCTTGGCCAAGCCGGCACCGGCGAGCTCGGGTGCGCCCCACGTGTTCCATTCGTCGGCGAAGCGAGCGGTGATGCGCAACATCCGTGGGCTGGCCGTCCCGACGAGGATCGGCAGCGGCGACTGCACCGGCTTGGGATCGGCGGGGGCCTCGGTGATGTCG
Source organism: Ilumatobacteraceae bacterium (assembly GCA_963707515.1). Taxonomy (GTDB): domain Bacteria; phylum Actinomycetota; class Acidimicrobiia; order Acidimicrobiales; family Ilumatobacteraceae; genus Sva-07. Next base: position 240,689 of record CAVPQI010000002.1, read on the forward strand.
TAGAAACGCCCGTGGAACGACGTCCGCTCGGCGCTGAGCAGCGAGCGGACGATCTGGATGGCCTCCTCGAAGCGGCTGACGCGGTCGCCGGGCGGCTCGAGCTCGATGCCGTAGGCGTGGTGCTCGTTGATCTGCCATCCGGCGCCGAGGCCGAGCACGAGGCGCCCGTCGGAGATGTGGTCGACCGTTGCGGCGCGGTTGGCGAGGACGGCGGGGTGGTGGACCGAGGTCGGCGACACGAGCGAGCCGAGGCGGACCCGCTCGGTGACGGCGGCGAGGGCAGGAATGAGCGCCCAGCACTCGTGCATGTCGCCGGGCTTGAGCGACTCGTCGCCGGTGTTCGGCATGTAGTGATCGGCGATCCAGACCCCGTGCCAGCCTTCGTCGTCGGCGGTCTTGGCGAGCGAGATGATCTCGGATGTCGGACGCTCGGAGCTTGGCCACACGGAGAACTTCATGGGGTCGACCGTAACCTCGGATCCGATGAACCGCGAGGCCGCCGAGCCCCCCACGCCCACCGGTGACGACCTCTGGGAGGCCCACGCCGACTGGTGGATCGACGAGTTCACCGAGGGCGCCGATCCCGAGTACGAGGAGCAGGTGTTGCCGCTCGCGATCCGCGAGCTCGCCGGTGCCGAACGGATCCTCGACATCGGCTGCGGCGACGGTCAGGTGAGCCGCCGGGTGGCGTCGGCGGGCACCACGGTGGTCGGCGTCGATCCGACGTGGAACCAGATCAGCGTCGCCCGGCAGCGTGCCGGCGGCCCGACGTATGCCCAGGCCGGAGCTGGGGCATTGCCGTTCGCCGACGGTGCGTTCGACGCCGTCGTCTGCTGCCTGGTGTTCGAGCACATCGTCGACGTCGATGTGGCGATCGCCGAACTGGCGCGGGTGTTGGCACCGGGTGGGCGGTGCTGCTTCTTCCTCAACCATCCGCTGCTGCAGACGCCCGGGACGGCCTGGATCGACGATCACACCGTCGAGCCGCCGGAGCGCTACCTGCGCCTCGGCCCGTACCTCAGCGAGCACGAATGGGTGGAGAAGGTCGGCCAGGGCGTGTACTTCCGCTTCGTCCACCGTCCGCTGTCGCGCTACGTCAACACGCTGGCCGAGCACGGCCTGTTCGTCGAGCGGATGGAGGAGCCGGCGCCGCCCGAGGGCTTCCTCGCTCGCGCCGACGAGTACCGCGAAGCGGCGGAGTTCCCCCGCCTGCTGTATCTCCGCCTCCGCCGCGCCTGACCGTCACATCAGGGGTCAGACCCCTTCTGTAACGCATGCGCGCATCACGCACTACCCGTCGCCGGGCGTTACCAAAGGGGTCTGACCCCTGTTGTAACGATCACGGGCGGGGCGGGGGAGCTTCGGTATGGTGACGGCGTGGCCGACATCCTCCTCATCACGGGGCTGTCGGGGGCGGGACGCTCGGGCGTCGCCGACGTGCTCGAAGACCTCGGCTGGTTCGTCGTCGACAACCTCCCGACGGCGTTGATCAGCACGATCGTCGAGTTGGCGGCGAAGCCCACCAGCGACATCGCCCACCTCGCCCTCGTCGCCGGACGACAGCACCGCGAAGTGCTCTCGCGTGTCGCCGACCTGCGCGCCGCCGGCCACGACGTCCGCCTGCTGTTCCTCGACTGCTCGACCGCCGAGCTCGTCAAGCGCTACGACGCCACCCGCCGCCGCCACCCGCTCGCCGAGGAGGCCGACGGCCTGGTCGAGTCGATCGAGCTCGAACGCTCGCTGCTGGAACCGGTCCGCGCCGCCGCCGACCTGGTGATCGACACGTCCGACCTCAACGTCCACCAGCTCAAGGAGCGGGTCTCGCACGCCTTCGACGAGGGCAGCGACTCGCGCCTGCAGGTGGCGGTGGAGAGCTTCGGCTACAAGCACGGCTTGCCGCTCGACGCGGACATCGTGATGGACGTGCGCTTCCTGCCGAACCCGCACTGGGAGGACGACCTGCGGCCGCTCACCGGCCACGACGCCAAGGTGCGCGATTACGTCCTCGAGACCGCCGCCGCGTCGGACTTCGTCGACCGTCTCGACGACCTGCTCGGCAGCTTGCTCCCGCAGTACGAGGGGGAGGGCCGGAGCTACCTGACGGTGGCGATCGGTTGCACCGGCGGACGACACCGTTCGGTGGCGATCGCCGAGGAGATCGCCGGCCGCCTGCGCCTGCGCGGCGTGGCCGTGCGCACCTCCCACCGCGACGTCGCCCGCTAGGCCCACGGCCCGCCCGGTTCTCCACGTGACGAAAGGGACCCGTCCCGATCGTCTCAACGACGAACCGGCGGCGAGCCCTGTCGGCGCGAAGAGCCGACCAACTAGGGTCGGGGACGGACATCACGAGACCCCCCAAATACGCCCAGGAGGCACGCATGACGGTGAGAGTCGGGATCAACGGATTCGGCCGGATCGGACGCAACTTCTTCCGCGCCGCCAAGCAGGCCGGTGCCGACATCGACTTCGTGGCGGTCAACGACCTCGGTTCGATCGACACGATGGCGCACCTCTTGCAGTACGACTCGGTGCTCGGGCGCTTCCCGTCGAAGGTGACGGCGACCAAGTCGAGCATCAAGGCCGGCGACGACACGCTGCAGGTGCTGAGCGAGCGCAACCCGGCCGACCTGCCGTGGGGTGAGCTCGGCGTCGACGTGGTCGTCGAGTCGACCGGCTTCTTCACCAGCCGCGACACGGCGGCCGCCCACCTCGATGGTGGCGCCCCGCTGGTCATCGTCTCCGCCCCGGCGACCAACGCCGACGCCACGTTCGTCTACGGCGTCAACCACAAGGACTTCAAGTTCAGCCAGCACAAGGTGATCTCCAACGCCAGCTGCACCACGAACTGCTTCGTCCCGATGGTCAAAGTCCTCGACGACGCGTTCGGTGTCGAGCAGGGCCTGATGACGACGATCCACTCCTACACCGGTGACCAGGTGCTCGTCGACGGCCCGCACAAGGACCTCCGTCGGGCGCGCGCCGCGGCGATCAACATCGTGCCGACGTCCACGGGCGCCGCCCGGGCGACGTCGCTCGTGATGGAGTCGATGAAGGGCAAGCTCGACGGCACGTCGCTGCGCGTGCCCACACCGACCGGTTCGATCACCGACTTCACCGCCGTGTTGAAGACCGAGGCGAGCGTCGAGGAGATCAACAAGGCCTACGCGGCGGCCGCCAAGAAGGGCCTCAAGGGCGTGCTCAAGTACACCGAGGACCCGATCGTGTCGAGTGACATCGTCACCGACCCGCATTCGTGCGTCTTCGACGCCGGGCTGACGATGAGCATGGGCAAGCTCGTCAAGGTCAACGGCTGGTACGACAACGAGTGGGGCTACTCGAACCGTCTCGTCGACCTGACCGTGTTCACCGGTTCCAAAGTCAAGCGGTGAGCGCCGGAGGCGCATCGACGATGAACAAGATCCCCACGCTGGAGGATCTGGAAGCCCAGGTCGGCGACCTGTCGGGCAAGCGCGTCCTCGTGCGCACCGATTTCAACGTGCCCCTCGACAACGGCACGATCACCGACGACTTCCGGATCCGTGCCGCCCTGCCGACGATCGAGTGGCTGACCGAGCGGGGCGCGTCGGTGGTCACCGCCAGTCACCTCGGCCGCCCCAAGGGCGCCCCCGACCCCAGGTACTCGATGGACCCGGTGCGCGCCCGGCTCGCCGAGCTCGCTCCTGGCGTCGAACTGATGGAGAACCTGCGCTTCGATCCGGGTGAGACCGCCAACGATCCGGCGTTCGTGCAGCAGCTGATCGAGGGGATGGACGCCTACGTCAACGACGCCTTCGGCGCCTCCCATCGCGCCCACGCCTCGATCGTCGGCCCGCCGAAGTTCCTGCCGTCGGCGATGGGCCGATTGCTGCAGACGCGAGGTCGAGGTCCTGCTCTCGCTGCGCAACAAGCCCAAGCACCCCTTCGTCGCCGTGCTCGGCGGCGCCAAGATCTCCGACAAGCTCGGCGTGGTCGAGGCGCTGATGGACGTCGTCGACTCGCTGGTCATCGGCGGTGCGATGTGCTTCACGTTCCTCGCCGCCAAGGGCAACCCGATCGGTGACTCGCTGTTCGAGCCCGACCAGGTCGACACCTGCGCCCGGTTGCTGACCGAGGCTCGCCAGCGGGGCAAGGAGATCCATCTGCCGGAGGACATCACCGGCACCGACGCCAGCGGGGCGTTCGCCACGTTCGGCACCGCCTGCCCGACGGCGCCAAGGGCTTCGACATCGGGCCCGGCACGGCGGCGGCGTTCAGCGACGTGATCATGGACGCCCGGATGGTCTTCTGGAACGGCCCGATGGGGATGTTCGAGGACGATCGTTTCGCAGCCGGTACCCGAACCGTCGCCCAGGCGATGGCCGACACGAAGGCGTTCACCGTCGTCGGCGGCGGTGACTCGGCGGCGGCGCTCGCCCAGTTCCGCCTCGACGACGAGGTCGACCACGTGTCCACCGGCGGTGGCGCCAGCCTCGAGCTCCTCGAGAACGGCGACCTGCCCGGCCTCCGGGCGTTGCGGGAGAGCCGCTCATGACGACGATGACCCCAAACCTGTCCGGCCGCCGGCGCAGTGAGCGCCAGCGAGCAAGCCTGGCGCTCGTCCGACCGGACGTTCCCCAGCACCGACGTTCGGTGAGGACGAGCACATGAGACGTCCGCTCATCTCGGGCAACTGGAAGATGAACCTCAACCACTTCGAGGCGATCCAGACGGTGCAGAAGCTGCACTACCTGGTGCCGAAGGAGGTGTTCGACAGGTGTCGACGTCAGCCTCCACCCGCCGTTCACCGACATCCGCAGCGTGCAGACGCTGATCGAGAGCGAAGACCTCGAGTTCTTCCTCGGCGCCCAGCACTGCCACTTCGAGGACGTCGGGGGCGTTCACCGGTGAGGTGTCGCCGGTGTTCCTCGCCAAGCTCAACGTCGACTACGTGATCGCCGGCCACACCGAGCGACGCGAGCTCTTCGGTGAGACCGACGAGACTGGTCAACGCCAAGGTCAAGGCAATCGTCGCCGCCGGCATGACGCCCGATCCTGTGCGTCGGCGAGACGCTCGACGAGCGTGAGGCCGGCGAGACCGAGTCGAAGGTCCTCGGCCAGGTCGACGCCGGCACTGACCGGACTCACCGAACGAGCAGGTCGCGGCGCTGGTCATCGCCTACGAACCGATCTGGGCGATCGGCACGGGGAGGACGGCGACGGCCGAAGACGCCCAGACGGTGTGTGCGGCGATCCGCGCGCCGCGTCGGCGAGCTGACCGACGAGGCGACCGCCGCGACGATGCGCATCCAGTACGGCGGGTCGGTGAAGTCGGCGAATGCCACCGAGCTGATGGCCCAGCCCGACATCGACGGCGCACTCGTCGGCGGAGCCAGCCTCGATCCCGAGGAGTTCGCCCGCATCGTCCAGTACGAGCGCTGAGGCGACCCGCGCCGCGCCACAGCGCACACCCTCCACGCACAGCGCGCACCTTCCGCCCCCTCCCCGCCCTCCGCACCCTCCGCCCCTCTCCACGCGGTCCGCGCACCCGCGACGCCGCCCGTCGAATCGACGTGTGAAACATCGGTTCCACAAGTTCACGATTCTGAGTGATCGCGTACCGACCGGTAACTCGCGCTGGTAATGTGCGCCTCACTTCGCAGTCGCCAGGGAGGAGGGTCGGAGGTGTTGTGTCGTGGTCGAACGCCGGCCTTCGTCGGGCGGTTCCCACACTTGTACCTCCCCTTCATCCATCCAGGAGGACACCACGTGAACAGAACACGACGGGGCACACAAGCTCCTCGCCCTCGCTGCGGCTTCCGCCCTCGTCCTGGCTGCCTGTGGCAGCGACGACGACGGCGGCGACGGCGGCGACGAGACGCCAACGGACAGCGCCGGGGAAGACGACCGACACCACTGCCGACACTTCGGGGGAGACCGAGGATTCGACGGCTGACACCACCGGTGACACCACCGGCGGCGATGCCGCAGCAGGCAACGGTGGCGAGTTCATCGACCTCGGCACGTTCGTCGGCGACCCACCCGAGCACCTCGACCCGGCGCTGAACAGCACGCTCGACGCCTACCAGGTCATCAACGCCGTCTACGACGGTCTCACCGAGATCGACTTCAGCGATCCAGCCAACCCGCACGATCGTGCCGTTCGTCGCCGAGACCGTCGAGCCGAACGAGGACGCCAGCGTGTGGACCTTCACGATCCGTGAAGGCGCGCAGTTCGCCGACGGCGACGAGATCAACGCCTCGACGTTCCAGAACTCGTGGGAGCGGGCCGCCGACCTCGCCGGTGACTACATCGTACCTGCTGACGTTCATCGACGGTGGCGCCGAGCGCCTCGCCGGCAAGGCCGACACGCATCAGCGGTGTCGACGCCGACGACGCCACGCGGACGCTGACGGTCACGCTGTCGGCCCCGTACTCGAACTTCGATGCGGTCGCCGGGTTCCAGCTGTTCATGCCCGTGCCGGAGGCGGCCATCGAGGCCGGCGCCGACTGGGAGAACGAGCGTCATGTTCGGCAATGGCCCGTACCAGCTCGAAGTCGGCTCGCACCGACGAGGAGATCGTGCTCGTTCCGAACGAGCAACTGGCAGGGCGACTTCAACGGCGAGACGTGGCACGATCGTCTCGACGCGATCGTGTTCCGTACCCGACCGACCCCGACACCGGCTTCAACGCCTTCGAAGCCGGCGAGGGCGACAACGCCAACATCCCGCCGGGACGCATCCAGGACGTCGCAGGGCACGTGGGGCAACGACCTTGGATGTCAACATCCTCGGCTCGTACCACTTCGTCATCAACGACCGCGCACCGCAGATCGGTGGCGAGGAGAACCTCAAGCTCCGCCAGGCCATCTCGGCGGCGATCGACCGTGAGGACATCAACGCCGCCGTGTACAACGGCAGCCGCACCACCTCGACGGGCATCACGCCTCCGGAGGCATCCCCGGCTTCAAGGAAGGCATCTGCGAGTACTGCGCGTACGACCCCGAGCAGGCCCAGACGTTGTTCGACGAGTGGGTCGCCGAGGGTGGCGTGCAGGACGGGCCGATCCCGATCCAGTTCAACGCCGACGCCGGCCACGAGCCAGTCGTTCAGATCATCATCGACAACCTCGCTGCCATCGGCATCGAGGCCGAGGCACAGCCGTTCCCGAGCGAGACCTACTTCTCCGAGATCGCTGACGGTGCGTGCGTGATCTGTCGTGCAGGTTGGTTCGCCGACTACCCGACGTACGACAACTTCATGTTCGACCTGTTCCACACGCTCGGCGCTCGGCGGCAACAACTACGGGTTCGTCGAACCCAGAGTTCGACGCCCTCGTCGACGAGGCCAAGCAGACGACCGACAAGACGCGCAGGCCGAGCTGTTCAACCAGGCCGAGGACGTCCTCCTCAACCAGGCCACGATGGCGCATCCCGATCAACTGGTACCGCGGCGACTACGCCTACAACCAGGAGCGGGTCGCCAACTTCAACCAGACCAACTTCGGTCTGATCCTGTGGGAGCAGATCACCGTCACCGACTGACGCTTGATCGTGACGATGTCCCTGCGGCGCTCCGGCGCCGCAGGGACATCTGCCGATCACCGCCCGCATCGAGTCCCCGGCCTGCTCATGCCACTCGAGACTCATGACCAGTTACATCATCCGTCGCTTGTTCATCATCATCCCGACGGTCTTCGTCGCCATCTCCTTCCTGTTCTTCATCTTCTACGTGCTTCCCGGCGATCCGGCGACGTTGATCGCGGGTGGCGCAGACCGCAACCCCAACCCGATCCAGATCGAGCAGATCAACGAGCAGTACGGTCTCGACGATCCGGTCGATCGTGCAGTTCGTCAACTACTGGAAGAACGTGCTGCAGGGCGACCTCGGCGAGTCGTTCCAGCAGGGCAAGAGCGTCAACGAGATCGTCGCCGACAAGGCGCCCAACAGCATGCGGCTCGCGTTCTGGGCGTTCTGCATCGAGGTCGCTCGTCGGCCTGTCGATCGGGCTCTACTCGGCGATCCGTCGATACTCGTTCACCGACAAGCTGACCACCGTGGGCACCGCCATGCTCTCTGCGGTGCCGGTGTTCGTGCTCGGCTTCATCCTGCAGTACATGTTCGCCGTCTACCCGAACAAGCACGATTGGCCCGAGTGGATGCGACTTGCGAACGTCGGGCATCGCGGCGCCACGTACCGAGGAATCGTGGTTCCTCTTCTTCATCCCGACCGGTCCCGACCAGTGGCGATATCTCGTCCTGCCGGCGATCACGCTCGCGTGCGTGTCGACTGCGCTGGCCGCGCGAATGATGCGCGGTTCGATGCTCGAGACGCTCGGCTCCGACTACATGCGCACCGCCAAGGCGAAGGGGCTCAGTGAGCGCCAGATCGTGCTGCGCCACGGGCTGCGCAACGCGATGCTGCCGGTCGATCACGCTGCTCGGTATCGACCTCGGCGTCACGATCGGCGCCGCGGTGCTGACCGAAACGGTCTTCTCGTGGCCCGGCCTCGGTTCGACGATCGCCGACTCGGTCACGCAAGCGCGACCTGCCGGTCGTGCTCGGTCTCACGCTTGATCGTCGTGGTCGTGTACTCGATCGTCAACCTGATCGTCGACGTGTCGTACGCCTGGTTCGATCCACGCGTTCGGCTGGGAGCGGGGTCGGAGAAATGACGCTTCACACCTGACACGATGGAGTCGAACGTGCCCGACGCGTCGACCGAGGCCGACGTCGCTGTGGGCCGACGTCTGGAAGCGGTTCCGCAAGAACAAGCTCGCCGTCATCGGGCTGGTCTTCATCATCTTGCTGATCCTGTCGCGATCTTCGCCGACGTGATCGCGCCGTACAGCATCACCGAGCGGGACTCGTCCAACTTCCGCTGCGGCCCGTCGGCCGACCACTGGTTCGGCACCGACATCATCGGCCGCGACGTGTTCAGCCGGGTCGTCTACGGCGCTCGCGTGTCGCTGCGGATCGGCATCATCTCGACGTTGCTGGCGATGATCATCGGCAGTCGTCCGTCGGAGCGTTCGCCGGCTTCACGGGAGGCGCCTCCGAGGCGATCATCATGCGGATCACCGACATCTTCCTCGTCGATCCCGTACATCATCCTGGCGATCGCCATCGCCACGGTGTTCGGCCGCAGCGAGAACTCGGTGATCATCGTCCTCGGCGTCACCGGCATGGCTGGCGATCTGTCGCATCGTGCGGGCGCAGCTTCCTCCAGTTGAAACAGCTCGAGTACGTCGAGGCGGCGCACGCCCTCGGGTTCCAAGGGGTCGCGCATCATGTTCCGCCACATCCTGCCGAACTCGCTGCAGCCGATCATCGTGTACGGCACGATCGCCATCGGCGGGCGATCCTCGCCGAGGCGGCGCTGTCGTTCCTCGGGGTCGGTCCCGGTCGATCCGACGCCGGCATGGGGTCTGATGGTGTCGCAGGGCAAGGGCGACCTGGCCAACGCGCCGCACCTCGTGTTCTTCCCCGGCCTCGCGATCGCGCTGACCGTGCTGGCGTTCGTGCTCGTCGGTGACGGCCTGCGCGACGCGCTCGACCCGAAGTTGAAGGACCGATGAGCGCCGCACCGAGCCGGAGGTCCTGCTCTCGGTCCGCAGGATCTCGCACGCCGTCTTCAACACCGGTGAGGGTCAGGTCCGCGCCGTCGACAACGTGTCGTTCGACATCCATCGCGGCGAGGTGTTCTCGATCGTCGGCGAGTCCGGCTCCGGCAAGTCGGTCACGGCGATGACGATCCTCGGTCTGCTCCCGACCGTCGAGGTGCCGGTGGCAAGATCATGTGGAAGGGCCGCGACCTGCTCGCAGGCGAGCGACGCCGAGATGCGCCGGATCCGCGGTGCCGAGATCGCGATGATCTTCCAGGACCCGTTGACGGCGCTGAACCCGGTGCACACCGTCGGTCGTCAGATCGCCGAGATGGCCCGGATCCACGAGGGGATGATCGAAGAAGGATGCGATCGAGCGGGCGATCGAGATGCTCGACCTGGTCGGCATCCCCGCAGCCGCGGAACGCGGCCGACATGCATCCCCACGAGTTCTCGGGCGGCATGCGCCAGCGGGCGATGATCGCCATGGCGATCACCTGCAGCCCCGATCTGTTGATCGCCGACGAGCCGACGACCGCGCTCGACGTGACCGTCCAGGCGCAGGTGCTCGAGGTGTTGATCGGCGATCAAGGACGAGATCGATTCGGCGATCATGCTGATCACCCACGATCTCGGCGTCGTCGCCGGCCTGTCCGACAACGTGATGGTCATGTACGCCGGCCGTCAGGCCGAGCTGGGCACCGTCGACGAGGTGTTCTACGAGTCGTCGCATCCGTACACGCTCGGTCTGTTGAACAGCATCCCGGACCTCGAGGGACCGCTCGACGAGCAGTTGATGCCGATCCCCGGGTCGCCGCCGTCGATGATCGATCGGCCGTCGGGCTGTCCGTTTCATCCTCGTTGTCCGATGGCGCAGGTCCCGGGTGTCTGTGACACGGAGGTGCCCGAGTCTCGGCGGGTCGGGGAGTCGGCGCACGTCGCGGCATGCCACTTCGCCGAAGAGGTCGCTGGCGCAGTCGGTGGCGGTGGCGCGGTGAGCGACCTCGTCCTCGAGGCGACCGACCTCGTCAAGGAGTTCCCGATCCGTGGTGGCCTGTTCGCCCGCACCTTGGCCAAGGTGTCGGCCGTCGATCACGTCGACCTCCGCCTCGCCGAGTCCGAGACGCTCGGGCTCGTCGGTGAGTCGGGGTGTGGCAAGTCGACGACCGGTCGACTGCTGTTGCACCTCATCACGCCGACGTCGGGCTCCGTGAAGTTCGAAGGCGTCGATCTCGACTCGTTGAGCACGTCCGAGATGCAGAAGACACGTCGCCGGATGCAGATCGTGTTCCAGGATCCCTACGCCTCGTTGAACCCGCGCCGCACGGTCGGCGAGACGCTGTCGGAGCCGTTGAAGTATCACTTCGGGGTCAAGGACAAGCCCGCCATGGACCGGGTGCGCGAGCTCCTCGACCGCGTCGGTCTGTCGCCGGAGCACGCCAACCGCTACCCGCACGAGTTCTCCGGCGGCCAGCGTCAGCGTGTCGGCATCGCCCGGGCGCTCGTCCTCGATCCGAAGATGATCGTCCTCGACGAGCCCGTGTCGGCGCTCGACGTGTCGATCCAGGCGGGTGTGATCAACCTGCTCGAGGAGCTGCAGGACGAGTTCGGCATCGCCTACGTCTTCATCGCCCACGACCTGTCCGTCGTGCGCCACATCTCCGACCGGATCGCGGTGATGTACCTCGGCCACGTCGTCGAGCAGGGTGACCGCACGGCGATCTACGAGAACCCGAAGCACCCGTACACGACGGCGCTGATCTCGGCGGTGCCGGTGGCCGATCCGAGGCGGGAGCGGAGCCGTCAGCGCATCGTCCTCCAGGGCGATGTGCCGAGCCCGGTCAACCCGCCGTCGGGGTGCCGTTTCCGCACCCGCTGTTGGAAGGCGACCGAGGTGTGCGCGGAGGTGCGGCCGCCGCTCGTCGACCACGGTGACGGACACCTGGTGGCGTGCCACCATCCCGAGTGACCGCGTCGAGGTCCCCGGCGCTCACCACCCGTTTGTCCTGCTCGTTCGGCGAGTCGACCGATAGGCTCGTCGTCCGTGCGTGACGTCATCCTCTGGATCACGATCCTGATCAACGTGATGTCGACGATCGGTCTGATCGCCGGCATCTTGATGCACAGCGGTCGTGGCGGCGGGCTCTCGGACATGTTCGGTGGTGGCGGCGGCGCGGCGCTCGGCTCGACCGCGGCAGAGCGCAACCTCAACCGGATCACGTTCGTGTTCGCCCTGATCTGGATCTTCACCGTCATGGCGCTGAGCTTCCTGCTGCAGAACGTGTAGTCACCGACGCGGCAAGCGGATAGGGTCATGTGCCCACAACAAGACCACGTCGGAGTGGCGGAATGGCAGACGCGCTAGCTTGAGGTGCTAGTGCCCTACTTATGGGCGTGGGGGTTCAAGTCCCCCCTCCGACACCAACCAGTGGGACGGTTCACACAGTCCTGACTGGCCCGGCGATGCCGCCGGACCCTGACCGTCCTCCCGGTCACCCCGCGGCCGCTCAACCGTCGCTGTTGTCGTCGCTCGTGCTGATCGTCCACCGACCGACCCCCATGCTGTCGCGTTCGTGTGGTGTCCGCGGCCGATTCGCGGTTATCCGCTACCTGGGTTGACCTTCATGTTGGTTGAGGCCCGAGAATGGTCGCGTGCGTGACTCGGAGTTGATGTCGATAGGCGTGTTCGCGAAGCTCGCCGGGCTCTCCGCGAGCGCGTTGCGCTTCTACGACGACGCGGCCCTGCTCGAACCCGAGCTGGTCGATCCGCTGACCGGCTATCGGTTCTACAGCGAAGCGCAGCTCGTGAGCGCCTCGCAGCTACGTCAGCTGCGCGAGATCGGGATGCCGCTGCCTACCATCGGCTTGTTCTTCGCTGCCGCAGTCGAGGAGGCGGCGCGCCTGATCGATGACCAGGTTGCGAGGGTTGCCGCAGACGCAGCTGGCATTCAGCGAACCGCTGCGACCCTGACGGCCTCCCTCGACGGGGAGGCTCGCGTCATCGTTGGCGAACTGCCAGGCCCGGTGCTCGCGGCAGCTGTCGATCAGGTCCTCACTTCCGCAGTTCACGACCCTGCGATTCCGATTCTGGGTGGTGTGCGACTGGAAGCCGCCCCCGACGCAATCTCGCTGACCGCCACGGATCGATACCGGCTCGCAACGCGAACGCTCGTGCCCGCTCATCCGGTTGCCGGTTCTTGGGCTGGGACGTTGGCCGGCGAGGATCTCCAGGCCGCGACTTCGCAGCTCCGTCGGAGCCCCAGGGTGATGCTGGAGGCGGGCGAGCGAACCCTGGGACTGCGCATGGCCGACGGAACCGTCGCGTACTGCCGCCTGCTGACCCAGGTTTTCCCTGACTACCGACGCTTGCTCGCTTCACTCGCGTCGGTCACGCACCGTGTCACCGTCGGAAAGCAGCAGATCCTCAAAATGCTGGCGCAGCAGGCTCCGGACACGCTCGGTCTCCAGGTCACCCGCGGCCGACCGAGCCTCCTGCTGCCTGATGGCGACTTGCACCTCAACGGTTCGGCGACCGGTCCCGATCTCACCGTCTGGTTCGAGCTGACCACGTTGTACCCAGCGCTGAGTCACGCCCTCGGCAGCGACCTAGTGCTCGACCTCCGCGGCGGCGACCAACCGGCCACGATCCGATCAGCCGACGACGGCGACCTGATCACGCTCGTGATGCCGTGCCGAAATCCTCGTTCCACGACCAGCAACGCCGCGGCCTGAAACGACAGCTTCAAGCCGCGCACTCCACCGAACAAGACAAGGACTCACGCACTCTCATGCCCACAACCGCTGCCACGCCCGACCCGACGATGGAAGCCATCGGCAAAGCCGTCCTCCTCGGCCACGAGGGTGACACCGAGTCTGCGCGACGCGACCTGCTGGCCATCTGGTCCCAGATCGGAGTCGCAGGCGACCCGTTCCACCGCTGCACACTCGCTCACTACCTGGCCGACCTCTACGAGAATCCAGCTGAGGCACTCATCTGGGACGTCCGCGCCCTCGATGCCGCTGACACGGTCACCGACGAGCGCGCCCAGCGACACAATGCAAGCCTCCAGGTGGCAGGCTTTTACCCGAGCCTGCACCTCAACATCGCCGACAACCTTCGCCGTCTGGGCGCGTTCGACGCAGCCGCCGAGCACATCAACAGTGCCTGCCAGCACACCTCCGCGCTGACGGAGGACGCCTATGGCGACACGATCCGCACGGCCACCGGCGAGATTCAGCACGCCATCGAGAACCGTGACACGGAGCGCCGAACATCAGCGCCCGGCGCTGCGCTCTGACGCGCGGGAACGCGCCCTCCCGCTGGGCGAGCGGCTCCTCGGTTCGAGCAGCACGACGAGTGGGCCGTCTCCGAACGCTGCACATCTTCCCCAAGGACGGCCTTGACGAACCCCGACGCGGGCGGAAGGCTGCGTGAGTGAACCAACGCGCCAGCCTTGGCAGCGCGGGGCGGTGCGCGACAATCTTGCTCGTGATCGGCGCCACCCTCGTGGTGGGCGCACCGCCGGTCCAACACGCGTCGGCGGCGCCCGTGAACCTCGGCGCGGTCGACGCCCAAATGGCCAACCAGCAGGGCGTCGACTACGGGACGACCGGCAACTGCATCACGTACTCGCCGCGGCAGAGCTCGACCAGCTCAACCTTCGTGACCTCCCCGAACGCCGCGCTGACGGGGCACGGATCGCGCGGCTTCTGCTCCGGCACCCTCAGCACGACGACCCAGAGCACGCTCAGCTTCGCCCCGACCGGCGACTCGTCGGTGGAGTCCGGTCAGCTCTTCTCCATCGGCCGGATGGTCCACTACAACAACCCGGTCTCGACGAACGATGAGTTCTTCACCGGCGAGCTCAACATTCGCCTCACGGGTTTCACCGGACCCCCGACCCTGCAGTTCGACTGGACGTTGTCCGAGACCCCAAACACCGGGGGCGGCGGATGCTGCAATGACCAAATCTCCTTCACGAATCAGATCTCCACCCAGAACGTGGAGCAGAACGGTGTCACGTACCGCCTCGTGCTGTTCGGGTTCGTCCCCGTGGACACGACCACGCCCTGCCCCGACACGCCGACCGGCACCCCGGTCAACGACTTCTCCACCGTCGAGAACGCCCAGACCCACGCCTGCCTGTACGCCAGCCTGCAGGAGCAGCGGAGCCTGACCATCGTGAAGGAGGTCATCGGCACGCCGCCGACGACACCGAGCTTCGGGTTCACCACCACGTCCAACCTCACCGGCTCCCCCTGGTCGAACCGCTCGTTCACACTCGGCCCCGGCGGGACGCTCACCGACGGCGCGACGAGCGGCGGCACGCTGACCATCACGGAGACCGACCCCGGCGACGACCGCTGGACCGTCACCGGGATCACGTGCACCCAGCTCAGCGCGACCGGAGCGATCGAGCCCGTTCCAGGCCTGGCCGCCACGATCACCGCACGCCAGGTGGTACTCAACGCCATCCCGCCGCCGAGCAACGAGTCCGACACGAGCATCACGTGCACGTTCACGAACACCTACACGCCGCAGTCGACGCTCACACTCGTGAAACAAGTCCAGAGCGGGACGGCGCCACCGAGCGCGTGGACGCTCTCGGCGAGCGGCGTCGCCGGGACGCCGACCGCCGGCGTCACGGTGTCGGGCCCCGCCGGCTCGGCGAACGTCACCAGCCAGCGCGTGCCGGCGGGGTCGTACGACCTGCGGGAGGCCGGAAGCGGGGTGGCCGAGACCGGGTACCGGCAGGTAGGCCCCTGGGACTGCGGCTCGGCGCCCGTCTCGGGCAGCACGGTGACGCTGCCTGATGCTCCCGCCGAAACCACCGTCACGTGCACGGCGGTCAACGAGCTCGCCGTCGGGTCGCTGCAGATCGCCAAGACGGTGTCGGGGCCGACCGGCGCGTACACCGGTGGGTCGACGAAGACGTTCTCCGGCACCTACGACTGCGGCACCGGGTTCACCGGGTCGTTCTCCACGTTGACGACCGCCTCGCCGGTCTCCGTCACCGGGATCCCGGCCGGACGCACGTGCACGGTCACCGAAACAGCGCCGACCGGCGACCTCCTGAACGCGTCCTACGCATGGATCTCGCCCACCTACACCGCGCAGCCGGTCACGATCACGGCGAGCCAGACGGCCACGGTGACCATCACGAACCGCATCGTGCAGCGTCTCGGCAGCTTCGCGGTGACGAAACAGGTCAGCGGCCCGTCGGGATACACCGGCGGGACCTCACGGGTCTTCCCGGTCGACTACACGTGCACCCTCGACTCGGCGCCCACCATCAGCGGCACGCTCGACGTGACGCTGCGGGAGGCGGTCTCGCCCGCGAGCTCGATCCCGACCGGGTCGGTCTGCACGTTCACCGAGTCACTGACCGCCCAGACCGGCGACTTCGCCGACGCCAGCTATGTGTGGGGCACGCCGACCGTCAGCCCGGAGAGCATCACCGTGGGTGTCGCCACCACGGCCTCGGTCACCCTGACCAACCCGTACACCCGCCAGTTCGGGTCGCTGGTCGTCACCAAGGAGGTCCAGGGCAGCGGGTACCTCGGCGGCACCGCGGCCAACTTCCGCGTCCAGTATGAGTGTGCCGAAGAGCCCGCGGAGCTGACCGTCGCCGACGGTGGGAGCGTCACGGTGCCGAACATCCCCGCCGGTACGACCTGCACGGTCAGCGAGGTGGCGCCCGACGCCTCGCTGCTCGACCCGGCGTACGCGTGGGGCACGCCGGTGTGGACCCCGGGCACGACCGCCGTGGTGCCGGCGAACGGCTCGGTCACCGTCTCCGTCGCCAACCCGACCGTCGCGGTGTTCGGCCGCATCCAGGTCACGAAGGTGTTGACCGGGGCCACCAGCGGCGTCGTGGGCGGCACCACGTTCCGGGTCCAGGTGACGTGCGGGGGTACCGTCGTCGCCGATCTCGCCATCGCACCGGGGGGGACCGGCGAGACGCCGGACATCCCCGTCGGCAGCACCTGCACGGTGTCCGAGGTCGCCCCCACCACGGGGCTCGTCGACGGCTCCTTCGCCTGGGGGCCGACGCCTGCCGCGCAGGACGTCACCGTCAGCACGGCCGGCGAGATCGTGCCGGTCTCGCTGACCAACACCGTGGAGCGGGTCTACGGCACGGTGCAGATCTCCAAGGCCGCGATCACGCCGACCGGCATCGTCGATGCCAGTCGCACGTTCGACGTGACGTACTCGTGCGTCTACGGCGACGATGCAGCCGTCACCGGTGAGGTCAGCGTCCAGGCGGGCGGCACGGCGGCGACGACCTCCCCGGTGCTCGTCGGTTCGCGATGCTCGATCACGGAGTCGGCGGACTCGTTGATCGACCCGCCCGATCCGTCAGACCCGTCGTGGGTGTGGCTGCCCCAGACCGTGCAGCCCAGCGACGTGGTGACGGTCACCGGCACCACGCCCGTGGCCGTCACGGTGGTGAACTCGATCCTCCAGCGCACGGCGTCGTTCAGCGTGAGCAAGATCGTGACCGGATCCGGGAAGGCCGGCGGGTACTCCGGCGGCTCGTTCGAGTTCACCGCGGTTTGCGGCGACGCCACCCAGGACTTCTCGCTGGCCGACACCGACAGCTTCGAGAGCGACGCGGTGCCCGCCGGCACCGAGTGCACGCTCAGCGAGACGTCGGTGCCCGACGTCCCCGCCGCGTACGGCTGGGATCCCCCCTCGATCTCCGTGAACGGCGACACCCGGGAGCGGGGCGCGTCGATCACGTTCCAGATCCCGACCGACGCCACCCCGGTGCAGATCAACGTCAACAACCCGATCACGCCCCGTTTCGGTTCTGTCGCCGTCACCAAGTCGGTGTCGGGCCTCACCGCGGGGCTCGACACGGCGACGCCGCCGACGTTCGGGGTGACGCTCGCGTGCGGCGACAGCGGCACGTTCGAGGTGAACGTGGGACCGTCCGGGACGGCCACGGCGACGAACATCCCGGCCGGTTCCTCGTGCGTGGCGACCGAGAGCCCCGTCAGCGGCGGTCTGGTGGATGCGTCCTACACGTGGGGTGCGCCCACGTTCACCCCGGCTGACGCCACGGTGAGCGTCTCCGCCGGTGCGACGGCCACGCTCGCCGTCGACAACCCGATCCAGCGAGTCACGGCGCCCGTGAACCTGCTCAAGCGCTACGCGGGCCCGCAGGGTGTGGTCGACCCGACGTTCACGTACCCCGTCTCGTGGTCATGCACGTACGGCGGCTCGACCGTTGCGTCCGGGGACCAGGACCTGGTGGCCGGCGCTGCTGCGACGCAGGTCGCCACGGTGCCGGTGACGTCGTCGTGCACGGCGACGGAGGCCACGCTCGACGCGCCCTCGGCCGATCCCGCCTACCGGTGGGCGGCCCCGACGATCACCGGGACGACGATCACCACCGGCGGCACCAACACGGTGACCGTCACGAACTCGGTCGTGCGCAACACCGGCCGCGTGCTCATCAGCAAGGAGGTGACCGGCGCCGTCGAGGGCTACATCGGCACCGGCGACGACTTCACGTGGCGCGGCGAGTGCCGCGTCGCCGACCAACCCAGCATCCCGGCGCGAGCGCGAGGGGGCGCTTCCCAACGGCGGCAGCCTGGTCGTCGAGCCCGTCAGCATCGGCTGGGCGTGCGTGGCCTCCGAGGACACCCCGGGCCAGGAGCTCCTCCGTGACGCGTCGTACACCTGGGGGGCGCCGGTCAACCTGCCCGAGGACGAGTTCACACTCACCGACGAGGAGCCCGAGCAGTCGTTCGCCGTCCAGAATCCGGTCGAGCGGGTCACCAGCTCGCTGCAGATCGTCAAGGAGATCGACGACCCGCTGGGGGTCATCACCGACCCGGTGACCTTCACCGGCACGTACACGTGCACCCACGCGCCCGATGCACCGGTCACGGGTACCTGGTCGATCACGACGGCGACAGCGAACGCGTACATCGTGCCTGACGTCTACCTGACCTCCGAGTGCTCGGTGACCGAGGACGCCCCCGAGGGCGCCGGGCTGCCCGATGCGTCCTACGCGTGGGGTACGCCGACCAACAGCGGTCCCGTCACGGTGGTCGCGGGGGCCACCGCGACGATCGTCGTGACCAACACGCCCGTGCGCCTGTGGAGCGGGCTGCAGGTCACCAAGACCGTCGTCGACCCCGACGGCGGGCTCGTCGCCGGGTCGAGCTTCGGCGGCGTGTGGGAGTGCATGGAGGGTGAGGACACCTTCACCGACCGCTTCACGATCACCGTCCCGGACGCGACCGCGCCGACCACCGTGGAGTTGTTCGCCCCGGAGGACCAACGGGTGCCGGCCACGGCGACGTGCACCGTCACCGAGGACACCCTCGACGACGGGTCCCTGCGGGACGCGTCGTTCGCGTGGGGGGAGCCCACCTACGACGTCGACGAGGTGACCCTCGTGGCGGGGGAGACAGCATCGGTGGGGCTCACCAACACCGCCGGGCGCGTCTACTCCGAGGTGACGATCGAGAAGCTGATCGGCGGCCCCGCCGCCGGACTGGTGCCGACCGACCGCACGTTCTCGGGCGAGCTGACGTGCCAGTACGGCGACGACGAGCCGATCCAGGTGACGTGGGAGGGCACAGTGGCCACGCCGGCGCTGCGCTCCGGCTTCCTCGTCGGCTCGGTCTGTTCGGCCACCGAGGAGCCGGCAGGGGCCGGCGGCCAGCCGGTCACCGACGACAGCTCCTACGCCTGGGCACCGCCCCCGGTCATCACCGGGCCGGTCACCGTGGCCGGACCCGACGAACCGACGGCGTCCATCGTCGTCACGAACGACACCCAGCGGCGCTACGGCGAGTTCGACGTCGCCAAGACGGCCACCGGTGCCGTCGAGGGCATCGTCGATCCCTCACGGTCCTTCCCGATGACCTACACCTGCACGCCGCAGACTGGACCCGACGTCTCCGGTCAGCTCGACGTGTTCCTCGACATCGACGTCGCGGTAGGTCCGAGCAGCGGCGTCCCGGTGGGCAGCACGTGCACGTTGCGCGAGGACCTCGCCGACCTGCCCGAGCTGATCGACGCCTCGTGGGCCTGGGGCACGCCGACGTTCACGGTGGACGGCGAGGCGGTGCCCTCCGCCGACGGGACGGTGACCTTCACCATCCCGTCGTACGAGGAGGACGAGGTGCCGACGACCAGGATCGCGGTCACCAACGTCGTCGAGCGCGTCTCCGGCGGCGCGCTCACGTTCACCAAGTCGAGCGATCCGCCGAGTGGTTCGCTGGTCGCGCCGAGCACCGTCCTCACGTACACGCTGCGCGTCGACAGCGTCGGCACGGTGCCGGTGCACGACGTCGTGGCCACCGACGACCTGTCCGGCGTGCTGTCGTACGCCGCGCTCGTCGACGGCTCGATCTCCGCGCCCGCCGGCACCACGGCCTCGTTCGACCCCGCGACGCAGTTGCTGACGTGGAGCGTGGGCGACCTCAACGTTGCGACCGGCCTCGAGCTGACGTACCAGGTCGTCGTGAACCCCGATGCTGTGGGCGTGACGCTGCGCAACGCGTTGACGGTCGTGGCCGACGTGCCGCCCACACCGACCTGCGAAGACGAGGACCCCGACGACGCCGTGTGCTCCGTGGTGACGCGCACCGCGCCGGCGCCGACGATCGCCAAGGAGGTCTCGTCGCCCCCGACCCTCCAGCCCGAGGGCACGCTGAGCGTCGCGTACGACATCACCGTGACCAACCCCGGTGAGCAGGCGACCGCCTACACGGTCACCGACGTGTTCGCCTTCGCCGCCGGGGTCCGGGTCGTCTCGGCGCAGGTGGTGAACCTCGCGCCGGGCACGATCGCCACCGACCCGGCGTTCGACGGTGCGAGCTCGCCGACCATCGCCACCGCCACGATCGACGCCGGTGCGACGCACCGCTACCGCGTGACGGTGACCGTCGACGCCGGAGGCGTCGTGGGCGGCGCCGAGGTGCTGGACTGCACGCTCGATCCGGGCGAGACGGGCACGGGCCTGCTCAACCGGGCCACGGTCAACCCGACCGCCGAGGCGTGCGCGCCGATCCCCGATGGTGCCGACCTGCGTGTCGTGAAGGTCGCCGACGCCGCGTCCGTCACGCTGAACCCGGACTCCTCGGCCGGCCCGCAGATCGTCTACACCGTCACCGTCACGAACGCCGGGCCCCGCTCGGCCGTCGACGCCGTGGCCGTCGACACCCTGCCCGGCGGCATCTACGCGGTCTCCGCCGTGCCGGCGGTGGGGTCGTGCGAGCGCACCCCGGCCACCTTTGAGTGCCGGCTCGGCACACTCGCGCCGGGCGCCGTAGTGCCCATCGTGGTGACCGTCCAGCTGCCGCGGGAGTTCAGCGGCAACGAGGTCCGCAACAGCGTGGCCGTGTCGTCGGCGACCAGCGACCCCGACCCGACCAACAACTCGAGCGCGGCCCTCACCAGCGTCGTGGGGCGCTCGCCGATCGCCAACACCGGGGCCCGCGTCGCCTCGGCGGTCACGATCGGTGCGCTGCTGGTCGGCGCTGGGGTCGCCCTGCTCGCGAGCACCCGCCGGCGACGGTCGGCGGTCAACTGACGGCACGGCGCCGCAGAGCCTGACGCCGGAGCAGTGAGCGCCGGCGTCGCCGGGGCGTCGCCGGTCAGAGACGGCGACGTATTGGGCGGTCGCTCAGCGTCCGTGACGGTCGAGGCTGATCCGCACGCCATGAAGCTGGAATACCGTCGGTGCCGGATGCCGTTCTCTGAGTTCCTGCGTCAGCCGAATGGTGTCGTCGCGGAGCTCGCGGATCACGATGTAATGCTGCGTCGTCGAAATGCGCCGTCGTTGAGACTGAGCGAAGCTGATCGAGATGACGAACGGTCCGAGGCATTCGAGGCGCTGGCTCGGCTGCTGCGCAACATGATGGTGCACAGTCCAGGCGGTTTGGAGCAGGCGGTTGCCGACGTGTTTCCGTGGGCGACGTTGCTCCCGAAGGGCGACCGACGTGCGTTCGTCGACGAGTTGACGACGACGTTGATGGCGGTTGCCGGTCTCGAGAACTACGCACCTGTTGGTCAACTGCTCCGCGAGTGGAAGGCAACAGCCGAGATCCACGCGGACCCGCGCCTGGCTCGGCGTCTCCGTCGCTCGATCGATGCCGACGGCGACGCAGTGTCGGCTCCGGACTAGGTGAATGGCGAAGCGCGAGGAACGTGTGGCTCCGCCACCGACCAAGGGCGGCTGGGACTTTCGGTTCGCAACCAGTGACGCTGTGAAGGGGTGGGAGCAGATCTGCTCGGCGGCTGCGTCCAACGCCCGCACCGCTTGGGAGCGAATCACGAGTGAGCCGCGGCACACGGACACGTGGCAGCACCGTCTCCGGGGCTCGCTGGGCGAACGTGCCGTCAACGGCGTCGAGTTGGAGCAGTGGCAATACGAGGTCACTGCCGGTGGGCGGATCTGGTACTGCGTCGACGACGACCGCCAAACCGTGTGGATGACAGACTCAGCCGTCATCACCGGAGAGGAAGCGAGCGATGCCGGGGTGGCGACGGGCGCTTGGTTCGTGACGGTTCGGCTCAGCGACTGGCCGCGACGCGGCCGTGGTGTTCATGCCGACGCCGACTGCGACCGACAACCATCAGCGATAGACCTCCGATTGTGACGGCGATCGCACCGAGCACGAGGTCGAGCGCCCCGGAGCCGGTCGAGGGCAGCGTTCCGGCGTCGTTGTCGCCGGCGGGTGGCTGAGAGCCTCCCCCCGAGCCGGCGGTCGACGCGTAGTCGTTGACCACGTGGATCTCGATGGCGTCGGCAGCGCCTCGTTGCGGGGTGACGAAGCGCGCCGTCGCGCCACTCGTCGCCACTCCGCCGACCGATGTCGTGGTGGTGCTGGCGCCTCCACGTTCCGTCTCGGTCACAGCGCAGGCGGCGCCGGTCGGGAGATCGTCGTAGCGAGTTGTCAGCCGGTCGGGAGTCGCCAGGTCGCGCGTCGCCCCACCGGGAATCGCCACCGGTGCGGTCACGCCGTCGCGATCGACGGTGCAGGTGAGGCTGACCGAGAAGGCCAGGTCGCCGCTCGGTCGCTCGCCCGTGACAAACTTGGTGACGACCACCGAGGTCACGTGGAAGGTATTGGTCGCCGTGACAGTCACCGCGAGATCATCGGCGATGGTGACTGCCCCGCTGGATGGGTCGAGCGCTGACGTGGTCGCTCCGCCGCTGGAGGTCTCGGTGACTACACATTGCGTGCCGGCAGGGAACGGGCCGAACGTACGGCGTTCAACCGCTCGCAACTCGAACTTGGCATCGAGCACCGATTGATCGAAATAGGCGCACACGGCGCTGAAGCCGAACGGGCCCGCGCCGTAGAGTTCGGCGCCGTCGCCATCCACCGACTTGGCCACGACGAGCTCTCCGGCACCGAACGTGTTCGCAATGGTGACGTCGCTGGGTTGCTCACCGAGCTCGATGGTGGCGACACCGCCTCCTAGGTCCGTGACGCCCACGCCGGTGATCTCGATGAGGTCGGCACGTGCGGCCTCGACTTCGCTCAGGGTGCACGTCGATCCGACCGGGATCGATCCCGGGGACGTGCGGAAGGTCTCGCCGCCGGCGAGCGTGAACAGGATCTCCCTGCTGTCGTCGGGCAACACCACCGGCACGTCGAGCAACGTCGTGCAGCTCAGGGTGAAGTCGAACGGGCCGAACTCTGCACCGGCGGCATCGGTGTCGACCCGCTTGGTCACCGACAACTCGCTCATCGCATAGTCGTTCGTGAGAGTGGCGATCTGCGCCTCGGGGACCTCGGCGTCGGCCCCGCCAGGGATGTCGATGACGAGGTCGGTCGGGGAGCCATTTCGACCGGACTCGCCAAAGGTGCCGAGGTCGCCCTGTTCGGTGACGGTGCAGGTCGCTCCGACGGGGATCCCGTCGATCCGCCCGGAGAAGCCAGCGGTCTCGTCGAGCATCTGGACCGAAGCGGCCCCTAGGTCGAGTGGCGTGTCGCCGATCGAGCAGGTGACGCCCACGTCAAAGGTGTCGGGCGCATACTGCACTCCGGCACCCACGATCAGCTTGTCGACCCGGATCGGACCGGTCATCAGATGGACGCCGACCGCGTTGGGGGCGATCTTGTCGTATCCGCTGCTTCCCACGTTGCGGTACTTCACGCCGAACTGGTTGTACGCGAACTCGTCGGCGGCGGGAACGACGGTCGATGCACCACTCGGATCGGATGTGGTTGCCTCGACGTTCACCGTCGAATACGAGACGTTCACCGACTGACCGCTGGCCAGCACCCCGCCGGCTGCGCCGGAGAAGTCGTAGGTGACTCGCACGCCGCTGACCAGCGACCAATCGACCGATCCGGCCGGAACCCAGATCTCACCGTTCTGCGCGCATGGCTCGTGCGCGGTGAGACCACCCCAGGTACCGACACAGACACCGACACCGGTGGTCACTTCGACGGTGTACGTCGCACCCGCCGGCGCGCTGGTCGCCAGGCTGCCGGCCACGACCCGGGGACGGTACGCCGAGTTGCGGCCAGCGCCGGAGACGAGAAATTGGTCACCGGCAACCGGGAACTGGTCGAACACGATCAACTCGCTCACGGCGACCGTGCCCGCGTTCAACACCTCCAACGTCCAGTCGTCGGTACCGCCGATCGCACTGTTGGCAACGCACGGGGTCCGGTAGTAGCTGCCGGTCGTCGTCGACAAGGACGGCGCACAGACGGCGCCGGGGTTGTTCGGCACGAACGCGCCCGGCACCGAGCCGCGGACGCCCTTCACCGTGAAGAGGTTGGCGCCGGTCGCGGGCGTGACGTAGTCGGTCGTGCCGCACGTGGTCGGGTCGTCCTGCCACGCGTTGGTGATTGCACCGTTGTCGACGTGGCCGCAACGGCCGAGCGTCTCGGCGGTCCGCACCGTCATCGTGTTCACTGCCTGGACACCGGTGGCGACCGGCTGCAGTTCGAGCCAGAGACGAATCGCGTAGGTCTCACCCGGGAGCATGGTCCGCGCTCCGTCCGGCCAGGTGAACACGAGGTCTCGGCCATCGACGCCGACGGTGACGTCGGCCGGCAGGAGTCCGTCGACGTCTGGCGTGACCACCGGTTCGGGGTCACCGAGGTACAGCAACGTCGAGGGCAGCGTGTCGCGCAACTCCTCGATCGTCAGGAACCCGGTCCCGCTGTTGCGGAACGTGAGATCGAACGGAACGGACCCACCGATGCTCGCGAAGCGGTTGCCTTCGTTGGTGAGCTTGTTCACCGAGAGTTCTCGGGTCCCTGGTGCGAGGGTGATGCGGGCCGTGGCTGTCTTCTCCGCGGACTGTTCGCCGTTGAGGCGATCGCTCTGCACGGTGACGGTGTTGTCGACCGGCACGTTCGCGTCGAACACGATCGGCTCGCCGGTCGAACGGAATGTGCCGCGCAGCCGCGCCGTGAACTGTGCTGTCGTCGACCATCCCGCGGCTGGCAGAACGGTGGAGAAGAAGCCGCCGTCAGCGCGGGCGAACATGTACTCGATTCCTTCGATCAGGCTCGGGTCGGCAGCGGCG
This sequence comes from Ilumatobacteraceae bacterium, assembly GCA_963707515.1. GTDB lineage: Bacteria > Actinomycetota > Acidimicrobiia > Acidimicrobiales > Ilumatobacteraceae > Sva-07. The sequence continues at coordinate 265,797 of CAVPQI010000002.1, forward strand.
ACCGATGGCAGCGCCGCTGCGGCGATCGTGGTGGGTCCGTCATCGATCCACGACATTGCGCCGCCGGCACCGTACGGTCCGTACGCCGAGACGGTGACACGGTCGGCGCCGCTCGGCGGTGTGATCGCGCCGAGGCCGGTCAGGTCGAAGCGGTCCCAGAAGTCGGGAGATGATGCGACATCGTCGCGTACCCACACCTCGGCCGGCGAGAGGCTGGAGGTCGGATCGTCGCCCTGGTTGGCACCGACGGTGACCGTCACGATCCGCTCACGGTCGACCTCGAGAATCGTCGCCGGCGACACCGATTTGGTGGGCGCGACGTTGATCACGCCGCCGGTGAGCGTGATGCCGACGTCGGCGAGATCGGCCGCGACGACGCCGTTGCTCAGCACCGGATCGTACGACTGGGCGACCGTGCGATTGGTCACGCCGACGGTTTGGCCGGCACTGAGTTGCTGGACGGCGTCCGAGCTGCGGATGGTGGTGCGCAGGCGCAGGTCCATCGCAACGGTCAAGTTGTTGGCCGAGGTGATCGTCCCACCGCTCGTGGCCGGGTCACTTCCCTGGAACGTCACACTCACGCCGACCACGTCGGCCAGCTCCGCGGGGTCGAGCGCGTTCGCTGCCGCCGCGGTGGTCGTGGTCGTGGAGTACGTGCCACCGGCGTGGCGCAGTAGCCACACGGTGCTCGACCCGAGGTCGACCTCGGCGGCCCTCGACACACCGATCGTCAGCTTCGTGAGGTCGTACCGCTCGAACGGGTTCACCGAACTGTCCACCGGATTCAGCCAGTCGACCGATGCCGTGAAGGGATCGGCGACCGCGCCGGCCGCCGTGGCGTCGCTGGCACAGAGGGTGACTGCAGCTCCGTCCGTGCACGCCGGCGGGTCGGTGACCCGGACGTACGACGCACGGGCGACGGAGTTGTTCTTCGCGGTCAAGGTGTAGGTCGCCGTCGGATAGTCTGCGGCCGGCGCTTCCCCGGGATACGGCACCTGTGTCGGCTCGGCCGCACGAACGGACTTGGCCACCGTCACTCCGGGCGGCGGATCGGTGATTCGAATGGTGGCGTCGGCCGACGCCGAGGCGTCAGGTCCACCGGCGATCGGCGTCGCGGCGAGGTCCACCGTGTTGGCGACGATTCCGGCGTCACCGGTGTTGTAGGTCTGCTGCGCCGTGACCCAGCCATCACCCGTGCGGGGTGTGTCACGGATCTGCCAGTCGAGGACGAAGGTGCGGTCGGCGCTGCTCGCAGCGACTCCGGTACCGGGCAGCGGCGCGTATGGGTCGAATGCCGGACCGGCCTGCTGTGCGGCGACGCGGGCGGGTGAATTCTCCACGAGGCCGATGCGGACACCGGTGGTCTGTGCGACCTCGGCAGTTGTCAGGGTGTGACCGACGAAGCGGCCCGACGCGTTGATCCAACCACCCGCGGGTGCGGTCACCGCCGTCCAGGAGCCGTTGCGGTACAGCTCGAGCGACGTGATCGTGTCGTAGCGGAGGTACCAACCGTTCGTGAACGGCGTGGTGCTGGCTGTGATCGGGTTGATCGCGCGCAGGTCGAACGCTTGGAACACGGTGCCGGCCGGAGTTGCGGGTGCGGTGGGATCAGTGATCATTGCGCTCTCGAATCCGCGACCGACTCGCCAGTCGAGCGCGGTGGTTCGACGCTCACCGGTCTGGGCCGGCACGGTCGGCGTATTCCATCGCTTGGCGATGCCGACACCTGGGCCGGGCCCGGCTCCCGAGTCGGTGACGATCGTGCCCGTGTCGGTGGCGTCGTCGGTGTCGGTGAGCCCGCTCCCGGTCTCAGTCCGACCGGACCCCGTCGCCTTCGCGACGTTGGTGTAGTCGACGTCCGTGTCCGGTGCGGGTGTCGTCGCCGCACCCGAGCGCAGGGTGCTGCGGGCAGTGGCCACCACATATGGCGTGACGGTGGTGTCGGAGGCAAAACCGCTCGGCTTCTCGAACGTGAACCGGATGCCGATCACGTCACCGATCGCCGTCGGCGACGCGAGGGCTGCGGAGATTTCTGCTCCGGTCATCGAGACGATCGTCGGGCCGGCAACCGCTGGCCATGTGGCGAGAGGGACCCATGTGCCGATCGAAGTCTGGACGTGCACGGTGAGCACGGTGTCCGCTGGCACCTGGGTGGAGGCGATTTCCGCGAGGTCGAAGGCGTCCCAGAACTGGTCGCTGCCGGTTCCGAGGGCATCCTCGATCACGATCTCGGTGGCCGTGACATAGTCCGACGTGGTCGTGAGGTTTGTGGTCAGCGAGCTGATCACCGGCTCGCCCGGTCGGACCGCGGTGCTCGGCAGGACCTTCTTGTCGATCGTGATGTCGATGCCGGGCTCCACCAAGGTCAGGGTGTCGCTGGCATCATCGGTGCGCGCCACACCATTCGAGGCGAGGACTGCGGCCGTCACCGTGTTGGTCGTGACGCGCTCGGTGACCTGGCCTGTAGCCCCCTCTGCGGTCGCGATTTCGAACGTCGCCGATGTGGCCGCGCGGTCCTCGATCGCCCCGTTGCTCGCGGTGTAGATGATCTCGAAGCCGGAGATCGGCCCGGACGGGGCTGCGGGAACTGCTCCGCCGGTGAACGGCACGCTCTCGACCGTGCCGCCGGCCAGTGGCGTGTACTCGACGCGGGCGCTGCTCGCGTTCGTCGGCCATGCGGGTGCGCTGGTGAATCCACCGAACGTGATGTCACTGGTGAAGTAGCCGAGATCGGACAGGCGGAGTTCGTTGGCCCCGATGTCGGAGAAGTTGCGGGCGCTGATCGTCGCCACGGCGACGTCACCAGCAGAGATCCGTCCCGGCACGATGGCCTTCGCGGCGTCGACCGCGACCGTCGGGGGCGTCACCCTGTAGGAGGCGCGAGCATCCTTGGTGACGAGTGGCAGGCCGACGAACGTTGCGTCCGCCGTGGCCACGTTGTCGACGGTGTGTGCCGCGGTGGACAGGTCTGCGCCGGTTCGGTCGGTCGCCCGCTGCGTGAGGCCGAGCTCGACCGAGGCGGCCGTACCACTCATGATCGATCCCGGCGTCGTCGCTGGGTAGGTGAACCGGAGTCCCCCCACGGTGGCGGGGGTGACACCGGTCGGCAGCGCCGGTGTCGCTGCCACCGCTCCGCTCACCCAGTTCCACTCGGAGGCGACGGTCGAGTACACGTAGGCATCGACCTGGACGCCACTGGCACCGGCGGGGAGCGTGAATGCGTCGAAGCCGGTGAAGTCGGTGATCGTGAACGGGTTGCTGACGTCGAGCGAGGCGGCTCCGTCGACGGCTGCCTTCGGTTCCTGGATCGTCAGGGTGTCGATGCCGATGTTCGAGGCGTTGGTCGCGCCGAGTGCGATGACCGAAGCGTCGCCCGGCCGGAAGGCCGCTTGCGACGGCGTCCAGGTCTTGGCCGTGGTCAGGTTGATCTGTACCGGCACCTCGACGGTGATCGTCGCCGACGAGACGCTGTCTGCCGAGTTGGTTGCCGTGGTCTCGGCCGTGTTCACGATCGAATGTGTGCCGGGTGCCAGGTTGTCGGGCACCTTGAGGGTGAGTGTCACGTTGAACGTCGTGCCGGACTGAAGTCCGGTGCCGTCCGGCGACGTCACCGCCCCGGTGAAGTCGACGGTCACCTTCGTAGCGGTACCGATCACGGTGGGCTGCTCGGTGGTGCTGGCCCCTTCGGTCCAGGTGACGGTGCGCTGCACGGAGCTCGGGGTCAGCGACACGTTCTGCACCTCGTAGCTGGCGAGTTCCGACGGCAACGCGTCGACCAATTGCGCGTCGAGGCAGGACGCCTCCGTGCAGCTCACGGCGATCGTGTACGTGAACGATTCGCCGCGGTCCGGGGTCGCGTCCGACACCGACTTCTTGACGCTCAGGTACTCGGGATCCCCGGCGCGCGCCGCGACCACCTCGAGCGTGGCGGGGGAGCTCGATTGCACTGCCGCTGGCGTGGATTCGGCGACACTGGTGGTCGTTGCGGTGGGGGGCTGCGGTGACGTCGTGGTCGGCACCGGCGTGACGACGGTGGTGATCGGGGCTGTCGCCGTGGGTGCCGTGGTGGCAGACGGCGGGATCGTGGTGGTTGACGCGGGTGCCGTCGAGGCTGACGACACGGTCGTCGAGGCTGGCGACACGGTCGTCGTGGCTGGCGCCAGTTCGACGGTCGTCGTGGGCACGGCCGGCTCGGACTCGGCGAGTGCCACGTACGACGGGGTGACCCCGCCAGCGAGCACCGCGACGACCGCGGCGAGGGACGCCAGCCTCGACCGGCGCTCCCGGTTCGACAACTTCCGACGATCTCCGCGACCGGGCATGCTCCAACTCCTCCGTGCAACGTCCGACTGGCGCCGCGAGGCGCGCAGAACGTCGCAAGGTACGAAGAGGGTTCACGGAGCGCCGGTGACAAGTTGTGTCGGCGCGATGACACGTTGTGAAGTGCGCTGACAGGTTGTGAGACCGACGTGCCGGATCGTGAATGCAGGTTCTGATCGAGGCGTACGCCAACATGGTCGACATGGTGGCGCCACTCCTCAGACGGCCCATCCGGCCCATCCGGCGGTCGATCACCCGGACGTCGCCCGCTGCCAGGTACCGCCGCGTCGCTGCAGACCTCGCTCACCTCCCGATGAGCGATGGCCTGCCCGAAGCACCGTTCCTCGCCGCACGCGTGTCCTTCAGCGACGTCGCCGATGCGTTGGGGATCACGAGACCGGCGCTCTACCGGTTGTGGGCGTCGCAGTACGACTTCTGGATCGACCTGACGCGCTACATCACCTACGAGATCAACTACGCGCAGCCCGACCACGACATGCCGTGGAACGCACTCCCCGCCGGGATGCGGGCCTCGCCGCCTCGCCTTGCGGCCCGCGAGGTCGACGAAGTGATGTCGACTCGCACCAACCAGGTGCAGAACATCGCCTTCGACGACATCCGCGTGGTGATCAGAGCTGCGTCACTCGGCTACCCCGCTGTGGAGGACCTGGGTGAGATCCGCCAGCACGTCGAGGCGAAGCGGCTCGACGTGTTCGGTGCCGACCTCGCCGCTTCGATGGCAGTGATCGGCCGACATGCGGACGGCCAGGTCCTGCTCGAGATGGCCGCGTCGTTGTGGTGCATCGCCGAGGGCCTGTCGCTGCTTCACCGCCTCGGGCTGGAGCGCTGCAACAGACGGACCACGGTCGACTTCGGGCACGGAACGCACACGTGGACGCTGCTGGCCTTGGCCACGCGCGCCACCTACTTCGGATTCGGCGGTCCGATGGCGGAGGGCGACGAAGTGCCGCGGCGCCCGCGCCCTATGAGATCCCCGTGCCGAAGCGAGTCTGGACCGATTTGCAGATCGAAGCGCTCGACACCGCGACGCATCTGTTCGTCGACTCCATCGGCGATCCCGTCGCCGCCACAGACGGGCCAGACGTGCTCGACTACGTCACGATCGCCCGGGTCGCAACGCTCGCGGGCGTCAGCCGACGCACGATCTACAACGTGTGGCCCACACGTGAGGTCATGATGGCCGACATCCTCGTCGACCTGCTTGCCGAGCGGCGCCGAGCCCAACGCGCGGCACTCGACTCTCACCGCGATCTCGGATCGATCACGAACGCCCTCGTCGGACCGTCGCCTGGTCTCGTCGATCCGTCGCTCGCATTCCTGATCGAGCTCGGCAACGAACAGCAGTGCGCGACGATCGCCGACGCGTACCGACACCTCGCTGCGGATCTGACCGGGCATCTCGACGAGTTCCTGCGATCGAGGCACCGATCACCCAGACCGGGCATCACGACCGACGATCTCGGCCTGATCTGGTTGGCGCTCACCCAAGGGGGCCACCGGTTGCGTTGTGCAAGTCCGGCAACGAGCGTCGCCCTCGGCGCTGCGGCGGAGACCATCGTGCACGAACTCACCGTCGACGACTGATCCGGGCATTCTCGACCCCGACGAGGGTTTCGAGTGCGTGGAAGTCGGCAGGATTTGGCGTGGAGATCGGCAACTCGTTCGAGCACGCAGTTGCTGTGATGGTGCGCTACAGCACCTGGGTGAACGCGTGGATGAGCACGCCGACGAGGCACCCGACGATCGTGCCGTTGATGCGGATGAACTGCAGGTCGCGCCCGACCTGGAGCTCCATGAGCCGAGCCGTCGACGGGCCGTCCCACTTCGCGATCGTCGATTCGATGAGCCCGCTGACCTCGCTGCGGTAGTTGTCGACGACGTAGTACACGCCGCGCTGGATCGACTCGTCGACCCGCGCTTGCAGGTCGGGATCGCCAACCAGGCGGATGCCCTGCTGCTGCATCGTCGCCGCAATGCGTCGGCGCAGCTCGCTGCCTGGCGTCGACGTCGCGTCCAACAGCCCGTGCTTCGCGTCACGCCAGAGGCTTGCGGTCCACGCCCTGAAGTCGGGGTGGGCGAGCAGCTCCTCTTTGAGATTCGTACCCTTCGAGAGCATCTCGGGGTCGGTCTTCAGGCGCCCGGCGAAGTCCAGCATCCGCCGTTCCACGGTCTGACGGATCGGATGGTCCGGATCGCGAGCGATGTCGTCGAGGAGTCGCCGCACCCCGGCATAGGCCTTGGCGAACACGCGGTCGTCGATCGGCTCCGGCACCCACCAGGGCGACTCCTCGGACAACCGGGCCCGGAACGTGTCGCGGTTGTCCTCCATGAGGTTGCCCGCGGCCGTGAGCACGGCGTCGAACAGCCGCTCGTGATGGTCGCCCTCGACGGCGAGGTCGATCGCCCGGCCGACGAGTGGTGACACGTCCGTTGCCCGAATCCGTTGCTCGACCATCTGCTCGAGCGCAGCGGACACCTCGTCGTCGTCGAGCACCTTGATCGTGTTCGTCAAGACGTCGGCGATCGCATCCGCTGCTCGCGTCGCGTTCTCCGCGACGCTGACCCACTCACCGAGCCGGCGGGCGATCCCCGCGCCGCGCAGTCGCTCACCGATGATCTCGCGGGACATGAAGTTGCCTTCGACGAACTGGCCCAGCGAACGCCCGATCTCGTCCTTGCGCCGGGGGATGATCGCCGTGTGGGGGATGGGCAGGCCGAGCGGGTGGCGGAACAACGCGGTCACCGCGAACCAATCGGCGAGCGCGCCGACCATCGCGGCTTCCGCACCAGCCTCCACGTAGCCCCAGATGGCGGGATCGCCGTGGAACGTGCGGGCGATCAGGAACACGACGGCGGCAGCCAGGAGCAGGCCGGTGGCGACGAATTTCATTCGCACGAGGGCGCGCCGTCGCGGGTCGATCTCCACGTACAGAAGCTAGGCCGCAGGCGCTGTCGGAGCGTTCTCGTGAACTCGTTGAGCAACTATTGCCGCACGAGATCACGAAAGCACGGCCGGAGTCGAGGTCCACGCGGCACGGCGGCGCTGACTGGCGCTCGGATGGCCGGGGTCCGCGGATTCCGTCCGTTGTGCCGTCGGTGCGTACGATCCGGTCGTCACGGGGCCACGCGCTGCCCCCGCAGACACGTTGCCGCGCATCGCAGGAGGAGCCCCATGATCACCGCGTTAGTCCTCATCAACGCCTCGCCGGGCGATGTCGTCGGCCTGGCCAAAGAGCTCGGCACGATCCCCGAGGTCACCGAGGTCTACTCCGTGACCGGACCGTACGACCTCGTCGCCAAGGTCCAGGTGGAGGAGTACGAGCGGATGGGTGAGGTCATCAGCGGCAAGCTCAACGTCGTCCCCGGCATCATCGACACGACGACCCTCATGACGTTCCGTACCTACAAGTTCTGAAAGCGCGCCCGATGTCCACGCTCTACCGCAACAGTCTGTCCAAGCTCACCCAGAACCAGAACCTGTCCGAGGCCGAGATCACCGAGTTCATCGAGAACATGCGCGACGACGTCGTCAGCGAGGTGCAGATCGCCGGGTTCCTCGTCGCGCTCCTGATGAAGGGCCCGACGTCGACGAGGTCGCCTCCATCGTCCGGGCGATGCGCGCGAACTGCGTCCAGATCAGCGCCGGACGTCGACGGGAACCTGACCGACATGTGCGGCACCGGCGGCGGGCTGCAGACGTTCAACGTCAGCTCCGCCAACGCGATCCTGACCGCCGCCGCCGGCGCGCCGGTCGCCAAGCACGGCAGCCGCTCGATCTCGGCGTCGTCGGGCAGCGCCGACGCGCTCGAGGCGCTCGGGATCAACGTCGAGCTCACGCCGGAGCAGGGCGAGCAGCTGATCGAGGAGATCGGGATCAGCTTCCTCTACGCGCCGAACTTCCACCCGCTCATGCTGAAGGTCTTCTCCCCCGAGCAGGCGCTCGGGATCAAGACGATCTTCTTCACGATCATCGGCCCGCTGATCAACCCGGCCGGGGCGCCGCACCACCTGATGGGCGTCTACCAGCCCGAACTGGTCGACCTGGTCGGCGACGCGGTGACCCAGCTCGACATGCAGCACGTCGTCGTCGCCCACGGCGTCGACGGGCTCGACGAGATCTCGATCCTCGGGCCCACGACGATCGCCGAGGTCAAGGGCGACAAGGTCGAGCGCTACGAGATCACGCCGGAGGACTTCGGGTTCAAGCGGGCGACGCTCGACGACGTCAAGGGCGGCGGATACCCGCGTTCAACGCCCACGTGATCCGCGACATCTTCGACGGCACCGACACGGGCCCGCGCCGCGACTTCCTGTTGCTCAACACTGGGTTCGCGCTCTACGTCGCTGGTCTCTCCGACAGCCCGGAGGAGGGGATCACGAAGGCCAGGAAACGATCGACTCCGGCGCCGCCGCCCGACAAGCTGGCCGACATCGTCGTTGCCTCGAACGCACTCGAGTGACCTCGCTCGTCGCCTCCATCCGCCGCCGCCAGGCGGAGCGGGCGATGGCCGTGATCGCCGAGGTCAAGGTGCGTTCGCCGAAGGAGGGCGACCTGTTGGCCGGTCGCGATCCGCGCGATCTCGCCACCGCCTACACCGACGCCGGTGCGGCGGGGATCTCGGTGGTGACCGAGGCCAACGACTTCGGCGGATCGGTCGACCTCATCCGCGCCGTCCGCTGCGGTGACCGACCTGCCGATCCTGCGCAAGGACTTCCCGGCGACCGTTGCCGACCTCGCCGAGACCGTCGATGCCGGGGCCCAGGCGCAGCTGCTGACGGTCCGCATGCTCGACGCCCGAGCGTTTCCTGGAACTGCACGCGGCCGCGATCGACCTCGGGCTCGAGACCTTGGTGGAGGTGCACGACGCCGACGAGGTGGCGTTCCTGCAGGCCCACGCCATCGCACCGAGCCTGATCGGCATCAACAACCGCGACATCGCAATCGGCGAGATCGACGACGGCGACGTGTCGCGCACCGAGCGGGTGATCGCCGACCTGCCGTTCGACGCCCCACGGGTCAGCGAGAGTGCGATCAGCGGGCCCGACGATGCTCGCCGCGCCCGCGACGCCGGGGCCGACGCCGTGCTGGTCGGCACGGCGATCCTGCGCGCCGCGGATCCGGCCACGGCGGTGCGTGAGCTCTGCGCGATCGGATGGGTGTGAGCTCACCGGGCGCGCCGCGCGTGTCGGTGAAGATCTGCGGGATGACCCACGCCGACGACGTCGCCGCGGCGATCGCCGCCGGCGCCGATCGGCTCGGCTTCGTGATCGGCTACCCGCAGCCGGTGCCGTGGCAGCTCGACGTCGCCGCGGCACGGGCGCTGATGGAACAGGCGGGAACGTGCCGAGCGCGTGGCGGTCGTCGGTGGATCGGCGGAGAGCATCCTGCGGATCGTCGGCGAGGCAGGCGTCGACGTCGCCCAACTGCACGGCGACGAGCCACCGGCCGTAGTCGAGGCGGTCGCCCGGAGCGGGGTGCGGGTGATCAAGGCCCTGCGTGCCGACGTCGGCCGACCAAACGGCCCGGCCGCCGACTGGGTCGCCACGGCGCGCACGTTCGTCGACGCCGGGGCAGCCGAAATCCTGCTCGACTCGCGCAGCGCCGACCGCCCGGCCGGCACTGGTGAGGTCTTCAACTGGGACGTCGCCCGCGTCGTGGCCGAGACGATCGATGTGCCCGTGGTGTTGGCCGGCGGGCTGCACCCGGGCAACGTCGCCGAGGCGATCGCCACCGTCCGCCCGGCTGGTGTCGACGTGATCTCGGGTGTCGCATCCGACGGCGACCGCAAGGACGCCGAGCTGATGCGGGCGTTCGTCGCCGCCGTCCGCGGCGCCTGAGCAGTTCTGCACAGCCGCAACATCGTGTACGGCTGCTACATGCTCGCGCTCCGAAAAGGCTGATGGCAGGAAAGACGTACTGGTCGGACAGAGATCCCAGCCGCTACGCGCAAATGCGGCCACTCGGCACAGATTTGTTTACGTAATGCGCGGCGGTGTCATCGTGGCGAGATGCGAATGGCTCGATCCACGGTCCCGGTCCGGCGTTTCTCACTCGCGGGTGCCGCCACGGCGTTATTGATGCTCAGCGGTGTCGGCTGCGGGAGCGACGACGACGGCGCAGCCGCCACCGAGAGCTCGACCACCGCGGCACCTGATGTCACCGAAACGACGGCGGCGACCGCCGACACGACCCCCGCGTCCACGGACACGGTCACCGCCGACACCCCTTCGACGGCCGCCGAGACCCCGCCATCGACGCCGACGGCGCCGACAGGCACCGCCGACGACACGGCGGCGGGTGAGGGCGGCCTGCCCGCGGTCGATCCCGCGGCGCTCGCCGATGCCAAGGACGTGCTGGCGGAGATCGCCGCGCTCAGCGACGATCTCGAAGACAACTACGACCTCGGCGGTGGTGAGGGCTGTCCGCTGCTCGCCGATTTCGACGGCGACTGGCTCGCCGAGGCCGGCGGAGTGCTGTTCTGCGGCAGTACCGACAACACGATGTCCATCGGCGTCAGCCTCCCGGCGCCGTTCGCTGCGGTGCTCACCGACGGGTTCGAACTCGTCGGCGAAGATGGGCCGATTCGACAGTGGTGCCAGGCCGACGCCTGCGTCGTCAGCTGGACCGACGGCGAGATCGATGCGTTCACGTTCACGGTGGGCAGCAACGACCCGAGCTCGGCGGAGCGCTACCTCCGCGACCACCTCGTCGAGGTCATCGACGGCGTGGGCACGTTCGACGTCGAGCAGATCGCGACGTCATAGGCGACGGTTCTCGGCGCTGTCGGCCCCGTGTCCGGTGCGGCGACGCCTCGATTGGCGGCCACGCGGGGCTTTCCGATCTATACCAAACGAATGGTAGGTTACGTCCTCAATCGACCACTGGAGGATGATGACCACCACACCTGACCCGCGGCCCCACCTGCTCGATCAGGGCGAACTCGGGGTGACGATCAGCGGAAATTGCTGCGTCACCTGCGACCTGAAGACACTCAGCCAGGCCGAATCCTGTCCCGCATGCGGCGGCGGTGTCGTCCCTGCCTCGTTCGGGCCGCAGGGGACCGTCTGGTCTTCGACGGTCGTACGAGTTCCCGTGCCGGGACGCCAACCTCCCTATGCGATCGCCTATGTGGACATCGTCGACGGTCCGCGCGTCTTGTGCCACCTGGCGGGCGCTTCGGAGCGCGCGGCAGTCGGTGCCCGGGTGCACCTCACCGGCCTCACGAATGAGGGCGACCTGTGCGCCGAGGTCGCGGCATGACCGCAGCGATCCTGGGTGTCGGCACCTCGTACTTCGGCAAGCAGCCCTCGTTGCACCCGAGCGAGCTGATCTGGTCCGCCGTGACCGAGGCGCTCGCCGACGCCGGACATCCGTCGATCGACGCCGTGTACGTCGGCTCGGTCTTCGGTGCGCCAGGCGTGGCACAGCGTGCGTTGCACCACTTGGGCCTGACGGGCATCCCGATCATCACCGTCGAGAACGCGTGCGCCAGCGGAACCACCGCATTTCACGAGGCCGCGGCGATGATCGAGTTGGGTCGGTTCCGCCACGTGCTCGCGGTCGGCGTGGAGAAGATGACCGACAACTTCGCGGGTGCGATCCATCCGGAATCCACCGACCCCGAGGGTCGCTCCGGTCTGGCTCTCCCCAGCCTGTATGCGTTGGCCGCGACCCGGTACCAAGCGATCCATGGCGTGACCGACCGCGACCTGGCCCTGGTGTCGGTGAAGAACCATCGCCACGCGGCCGGCAACGACCGGGCGCAGCACCGCACGCCGCACACGGTGGAGGAGGTGCTCGGGTCGCGGATGATCGCCGACCCGCTGACGCTGCTGCAGTGCTGTCCGATCGCCGATGGTGCGGCGGCGGCGGTACTCGGCCACTCCAGTGGCGCGGCATCGGAGGTGGTGGTCCGCGCCTCGAACCTGATGTCGGGAGCGCTCTGGGACTATCGCTCCGATCATGCCTGGGGCTTCGAACTGGTCCAGGCGACGGCCCAGGGGGCGTATGAGATGGCGGGGTGGTCACCGTCGGACGTCGACGTCATCGAGTGCCACGATGCGTTCACCATCGGTGAGATCGTCACCTCGGAAGCGATCGGTCTCGCCGCCGAGGGCGACGGGGTGCAACTGCTCCGCGACGGCCACACCGAAATCGGTGGGCCACAACCGGTCAATCCTTCGGGCGGGCTACTGTCCCGGGGGCACCCGCTGGGCGCGACCGGCCTCGCCCAGATTGCTGAGATCACATGGCAGCTGCGTGGCGTCGCCGGACCCCGCCAGGTCGAGGGTGCCCGCCTGGGCCTCGTCGAGACGATGGGTGGCGGCGTCGCCGGCATCGACGGCAACGCCTGCGTCGTCGTGCTCCTGGAGCGGGGGAGCGGGAGCGCTCCATCGGCACCCTCGGCTGCCGGCTGAGGCCTCGCCTCCTCGGCCGACTCTTCGAACCACTCGATCATCCGCACCTCGGGCAGTCCCTGCCCGAGGTGCGATCATCCGTTACGGCAACGGACCTCGGTCGAGCGCCGGTGAGATCGCATGATCCTGATCGTGCAACCAGGCGTCGAGGCGGGACTTGGTGAAGTCGGTCCCGACGATCGACAGGAACGCTCGGCCCTCGTTGCGGAAGCCATCGGCGGGACGCGTCCGTCCGCCAGCGAGCGCCCGCTTGGCCGCGGCGAGGACGGGAAACCCGATCTTCGTCAGGCGTTCGGCGAGCTGCACCGCGCGACTCACCGGATCGTCGGCCAGCAGCTGCACCAGCCCCATCCGATGCGCCTCGGTCCCGGAGACCACATCGCCGGTGAGCACCAGCAGCGCCGCATCGCCGCGTCCGATCAGCTCCGGGAGACGCTGCGTGCCGCCGGCGCCCGGCAGAATGCCCATTCGTGTCTCCATCACGCCGAGCACGGCATCGGGCGCGGCGATCCGGATGTCGGCGGCCACGCTCATCTCGAGTCCGCCGCAGGTGGCCTGCACGGGCACGGCGACGATCACGGCGCTCGGGTAGTTCTCGATGCCGGAGATGGCGTCGACCCACGGAGCCCAGTCGCTGATCGGACGGCCGTCGGCCATCTCGCGGACCTCGCGGAGCTCGGCGTGCAGCACGTCGAACACCAGCACGAGCACCGGCGGCGATTCCCGATTGGCCCGCTCCGTCAGGAGGGCGGCGAGTGCGCCGGCATCGGCGATCGTCATCGTGCGGCGCTCGCCCCCGTCGAAGCGCAGCACACACACCGCGTCGTCGCGGTCGATCACCCATCGGTCGGACTCGTTGATCATGAACACAGCCTTTCGGTCGTCGTGGTCGGGTCGTCGTGCTCGTTCGAGGCGTAGCACAGTTCGAGAATCTGCTCCTCGGTCACCGGGCCGTCGAGGCAGCCGACGGCTCGGCCTTCCCGGAGCACCAGCACCCGGTGGGCGATCGCGGCGACCTCCTCGAGATCCGACGAGGCGATCACCACGGCGACACCGTCAGCGGCCAGCCGCTCGATCAGCTGCAGGATCTCGTGCTTGGCGCCGACATCGACGCCTTTGGTCGGTTCGTCGAGCAGGAGCACCTTCGTCTCGCGCCCGACGAGGGCCCGTGAGAGCAGCACCTTCTGCTGGTTCCCGCCTGACAGGGTGGCGACCTTCTGCTCGGGCCCGGTCGTGGCGATGCGCAGGTGGGCGATCTCGGTCTCGACCCGCGCCGTCTCTTCGCCCCGATCCGGGAACGGCAGATGCCGCGCCCGTCGAAAGTCGCGGAGGTGTGAGAGCACGACGTTCTCGCGCACGGTGCGCGTCATCAGGAGCCCCTGATCCCGGCGTTCCTCCGGAATGATGGCCACCCCCGCCGCGATCGCGTCTCGTGGCGATCGTGCATCGAGCGTCGCGCCGTCGATCTTCACGTGCCCGCTCGTCGCCCGATGGTCACCGAACAGCGTCATCAGCAGCGAACTCCGGCCGGACCCGACCAGTCCGCCGATGCCGAGGATCTCGCCGCTGCGCACCTGGAAGCTGACGTCCCTGACGGGCCCCCCGCTCAACCGGTCGACCTCGAGCACGATCCGCTCACGCGGCGCTGCCGGGCGGTCGAGCCCGCCGAGATCGGCACCCTCCTCGCCGACGATGAGCGAGATCAGACTGGTGCGATCGAGATCGGCGATCTCGTGGTGAGCGACGGTGCGCCCGTCCTTCATGACCGTCACCGAGTCGGCGATGCGCAGGATCTCGCCGAGTCGGTGCGACACGAAGAGCACCGCGATCCCGTCGGATCGCAAGCGCTCGACGGCGCTGAACACGCGTTCCACCTCGGCGTCCGCGAGGGCGACGGTCGGCTCGTCCATCACGACGAGTCTCGGCGTGCCCGAACACGCCCTGGCGATGCCGACCATCCAACGTTCGGCGATGCTCAGCGAGCTGAGCGTGCGCGACGGATCGACGTCGAGGAACCCCCGCAACATCTCGACCGCCGCGGCGTTGGATCGAGCCCGGGCGACGAACGGCCCCACGTGCGGCATCCGTTGCCCGAGGAACAGATTCTCGGCGACGGTCATCCGGGGGACCAGCGCCACATCCTGGTGGATGAACCGCAACCCGCGTGCGTACGCCTCGGCCTCGCTGCCCAGCTGGGCGGAAACGCCCTCGATCTCGATCGAGCCACTGTCGCGTGCGACGGACCCGGCGAGGATCTTGATCAGCGTTGACTTGCCCGCACCATTCTCGCCCACGAGGCCGTGGACCTCGCCGCTGCGGACTCGGAGACGGGCGTCGTCGAGCGCGGTGACACCGGGATAGGTCTTGCGGACCCCTTCCACATCGATGACGAACGGTTCTCTCAACGGGCACCCCTTCTCATCGTCGAGACCAATCAGCGGAGGGTAACACAACGATCGGTGGGTTGGTTTATACTCTCCGATTCATCATGTACTGCTACGATGCGTCACATTCAGTCGAGGAGCCGCTGCGGTTCCCTCCGTTAACCTATAAGTGTTTGGGATGGTGGCAGCGATGAGCATGAAGCCTGATATCGCAATCGTCACGGGCGCCGGTCGGGAGCGCGGCATTGGCCGCGCCATCGCTCGTCGCCTTGCTCGTGACGGGTTCGCCGTGCTGGTTCATGAACGATCGAGCGATCCAGCGACTCTCTTGCCGGCCGAGACGGCCAGCGGATGGCGCGGCGCGGCGTCGGTCGTCGAGGAGATCGAGGCCTCGGGCGGCCGGGCGTCGGCGACATGGGGGGACCTGTCCGACAAGTCGACGGCGGAGCGCCTCAACGACATGGCTGCTGACCTGGGGGCACTCGCCGTGCTCGTGAACAACCACGGAAGCGCCGGCGAGGCGAACAGCTACATGGCGCACGAGACGCCGGACGAGCTGTGGGATCGCACCGTGATGGTCAACCTCACCAGCCTGCATCGCCTCACGTCGGTCCTCGTGCCGGCGATGGCGGCCAGCAGCGCCGCTACGAAGTCGATCGTCCATCTCTCCTCGACCGCTGGGCACCGGGTCCTCGGCCGGTACGGCGCCTACTGCGCATCGAAGGGCGCCGTCGAGCGGCTGACCGAGCAGCAAGCACTGGAGCTCGCCCGATATCAGATCCGTGTGAACTGCGTCGCCCCCGGGCTGACGCCCACCGACATGATCGACGGCACGCTCGCCCGGGCGGCGGCGGTCGCCAACGTCGATGTCGCGACGATCGAGAAGTCGGCGCTGCGGGGCATCCCGATGCGCCGCTTCGCCGATGCGGCCGACATCGCCGGCGCCGTGAGCTTCCTGGTCGGGCCGGACGCATCGTTCGTCACCGGGCAGATCCTCACCGTGGACGGCGGGATGACCCTCGCATGACGACGCCGGGAACGAGCACGATGGACACTTCAGGGCACGAGTTCGAGGAGAACCTCCTCAGCGACGAGGCGGTTCGCCGCCCGCACGACTACTTCGCCCGACTCCGCGAGCACGATCCGGTGCACTGGAACCCGCGTCACAAGGCATGGGTGCTCACGCGCCACCAAGACGTGCACGCGGCCCTGCGCAACCCCGCACTCACGGCCGAACGCATCACGCCGTTCGAGACGGCGGTGAACCGCGCCGCCGAATCCGACGCGGTCGACGACACCTTCCAGATCCTCAAGGATTGGCTCGTGTTCCGGGACCCACCGGAGCACACCCGGCTCCGGACGCTGGTCGCCCGCGCGTTCACCCCGCGCGTCGTGCGAGCACGCGAGGCGGAGATCGAGCAGACGGTTGCACAGCTGCTCGACGAGCTTCGCGGCGCCGACGAGGTCGAGCTGATCGGATCGTTCGCCTACCCGCTCCCCGCGGTCGTCATCGCCCAGATGCTCGGCGTGCCGCCGGACGAACGCGACCTCTTCAAGGCGTGGTCGGACAAGCTCTCGGCGCTCGTCTTCGGCGCCTACGGCCAAGAGGACCGGTTCCACTCGGCAGCGCTGGCGATGCTCGAGTTGCGCGACTACCTCGTCGACCTCATCGCCCATTTCGAGCAGCACCCGGGAGAGAACCTGATCAGCGTGCTGCTGGAGAAGGAAGGCGACGACGCGTTGTCGCGGCAGGAGCTGGTGGCCACGTGCACGCTGTTGCTCTTCGGCGGCCACGAGACCACGACGAACCTCATCGGCAACGGCATGCTGGCGCTGCTCAGCAACCGTGACCAGCTCGCCCGCCTGCAGAGCGATCCGAGTCTCATCGATTCGGCGGTCGAGGAGATCGTCCGCTTCGACGGCCCGGCGCGAGCGACCGTGCGACTCGTGCGCGAGGCCCATGAGATCGATGGTCGTCAGCTCTCGCCTGGCGAGCGTGTGTTCCTGATCAATCTCGCTGCCAACCGCGATCCGGCCGCCTATGCCGACCCGGACGGCCTGGACATCGCCCGGTCGGCGTCGAACCACACCGGCTTCGGCGTTGGCATCCATTACTGCCTCGGAGCGCCGCTGGCTCGGCTCGAAGCCCGGTTGGCGATCATGGGCTTGATCGAATCGTTCCCGGAGCTCGAGCTGTCGACGACACCCGAGGCCCTCGATTGGCATCCGACGATGCTGTCGCGCGGTCTCATCGAGCTCCCTCTCGCGTTGAGGAGTGCCTGACCCATGGATGTTCGTGGACTGATGCGCCAAGCGGCGGTCTTCAATTCTCGTCGCCTCGCCATCGTGCACGGCGACACCCGATTGACCTACGCCGAAGCGTGGGACCGTGGGCTGCGGACGGCCAATGGGCTGCTGGCACTGGGCCTGCAACCGGGAGACCGTGTGGGCGTACTCGAGGACAACTCCGTCGGCGCCCAAGATCTCTTCGCCGGTGCCGGCGCCGCCGGCCTGGTGCGTGTGCCGCTGTATGCCCGCAACTCGGTGGACAGCCACGCCCACATGCTCGGCCACACTCGTTGCCGCGCCGTCGTCGTGGCGGAGCAGTACGTGTCCGACATCGACGCCATTCGCCACGAGCTTCCCGACCTCGAACACGTGCTGGTCCGCGACGACTCCTACGAGGGATGGCTCGCCGCACAGTCGTCGGTGGACCCCGACGTCCACATCGATCCCGATGATCCGTACATCATCCGGCACACGGGCGGGACGACAGGCAAGTCGAAGGGCGTCGCGTACACCCACCGGTCATGGCTCGCTGCGGGGCGCGACTGGTTCTACAACTTTCCCCCCATGCAGGCCGGCGATCCCTGCCTGCACATGGGACCGATCTCGCACGGATCGGGCTACCTCTACACGCCGACGTGGTTGTCGGGCGGCGTCAACATCCTCCTCGACCACTTCGACCCCGATGAGGCGATCGAGGTGATGGCGAGCGAACGCGTCGCCTACATGTTCTGCGTTCCCGCGATGCTCAACGCGTTGGCGCGGAACCCCAGGGCGCGGGAACACGACTGGGCGCACCTGAAGGTCATTCAGATCGGAGGCGCACCGATCACCGACGAGACGGCGTTGCTGGCACGCGAGGTCTTCGGACCGACGTTGTACCAGGGGTACGGCCAGACCGAAGCGCTCCCAGTGTGCATGATGGGGCCGGAGGAGTGGTTCTCCGACGTGGAGGGCTCGAACCCGCTGCGCTCCGCCGGCCGGGCGCTCCCGTTCGCCTACCTGCAGATCCGCGATGCCGACGACTCCTCGGTGGTGCTCGACATCGGTGCGGAGGGGGAGATCGCCATTCGTTGTGATGGCCAGATGTTGGGCTTCTGGGAGAATCCCGAGGCGACGGCGAGCCGGATGACCGCTGACGACTTCGTCCTCACGGGTGACATCGGCAAGCTCGACGAGAACGGCTACCTGTACGTCCTCGACCGCAAGGACGACATGATCATCTCGGGCGGCTTCAACATCTGGCCCGCCGAACTGGAGAACGTGATCCAGGGACATCCCGCGGTCGTCGAGGTGGCGGTCGTCGCGGTGCCGCACGAACGGTGGGGTGAGAGCTCGCTCGCGCTCTGCGTCGTCGATGAGGGCGCCGAGGTCTCGGAGCAGGAGATCATCGATCTGTGCGCCCGAGAGTTGGGTTCCTACAAGAAGCCCACCGGGGTGGAGTTCCGGACCACGCCGCTCCCGAAGAGCCCGGTCGGCAAGATCCAGCGGAAGCTGCTCCGCGAGCCCTACTGGGAGGGCTACGACCGTCGCGTCGCGGGCAACTGATGGCACCGTGCCGAGCGCAGACGGCGCGGTGTCCACCTCGAAGGATAGAGACCCACCGTTCGTTGTGTTACGGTGACCCCGGCGCCAGGAGGCGCCGTGGTGTCAGCTTCTGAGGGGGAGTGATGAGCGAGACCTTTTTCCACATCGGAATCCTGGTGAAGGACATCCGCGCGGCGATGGAGCGCTTCTCGGCGGTTCTGGGAGTCACGTTCAACGAACCGACCGTGGTCCACTTCAACCGGCTGGAGGATCCCGATCCGCACGAGTTCGATGCACTCGTGACGTACTCCCGCCAGGGTCCGCCGTACTGGGAGTTGATGGAAGCCCGGGACACCGGCTTGTACTCACTCGAGCAGCACGGGGAAGGGATCCACCACGTCGGCATCTGGGAGTCGGACAACGCCGCCAAGACGGCGGAGTTCCACCGTCAGGGCCTGCGCGTACCGATGCGCATCGTCGCCGAGGACGGCTCGACGTTCGTCTGGTTCAACGACCCGACGCAACTCGATGGCGTGCGCATCGAATACGTCGATGACGCCAACCGGGCTGCGATCGAGGAGTGGATCGCCACGGGTGTCATGGAGGGCGGCTTCAACGTCTGAACGGGCACGAATCTCAGGTTCTGAATACAAACGTTTGTTGGTTTATTGACAGATCGCGACGACGGTGTCGTCCGCGCTCGAGGGGGAACTTTCATGACTACGCACCATCGGATCCGGCGACTCGCCACCGTTCTGCCCGTACTCGGTCTCGTCCTTGCGACGGCGGCCTGCGGCTCCGACGACGACGCCTCGGATTCGCCGACGCCTGCCGACACGACGACGGAGACGTCGGCGACGGTGGACGGGACATCCGCTCCCGCCGAAGCGGATTCAGACGGTGACGGGCTCGCTGCGGCGCAGGCGATCGTCGAGCAGTACCTGCAGGCGCCGACCGAGTCGATCTTGCCTGACCCCGTCGAGTCCGTGCCCGCCGACGTCAGCGTGTACTTCATCGAGTGCGGCGTGCTCTCCTGCCAGCTGATCGGTGACGGCATCGAGGAGGCCGCCGACTCGCTCGGCTGGACCGTGACCCGAATCCCGGCCGGCGCAACACCGGAGGAGACCAACGCGGCATGGACGCGAGCGGCGGAGGACAAGCCCGACGTCGTGATGTCCGGCGGCGCCTCGACCGAGCTGTACGCCAGCCAGCTGGCAACCCTCGAGGACGCCGGCATTCCGGTGATCCAGTACTCGATCCCCGAGGGAGTCGGCAACGGAGTGGTCGCCAACATCATCAGCGTCGACCGCTTCAAGCTTCAGGGTGAGCTGATGGCCGCCTACGTCACCGCCCAATCCGAGGGTGCGGCGAATGCGGTGTTCTTCTACGCCCCGGACTTCGCCATTCTCGAAGTGGAGCGCGAGGCGTTCGAGGCATCGTTCGCGGAGTACTGCCCGGCATGCGGTTACGAAGCGGTGGCGATCTCGGCGGCCGACATCGGCACGGCGCTGCCTGCCCAGGTCGTCGCCTATCTCCAGGCCAATCCGGACACCAACTGGATCGTCGGGGCATTCGCTGAGGTGCTCATCGGTGTCGAGCCGGCGTTGGCGGAGGCCGGCCTGCTCGATGGTGTGCAGGCGATCGCGCAGGGCGGAAGCCCCGACACGTACAGCCGCATCGTGAACGGCCAACTCGAGGCTGCCGACATCGGCATGGCGCTCGAGTTCGTCGGCTACCTCAGCATCGACGCCGCCGTCCGGGTCCTCAACGGTGACGACGTCTCCAACCACGACGTCCACCTCCCGATCCAGATCCTGACGGAGGAGAACATCGACGATCCGGCCGTCAACTGGCCGGGCATCGACGGCTACCAGGCGCTCTTCCAGGGACTGTGGGGCGTCTGAGCCTCACGTCGACGGCGCTCGTCTCCGAGCGCTGAGCTCGCTCGCCTCGCCGGCGCCGCAGAGATCGCGCGGCGCCGGCGAGGTGGCTTGCAGGACCACTCATGCTGACGATCGAACATCTCTCGAAGACATTCCCTGGCCAACGCGCCCTCGACGACGTGTCGTTCGACATCGCCGCCGGCGAGGTCCACGCGCTGGTCGGGCAGAACGGCTGCGGCAAGTCCACGTTGATCAAGGTCCTCGCGGGCTTCCACGTCGCCGACCCCGGGGCAACGTTCAGCCTCGATGGCGAAGCGTTCTCGCCGTCCGATCGCCAGTTCCAGGCTCGGCGGGCCATCCAGTTCATCCATCAAGATCTCGGGCTCGTCTCGGGGATGTCGACCGCCGAGAACCTCGCCTTGGGCAGGTCGTTCCTCACGGCTCGCTCGGGTCGGATCCGATGGCACGCGGAGCGCGATCGAGCGCGTCGACTGCTCGAGGAGTTCGGGGTCGACTTCGACGTCACGCAGCCGGTCTCGACCCTGACCCAGGCTGAACGAACCACGGTCGCCATTCTCCGCGCCGTCGGCGGCGAGAGCACCCCTCGGGTGCTGGTGCTCGACGAGCCCACCGCAGCGCTGCCCGAACGTGAGGCCGGAAGACTCTTCGAGCTGGTCGAGCAGGTCGTCGAGCGCGGCACGGGCGTCCTCTTCGTCTCGCATCACCTGGGCGAGGTGTTCGCACACACCGATCGGACGACGGTGCTGCGGGACGGGAAATGTGTGGCCTCGGTGTCGACGAGGTCGTTGGATCACGACGGTCTCGTCCAGTTGATCGTCGGTCGCTCGGTCACGTCCGACGTGCCGCGGACCCGCACCGCAGATCGCGATCGGTTGCTCAGCGTCGTCGGGATGCGGACGGCGCTCCTCGACTCGGTCGACTTCCACGTTGGCCGAGGTGAGATTCTCGGCTTCGCCGGACTGATCGGGTCCGGTCGAGAGCATGTCGCCGGGGCGATCTTCGGCCTCGTGCCTGATGCCGAGTTGACGATGGACCTGGACGGCGTGGCGCTGCCCCGGCTCTCGGCTGCACATGCGCTGCGGCTCGGGCTGGCCCTCGTGCCCTCGGAGCGCCAGGTCCGAGGCGGCATCGCGACGATGACGGCGCGCGAGAACGTCACGCTGCCGCTGCTCGCGCCCGTCACCGTCGGTGGCGTGATCTCGAAGTCCAAGGACAAGGCCGATTCGCTGGCGTGGCTCTCTGGGATCGGCCTCGCGCCACTCGACCCGGAGCGCAACTTCGCCCAGTTCAGCGGTGGCAACCAACAGAAGGCTGTCCTCGCCAAGTGCGTGCGACTGGCACCCAGGGTCCTGCTCCTGGAGGAACCGACGCAGGGCGTCGACATCGGTGCCAAGGCAGCGATCTTCGACGTACTCCGCCAACTGGCCGAGAACGGAACGGGGATCATCGTGTGCTCATCCGACGACGAGGAGCTGGCGTTGTTGTGCGATCGAGTGCTCGTGCTGCGTGACGGGAGCATCGCCGCCGCGCTCGAGGGCGACGACCTGGTGACCGACCGACTGGTCGCCGCGGCAATCGGACACGGAACCGACGACGTCCCATCGACTCCGAGCGCGGCGCCGATCGCGTCCCACCCGGTGGAGGTCGACTGATGCCTGCGTGGTTTGTTGGGTCGTTGCGGCGGGCGAGTGGTGTGTATGTGTTCGTTGGTCTCGTGGTGTTGTTCGCGGTGTGGGTGCCGGAGACGTTCTTGACGACGACGACGTTGTCGTCGGTGTTGAGTCAGTCGGCGGTGACGGCGCTGGTGGCGGTGGGTTTGGTGGTCCCGTTGGTGGCTGGGGTGTTCGACATCTCGGTCGGTTACACGATGGGAATGGCGGCGGTGATGGTGTCGTGGTTGATGGTGAAGCAGGGGTGGAATCCGGCGGTTGCGGTGTTGGCGACGTTGGCCATCGGTGCGGTGATTGGTTTGGTCAATGGGTTGTTGGTCGTGCGTTTTGCGATCAATGCGTTCATCGCGACGTTGGGGACGAGTTCGATCCTTGCTGGTCTGATCGTGTTCGTGTCGGGGAAGCAGCAGATCGTCGGGTTGCCGAGTGGGTTCACCGGTTTGGCGACGTGGTCGGTGATGGGTGTGCCGGCGGCGGCGGTGTATCTGGTGGTTGTGGCGTTGGTGTTGTGGTTCGTGTTGGAGCACATGCCGGTTGGTCGTCGGTTGTATGCGGCGGGTTGTGGTGAGGATGCGGCGCGTCTGGCTGGGGTGCGGACGGGGCGTTTGATCGTCGGGTCGTTCGTGACGTCGGCGGTGGTGGCGTCGATCGCGGGGATCGTGTTGACGGCGCGCATCGGTGCCGGTTCCCCGCAGGTCGGACCCTCCTACGTCTTTCCGGCGTTCGCGGCGGCGTTCTTGGGTGCGACGCAGTTCAAGCCGGATCGGTTCAACGTGTGGGGCACGGTGTTGGCGGTGTACTTGTTGGCCGTTGGTGTGCGCGGTCTGAACTTGATCGGCGCGGCGTTCTGGGTGACCGACCTGTTCAACGGGCTCGCCCTCATCCTCGCCGTCGGCCTCGCCAGCCGGCACCGGTATCAGCGGGTGTCGCGCATCCCGCGGCGTCTCGTCCGGCAGCTCTCACGGCAGCTCTCGCGCCCCGAGCACGAGCGCGTCGCGGTACTGAAGCGTCTGCAGACGGGACGCGACGTCCAGAGTGCGCCACCCGCGGTGCACGACGACCGGACTCGCGGGAGTTGGTTTGTTGGGTCGTTGCGGCGGGCGAGTGGTGTGTATGTGTTCGTTGGTCTCGTGGTGTTGTTCGCGGTGTGGGTGCCGGAGACGTTCTTGACGACGACGACGTTGTCGTCGGTGTTGAGTCAGTCGGCGGTGACGGCGCTGGTGGCGGTGGGTTTGGTGGTCCCGTTGGTGGCTGGGGTGTTCGACATCTCGGTCGGTTACACGATGGGAATGGCGGCGGTGATGGTGTCGTGGTTGATGGTGAAGCAGGGGTGGAATCCGGCGGTTGCGGTGTTGGCGACGTTGGCCATCGGTGCGGTGATTGGTTTGGTCAATGGGTTGTTGGTCGTGCGTTTTGCGATCAATGCGTTCATCGCGACGTTGGGGACGAGTTCGATCCTTGCTGGTCTGATCGTGTTCGTGTCGGGGAAGCAGCAGATCGTCGGGTTGCCGAGTGGGTTCACCGGTTTGGCGACGTGGTCGGTGATGGGTGTGCCGGCGGCGGCGGTGTATCTGGTGGTTGTGGCGTTGGTGTTGTGGTTCGTGTTGGAGCACATGCCGGTTGGTCGTCGGTTGTATGCGGCGGGTTGTGGTGAGGATGCGGCGCGTCTGGCTGGGGTGCGGACGGGGCGTTTGATCGTCGGGTCGTTCGTGACGTCGGCGGTGGTGGCGTCGATCGCGGGGATCGTGTTGACGGCGCGCATCGGTGCCGGTTCCCCGCAGGTCGGACCCTCCTACCTGCTCCCGGCGTTCGCGGCGGCGTTCTTGGGTGCGACGCAGTTCAAGCCGGATCGGTTCAACGTGTGGGGCACGGTGTTGGCGGTGTACTTGTTGGCCGTTGGTGTGCGCGGTCTGAACTTGATCGGCGCGGCGTTCTGGGTGACCGACCTGTTCAACGGGCTCGCCCTCATCCTCGCCGTCGGCCTCGCCACCTCGTCGGCTCGCCGCGGGGCGGTCAGCCGCCGGCGATGGCGTCGCGCTGGTTCGCGCCCGGACGCCGCAACGGTGGAGAGTTCCGCCGCGGGCGCCGCACCCGCAACGGCTTGACGAACCAACCATACGGTGGGTAACGTGCCCCGGAGGGGGAACGGCCTCGCTGTGCGTTGGACTTCGACCCTTTCACTTGTACCAACCAGAGGAGACAGACATATGACGATTACTGCCGGTAACCCAGACCTGGTCGCAGGCACTCCGTGGCCGATGATCCAGCTGCCCGACGACGTCTTCATCCACGGCGACGAGCGCCCGTGGGTCCAGATGGGTGAGTTCGGCGGTTCGTACGTCAAGGTGCTGTACGCCAACAAGGAGCGCAACACCGCGGTGTTCCTCTACCAGCTGGCGCCCGACTCGACGTTCCCGATGCACGAGCACCTGTGCCTCGCCATCGCCTACACGCTCCAGGGAGACTGGGCATACGGCGATATCCAGCTGCGCAAGGGCTCGCTGGCCTTCGAGACGCCGGGTTCGAGCCACGCCCCGGTCACCTGGGAAACGGGTTTCTCGGTGCTCACCGTGTTCATCGGTGAGCCGGGCCAAGAGGTGCTGCTGCGCTCGCAGGACCCCGAGACCCTCGAGGTCTCCGAACTCGGCATCGACTTCTTCATCGAGATGATGGAAGCACCGGGTGCCGACGGGGTCGTCGACAAGCACTGACGTCCCCAGCCGCTGAAGCGGTCCAGGATCAAATGGGCAGGAGTCTCCGACTCCTGCCCATTGTCGTTTTCGGATTCGAGTTCCGTGGTCACCGCTCTGTCCGAATTGACAGGCACCAAACGATTGTTTAGTTTAAAGACTTGGAGGGGACGAGTCGCGTCCCCCGGACATGGGGGAGACAGCAATGCGCGCTGACCGCGAAGCGTCGAGAGGAACAAGGTCGGCCCTCTGGGTCGGTGTGGCTGCGACCCTCGTGGGGCTCGCCGCGTGCAGCTCGGGCGGGGACGACAGCTCGTCCGCGGCGGACTCGAACGACTCCGCTGCCCCGGTGACCGACTCGTCGGCAGGGGATGGTGCGGCAGGGGAGGGAGCGATTTCCGACGCTCCCGGCGATCTGTCCGGCCTCGACGGCAAGAAGATCGGCGTCCTGACGCTGGCGCCGGTCGAAGGTGTGACCAGGAACAGCGAGCCGTTCATGGCGTGCCTGGACGAAGCGAACGCAGAGGGCCTGCAGGTCGACATCGCCGGGGACTTCGGTCTCGGGGCGTCGACGATCGACCAGTGGGTCGCCAACGACGCGGTCGACCTGATCTATCTCGTCGGTGTCACCGCCTCGGCCGTCACCGAATCGGTGGCTGCGGCGGAGGAAGCCGGCATTCCGGTCGTGCTCGGCTACGCGGGAGTGGATCCGAACGCCACCACGGCGGTGCAGGGATTCCAGGTCGAGGCGATGGCACCGGTGGCCCAGTACCTCGCCGACCGCCTCGGTGGCGAGGGCAAGATCGCGTTGATCAACAACAACACCAACTCAAGTCTCCGCGACCACGAAGCTGCCCTGCGGGCGGTGCTGCAGGGCTATCCGGACATCGAGATCGTCGCCGAGCACCAGGTCGACTTCGCCAATCCGGTCGCCGATGCACGCGACGCGGCAGCGGCATTCATCCTCGCCAATCCTGACCTGGACGCGATCTGGGCCGGCTTCGACTCGCCCGCCATCGGCGCCGCCAATGCGGTCGAAGAAGCGGGCCGTTGGTCGGGCGGTGACGCGGACGACGACATCTTCGTGACCGGTGGAAACGGCGACCTCGAGGCGATCGCGTTGCTCGAGGGCAACTCGCCGTTGCAGGCGACATTCGTCGGACCCCACTACCGGGTGGCGCAGGTGGCCTGTGAGCAGGCAGCCAAGATCCTCGACGGCCAAGGCCCGGATGCATCCCTGATCTGGCTGCGCGGCGGATTCGCCTCGGCCCAGAACATCAGCTCGCTCGACAGGACCGCGGACGGCTACGTGCGGGTCTCCGACGAAGCCCCGTACGTTCTGTACGGCGGCTGAGCAGCCGTGGGACCTCGAAGCGCAAAGCTGCGTCGCCCGGCGGTCACGCTGGGGCAGCTGGCGCCGGTGATCGGGCTCGTCGCGCTGGTGGCGGTGTTCTCGATCATGCGGCCGAGCACATTCCCCACGACGGCGAACCTCCTGATCATCCTCAACCAGGCAAGCCTGCTCGGGATGGTCGCCGGCGGCCTCACGATCGCCCTGATCCTGGGGCAGTTCGATCTGTCGATCGGCTTCACCGCCAGTCTGGGAGGGATCGTCGCCACCCAGTGGCTCGATGTCGTCAGCGTCCCCGTGGCGGTGCTGCTGGGGATCGCCGCGGGCCTCGCCGTCGGTCTCGTCAACGGCATCCTCGTTGCCTACGTGCACGTGTCCGCGTTCATCGGAACCCTGGGCATGGGCGCGATCATCACCGGGGTGATCCTGCGAATCACCGGCGGGCGTGCCAACACGGGCCTGAGCGCCGACTTCACCGCGATCGGACGCACCGAACTGCTCGGCGTGCCGATGCTGGTCTGGATCTCGGCAGCGGTGCTGTTCCTGCTCTGGCTGTTCGTCGGACGTACCGAGGCGGGTCGCCGACTCGATGCGACGGGGGGCAACTACGAGGCGGCGCGGCTTGCGGGGATCAACGCACGCCGGTACGTCGCCGTCGGCTTCGTCGTGTCCGGCTGTGTGGCCGCCTTGGCCGGAACCCTCGCCGCCGCCCGGCTCGGGTCCGCGTATCCCAGTGCGGGCGACGCCTACCTGCTCGATGCCTACACGGCGTGCTTCATCGGCGCGGTCACCTACCGGCGCAACGAGTTCCATGTCGGCGGGACCGTCGTCGGTGTGCTGATCCTCGCCACCGTGTTCAACGGCCTCGCCCAGCTCGGCGTGGAGGCCTACTGGCAGAACATCGTCAAGGGCGGCATCCTCATCGCCTCGGTTGCGGCGGCCGGGATGTCCGAGCGGCTTCCGTCGATCCGGCTGCGTCGCCGCCCCGAAGTCCCGACGCAGGATACGATCCCAGCTCGCGTCAACATCTGAACAGAGATTCCTCCCGCACGAGCATCGGCTCACTCCACAGCGCCGACGCCATACGCCAGGACGGTATGCATGCCCAAACCAAGTCGGTGGAACGACATCGTCGATACGGCAGCCAAGATCTTCCGTGAGAAGGGATTCTCGGCCACCTCACTCGAGGACATCGCCTCCGAAGTCGGGATGTGGAAGGGCAGCCTGTATCACTACATCGACTCGAAAGAGGATCTTCTCTTCGCGGTCGTGAAGGAGCCCGCGGATCATCTGCTTGCGGAAATTCGCCGCATCGAGGGTCTTGATCTGCCGCCCGCCGAGAAGCTGCGCCTCGCGGCATTGAGCCACGCGTATGTCCTCGACACCACCTTCGTCTATGCCGCGGTGTACCTCCAGGAGGTGGCCGGGAGGCAACGGTTCGCCGAGTGGACGGCGATGGACCGTGAGTACGTGGAGATCCTGACGGCGATCGTGCAGCAGGGCGTCGACCGTGGTGACTTCACCCTCCAGCTCAGCGCCCGCAACACCACGTTGGCGTTGATCGGCAGCCTCAACTGGATGACGCACTGGTTCAACCCCGAGGGCTCGCTGTCGGCGCGGACGATCGCCGACCAGATCTGTGGGACGTTCCTCAGCGGGGTCCTCACGAGGGCTCGCCGGGAAGACGCCGGCGATGCGGTCCCGTCGCACGATGAGGTCGCCGACGCGCCGGTGGCGGCGACGCCCGGGGCAGACCCCCGATGAGCGACGGATCGACGGCGCTCGACGACCGGCCGGCCGATCGCCACGACGTGGCGGGCGACCCGTTCGCGCTGCGCGGCAAGGTGGCGCTGGTCACCGGTGCGTCGTCGGGGCTCGGCGCGCGACTTCGCGATGGTCCTCGCCCGAGCCGGCGCCACCGTCGTGCTCACGGCCCGGCGGGAGGAACGGCTCCGCTCCCTTGCCGAACGGCTCCCCGGATCGAGCGTCATCGCCGCAGACATCTCGTCGGAGACCGATCGCCAACGACTCGTCCAGGAGACAGTGGACCGTCACGGGCGGGTGGACATCCTGGTGAACAATGCGGGCGTCGGGACCGGCGTCGCCGTGGAGGACGAAACGACGGCGCAATTCCGTCAGGCGATGGAAGTCAACGTCACCGCGGTGTGGCACCTGGCCAAGCTCTGCGCACCGTTCATGATTCGCTCCGGGAGCGGTTCGATCGTGAACATCGCCTCGATTCTCGGCTTCGTCGGCTCCACGCCGATCAAGCAGTCGCACTACTGCGCGAGCAAGGGTGCGGTGGTCAATCTCACTCGGGAGCTCGCCCTGCAGTGGGCACGCAAAGGGGTGCGCGTGAACGCACTCTGTCCCGGGTGGTTCCCATCCGAGATGACGGCGGGGATGGACACCGATCCGTCGAGTCTGCGCTTCATCGAGACGAACACGCCGATTCCCCGCATGGGCCAGTTGCACGAGCTCGATGGTCCGCTCCTGCTCTTGGCGAGCGATGCCGGATCGTTCATCACGGGCCAGAGTCTCCTCGTGGACGGCGGTTGGACCGCCCGCTAGGAGTGCTGGCGCGCTGTTGCTGAGCCGCGGCGCGAGGCGATCAGTCCGTCGGGTCGATGAAGTCACCTGCGTTGCGTCGCAGGTTGGTCAGACCATCGGTGACGGTGGCGAGCTCGTCGCCGGCGATGCCGACGTCGCTGAAGACGGTCTCGTTGAGCTCGCCGGCGGCGCGGCGGACGGTGCGACGTCCTGCTCTGGTGATGCGGGCAAGCGTGGTTCGTCCATCGGTGGGATGGGGGCGGCGTTGGACGAGGTCGTCGAGCTCGAGGCGGTCGATGGCGTTCGTCACGCTTGCCGGATGGACCTGCAGTCGCTTGCCGATCTTGCTGAGCGGGAGCTCACCGCGTCGTGAGAACTCGAGCAGCATCAGGACCTCGAAGCGGGCGAACGTCAAGCCGAAGGGTTCGAGTGCGGCGTCGACGCGTCCGAGGAGGAGTTGGTGTGCCCGCATCACCGACGTGACGAGGGCCATGCCCGGGGCGGATGTCTCCCATCCGGCGGCGCGCCAGTTCCTGGACGCCTCGGCGATCGGGTCGAAGCGGAGCGGTTCGCGGCGTCGCACGATGCGGAGACTAGGGCGGAGTCGGAACTCGGGAGCGGGAAGCTCGGTTCCACAAAAGGTATGACGTCAAAGTTTCAGATGGTTTGACATCCAACTATTGTTGGACGTGTGAGCTCTGAGATCGTTCCAATTGGTGTGCTGGGGTGCGGGTTGATGGGAGCAGGCATCGCTGAGGTGTGCGCCCGTCGCGGGCTCGAGGTGGTGGTCGTCGAAGCAGATGCCGAGGCGGCGGAGCGAGGCCGGGACCGCGTGATGCGTTCGATCGAGGCAGCGTCGGCACGCGGCAAGCTGACCGTCGACGAGGCGGAGGGAGCTGTCGGACGTCTGGACTTCACGCACGACTGGGACGCGTTCGCTGATCGAAGGGTCGTGATCGAGGCGGTGAGCGAGGATCCAGAGCTCAAGGTCGGGGCATTCGAGCGGATCGACCGTGTCGTGCGGGCAGACGACGCAATTCTGGCCACCAACACGTCGTCGATTCCGATCATGCGATTGGCGACGGCGACCGGGCGACCGGAGCAGGTCATCGGGCTGCACTTCTTCAACCCGGTCCCGGTGATGCCGCTGGTCGAGCTGGTGCCGTCGCTGATGACGAGCGAGGCAACCGAGGCACGGGCCTCTGAGCTCGCGTCGGACGTGTTGGGCAAGCACGTGATCCGGTCGAAGGACCGCGCCGGGTTCGTCGTCAACGCCTTGTTGATCCCCTATCTGCTGTCGGCGATCCGGATGTTGGAGTCGGGCTTCGCCACCGCGGAGGGCATCGATGCAGGGATGGTCCACGGATGCGCACACCCGATGGGCCCGCTGGCGTTGGCGGACCTGATCGGCCTGGACACGACGATGGCGGTTGCCCAGTCGATGTACGAGGAGTTCAAGGAACCGCTGTACGCGCCGCCCCCGTTGCTGAGCCGAATGGTCGAGGCAGGACTGCTCGGCCGCAAGACCGGGCGCGGCTTCCACGGCTACGGGAGTGCGGGGTGAGCGGGACCGATCTGCACCGCCCGTCGAACCCCGTTCGGTTCGTGACCGCGGCGAGCCTGTTCGACGGTCACGACGCGGCGATCAACATCATGCGACGGATCCTGCAGGCGCAAGGTGCCGAGGTGGTGCACCTCGGCCACAACCGCAGCGTCGAAGACGTCGTCCGGGCGGTCGTGCAGGAGGACGTGCAGGGCGTCGGGATCAGCTCGTACCAGGGCGGCCACATGGAGTACTTCTCCTACCTGCTCGACCGGTTGCGCGAGGAGGGCTACGGCGACGTCCGAGTGTTCGGCGGCGGCGGCGGCGTCATCGTGCCCGAGGAGATCGCCGAGCTGCACGACCGTGGCGTCACACGTGTGTTCTCGCCCCAGGACGGCCAGGAGATGGGCCTCGAGGCGATGATCAATTCGATGATCGTCGCGTGCGACGTCGCGCCCGAGCGTGATGGCGCGGTCGATCTCGACGCGTTGCTGGCGGGCAGCGAGCGAGCGTTGTCACGGGCGATCACGGTGATCGAGCGCGGCGCCGCGTCGGAGGCACTTCTCGCCGAGCTCGAACGCGTCGCCGCGCGGCGCGACGTCCCGGTGCTGGGAATCACGGGGACCGGTGGATCCGGAAAGTCGTCGCTGACCGACGAGCTGTTGCGGCGGTTCCGACTCGACCAGTCCGACAAGGTGCGGATCGCCGTGATCGCGATCGACCCGACCCGGCGACGCGGTGGCGGGGCACTGTTGGGGGACCGGATCCGGATGAACACGCTCGACAGCGGACAGGTCTTCTTCCGGTCGTTGGCAACGCGGTCGTCCGACAGCACGGTCGGTGCGACGATCCCACCATCGCTGACCCAGGTGATCTGGTCGGCGAAGGCGTGGGGTGCGGACCTGGTGATCGTCGAGACGCCAGGGATCGGTCAGGGCGACTCGGCGATCGTGCCGTACGTCGATGTGCCGATGTACGTGATGACGCCTGAGTTCGGGGCGTCGTCGCAGCTGGAGAAGATCGACATGCTCGATTTCGCCGACGTGATCGCGATCAACAAGTTCGAGCGGCGCGGCGCGGATGACGCGCTGCGCGACGTGCGGCGCCAGTACGCCCGCAACCGCGAGCGGTTCCACGACGATCCCGAGTCGTTGCCGGTGTTCGGCACGGTTGCGGCGCGCTTCAACGACGACGGGGTGACCGCGCTGTACCAACACCTCCGCGGCCTGCTCGCCGAACGCGGGCTGTCGCTCGACGAGGGTCAGCTGGCGCCCGTCGATGCGAAGGTGTCGTCGCAGCTGGCGGTGATCGTGCCGTCGTCGCGGCAGCGATACCTCGCCGAGATCGCCGAGACCGTCCGCGGCTACCACGACCTGACCGCAGATCAGGCTCTGATCGCCGCGGAACGGCAGCATCTCGTCGAGACCGCCGGCCTGTTGGAACGGGCGGGGAGCGACGCCACCGTCGTGCGGGCGCTCGCCGAGGACGCCGACCGCCGGCTCGATCCGCAGGTTGCGACGCTGCTCGACGCGTGGCCGGCGGTACGTGACGCGCTGGCCGGACCGGATCGGCCGACTCGCACCTCGCTCTCCGGGACCGAGGTGCCGAAGCTCTCGCTGCCACGCTTCGACGGGCACGCCGAGTTGGTGCGCTGGCTGCGCTCGGAGAACCTGCCGGGGCGGTTCCCGTTCACGGCCGGGGTCTTCCCGTTCAAGCGCGACGACGAGGACCCGGCGCGGATGTTCGCCGGTGAGGGCGGACCGTCGCGGACCAACCGTCGCTTCAAGCTGCTCTCGGAAGGACAGCCGGCGACGCGCCTGTCGACCGCCTTCGATTCGGTGACCCTGTACGGGTTCGATCCTGCCGAGCGTCCGGACATCTACGGCAAGGTCGGCAACTCCGGCGTGTCGATCGCGACGCTCGACGACATGAAGGAGCTGTTCGCCGGATTCGATCTGTGCGACCCGGCGACCTCGGTGTCGATGACGATCAACGGGCCCGCCCCGACGCTGCTGGCGATGTTCCTGAACACGGCAATCGATCAACAGGTCGACCGCTTCGTGGACTCCGAGGGCCGGGCGCCGTCCGAGGCCGAGCGCGACGAGATCGCTGCCAGGACGTTGCGCACCGTTCGCGGAACCGTGCAGGCCGACATCCTGAAAGAAGACCAGGGTCAGAACACGTGCATCTTCTCCACCGAGTTCTCGCTCGGGGTGATGGCCGACATCGCCGAGTGGTTCGTCGAGCACGAAGTCCGCAACTTCTACTCGGTGTCGATCTCCGGCTATCACATCGCCGAGGCGGGAGCGAACCCGATCTCGCAGCTGGCGTTCACGCTGGCCAACGGGTTCACCTACGTCGAGGCGTATCTCGCCCGGGGCATGAACGTCGATGATTTCGCACCGAACTTGAGCTTCTTCTTCTCCAACGGCATGGATCCCGAGTACACCGTGCTCGGGCGGGTCGCCCGGCGGATCTGGGCGGTGGCGATGCGCGATCGCTACGGGGCGAACGAACGGGCCCAGAAGTTGAAGTACCACGTGCAGACGTCGGGACGATCGCTGCACGCCCAGGAGATGGCCTTCAACGACATCCGCACCACCCTCCAGGCGCTCTGCGCGATCAACGACAACGCCAACAGCCTGCACACCAACGCCTACGACGAAGCGATCACCACGCCAACCGCCGACTCCGTGCGACGGGCTCTCGCCATCCAACTGATCATCAACCGCGAGTGGGGTCTGGCGATGAACGAGAACCCGCTGCAGGGGAGCTTCATCGTCGACGAGCTCACCGACCTCGTCGAGGCCGCCGTGCTCGCCGAGCTCGACCGGATCAGCGAGCGCGGCGGAGTGCTCGGGGCCATGGAGACCGGCTACCAGCGGGGCCGGATCCAGGACGAATCGATGCTCTACGAGCGGCGCAAGCACGACGGGTCGCTGCCGATCATCGGCGTCAACACCTTCCGCAATCCCGACGGCGACAACCCCGGCAGTGTCGAGCTGGCGCGCTCGGACGACCAGGAGAAGCTCGACCAGATCGAACGGCTCCGCGACTTTCAGCAACGCCATCTCCACGAGCGTCCAGCTGCGCTCGACCGGCTCAGCGACGCGGCACTGCGCGGGGACAACCTCTTCGCCGTGCTGATGGACGCGGTGCGCAGCTGCTCACTCGGTGAGATCACCGACGCCCTGTTCGATGTCGGCGGCCGCTACCGCCGCAACGTCTGACCTGAAGGACCACACCATGGATCAGTACCTCGCCCCCGTCGACGACATCATCGACGCACTCGAAACCGTCGGGATCCTCGACGTGCTCGCCCTGCCAGCTCATGACGGGATCGATCTCGACGCCGTCAGCGGCATCCTCGAGGGATTCGGCAAGCTCGCGTCCGACGTCGTGGCTCCGACCGACGTCATCGGTGACCGCTGCCACGCAACGTTCGATCCCGACACGGGCGCCGTCGTGGTGCCCGACGAGTTCGCCGTGGCCTACCGGGCGTACGTCAGCGGCGGTTGGCAGGGCATCGCGGCCGCAGCCGCGGCATGGTGGGGGCGGTTTCCCGGGTGCGATCGCGACCGCCGTCCACGAGATGCTCGGCTCCGCGAATCTTGCCCTCTCGTTGAATCCGATGCTCACCCGCAGCGCCGTCGAGCTGCTCGAACGGTTGGCGAACCCACGTCAGGCCACCCTCGTGTTGCCGCGACTCGTGGACGGGTCGTGGACCGGGACGATGAACCTCACCGAGCCCGATGCCGGCTCCGACCTCGGGCTGATCCGCACCACTGCCGAGCCGACCGACGATGGCCTCTGGCGGATCAACGGCACCAAGATCTTCATCACCTGGGGAGAGCACGATCTCACCGAGAACATCATCCATCTCGTCCTCGCCCGTACCCCCGGCGCACCGGCAGGCACGAGAGGGATCTCCCTGTTCCTCGTCCCCAAGCGCCACATCGACGAAGGTGGGGCGCTGGGTGGACGCAACGGGGTGCACTGTCGAGGCGTCGAGCACAAACTCGGGATCCACGGCAGCCCAACCTGCGTGATCGAGTTCACCGATGCGATCGGCGAACTCGTCGGCGAGCTCCACGGCGGCATGCCGGCCATGTTCGAGATGATGAACCCGGCGCGTCCGCGGTCGGCGTCCAAGGCGTCTCGGTGAGCGAACGCGCCTATCAACAGGCCTACCGCTACGCACTCGAACGCCAGCAAGGCCACGCCGACGGTGTCGACGGCCCGGCACCGATCATCGGGCATCCCGACGTGCAACGGATGCTGCTCGACATCGCCACGACGCGCGACGCCATGCGGCTGCTCACCTACGCCGCTGCCGTCGCGGGCGACCTCGCCACCCAGCATCCCGACGCCGACGAGCGTTGGGTCCATCAGCGGCGCGCCGACCTCCTCACGCCGCTGGCCAAGGCCTGGCCCACCGACCAAGGCGTGCGCCTCGCATCGATGGCGCTGCAGATCCATGGCGGTGCGGGATACATCGAGGAGACCGGTATCGCTCAGCGCTACCGCGACGCCCGCATCGCTCCCATCTACGAGGGCACGAACGGCATCCAAGCAATCGATCTGGTCGGCCGGAAGATCAGTCGCGATCGGTCGGCGGTCGACGAACTGTTCGCCGAAATCCGAGCAACGATCGGCGCCGCCACCGGCCACCGGGCCCTGCACGCCACAGCCGCCGTGCTCGACGCGACGCTCGCCCGGACGCAGGCCGCCACGGACTGGATCGTCGAGACGTTGAACGAGGACCGCCCCGCAGCCCTCGCCGGGGCCAGCAGCTACCTCGACCTGCTCGCCGTCGTCACCGCCGCCCATCTCATGCTTCGGCGTTCACTCCTCGACATCGAACGTTCCGCATCAACCCGCGAGCGGTCGATCCGGCGCGCCCAGTTCTTTGCCGCACAGCACGTGCAACAAGCACCCGGCATGTCGACGATCACCTTCGGACTGCATCCGCTCGCCGACGGACTCCGGTGAGCTCAACCCCGAACGCGCCGACGGCGTGAACGCGACCCCACGAGGGGGTGCGCTCACGCCGTCGGCGTGTGCAGGGCGGGTCAGCCGGCGAGGATCTTGGCCTTGGCGGCGTCGAACTCGGCGTCGCTGAGCAGGCCCTGCTCCTTGAGCTGGGCGAGCTGGGTGAGCTGCTCGACCGTTGACAGCTGCGGCGCCGCCGGTGCGGGAGCGGGAGGCGGCGGGGCGTACTGCTGCTGGGCGGCGGCTGCCTGCTGCTGCTCGTAGGCCTGGGCGTCCGCCTGCTGCTGGTACCGGTTGTCCTGTCGGCGGGCCACGCGCCCGGACACGGCGGTGGCCGTGCCGGCAATCACGGCGGTCGTTGCCGCCGTGCGAAGAAGGGGTCGTCGTCTCAACATGTCGGTCTCCGTTGTCTCGTAGTGGTCAGGTTCAGTCGACGGCCAGGACGGCGTCGAGCTCTGCGATCAGGTCGGCCGGGATCCGGGCGCCCTCGAGCACCTCACCACCCGCACGGCGCAGGGCGCCGGCCAGCGATTCGGCCCACAGGTCCTCCCAGACGATCAGCAGCACCGAGGAACCCTCGGCGATCGACTCGGCGGCGTGCTCGATGTCTTCGGGGCTGATGATGCCACCGACGCCGGCGTCGAGCGCGGCGAACGCGCTGAGCTCGTCGTTCTCGTCGACCTCGAGGGCGATCACGCTGCCGTCCTCGCCACGGGCGATGAACACGAGGTCGAGGATGCGGATGGTGCCGGACTCGACCAGCGCCGCCAGCTCCGGGACGATCTCACCGGTGAAGTCGTTGTTCGGAAATCCGATGATGATGTACTCGACGGGCGCCGTCATGTTCCCTCCACGGGGTGGCTGTGTCCAGGCGGACTGGGTGTGTCGGGCAGAACCGTACGCCACGCGCCACCCCTGGTCATCCCCCAATTCGGGGGATGACCAAGGCGGCGGCGATCGCACCCGACCCCGCCCCGATCCTGCCCGCGTCGTGCCCGCGTCGGCCGGTGAATCGTCCGATGTGGGCGATGCCACGCGATGTGCGGATGCGTACCTTCCTGCGTGGGTGGCGACGACGCGATCGGGACCACGAGACCACGGCCTGCGGGCCCTGACCGAAGGAGCCTCGATGCTCGCGTACGACTATCCGTTGCTGGGCGTGTTCTGGTCCATGCTGATCTTCTTCTTGTTCTTCGCCTGGATCGTGCTGTTGTTCCGCGTCTTCGTGGACATCTTCCGGGCGCACGACATGGGCGGCTTCGCCAAGGGGCTGTGGTGCGTGTTCGTGATCGTGCTTCCGTTCCTCGGCGTGCTGATCTACCTGATGGTCCACGGCGGCGACATGACACGACGCAGCCTCGAAGAGGCCCAGCAGTCCGAAGCGGCGTTCCAGTCGTACGTCCGCGACACCGCATCGACCGGCTCGACCGCCGAGGAACTGAGCCGCCTCGCCGCGCTGCGTGACCAGGGCGTGCTCACCGACGCCGAGTTCCAGTCGGCGAAGGCCAAGCTGCTCGCCCGGTGACCACGCCGTGAGGCGTCACCTCGCCCGCTGACCGGTGGGCTCATCCGACGGTGCGTCCACGCGCCGGGAGTATGTTGTCGCTGGGGTCCGTGGCGGCCGTGCTCCCAGAGGACGTGGGTTGGGATGAGCAACATGTTCACGATGCGCGAACGTGCCAGATCGGCCGGTCCGGCGCGCGTCGATCGCATCGTCGACCGCGCCCGCCTCGACGACCGGTACGCCACGGCGACCGGACGGATCCTCCGCTTGATCGCCCCAGGCGGATACGGCAAGTCGACGATCCTCACCCGCTGGGCCTGCGACGACTGGCGCCCGGTCTGCTGGCTCGATCTGGAGCCGATCGACAACGACCCGCTCGTGCTGACGAGCGCCATCGCTCGGGGGCTCGGCGAGCTCAGCGACATCGACTACGCCCCGGGTCCCGAAGGGGCCCTGGCAACCGACCGGCTGCACGGAGTAGTCATCCCGTCATTCGCCGAAGTCCTGCGCAGCTGTACCACGCCGATCGTCGTCGTGCTCGACGACCTCCATCGCGTCGACAGCGTCGAGGCGGCCGAGGCGATCGAGACCCTCGCCGCCCACATGCCAGCCGACTCGACGCTCGTGTTGTCGGGTCGGCGTCAGATGCCCGACGGCTGGCTGGCGCGTCTGCGTCTCGAGCCCGGCGTCATCGACCTCGGCATCGACGACCTGGCCTTCGATCTCGCCGAGACGGAGGAGATGCTCGGGCTGATGGGCGTCGAGTTCGACGCGGCGTCCGTCGAGGAGCTCACCGCCGAGTTCGGCGGTTGGCCCGCCGGCCTCCGCCTCGCCGGGATCGCCCTGGAGGAGGAGCGGCGCAACGGCGAGCGCGATGCTGCCGGGCTCGGCCGTTCACGCTTCGTCACCGACTATCTCGAGCTGGAGTGGCTCGGTCGGCTCGACCCCGACGACGAGCGGCTGCTGATGGAGGTGGCCTGTCTCGGCCGGTTCACCGCCGAGATGTGCCAGGACGTGCTGGGGCGCTCCGGCTGCGCGGCACGGCTGCGCGACCTCCGACGTCGTTTGCCGTTCCTGTTGCCGCTCGACCAGCGCGACGAGTGGTACCGCCTGCACTCGTTGCTCGCCTCGCTGCTCAGTGAACGCCTGCGGGACCGCAATCGGCCGCGCTTCCGCGCCATTCATGCCGCGGCGTCGAGGTGGTGGGAGCGGCGCGGCGACATCGA
Organism: Ilumatobacteraceae bacterium; assembly: GCA_963707515.1. Lineage (GTDB taxonomy): Bacteria > Actinomycetota > Acidimicrobiia > Acidimicrobiales > Ilumatobacteraceae > Sva-07. The sequence goes on from CAVPQI010000002.1 coordinate 304,183, forward strand.
CCTGGCGATCGAGCATGCGGTGCGCGGCGACGACCTCGCCCGATGTGAGCACCTGATCGTCGAGCACTTCGGCATCTACCTCGCCGCAGGCCACTATCCGATCGTCAAACGCTGGGTCGACCACCTGCCCGAGGCGCGGATCGCGGCGACCCGCCGGCTGCAGGCGGTGGCGGCGATCATGTGCACGCAAGCCGGCGACGGCGTCACCGCCCTCCGCTGGACCCGTCGCCTCGCCGGTGGCCTGGAGGGTCTCGATCAGGACGACGAGACCGCCCTGCGCGCCGACGCCCTCCTGGCGTTGCTCGACACGGCACCCCCGGACCAACTCATCCCGCTCGGCGAAGGCGCCCGCAACGGATCCCACGGCACGTGGCGGGCGTTCGCCTGCTGGGGTCTCGGCGGCGACCGGGTGCGGCTCGGCGACCTCGCCGCGGCGCGCGACGACTTCGAAGCCGGCGCCTTCGAGGCCGAGCTGGTCGGCGCCCACGTCCTCGAGGCCAACCTGCGCGCCTCGGTGGCTGCCGTCGCCGACCTGCAGGGTGACACGGCAGCGGTTGTCGAGTTCACCACCACCGCGGAACACCTGCTCCGTGTGCACCGCACCGCGCACGTTCCCACCACCGGCATCGTCGCTGCCATGTCGTCGTTGGTGGCGGCGCGCCGTGAACATCGAGACGCGGCCCAGGAGTCGCTCGAGCGGGCACGTCGCCACCTCGCCGGGTTCGTCGGAGTCGCCCCGCACGTCAACATCCTCGCCAACATCGCGATGGCCAAGGTCTGCCTGCTCGGCGACGACGCGGCGGGCGCGCGGACGCACCTCAGCCTCGTCGACCGACACGTGGCGATGGGCAGCCCGGCCGGCGCACTCGAGGCCGCACTCGAACCATTGCGGGCGACCGTCGGTGCGGCGTCGGACCTGCTGCTCGACCGGACGTGGGCGCTGACCGACGCCGAGATGCGGGTGCTCAAGTTCCTGCCGACGAACCTCAGCCTCGGTGACATCGCCGGGCGCCTGTACATCTCGCGCAACACGGTCAAGTCGCATGTCGCCGCCATCTACCGCAAGATGGGAACCGCCTCGCGCGGCGATGCCGTCGAGCGGGCGAGGGCGTCGGGGCTGCTGGCACCCGATTCGTCGGCGCCGCTCGATCACTGACCACACGGTCGACACCACGGTCAACACCACGGTCACGGTCGAGGTCACGGTCGAGTCGACGGTCCGAATCACCCCATCGGGCGGATGACTCACCTGTCGGGATCGGGTCCAATGAACGACGGGGGTCGTGGGCGGGCTCGCCGCTCCGTCCCGACGATCCTCTCCCGACGATCCTCTCCCGAGAATCCTCTCCCGACGATCCTCGTGCACCCGGCACAACAAGGAGGCCAGGCACGTGACCCTGCTCGGTCCGTTCGATCGCCCCCTGGCGATCCGAGTTGCGGTCCCGGTCGAGCGATTCGGCCGGCCGCCGGTCGTCGTGCCCGCCCGTCCACCCGTCATCGTGCCCGCCCGGCCACCCGACGTCACACCACCCGACGAACAGACCGCTGAGGACCTCGCGCGGATCGAGATCGCGTGCCGGCTGACCCGTGCGCTGCTCACCGACGTCGCCCAGTCACTCGACGAGCTGCTGCGCCTCGAGGCAGCGGTCGACGAGCTCGTCGTCGTCTGGAGCCCGACGCTCTACACCACCAACCGCGCCGAACTCCTCGCCGCGCTCGCCGGCCGCGACGACGCCGTCGTCGACATCGACGTGCAGGTCGAAGCGGCGGACCACGTCGGTGGGCGGGTGCTCGTCGAGTGGCGCATCGTCGGCCGATTCGGCAATGCCGGGTTCATCAACGACGACGTGCTGGTGGAGCCGACGCACGAGCGGGTCGAGTCGGCAGGCGTGATGATCCACACGTTCGAGGACCGACGGGTAGTGCGCATCGACTGCTTCTTCGACGCCCTGGCGTTGCTCGAGCAGGTGCTCGAGCCCGGTTCCCGCGGCGCGATCTGATCGTCCGAAGTGGGGGATGCACCCTCGCGGACATCGGCTTACGTTCGCGACGCCGACGACCGGACGTGCGCCGTCGGCGGAGCCGCCGAATGAAACGGAGACTGCGATGCCCGACCCGCTGGACCGCCACGCCCGCACGATGCTGCCGATCCCGGATCGACCGCACACCGGACTCCTGACCTACGACGCCAAGGACCCGGACACCGCGTACCCGCCGATCCAACCGCTGCTGCCGCCGGTGGGCGCACCGAACGTGCTCGTCGTCCTGATCGACGACGTCGGGTTCGGCGCCTCGTCGGCGTTCGGCGGGCCGTGCCAGACTCCGGTCGCCGAACGCCTCGCCGCGGGCGGGTTGCGCTACAACCGGTTCCACACCACGGCCCTGTGCGCGCCCACCCGCCAGGCGCTGCTCACCGGCCGGAACCACCACTCCGTCGGCATGGGATCGATCACCGAGACGGCGACGTCGGCGCCGGGCAACAACTCGTTGCGGCCGAACACGAAGGCGCCCCTGGCGTTGACGCTCAAGCTCAACGGCTACTCGACGGCCCAGTTCGGGAAGTGCCACGAGGTGCCGGTGTGGCAGACCTCGCCGCTCGGTCCGTTCGACGCCTGGCCGTCGGGCGGCGGCGGGTTCGAGACGTTCTACGGGTTCATCGGCGGTGAGAACAACCAGTGGGATCCGGCGCTGTACGAGGGCACGACCCCGGTCGAGCCGCCGGCGACGGCCGACGAGGGGTACCACCTGACCGAGGATCTGGCCGACCGTGCGGTGGGATGGATCAGGCAACAGAAGGCACTGATGCCCGACCGCCCGTTCTTCGCCTATTTCGCGCCCGGTGCCACCCATGCCCCGCACCACGTCCCTCGGGAGTGGGCCGACAAGTACGCCGGCCAGTTCGACGACGGCTGGGACGTGATCCGCCAACGAACCTTCGCCCGCCAGAAGGAACTCGGCGTGATCCCCGCCGACACCGACCTCCCGGCGCGCCACGACGTGATCTCCGCCTGGGACGACATGGCCGACGAGCTGAAGCCGGTGCTCGCCCGTCAGATGGAGGTGTACGCCGGGTTCCTCGAACACACAGATCACCACGTCGGTCGCATCGTCGACACCCTCGACGAGCTGGGGATCCTCGACGACACGCTGATCTACTACATCATCGGTGACAACGGCGCGTCGGCCGAGGGCACGATGAACGGGGCCTTCAACGAGATGGCCAACTTCAACGGCATGGCGGCGCTCGAAACGACCGAGTTCATGCGCTCGAAGATGGACGAGTTCGGATCACCGACGTCGTACAACCACTATTCGGTCGGCTGGGCGTGGGCGATGAACGCGCCGTTCCAGTGGACCAAGCAGGTCGCCTCGCACTGGGGTGGGACGCGCAACGGCACGATCGTCCACTGGCCAGCGGGCATCGACGAGCCAGGCGGGCTGCGGTCACAGTTCACCCACGTCATCGACCTCGCCCCGACCGTGCTCGACGTCGCCGGCATCCCCGAACCGACGATGGTCAACGGCGTGCTGCAGAGTCCGTACGAGGGCACGAGCATGCGCTACACGTTCAACGCCTCCGAGGCGGCGGAACGGCACGACCTGCAGTACTTCGAGATGTTCGGCAACCGCGGCATCTACCACAAGGGTTGGAGCGCGGTCACCAAGCACAAGACGCCGTGGATCCTCCTGGGCGGCGAGATGCCCGACTTCGACGACGACGTGTGGGAGCTCTACGACGGCAGCGGCGACTACAGCCAGGCCCACGATGTGTCCGCCGACCATCCCGACAAGCTCGCCCACCTGCAACGCCTGTGGCTGATCGAGGCGACCCGCTACAACGTGTTGCCGATGGACGATCGCAGCGGCGAGCGGGTCAACCCGCTGCTCGCCGGGCGACCGACGCTCGTGCAGGGCGACTCGCAGCAGTTCTTTGCCGGGATGGGACGCCTGTCGGAGAACAGCGTGGTCAACATCAAGAACCGCTCGTTCGCCGTCACCGCCGAGATCGACTCACCGCCCGGTGGTCCCGACGGTGTCGTGATCGCCCAGGGCGGCCGGTTCGGTGGTTGGGCGGTGTACGCCCTCGGCGGCTGCATGAAGTTCGTCTACAACCTGCTCGGCATCCACGAGTTCGTCGTCACCGCCGACCGACCGGTCCCCGACGGTCGACACCAGGTGCGCGCCGAGTTCGCCTACGACGGTGGCGGCCTGGCCAAGGGCGGCACCGTCACCTTGTACTACGACGGCGAACCGGTCGGCGAGGGGCGCGTCGACGCCACGCAGGCGATGATCTTCTCCGCCGACGAAACCACCGACATCGGCCACGAGACCGGCACGACCGTCGGCTCCGAGTACGACGTGACCACCGGTCGCTTCACCGGCAAGATCCACTGGGTCCAGCTCGACGCGGGCACCGACGATCACGATCACTTCATCGATCCCGAGGAGCGCCTGCGGATCGCCATGGCGCGCCAATAGGCACGGCACCTCATGAGCCGGCAGCGCGGGGGAGATCGGCGTCACGATCCCGACGCGCCCGGCCTGCGCCAGCGAGTTCGCTACCGCTTCGACAACCTCCTCGCCCGGGGCACCTCGGCGACGCTGATCTGGCTCGCCGTCGTCACGCTGGCGGCGGTGCTGATCAGCTCCCTGCTGCTGGCGCTCGGCGATGTCTCGCTGTCGGGCAGCGAGGATCGCGCCTGGCTCGAAGATGCGTGGCAGAGCCTGCTCCGGCTGCTCGACCCCGGCACGATGGCCAACGACGTCGGATGGGGCCGACGGGTGCTGGCGTTGCTCGTGACGATCTTCGGGATCCTCATCGCCGGCACGCTGATCGGCATCATCGCCGCCGGTGTCGAGGGTCGGATCGAAGGCATGCGCCGGGGGCGCAGCGTGGTCATCGAGTCGGACCACATCGTCGTACTCGGCGACTCCGAACGACTGCCGATGGTGCTGCGGCAGCTGTCGATCGCTGCCACCGAAGGCGGCGCGGACACGATCGTCGTGCTCGCCGACCGTGATCCCGGCGAGTTGCACCATGCCGTGAGGAAATCGACGCCCCATCACCCCGGGGTGCGCATCGTCTTCCGCGCCGGAGATCCGACGATCCCGGCCGATCTCAGGCTGGTTCGGTTGCCCGCGGCTCGCGCCGCGGTGGTGCTGTCGGATCGCTGCTCCGATGTCGCCGCCGTCGAGACGGTGCTGGCGATGGCCGCCGAGCGCGGCGGCCTCGACGACTTCGTCGTGATCGTCGAGCTGCTCGAACAGTCGACCGCCGAGCGACTCCGGCGCGCGTACGGTGCGTCGGTCCACCCGATCGTGACGTCGGAGGCGGTCGCTCGCATGTCAGCCCATTCCCTGCGACAGCGCGGGCTGAGCACTGTGGTCGACGAACTGGTCGACTTCCGCGGTGCCGACCTGCAGGTGCTCGCGCCCGCACGGTTCGCCGGTTGGGCGTTCGGCGAGTTGGTCGCCGCCCTCGTCAACGCCCGACCGATCGGCGTGATCGGACCGGACGGCGATGTGCGCCTGTGCCCGTCGGCCGATCACGTGGTCGGCGACGACGAGTGTGTCATCGCCATCGCCGACGATCCCGCGCAGATCGAGGTGATCGACCGGGACCAGGTGCGCGCCGTCCGGGCGGTGCACGATCCACCGGTCGGGGCAGGCCCAGTCGAGGAGCATCTCGTCGTGATCGGCTGGAGCGACCTCGGCGACTGCCTGCTGACGGGCTGGGCGCAGTCCGCCGCCGCGTCGTCGGACGTCGTCGTGCTCGTCGGCGCCGAGCGACTGGCGGCGGTGACCGACCAGCTCCCCGACCTGGGGGCGATCGCCGTGGAGGTCCGGCCGGCATCCGACCCGATCGCATGTGCCGCCGAGCTCGAGCCGACGACGGTGGTCCTGCTGACCCCGCCGGCCGAGTCGGACGATGCCGCCGACGTGGACACGCTCCTCGATCTGCGGGCACTCGGCCGGCTGCTGGCACGGCGAGGGCAGGAGACGCCACGCGTCGTCCTCGAGCTCCGCGACGCCGCCCACGCCGACCTCGTCGAGCTGCCCGGCGCCGACGATCTGGTGATCAGCGATGCCCTCGGCAGCCAGTTCCTCGCCCAACTGGTCGATCAGCCGCTGCGACGCGACATCTTGCTCACGCTCTACGCCGGCGATCGGGCGTCGCTGCGCCTCGTGCCGTGTGAACAGTTCGAGCTCGTGGGGGAGTGGCAGGTCGACCAGGTCGTCGCCCGTGCCGCCGCGTTCGGCCTGCTTGCCGTCGGGTGGCGACGCTCGGTCGATCGAGGCGGCGAGGTCGCCCTCAACCCGCGCCTCGACAGCGTCGTCCGCCTCGACGACGGTGATTCGCTGGTCGTCATCGGCGGCCACACCCGCTGATGCGAGCGACGACCGCTCAGCCGCCGGCGGGGTCGGCAACCGCGGTGTCGGGCCGTGCGGCGACGAACCCACCGATCAGGTCGGTCCACCGCGTCGAGCGCCTCGCCTCGCGCCGAGCCCGTCGTTGCGCCCGGGCCATCTTCGCCGGGTCGTAGAAGCGGCGCGCCCACAGCGACGTCGGGGTGGCGATCCGCATCCCCATCACGATCGCCAGGAACGGGACGAACGCGCCGATCAGCGCCGAGGCGTAGTGGCCCTTGATGACGCACACGACGATCATCCCCAGGTGGGCGATCAGGACCAGCACGAAGCTGAGGATCGTCGGAGCCTGCCAGATGCCGTCCACCGCGAGCGGGCTGAACCCGACGACGGCCAGGCCGAGGCACGCCGCCGCCAGGCTGACCATCTCGATCGAGATCCGGCCCTCGTCGGACCAGTAGACGTCGGACAGGTGGACGATCAGGGCGAACTCGTCGAGCACGAGCGACGTGCCGACGCCGATCAGGATCCCGGCGAGCTCCGCCCACGGCGGGCCGCCGTTGGCGGCGAGGGACGTGAACGCGCCGGTGATCAACAGCAACAATCCGGGGACGGCGTGGTGGACGTGGACGCCGCTCTTCGACTCGAAGTCGTGGAACGGGCCTCGTCCGGCGTGGATCAGCCGGGTGATCAGGCGGGTCGTGAAGAACGTGACGATGAACGCGAGGAAGCAGAGGAACAGGGCGAGTCGCCCGGAATCGACGATGTCGTCGGTGAACCACTCGCTCACGACCCGATCACGGCACCTGTCTACCCTCGCCGCGCCGGGTGGCGATCACCGATGTTGCGGCGCCGGGCCGGTCACCCGGCGGACGGCGCACGTTCTGATGAGGGCCTCGACTGGCGCTCCGACCCGGGCGCTGATCCGGGCGCTGATCAGGGCGCTGATCCCGGTGCTGATCTCGGCGCTGATCAGGGCGCTGATCCCGGTGCTGATCTCGGCGCTGATCTCGGCTCTTCGCGGTGGCCGTCCGGGCGGACCGCGAAGCGCTGCGGATCGTCACCGTGGACGGGGTCGGGTCGCGGCCATGACCACCCGCCGAACTGCGTGGCTCGGTAGTCGCTGAACGCGGCTTCGATCTCGTCCTCGGTGTTCATCACGAACGGTCCGGAGCGGGCCTGCGGCTCACCGATCGGTCGGCCCTGCAACATCAGCACCTCGACGGCCCCGCCGCTGTCAGCGGCGACGAGCTCCAGGTCGCGGTCGGGTCGCACCAGGGCGCCGGTGTCGCCGCCGACGCGATGGCCGTCGATGGTCAGCCCGTCACCTTCGAACACGTACAGCGTGCGTACCGTCTCGGGCCCCGCGGCGGGCGGCATCGTCCAGCGGGCGCCCGGCTCGAAGCGCAGGTGCCAGATGGCGACGTCGGCATCGGGCCGCGACGCCCACGATGCCGGCGGTGGGGGCGGGGGCTGGAGGCCGGCCAGCGCGCCCGCCAACACGGTCACCACGGTCGTGCGACCGTTGGCGTCCGACGCCCGCAGGGTCGGGGTGTCCTCGGACCACAGCATGGCGAAGTGCGGTTCGGCCATCTTGTCCTCGGCGGGCAGATTGAGCCAGATCTGGAAGAGCTCGAGCGGGTTCGGGGCGTGCTCGTCGAGCAGCGGGAACATCTCGGCGTGGACGATGCCCCGCCCGGCGGTGAGCCACTGCGTGTCGCCGCGACCGAAGCGCGCCGCCGCCCCGAGCGAGTCGGAGTGGTCGATCAGGCCACGCCGGACGTAGGTGACCGTCTCGAACCCGCGATGCGGGTGGCTGGGGAACCCGGGCACCCGGCGTCCGTGGTACATGCGCCAACCGTCGAGGCCGGCGAAGTCCTGGCCGAGCTCGCGGCCCTCGAGCGACGCCCGCGGCCCGGCCTGACCGTCGCCTTCGGGGTAGGCGTCGTCGTGGTGGACGCAGAACAAGAAGGGGTCGATCGTCGGCCACTGGAAGCCGAGCGGGACCGTCTGGATCACGGACTCGGCGATGGCGCGATCAGCGGTGTCGGTCATGCACACAGTCTACCGCATTCATTGCGACCGCAATGTTTGCCCGCAATGTGTGCCGGCGACGTTGTGCCCGCGACGGCTGCCCGCAATGTCGGTCATGCCGACGCGAGCTGTCCGATGCTACCGAGCGGTAACCCGCCAGCGTGGACTGTGCTACCTCATCGGAGGGGCTCCGCGCAACTGCGTTTCCGATCCTGGTAGCGTCTGGGAATCCGTTCGACCCGTAGGAGACCTGGACGGGCCCGGCAGCGCCGTCAGGTGCTCGAAGGTCGTGCAGCCGGGCGGCGCCTGCACGAGGTCTCGTACACAAACCATCCAGGAGGACAAAACACGTGAACACGAAACGACGGGGCACCAAGCTCCTCGCGGCGCTCGCCGTGTCGTCCCTCGTCTTCGCCGCATGCGCGAGCGATGACGACGGTGACGGCGACGCGACGTCCGGTACTGACGGAGGTGCGGAGGACACCACCGACACGACCGAGACCACCGAAGCGACCGATACCACCACCGAGGGCAGCACGCCTCCGGCGGGCGGCGGATCCGACGGGGAGGTCGGAGGAAGCGCCTGCGGTACGCCGCACGGCGCCTACGAGGAAGGCGAAGACCCGTCGGGCGAAGTTCGCGTGGCGTGGAACCAGGCCGCGTACTCGTTCAACTCGGCCACCAACCGTGGCAACGCGACGGCCAACAACAACCCGCTGTACCTGATGCAGGCGGGTGGCTTCAACTACTACGACGAGGATCTCAACCTCATCAACAACGACCAGTTCGGCACCTGCACGATCGACTCGCTCGATCCGCTGACCATCACGTACACCATCAACGAAGGTGTCACGTGGAGCGACGGCGTCCAGGTCGACGCTGCTGACCTGCTCCTCGCCTGGGCTGCCCAGAGCGGCGTCTACAACGACGCCGAGACGGTCGTCACCGACACCGGTGTCACCGCCGAGGCCGACCCCGATGGCTCGCCCGTCGTCGTCGGGCCCGACGGTGTCGACCTGCTGTCGGCCGACGAGGCCTACGCCGCGGCGTTCGACGAGGACGGCGCGCTGCTGGAGGGCTTCACCTACAAAGAGGCCACTGGCGTGGCGTTCGACTCCTCGAGCGAGTCGCTGCAACTGGTCACGCAGGTCCCGGAGATCTCCGATGACGGCCTGTCGCTGACCGCCACCTGGGATTCGTTCTACGTGGACTACCCGACCGCCGGCGTCTTCCCCGGTGTGCCCGCCCACGTCACGGCGATGCGCGCCCTCGACATCACGGACGCCGACGAGGCCAAGACGGCGCTCATCGAGGCCTTCCAGTCCGACGACACCGAGGCCGTGAAGGCGATCTCGGAGTCCTGGAACCGTGACTTCGACGCCACGTCGCTGCCCGACGATGCAGGCCTGTACGCCGGCTTCGGCCCGTACAACCTGGTCGACTTCAGCGACAACGGCACGATGGTGTTCGAGGCCCGCGACGACTACACCTGGGGCCCGCAGCCGAAGATCCAGACGATCGTCTACTCGATCATCGGTGACCCGACGGCCGCCGTCCAGGCAATGGCCAACGAAGAGGTCGACATCATCCAGCCGCAGGCGACCGCCGACATCCTCACCCAGCTCGAAGGTATCGCCGACCGCGGTATCGAGGTGCTGGAAGGTGATGGCGCCACCTACGAGCACGTCGACCTCGCCGTCGACAACGGCGGCCCGTTCGACCCGGCGACCTACGACGGCGACGCGGCGACGGCTCAGGCTGTCCGCCAGGCGTTCCTGCTGACCATCCCCCGTCAAGAGATCGTCGACCGGCTGATCATCCCGCTCAACGAGAACGCCACCGTGCGTGACTCGTTCACGCGGGTGCCGGGCTCGCCGTTCTACGACACGATGGTCGAGGGCAACGGCTCCGACTTCTACGCCGAGGCGAACATCGACGAAGCGAAGACGATCCTCGCCGACGCCGGGGTCGACACGTCGACGCCGATCGACGTCCGGTTCCTCTTCGCCGACGAGAACCCGCGCCGTGCCGCGGAGTACGAGCTGATCCGTGACTCGGCCGCCCAGGCCGGTTTCAACGTGCTCGACGGCCGCGACATCAACTGGGGCTCGAACCTGTCGAACACCTCGCTGTACGACGCCAACGTCTTCGGTTGGCAGACGACGGCGATCGCGGTGGCCGACAGCTGCCCGAACTTCGTCACCGACGGCATCAACAACTTCTACGGCTTCAGCAACGAGGCCGTGGACAGCCTCTGCACCGAGCTGCAGGACACCAGTGATCCCGCCCGTCAGGACGAGATCCTGCTCGAGGTCGAGCAGGTGCTCTTCGACGATGCGTTCGGGCTCCCGATCTTCCAGCATCCGGAGATCACGGCCTACAACTCCACCTACGTCGACGGCGTGAGCAGCATCGCCATCGCCCCGACGGTGTTCTTCAACGTGTGGGACTGGGCACCGGCCAGCTGAACCGGTGAACGTGACGGGCGACCGTCACGTCGATCGACACCTTCGGGGTGCCGGGCTCGTCGAGCCCGGCACCCCGGCGGTTCACACAGACCACGGGACCATCCGTCCAGCGCCGGATCGACCGTCCGAGATGCGCTGGTGGGCGGGACCCGCCCGACACCTGGAGTTCCATGTTCGTCTACATCGTGCGGCGGTTGCTCGCCGGCGCGTTCGTGATGTTGGCCGCCTCCTTCATCGTCTACCTGCTGATGACGCAGGCCGGCGACCCGCTGGCGTTCACCATCGGCATCACCAACCCGACGCAACGGGCTGCCGTCGTCAAGACCGTGACCGAGACGCTGAGCCTCGACGTCCCACCCGTGCAGCGCTACCTGCAGTGGCTCCAGCGGCTCGTGTTCGAGCAGGACTTCGGGCTCGTGTCCGTGACCCAACAGCCGGTCTCCGACGAGCTGGCCCGACGGATCCCGATGACGCTCAAGCTGGTCACCGCGGCGACGGTGCTCTCCGTGGTCATCGGTGTGTTCACCGGCATCGTCACCGCGTTGCGGCAGTACTCCGGATTCGACTATCTCACGACGTTCACCACGTTCGTCTTCTTCTCGCTGCCGGTGTTCTGGGTCGCCGTCATCCTCAAGGCGTGGGGTGGCATCAACCTCAACGACTGGCTGCGCGATGGCGCCCACTTCTCGGTGACGTTCATCGTCCTCATGTCCGCGCTCGCAGCGCTGGTCGGCGGATCGTTCGCCGGCGGTAACCGCAATCGCAAACTGACGATCGCTGCCATCTGCTTCGCCGCCGTCGCCGCCGTGATGGCGTGGATCTCCTCCACGCAGTGGCTCCTCGACCCTGGCTTCGGGCCGTTGCTGTTCGCCCTCTTGAGCCTCGCCATCACCTGTGGCGTCATCGCCGTGCTCGCCGGCTTCCACAACGTCCGGGCACGCAACTCGGCGTTGATCACCTGGGCGATCGGATGCGTCGTCTACTTCCCGCTGCAGACCTTCTTCGACAACGACGTCAGCATCTGGACGATGTTCGGGCTGCTCGTCGTCGCCTTCGCCGTCGCCACGGCGGTCGGCTACGCCGTCGGTGGGTTCGACAAGGGCCAATCGGCGCGGACCGCATGCGTCGTCGCCCTGCTGATGTCGATCCTCATGTTCCTCGACCGGATGATGCAGTCGTGGGCGGAGTACTCCGCGTCGCCGGTCATCCGCAACCGGCCGATCAAGACCATCGGCGATGCCGAGGGCCGCCTCGAAGGCTCGTTCTGGGTGATCGCCAACGACACCTTCAGCCACCTCGTGCTGCCGACGATGGCGCTGATGCTGATCTCGGTCGCCGGGTACACCCGGTACTCGCGGGCGAGCATGCTCGAAGTGCTGAACCAGGACTACATCCGCACCGCCCGGGCAAAGGGGCTCACCGAACGCACCGTCGTGGTCCGTCATGCGCTGCGCAACGCCCTGATCCCGTTGGCGACGATCGTCGCCTTCGACATCAGCGGGATCATCGGCGGGGCGGTGATCACCGAGACCGTGTTCCAGTGGGAGGGCATGGGCAGGCTGTTCATCGACGGCCTGCGCGAGATCGACCCGAACCGGGTGATGGCGTTCTTCGTCATCACCGGCACCTTCGCCATCGTGTTCAACCTGCTCGCCGACATCGTCTATGCGGTGCTCGATCCGCGCATCCGGGTGGGGGACTGACGTCATGAGTGAAGAACTGCAACGCCGCGCCGCCGACGTCGACGCCGACCGGCTGCTCGACGAGGTCGTCGTCGTCGACGATGGTGGGCTCGGTCCCGAGCTCGACGACGACATCTCGCTCGAGATGAACGAGGTCGTCGGACTCAGCCAGAGCCAGATCGTCCGTCGCCGATTCTTCCGCCATCGCGGCGCGATGATCTCGCTCGCCGTGCTGATCATGATCGTCGTGCTGGCGATCACCAGCGTCGGCTACGGCCCGATTCCCGGCTGGTGGAAGTGGGAGCCCGGCCAGCTCGTGCCAAAGGTCCCCGGCAACGGTGGCCCGACGATGTCGTTCCGCCCGACGTGGCTCGGCGGCGCCGGCATCAAGCTCGGCGATCATCCGTTCGGCGTCGACAACGAGCTCGGCAAGGACATGTTCGCCCAGACGATGCGCGGCGTCCAGACCAGCCTCACGGTGATCCTCGTGCTCGGTGTGCTGGCGACGTCGATCGGCGTCGTCGTCGGCGCCCTGTCGGGCTACTACGGCCGCTGGATCGACTCGGCGCTGATGCGCTTCACCGACGTCGTGATCGTCATGCCCCTGCTGGTGATCACCGCCGTGGCCGGCTTCGCCCTCGATCTCGCCGGTATCTGGCCGGTCGCCGTGGCACTCGGCATCTTCACCTGGACCGGCCTGGCGCGTCTCGTCCGCGCCGAGTTCTTGGCCCTGCGCGAGCGGGAGTTCGTCGACGCCGCCCGAGTCGCCAACGCCTCCGACCGGCGGATCATCTTCCGGCACATCCTGCCGAACACGGTCGGCACGATCATCGTCAGCGTCACGTTGCTGATGGGCGCCGGCATCCTCACCGAGTCGGCACTCGGCTTCCTCGGCTTCGGCGTCCGCGCCCCCGAGGTCTCGCTGGGCACGCTGGTCAACGACTACGACGGGGCGTACGAGACCCGGCCGTGGCTGTTCATCTGGCCCGGTGTGTTCGTCATCGGCATCGTGCTGTGCCTGCAGTTCATCGGCGACGGCCTGCGCGACGCCTTCGATCCACGCCAGAAGCGGATCCCGCGGCGCAAGGACCTCGACCGTCACGGCCTCGTCGTCGCCGAGGACCTCGAGTTCCGCGACCTCGATCCGTCGACCCCGTCGCCGGGAGCGTCGTCGTGAACGGCGCTGCGTCAGCCGACGAACAGCGACGCCACGCAGAGCACCGCCAGTGCGGCGACGAGCAGGCCGATCTGCCAGTGCCAGCGGACCGGCGGTCGCTCGAACTCGAGTCGTGGATCGTCGAGATGACCGGCCTCGCGAAGGCGCTCCCATCGTCGGCGGACCACGCTGGCCGCGTCACCCGATGCCGTTCCCGCCAGTTCGCCCATGCTCACACCGCTCGGTGTGGTCGGTGCGTCGGCGGTCCCTCGGGAGCGGACCGCGGTGCGCAGCGCGGAGCCGGCACCTGGTGCGGGCGCCGCCCAGGCGGCGAAGCGCCCGTAGGTGGTCTGCAGCGTCAGCGTGTACCGGGTCTCGACGTCGACCAGGGCCGGCCACGGCACGTCGATCGTGCGGGCGACGTTGACCAGCCGCACCCCGGCATCGGAGACGACGACCTTGGGGCGCCAGAAGATGGCCCAGCAGCACGTCACGAGCAGCGCCATCCACGGCAGCGTGAGCAGGGTGTCGGTGATGCCTGCCGAGATGGCGACGACCACCAGGCTGACCACGGCGATCGCGGCGACGAGCACCGTCACGCCGATGCCGAAGCCCGGCCGGAACTCCTCCTCCACGGCGCCCATCCTGCCAGAACGCACGAGCTGTCCCGCGGCGTGCTGTCGCACGACCTGTCCCGCGGCGTGCTGTCGCACGACCTGTCTCGCGGCGTGCTGTCGCACGACCTGTCTCGCGGCGTGCTGTCGCACGACCTGTCTCGCGGCGTGCTGTCGCACGACCTGTCTCGCGGCGTGCTGTCGCACGACCTCGACGAACGGATTTCCCGATGACCGATCAGCCGACGACCCCCCGCAAGGTCGCCCAGGTCCGCGACCTGCGCGTCGAGTTCTGGGTCAACGGACAGTGGTATCCGGCGGTCGAGGAGGCGACGTTCGACGCCCAGGGTGGACGGACGCTGGCGATCGTCGGCGAGTCCGGATCGGGTAAGTCGACCATCGCCCTGGCGATGATGGGCCTGCTGCCGCAGAACGCCCACGTCAGCGGGTCGATCCTGCTCGGCGAGCAGGAGATCGTCGGCCTCGACAAGCGCACCCTGCGGTCGATCCGCGGCAGCCGTGTGTCGATGATCTTCCAGGAGCCGATGACGGCGCTCAACCCGGTGTACACGATCGGGTTCCAGATCGCCGAGATGCTCCGGAGCCACCAGTCGATGTCACCCAAGCGCGCTCGTCAGCGGGCGATCGAGTTGCTCGAGCTGGTCGAGATCCCGGATCCCGAACGGCGCATCGACAGCTTCCCCCACGAGCTGTCCGGCGGTCAGCGTCAGCGAGCGATGATCGCCCAGGCGCTGGCGTGCGATCCCGAACTGCTCGTCGCCGACGAGCCGACGACGGCGCTCGACGTGACCGTGCAGGCCGAGATCCTCAAGCTGATGCGCAGCCTGCGTGACCGCATCGACGCCGGCATCGTGCTGATCACCCACGACATGGGCATCGTCGCCGACCTCGCCGACGACGTGATGGTGATGCAACAGGGACGGATCGTCGAGTCGGGGCCGACGCGCACCGTGTTCAACGATCCGGTCGATCCCTACACCCGCGCCCTGCTGGCGGCGGTTCCGCACCTCGGTACCGAATCGACGCCGGAGGAGACCGCCGCGGCGTCGGTGGTCGTCACCTCGGCGTCGGACAACGGCGACGCCGCGCCGGCCCGCGACCCGTCGGCGATCGTCGAGTTGCGCAACGTCGCCGTCGAGTACCCCAAGCGCGGCAGGGTCCCGGCGTTCCGCGCCGTCGACGGCGTCTCGTTGACGATCGGTCGCGGTGAGGTACTGGGCCTGGTCGGCGAGTCCGGCTCCGGCAAGACCACCATCGGGCGTGCCGTGGTGGGTCTGCTGCCATTCGTCGACGGAACAGCCACCGTGCTCGGCCACGACATGGTCGGCATCAGCCGCAAGGGGCTCGGGGCCGTGCGACGCGACGTCAGCTTCGTGTTCCAGGACCCCGGATCGTCGCTCAACCCACGTCTGCCGATCGGGGAGTCGATCGGTGAGCCGCTGCGCCTCGCCAAGGTGGCCAAGGGCAAGGAGCTCAACACCCGCGTCGAGGAACTGCTCGACCAGGTGCACCTCGCACGCGAGCTGCGCAACCGCTACCCGCACGAGCTCAGCGGCGGTCAACGCCAGCGCGTCGGCATCGCCCGGGCGCTGGCCCTCGGGCCGAAGCTGTTGATCGCCGACGAGCCGACCTCGGCGCTCGACGTGTCGGTGCAGGCCCGCGTGCTCGATCTGTTCCAGGACCTGCAGCGCGAGATCGGCTTCGCCTGCTTGTTCATCTCCCACGACCTCGCCGTCGTCGAGATCCTGGCCGAACGCATCGTCGTGCTGAGCAAGGGCCAGGTCGTCGAGGAGGGCACGCGCGAGCAGATCCTCCGCAACCCGCAGCAGCCGTACACGCAGCGCCTGATCGCCGCCGTGCCGGTTCCCGATCCCGACGAGCAGCAGCGCCGCCGCGAGCTACGCGACGCCATCCTCGAAGAGCAGGAGATCGTGTCCTGAGCCGTTGGCTCAGTGCCCCGGCATGTCGAAGCGCCAGCGCAGGTTGATCGACCCGCCCCACTTGATGTCGCCCGAACCGTCCTGCGGACGCCACGTCACGTCGGCCTCGCCGCGGAGGTAGAGGTCGACGTTGCGCAGCGGGCGCACACCGAGCTCGCTGTCGTTGTCCAGCCCGAGCTCGAAGCCCTTGTCGCGGGTCCAGTCGAGCGTCAGCTGGGTCGTCGTCTGGGCGTACCAGTTGCGCCAGAAGCGGAACTCACGGTTGAACAACTGCACCGTGCCGTTGCCGGCGAGCGGCCCGACCGGGCCCTGCAGCGTCAGCTGGGCGCCGGGGTGCGTGGCGAGGTCGAAGTTGTCGAAATCGAGCGCCATGTCCTGGAGCGTGGTGCTGTCCCAGTGCAGCCGGAGATCGAACGGCACACGCAGGTTGATCGGGTTGCCGCCCGTCGCGCCGCCGCCTCCTCCGCCGCCACCGCCGGACGGCGCGTTCTCCAGCGCGTCCCACGTGGCGTCGTCGACGATGCCGTCGGCGGGCAGCCCCTGGAGTTGCTGGAAGAACTCGACCGACGCTTCGGTGATCGGCCCGAAGAACCCGTCGACGGCACTGAGCTGCACCTGGCCTGCCGATGCTTCGCCGGCGAGGCGCTGTTCCAGCAGTTGCTGGAGATAGGTGACCCAGTCGTGTTCGTCGCTGTCGCGACGGAGTGTCGGATTGGCCATGGTCGCCTCCTTACGCGATGGCGGCGCCCTCGTCGCCGCCGATCGTCATCGACGGATCGATGCCGTCGACGTTTGCGGGCACCGGCTCGGCCTCGAGCCAGCCGACCCACTCGGCATCGAGGTCGATCGTCGCCTCAGGATTGAGGTCGAACTCGAACTCGACGCCGTCGATGTCTTCTCGTTCCTCGGACATGTCGTCCTCCTCGGTCGCGTCCCTGGAGACGATCGTGCGCGCCGATGCGGCGTCCGTGAAGGCGCGGCGGGGCGTC
The DNA here is from genome assembly GCA_963707515.1 of Ilumatobacteraceae bacterium. Classification (GTDB taxonomy): domain Bacteria; phylum Actinomycetota; class Acidimicrobiia; order Acidimicrobiales; family Ilumatobacteraceae; genus Sva-07. Next base: position 321,456 of record CAVPQI010000002.1, read on the forward strand.
CGCAGGGGCAGCGCAGTGCCCGTCCGGGCAGCCGTCAGGCGTCGTGATCGGGAGGCAGCAGCCGGATCTCGTCGGCGGAGATCTCGGGCAGCGCGTGCACCGCTGCGAGCATGTGCTCGCTCCACAGCTCGGAGAGCCGGGTCAGGTACGTCGAGTCGTCGTCGATGCGGGCGTGCAGCAGCTCGTGCGAGTCGGCGGTGTACAGACCGATGTCGTACGGCGGGCCGACCGACAGGTTGGCGATCGCCGTGCTGATCATCGACGTGAGAGCGATCTTGGCGGCGGTGCGCAGGTCGGCGTTCGACCGCACCGCCAGATCGAGCCACGCCTTGCCGTACTTCGTCTCGCCGATCTGCAGGAACGGCCGGTCATCGGAGGCGCGGATGTAGTTGCCCTCCGGGTAGACGAGCAGGATGTCGGGCCGCTCGTCGCCGACCTGACCACCGAGGATGAACGTCGCCGTGGCGTTGGCACCGAGCGATGCCTGGTGACGTCCGGCGGTCTCGAGGTTCAGCCGCCCGAGGTACAGGGCGGCCTCGAAGAGGTGTTCCACGGTCGCCAGCGACTCGCCGGGGCCGTCGAGGTCGCGGCGGATCTGGTCGAGCACCTCGTGCGTCGTCGCCAGGCTGCCCGCTGACTGGAGCACGAAGAGCCGCTTGTCGTCCGGGCGGAAGACGTGCAATTTGCGGTATGTGCTGACGTTGTCGACGCCGGCGTTGGTGCGCGTGTCCGACATGAACAGCAGCCCCTCGTCGAGGCGCATGGCGAGGCAGTAGGTCACGCGTAGACCTGTTTCCCTCGGGTGCCGACACCGAACCAGCTGGCGAGGTCGGCGATCAACCCGACGAACACGAAGACCCAACCGAACCCGTTGATCGGGTCACCCCAGGCGTTCATCGCGCTGTAGGCGAGCGTCGTGTACGGGAGGAAGAGCCAGCCGGCGAATCCGATCCAGAAGCTGTCGAACGCACGCTCGTTCCAGTCGGAGAAGATCTGAATCAGGATCAGTGCGAAGCGGGGGAACGCGGCGCCGAGCAGGAGGACCAGGCAACCACACACGGCGCCCAACCCTAGTCGCCTAGGGTTTGGGCGCCGACGAAAGGGACCGACGTGGCCGACGACATCATCATCCGTGACGACCCCGACCGACACCGCTACGAGATCGTGGTCGACGGTGCGTTCGCCGGGTTCGCCGTGTACCACGTGCGGTCTGGCCGCTACTTCTTCGTCCACACCGAGATCGGCGACGCCTACGAGGGCCGAGGGCTCGGGTCGGCGTTGGCTCGCGGTGCGCTCGACGACGTGCGAGCCAAGGGTGCCCTGATCGTGCCGCTGTGCCCGTTCATCGCCGGTTGGATCGACAAGCACCCGGACTACGCCGACCTCGTCGACGAGGAGCTGACGGCGTCGCTCGGAGCGAGCTGAGCGTCAGCTCGCGGACGCGGACGCGGGCGCGGGCGCCGAATGGGGCACGATCATGTCCCAGCTCATCTTCACCCAGTCCCGGGCGCCGGCATCGGGCATGTAGGCGCGGGCGACGGCGATGCCGATCTCGGCGAGCGCCGTCGAGTCGGGGAAGACCAGGTACATCGGGTGGTGCTCCGGCTGGAACTTCTGCTTGAAGAAGAACAACGACCGGAAGCCGTAGTACGGCTCGAGCGTGATGGCGAGGAAGTCGAGCAGCTTCTGCAGCACCTGTTGGTCGCTGTTGCCGGCGAGCTGCTCGGATGCCTTCGCCAGCGGCGCCGCCGACAGGCTGACGAAGCAGTAGCCCTCCGCTTTGAACTGCATCGCCGAGGCGCCGATCATGAACTCCATCACCGGACGGAACCCCTGGTCGCGGCGGCGCATCAGGTCGAGTGTCCATCCGACGATCTCGCCGTCGGTCGCCCACGGGCATCCACGACGTGAACCCCTCGATCGTCCGATCGGCATCGACCGCGAGGTGCAGGCGCACCTCGGGATCGTCGGCTTCGCGCAACGTGCCGAGCGTGAAGCCCATCTCGGGCAGCGCCTTGTCGGAGACCCAGCCGGCGCTGATCGACCGCAACTGGTCGGTCACGACCGGTGTCGAGTCCTGCCAGCGGGTGACCTCCATGGTGACGTCGTTGCTTGCCGGCGCGGTTGATCGCCGTGCGGACGTCCTGGAACGCCTTGCCGCTGGAACTCCAACCCGTCGAGCACCACCACGCTGTCCTCGGCGACCTCGACCGACTTCCAGCCGAGTGCCGGTGCGAGGGCCGCCGTGTCCTGCACCGGCGGCGAAGAGGCACGGGATCCAGCCGCGAGTGGAAGCAGTAGTCGTCGAACTCGCGCAGCGCAGCTTCTCGACGGTCGGGCGGGCCCACCGGATCGGCGAGGCACAGGGCGATCGTGCCGATGACCTCGTAGCCGATCGCCGTCTCGCCGTCGTCGCTGATCCACACGGTGATGTCCTTCCAGGTCAGCATCCACTCGATGTTCGACGAGGGCCAGGTACGCAGCATCTGGCGCAGCCGCACATCGGCTTCGGGGACCGGGCGCGGCCGGCGGCTGGAGTAGACGATGCCGATGATGGTGACGATGATCGCCAGGTACCACACGGCACCGATCGAGTTGACGAACACCCGCGAGGACGTGGTGGCCGGTTCGATGTTGCCGCTCGTCGAGAACACGAGGCGGTAGAGGAACTCGGTGATCATGTCGGCCGGCCGGGCGGCCGGCACGAATTCGTCCTTGAGCACGGCGAACCCGACGGCGGTGTACACGAACAGCCCGAGCGCGACCCAGAGCAGTCGACGGCCGGCGCGACGGAAGACGTGACTGCGTGCGACGGGCGGTGAACGCCCGGGACGGTGAGCAGCAGCAGGAGCAGCTGGCCGCCGACGAGGACGAGTCGCGCCGTGCGCTCGGCGCTCGATTCGGCACCGAGCACCGCCACGAGGACGAACACCGTGATGCCGGTGGTGAACGCCCAGGCGACGCGCCGACCGCGTCGCAGTCCGTCGGCGAGGGCGAGGAGCCACACGGCGCTGACGATCCGGGTGAGCGACAGCCCGGAGGACGTCTCGAGATCGAGGTCGCGGGCAACATGGAACGGTCCACCGTTGCCCGGGATACACGCTCTCGATCAGGCCGGCGATCGCCGTGACGGCGATGACCAGGGCGACGAGTGCCCGCTGGGTGCGCTGGTTGAAGGTCAGCGTCGGACGCGCCGGACGGCGCCCGGCGAGGAACGGGCCGGCGACGATGCCGATGACGAACGCGACGAAGTGCTCGACGTCCCACAGCAGGCCAGACGTCAGCAACATCGCCAACAGGTAGGCGCCGAAGCGACGCGGACGCGGCGACGCCACACCGGCTGCATCACGGCGCGACAGTGCGCCGAGCACGGCGAAGCCGCCGGCCGAGAGACCGAGGTCGCGGACGCCGCCGAGATCGACGGCCCACGGCCAGCCGCTGTCGTCGAACGCCCACAGGAACAGTGCCGTGAGCAGGCCGGCGAGGAACTGCCCGCCGATGCCGACGACGATCGTGCGGAGGTGACCGACGCGTCGCTCGTAGACGCTGGCGACGATCATCCAGCAGGACCAGGATCGGGATGTACATGACGAGGCGGGGGGCGAAGAACATGCCGGTGAAGAACGTCCACCACTCGCCGTCGCGCAGCGCCGGCAGTCCGTAGGCCACCTGGTCGTAGAGCTCGCTGCCGGCGTCGATCGAGTTCCAGGCGGCACCCGTGACGAGGCCGGCGATCACCACGGCGGCGACGACCGAGGCGGTCGCCCAGTAGCGGCGGAGCAGATCGCTGATGTACCGGGCGAGGTCGGGGCGCCGGCTCGGCTCGCCGTCGGCGGTCATCCGCGAGATCGCGCCCGTTGCGCTTGGCGCAAGGTCTCGTAACGCTCGGTCCAGTCGGCGTCGATGGTCATGCCGATCCGCTGGGCCTCCTCCGCCGACAGCTCGACGGGGTAGCCGAGCGTGTCGGCGAGTTTGAAGGCCAGCTCACCGTCGAATGCCGCCTGCTGGTCGGCCTGGTGCTGGAGGAAGTCGATCCCCTTGCGAATCGTCTTGGCGAACTTCCGCGCCTCCTTGTCGATGATCTCACGGGCCTCGTCGCCTCCCGGACCAGCACCGACGTCGGGCCAGCGGTTGCCCATCACCTTCGAGACGCGGTCGGTCGCCTCGATCAGCGTCTGGGCCAGCCCCTGGTCGGTTCCTGCCAGCAGCTCGCTGTGGCGCACCGCCCGACGGATCAACTTGCGCAGGATGTAGCCCTGCCGGCTCGCCGACGGCACGATGCCGGCGGCGGCGATCGCCAGACTGGCGCGCAGGTGGTCGGTGATGATGCGCAGCGACCTCGTGCGATCGCCGTCGAGGTCGTCGGGGGAGACGCCGAGGGCGTCACCGACGAGGACCGTCAGCTCGTACAGCTCATCGGTCTCCCAGACGGATTGATGACGGTTGAGGAACAGGACCAGCCGTTCGAGGCCCATACCGGTGTCGACGTTGCGTTGGCTGAGCTCGGTGAGGCGGCCGTCGGCGTCGCGGTCGAACGTCATGAAGACGTTGTTCCAGATCTCGACGTACTCGGCGATGTCGGCGAACGGGCGCGCCGGTCGGCCATCGACGGTGTCGCCGACGTACACGAAGATCTCGGTGTCAGGCCCGCACAGACCGGTCGGGCCGTTCGACCACCAGTTGTCGGTCAGCGCGTGGATGCGCGGGGTCGGATCGACGCCGTCGTCGGCGAACGTCTGCGACCAGATCTCCGTCGCCTCCTCGTCGAGTGGCAGACCCTCGGCGCCGGCGAACACGCTGACGTACAGGCTGTGCGGGTCGATGCCGAATTCGCCGGTCAGCAAGGCATAGGACTGCGGGATCGAGGTCTCCTTGAAGTAATCGCCGAGGCTCCAGTTGCCGAGCATCTCGAACACCGTGAGGTGGGTGTTGTCGCCGACCTCGTCGATGTCGGTGGTGCGCACGCAGCGTTGGACGTCCGTCAGCCGCCGGCCGGCCGGGTGAGGTCGGCCCTGCAGGTACGGCGTCAGCGGGTGCATCCCAGCGGTCGTGAAGAGCACGTCGTCGGTCGGCGATCTCACCGAGTGTCCCTCGATCTCGACGTGTCCGTGGCGGACCATGTAGTCGATGAACGTGCGCTCGGTCCGTTCGACCGTCCAGCTCATGAGCACTCCTTGGGCCGGGGGCACCGCGCAGCCAGTGCCGCCGGTCGGAGACGGCCTCGTCTCGCCGACACTACCCTCGGCCCGGTGACGTCGGCAACGAGCCCGCGTCGGGCCGAACCGCCGTCCGACGCACGTCCCGACGGCGATCACCGTCGGCTCGTGGTCCGCCTCGCGGTTCGTCTCGCGAGCACGGCCGTGCACCTGCTCGGGCGGTATCGGGTGTCGCTCGCCGTGCTGCTGGTGCCGGCGGTGGCGACATGGATCGCACGCCGTGCACTGGGCGCCGACGCCACCGACGGGGATGTCATGGAGCTCGGTTACGGGCTGCCGCCGCTGCTCGACGGCCGCGTCTGGACGTTGCTGACCGGCGCCTTCGTCGCTCCCTCGCTCACCGTGTCGCTGGTGCCGAGCTTCTCCTTCGTTGCCGTCGTCCTCCTCGAACACGAGGCGCGACATGCCCGCACGCTGCTCGCCTTCCTCGGTGGCCAGATCCTCGGGGTCGCGCTGGCACTGCTCGTCACGTGGCCGCTCGACTCTGTCGACGGCGCGTTCGCCGGGGAGATGACCGACACCGTCGACTTCGGCTTCTCGGTCGGCGGGTTCGCCGCGCTGGGCATGTGGACGTGCTATCTGCGCGCCCCGTTGCGCCGGCCGCTGCGCTGGGGGATCAGTGGCTACCTGGCCTGCCAACTCGTGTTCTCGGGCCTGATCTTCGACGTCTCGCACCCGATCGGATGGACGCTCGGCATCGTCGGGGGCAGCCGATTGATGCGCCCGGATCGTCCTGACGACGCCGCACTCCGCGTCCCTCGCGACGTCGGGTGGATCCTGCTCGGCACCCTCATCGGCGTCGGCGTCGGCATGTTCGCGGCATGGCATGCCGGGGGTGTCGGTGGTCCCTTCGGCTGGGGTCCGGCGCCCGGCTGACGTTCCACAGTCGGCGCGGCCAACGTCGGCGCGGCGATGTCAGGTTCGGTCAGTCGTCGGCGTCGGCGTCGGCGCCGCTCTCGTGGAGACACCACGCCCACAGATGGGCGCGCCGGATGGGGGTGTCGCTCTGAGCCGTGCGTCGCAGCCGATGGATCGGCCGCCGTCGCCGGTCGAGCCAGAAGCCCCCGGAGGAACGCAGCGGCACGCCGTCGTCCGCCGCCAGCCAGACCAGCGTGTCGGTGCCCTGTTCGGCGTTGCGCAGCGCCGGTCGCAGCAGCTTGCGGAACGTGGGCAACGAGGCCTCGAGCCCGGGCGTGTCCGCCCACCCCGGGTGCAGCGCATGGAACACCACCGTGGCCGGGCCGACGCGTGTCACCCACAGCTCGTTGAGCGTCACCTGGGCACGCTTGGCCAAGGCGTACTGACGCGTGCCGTCGTACGACGCCTGGTCGAGCTCGAGCCCGTCGACGGTCAGCGGGGCGGTGTACATGCCCCCGGACGACATCGTCAGCACCCGCCCACCGCTGCCGTCGGACAGCCGCGGCAGCAGCAGTGTGGTCAGCAGGAACGGGCCGAGCACCTGGCCGGCGACGGTCACCTCGTGACCGCGCGAGTTCGTCGTCCGCTCGGCGAGCAGCGCGCCGGCGTTGTGCACGAGCACGTCGAGCCGATCGTGGTCGGCGAGCACCTGGGCAGCGATCGCCCGCACGTCATCGGGTTCGGCGAGGTCGCCCACGGCGATGTCGAACACCCCGCCGCCGACGCTGTCGGTGAGCTGGCGCCGAACGCGGTCGGTCTTGTCGCCATCACGGCCACACAGCACGACCGTCGCCCCGAGACCGCCGAGCCGGGCGGCGGCGTGACGGCCGAGCCCTGATGTCGCACCGGTCACCACGACGACGCGGCCGCGGAGGTCGTGGTCGTCGAGCGGCCTCCAGCCGTCGAGTCGCGACCGCATGTCGTAGCCGAGCCTGGTGAAGCTGGGGACGACCAACGTCTCGGCGACGCGATCGACGAGATCGGCGGTCGAGCTCACGCGGGCCGCAGCTCGAGGTGCTGGGGACGCCAGCGGGCGTCGGCGAACACGAGTTGATCGACGATGCAGTGTCGCTCGGCGAAGCCCGCTTCGCAGTAGGCGAGGTACATCCGCCAGAGGCGGCAGAACCGCTCGTCGAGGCCGAGCGCCAGGACATCGTCGAGCCGCTCGTCGAAGCGCTCCCGCCACCGGCGCAGTGTCTCGGCGTAGTGGGCCGAGAGCTCCTCGACGTCGACGAGTTGCAGCCCGTGACGGGAGGCGGCCACCGCCAATGCCTCGACGGACGGCAGCATGCCGCCGGGGAACACGAACCGCTTGACGAAGTCCTCGGTGTGCTTGGCCGCCTGGTAGCGGCCATGGGGGAGGCAGATCGCCTGCATCGCGAAGCGTCCCCCCGGGCGCAGGCAGGCGGCGACACGGCCGAAGTAAGCGTCGTAGTCGCGCCAGTCGACGGCTTCGATCATCTCGATCGACACGGCGTGGTCGAACGTCCCCGAGAGGTCGCGCCAGTCGTCGCCGAGCGTCGTCACCAGGTCGTCGACGCCGCTGGCGGCGACGCGCCGTCGGGCGGTCCGCAACTGTTCGGACGAGATGGTCGTCGTCGTGACGGCGCAGCGGCGGGTCGTCGCGGCGTGGATGGCGAAGCCGCCCCAGCCGGTGCCGATCTCGAGCAGGTGATCAGTCTCGACGACGCCGATCTTGTCGAGGAGCCGGTCGAACTTGGCCCGGCTGGCGTCGGCGAGCGAGGTGTCGGGCGTGGCGAACACGGCGCACGAGTAGGTGAGCGTCTCGTCGAGGAAGAGCTCGAAGAAGTCGTTGCCGATGTCGTAGTGGGCGGCGATCTCGTCACGGTTGCGACGGCGGACGTCGGGCACGGCGAGTCGGCGGGCGACGACTCCGGCGACGTCGCGCGGCAGGCGGGTGACTCCGGCGACCGCGGTACGCAGCGCATCGAACCCGCCGAGGTTCTGGATGGCGATGCGGACGACCGAAGTCGGATCGGGGCTCGTCCACCATCCCTCGACGTAGCCGCGCCCGAGGCCGATCGATCCCTCTCGGGCGAGTGCGCCCCAGGCGCGCTCGTCGACGACGTCGATGTCGGCACGGAGCCCGCCGAGGCCGAGCCCGTACGACTCGACGGTCCCGTCGACGTCGGTGACGGTCAGCGTGCCCTGGTCGAGACGGCGGAGCACCTTGCGGGCGAGGGTGCGTGCCAGCGCGTCGCGTCGCGTCGACCGGACGCGGCGGGTGCCGTGGCGGACGAGGGCCGTGGCGTCGACGTGCGGACGAGCGGTTGGGCTGCTCGTCGCGGCGCCGTCGAGCATCCCGGCGGCGCTGGCTGGTGCGATGTCGGCTGGTGCGTTGTCGGCTGGTGCGTTGTCGGCTGCAGTGTCGTGGTCGACCTCCGCGGAGTCGGTCCTGGAATCGCTCCTGGAGTCGTTCCTGCTGTTCCTGGTGCTGGTGCTGGTACCGGGTCGTTGTGGGCTGACGATGCTCATGCCGCCTCGGTGCTGGTGGTCGTGTCGGTGGGTTGGGATGCGCCCGTCCGTCGCCGGGGATGGGGGACGACGGGCACGCCGGCGCGCCAGAGGCGCAACGCCTCGACGTGGATGGCGGCCGAGACCCGGTGGGTCGGCAGTGGTGTGCGCAGCAGTTGGCGGGTCAGCAGGCGCCGTCCGGCGGGCGTGTCGTCGACGGCCTCCCGCGCCAGGTCGAGACGGGTCTCCAGCACCAGCTGGCCCGTGGCGTCGACGGCGTCGATGCCGACGACGAGTCGCTGTTCGTCGCCGTCGACGGAGAACTGGTAGCGCAGCGCCTCGTCGAGGAAGGGGGAGACATGGAGCTGTTTGGCGAAGCTCGCCCGGCCGCTGTCCAGCTCGGCAACGTAGCGGTGACGCTCCTTCCACGGCGTGTTCGTGACGTCGGCGACGACGGCCGCCGGGCCGCTCACCGGACCACCAGGCGGCCTCGACAGATCAGCAGTCGGATGCGCGGTGGGATGGGCGGTCGGATGCGCGGTGGGATGGGCGGTCGGATCGTCCACGAGATGCGCGGTCGCATCGCCGGCCGCCGGCCAGGCGAGGAAGATGGTGATCGGGTTGAACAGCCAGCCCCATGTGCGTGGCTGGGTCAGCATCCGCAGCGCACCCGTCGGCGGTCGATCGAGTTCCCGTGCCAGTGCCCGATGGACGCCCAGGTCGACGCGGGCGCCGCTGCCGTCGCCGTAGTCGGTGGGCCGGAACCGTGCCGGCGCCCGATGGCGGGCGGACCACAACGGGTGCCGTGCGAACAGGTCGTCGGGCCGGGCCGGGTCGACCCACACCATCGACACCGGCCGGGCGAACTCGTGGACCGTGGGTCGGTGGCGGCGGTGGAGCACCGTGCCGTGACAGACCGCCGCAGGTCCCGGATCGAAGGGCTGCAGAGCGGTCACCAGCGCACCCCGAGGCGCTCGCAGACGTCGAGCGCCGAGCGAAGCCCGTCCTCGTGGAACCCGTACCCGGTCCAGGCGCCACAGAAGTAGACGCGATCGGCACCGTTGACGTCGGCGAGCAGGCGTTGCGCCTCGACCGCCGGCGCGTCGAGCAGCGGGTGCGCGTAGTCGAACCGCGCCAGAACCTGGGTGTCGTCGATCCGGTCGTCCATGTTCAGGCTCAACAGGTAGCGCCGTGACCCCCCGAGATGTTGCAACTCGGTGAGATCGTACGTGACCGTCGGGGCGCCCTCGCTCGCCGTCAGGTCGACATTCCACGCCGCCCGGGCCCGCGGTGAGTCGGCGAGCACCGAGACGTCGGTGTGCAGGGTCGCCGCGTTCGGTTGGAAGCGGATGGCACCGAGGACGGCGAGCTCGTCAGGCGTCGGGGCGGCGAGCATCCGCAGCGCTTGATCGGCGTGGCAGGCCAGGATCACGGCGTCGAACGACTCCCGCAAGTCGGCCGTCTCGATGGTCACGTCGTCGGCCGTGCGGGTGACCGCATCGACGGGTTGCGCCGTGTGGAACTTGGCGTCGGCGCGGTCCACCAGGGCCTCGACGTAGGTGCGGCTGCCGCCGACGACGTACCGCCACTGCGGGCGGTTGCCGATGCCGAGCAGTCCGTGGTTGTCGAGGAAGCGGAAGAGCGTGGCGACTGGCATGCCGGCCACGAGCGCCGGGTCGGACGACCAGATCGCCGACAGCATCGGCTCGAGGTGCATCGTCACGAACGCCGGCGAGTAGCGGTGACCTTCGACGAACTCACCGAGTGTCGGCGAGGCACCGTCGGTGGGCGGGTGGGCGAGCACCGCCCGGGCGTGCCGCCAGAACCGTGGGATGTCGCCGAGCATCCGCCAGATCGCTGGATCGGCGAGGTTGCGTCGGTTGGCAAAGATCGTGCGCGGGCTGGTGGCCCGGTACTCGAGGCGGCGGGCCCGATCGACGACCCCGAAGCTCATCGTCGTCGGCGACGTGGCCACGTCGAGTTCGTCGAACAAGCGGATCAATCCGGGGTAGTTGCGCTCGTTGTGCACGATGAATCCGGTGTCGATGGCGAGCGGACCGACCTCGGGATCGACGACGTCCACGGTGTTGCTGTGGCCGCCGAGCCGGTCGTCGGCCTCGAACAGCACGACCTCGTGCTCGGGGGACAGCACGTGGGCGCACGTCAGGCCGGCGATCCCCGAGCCGACGATGGCGATGCGACGAGGCGTGGCGGGCGCGGGCGTCGAGGGTGACATGTTCCTGGTTCGCTCGCCGGCACCGTTTGGATGCATGCCCAACGCACCTTGTCATGTCCGGACGCCGGCGCGGCGACGACCGCCTGGGAGCGGCGGGCGAAGCTGGAAGACTGGCGGCATGGATGCCGCCGTGCGACCGCTTCCCGCCCAGCCCGACAGCTGCGACGGATCGCCGACCCCAGCGCGTCGCCGTCGGTGGCGCCGGAGCGCGGCCAGCGAGAACCGGGCCGTGGCCGGCAGCGTCGACGTGGTCGGCAGTGTGGCGGTGGCCGGTTCGTCGGCGGTCGTCGGCAGTGTGGCCGTCGCCGGTTCGTCGGCGATTGCCGGCAGCATCGCCGTTGCGGGGAGCACGGCGGTCGCCGGCAGCGTCGCCGTCGCCGGAAGTTCCAGCACCGCCGGCAGCGTCGCCGTCGTCGGGAGCGCGATCACCGCCGGCAGCGTCGCCGTCGCCGGCAGCCTGGGGACGCTGTTCGGTGTGGGCATCGCAGGGTGCCTGGCGACGCTGGCGTGTGTCCGCTGCCGTCGCTGTGTCGGCTGCGTCGGGTGTGTCGACTGCGTGGGTTGCGTCGGTTGCGTCGGGTGCGTGGGTCTGCGCGGCGCCGTCGGGCTGCGCGGCGTGCGCGCCTGAGCGCTCGACGCCGGGAGGCCGCCAGCGGCACCGTTGCACCGTTGCACCGTTGCACCGGTGAGGCGAGCATGGCAGAATCGAACACATGTTCCTTCAGCCGTCGCTGTGGTCCGTCGGGGAGCCGGCGCTCGACGGCATGGCGCTCATCGAGCGGATCGACCTCGACGAGCGCAGTTGGATCGATCACGCACCGGGCTGGCTGCTGGGGTCGGACACCGTGTTCGACACGTTGCGGCTCGAGCTGCCGTGGCGCCAGCGGCGCGGTGTGCCGATGTACGAGCGGCTGGTCGATGAGCCGCGCCTCACCAGTTGGTGGCGCGCCAACGCCGGCCGGCCCGAGCCGCTGCCGGTGCTCGGCGAGCTGCGTCGCGAGCTGTCGGCGCGCTACTCGGTGACGTTCGACTCGATCGGGTTCAACCTCTACCGCGACCATGCCGACTCCGTCGCCTGGCACGGTGATCGCCACCGTCACCACGTCGTCGACCCGGTGGTGGCGATCGTCAGCGTCGGTGAACCGCGGCCGTTGCGCCTGCGGCCGCGCGGTGGCGGTGCCTCGCGGTCGTGGGACCTCGGTCATGGCGATCTGTTCGTCATGGGCGGCGCCTGCCAGCACGACTGGGAGCACTGCGTGCCCAAGGTGCGTCACGCCGGGCCGCGCCTGTCGATCACCTACCGTCACGACGCCGAGCGAGTCCCGCGCTGACCCACTCGCTCGCCGGCACAGCCGTCAGCACAGCCGTCAGGCGGGGCGGGAACGGATCCGGGCGGCGGCGAGCAGCGCGGCGAGGGTGGTGAGTGCGGCGCCGGTCAGGGCGACGTTGCCGGGGGCGTCGCGCTCGGCGAAGGCGACCACGGTCAACCAGGCCCAGCACGTCGCGGCGACGACGGCCACCGAACGGACCGCCCAGCGTCGGATCACCGTGGCGTCGATCGTCGCCGAGATCGGGGTGACTGCCAGCATCGAGGTGACGGTGTGGAACACGAACAACGCCACGGCGACGGCGATCGACAGCGCCGACGTCGTGTCGTCGACCGTCGTCAGCCATTGCAGGATCACGACGGCGACCGTCACCGAACCGGCGTGGGTGTCGGGCCGGGCGACGGCGATCATCGCCAACACGGTGACCACGACGGCCATCGCGCCGTTGATCCCCCCGCTTGCCGCCGAGGTCGCCAGCGACGCCGCTGCGCCGGCGAGGACCGCCACCGCGGTCAGCAGCAGGCGCTGCGAGGACACGAGCGCCAGCCGATCGACTGCGTCCTGGAGGTCGTCGCGGTTCATCGTGCAGCCAACTTCGGGGCGGCCGAGCGTCGGGCGATGTCGCGGACGACTTGGTCGAGGCTGCCCGGCCCCTGCCACGTGATCACGGGGATGCCGGCGGCGCGGACGTGACGCAGCTCGCGCCGTCGTTCGAGCAGCCGGATCCGCCACGCCATCGCGGTGTGCGGATCATCGTCGACGGTGACGTCGGGCGGCAGCGTGTCGACGACGATCACCGGCAGCCCGGCGCGACCGAGTGCCACGGCATGGTCGAGTGCCGAGGTGGCGATCAGCGGAGAGAGCATCACCGTCAGCTGACCTCCGGTGGCGAGCCGCGGGTCGCGCGGCGGCATCCGTCCCGACGCATTGCTGCGTTCGAAGGTCGGCAGCTGGGCGAGGCGCTCGACGATCCGGCGGAACTGTCGGCGGCCGGTCGCCGGTGGCACGACCAACGGGAACGGCGTGCCGAAGATCCGCAATGAGACCCGTTCGCCGCGCATCGTGAAGTGTTCGGCGATCGCACCGGCGGCCCGGACGCCGAGGTCGAGGCTCGATGCCCGCCCGTCGATGCCGTCGCTGGCGCCGAAGTCGTCGTTGGCGTCGAGCAGCAGGGCCAGGTGGACGTCGAGGTCGGCCCACGTGGCGTTGACCAGCAGCTCACCGGAGCGCTGCGACCGTGGCCAGTTGATGCGCCGCATGCGGTCGCCCGGTTGGTAACGACGGATGGAGGCGAACTCGTTGCCCTCGCCGGCGCGGGTGCTGCGGTGCTGGCCGACCAGCCCGTTGCTCGGACGGCTCGGCGCGTCGGCGTCGAATGGTGACGGCAGTGGCAGCGTCGTCAACGGATGGCGTCGGGTCTCGTCGGTCCAACGGAACGCCGCCCACGGCGTGACGACGACGACGCGCGCCGGCTCCACGGAGCGCATCCCCCAGCGGGTCGAGCGGACCGCCACATCGAGCGTCGCCCGGCCGTCCGTGCAGGCGACCGCCACGGTGCCCGACTCCGGGCGCCGGTCGAGCCAGGCGGCGCCGCCGAGCACAGCGACGGCGAGGTCGGCCTCGGGCCCGGCGTCGACCGCGCCGTGCCAGGTGGTCCCGTCACCCTCGCGGAGGGTCGATCGACCGAGCGACGACTCGACCAGCGGTGTCCGTTGTGGCCGCGACCACAGCGACCAGGCGGCGACGACAGCGAACGGGGTGGCGATGACGATGGCGTCCGGGCGACGGAACAGCACGGCGACCGCCGCCAGGATCGCCGCTGCGGCAGCCGCCCGGAAGAGTGCCGGGGTCGGCCTCCACGGGGATCGAGCGACGCCGTTCAACGGCGGCTCCTGCTCGGTGTCGTCATCGGCGGTCGGTCACGCCGGGACGCGGCCGGCAGCGGACGGGGCGGGTCGCGGCGGTTCGTTCGTCTCCGCAGCGGCCGGTGCGGGAACGGTGTCGAGGACCGCCTCGACGACGGTGGCGCCCGTGACCTGGCTCATCCACAGCTCCGGCTTGACCGTGATGCGGTGGGCGAGCACCGACGGGGCGACGTGCTTGACGTCTTCGGGCGTGACGTAGTCGCGCCCGGCGATGACGGCGTAGGCGCGAGCGGCGAGCAGCAGGCCGAGCGAACCGCGTGGCGAGGCGCCCATCATCGCGTGGGGATGAGCGCGGGTCGCCTCGGTGAGGGCGACGCAGTACCGGCCGACGCTCTCGTCGACGTTGACACGTTCCACCGCGGCCTGCATCGCCCGCAGCGTCGGCGCGTCGGTCACCCGTCGCAGCTCGTGCGCCTCGCGCTGGCGATCCATGCGCCGTTGGAGCACATCCCACTCCTCGTCGGCGGTCGGATAGCCGAAGCTGGTGCGCAGCATGAAGCGGTCGAGCTGCGCTTCGGGCAACGGGTAGGTGCCCTCGTACTCGACGGGGTTGGCGGTGGCGAGCACGTGGAACGGGGCGTCGAGGTGGAACGTCTGTCCCTCGACGGTCACCTGCAGCTCCTGCATCGCTTCCAGCAGTGCGGCTTGTGTGCGCGGCGGCGTGCGGTTGATCTCGTCGGCCAGCAGCAGGCCGGTGAACAGCGGACCGTGGCGGAACGAGAACTCACCCGAGCGCTGGTCGAAGACGAACGACCCGGTGAGGTCGGACGGCAGGAGGTCGGGGGTGAACTGGGCGCGGGCGAAGTCGAGACCCAGCGTGGTGGCGAACGAGCGGGCGGCGAGTGTCTTGCCGAGACCGGGGAAGTCCTCGAGCAGGACGTGTCCACCGGCGAGGATCGCTGCCAGCACGAGCGTCAGCGCCTCGCGCTTTCCGACGACCGCCTGTTCGACTTCGTCGAGCACGTCCGCCGCCAGCCGCGACACGGTCGCCAGGTCGAGCGTCGGGTCGACGGACGGTGGATGCGCCGGTTCGTGCTCCCGTTGATGTTCCGGTAGATGTGCCGTGTGGGGTGCCGCTTGGGGTGCCGCTGGGGTGCCGCGTGACCGGTGAGTCGTTGCGCCGGCTGGTCCGTGGCGGTCGCGTCGGTGGCGCGGTGTTCGCGGGCGGTGATGTCGGCGCTGTCGGGGGTGATGTCGGGTTCCATGTGTCTCCGGAGGGTCAGAGCCGTTCGATGAGCGTGACGATGTGATCGAGATCGCGTGATTTGGTGAGGCGGCGGGCGAGTGCCGGGTCGTCGACGAATGCGGTCAGCGTTGGACCCATGACGGCGGCCGCCCGCTCGGGTTCGCGCTGGCGGTCGATGTCGTGGGCGGCGAGGAGCTGGTCGTCGACGAGATCGACGAGGGCCGTCCGCAGCCGGTCGGTGGCGGCGTCGTCGGGGCGGCCGTAGGCGATGCCGTTGCGCAGCGTCATCAGGCGGTGGTCGACTCGGGCGGTCGGTGGCGGGGCGGTCGACGGTGCGACACCGGCGGTCGGCACGGCGCGGTCGCCGAGGTCGGCGAGGAACCAGATGCCCGTTCCCGCGAGCAGGCCGAGCGGGGCGAGGAGGATGGGGTCGGGGGACATGCCAGCGGCGGCCATCGCCACGATGATCGCGGCGGTGACACCGGCGATACCGGCCGTCACCGTCACCGTCGGTGTGCGATGGCGACGCATGGTGGTCGTGCCACGAGCGCTCATCGATTCGCCCCCCTCGTCGATCCGGTGGCCGGTCCGGCGGCCGGTGCATCGGCCGGTGCGTCGGTCGAGCCGGCGGTCATCGGTTCGCCCCCCGTCGTCGATCCGCTCTCGTCGGTCCGCCGGTCATCGGTTCGCCTCCGTCGTCGATCCGGTCTTTGGTCCGGCGGTCGATGCGGTGGCGGCGGCGGCGGCGGACGATGGGTCGCTGGAGGCCGCTGTCCGCTGGCGGAGGCCGTCGTGCACGGCGTCGAGCGCGGCGATGGCCGCATCGCGTCGGATCTCGCCGAGCTCGTGATCGGAGAACCGCGCCTCGCGATAGAGGGCGGCGAGCTCGGTCAGGGCTCGCTGGTCGACCAACGACTCGGCGAGCACGCGCTCGACCAGCTCGGTGGAGGTGTCGGCCGGACGCCGGCGGAACCCGGCGTCGTCGACGGCTCCCTCGAGGCGCATCCAGCACTCGACGATGGCGTTGCGCGGCGATCCGCTCCGCAGCGCTGCCCGCTGCCGCTCGGCATCGGCGGCGACGGCGGCGGCGATGTCGGGAACGGTCTCGAAGTCGGGCACACGGGCCCGGCGCCGCCAACGGAGGGTGGGGCGGCTGCGCCAGGCGGCGCGCAGGACGACGGCGGCGGCGATGAGGCAGCAGGCGATGACGAAGAGCCGGATCGCCGTCGATACCCACGCCGGCATGTCGACCGAGTCGGGCATCGCCGTCTCATTCTCGATCTCGGCTCGCTCCGGTTCTGCCTCGACGGGTGGCGGCGGATCGACGTCGGTGGCGAAATCCGGTGGCCGCTGGGCGTACCGCACGGGACCGGCGGTCGCCGCGAGGGCGAACAGGGTGAGGATCGTGATGCCGAGCAGGACCGCCACGACCGTCCCGCGGCGCCCCGCCGCCGTGCCCGACGAGCGTTCCACCCGCGCAGGCTAGCCGTGCGCCGCCGAGCGATCCCTGGCAGGCGCCCCGATCCGTCGGGCGCCCGGCCCGTGAGGTCGCCCCGGTACCTGTCAGCTCGCTCCGTGGGTGGTCCGGTCGCTGGCAGGTAGTCGGGCCGTCGACGGCCCGGACCGTTGGGCAACTCGGGCCATGGGAGGGTCCCGTCCGTGAGGTCGCCCTGGTGCCGATGGTCAGGTCGGGCCGTGGGGTGGCCCGAGCTGTGGGGGCACGGTGCCCCATGATCGATCGTTGTGGTCACGGGCCGCGCCGCACTCAGGCGGCCCGCCGGTTGGGTGGGCCGGTGGTCATGATGGTGCCGTCGGGGAGGGTGAGGGTGAGTTCTCGGTTGGGTCCGAGGGTGAGGGTCCAGCCGTCGTGGTGGACGTTGGTGTGGTGGCCGGTGCACAACGGCGCCAAATTCGAGAGATCGGTCGTGCCGCCGTGGCGCCACCAGGTGATGTGGTGGAGTTTGCAGCGGTCGTAGGGGACACGGCAGCCGGGCACGGTGCAGGTGGAGTAGAGGGCTCGGAGTGCTCGTCGTTGGGCTGTGTTGGCGAGTCGGGTGGTGCGTCCGAGGTCGAGTTCGCCGGGTGCGTGGAGCACGATGCCGTTGCGGGCGATGATGGTGTGCACGTTGGCGTCGGGTTCGTTCATCATCTGGCGCAGGATGCGGAGTGGGATGTCGACGGGGATCGGCCAGGTGACGTCCCAGTCCGGCTCGTCGGACGTCGTGCCGAGGGCGCCGGTGGCGCCCTCGGTCTTCGTGTCGCCGGTGCAGTTCATGTCACCGGCGGTGTTCGTGTCGGCGGTGGTGTCGATGACGACGACGAACTCGGGTCGCCCCGCTCGTGGTGCGGGTGCGTCGCCGGTGATCAGTCGGGCAAGGGCAAGCGCACGGAGGTGCTTGTTGCGTTCGATCGGATCGGTCGGTGCGGTGGCGGGGACGGTGTCGGCGAACACGGTGTCGACGGTGTGATCCAACCGGGTGGCGAGGGTGACCCCGGTGAGCGGATCGAACCGTCCACGCAGGTTCCACATGCCTTCACCGTCGACCCACGTCGACACGCTGGTCGCACGCTTCTGACGCGCCAACCGGCCGATGCCGTCGTGGCGTTGGATCTGTTTGGCGACGTCGGTGACGCGTCGACGCCATTGGTCGACGGTGGTGTTGGCAGCGAACATCGACAGCCGGTCGCAGTGTTCGATCAGTACGTCGCGTTGGTTGGCGTCGAGGCCGGCAGCGGCGCGGGTGACGGTGTCGATGTGTCCGGCGGTGATCGTGCCGTTGTCGAGGGCGGAGGCGAGGTCGGGGGCGGCGTCGAGGGTCGTGGAGCGGTCGCGGGTCTTGCCGGCGTTGGACAGTGAGTCCTTGGTCGATTCGGCGATCACGGCGACGGGGAACGACACGATGTCGCTGAGCCGGCGGGTGGCGTCGGCTTCGACAGCCGACAACCAGCCACGCAGTGCCGTCACATCGGCCAGCAGCATTGCCAGCCCGGTGCGGTCGGCATGGGGATCGACGCGAGTGGCGGCGATCCGCTGCACCCGCTCGATCACGACCCCCGTGTCCATACCCCCATCATGACCAAGGGGTGTCACAGGGTTGGCGGGGTCGCCAGCCGCGCAGCGAGAACGTTGTCGGTGTCGGCGCAGCGAGCTTGTCGCTCTTGCGGCGGCCGGTCGGATGGTAGGCGCGGTTAACATCGGAGGCATCGACGCCCGCAAGATCGAACCCCAAGGGCACCTGTGCCGGCCTGGCAGCCGATGCCTGCGAGGCACAAGGACGGGTCGTTGTGGTCGTCGGTGCGGATTCGGGCGGTGCCAGGTTCGCTCCCGCGAGGTGAGCTCAACGCCTGGTGGACATGGGCAGCGACGAAAGGACCCCCAATGCACGGAGAAGTGATCGAGAAGATCCAGCTCACACCGACGATGGTCCGCGTGGTGCTCGGCGGTGACGGGCTCGACGGCTACACGCCGGCCACCTCCACCGACCAGTACGTCAACGCCCTCTTCGTGCCCGACGGTGCGCCGTACTCGGCGCCGTTCGATGAGGCGGCCGCCTACGCCGGGCCGGCGGAGTACCGCCCCCGCGGCCGCCGCTACACGGTCCGCTCGTGGGACCCCGACCGACAGCACCTGGTGATCGACTTCGTCGTGCACGGCTCCGCTGGGTACGCCGGTCGCTGGGCGAATGGGGCCCAGCCGGGCGACGTCTTGCAGTTCGTCGGCCCGCACGGGGCGTACGCGCCCGATGCCGATGCCGACTGGCACCTGTTCGTCGGCGACGAGAGCGCGCTCCCGGCGATCGCCGCCTCACTCGAGGTCGTTCGCCCGGGCATTCCCGTCGTCGCCGTGATCGTCGTCGACGGCCCCGCCAACGAGCAGCTGCTCGACTCGCCGGGTGAACTGACCGTGCGCTGGGTCCATCGTGCCGGTGGCGATCACGCCCAGCAGGTGGTCGACGCGGTTGCCGGCATCTCGTTCCTGCCGGGCAAATTCGATGTGTTCGTCCACGGCGAAGCACGCGAGATCCGGGCGGTGCGCAAGTACCTCGTCGCCGAGCACGGCGTCGAGCGTCGTGGCGCGTCGATCTCGCCGTACTGGCGGCGCGGCGACACCGACGAGGCCTGGCGCGGCGAACAAGGCCGCCTTCGTCGCCGAGATGGATCACGACTGAGCACGACGCCCCGACCGGCGCCGTCGGGCGGCGGCGAAACGGGGGCGGCGACGTGCGCTGGTGTTCCACCAGACACCCGGGCGGGCGACACCCCTCAGACGGCGGCGATGGCGGCGGCGAACCGCCGCTGCAGGGCGTCGACGAGCCCCGGTGGAAGTCGGGTGGCGAGGTCACCCTGATCGAAGTAGCCCGCCCGGGCGCCCAGCGCCTGGGCCCATCCGTGCACGAGGTGCACCGGCCGCCACAGCGCCAGCCGAGCCGGGTCGCACGGCAGCATCTGGTCGTACGCCCGGCGGAAGGTGCGTGACATCGCCGGTCCGACCGCACCGAGCAGCGCCCGTTCAGCGCGTCGGGACGTCGCGACGGCGGCCAGCTCGAGGAGCAGCGTCGGTGCGTGCCACGTCTCCGTGGCGGTCTCCGATGCCCGCATCGGACCAGTCGATGACCGACGCCACGTCGCCGTCGACGAGGACGTTCATCGGGTGGAAGTCACCGTGGCACACGACGGGCGGCGCATCGCGCAGCCGCGGGACGAGCTGCTCGACCTGCTCGACGGCGCGCCTCAGGTCGGCGTCGTCGAGCTCATCGGCGAGCTTCCGGGGCAGCCCCAGTCGCCGGTCGACGAGGTCGCCGGCAGCGGGGAAGCCTGCGGTCGGCAGTTGGTGCAGCTGGGCGAGCAGATCGGCGAGCTGATGCATCCGCCGGCTCGCTGTCCACGGCCGGCGCTTCATGGCCTCGGCCATCACGAGCCCGGGCGCACGCACCATCACCTGAGCCGGCAGCGGCGCGATCACACCCGGTTCGAAGACCTCCAGCACCCGCGGCACCGCATATCCCTGGTCGGCGAGCCACCCCTGGAAGGCAGCCTCGCGATGGGCGTCGTCGAGCCCGTCGAGGCGCGGCTTGACCCGCATGACGAGTGGTTGTTGCCAGATGATGGGCAGGGAGGGCCCCACGAACTGGACGTAGTGGATCGCGCTGTCGAACCCGGCGCCGTTGGAGGTCGGTGCGCCGAGGACGCTGACGGGCTCACCGAGTCGTTCGGTGAGCCACACCGCCAGCGCGGTGGCGACGTCGTCCGGTGTGGTCGTCGAGTTCATGCCGTGTGGTCGTGCGTTGCCATCAGTTCGTCCTCGATTCGCCGTCGATCCGCCGTCACTCCGACGTCGTCTTGTAGCTCAGTCGCAGCTTGGTGCGAAAGGCGATGATCGTGCCGTCCTCGATCAGCACGTCCATCTCGACGACCTCGGCGACGCGCAGGTCGGTGTACACCTTGCTGGCCTCGCCGACGGCGTTCGCGCGCCGCCTCCTCCCACGACTCGCTGCTCGAGCCGATCAGCTCGACCACCCGGTAGACGCTTGATGCGTTCACGATCTTCCCCCTCGTGTGACGTCGGGACGGTCGCCGTCGGCGGCCTCCCCAGCGGACATGGTCGGCAGCAGGTCGGCGCGGAACCGCGTCGACAGCGCCAGCTCGGTCTCGAACGACAGCTCACCGGACGGCAGCACGCGGCAGCGCAACTCGCACACGCCGGCGACGCGGGCATCGTCGTAGCGCCCGCACCCGTCGTCGACCGCCCGTTCGGCGGCGTGGCGCCAGCTGAGTCCGGCGGCCCCGTGGCGGGTCACCCGGTACACGCTCTCGCTGCCGCCACGGATCAGGGGTGGACGCGTCGACCCGAAGTCCGCTGAACGGGGCTGTCCGGTCATCGCCGCAATCGACGCCATCACGTCGTCGAGCAGCTGCTGGCGGCGCTTGCGGCTCCCGCCGTGCCGATAGTCCTTCGGGTCGATCGGTTCACCGAACCGCACCGTGACCGGGCCGTGGAACGGCCGTGGAACCGACGAGCCGATCGGCTGGACGCGCTCGGTGCCGGTCAACCCGACCGGGATGATCGGCGCCCCGGTGAGCACCGCCAGGTGGGCGACGCCGGTGTGGCCGCGGTGCAGCAACCCGTCGCGCGACCGGGTGCCTTCCGGGTAGATGCCGACGAGCTGGCCGTCCCTGAGCAGCTCCGCAGCGGTCTGCAATGCCGCCATCGACGCCTTCTTGACGTCGCGTTTGATCGGCACCATCCCCAGCGCCGGGAACAGGTACTTCGTCGTGGCGCGGTCCATGTACTCCGACTTGCCGAGGAAGGTGACGGGCCGCGGCGTCATCGCCATCAGCAGCGGCGAGTCGAAGAACGATCGATGGTTCGGACTGATGATCGCCGGGCCGTCGGTCGGCACGTGCTCGAGGCCCGAGACGCCGGCGCGGAACAGGAGGCGCATCCACGGGCGGGCGACGGCCCGCGCCGGGCCGGCGAGCGTACCGACGCGGGGGTCGTCGGCGGGCCCGAGCCAACGCTCGACCATGCGTCGGGGGAGTGACCCCGGTACGTGGGCGGCGGTCGCAGCGTCGATGCCCGCGAGTGTTCCACGTCGGCTCGTCGCCGTTCGACGCGTTCGGCGATCATGGGACATGACCGACCTTGCTGCTGACGTCCCGTCGACCTGCCTCGAGCTCCGTTCGACGCTCACCGACGACGGCGTCGTCACGCTCGCCCTCCACGAAGCCGAGGTCCCGGCCCCCGGCGACGACCAGGTCGTCGTGCGCGTCGAGGCGGCCCCGATCAACCCGTCCGATCTCGGGATGCTGTTCGCCGGCGGCGACCTCCGGTTGGCCGAGCCGAGCGGTAGCGACGAGCTGCCGGGTGTCTCGGTCCCGGCACCGATCGCCGGCCAGGCCGGCCGGCTCGGCCGGGCGATGCCCACCGGCAACGAGGGCGGCGGCACCGTGGTTGCCGCCGGGAGCTCGGCGGCCGCCCAGGCGCTGCTCGGCAAGGTCGTCGGCTTCCTCTCCGGCAACGCCTACGGTCAGTTCCGCACGCTGCACGTCAGCCAGTGCCTGCCGATGGCCGACGGCACCGATCCCGCCGACGCTGCAGCGGCGTTCGTCAACCCGTTGACCGCCCTCGGGATGGTCGAGACGATGCGCCTCGAAGGGCACACCGCGCTCGTCCACACCGTCGGTGTCTCCAACCTCGGCCTGATGCTCAACCGCATCTGCCTCGACGACGGTGTGCCGCTCGTCAACATCGTGCGCAAGCCCGAGCACGTCACGCAGCTCCTCGACCTCGGCGCCCTCCACGTCGTCGATTCGAGCAGCGACTCGTTCCTCGACGACCTCACCGATGCCCTGCGGGCCACGGGTGCGACGATCGCCTTCGACGCCATCGGCGGTGGTGAGCTGGTCGGCACGTTGCTGACGTGCATGGAGAAGGTCGCCAGCGAGCAGGCCGGCGAGTTCAGCCGCTACGGCTCGAACACGCACAAGCAGGTCTACATCTACGGCGGGCTCGATCGCCAGCCGACCATCCTGCGACGTAACTTCGGCATGTCGTGGGGGATCGGTGGCTGGCTGCTGACGCCGTTCCTCCAGCGGGTCGGGGCCGAGGCCGCCGACCTGCTTCGTCAGCGGGTCGCCGACGAGATCACGACGACGTTCGCCAGCACCTACGGCACGCGGCTCTCACTGCGCGACGCCGTCGACCCCGACCAGGTCCGCCGCTACGGCAAGATGGCCACGGGCGACAAGGCGCTCGTCTGCCCCCAGACCTGACCGACGCAGCCACAGCGATGAGTGTGCGGCCCGAGGGGTGGGCCGTTCGCTCATCGCGCTCGGGGACGCGGCGGCGGCGATGAGTGTGCGGGCCGAGGGGTGGGCGGTTTGCTCATCGCGCTCGGAGACGCGGCGGCGGCGATGAGTGTGCGGCCCGAGGGGTGGGCCCTTCGCTCATCGCGAGCCCTGGCCGTCGTCGACCTTGAGGATCGTGCCGGTGACCATCTCCGAGGCGGGGTCGACGAGGTAGAGCAGCGTCGAGTCGAGGTTCGACGGCTGACCGATGCGCTTGCGCGGGTTGAGCTTGCTGAAGTCGCCCATCCGCTCGATCATCCCATCGGACATCTCGGAGGCGAAGAGTCCCGGCGCGATGGCGTTGACGTTGATGTGGTACTTCGACCACTCGACGGCCAGCGTCTCGGTGATCCGGTTGACGCCCGCCTTGGTCACCGAATACAGCGCCGCCGCACCGCCGGGGCCGTAGTTGAAGCCGGCGACCGAGGAGATGTTGACGATCCGTCCGGGTAGGCCGAGCTCGATCAGCCGACGCCCGACCGCCACCGACAGCAGCCACGGAGCGCGGAGGTTGGTGTCGAGCACGGCGTCGGTGTGTTCGAGGGACAGCTTGGTGGCGTAGTTGGCGTCGGGGATCCCGGCGTTGTTGACCAGGATCTGGACGGGGCCGACCTGCTGCTCGGCAGCCGCCACGACGTCGCTGATCTGGGCAGCGTCGGTGACGTCGAGGGCGAGTGGCACGCAGCTGCCACCGTTCGCCTCGATCTCGGCGGCCAGCGTCTCGAGGCGGTCGGTCCGCCGTGCGGTCGCCACGACCCTGGCACCGTTGGCGGCGAGCACGGCGGCGAAGCGACGCCCGAGGCCCGCCGACGCTCCGGTCACCAGGGCGACCTGTCCACCGAGGTCGATCGTCGGTTCGATGGCGGTGGTCGTCTCGTCGCTGCTCATCGAGGCATCCAAGCACACGACCGCATCGCCGGCACAGGCGGGCGATGCGACCACGGCGCCCTCCGACGTGACACCTGCACGACATCGCCCGGCAGCGTCCGTCCGAAGTCCCGTTTACAGTGTCGCGAGTGACCCCCATCTCGCGCATCGCCATCAGCACCGGCGGCGGCGACGCCCCCGGGCTGAACGCCGTGATCCGCTCGGCGACCCTGGCCGGCATCAACCGTGGCTGGGAGGTGGTCGGCATCCGCGACGGCTACAACGGCTTGATGTTCCCCGAGGAGTACGCCGACGGGGGCCTGATGCGGCTGACCCGCCAGTCGGTGCGCGGCATCTCCCACACGGGTGGCACGGTGATCGGCTCGACGAACCGTGGGAACCCGACCCGCTATCCCATGCAGCAGCCCGACGGCAGCTGGATCGAGGTCGACCGCACCGATGAGCTCCTGGAGTGCTTCGCCCGCGAAGGCATCGACGCCCTGATCACGGTCGGTGGTGACGGCTCGCTGACGATCGGCGCGCACCTCCATCGCCACGGACTGCGGGTGATCGGCGTTCCGAAGACGATCGACAACGACCTCGACAAGACGGTGGCGACGTTCGGCTTCGACACGGCGGTGCAGTTCGCCACCGAGTGCATCGACCGCCTGTTCACCACGGCGACGTCACACGGCCGGGTGATCGTCGTCGAGGTGATGGGGCGCGACGCCGGCTGGATCGCACTGCACGCCGGCATGGCCGGGGGTGCGCACTGCATTCTCATCCCGGAGATCCCGTACTCGCTGGCCCCGGTCGCCGAGACGATCCTCCAACGCGACCGGCACGGGGCGCGGTTCACGATCGTCGTCGTCGCCGAGGGTGCGCGCCCGATCGACGGCACGCAGACCGTGATCGGCAAGGCGGTCGGGCAAGCGGTGCAGCTCGGCGGCGTCGGTGGCAAGGTGGCGGCCGAGCTCACCGAACTGACGCAGAAGGAGACGCGCACCGTCGTCCTCGGTCATCTCCTGCGCGGCGGTTCGCCGACGTCGATGGACCGCCTGCTCGGCCTGCGCTTCGGTGCGGCAGCGGTGCGGGCGCTCGACGAAGGTCAGGACGGCGTGATGGTCGCCCTGCGTCCGCCCGAGGTGGTCTACGTGCCGCTCACCGAGGCGACGCAGCACCTCAAGCTGGTGCCGCTCGACGGCGACACGATGAACACCGCCCGCGACCTCGGCATCAACTTCGGTGACCGGATGCCGGGGCGGCTGCTCGACGGCTGACCACGCCGTTGCCGGCACCGGTCTCGGCGGGGTTCGGCACGTCGGTCTGCAGGCCGCGGGCGGACTGCAGCTCGGCGGACTGCAGGTCGGCTGACCGCAGGTCGGCGGATCTCGTGAAGCGCATCACGCCGTCGTCGACCGGCGCGGAGCGGAACAGCCGCTTGTCCTTGCGGTAGTCCTGCGGGTTGACCCACGGCTCGCGGTCGCTGCGCTTGGGGAACAGGTGGGCGGCGCGCTGGACGTAGCCCGAGCTGAGGTGGTCGAGCCACGGCAGCGGTGTCATCGTCGCGTCCGACGGCCGCAGTCGCGGGGTGCACGTGTCGGTGCCGGTCGCCGCCATGTGGCCGAGCAGGCGGCACACGGCGTGGGCGATGAGATCGGCGCGCAGTGTCCACGAGGCGTTGACGTAGCCGAACGTGGACGCCAGGTTCGGGCACGCCCGAGTACATGAACCCCTTGTAGGTCCACGTCTCGGCGAAGTCGACGGGCTCACCGTCGACGACGATCTCGGCTTCCCCGAGCGTCACCACGTGGAGCCCGGTGGCGGTGACCACGATGTCGGCGTCGAGGTGCTCGCCCGACCGTACGGCGATGCCTCGCTCGGTGAACGTGTCGATCTCGTCGGTGACGATCGATGCCGAACCGTCGCGGAGCACGTCGAACAGGTCGCCGTTGGGCACGAGGCACAGGCGCTGGTCCCACGGGTCGTAGCGCGGTGTGAGGTGGGTGGCGACGTCGAAGTCCGGCCCGAGGGCCTTGCTCGCCCGAGCGAGCAACGTCGCACGCGCCTTGGCCGGGTTGGCCCGCATCCGGCGATACATGAACTGCTGCAGGTTGGTGTTCTTGGCCCGCGTGGCGCGGTAGGCGGCGCGTGCCGGCAGCACTCGGCGCAGGCCGTTGGCGACCCTGTCGACATCGGGCATGGCGACGACGTAGGTGGGGGAGCGCTGGAGCATCGTCACGTGGGCGGCCGACGCGGCGAGTGCCGGCACGAGCGTCATCGCCGTCGCCCCCGAACCGATCACGACGACGCGCTTGCCGGTGTGATCGAGGTCGTCGGGCCATGCCTGGGGATGGACGACCGTGCCCGCGAAGCGGTCGAGGCCGGCGAATTCCGGTGTGTGCCCGGCCGAGTAGCGGTAGTAGCCGGCGCACATCGACAAGAAGTTGCACGTCAGCGTGGTGGCCCCGTCGGGTGTGTCGACCGAGACCGTCCACGTCGCCGTGGCGCTGTTCCACGCCGCCCGGCGGACCCGGTGGCCGAAGCGGATGTGGCGGTCGATGCCGTACTCGGCGACGGTCTCGTGGAGGTAGGCGAGGATCGACGGCCCGTCGGCGATCGACTTCTCGGCCACCCACGGCTTGAAGCCGAATCCGAGCGTGTGCATGTCGCTGTCGGATCGCACGCCGGGGTAGCGGAAGAGATCCCAGGTGCCGCCGATGTCGTCACGCGCCTCGACGATGGCGTACGTGCGTTCCGGACACTCGGTCTGCAGGTGGTACGCGGCGCCGATGCCCGAGATCCCGGCACCGACGATCAACACGTCGACGTGCCGTTCGGCGTCGGCGGTTCGGGACGTGTCCGCGCCGTGGTCGCTCATGGCGCAACGGTACTCAGCCTCGCCGCCAGCAGCCGTGCGGCGGATCGATGGCCGGCACGCACGGCGTCGAGCGGATCGCGCTGCCAGTCCGCGGCGAGCACGCCGGCGGCGAACGCGTCGCCGGCGCCGGTGGTGTCGACGCCGGTGAAGCGCTCCGCCGGTGCCACCAGCCCGGACGTCATGTCGGACACCGTGCCGGACGTCGAGGCGAGAAGGTGCACCACGGTCGGTTCGGCGCCGCCCTTGACGATCGTCAGGGCCCGCCCGATCACCCCGGACACGCCGAAGGCGAGCGCTTCGTCGGCGTTGGCGAACACCAACTGCGGATCGACGTCGGCGACCAGCGCCTGCGCTGCGGCGACGCCGAGCGCCTCGAGCACCGTGGTCGAGGAGAGATCGATCGACACGGCGATGCCGCGGGCGTGCGCCCAGCGGACCAGTGTGCGCGAGGTGTCGGCGATCGGGCCGTCGGCGAACGAGTACAGCGGCAGGTGCAGCGTGTCGACGGCGTCGAGCCACGACGGGTCGGGATCATCGAGGGCCACGCACGCCCGGCGGTCCGTGAGCATCGAGCGTTCCCCCTGCGGGTCGACGACGGCGATGATCGTTCCGGTCACACCTCCGCGACGGACGTGGGCGACGTCGACCCCGGCGGCATCCATCGTCGCCGTCAGCGCCGCACCGGCGGCGTCGTCGCCGACCTGGCCGACGAACCGCACCGCGGCGCCGGCCGCCGCTGCGCCGACGGCGACGTTGGCGGCGCTGCCGCCGCGTCGCCGTTCGATGTGCGCCGGGGTGTCCGCGGCGACGTTGATCGACGTCGCCAGCTCGACGGCGATGTCCTCGACGAGGTCGCCGACGACGAGCAGCATCTCAGCTGCTCGTGGCCGTGGTGTGGTCGACCGGTCGCGAGCGCTGGCGCGACTGCTCCGCCAGCGGATCGACCGAGAGCAGGCGATGCGCTTCCTCGGGCGCCCGCTCGAACCCGGGCGTGTCGCGGCACAGCTCGACCATGATGCCGTTGGGGTCGAGGTAGTACAGCGAGTGGCACCAGCCGTGGTCCTGCTCCATCGCCGGGTCGATGCCGGCGTCGGTCATCCGTGCCCGCACGGCTTCCTGCTGCTCGGCGGTGGCGCGGAAGGCGCAGTGGTTCACCCAGTAGGGCAGGCCGACGCCGTCGGAGACGTCGGTGTGCCAGTCGGGCTGCTCACCCACCTGGTGGAACTGGAAGAAGGCGATGCACTCACGCCCGCCGTCACCATTGGCGCCGATGTCGTAGAACACGTGGCGCAGCCAGCTCTCGCCGAATGCCTGGACCTCGGTGTGGACCAGCGGGAACCCCATCAGGTCCTCGTAGAAGTGGGTGGTCGCCTCGACGTCGCGTGTGGCGTAGGCAACATGGTGCAACGGCATCCGCCGAGCGTAGATCGGCGGTCATCGAGTTGCCGGGCCGATCCAGCCCCGAATCCGGGATCGATGTGCCGCCGTCGCACGGCGCTGCCCGAATCTCGGAGAAGCCGGGCGGGGCGTGGGCAGTACGGTCCGCCTCCGTGGACACTGCGTGGTCGGACCTCGAGCCCAGGGGAGGTGCTGGGCGCTACACGATGTCGATCTCCGAGACGTGGAACCTGGCTGTCGTCCCGCAAGGCGGCGCGATCGCCGCAGCGGCGGTGCGGGCGATGACGGCCGAGCTCGGCGACGCCGACCAGACGCTGCGCACGTTGACCGTCGTGTTCGCCGGTCAGGTCGCCAGCGGCCCGATCGAGATCGACGTACGCGTGCTGCGGCGCGGCCGTTCGATGTCGCAGCTCATCGCCGACGTGCGCAACGTCGGCGCCGAGTCCGGCCTGACCGCGGTGGCGGCCTTCGGCGGTGCCCGGCGAGGGTTTGAGTTCACCGAACTGGAGATGCCCGACGTCCCAGGCCCGGATGGCCGGCCGAGCTTCCGCGACGGTGTCCCGGAGGGCGTCGACTTCGAGTTCACGCGGCCGCCGATGCCGTTCTGGGAACGGATCATCGAGAGCCGTCCGGTCATCGGCCGCGCTCCGTGGGAGCCGTACCGCCGCGGACCCGCCGAGGTCGCCTACTGGTATCGCTTCGACGACCCGCCGCTCACCGGCGACGGCGTCCTCGACGCCGTCGGACCGATCGTGATGTGCGACACGATGCCCGGGTCGGTGAGCCAGAAGGTCGACCCGAACGGCGGACAGTGGTTCGCCCCGAGCATCGACTACACGCTGCACCTCTTCCGTCCGGCGTCGGCCGGTTGGTTGCTGGCTCACATGCGGGCCCGACATGCCGGTGACGGGTACGCCAGCGTCGACTGCGCGCTGTGGGACGGTACGTCGCGCCAACTGGTCGCCTACGCGACGCAGGTGATGGTCTTCTCCTTCGCTCGTTGACGGGCCTTCGCTCGTTGCAGGGCCTTCGCTCGTTGCAGGATGGTGCGATGCCCATCGCCCACGTCAACGGCATCGACATCTACTACGAGCTCCACGGTGACGGCCCGCCGCTGCTGAACATCAGTGGGACCGGGAACGACCTGCGGCGATCGCCGGCGTCGATCCTTCCCATCAACCGCGCCTTCACCACGCTCTCCTACGACCAGCGAGGGCTCGGACAGACGTCGAAGCCGGTGGACGACTACACGATGGCCGACTACGCCGACGACGCCGCAGGGCTGATCGCCGCCGTCGGCTGGGATCGCTGCCGCGTCGTGGGCACCAGCTTCGGCGGCATGGTCGCCCTCAACCTCGCCATTCGCCACCCCGCGATCGTTGAGCGTCTGGTGCTCAACTGCACGTCGGCGGGCGGCCGCTCGGCGTCGTATCCGTTGCACGAGCTCGCCGACCTCGATCCCGACGCCGCGTTCGCCGAACGGATGCGGATCACGGATCGTCGCTGGGACCCCGACGCCGCCGAACCGATCCCCGGTCTCGGCCGCTTCTACGAGCAGATGGTGACGATGATGCGGTCGACCCCGGACCCTGACGTGGCAGACGGGCTGCGACGTCAGCTGGCGGCGCGCTCCGGTCACGACGTCGTCGACCGGCTCGGGGAGATCGTGTGTCCGACGCTGGTGTGTGCCGGTGAGTACGACGACATCGCCCCGCTGGCCAACTCCGAGCTGCTGGCGGCGTCGATTCCCGACGCCCGCTTGCAGGTGTTCGACGGCGGCCACCTGTTCCTCGTCCAGGACCGCACGGCGTATCCGGCGATCATCGACTTCCTCCGCGGAACCAGCCGAACCGATTGAGTCTGCTCAGACCGGCGATGACACACCGGCGGGGAGCGAGCGACGGCGCCGAGAAACTATTGCGATGCTGACTCGCAATAGTTAGCATCAGCCTGATGGGGGAGACGGGCGACGGGCGCCGAGCCAGGAGCGAACGCAGCCGGCAGGCCGTCATCGACGCCGTCGTCGAACTCGTCCAGGCGGGCAAGGTGCTGCCCACGGCGGAGACGATCGCCGAGCGCGCCGGTGTGTCCGTCGCCTCGCTGTTCCGCCATTTCGACGGCATTGCCGATCTCCAGCTGCAGACGTACGAACACTTCCGTCGCCACTTCGCCCCGTTGGTGATCGTGTCCGCGGAGCAGGCCGCCGGCACGCGTGCGGAGCGCATCGCCGTGCTCGTCGAGTCGCGCCTCGACCTGTACGAACAGGCCGGGGCGGTGATGATCCTCGGGCGTCTGCGGTCACTCGAACACGATCCGATGGTGGTCGCCGCGTCGAACACCGCGGCCTGCTCGCCGATCAGGTGCGCACGCTGTTGGCGCTCGATCTCGGCGATGCCTCCCCGGCGCGCAGCGCCGACCTCGCCGCCGTCGTCGATGCGTTCACGGCACTCGAGTCGTGGGACGTGATGCGACGGACCCACGGTCGCACCCGCGGGCAGATCGAGCGCGGCGTGGCGAGCGGGGGTCGACCTGCTCGTCACCGACTGGCTCACCCGTCCACCTCTCGACGCGACGACCGTTACATCGAAGTCGCATCGAACGTCAGGTTCCGGCGCGGCGACGGGTGCGCCGGAACCGTGACGCTCGTTCTCACGCTGCTCGGCACCGTGTTCCTCACCCACCTCCACAGCGACCACATCACCGACCTCCACCGCGCCGAGATCGGCGACGAACCCCTCGACCAGGAGGCCGTGGCCCCGTGACCGACTTCGCATCCCGCTCGGTGCCGCTCGCCGCAGGCGACCGTCCCGACATCGTGATCATCATGACCGACCAGGAGCGCGCCGCTCCGGGGTACGAACCCCCCGAGTTGGCCGCGTGGCGCCTGGCGATGCTGCCCGGCCGGCGCTGGTTCGACGAGCACGCCGTCACGTTCACCAGCCACTACACGGGCTCGCTGGCGTGCGTACCGAGCCGGCCGACCCTCTTCACCGGGCAGTATCCCGACGTCCACGGTGTCACCCAGACCGATGGGCTGGGCAAGGACGCCGACGACTCGCGCCTGCGGTGGCTGCGCCCGGGCGAGGTCCCGACGCTCGGCCACTGGTTCCGCCAAGCCGGCTACGACACGCACTACGACGGCAAGTGGCACCTCAGCCACGCCGACCTCATCGACCCGGAGACGGGTGGCTCGCTCCCGACGAACGACGACGAGGGAGCCGTCGACCCGGTCGCCGTGCAGCGGTACCTCGACGCCGATCCGCTCGCCGACTTCGGCTTCTCCGGCTGGGTCGGTCCCGAGCCGCACGGTGCGGCGCTGGCGAACAGCGGTACCCGCCGCGATCCGCTGATCGCCGAGCGTGTCGTCGCCTGGCTCGACGACCGGTACGCCCGCCGGGCCGCCGGCGACGCCGAGGCAGCGCGGCCGTTCCTGCTCGTGGCGAGCTTCGTCAACCCCCACGACATCGTGCTCTTCCCGGCCTGGACGCGTCGCGGCGGACCGATCGAGCCGGGACCGGCGGACCCGCCACCGGTGCCGCCGTCGCCCACCGACGACGAGGACCTGGCGGACAAGCCGCGCGCCCAGGCGGCGTACCGTGCGTCGTACGCCAGTGGCTACGGCCCGTCCGAGATCATCGAGGACACGTACGCCGAACACTCCCAGTGGTACCGCGACCTGTACCACCGTCTGCATCACGAGGTCGACGGCCCGATCGACCGGGTCCGCCATGCGGTGCGCGGCGAGGCGTTGCTCGTGCGAACGTCGGATCACGGCGAGCTGTTGGGCGCCCACGGCGGCCTGCACCAGAAGTGGTTCAACCTCTACGACGAGGCCACCCGGGTGCCGTTGCAGATCGCCCGCGTCGGCGCGCACCCGACGACCGGCCGGCGCGTCGATGACGCCCTGACGTCACACGTCGACATCGTGCCGACGCTGCTCGGCGCCGCAGGGATCGACGCCGCCGAGGTCGGGCGCCAGCTGGCGACCCGGTTCAGCGAGGTGCACCCGCTGCCGGGACACGACCTGATGCCGGTCGTCGACGGCACGTCGGGGCCTGACCAGCGGCGGGCCGTCTACCTGATGACCCGCGACAACATCCTCGAAGGCGACACCGGTGCCTGCGCGATCGCCCGGGCCCTCGGCTTGGCGGCGGACCCACCTGCCGAGCTGCGCGTCCGCGTGCCCGCCGACGTCGCGGCGAACTTCGAGGCGATCGTGGCCACCGTCGGCGATCCGGCGACGCCCGGCGCCGGTCATCGTTGGAAGTTGGTGCGGACGTTCGACGACCCCGACACCTGGACGGAACCGAACGTGCGTCACCTGGCATCGAG
The DNA here is from genome assembly GCA_963707515.1 of Ilumatobacteraceae bacterium. Classification (GTDB taxonomy): domain Bacteria; phylum Actinomycetota; class Acidimicrobiia; order Acidimicrobiales; family Ilumatobacteraceae; genus Sva-07. Next base: position 354,066 of record CAVPQI010000002.1, read on the forward strand.
CGGGCCGGACGGCGACACGCACCGCGACACCGTCCTGGCCGACGAGTGGGAGCTCTACGACCTGACCCTCGATCCGATCGAGCTGCACAACCGTGCGCACGACCCGCTGGCGGCCGATGTCCTGCACCTGCTCGGTGAGCGCCTCGCCGCCGAGCGGGCCGCGTGCATCCCGCCACGCAACCGCCCGTGGCCGTACCGCACGGCAGCCCGGCATGCTGGAGCGCATGTCCGACCCGTTGGCGACCCTCCCGATCAGCGCTGAGCGTCGTCTCGCCGTCCGCGTCACCCCGGATGCGCTGCGTCACGTCCGCGCCGGCCATCCGTGGGTGTACGCCGATTCGATCACGTCGACGAGCCACGAGGGCCGGGCCGGCGACCTGGCCGTCATCTTCGACCGCGACCGTTCGTTCGCGGCGATCGGCCTGTTCGACCCGGACTCGCCGATCCGCGTCAAGATCCTCCACCAGGGCCGCCCGGTGCAGATCGACGAGTCGTGGTGGCGCCAGACCGTCGCCGCGGCACTGGACGAGCGGGCGGTCTTCACCGATGCCGCGGATGCCGATGAGCTGGCCTACCGGGTGGTAAACGGCGAGAACGACGGCCTGCCCGGCCTGATCGTCGATCGCTATGCAGGCGTGTTGGTGGTCAAGCTGTACAGCGCGGCATGGTTCCCGCACCTGGCGACGCTGGTCGCCGTGCTCATCGAGCTCACGGGCGTCGGCGCGGTCGTCCTGCGCCTCGCTCGCAACGTCGCCGCCGGTGAGACGTTCGGTCTCGCCGACGGCGACGTGATCGCCGGAGAACTTGCCGACGGCCCGGTCCGCTTCCTCGAGCACGGGCTGCGATTCGATGCAGACGTCCGGCACGGTCAGAAGACCGGGCACTTCCTCGACCAACGGGCCAACCGCGCCCAGGTCGGGCAGATGGCCCGTGGCCGCGACGTCCTCGACGTGTTCGCCTCGACGGGCGGCTTCACCGTCCACGCCGCAGCCGGTGGCGCACGGACCGTGCACGCCGTCGATCTCTCGGCACCGACGCTGGCCGCCGCCGAGCACAACGTCGCCCTCAACACCGACCACCCCAGTGTCGCCGCCTGCACGGTGACCACCGAGGTCGGTGACGCGTTCGAGGTCATGACGTCGCTGCGCAGGGCCCGCCGTCGTTTCGGGCTGGTCGTCATCGACCCGCCCTCGTTCGCACAGCGACAGCGCGAGGTGCCCGGCGCCCTGCGCGCCTACGGCCGCCTGACCCGGATGGCGGTGGAGCTCCTGCGTCCCGGCGGATCGCTCGTCCAGGCGTCGTGTTCGAGCCGCGTGACGGCGGAGGAGTTCTTCTCGACCGTCCACACGGCGGCTGCCGAGGCGGGCAAGCCGTTGCGCGAGCTCGGTCGCACCGGCCACGACGTGGACCACCCGGTCCGCTTCGCGGAGGGGGAGTACCTCAAAGCCGGGTTCTGGACCGTGCCCTGACGGTTGCGGTCACTCGACGAGTCGGTGGCCGACCGGCACGGCGCGGCGCACGTGCCCGAGGACGTACGACGCCCTGACGGTCGCCCGCGCGCCCTGCGGAACGGCTTGCCGTTCGTTGGTGCGCCAGGCGACCACGGTGCCGCTGGTGCCGTCGTCGACGGCCACGTAGGCGCTGTACCGGTCGCGATCGAGCAGCCGGCGCACACGGCGCGGCAGCGGTGAGACCTCGACGGGCCGGCGGGCACGGATCACCCGACCGGTGCGCTCGACGGTGGTGAAGGCGTCGGCCGCACCGCACAGGGCCAGCCACAGCCCCAACACGATCGGGACCGTGCACAGGAACGTCAATGCCGTGGCGACGTCGGCGATCAGCCAGTCCTGTTCCGGCAGCCGCTCGTAGATCCAGTCGAACGCCTCGCCGCGGGCGACATCGCTCGTCCACCGGCGAACCCGGACGGCGACGAACCACATGACCACGCCGATCGCCAGGGCGGCGAACGGTTGCATGCCGTAGCCCGGACGCATCGGGTAGTCGACCCGGACCAGGCGGGCGTGCCCGCCGACGGAGCTCCACGCCCGACGATGATCCTCACGGGCGAGCGGCAGCTCGACGGCGGCGCCTTCGGCCAGACACATCGCCGTGGCGTAGGCCAGTCGCCGGTCACCGAGCTGCAGGGCGCTCGGGGCGAGGTCGCCGAACCCGGTCTCCTCGAGCCGGCGGCGCACGGCCAGCCAGCGGCTCGTCGCCGTGACCCCGGCATCGGTGAGGGTGTACTCGGGCCGCAGTTCGGTGCGCACCAGCCGGGTGGCGACGAGCACGAGCAGGCCGATCACGACGAACCACACGATCCGCCGATCGATCGAGTCGATGACGGCGATGTGCTCGTCGCCGGCGACCCACGCGGCGAACGTGCACAGCGCAGCGACGGCGGCGAGTCCACCGGGGATGGCGAGGTCGACGGGACTCCACCGACGCGTGACGAGACCCGACTGGCGGGCGTCGTCGACCACCAGCGAGACGAACCGGCGCCACCACGGGCCGCGCACGTCGACGGCCAGGAAGCGGGCCGGGATCGCCCGGTCCTCGGTGAACCTGGCCATGATGTGTTGCAACACCAGCCGCTCGTGCGGCCGCAGCGAGTCGCCCTCGAACGCCGTGGCCGCTGGTCGCACTCGCGCCAGCTCGTCGTACTGGTCGTCGGGCGGAAGGATCCGCAGCCAGCCGCGGGCGGCGAGGTCGATCACGGTGGCGCGCAGCCCGGCAGCGGTGACAGTGGCGTCGTTGGCGAGCATGTTGACCGTCGCCGGCGTGTCGGCGCGGAAGGCGCCGGCGACCGGTGCGGCGTCCGGTCGGGGCGGCATCACCCGACGACGTACGACGGCTTCCGCGACCAGCGCGGCGACCGTGAAGATCACCGCCAGCGAGAGCCATCCAACCGCTGGGGCGGGCGCGAGTAATCCCGTTCCCACCACGGCAGTCGTCACCGTCTCATCATGTCACGACAACGGGTGGCTGGAAGGATCACCGTGCGCGGTCGTCGCGCTCGTCATCAGGCCCGTCGGCGCGCCCGTCGTCGGGGCCGTCGCCACGCTCGTCCCTGCGGCGCACCCACACCGTGCGCTGCGGGAACGGGATCTCGATGCCGGCGCCGTCGAGGGCCCGCTTGAGCTCCTCACGCAGCGTGCGCTGCAGCGCCCACTGGGCACCCGGCTTGGTCTTGATGGTCACCCGGATCGTGATCCCGTCGGCTTTCAACGCCTCGACGCCGAGCAGCTGCGGGTCCTCGATCACGAGGTCGCGCCACTCGTCTCGGCCGCACACGGTCGCCACACACTCAGCGATGACCCGTCGGGCCGTGGCCAGATCGCTGTGGTAGGCGACGTCGACGTCGACGATGGCCACGGACCACAGCTGCGAGCGGTTGCCGACGCGCTGGACGACGCCGTTGGGGACGTGCCACACGGTGCCGTCCACCCCGCGTAGCACGGTGGTGCGCAACGAGATCTTCTCGACGCTGCCTGCGGCTTCGTCGAGGTCGACGACGTCGCCGATGCCGTACTGGTCCTCGAGCAGCATGAACAGCCCGGCGATGCAGTCCTTGACCAGGCTCTGGGCGCCGAAGCCGAGGGCCACGCCGGCGATGCCGGCACCGGCGATCAGGGGAGCGAGATCGATGCCCAACTCGCCGAGCGCGGTGATCACGGCGATCACCCAGATGATGACGGCGGCGGTGCTCCCGACGACCGCCGAGATGCTGTCGAGTCGCGCCTGCCGACGGGGATCGGGCGCAGAGGACACCAGCCCATCGAGCGCTCCACCGAGGGCGTCGGGCACGAGTTTCGGTGCCCGCTGATTGATGTGCCGCAAGCCGCGACCGGCGAGCGACGTGTCCGGGGCGATGATCCGGGCCACCGCGCGGCCGAGGTAACGGCGGGCCACGATCGTCAGCAGCCACGCCACGGTCATGATGATCACGACCGCGACCACGTCGTCGGCGAGCGACGCCAGGAGGCGGTTCCCGCCGGTCAGGTCGAAGACCTGCTCGCAGACCCAACCCGGGTTGTCACCGCATGCCAGCAGCAGCTCGGGATCGAACTCGGCTTGTGCGGGGACCGCCGGGATGAGGAACGCCACGGGCACCGACCGTAGCGACCACGTCCCGGCAACGGTCGCCACCACACCCGATGATCGCTGTGCGTTGCACGGCGAGCGATATCGTTGCCGGATGCCCGAACGGCCCTCCCAGCAGCAGTCCGACGGGCCCGCGTGGACCACCGCGATGACCCTCGGCGTGGTCGGTACCGGCTACGTCGGCCTGACCACCGGCGCCTGCTTCGCCCACCTCGGCCACCACGTGGTCTGCGGTGACATCGACCAACGCAAGGTCGATCTGTTGCGCGCCGGTCACATCCCGATCGTCGAGGACGGACTGCAGTCGGTCGTCGACGGGGCACGGGCGGCGGGACGTCTCGAGTTCGTGCTCGGTGCGGAATCGGCCGCGGCCGGCGCCGACGTCGTGTTCTTGTGCGTCCCCACGCCGCAGGGCGACGACGGCAGCGCCGATCTCAGCTACATCGAGCAGGCGGCAGCGCAGATCGCGCCGGTGCTCAAGCCGGGAGCGGTCGTCGTCAACAAGTCGACCGTGCCGGTCGGGTCGACGATCGCCGTCGAGCGGGTACTCCAGCGCGACGACGTGTTCGTCGTCTCCAACCCCGAGTTCTTGCGCGAGGGCACGGCGGTGCACGACTTCCTGCACCCCGATCGCGTCGTCATCGGCAGCGCCGACCGCGGTGCCGCCGAGCGCGTCGCCGAGCTGTACGCCAGCGTCGATGCGCCGATCCTCATCACCGACCCGGCGTCGGCGGAGACCATCAAGTACGCCGCCAACGGGTTCCTGGCGATGAAGATCAGCTTCGTCAACGCCGTCGCGGCGATGTGCGAGGCGGTCGGCGCCGACGTCGCCGCGGTCGTCGAGGGGATCGGCTCCGACACCCGCATCGGCGGGCAGTTCCTGCGTCCCGGACCCGGTTGGGGTGGGAGCTGCTTCCCCAAGGACTCGCGTGCGCTGGTCAAGATCGCCGAGGACCACGGCTACAACTTCACGATGATGCGCGGCGTCATCGACGTCAACGACGAGCAGCTCGAACGGATGGTCGCCAAGATCGAGCAGGCCGTCGGGCGCCAGTCGGGCGACCTCGCCGGCGTCACCGTCGGCGCCCTCGGGCTGACGTTCAAGGCGGGTACCGACGACCTGCGCGAGTCGCCGGCACTGGCGATCATCGACGAGTTGCGCGCCCGCGGCGCGACGGTGCGGGCGTTCGACCCGACGACGATCGGACCGTTGACCCCGCACCAGGCGTCGGTGCTCGACGGCATCGAGCTCGTCGACGACGCCCTCGCCGTCGCCGACGGTGCCGACGTGATCGCCGTGTTCACCGAGTGGCCCGAGTTCGCCAAGATCGATCTGGCAGCGTTCGCCGCCGTCGCCCGCCCGGGCGTCACCGTCGTCGACACGCGCAACCTGCTCGACCCGCAGCTGGTGCGCGAGGTCGGCCTCGACTACGTCGGCGTCGGTCGGCGCTGACGTCGTCCCGGTCAGCCGACCGGAGCCAGGCGAGCACCGGTCAGGCGAGCACGGTTCGGAAGTACTCGATCGTCTGTTCCAGGCCTTCGCGCAACTGCGTGGTCGGCTCCCAGCCGAGCAGCGTGCGGGCCTTGGTGAGATCGGGCTTGCGCTGCGTCGGGTCGTCCTTCGGCAGCGGGAGGTGGACGATCGGCGACGACGAACCGGTGAGCTCGAGGACCAGTTCGGCCAGCTGCGCGATCGTGAACTCGTTGTCGTTGCCGATGTTGATCGGCCCCGTCTGCTCGGAGTCGAGCAGGGCGAGGAAGCCGCGGATCTCGTCGGCGACGTAGGTGAACGAGCGGGTCTGCGACCCGTCGCCGAAGATCGTGATCGGCTCGCCGCGCAACGCCTGGACGACGAAGTTCGACACCGCCCGGCCGTCGTCGGGGCGCATCCGGGTGCCGTAGGTGTTGAAGATGCGCACGATCCGGACGTCGAGGTCGTGGTGGCGGTGGTAGGCCATCGTCATCGCCTCGGCGTAGCGCTTGGCCTCGTCGTAGACACCCCGCGGGCCGATCGGGTTGACGTTGCCCCAGTACTCCTCCGGCTGCGGATGGACGAGGGGGTCGCCGTAGACCTCCGACGTCGAGGCGAGGAAGAAGCGGGCCTCCTTGGCGAGCGCCAACCCGAGCGTGTTGTGCGTGCCCAGGCCACCGACCTTGAGAATCTGGATGGGGATGCGCTCGAAGTCGACGGGGCTCGCCGGACTGGCGAGATGCATCACGACATCGACGTCACCGGGGACCCACACGTAGTTGCTGACGTCGTGCTCGACGAACGTGAAGCCCGTGTGTCCGAAGAGCTCCTCGATGTTCGTCACCGACCCCGTGACGAGGTTGTCGATCGCCACCACCTCGTCACCACGGTCGAGCAGAGCCCGACAGAGATGTGATCCCAAGAACCCTGCGCCGCCCGTGACCACCACTCGTGCCATTCGCTCGACACTACGGGCTGGGCGGTCGAAGGACGCTGAAGCCGCTCGCTGGTGCGGTCCTACACTCGGAGGTCGTGTGGGCTCGCAAGGTGACGATGCGATTGCGTCCGGCGACCTTCGACATCCGCACCGGCGAGCTGCGCGATCTGGTGCGCCGATCGCGCGAAGTGGTGCTGCTGGCGGCCGTCACGGGCGCCATCACCGGCCTCTTCGTGCGCTTCTTCGAGTACGTGGTGGTCGAGGTGGTGTACGACCACCTGGTCCGCGATGCGCCGTTGTGGGTGGGGGCGATCGCCCCCGGGATCGGGCTCGTGCTGACGGCGCTGCTGTTGCGCACGGTCGGCGCCGGCGCCAGCCCGGCGACGTCGGACGAGTACCTGCGCTCGTTCCACGACCCGGAGTACCCGCTGCGCATGCGGGCGTTCGTCGGGCGGATGTGTGCGGCGATCACGACACTCGGGTCGGGCGGGGCGATGGGCCTCGAGGGTCCGTCGATGTACGGCGGCTCGGCGCTCGGCTCGTTCATCCAGCGGCGCCTGCCGACCGCGTTCCGCGGCGCCGACTACCGGACGCTGCTGGTCTCGGGCGCGGCCGCCGGTGTTGCGGCGATCTTCAAGGCCCCGGCCACCGGGGCGATCTTCGCCCTCGAGGTCCCGTTCCACAACCAGATGGCCCGGCGGATGCTGCTCCCCGCGCTCGTCGCCAGTGCGTCCGGCTACCTCGTCTTCGTCGCCCTCAGCGACATCCGTCCGCTGTTCTCCTTCGACGCCGACCGGCCGGCATCGTTCCAGTACAAGGATCTCGCCGGGGCGGTCCTCATCGGGATCTGCTGTGCCGTCGGGGCGCGAGCGTTCTCCAAGCTGATCCGCACCGCCAAGGCGTTCACGTTGCGCCCGATCGGGCTGCGGCTGGTCCTCGCCGCTTCCGGCATGTCGGCACTGTTCGTCGCCAGCCGCCTGCTGACCGGCGAGAGCCTGACGATCGGGACCGGTTACGGGGTGATCCGGTGGCTGGCGACCGAGCACGCCATCTGGCTGCTGCTGGTGGTGCTCGTGCTGCGGTCGTTGGCGACGGCGACGACGGTGATGGGCGGTGGTGTCGGCGGGTTGTTCGTGCCGCTCGTCGTCGCCGGCGCACTGGTCGGGCGTGCCGTCGGTGAGATCGTCAACCCGCTCGACCCGACGCTGTACGTCCTGCTCGGCATCGCCGCCTTCCTCGGTGCCGGGTACCGGGTGCCGCTGGCCGCCGTCGTGTTCGTCGCCGAGACCACCGGCCAACCGGGGTTCATCGTCCCGGCGCTGTTCGCCGCGGTCGCGGCAGAGCTGGTGATGGGCGACCAGTCGATCACCACCTTCCAGCGGGCGCCCGAGCGCGGTTCTTGACGCCGGGGCGGCGGACCCCGGCCGGCTGCGGTCGTTCCGGTGCGGTTCGCTGGGATCCTCGCCGTGTCGACGGGTCCACTAGACCAGTGCCATGCCGGTCACCGTCGCCTCGGAACTGCAGGGAACGATCATCGGGGTGTTCGTCGACATCGGCAGTTCGGTCCGTGCCGGCGAGGTGGTCGCCCTCGTCGAGTCGATGAAGATGCACCACGAGGTGATCGCGCCGTCCGCCGGTGAGGTCACTGCGCTCGAGGTCGGCGAGGGCGACACGGTCGTGCCCGGCCAGACGTTGCTGTTGATCGCCGCATCGACCGGCTCGACCGCCGGCGACGGCGCTTCGGCGGACCCGCTGGACGTCGTGGCACCGGCACCAGCTGTGCCCGCCGGCCTCGATCGGCCGGACCTGCGCGAGGTCGTCGACCGCCACGCGGTCGGACTCGACGAGCAGCGCCCGCAGGCCGTCGAGCGGCGCCGGGCCCGCGGGCGCCGGACCGCACGGGAGAACCTCGACGACCTCGTCGATCCCGGCAGCTTCGTCGAGTACGGCCCGCTGGTGATCGCCGCTCAGCGGCGGCGGCGCAGCGTCGACGACCTGATCGTCTCGACGCCCGCCGACGGCATGATCGGTGGGATCGGCGACGTCAACGGAGGCATCCTCGCCGGTGACGACCCGCGAGCGACGAAGTGCGTCGTCGTCTCCTACGACTACACCGTGTTGGCCGGCACCCAGGGCAGCCAGAACCACCGTAAGAAGGACCGCCTGTTCGAGGTGGCCGAGCAGCTCCGGGTGCCGATCGTGTTCTTCACCGAGGGCGGCGGTGGGCGTCCCGGCGACACCGACGGGATCGGTGTCAGCGGGCTCGATTGTCTGGCCTTCCGGTGGTTCGCCGAGCTGTCGGGCACGGTGCCGCTCATCGGCATCGCTGCCGGCTACTGCTTCGCCGGCAATGCGGCGATCCTCGGATGCTGCGACGTCGTCATCGCCACCGAGGACTCGAACATCGGCATGGGCGGCCCGGCGATGATCGAAGGCGGCGGGCTCGGTGTGTTCGAACCGACCGCCATCGGGCCGATCGACGTGCAGCGGGCGAACGGGGTCGTCGACGTGGTCGTCACCGACGAGGCCGAGGCGGTGCGCGTCGCCAAGCAGTACGTGTCGTACTTCCAGGGCCGCACCGCGTCGTGGTCGGTGCCCGACCAGGCCCTGCTGCGCGACGTCGTGCCGCTCGACCGGTTGCGCGCCTACGACATCCGGCGGGCGATCGACGGGCTGTTCGACGACGGCTCGGTGCTCGAGCTGCGCCGCGAGTTCGGCGTCGGCATGGTGACCGCGCTGGCCCGCATCGAAGGTCGTCCGGTGGGTGTGGTGGCCAACAACCCCAATCACCTGGCGGGGGCGATCGACTCCGACGGCGCCGACAAGGCGGCCCGCTTCCTGCAGCTCTGCGACGCCTACGGGCTGCCGGTCGTGACGCTCGTCGACACGCCGGGCATGATGGTCGGCCCCGATGTCGAGGCGACGGCGCTCGTGCGCCACTGCAGCCGCTTGTTCGTCGTCGGGGCCAATCTGTCGGTGCCGATGGTCTCGGTGGTGACCCGTAAGGCCTACGGCCTCGGGGCGCAGGCGATGATGGGCGGCTCGACCAAGGCGCCGCTGGCCTGCCTGGCCTGGCCGACAGGGGAGTTCGGCGGGATGGGCCTCGAGGGCGCCGTGCGCCTCGGCTACCGCAAGGAGCTCGAGGCGGTCGCCGACGACGCCGAGCGCGACGCCCTGTTCCGCGAGATGGTCGACCGGATGTATGCCCACGGCAAGGCGGTCAGCGTCGCCTCGTTCTTCGAGATCGACGACGTCATCGATCCCGCCGACACCCGCCGCTGGATCACCACCGTGCTCGACGCCGCCCCCGAGACCCACCGCGCCGCGGACCCCAGCGCACTCCCGCGCCGCCCCAACGTCGACACCTGGTGACCCGATCACGGTCCCACACCCTGAAATTTGTCCGTTCCGTCTCGCTGAGCGACACGGAACGGACAAATTTCGGCGGGCGACGATGTTCAGGCGCCGCAGCCGGCGGTGAGCACCTGGCGGAGGGAGGTGCCGTCGTACTCGTAGAGCTGGACGGCGGCGCCCTCGGAGTACCAGGCGTGGACGGCGACCTCCATCCGTCCGTCGCCGTTGAGGTCGGCGACGTCGATCACGCGGTACCGCTCGATGACCGCCATGGCGCCCGACGGCAGGTCGGCCGGGACGTGGTGAGCGGCCACCGTCGCCGGGGTCCGTGACGCCGTGTCGACGACGTAGAGCGCGGCGAAGTCGCCCGGAGTGCCCGGAGTGTCGGGTACCTGGATGAACTCGAACGTCACCACCGCCTCGTCGTCGCCGTCGCCGTCGAGGTCGGCGACGACGACCTGAACGACCCGGCCCTGCGCCGCATCGACCGGATCGGCGGCAAAGATCGCTGCGCCGAGGCTGCGGTACGTGTCCGGTCCGGAGCTGGCGACGGCAACCGGGCGGGGGAGCAGCGTGCCGCCGTGACCCGTCGTGGCGATGGCGCCGTAGCCGGATCCGGGCGGTTCCGGTGCCGCGACGGCGACGGACATGGTGGGCCCCTGACGTCCGTCGAAACAGGCCTCGACGACCTCGCCCGCGGTCGCTGTCTTGTCGCCGGCGAGGCTGCTGATCGTCACCGCGTCGCCCGTGGCGATGGTCGGCGCGGTCTCGTTGCCGGCCGCATCGGTGGCGGCCACCCAGTTCCCCCCGGCCCAGGCACCGAGCGCCAGCCAGCCGCCTTCGGACCCGATGGCGATCGGCACGCTGGCGCTGGTCGGCCCCGGCTGCGACGTCGTGGTCGACGACTCGGTCGTCGGCGCGGCCGTCGTCTCGACGACCTCGGTCGTCTCGACCGGAGCCTCGGTGGTGGTCGTCGTCGTCCCGACGGTGAGCGTCGGCCTCGGATCGGAGGATTGCTCCGTCGTGCATGCCGCTGCCAGGCCGGTGACGACGAGGAGGATCAGCGACAGGCGCCGGTGCATCGGTCAGCGCCCCACCGACGGGGGCTCATTCGTGCGGCACGTCGATGCCACCGTCGCCGGGCTCGGCGAGGTGCAGCCGATCGTCGAGGTCGAGGTCGGCGAGTGCCTCGGCGAAGCGTTCGGGCGGCGCATCGAACCAGCGTGGCAGGCGGCGACGTCCATCCTCGGGAGCGTACGTTCCCCAGTGGATCGGCACGACGATGGTCGGCTGGATCAATTCGGTGGCCGCTGCCGCCCGCGCCGGGTCGAGGTGGCCGGTGCCGATCGTCGGTCCCCATCCCCAGATCGGCAGCAACGCCAGGTCGATCGGGCCGAGGTCTGCCATGCCGTCGAAGAGATCGGTGTCACCCGGGAAGTAGACGTGCTGGCCGAAGCGTGAGATCACGTAGCCGACGGGTGGCGCGCTGACCCGGCTGTGGGGACCGCGGCCGTGAGGGTGGGCGGCCGGGACGACCTCGACGTCGACGCCGTGGATGTCGACGTGATCGCCGACGTCGACCTCGACGACGTCGCCGAACCCGCCGCGCCGCAACACCGCACCGGCGCCGCGCGGGCACACGAATCGCGCCGTCGGTCGGATCTTGCGGAGCGAGCCGACGTGCAGGTGGTCGAGGTGGGCGTGGGACACGAGCACGGCGTCGACGTCGAGCACGTCGGGCGAGGGAACGTCGCGGCGTCGGCGCAGGTGGGCGAGGCGGCGGGTGACGAGCGGGTCGGTCAGGATACGCACGCCGCCGGCGTCGACGAGGACCGACGCATGGCCGATCCAGCGGACGCTGATCGTCGCCTGATCGTCCTCCACGCCGACGACGCTAACGGCACCCGCCGAGGTGCCGCGCCCGACCGGGACCGGTGGTCGATGGCGATCGGCCGGCGGTGACCGCGCCGGTCAGCCGAGGTCCGGCCAGCGTCGCGTCTGGCGGCGGCGACGGCCGGCGGTACCCAGGCGGCGGCGTTCGGCGAGCGCCCAGTCGCGCCGCCAGCCGGTGTGCTCGGGGCCGGTGAGGGGCGGGTTGGTGCCGTTGGCGGCACGCCGTCGCGCCGTCCAGAAGTCGGTCAATGCCTCGTCGCCGAGCGTCGTCACGGCCGCTTCGATGCGGGCGTTGAAGCGGCGCGTCGACTCGCCCGGCTCGGCGTGCATCGGGGCCCCGAAGACGATCGTCGTGCGCCCGGGACGTGGACGCTTCATCCCCTTGCCGAAGATCGCCCCGCTGCCGTCGATGAAGACGGGCACGATCGGTGCCCCCGTCCGGGCGCTGAGGTAGGCGGCACCGCCCTTGAACTCCTGCCCCCACCCGTCGGCCGAGCGGCCGCCCTCTGGATAAATCACCAGGCTGTACCCGTCGTCGATCAGGCCGCGGATCAAGTCGGCCGACTTGCGCCCGGTGATCTCGCGGTCGATCGGGATGGCGTTGAGCGTCAGCGACGACACGATCGCCTTCCACCGCTTGTCGAAGAAGTAATCGGCGGCGGCGGCGACGACGAGCTTGTGCCGCCAGGCGGGCGGGACGGAGCGGATCATCAGGCCCGTGTCGAGGTGACTGTGGTGGGTCGGGGTGAAGATCACCGGTGGCGGATCGTCGAGACCGGCGAGGTCAGCGAGCCGGTCGGCGCCGTGGACGTTCGGCGCGGCGACGAGCCGCGCCCCGAGGCGGATCGGCCCCTCGACGATCGCCGTGCGGGCGGCGCTGGCGAGCGGCCGGCGAGCCCACTCGGTGTCGTAGTGGGCGCCGAGCCCGGTCGTCTCCGGCGGGACCTCGACCCCGCGCGGCACGGTCGGGGCGCGATAGGGGAACCCGACGTTGCGCATCGGTGCGGCGGCGGAGCGGACAGCCGCTTCGACCGCGGCGAGGGCGCGGTTGGCGCGGCGCAGGTTCGGGTCGACCATCCGCGGGTCCTACTTCACGTCCGCGATCATCAGCGGCGGCGTCTTGATGTGGGTGATCGTCGGCTGACGTCCGACGGTGTCGGAGGCGATCTCGAGGGCGTCGTTCATCGTCGAGGCGGGCGTGAAGCCGAGCTTGCGGATCGTCGTCGCGTCGCCGCCGACGATGATCACCTTGCCGACGTGCTTCATCGCGTGGCTGCCCCAGTACCACATGTAGAACGGGTGCACGCCGTGATAGGCGTAGCTGGTGCGGTACAGGTGGCGGTACCAGTCGTCCTCGGCGTACTGGCGCTCCCACTTCTGCGACATCACGTGGGGGTCCTTGGTGTCGGCGAGGACCTGCTCGAAGAAGTCGATGTAGCTCGGGTGGTGGACCGGGTTGAACTCGTTGGTCGTGGGGTGGGTGAGGATGACGACGCCGCCTTCACGCACCAGCGGCTTGCCGCGGTAGAGGTTGAAGAAGTAGCCGAGACCCGTGCACATCACGAGGATCGGGTTCATGATCGAGTGGACGTTGTACGGGCAGATGTAGGGAATGCCCATCGTCAAGATGTCGGTCTGACCTTCGACCTCGACGAGTTGCTGGTCGTAGACGTGCTGGGTGGTGATCTTGTGCACCGCTTCGACCTCGCCGGCCTGGATGCTCGTCATCTGGTGCGGCGCTTCGATGCCGTGGAAGATCTTGCGGGCCAGCCGCGGCGGTGTCTTGGCGAGCGACTTCGCCGTGGCCAGGTAGAGGCCGCGGTCCTTGGCGTTCCACTCCCATTCGCGCTTGGACAAGAAGTCGAACGGGTTGGGGAAGGTGTCGGTGTTCAGCGTCGTCTCGATCTGGAACACCTTCGGCCCGTTGTCGCGCATCACCTTGCCCATCCGCCACGTGCTCTTGTGCAGCTCGGAGGCGTGCTGATCCATGAAGGAGTGCGAGGCCTCCATCGTGGTCGGGTTGTGGTGGTGGCGCAGCGAGCGGTAGCTGGCGAGGCCGACGGCGGTCGACTTCCAGCCGCCGTCCATGGCGACGAGGTTGATGTTGACGTAGACGAGGAGGTCGGACTCGGCGGCGCGCTTGTTGATCTCGATCTCCTCGCCGAGATCGGTCGTGCCGAGGAAGGCCAGGTTCTCGGGATCCTCGGCGTCATGTTGATACAACAGCCCACGTGGCGCGAAGGCGTCGTAGACGCGGTCGCCGAGGGCATGGCGCAGCTCGAACTCGTGCATCCGGCGGTGCAGGGCGAGGGCGGCGATGATGTGGACGTCGTCGACGCCGGCATCGGCGGCCATCGTCAGCACCTGCTCGATGACTCGCTGGCGGAGGTCCGGGCGGCGCATCTTCGGCAGCGGCAGGCTGACGTCGTCGAAGGCGATCGTCAGCTTCATGCCGGGGAAGAGCAGCTCGGGCAGCGGATCCATGTCGATCGGTTCCAGCAGCGCCTGGCGGATGCGGCCGTCGACGTCGTCGATCGCCGCGTGGGGCTCGGGGGCGTAGACGATCCGGCTGCGGCCCGCCGGGAGCTTCTCGAGGCGGAACCCCTCGCCGTGCCAGAAGAGGGTGGGCGGTGTCGACCGATCCACATCGAGCACGAATCCAGGACGGGGCATGGTCAGCAAGCTCCTTGTCGGAGAGAGAGCGTGACAACAGGGGTCAGACCCCTGATGTAACGGTCCGGTGCGAACGGCGAGGGCACCGTCATGACCGGAAGGCGATCTTGACGGCGCCGCGGCGTCCGGCGGAGGCGGCGTGGGCGATGGCGTCGACGTGGTCGGACAGCGGATACGTCGCCGACAACAGCCGCTCCGCCTCGACGGCGGTGACGGTGTCGGTGGCGAGGTCGAACGTCCGCGACGTGGTCCCGTCGGCGAGCGTCTCGGTGCCGTACGTGTACGCACCCTTGAGCTCGGTCTCACGGTGCCACAGACCCGTCAGGTCGAGACGGACCTCGGCCGGCATGCCGAGCAGCACCACCCGCCCACGGGGCCGCGTGAAGCCGAGGCAGTCGGTGATCGACTCGCTCGTGCCGACGGCGTCGATGGTGGCGTGGGCGCCCGACGACAGCTGGCCGCCGACGACGTGGCAGCCGGCGGCGCGGCGGACGGCTCTGCTCAGCTCATCGGGGGCGACGACGACGTCGGCGCCGTAGGCCGTGGCGAACGCTCGCTGATGGGGGTACCGGGCACCGACGATGATCGTCACGTCGGGCACGTAGCGACGGAGCCCGGCGACCGCCGCCAGCCCCATCGTGCCGGCACCGAGGACGGCGACGATCGCCGGACGGCTCTGGTCGAGGCGGGCGGCGACGGTCGGGGCCGTGAGCAGCGCGGCGTGGATGCCGCCGGCAAACGGTTCGATGAGCACGGCACGCTCGTCGGGCATGTCGTCGGCGAGCCGGTGCAGTTGGGTCTCGTGGGCGACGAACTCCGGTGCCCAGCCTCCACCGGTGGAACAGCAGAACCCGGTCTGGATGCCGGGTTCGAGTGGCCCGGTGGCGAGGTGGGCGTAGTCGTCGCCGTCGCCGGGTGCGGCGCCGTCGAACGGGGGAGCGAACCCACGTGCCTCGTGGCCCAGCACCGGTTCGAGCACGACCCGCGTGCCGTCGTCGAGCTCACCGACGACCTCGTGGCCGGGAATGAACGGGAACGACACCCAGTCGTCGAAGTACGGCGAGGCGTGGCCCTCGACGAGCGAGAGATCGGAGCCGCAGATGCCCGCCAGGCGGGTGTGGACACGGTGCCAGCCGGGGCCGGGAAGGTCGGGGGCGTCGACGTTGGTGAACTCCAGCGGCCCGAGCTTGGCCGCCGTGGTGGGTGACCACGCCGACGCCAGTCGTGCCATGCCGAGTCGGGCCACCGACCGGTCGACCTGCAGGGCTCTCATGTCCGTGCCTCGCTGCGCTCGGCCTCCGTGCCGCCGGCCCATGGCCGTCGGCCGCGGCGGACTGATGCGACGTGTCCGGTCATGTCCGTGCCTCGCTGCGCTCGGTTCGGGCGAAGCGGCGGCGACGCTCGCCTTCGGACAGCAGCGGACCGATCGGCAGCACCGGACGCGGTCCGCCCGATGCCTTCGACCAGTGCTCGACGAGCCAGCCACGCTTGCGGGCGATGGACGCCAAGCGGGTTTCGGGGTTCACCGCCACCGGGAAGCCGACGGCCTCGAACAGCGGCAGGTCGGACGACGAGTCGGCGTAGGCGACGCACTCGTCGGGGTCGAACCCTTCGGCCTCGCAATAGTCGAGGAGGATCTGGGCCCGGGCCTCACCCGTCGGCGGCACCGTGACCATCTCGCCCGAGTAGGTGCCGTCGGGACGCACGGTCATCTCGGCGGCGACGATCTCGTCGAACAGCGGCCGCAGCCCCTCGACGTTGAAGCTCAGGGCACCGGTGATCAGGATCGTGCGGTGCCCGAGGGCGCGGTGCTCGCGCACCCGTCGCAGCCCGGCGGGGAACGACTTGGTCATGATCACCTGGGTCAGCATCTCGCGGGCGTCGATCTCGATCTGCTCGATCGGGGCACCCTCGTAGCGGCGGTAGAAGTGGCGCAGGAAGTCGGTGCGGTCGGAGCGATCGAGCTTCGCCAGCCCGGGACCCTCGAGCATCGTCCGCAGCACGTAGCGCAGCCGCTCGGGCGTGTCGAGTCGCCGCGTCGCCAGCCACGAGTAGCTTTCGACGACGTTCGAGGCGATCAGCGTGTTCTCGAGGTCGAACGCCACGACCTGGCGCTTCGGGTCGAGCACCTGGGTGCGCATCCGCGCCATGCGGTCGGAGGTGTTCGACGGGCCGGGCGTCGTCTTCACGCGGGCGTGCTTGACGATCGACGGTAGGTGGATCGTGGTGATGTAGGCCGCCCAGTCGACCGATCGCGGGTCGAAGTTGAACGCCTGCCGGTCGGCGACGTCGAGGCGGTCCCACATGGCCAGCAGGTTGTCGACCTGGTAGATCGCCTCGCACTCGGTGTACAGCCCGTAGAGCTCGACGTAGGTCATCGCCCGCTCGACGTCGCTGCGCTTGGTCTCCAGCTGGGCGCTCCACTCCGCCTGCTTGCCACGCAGCGGCAGCTTGTGGAGGGCGCGTTCGCCGACCGTCAGCACCTTGTTCGCCCGCCGCAGCTGGCCCTGCACACGACCGCGTCCGGGGAAGCGGAACTCGGGCACGACGATCGGCTGGCCCTTGCTGTCGTAGAGCGGGTGCTCGAGGAACCAGCCGCTGACGTTGTCGACGAGGGTGCGGTACTTGAGCGGGTTGACGCCGCCGGAGGCGACCTGGCTGATCGCCGGTGCGCGTTCCGGGCCGAGGGCGGCGACGGCGATGATCGCCGCGACGACGAGGTCGACGGGGATCACGTCGACCGTGCCCTCGGGGACACCGGGGAACTCGTCGAGCAGGCCGCGGGCGTAGGAGATGATCACCGGCTCGGCCATCCGGAAGCCACGGATCCAGCCCGGACGCGGCTCGGCCAGTGCCGACTCGATGATCGACGGGCGGACGATCGACACCGGCACGTCGCCCTTGACGTCGGTCAGCGCCTGCTCGCCGAGCGCCTTGGTGAAGGCGTAGGCGTCGGGCCAGCCGACGCTGGCGGCACGGGCACGACCGGCTTCGACCAGGTGGTCCTTGACCCACTTCTCGCGCAGTTGCTCGGTCTTGGCGGCGAGGGCGGGCGCGCCCGCCGCTCCGAGCTCGTCGCGGGCCTCCTTGCGGAAGCGCTCGAGCGTTCGGGCGGGTCCGGCTCTGCGGCGTCGGCGTCGGAGCGCAGCCGGCGGCGGCGCGCGACCTCGGCGCGCCAGTCGAGGCCGATGTCGAAGGGGCCGTCGCTGACGAGCTTCTCGGGAGCGTTGCCGCGGCGGTTGCCGGCGACGTAGCAGGTGGAGACGGCGACGAGGTGCGGTGTGATGCCGATGTCGTTGCAGAGGTCTGGCGATGCGCGTCGGGCCGAGGAGGTTGATCTCGACGGCGGAGTCGAGCGGGCGAGTCGAACGACACGGTGGCGGCCGAGTGGATGATCGTGTCGCAGCTGGCGAACAGCGCCCGGTCCGCGTCGTTGAGCCCGAGGCCGTCGCGGGCTGACGTCGCCGGCGATCGTGGTGCACCCGTGCGGCGACGGCATCTCGTCGAAGCTCGTCGTGCCGGCTGCGTCGGCGCGCAGGCGGTCGAAGGCGTCGTTCTTGAAGATCTCGCGATCGGTGCGCTCGGCCGCCGACGTGCGCTGACCGTCGCGGACGAGCAGCACCAGCTCGCAGTCGGGCACGGACCGCAGCAGCCGTTCGACCAGCGCGGTGCCGACGAATCCGGTGGCGCCGGTGATGGCGATGCGCTTGCCGGCGAGCGACTCGGCGATCACGGTTGACGTTTCTAGCAGATGTCTACCAATTGGTAGAGAGATGGTCCAGCAATCGCCGCGTCTCGCCGTTCTCGGCCGTGATCGCGCTCTCGACCGCACCTCGTGCGCATGAGTGCGTCGGCAACGTCCTCGGTACCACCCGCGGCGACGGGGGCGTCGACGCGCGAGCGGATCCTCGACTGCCGCGCTCGATCGGTTCGGCCGGCGTGGGGTCGAGGCGGTCTCGCTCGACGAGATCGCCGCGCGAGGTCGGCGTGCGCAAGCAGACCGTCCTCTACTGGTTCCCGTCGAAGGACGACCTGCTCGACGCGGTGCTCGGCGGTCGCCGCGGCCGAGCTGGTGATCGTCATCGACGCCGCGCGTGCGGGCGGCACCGGACGATCCGCTCGACCGCATCGACGCCGTCGTGCGCGCCGTGTTCCGCCCGGCGGTCCGGCGGCCGGCGCTGCTCGGCCTCGTCCGCGAGGTGAGCCGCTTGGAGACCGCCCAGGCGCGAGCGGCTGCGCGAGCGGGTCGGCAGCCTCGTCGATCGCGCCGTCGCCTACCTCGACGCCGAGATGGACGCCGGCCGGCTGCGGCGCGCCGATCCGGGGCTCGTCGCGGCGCTCGGCTACGCCACGCTGACGGGCATCGCCACCGAACCCGAAGCGCTGCGGGCCGTCGGTTGGACCGCCGACGCCGCCGGTCTGCGCCGCCTCCGCGACGAGCTGCCGCGCCTACCTCCGCGCCGCCCTCGCACCCTGAGCCGGATGGCGGGCACGTGACGAATGGGACCCGTCCCCATTCGTCACGTGCCCTTGCGTCACGTGGTCAGTGTTTGGTGTTGCGGCGGCGGCGGGCGTGGCGTTCGAGGGCGAGGACGACGAGGCCGTCGATGAGCTCGGGGTAGCTGACCCCGGAGTGGATCCACAGCTTCGGGTACATCGAGATCGGCGTGAAGCCGGGCATCGTGTTGACCTCGTTGCACAGGAAGCCGCGGCCGTTGCCGTCGTCGTCCATCTCGTAGAAGAAGTCGACGCGGGCGAGACCGTCGCAGCGCAGGGCCCTGAAGACCTCGATCGCCAAGCGCCCGCACCTGCTCGGTCGCCGCGGCGCCGATCGGTGCCGGGATCACCAGCTGCGGCGCCGTCGGTGACGTACTTGTCCTCGTACGTCGTAGAACTCCTCGCCGGGCACGATCTCGCCCGGCACCGACGCCTCGGGTGACGTGGTTGCCGAGCACGGCGACCTCGATCTCGCGGCCGACGATCGCCTCCTCGACGACGATCATCTCGTCGTACCGGAGTGCCTGCTCGATCGCCGCCGCGACCTCGTCGACGGTCGACGCCTTCGCCACCCCGACCGACGAACCCATGTTGGCCGGCTTGACGAACACCGGCAGCCCGAGCTCGTCGGCGAGCGCGGTCGGCAGACCGGGCGTGATCTCGTGCTCGGCGAACGCCCGGTACCGAGCCTGGGGGATGCCGGCGGCGGCCAGCACCTCCTTGGCCATCGCCTTGTCCATTGCGACCGCCGAGCCGAGCACGCCGGCGCCGACGTAGGGCGACGTCGGCCAGCTCGAGCAGTCCCTGCACCGTGCCGTCCTCGCCCATCGGGCCGTGGAGGAGGGGCAGCACGACGGTCACGTCCTCGCCTGCCGCCGCCTCGGCGAGCATCGGCGTCGGTGACCGGCGCGGTCCGCTCGGGTCGAGGCGCCCGGGGAGGGCGTCGGGTCCGGAGGCGAGGGCCTCGAGCGCGCCCTCGGCGAGCGCCCATTGGCCGTCGGTCGAGATGCCGATCGGCGTGATGCGGTACTTCGAGGGGTCGACGGCACGCAGCACGTGTGCAGCGGTGGTGCACGACACGTCGTGCTCGGCGCTCTCACCGCCGAACAGGACGACGAGGTGGATGCGCTCGTCGGTCACGGTGTCGGGACCCGGGATGCGGTCCGATGTGGCATGCGCCAACGGTACCGCTCTGCCCCGTGGAGCGGAGGGAGGGCTACCGTTCGGGCCGATGACGACCCCGACGCCGCAGGGATGGACCCCGGCATGAGGCTGCACGCCGCCGACATCGCCGCCGCGCTGGACGCCCGGTTGGTCGGCGACGATGCCGTCGTCGACGGCGCCTCGTTCGACTCCCGAGCGATCCGTCCCGGCCAGCTGTTCGTGCCGATCGTCGCCGAGCGCGACGGGCACGACTTCATCCGCGTCGCCGTCGATGCCGGGGCGACGGCCTACCTGACGGCGCGCCCGGCGCTCGACGGCGCCGCGGCGACGGCGATCGAGGTTCCCGACACCGCCGCGGCACTGATGTCGCTGGCCCGCTGGGCTCGTCGTGGGCTCGACGCCCACGTGGTCGGCATCACCGGCAGCGTCGGCAAGACGACGACCAAGGACCTCACCGCTGCCGCCTGCGCCGCGGCCCGCCGCACGACGGCGAACGAGCGCAGCTTCAACAACGAGCAGGGGCTGCCGGTCACGATCCTCGGCGCCCCGGGCGACACCGAGGTGCTGATCGTCGAGATGGGCATGCGCGGCTTCGGCCACATCACCCGGCTGTGCGACGTCGCCCGGCCGACATCGGCGTCGTCACGGTCGTCGGCGAGTCGCACACCGAGATGACGGGCGGCATCGACGGTGTCGCCCGGGCGAAGAGCGAGCTGGTCGCCGCCCTCCCGGCCGACGGCACGGCGATCCTCAACGCCGACGACGAGCGGGTGGCGGCGATGGCCGAGCTCACCGCCGCCACCGTGTTGACCTACGGCAGCCGCGGCGATGTCCGCCCCAGCGCGGTCGAGCTCGACGCGCGGGCGCGGGCACGCTTCACGATCGACACGCCGTGGGGACGTGGACGGGTGCAGCTGGCGATCCCCGGTCGGCACATGGTGTCCAACGCGGCCGCCGCGCTGGCGGTCGCCGGCACGGTCGGCGTGCCGCTCGACGACGCCATCGACGCCCTGGCGGGGGCGCAGGTCTCGGCGATGCGGATGGCGTTGAGGGTCGCTGCGTCCGGGGCGACGATCCTCAACGACGCCTACAACGCCAACCCGACGTCGATGGCGGCAGCGCTCGACGCGCTGGCGGCGATGGACGCCGAGCGTCGCGTCGCCGTGCTCGGCACGATGGCCGAGCTCGCCGATCCCGACGTCGGTCATCGTCGCGTCGCCGAGCAGGCCCGCCGGCTCGGCGTGGAGCTGATCGCCGTCGGCACCGATGGCTACGGCGTGGCCCCGGTCGACGACGTGCTGGCGGCGATCGGGCCGCTCGACGCGGGCACGGTCGTGCTCGTCAAGGCCAGTCGCTCGGCCGGGCTCGAGCGGGTCGTCACCCAGCTCGTCGGCGACGGCGCACCGGCGTCGGGGTGAACGGCTCGCCGCCGTCCGCCTCGTCGAGGAACGCGCTCGGCGGCATCCGCCGCAGGTCGACCCACCATGCCAGGAACACGGCGAAGGCGGCACCGAAGAGCAGCACCGCCCGGGCGCCGACCCATTCGATGACGACGCCGAACAGCAGGTTGCCGATCGGCACCGTGCCGCCGAACACCATGAACCACAACGGCATCACCGTCGCTCGTTCGACGTTCTTCATGTTCAGCTGGAACGTCGTCGTGATCGCCGTCGCCGTCATGAAGTAGAAGAAGCCGAGGATGAACGCCACGGGGAATGCCGGGGCGGGGCCGGTCAACAGTGCGAACACGGCGAGGGACACGGCGAAGCCGATGAACCCGCGCACGATCAGCAGCTTGCGGTCGACGTGGGCGAGGAACGTGCCGACGCTGATCGCCCCGAGGAACGCACCGGCTCCCCACGTCGCGTACAGCCAGCGGTACAGCGAGCTGTTCGCCGAGACGTCGAGGTTGAGGCGCACGATCGACGGAAAGAGGCCGATGTAGACGAGGCTGAACAGCGAGAACAGGAACATCCCGAGCAGCAACCGGCTGAGCACCTGCCGGTGCCGGGCGATCGACACACCGACCGTCAGGGTCTTGAAACCGCGTGCCGTGTTGCCGCTGCGGACGTCGGGCATGCGGACGATGAGCAGCGCGGCGATGAAGAAGAGGTACGTGAACGCGTTGACGACGAAGATGCTGGCGACGCTGAACCCGAGGACCGCCAGCAGGGCCGCCAGCACCGGTCCGATCACCCGGGTGCCGTTCATCATCGCCGAGTTCAAGCTGATCGCGCCGGGGAGGTCGGAGCGATGGACGAGCAACGGCATCGACGACTGGAAGGCGGGCGCGTTGAGGGCGTTGGCGACACCGATCAGCAGCTGCGCGGCGAACAGCGTCCACAGCGGCGTGTGTTGGACGATGCACAAGGCGATCACCAGCGTCAGCACGATCGATGCGGACTGCATCGTCAGCTGCAGCTTCTGCTTGGAGACGCGATCGGCGAGCACGCCGCCGGGGATCGACAGGAGCAGCAGCGGGCCGAGCTGCATGAAGACCATCAACCCGACGAGGGCCGCGCTCTCGGTGCGGTCGTCGATGTAGGCCGGCAGCGTGAAGTTCTGCATCCACGTGCCGATGTTCGACAGCGCCAGGCCGATGAAGATGATCCGGAAGCCGCGGTACGACAACGCGGCGCGGGCGGTGCCCGGGGCGAAGTTGTGGGTGGGGGTGACGTCGAGATCTGCTGCCGATGACATGGGTCGCGTGGGTCGCAGCGGCGGCGAGACGCGGCTTGACCCGGCGGTCAAGTTACCGCGGCAAGAGGGCGCCAGGCCAAGCGCCGGGCTGTGACGTCGGTGGTCGGGCGGCGGGCAGTGGTCGGCAGGTGGGGCCAGCTCGGACTGCTCGGTCAGCGGAACGGCCGGAAGCAGTCGCGCACGTCGTCGACGAACAGATCGGGCACCTCGAAGGCGGCGAAGTGGCCGCCACGGGGTTGCTCGCGCCAGTGGCGGATGTCGCTGAACGACTCGGCCAACCAGTGCCGGACCGGCGGCACGATCTCTTTCGGGTAGACGCCGAACCCGGCCGGCACGTCGACGTGGAAGCGGGGTCCGCGCGCCGAAGCTCTCCCAGTAGAGACGTGCCGACGAGGCGCCGTTGCCGTTGATCCAGTACAGCATCAGGTTGTCGATCAGTTCGTCGCGCTCGAGGACGTTCTCCGGGTGCCCGTCGCAGTCGGTCCACGCCCAGAACTTCTCCAGGATCCACGCCGCGCTCGCCGCCGGCGAGTCGACGAGGCCGTAGCCGACCGTCTGCGGGCGGGTCTGTTGCTGCTTCGAGTACCCGGCGTCCCATTCGGCGTAGTACGTCATGCCGTCGATCGCCCGCTGCTCTTCGGCCGTCGGCTCGCCGTCGATCTTCGGTCGGGCACCCATCGCCAGCGTCATGTGGACCGCGGCGCAGTGGTCGGCGTCGGTGGCGCCGATCGCGGTCGTCACCGCGGAGCCCCAGTCGCCACCTTGGGCGACGTAGCGGTCGTACCCGAGGGCGGCCATCAGGTCGGCCCAGATCTCGGCGATGCGGCCGACGCCGAACCCGGTCGTCGTCGGCTTACCCGAGAACCCGAAGCCGGGCAGCGACGGGGCGACGACGTGGAAGGCGTCGGCGGCGTCACCGCCGTGGCGGGTGGGGTCGGTCAACGGTTCGATGACCTTGTGGAACTCGACGATCGAGCCGGGCCACCCGTGGGTGATCACCAGCGGCAAGGCGTCGGGGTGCGGCGAGCGGACGTGGACGAAGTGCACGCCCGGAGCGGTGATCCCGTCGACCGGCATCGTGAACTGCTCGAAGCGGTTGAGCTGGCGCTCGCGTCGGCGCCAGTCGTAGTCGTTCGCCCAGGTGTCGCAGACGTCACGGACGTAATCGAGGGGCGTGCCTTGTGACCAGTCGGCGACGAGCTCGCGCTCGGGCCAGCGGGTGTTGGTGAGCCGCGCCCGCAGGTCGTCGAGGACGGCGTCGGGGACGTCGATGGTGTACGGCTGGATCGCGGCGTCGGGCATCTCCGGATCGTACGGATCGGGCGTCACCGACCGGGAGCCGGGCGGCCTGATCAGCGAACTCGGCGGGCCAGCGCCACGAGCTCCTCACCGAAGCGGACCGCGGCGGCGTTGAGACGCCGGAAGTAGGCCGACCGGCTGAGGTGCAGCTGCCGCGCGATCGCTTCGTGGGAGCGCTTGTCGTCGAGGTAGGCGGCGGTGATGATCTGACGGGCCAGCTGGTCGTCCGACGACGGTCCGAACACGTCGAGGGCGTCGTCGGCGAGCATCCGCAAGCGCCCGGATCCGTGCCGATGGGCTGGCACCGAGCCAGTCCGGGCCGCTGGCCAGTGCGGTGGGATTGCGCAACCAGCGCAGCATCTCACCGGAGTCGGCCTCGACGGCATCGACCGGCGCCGCCACGCCGGTCTCGCGATAGATCCAGTCGCGCTGGTTGCCGATCAGCCCACCGGGGCCCATGTCGGCGATGTGGCACTCGAGATCGATCCCGTAGGCGTGGAGGTCGAGCTCGGCGACGTGTTCGCCGTCGAGCCGGGCGCTGAACTCGCCGGCGGCGGGGATCTCCGGTGCGATCGGCAAGAAGAGGTAGCGCGGGTTGACGATGCCGCTCATGATCAGGCCGCCGGCACCGAGGAGCGACGTCACCTCGCCGAGCTCGCCGGTGAGGTCGACCGACTCGCGCCAGAGCACCGCGCTGTCGGAGCGCAGGACGGTCCGGGCGTACTCGAGCCACGGTCCGAGCAGCACGTCGTCGTCGGCCATCGGGGGAGCGGTGCGTGGCGTCACGGTCACCGCGTAGCCACCGGTGCGTCCCTCGGCGTCGCGGGCGATGCAGACGAGTTCGGGATGGCGTTCGAACAGGACGCGGGTGACCGCCCACCATTCGCCATGGCCGACGGCGTCGAGGATCTCGGTGATCCGTTCGATGTCGCCGTCGCGCAGCGAGTCGATGCGGAACCGCCGTCCGACGTCGGACGAGTACCCCCACCTGACCGTCGGGTCGACGATCAGGTGCTGCAGGTCGGTGGACATGCTGGCGTGTCCGGCGAGCGCCCGTCGGTGGAGGTGATCGGCGATTCGGCGCCGCAGCGCGGCCTCCCCACTCGGGTCGGTGGCGCGCAGGCGCTCGCGCACGGCGTCGGCGACGAGGGCGTGGATCGTGACCCCGGTGGCCAGCGGTTCGGCGAACGATCGGTTGGCGAGCCACTTGTAACTCTCGTGCGGGTCGTCCTCGTCGAGGACGTCGGCGAGCAGCTCGGGTGTGGTGACCCGGGCGATGGCGGCGACGCCGAGCGTGCGCAGGCGGTCGGGTCCGACCTCGTCGCGGAGCAGCCGGTCGGCGAGCTCCGATGATGACATGTCGACGTCGCCGTCGGCCTCGGCGGCGATGTGCAACGCCAGTGGCGAGCCGTGGCTGCGGCGGACGATGTCGGTGACCCGCTCCTCGTCGGTGACCCCGTGGCCGCGCACGAGGTCGGCCGCCGCTCGTGCGTCGAGCGGCTGCAGCTCGATGACGTTGACGACGGTGTCCCAGCCGTGCTCGAACCAGCCGGGCGACGGAGGCTGGCGGGAGGCGAACACGACGACCGCGGAGTCGGGGAGCTGCGGCAACACGACGTTGCGCAGATGGCCGTCGAGGGAGTTGACCAGCTCGTACGAGTCGAAGACGACGATCGTCGGCCGCGCCCCGGTCGCGCCGTCGATCGCCGCGGCGATGCCGTCGTCGCTGAACGGGGTGACGTCGCGCCCGTCGAACCAGACGCTGCCGATGCCGCGGGCGTCGGCGAGCCGGACGGCCGCACGGACGAGGGCGCTCTTGCCGACCCCGCCCTGCCCGACGACGTAGGCGATGCGACGCTCGTCATCGCCGTCGAGCATCCGGGTGATGCGGGCGAGCTCGGCGTCACGGCCGACGAACCGGTCGCGGTCGCGTTTCAGCAGCCGCACCCGGATCGAGGCCATCGCGGGAATCTAGTGTCGCCGCCAACCGCCGGCGGCGTGCATGCCGCTCAGCGACGCGGCGGCGGGCCGTCGGTCGGTGGGCCGGCGAAGAGCTGGGCTTTCGCCATCCAGTCGGCCGCTGCCGGACCCTCGACGACGAGTGCGGTGTCGGCGACGTGCCGGCGCTGGGTCGTGACGAGGCAGAAGTCCTCCGCCGGGCCGGTGATCGACTCGGCGGCGTCGTCGGGACCGAACGTCCACGTCTCGCCGCCTGGTGAGGTCAGCTCGACGCGCACCGGCACGGGGGGCACCTCCAGCTGACGGTTGGCGTAGGTCCAGCCGCGGGTGATCACGCCGAGGTTGGCGATGTGACGCAGGCGGTCGGTGGGGCGACGAGTGGCGCCGATCGTGTCGACGATGTCCTGACCGTGCGCCCACGTCTCCATCAGTCGTGCGGTGAGGAACGACGTGGCACCCATCGACGGGCCGTACCACGGCACCCGGTCGCCGTCGCGCAGCGTCGTCGACGTCTCTGCGAGCACGGCACGATTGGACCGCCACGCCGTCAGCAACCGCGCCGCTGATCCGGATCGGGCGACGGCGAGGGTGATCGCGTCTCCGTCGGCGGCGCGCAGCAGCTCGGCCATCGACTGGGCGAACGCATCGGGATCGGCGATCGCCAACGCGGCGGTGCCGTCGAAGTACGTGAGGTGCCCGATCTGGTCGGCGACGGACCACCCCGGACTCGGCGTCGGCAACCGCCAGTCGTCGGCGTCGAGTGGCGCCACGATCTCGTCGAGCGCCTGCTGTTCGGCGAGCAGGTCGGCACGCACGTCCCCCACGTCCATCCGCACGTTGTAGCCGCGCCGGGGCACCGACGTTGGAAAATGTCGACACATCGTGTGCCGACAGGCGGGGGAGCGAGGGCGTCACAGCCGCCCGCTACGGTGAGCCGCCATGGGGATCGGCACCGTGCTGCGCAGCCGGCTCGACACGCGCAGCGCGGAATACCGGGAGAACCTGGCGGTCATGCAGTCGCTGTGGGGCCAGGTCGCCGAGCAGCTCGCCAGCGTGCCGACGATCGGTGGACAGCGTTACGTCGACCGTCACCGGATGCGCGGCAAGCTGCTGGTGCGCGAACGCATCGAGGCGCTCGTCGACCCGAACACGCCGTTCCTCGAGCTCAGTCCGCTCGCCGGGTGGGGCACCCAGGATCCGGTCGGGGTCGGCCTCGTCACCGGCATCGGCGTGGTCGAGGGCGTCGAGTGCGCGATCACCGGCTCCGACATGACCTACCGCGGCGGTTCGGCGAACCCGACGTCGTGGCGCAAGACGGCGAGGTTCAACGAGATCGCCCGCCAGAACCGCCTACCGGTGATCAACCTCAACGAGTCGGCCGGTGCCGATCTGCCCCGTCAGGCCGACCTCTTCATCCAGGGAGGCGGCAGCTTCCGCGACCTCACCCAGATGTCGAAGCTCGGCATCCCGACGATCACCGTCGCCTTCGGTCCGAACACTGCGGGCGGCGCGTACACGCCGGGGATGAGCGACTACACGGTCTTCGTCAAGGGTCGTGGCACGGCGTACCTCGGCGGGCCACCGCTGGTGAAGATGGCGATCGACGAGATCGCCGACGAGGAGACCCTCGGCGGCGCCGAGATGCACTCGCGCACGAGCGGCCTGTCCGACTACCTGGCGCTCGACGAACTCGACGCCATCCGCATCGTGCGCGGCATCGTTCGCCATCTCGGGTGGCGCAAGCTCGGTCCCGGTGCCACGGAGCGTGACGAACCGCCGCGCTACGACCCTGCCGAACTGCTTGGTAGCGCCTCCGCCGACGTGCGCATCCCGTTCGACATCCGCGAGGTACACGCCCGGCTGCTCGATGGCAGTCGGTTCGAGGAGTTCAAGCCGCTGTACGGCGACAAGCTGGTCTGTGGGTGGGGGTCGATCCACGGCTTCACGGTCGGCGTGCTCGGCAACAACGGGATCCTG
The DNA here is from genome assembly GCA_963707515.1 of Ilumatobacteraceae bacterium. GTDB lineage: Bacteria > Actinomycetota > Acidimicrobiia > Acidimicrobiales > Ilumatobacteraceae > Sva-07. Next base: position 382,091 of record CAVPQI010000002.1, read on the forward strand.
TTCTCCGAGGAAGCGGCGAAGGGCGCGCAGTTCATCCAACTGTGCAACCGGCTCGAGGTGCCGCTGCTGTTCATGCACAACATCACCGGGTTCATGGTCGGCTCGAAGGCCGAACAGGGTGGCATCATCCGCAACGGGGCGAAGCTGATCAACGCGGTGTCGAACTCGACCGTGCCGCACCTCAACTTGATGGTCGGCGCCAGCTACGGCGCCGGCAACTACGGCATGGCGGGCAAGGCGTACAACCCGCGCTTCATCTTCTCGTGGCCCAACCACAAGGTGGCGGTGATGGGACCCAAGCAGCTCGCCGGCGTGATGGAGATCATCGCCCGCAATGCCGCAGCGGGTCGCGGCATCGACGTCGACGAGGACGCCTTGACGGCACAGAGCGCGGCGCTGGAAGCGCAGATCGAGCACGAGTCGACGGCGCTGTTCTCGACCGGTCGGTTGTGGGACGACGGGATCATCCACCCCGCCGACTCGCGTACCGTGCTCGGCCTGGCGCTGTCAGCGGTGCACTCGAACGTCATCGAGGGCGCCACCGACTACGGCGTCTGGCGCCACTGACGGGCGCGATCGGAGCCGACGAGCACCGGGCCGCGCGATCACGGTCCGCGCCGGCCTGGTCAGCTCGATCCCGTTCAGCTCGATCCCGGTCGGCTCGATTCCGGTCGGCTCGATTCCGGTCGGCTCGTCATGGTCAGCCGGTGTGGACCTCGCGCAGCATCGCCCGCAGCTCATCGGCGCCGACGGGCGTCGCCAGGTAGGGGCCCTGGAGCAGGTCGACGCCGAGGTCGCGCAACATCTCGTAGCGGTCGGCACCGTCGACGCCGCCGGCGACGAGCTTGCGCCCGCGCTCGTGTGCGATCTCGACGATCGTCCGGGCGACGAAGTCGTCGCCGCTCTCGAGTGCGTTGACGACGCCCTGGGCGAACCGCGCGTACTGGATGGGATGGGCATGGGCGTACCGACCCGGTGAGGCCGCCGCGCCGACACCGAGGCGGCCGAGGCGCACACCGAGTTCGTTGAGGCCGTCGATCACTGCGCCGAGCGCCGCATCGACGTCGCAGAGGGCGTCGTCGTGGATCCCGATGCACAGCAGCGACGGTGCGACGTCGCGCCGTACGAGCTGTCGCTCCAGCCAGGGCACGAAGTCGGTCGAGCGCAAGAACTCCTCCTCGAGGTCGACGACGAGCACGATCGGCGCGGCCTGCGGGTCGAGGTCGTGGCGATGCAGTTCCTCGATCGCCTCGATGAGCAGCCAACGCTGCAACTTCTCGAGGAGGTGTGCCGCTTCGGCGACTGCGTGCAGCATGAGGTGGTCGAGATGCCCGCGCGTCGGATGCTCCCACTGGACGCGGACGTCGGCGCCCGCGATGATCCGGCTGTCGCTGTGGACGATCGGGTCGAACCGGAGGGTGAGCTCGTTGTGTTCGATCGCCGCGGGGAGCGAACGCTCCACGTCGTATCGGTCGTCGACGAGCGCGCCGAGCCCGTCGGCGGAGAGCACGATGCGGTTGCCGCCCGCCTGCTTGGCGCGGTACATCGCCTGGTCGGCGCCGACGATCAGCGCGTTGGCGTCGTGACCACCGTCGGAGATGGTGATCCCGATGCTCGTCGACACCGAGATCCGATGCCCGGCGAGATCGAACTGGGCCGCGCTGGCGTCGAGCAGCCGGTGGGCGATGCGCGGCACCTCGGCGGGATCGACGTCTTCGCAGACGACGACGAACTCGTCGCCGCCGATCCGCGCCACCGTGTCGTAGGTACGACCGTTGCGCTCGAGCCGGCGGGCGAGCTCGGTCAACAGCAGGTCACCGATGCGATGGCCGAAGCGGTCGTTGACCAGCTTCAGCCCGTCGACGTCGAGGAACATCACGGCGACCGCGGACGTCTGACGTTCGAGCCGGGCGAGCGCGTGCTCGAGCCGGGTGTCGAGGAGCAACCGGTTGGCGAGCCCCGTCAGCGGATCGTGCAACGCTTGGCGTTGCAACACCTGATGTTGCTTGCGGATGTCGGCCAACAGGCTGGCGTGATCGCGGTGCGTCGTGGTGTCGCGGCAGATGACCACCAGACCGTCGCGACCGTCGTCGTCGTAGCGGAGGCAGTTGACGTGATACCAGCCGGACACACCGTCCTCGCGCGGGATCGCCACCTCGAGCGCGAACGCCTCACCGGTGGTGAGCACCGTGCGGTACTGGCTGACGAGCCTGCGCATCTCCGGTGACGGCCAGAGATCGAGGAGGCCACGGCCGACCAACTCGTCGTGCCCGAGCCCGGCGATCGCGACTGCTGCCCCGTTGGCGTCGGTGCAGCTGAAGTCGACGACCTTGCCGGAGGCGTCACGCACGGGGGTGAATGTGACGACGGCGTCGATCGAACCCTCGAGGATCGCCGACGTGAGCGAGTGCCGACCGCCGCGCAGTTCGCGCATTCCGGGTCGGAGCGGCGACGACAGCCATGAGTCACCTATCGGGGGTTCGTCGCCCCCTGCGACTCCGAACGACGCGCCTGTCAGATCTCCCATCCAACGATTCTTCCACCTCCGTCGTGTTGCACAGCGATCAAACGTGACACTCGACGACCTCGGTGTCGGCGCCAACTACGGTGATCCGATGTCGATCGGCCGTCTCCTGATCGCCAATCGCGGTGAGATCGCCGTGCGCATCGCCTCGACCGCGAGACGCCTGGGGATCGACACCGTCGGCGTCTACGCCGAACCCGACGTCGCCGCGCTGCACGTCCGCAGCGTCGATGTCGCCGTGGCGCTCGGGGGCGCCTCGCCCGCCGACTCGTATCTCCGTGGCGAGTCGATCCTCGCCGCGGCGGTGTCGACCGGTGCCGACGCCGTCCATCCCGGCTACGGGTTCCTCGCCGAGAACGCCGAGTTCGCCCAACAGGTGATCGACGCCGGGTTGGTCTGGGTCGGGCCGACGCCGGGCCAGATCCGGCTGCTCGGTGACAAGGTGGCGGCGAAGCGGGCCGCTGTGGAGGCCGGGGTGCCGACCACCGGGTTCGTCGAGGTCGTCGACGGACGGATCCCCGGCGGCACCGATCTCTCCTTCCCGCTGCTCGTGAAGGCTGCTGCCGGCGGTGGCGGCCGGGGCATGCGGGTGGTCGCCCGCGCCGACGAACTCGCCGACGCGGTCGCCGCGGCGTCTCGTGAAGCGGCGGCGTCGTTCGGCGACGGTGCGGTGTTCATCGAGCCGTACCTGGCTCGCGGACGTCACGTCGAAGTGCAGATCCTCGGCGACGCGCACGGCAACGTGATCCATCTCGGCGAGCGGGAGTGCTCGATCCAGCGCCGTAACCAGAAGGTGCTCGAGGAGTCGCCGTCGGCGGGCATCGACGACGACACGCGCCGATTGCTGTGCGACGGCGCACTCGCGCTGGCGCGCCATGTCGGCTATCAGAACGCCGGCACGGTCGAGTTCATGGTCGGCGTCGACGGCACGGTCACGTTCCTCGAGGTCAACACCCGCTTGCAGGTCGAGCATCCGGTGACCGAGGCGGTGACGGGACTCGACCTCGTCGAGCTGCAGCTGGCGGTGGCTGATGGCGAAGCGTTGCCGATCACCCAGGACGACGTCGTCGTGCGCGGGCACACGATCGAGGTGCGCATCGTCGCCGAGGACCCGACGGACGACTGGTTGCCGTCCACGGGTCGGCTGACGGCGTTCGACATCGGTGCCGGCACCCGTGTCGACACGGGCGTCGCCGCCGGGAGCACCGTGTCGGCGGACTACGACTCGTTGCTCGCCAAGGTGATCGCCCACGCCCCGACCCGGCGCAGCGCGGCGCGGGTGCTCGGTCGTTCGCTGCGGACCTCACAGATCGCCGGTGTGCGCACGAACGTCGATGCGCTCGCGGCGATCTGTGACGACGCCGACTTCCTGGCCGCGGACACGACGACCGCCTACCTCGCCGAGCATCCATCGATCGCCAACGCCGTCGGTGCGGCAACCGACGATCGGGTGGCCTTGTTGCTCGGGGCGGTGTTCGCCGTGGATCTCGACGACCGGCGGAACGACCCGGTGACCGGGTTCGCGCCGTCGGGGTGGCGCAACCTGCGCACCCAGGGTCAGCGCCAGGTCTGGCACGACCAGCACGGAACGGTCGAGCACGTCGAGTACACGCTGACGCCGCAGTGGTCGCCCGAGGGTGACTCGTGGTCCGCCGACGTGGCGATCGGGCCGTGGCCGGTGCCCGACGACGCCGGCGTGCTGACCGCCGACGAGCGACGGCGCGCCACCGTCCGGCTCGTGGAGCGATCCGACGGCGCGCAGGGGGTCGAGATCGACGGCCGGCTCCATCGGGTGCGGACGGCGATCGACGGCCCGCTCGGGCCGACGGCGGCGGGACGCACGCTCGATCCAGTGGCGGTACACGCCGTCTCGGCGCTGGCCGCGGCGACGTGGACGCTGCAACCGGCATTCGACCTCCACGACCACGAGCCCGGAGGCGCCGGACCGATCAGCCCACTGCCGGGCACCGTGATCGCCGTCCACGTCGCCGTCGGTGACGCGGTCACCGACGGGCAGGTGTTGATGGTGGTCGAGGCGATGAAGATGGAGCACAAGATCACCGCCCATGGCGATGCCGTGGTCACCGCGGTGCACTTCGCCGTCGGCGAACGGGTCGGTACCGGCGACCTGCTCGTGGAGCTGGGCGAGGTCGAGTCGGCCCCGAGTTTGGGTGGGAGCTGAGATGGCCGCGGCGACCGCACCGATCCGCATCGCCAACTGTTCGGGGTTCTTTGGCGACCGGCCGAGCGGGGCGCGGGAGATGGTCGAGGGCGGCCCGATCGACGTGCTCACCGGCGACTGGCTGGCCGAGCTGACGATGCTGATCCTCAGCCGGATCCGCGCCAAGCAGCCCGCGCGGCGGGTTCGCCCGCACCTTTGTCGGTCAGATGGAGGACGTCATGGGAACGTGCCTCGATCGAGGGATCAAGGTCGTCTCCAACGCCGGCGGGCTCGACCCGGGCGGCTGCGCCGAGGCCGTTGCCGAGGTCGCCGACCGGTTGGGGCTGGCGCCGACCATCGCCTACGTCGACGGCGACGACCTCCTGCCGCGCCTCGGCGAGTTGATCGGCGGCGGCACGCTGGCGCCGTTCGTCGCCGGCGGCGAGCTCGGCGACGCCGCGGGCTACGTGACCGCCAACGCCTATCTCGGCTGCTTCGGCATCGTCGAGGCGCTCGCCGGTGGTGCCGACATCGTCATCACCGGGCGGGTGACCGATGCCGCCGTGGCGTGTGGGCCGGCGGCGTGGCGCCACGGCTGGACCCCGGCCGACCTCGACCAGCTCGCTGGTGGCGTCGTCGCCGGCCACCTCATCGAGTGCAGTGCCCAGGTGACCGGCGGCAACTACTCGTTCTTCCACGAGATCGATCGCTACACCGATCCCGACGGCGTCCGCTTCGGGTTCCCGTGGGCCGATGTCGCCGCCGACGGATCGTGCGTGATCGGCAAGCACGACGGTACGGGCGGCGTCGTCAACGTCGAGACGGTGACGTCGCAGCTGCTCTACGAGATCGCCGGCCCCGAGTATCCGGGCCCCGACGTCACCGCCCGCTTCGACACGCTGGCCGTCGAGCAGGTCGCCCCGGATCGAGTGCGCGTCTCGGGCGCCGTCGGGCTGCCGCCGCCGGCGACGTTGAAGGTGGCGATGAACGAGCACGGCGGGTACCGCAACTCGTTCTCGGTGGCGCTGACCGGTCTCGACATCGAGCAGAAGGCGGCGTTCGCCGAGGCGGTGTTCTGGGACGCCTGTCCGTACGGTCCCGACGACTTCGAGTCGATCGACGCCCGCGTCGTGCGCACCGAGTCGGTCGACCCGCCGACGCAGGAGGAGGCGACCGCCCTGTGGCGGGTGACGGTCAAGGATCGCGACGAACGCAAGGTCGGCCGCGCGGTCACCGACGCGATGGTCCACACGGTGCTCGCCGGCATTCCCGGGATGTACAGCCCGGGTGGCGGGCCGAGCGCGGCGACGCCGTTCGGCGTCTATCGTCCGGCGACGATCCCGGCCGAGCTCGTGCCGCAGTACGTCCACGTGCTCGGTGGCGCGACGACGTTGGTCGAGCCGTCGGTGCCGCGCCGGTCCGAACCGTCGACGCCCCCGCCATCGGAGCGACCCGACCGCAACGGTCCGTCCGGCCCCGTCCCCAACGGACACCCGCCCGACACCGTCACGGTGCCGTTGGGCTCGTTCGTGGGGACCCGGTCGGGCGACAAGGGCGGCGACGCCAACCTCGGCGTCTACGCCAGGGACGATGCCGGCTGGGCATGGATCGACCGCGAGCTGACGGTCGACCTCCTCCGCCGGCTGCTCCCGGAGACCGCCACGCTGGCGGTCGATCGCTACCGCTTCGCCAACCTGCGGGCGCTGAACTTCGTGATCCGCGGGCTGCTGCAAGAAGGCGTTGCCGCCTCGACCCGCCAGGACCCGCAGGCCAAGGCGCTGGGGGAGTGGCTCCGTGCCCGCCTGGTGACCGTGCCCGCCAGCGTTACATCAGGGGTCAGACCCCTGTTGTAACGCTGCCGCCAACCGGTCGAGGAGCTCGCGCTGGCCGGTGACGACCTTGTCCGCTGCGGTGGCGAGGTCGAACCAGTCGACGCGGTCGAGCTCGGGGAACGACTGCATCCGCCCCGAGCGCGGCGGCCACTCGAGGTCGAACGTGTTGCTGACCGCCGTCGTCACGTCGAACTGGCCTTCGACCGCCCAGGCGCGCACGACCTTGCCACCCGACTGACGGACCTCGCCGAGGTCGACGGGCTCGGCCTCCGGTACCTCCGAACCGAGCTCCTCGTGGAACTCCCGACAGGCGGCCGTCCACGGGTCGTCGCCGTCGCCGTACTCGCCCTTCGGGATCGTCCAAGCACCGGCATCCTTACGCGCCCAGTAGGGGCCGCCCATGTGCCCGAGCAGCACCTCGATGCCGTCCGGGCCGGAACGATGGAGGACGATCCCCGCGCTGCGTTTGCTCACCGCCGCCCATCGTGGCAGGCGACCGCTCGACAACCTCGGCCGCCACGTCGGCGGAGCATCGGGGTCGCGACGCCACAGCGCGGAACCGAGCGACGAGCGCGAACGTCCAACGTTCGATGAACGTGCGACGAAGGAACATGGCCCGCATCGGTGGAGGCGTTGGCGCGGCGCTGCTGATGCTCAGTGCGTGCGGCTCGGAGGCGACCGACAGCAGCCCGCGGGCGTCGAGCCCAGCGGTCACCACGCCCGTGTCGTCGAACGCCTCGACCGTCACGACGGAGCCCGACTCGGTGCCGGTGGTCGGCGTGTACGACGGTGTCGTCGCCTATCCGGCGTGCGGCAACGAGCCCTTCGAGCACGACGGCGTCGTCTGGTACCCGTTGTTCGACGAGGGTTTCGAGCCACCCGACGACGCTCTCGTCGAACGCGCCGAGGAGGTGCGGGCTGCAGCACGCGACGCGGCGCCCGTGCCGTCGACGCACGGCCTGGTGCGCGTGCCCGCTCCCGGCCCGGGTGACGACGTCGGGACGCTGGTGATCTGGTCCGACGGGGTCGCTCGCTGGACGTCGGACAGCGGCGACCTCGACGTGTGGCTCGTCGACGACCAGCTGACCTACAACTGGGTCTGCTGATCCCGCCGCTCCCACGCCCAACGCGCCCCGCCTCGACTCGCCCGAAATTTGTCCGCCAGGTGTCGCCCGGCGAGATCGACCGGACAAATTTCGCTGCTGGCCGGTGGTCGATGACATCGCACCGACGTCGTGAGATGGCCGGCGATGTCGGCGATGAGGCACTCGACCGTGCTTGCCAGGAGCGTCGGGCTCAGTCGTCCCAAATTTGTCCGGCAGATCTCGCCTGGCGTGATCGAACGGACAAATTTGGGATGAGGCGGCCCGACATCGGATCGGGCGGACCGGTCACGTGAAGGCGGCGCTGGTGATGTCGACGAGGCGCAGCACGACGCGGCCCTCGGTGCGTGACGCCGCGACGTCGACGTCGGCGACGATCCGCCACTCGTTCGAGCCCTCGTGGTCGCGCAGGATCTGGACCACCCGCCCGGTGGCGCGGTCGTAGCGGAACAGTGCGCCGGAACGGGCGTCGCCGTCGAGCAGCACGTCGCCGAACTCCTCGCGGAACGGTGCCATCGCCTCGATGACGTCCTCGCCGGATGCCCATCGCTCGCGGTCGGCGGCATCGGCGACGATCTCGTCGTAGCCACCGCGGCGGGCGAGCCGCTGGACCCAGTCGTACACCCGGTTGCGCACCATCACGCCGAAGGCCCGGTGGTCGTCGACGATGCTCCGCTCACCCTCGCCGATCGGCGGACGTACGGGACCGGTGTCGGGATCGGGATGGAGCAGCCGCTCCCACTCGTCGATCAGGCTCGAGTCGACATCGCGCACGACGGCGCCGAGCCACGTCACGACGTCGTCGAGTCCCTCGCTGTTCATCGAGTCGGGGACGTTCTGGATCAGTCCCTTGTAGACGTCGGAGAGGTAGCGCAACAGGACGCCCTCGGACCGCTTGAGGCGATAGTCCTGGATGTACTCGCCGAACGTCATCGCCCGCTCGAACATCTCCCGGGCGATCGCCTTCGGGGCGACGTTGTCCTGACCCACCCAGGGATGGCGGGTACGGAACTCGTCGAAGTCGGCGTAGATCCACTCCCGGTTGGGTTTCGGGTGCTCGACCTTGGAGAGGCGCTCCATCCGCTCCTCGTACTCGACGCCGGCGGCCTTCATCTCGGCGAGCAGGTCCGTGCGCGCCCGTTCCACCTGAGCGGCGAGAACGACACCGGGGTTCTCCTGGACGGATTCGATGATCGTCAACACGTCGAGGGCGCCGGCGACCCCGTCGTCGACGTCTCGCACCGGCAGCCGACCGATCGCCTCGACGGCCCACAGCGACAGCGGCTGGTGGAGGGCGAACTCGTCCTGGAGGTCGATCTTGACCCGCACCCGACGTCCCCATTCGTCGGGATGCTCGGGGAACTCGAGCAGCTCGGCAGCGACCAGGGAGCGGTAGATCGAGATCGCGCGGCGGATGTGCGCACGCTGACGGGCACGCGGCTCGTGGTTGTCGCTGAGGATGTGGCGCACCGCCCGGCAGCCGTCGACACCATCGTGTGCCGGCCGGTCGAGGAGCGTCATCACCATCTGGTGGTTGACCCGGAAGTGGGAGCGCAGCGGTTCGGGCTGGCCGTTGACGAGCTTGTGGAACGTGTCCTCGGTCCAGTGTGCGTAGCCGCGCTCGGGTGGCTTCTTCTTGACCACCTTGCGCTTGCTGCCCGACGCCGCAGCCGCCTTCTCCTCCAGCCGCAGGTTCTCGACGACGTGCGGCGGCGCCTGCACCCAGACGTCGCCACGGTCGTCGAAGCCGCGCCGTCCCGCCCGGCCGGCGATCTGGGCGAACTCGCGGTTGCTGAGGATGCGCACCGAGACACCGTCGTACTTCGACAACTGGGTGAACAGGACCGTACGGATCGGCACGTTGACGCCGACGCCGAGGGTGTCGGTGCCGCAGATGATCTTCAGCAGCCCGTCCTGGGCGAGCTTCTCGACGAGCAGCCGGTACTTCGGCAGCAGCCCGGCGTGGTGCACACCGATGCCCGCCGTGACGAAGCGGCGGAGGTCCTTGCCGATGGGGGAGTCGAAGCGGAACCCGCCGATGGCGTCACGGACCGCGGCCTTCTCGGTCTTCGACAGCGGATCGAGGGCGAGGTAGTTCTGTGCCGCCTCGGTGGCGTCCTTCTGGGTGAAGTGGACGAGGTACGCCGGCGCCTTGCCGGCGGCGAGGAGCTCGCTGACGCTGTTGTGCAGGGTGGTCGTGCGGTACTCGAAGTCGAGCGGCACCGGTCGCGTCGCCGAGACGACGGTCGAGGTCTCCCGTCCGGAGCGCCGTGTGAGGTCCTCGGCGATGGCGGCGACGTTGCCGAGCGTGGCCGACATCAGCACGAACTGCGTCTGCGGGAGCTCGAGCAACGGCACCTGCCACGCCCAGCCACGTTGCGGGTCGCCGTAGTAGTGGAACTCGTCGACGATGGCGACGTCGACGGGGGTCGCCGAGCCGTCGCGCAGCGCCCAGTTGGCGAGGATCTCGGCGGTGCAACAGATGATTGGTGCGTCGGGGTTGACGGCGGCGTCGCCGGTGATCATGCCGACGCGCTCCGAGCCGAACTGGCGGCAGAGGTCGAAGAACTTCTCGCTGACGAGCGCCTTGATCGGTGCCGTGTACACGCTGCGCCGGCCGTCGGCGAGGGCGGCGAAGTGGGCGGCGGCGGCGACCAGCGACTTGCCGGAGCCCGTCGGCGTGTTGACGATCACGTGGTTGCCGACGAGCACGTCGACGATCGACTCCTCCTGGGCGGGGTACAGGTCGAGTCCGAGCTCGGCGACGTAGCGCTGGAACCCGTCGAGCACGGCATCGGGGTCGGCGTGGCCGTCGACCCGTGGCGGGAGGTGACGGATCAGCGGCGGCTCGGGCATGCCCTGCCGATCGTACGGCGACCTGGTCAGTCGCCGGCGGCGATCACGTCGGCGAGCACGGCGACGGAGATCTCGCCGTCGACCACGCCGTGCAGGTAGTCGCCGTAGCGCTCCTGCTCGTCGACGAGGTTCGGTACGAGCTGTCGGAGCTCGTCGTCGGAGACGGTCGTCGAGGCATCGACGGTCAGCACGTGCTCGTAGGCGATCGTCGATCCGGCGAGCTCGAAGCGCCCCGTGGCGACCGACCGGTTGACGATCGGGATCGCCCGCTCGACGTCGGCGTTGCGGTCGGCGGGCACGTCGAAGGGCAGCACCACGGTGAAGTGCACGTCCTCGGTGTCGGCGAACAGGCCCTCGGACTCGATCGTCACGATCATCGTTCGGTGGTCGCCCGATCCGTCGTCGCCGAGGTCGGCGGCGAGCATCGGTGTCGGGTCGCCGTGTTCGTCGAGTGTCGTGTCGAAGCCCAGTTCGCGCAGCGTCGCCTCGATCAGCGACAGCTCGGCGACGTACTGAGCGCGGAGCGCAGCGTCGTTCATCGCGTCACTCCCGCTTCTGCATCGCCGTGATCATCGACACCCGCAGCGCGGCGGGGCTGTCCTTGAGGGCGTACATCTGCTTCAACGAGATGCCCATCGCCCCGACGAACTCGCCGACGCGCAGCTCGGCGGCAATCGACGGCGCGCCGGTCAGCGCCGACGCCTTGATGATCATGTCGAACACCTTGTCGACCATCTTGTTGTAGCCGGCGAGCTTGGCGTCGGAGGACTTGCTCTTGTCGAAGATGCTGAAGAAGCCGGTGGTGGCGCCGGACTGGGCGGCCTTGTCGCGACCCCATTGCTTGAACCGGCGGAACGCGGAGGCGCCGACGTCGAGCGCCATCGCCCCGCCCTTGATGCCGACGCCGACCGGCGCCGAGGCACCGCCCAGCACCGCCGCATCGCCGGCGATCTTTCCCATCGCCACGCCGATCTTGAAGATCGCCCGATTGGTGCGCTTCTGGTTGATGTACTGCAGGCCCTTGGCGAGGAGGTAGTCGTGGTACTGCTCGTACTTCGCCTCGTCGGCGGGCGAGATCGGCTGGCCGGCGGCACGCTTGTCGTCGATCTGCTTGACGAACGCCTCGGCAGCACCCTTGATCGACGTGCCCTTGACGCCGCCGAGCGCTTCCTTCGTCGCCCGCTTCGCCTTCTGCATGCGCTCGCGCTGGATCTGCGACTCGACGAGGTCGACGGCGCGGATGATGATGTCGACGCACGACAGGGCGATGCCGAGGCCGGGGACGGCGTTGACCAGCGGGGCCCCGGCACCGTTGCCCCAGAGGTCCATGAACGCCTTCGCCGACGACACACCGCTCTTGGCGACGTTCATCGCCTCGGTGATGATCTGCATCGAGGCGGCGAACTTCTCCTTGTCGTTGAGCTTGTCGGCCTCGTTGACCAGCTCGACGATGTGCTTGATGGCGAAGAAGGTGTCCTTGATGCCGGCGAATGCGTCGGCGAACCCGGCGATGCCCTGCGACGCCGCCTCGGCGCCGCCGCCGGCGCCACCCTTGTCGGCCATCGTGGCGATGCCCTTGGCGCCGGCACCGACCGAGGAGATGCCCGACATGACGGCGCCGGCCTTGTCGCTGCCGCTGGCGTCGGCCTTGCGGAACTCGCTGATCGCGACCGCCAGGCCGGCGATCATCGAGACGGTGTCGCCAGCGCCCGCGGCGATGCCCATGCCGGACTCGGTGTCCTTGGCGACGCTGCCGCCGGACTTCTTGTAGCCCTCCATCGCGTCGTTGATCTCGGGGAGCACGCCGGCGATGCCGCCGACCTTGTCGAACGACTTGCCGGCCTTGTCGTTGGTGGTCTCGGCCGCTTTGCCGGTGCCGGTGGCGCCCGCCAGCTCGACCGCGGAGGCGCGGATGTAGCGCTTCAGTCGCTTCGTGCCGACCTTGGTCGTCTGCATGTACGACGTGGGCGGGGTGCCGTCGTCGGTGCGTACGAGGCTCGGTTCGACCTCGAGGGTCTCGCCGGGGACCGCGCTCGAACGCGACGGTGTGGACAGATCGACCTTGTCGGCCTCGGTGTCGTGGGCCTTGTAGAGCTCGGTCTCGATCAGCACCTTGGCCGGCACGCGGCGGATCGTGCGCCGGGCACCCGAGCCCTGCTGCCCCGAGCTTTGTTGCACGGTGTGGGCGAGCTCGTGGGCGAGGAGGTGCTGGCCGGACGGGGTGCTCGTGTTCGGCATGCCGTCGCGGAAGTGGATGTCGTTGCCGACCGTGAACGCCTCGGCCTGGATCCGCTGGCTGAGGTCGCGGGACTCGCCGCCGGTGTGGATGCGGACGCCGGACACGTCGTGGCCGAGGGCGTTGCCCATCTGTTGGGCGATGCCGGCGTCGAGCGGCCGGCCGCCGCCTCGGGCGCGACGGATGCGGGCGTCGGTGTCGGCGTCGACGACGCCGCCTTCGAGGCCGATTGCCGCCCGCTGGATGCGCCGCCGGACGGGCGGCCCACTGCGCGTCGCGCCGGGAGCGGGATGGCGCCGGACCCGCGGCGTGCTGCCGTCGCCGCCGCTCCTCGCCGGTGCGGCGAGCACCGCCACGGCGGCGCGGGCGATGACGTCAGCTTCGACCTCGGCGGGATCGTCGACCGCACCGACGACGAGCGCCGACGAGCGTCGGATCGGCTCGACGTCGTGCGATACAGGGGTGGTCTCGTCGCGGCGAACTCGCATCCCATCCATCTCGGGAGGGTACATCGGCACGTTCGACCGAGAACTTGATACCCAATCGCGAAATTCTTCTCGTCAGCCGAGGATCAGCTCGGCGAACGAGGGCAGCGCTGCTGCCGGCCCGCTGAGGAGGAACTCGGTGATGCAGGTCTCGCGCCAGCGGTCGAGCTCGTCGCGGATCTTGTCCGGTGGCCCGACGAGGGCGACGTCTTCGACCATTTCCAGCGGGATCGCCGCCGCGGCGGCAGCCTTGTCGCCGGCGAGGTAGAGCGCCTGCACCTGGTCGACGACGGCCTCCCATCCCATCCGGGCGAACACCTCGTGATGGAAGTTGGCGCCTTTCGCTCCCATCCCGCCGGCGTACAGGGCGAGGAACGGTCGGACCAGGTCGGCGCAGCGCTCGGCGTCGTCGCCGGGGATCAGCATGACGGTCGCCGTGACGGCGAACCGGTCGCGCTTGCCGTCGTCTCCGGAGGCAGCGAAGCCTTCGTCGAGGCAGGCTCGGTAGAAGGCGTCGTCCTTGGGCGAGAAGAACAGCGGCAGCCACCCGTCACAGATCTCGGCGGCGAGGGCGACGTTCTTCGGGCCTTCGGCGGCGAGGTAGATCGGGATGTCGTTGCGCAGCGGGTGGACGGTCGACCGCAGCGGCTTGCCGAGCTGGGCGCCGCCCTGGAACGGGAGGTCGTAGAACTCGCCGTGGAACTCGACCGGCTCCTGGCGGGCGACGATCCGGCGCACGACCTCGACGTACTCGCGGGTGCGGGCGAGCGGGCGCGGGTAGGGCTGGCCGTACCAGCCCTCGACGACCTGCGGGCCCGACGCACCGAGCCCGAGGATGAAGCGGCCGTTGGACAGGTGGTCCATCGTGATCGCCGCCATCGCCGTCGCCGCCGGCGTGCGCGCCGACATCTGCATGATCGCCGTGCCGAGCTGCACCCGTTCGGTCGCTGCGCCCCACCAGGCGAGCGGGGTCAGGGCGTCGGATCCGTAGGCCTCCGCCGTCCACACCGAGTTGAACCCCAACCGCTCGGCTTCGCGGACGGCGTCGAGCGCCCCCGCCGGCGGCCCCGCCGACCAGTAGCCCGTGTTGTAGCCCAGCGCGATGTCTGCCATCCGCCCACCGTAGGCGCCCCGTTGCGGCCGCGCTTGCGGTTGTGGCCGAGGTGAGCGTGAGTGCAGCGTCGGCACGCGATCCTCACCGCACGGCGCGATGGGCGATGTCAGGCGAGGGGGTCGACGGCGGCGGCGCCGAGCGACTCGGCGACGGTGGCGTTGGCGTACTCGCCGCCGACGGTGTTGAGCCCGTGGACCATCGCCGGGTCACGGCGGGCGGCACCGAGGGCACCGTGCAGCGCCACGTCGAGCTGGTAGGGCAGCGTGGCGTTGGTCAGCGCGTAGGTGCTGGTGTGCGGCACGGCCCCGGGCATGTTGCCGACGGCGTAGTGGACGATGCCGTGCAGCTCGTACGTCGGCGCCGAATGGGTGGTCTCTCTCGTGGTGGCGATGCACCCGCCCTGGTCGACGGCGACATCGACGATCACGGCGCGCGGCTTCATCGCCTGCACCAGTTCGTCGCTGACGACCACCGGGGCGCGTCCCCGGCGACGAGCACGGCGCCGATGACGAGGTCGGCATCGACCACGGCCCGCTCGATCGCACCGCGGTTCGACGCCGCCGTCATGATCCGCCCGCGGTGGATCTGGTCGACGAAGCGCAGCCGGTCGAGGTTCTTGTCGACGAGGATCACTTCGGCCTCCATCCCGGCGGCGATCCAGGCGGCGTTCCAACCGACGTTGCCGGCGCCGAGCACGACGACCTTCGCCGGACGGACCCCGGGGGAGCCGCCCATCAACACGCCGCGCCCGCCGTTGTGCCGTTCGAGGTAGTGCGCCCCCATCTGCGGCGCCAATCGACCGGCGACCTCGCTCATCGGCGCCAGCAACGGCAGCGAACCGTCGGCGAGTTGCACCGTCTCGTAGGCGACGCCGGTCGTGCCGGCGGCCAGAAGGGCGTTGGCGACGTCGGGGTAGGCGGCGAGATGGAGGTAGGTGAACAGCGTCAGGTCGTCGCGCAGGTAGCCGTACTCGCTCTCTTGGGGTTCTTTGACCTTGACGACCATCTGTTGTGCCCAGGCGTCGGCGGCCGTCGGCACGATCTCGGCGCCGGCAGCGACGTAGTCGGCGTCGGTGATCGACGCACCTTCACCGGCGCCGGTCTCGACGAGGACGTCGATGCCGTGACGCTCGAGCTCGCGCACCCCGTCGGGCGTCATCGCCACCCGATGCTCCGCGGTCTTGACCTCCTTCGGGACTCCGACGGTCTTGACGGCAGGAGCGCTGCTCATCGCCTCATCATGCCCCATCGAGCGCGACCCCCATCGCGAGGGCTACCGTCGCGGGACCGATGTCGAACTCCCATTCGCCCCGCATCCACCTCGGCCCTGACGCCGCACCCGACTGGCTCGCCGACGCGGTGGCCGAGGGCGGTGGCCACCTGGTGCCGCCGGCCGATGCGGAGGCGGTGGTCTGGGCCGACGCCCGCAACGTCGGCGCCCTCGTCGACCTGCTCGACGACGGCGACCACATCAAGTGGGTGCAGCTTCCGTTCGCCGGGATCGAGAACTTCGTCGACCACCTCGATCGTGACCGCATCTGGACCTGTGGCAAGGGCGTGTACGCCGAACCGGTCGCCGAAATGGCACTCAGCCTCGCCCTCGCCGGCATGCGCAACGTCGGGCAGTACGCCCGGGCATCGGAGTGGACGAAGCCGCGCGGCCGCAACCTGATCGACGGGCGGGTGACGATCCTCGGTGGCGGCGGCATCACCGAGTCGCTCGTCCGCCTGCTGCAACCGTTCCACTGCCACATCACCGTCGTCCGCAACCACGCCCAGCACATGGACGGCGTCGACGAGGTGCTCGAGTCCGATCGTTTCGCCGATGCGCTCCCGGGCGCCGATCTCGTCGTGCTGGCGCTCTCGCTGACGCCCGAGACCGAGGGCATGTTCTCGATCGGTGAGTTCGGGCTGATGGAGCCGCACGCCTGGATCGTCAACGTCGCCCGCGGTGGCCACATCGTCACCGACGATCTCGTCGAGGCGCTGCGGACGGGGATGATCGGCGGTGCCGGGCTCGACGTCACCGATCCGGAGCCGCTGCCGCCGGGCCATCCGCTGTGGTCGCTGCCGAACTGCATCATCACGCCCCACGTCGGCAACACGCCGGAGATGGCCAAGCCGTTGCTCGCGCAGCGGGTCGCCGAGAACGTCCGTCGCTTCGGCCGCGGCGAGGAACTGATCGGCCTCGTCGACGTCGACGCCGGCTACTGAGTCGTCGCCGTGGGCGTTCCCACCCACTACGAGCGGCTCGGCATCCCCGCCGACGCCAGCGCGGTGACGATTCGCGAGGCCTACCGGCGCCTCGCACGCCAGCACCATCCGGACGCCAGCGCCGGCGACGCAGTCTCGATGTCGGCGATCAACGAGGCGTACCGCGTGCTCGCCGACCCCGGCCGTCGCGCCGTGTACGACGCGTCGTTGCGAGGTGGTTCGTCCGCCGCCCCACGGTCGAAGAGCGGGCGCTCGGACACCGGGCGCGCGGACGCCGCGACGACGTCACCTCCCGCGCCCGAGCCGCTGCGACCGGCGTTCGGCGGGGTGCGCATCCCCTGGAAGCTCGTGTTCACCGTCGGTGCCCTGGCGATGATCGGCATCATCGCGCTGGCGCAGTTCACCGAGCCGCCCGCCACGCCGGGACCCGACGGCGTGATCCGCGCTGGGGAGTGCGTCACGATCGATGCCGCCGGTTTTGCCCGCGACGCCGTGTGTGCCGGCGACCCGGCGGTCGACATCGTCGTCGTCGACCTCGTCCCGCTCGACGGCACCTGTCCGTTCGGGACCGAACCGCACCAGGACCGCCAGGGCCTCGGTGTCGCCTGCGTCCGCCGTCCGGACGCCAGCGCAGGGACGTGACGATCGGGGAAGCACTCGTGCTTCTGCGTTCGGTCAAGATTCGTCCACATCAGCCGGAATCGGGCGAACGAGCGGAGACGCGGATCGACGTGTGATTACCATCCGCCGATGCGAATCGGGCGATGGGGGCTCACACTGACACTTCTCGCCACCGCATTGGTGGTCGGCGAGGCAGCGACACCGGCGCTGGCGGTCGGTGCAGGAGGTCGGATCACACCGATCGATCCCGTCCGCATCGTCGACACCCGCACGTCAGGTCGTGCGACGCAGATCCACCTGGGGTCGGGGATCCTGGCGGTCACACCGTTGGCGAAGCCGATGTCGGGACCGAGCTCGGCGCCGGGGTCGATGTTCGTGCGCACGTGCGGCAGCGCAGCGTCGCCATCGGACCCGCGCATCGACTACGGACCCGATGTCGCAGCCACGTTGCGGGTGGTGCGGACCGACGATGCGTGTGCCTACACGACCTCCCCGGTGGACTTCGTCGTCGACCGGCTTGGCACGGTCGTGGCGACCCCGACGTCGGACCGATCGCAGTACGTACCGCTCACCACGCCGGTGGTGGTCTTGTCCGATGTCGTCACGATCGCCGGGGGATCGACGAGGAATCTGGGACGTCCGAGCGCGATCCCCGCCGACGCGACGGCTGCGGTGCTGTCGGTGCGGGGCAGCGGCCGGGTCGGCTCCGTCGCGGTGACGTCCTGCCGGCCGGAGTCGAACTCGACGCTGGCATTTCCTTCGGCGTTCAGTGCCGCCGTCGAGATCGTGAAGATGGGTCCCGCTGA
This sequence comes from Ilumatobacteraceae bacterium, assembly GCA_963707515.1. GTDB lineage: Bacteria > Actinomycetota > Acidimicrobiia > Acidimicrobiales > Ilumatobacteraceae > Sva-07. The sequence continues at coordinate 400,042 of CAVPQI010000002.1, forward strand.
CAAGTTGTGCCTTCGCGGGAACACGTCCGGCGAACAGGCCGTCGTGCACATCGAACTGATCGGTTACCTGTCACCGCACGGTCCGGACCCGATGTCCTTGCCGCCGATGTACACGGTTCGTGACGAACCGTCGCCGGAACCCGGCTTTGCGGCCTTCAATCCCGATCGGGCCCTCGACACCCGCTCGGGCATCGGGTGCATCGTCGAAGCGGACCGCTGTTTCGTCCCGTCGAAGCTGGCGGCGGGGGAGACGGTGGCAGTCGCCATCGATGAGTACCTCGGCTCGTCGACGACGGCGCTGAGCATGAACGTCACCGTGACCGGGCCGGACGACGGCGGGTACCTGACGGTGTGGCCGTGCGACGAGCCGCGCCCGGACGCCTCGAATCTGAACTGGCGGCCGGGCGAGACGCGAGCGAACCTCGTCGTGGCGAAGTACGCCAGCGATGCGACGGTGTGCTTCTTCACCACGGCGGCGACGGAGCTGATCGTCGACGTCACGGGCGTCTACGACTTCGACGCAGGTGCGCCGGCGTCGGCCGTGGCGCCGAATCGGCTGCTGGACACGCGTCTGGCGGTCGGGGTGCCCGGGACGTCGGTCGTGCCGGCGAACGGCGTGGTGACCTTGCAGGTGGCGGGTCGGGCGGGGGTGCCCCGCGACGTCGGTGCGGTGACGATGAACGTGACGGCGGCGGGGCCCGAGGCCGGTGGCTACGTCACGGCGTGGCCGTGCGACGAGCCGCAGCCGAATGCGTCGAACTTGAACTTCCCGCCGGGTGGGGCGATCCCGAACCTGGTGACGGTCGGTGTGTCGGCGGCGGGGACGGTATGTCTGTTCGCGTCGGCGCCGACGCATCTGTTGGCCGATGTGGCGGCCTGGTACGGCGGTGGCGGTACGTCGGGGCTCGTCGAGCTCTCCCCGAGCCGGAGCCTCGACACTCGGTTGGGCATCGGTGTGCCGGCCGGCAAGGTGGCGGCGAACGGGGTCATCACGCTGCCGGTGCGGCGTCGCAACGGTGTCGCCGCAGACGCCCAGGCGGTGGTGATGAACGTGACCGTGACGAATCCGGAAGCGGATGGGTTCGTGACGGTGTGGCCGTGTGATCAGGCGATGCCGGTCGTGTCGAACCTCAACTTCCGTGGTGGCGATTCGGTGCCGAACCTGGTGTCGGTGAAGCTGTCGGCGGCGGGGACGGTGTGCCTGATGTCGACGGCGCGCACCGACGTGCTCGCCGACGTCGCCGGCTACCTGACGTCGAAGCCGACCACCGTCTCCACCATCGTGCTCGTGTGACCGGCCGGGGGTCGCTCGGCGTCGGCCATCTCTGTCACAGCCCATTGTCATGATGGGGGTATGGACACGGGGGTCGTGATCGAGCGGGTGCAGCGGATCGCCGCGGCCCGTCATGACCCCTGTGCTGACGTGGCGGTGTTGCGGATGGTGTTGTCCGATGTGACCGCGGTGGAGGGATGGTTGGCGTCGGTCAAGGCCGACGCTGCCCGTCGGTTGGGTGAGTTGGTGTCGTTCCCCGAAGCGGTGATCGCCGACGAGACGGGCGACGGTCTCGGCAACGCATCGAAGGTGGTGGAGCGGTCGAAGACGTTGGACGCCGTGCCCGATCTGGCGTCAGCGCTGGACCACGGCACGATCACCGCCGGCCACGTCGACACGGTCACCCGTGCTGCGGGCGGCCTCGACGGCGCCCAGCGAGTCGAGCTGTTGGCACGTTGCGACCAGCTGTCGAACGTGGCCGGGTCGGCAACGGTGGATCAGTGGCGCGCACGAGTCCGGCAGTTGACCAAGGACATCGAGCGGCGTGCCGGGATCGACCGGATCGCACGGCAGCGCCGGGCGACGACGTTGTCGACGTGGACCGATCCCGAAGGCATGTGGAACCTGCGCGGCCGCTTCGACCCCGTCACCGCGGTGTCGCTCGCCGCCCGCCTCGACCACACCGTCGAGGCGCTGTTCGCCGAGTCGGCGCCCGACAGCGCACCGTTCGACCCGATCGAACGCAACAAGCACCTGCGCGCGCTGGCACTGGCTCGACTGATCGACGGCACGGCCCCGGCCACCCGCAGCGGACGGCCCGAGTACGTCGTCGTCATCGACGCCACCGGCAGCGCCGAACACAGCAGCCGGCTCGACGCCGCCGCAGGTCTCGACGCCGCCGCCGGCCTCGGGTCCGCCGCCGGTCTCGGCGCCGCAACAGCTCTCGACCCGACCGCCGGCCGCGACCCGCTGGCCCTGCTCGATGCGATCGGCACCGATTGGGACGTGACCTGGCCGATCCCGGTCGAGATCCCCGACCGCATTCTGCGTGAGCTGCTGCACGATCCCGATGCCGACGTGCACGCCGTGATCGTCCGCAACGGGATCGTGCTGCACGCGCCTGGTGTGCTCGACCTCGGCCGCAGCACTCGCCTCGCCAACCGAGCCCAACGACGGGCCCTCCGCGGTCTCTACGCCACCTGTGGGGTCCCCGGGTGTTGCGTCTCCTACGACCGTTGCAAGCTGCACCACATCGTCTGGTGGCGTCACGGCGGTCGAACCGACCTTGCCAACTTGATCCCGCTGTGCACGAAGCATCACGGCAAGGTCCATCACGACGGTTGGGTCGTCACCCTCGGCCCCAATCGTGAGTTGCGCATCGAACTCCCCGACGGCACCGTCATGACGACCGGTCCGCCACACCGGCGGGCTGCATAGCGGCCCGCGACCGGGTGTGTTCGATACGGCGTGTCCGACACGGTGTCCCGAAGCCGGGGCCACCGGATATCCTCCCTCGCACACCCGTCAGGGGCGATTAGCTCAGCTGGAAGAGCGCCACGTTCACACCGTGGAGGTCGGGAGATCGAGACTCCCATCGCCCACCATCAGCCGTTCAGATGCGTGGCTGCATCGTGCAGCGCGATGCCGCTGTACGCATGCGATGCTCGCGCCGATGACTTCCACGGACCCTCACCAGGCACGGCGGCACATCTCGTCCGCATCGACGTTCGAGGAGGCGATCGGATACTGCCGTGCCGTCGTCGACGACGACTGGGTGCACGTGTCGGGGACCACCGGGTTCGACTACTCGTCGATGACCATCGCCGACGATGTCGTCGCTCAGGCGGGACAGGCGCTGCGCAACATCGACGCAGCCCTCGCCGAGGCAGGCGCCAGTGCCGCCGACGTCGTCCGCGTTCGCTACTACTTGCCGGATCCCGACGACTTCGAGCCGTGCTGGCCACAACTGCGGGAGTACTTCGGGGCCGCGCCGCCCGCGGCGACGATGGTCGTCGCCAGACTCATCGACCCGCGGGTGCGCATCGAGATCGAAGTGACTGCGAAACGTCGTGGCGGTCACCGAGGTTGAGACCGCCGCACCCGCGGCGGCGCGAGCGTCGCGGTTGGGCCCGGCGCAACGGCGCTGGGTCCTGAGCGCGGCCGCCGCCGGCGCAGTCACCGCGTTCGTGCGCTGGTTGGCGTGCCGCGGGCGCGACGAGTACTCGATCTGGCCCGACGAGCCGGCACAGCTGGCGATCGCCCGCTACCTCGGTGGCGGCGAACGCTGGTACATGCACAACCACAGCATCTGGCGACCCGGGTTCGGCACCCTGCTGGCACCGGTGTACTGGTTCACCGACGACCCGACCACCGTCCTGCACACGGCCTTGGCGCTCAACGCCCTGCTCGGCGGCATCGCCGCCGCGCTGCTCGTGGTGCTCACCGGACGGCTGACCGGGCTCGGACCGTGGACCAGCGGCGTCGTCGCCGCGCTCGTCTCGCTGTCGCCGGCGGTGCTCTTCACGACCGATTTCGTCTACTCGGAGTCACTGCTGCTGGTGCTCTACCTCGCGGCCGCGCTGCTGTTCGTCCGGTTCCATCGGCGTCCCACGCTCCTGGTGGGCGTCGCCGCCGGCGTCGTCGCCGGATTGGCCTTCGGCACCCACAGTCGCATGTTGCCGCTCGCAGGCATCGTCGTCGGCCTGGCCGTGATCGCGGGCTGGCAGCGGCGGTTGACCTGGGCGCGCAGTGGCACCGTCGTCGCCGCCGCGCTGGCGACGGTCGTGGCGATGTCCCGGTACACCGACTGGCTCGTCGAACGCCTGTGGAACGAGCCGAGCACGCGCAACTCGCCCGAGGGTGTCGCCGCTCAACTCGACGACGTGCCGGCGATCCTCGTGTCGTTGATCGGCCAGACCTGGTCGTTGCTCGTCGCCAGCATCGGTCTCGTCGGCTACGGCGCGTGGTCGCTCGCCACGACCGCCATTCGACGGGATCGCCAGCGAGTCACCCCCGCGACCCCTGCGATGGTCGGCTGTGATCGGCGACGCCCGGGTGATCCTGGCGACCAGCGGGTCGCTCGTCGCATTGTCCGTACTGTTCATGGCCGACCGCTGGCGCAGCGACCAACTCGTCTACGGCCGCTACAACGCGGTGGCCGTGCTGCCCGTGATCGTCGTCGGCATCGGCGCCCTGATCGGATCACCACCCGTGCGCCGGCTGGCCACGGTGATCGTCGCCGTCTCGACGGTCACCGTCGCCACGGCCGCGCTCCTGTGGGCGCTGCGCCGTGACCTGCTCGAGTCCGACAACGGCCTCGAGCCGATGATCCTCGGCCTCCAGCCGTTCGTCACCTCGGCGACGAGCATCGACGTGCCGGCGATCACGCTGATCTCGTTGCTCGCCGCCACGGTGGTGGCGCTGGTGGCAGTGTTCGTGCGACCGGCCTCGCGGCGCACGCTCACGGTGCTGGTGCTGCTGTCGCTGATCGTCGTCGTCGGGTCGCTGCGCACCCACGACCGGATCGAGTCGACCTGGAACCCGGCCCGCTCGACCCGTTCGATCGAGGTGCTGCGCGGCGACGTCCTCACCGACGGCACCGCCGTCGACTTCTTCCTCCCGGCGGGCAGCAACTCGACGATGGCGATGATGATGTACCAGTTCCACCTGCCGACGACGCCGTTTGCCGTCGTCACCGACCCGCTGGCCGGGGCGCCCGGCACGTTCGTGTTCGCACCCGACGACGACGAGCTGTTGCCGCGCTCCGGGGCCCGCATCGTGTGGCGTGACCCGCATCGGCCGGTGGCACTGTGGCAACGACCACGTTGAGCCCGCAGCCGGTCAGCGCTCGGCGGGCTCGTCCTTGACGAAGAGGTAGGCGAGCACGACGCCGAACACGAACGTCAGCGCCCACACGATGATCGTCGCCAGCACCCAGGTCAGGGCGCCCTTGATCGACAGGCCGTCCGAGACGAGATCGGTGATCAGCAGGGCGAGGAACGTGGTGATGAGCGTCGTGACGCTCTTCAGCGCCGATGCCTTCTCCGTCGTGACCTTGCGGATGAACGGCTCGAGGATCACCTCGGCGACGGTGAAGATGACGACCGCCAGCAGGAACGCACCGGCGTTGATGTTCATGTCGTCGAGCAGCAGCGACGCGACCCAGATGCCGAGTGCGTTGCCAACGAGCGTCAGCCCGATGCGGATCAGGGTTCGTACCATCAGTTGTCTCCGTCAGTGATCGGGCGGGCGTGATCGGGCGGGGGCCCGCAGTGAGCAGGCGCCTGGCCGACTCGTCGGCGTTCATCATGCCCCACCGCCGGCGGCCGGTCGAGGACGCTGCCACGTCGTCCCCGGGTGGATGAACCCCGCCCAGTAGGATCGGGGGCGATGGACCGCCTCTGCGAACGCCCTGGGTGTTCCGAGCGCGCATCGGTCGCCTACGGCATGCGGCCCGAAGACCTCGTCTTCTGGCTCGACGCGCTCCCCGACGGCATCCCGTCACGGGGCGGCGTGTTGTGCCGTCGCCACGCCGACGCGATGGTCGTGCCACGAGGGTGGACGCTCGACGACCTCCGCGATCCCGACCTCCACCTCTTTCGCCCGCCGACGCCGACCGCGGCACCGACCGCGGCAGCCGCGTCGCCCGTCGTGCGCCGCCGCCGACCCGGCCCGCGCAGCGCCTCGACCTCCGCCCAACTCGCCTTCGACCCGCCCACGTCGGCGGTCGTCGACGAGCCCGTGCCCGCAGCGCCGGCCGGCGCGCTCGCCGCCGAGCCCGTTGCCGTCGACGCCGACGATCAGGTGGCCGAGGACAACTCCGCCCCCTGGACGCCCGACTTCGACGAGGCCGACGATCTCGACGGCTTGTTGTCGGCGACGAGTCCGTTGCTGTCCCGCGCCTTCCGCACCGCCGACCGCGCCTGAACGTGCAGATCGAACGTCGCGTCGTCCTCACCGCGCCACCGGCGACCGTGTATCAGCTGATCGACGACCTCGCTCAGTACCCGACATGGATGGAGCTGGTCCACCACGTCACCGCCGCACGATCCGATACGGGGTCCGACTCGTCGTCGGACGATGCCGGCCTGGCCGCCTGGGACGTGGAACTGCGCGCCCAGATCGGACCGCTCGCCCGATCGAAGCGCTTGCGGATGGTGCGCACCGTTCACGACGCGCCGCACCGGGCAGTCTTCGAGCGCTCGGAGGTCGACGGCCGGGCGCACGCCCCCTGGGTGCTCGACGCCCAGTTGACCCCGCACGGCGACGGCGGGTCGGAGTTGTCGATGACCCTCCGCTACGGCGGAAGTTTGTGGACCGGTGCGCTCCTGCAGCGGGTCCTCGACGATCACGTCGAGCGCGGTGCGGCGGCGCTGGCGGCGATGGTCGCCGGTGGCGACTGAGCGGATCGCGGGGCGGTGAGGTCATCGGTGTGTCAGTGTTTGCTCAAGAACTCGTCCCTACTGGTCGATGCACCCGCCAGCGTCCCGGCGGCTCCCCATCGCCATGCCGGCACGCCCCGACCACGATCCGATGACCGACCCGAACCCTGCCACCATGACCACTGAGCGGCCACTCCAGCTGCGCAACGGGGCGGCGCGCCGTCCGCCGCGCGATCGCACGACCACACGGCGGATGCTGCTGTTCGTCGTGGCGATGCTGCTGGCGCCGCTCGCCTGGGGTGGATCCCCGACCGCAGCGCAGACGAGCGACGAGGAGGCGGCGCTCGCCGCCCAGGAGATCCAGGCGGCCCGCGACCGGGCGAACGCCGCGGCCGCCGCGTTCCTGCAGGCACAGTCCGACCTCGAAGTGCTCGAGGACGAAGCGGAAGCGCTGATGCGCGAGACCGACGACCTCGAGCGCAGGGTCACCGCCCTCCGCGCCGACGTCGAGGCGATCGCCGTCGCCCGCTTCGCCACCAGCGGCGCCAACGGCATCCCGTTGCTCACCGGCCTCCAACCGCCGAAGGACCAGGTACAGGCGCAGGTGCTGGGCGGCGTCGTCAGCGTCACCGGTGCCAGCGCGCTCGACGAGTTCGACCTCGCCGAGAAGCAGCTCGCCGCCAAGCGTGCCCAACTCGCCCAGCGCCGCAGCGACGTCGAAGCGCAACGGGAGTCGTTCGCCGCGCTGCAGGCCGAGGCCGACGACGAGGTGCGGCGTCTCCGCCAGATCGAGGAGCAACGGCTCACCGACGAAGCGGTGCAGCGCGCCCTGCAGGCGCAACAGGCAGCCGAGCTCGCCGAGTACACCGAGGCGGTGCTGCGCAACGCCGAGGCCGAGGCCCGCGCCCGGCCCAACCCGGGCGTCGTCGCCGCCCAACAAGCAGCGGCGGACGCTGCGGCGGCCACACAGGACGGAGGCGACGGCGCGGGCGACGCCGACGTCGGATCCGCCGGCGCGGCGGGTGACAGCGGACTCCCGGTCCCGACGGTCGCCCCCAACGCCGGAGCGTCCGGTGGCACGAGTGGTGGGCGGACCGGAACGGGCGGTCCCGGAAGTTCGCCGATGGGGGTCCTCACCGGCGACGTCTACCTCGACGCGATCATCTGTCCGATGACCGGTGCGGCGTACGGCGACAGCTGGAGCGCACCACGCTCGGGTGGCCGCCGCCACGAGGGTGTCGACATGCTCGCGCCAGCCGGTACGCCGATCTACGCCGTCGTCAACGGCGTCGTCAACTTCAAGCAGAATCGCCTCGGCGGCAACGCCGTGTCGCTGGTCGGCGACAACGGCAACCGCTACTACTACGCCCACCTGTCGTCGTACGAAGGCGCCAGCCGTCGTGTCGCCCAGGGTGAGGTCATCGGCTACAACGGCGACACCGGCAACGCCACCGGCGTCCCGCACCTGCATTTCGAGATCCACCCCGGCGGTGGCCTCGCGGTCAACCCGACTCCCTCGGTCCGGCTCGCGGGCTGCTGACGGGTGATCGCCGCCGCGTCGGCGCGGTGGCGACAGCCGGCTCGATACGACGAGCCGCGGCCGGTTCTGAAAGTCTCGTCGCCGATGGAAACCTCGGCCGCCCAGACCGAACTGTCGACGATGCTCTCCGAGCTGCTCGGGGGCGTCGAGATCAACGGCTTGCGCCGCTTGTCGGGTGGTGCCTCGCGAGAGACCTGGCGGTTCGAGGCCGACGACCGGCCGCTGGTGCTGCAACGTCAACGCTCCGGCGACGCCCGCGACATGCTGCTCGAGGCGGCCGTGGTCCGTGCCGCGGCAGCCGGTGGCGCCCCGGTGCCGATGCTCATCGAGGCACGCCGCCGTGACGACGGCATGTCGTTCATGGTCCTCGAAGCAATCGAGGGTGAGACGATCGCCCGCAAGATCCAGCGTGACGACGAGTTCGCCGTCGCCCGCGAGCGGCTGGTGGCCGACCTCGGTGCGGCGCTGGCCCGCATCCACCAGATCGATCCCGATGCCGTCCCCGGGCTGGTCGAGACCGACCAACTCACCTACTACACCGACGTGCTGCACACGATCGGGCAGCCGCACCCGGTCCTCGAGCTGGTCCGCAACTGGCTCATCGACCATCATCCCGAGATCCGCACGTCGCGCATCGTCCACGGCGACTTCCGCCTCGGCAACGTGATCGTCGGACCCGACGGCTTGCGCGCCGTCATCGACTGGGAACTCGCCCACCTCGGCGATCCGATGGAGGATCTCGGCTGGCTGTGCGTCAAGGCCTGGCGCTTCGGTGGCCGCCCGCCGGTCGCCGGCCTCGGCGAGTACGCCACGCTGTTCGAGGCCTACGAGGCGGCGGGCGGTGACCCGGTGGATCCCGACACCGTGCTGTGGTGGGAGGTGCTCGGCACCTGGAAGTGGGGGATCATGTGCATGCTGCAGGCGAACGCCCACCTCAGCGGCGCGTCGCGCAGCCATGAGCTGGCGGCGATCGGTCGGCGGGTGTGCGAGAACGAGTACGACCTGATGAACATGCTCGAAGGGAAGTGGTGATCGCCGTGCCGTCGCCTCATGACGCCCCGTCGCTGCTGGAGCTCGTCACCGCAGTGCGCGAGTGGATCGACAAGGACGTGATGGCCGGCACGGAGGGTCGGCTGCAGTTCCACGCTCGCGTGGCGTCGAACATGCTCGGCATGGTCGAGCGCGAGATCGAGGTCGGTGGGGAGCAGTCCGCCGCACATCGGGAGCGCCTCGCCCGCCTCGGTGTCGCCGACGACGCCGAGCTCGCCGCGGCGATCCGTGACCGCACCTTCGACGGTGACCCGGAGGAGTTGCGGGCGCTGCTGCTCGAGTCGGTGGTCGACAAGTTGGCGGTCGCCAACCCGCGCTACCTCTCCCGCTGACGGCGCGACGGCGACAGCACCACCGGTTGGCCGGCGGCGAGCTGACCGCAGGCGGCGTCGATGTCGGTGCCACGGTTGTGGCGCACGGTGGCGTTGGCCCCCAGCTCGACGAGCCGGTCGCAGAATGCGTCGACACGCGCTCGCGGGGTGCCGCGGGTCGGGTATCCCGGCGTCGGGTTCAGCGGGATCAGGTTGACGTGGGCGTGCGGTGCCAGCCGGCGACACAGCGCGGCCAACTCCTCGGCGTCGCGGTCGCGATCGTTGACGCCGTCGATCATCGCCCACTCGAAGCTGATCCGCCGGCCCTTGGCGGCGAGGTAGTCGTCGCAGGTCGCCATCAGATCCTCGATCGGGTAGCGGCGGTTGATCGGCACCAGCTCGTCGCGCAGTTCGTCGTTGGCGGCATGCAACGACACCGCCAGGTTGACGGGCAGCGGGCGTTCCTTCAGCGAGCGGATGCCCGGCAGGAGACCGACGGTCGAGATCGTGATGTGGCGGGCGGACAACCCGAGGTCGCCGTGGAAGCGCTCGACCGCCGTCCAGACGGCGTCGAGGTTGGCCATCGGCTCGCCCATGCCCATGAACACGATGTTGGACACCCGTCGACCGGATTCCTTGGCCCGCTGCGCGGCGCGCACCACCTGTTCGATGATCTCGCCCGCCGTGAGGTGGCGGGTGAAGCCTGCCTGTCCGGTGGCGCAGAAGCCGCACGCCATGGCGCAGCCGGCCTGGCTGCTGACGCACACCGTCGCCCGATCGGGGTAGAGCATCAGCACGGTCTCGACCCGGCTCCCGCCGGCCAGCTCCCACAGGAACTTGACCGTGTCGCCGCGATCGCTCACCGACTCGAGCACCGGTGTGAGCGCCGTCGGCAAGGCGCTGTCGAGCCGCTCACGCAGCGCCTTCGGCAGCGTGCTGATCTCGGTGGGGTCGAGCAGCTGGCGGTACATGCCGTCCCACAGCTGGTCGAGGCGATAGCGCTGCTCGCCGTCGAGCACCGCTGCCAGCTCGTCGCGGTCGATGCCGTAGCGGCTCGGCGCCGGCGCCGTCGGCGGTGTCATCGTCGTCGTGGTCGTCATCGGGTCCTCATCGGGTGTTCACCGCGTCTTCACTGCGTCTTCACTGGGGGAGTCCCGCAGCGCCGTCCACACCGGGCGCTCCACGTGCGGCGGCGAGTGCCGTGTAGTCGGCGATGCGGCCGCGGATCACGTCGACGCTGGCCGTCCAGAACGCCTCGTCGGTGACGTCGAGGCCGAACGATGCACCGAGCTGTTCGGCGGTGTCCATTCCGGCGCGAGAGAGGAGTTCGTCGTAGCCGGCGCGGAAGCGTTCGGGGTCCTTGCGGTACTCGGCGAACAACCCCAGCCCGAACAGCAGGCCGTAGGTGTAGGGCCAGTTGTAGAAGTGCGAGCTGTAGTAGTGCGGCTTGAGCAACCACATGTACGGGTGGGCCGTGCGCTGGTCGAGCCCGTCGCCATACGCCTCTGCCTGGGCGGCGGTCATCAGCTCGCACAGCTCGGCCGGGCTGAGGGTCCGGCGCAGGCGGCGAGCGAAGACCTCGGTCTCGAACAGGAACCGTGAGTGGATGTCGACGATCACCTGGTTCGTGCCTTGCAGGTCGACGTCGAGCTGCACCAGCCGGTCGTCACCCGTCATGCGCGCCAGGCCGGCCTCGACGACCAGCGTCTCGCAGAAGATGCTCGCCGTCTCGGCGAGGGCCATCGGGAACTGGCGCTGCAGCGCCGTGCGGTGGGCAACGGTGGTGTTGTGATAGGCGTGACCGAGCTCGTGGGCCGTCGTCTGGGTCGCGTCGGCCGAGCCCGACCAGTTGAGCAGGACCAGCGAACGATCGCCGACGAAACGAGCGCAGAAAGCGCCTCCGGTCTTGCCGGGCCGCGGTTCGGCGTCGATCCAACGCTCGTCGAGGGCGCGATCGACGAGCACGCCGAGCGGGCTGCTGTACTCGTTGAACGCCGCACGGACGGTGCCGATGCCGTCGTCCCACGAGACCGCCCCGTCGGCGAACGGCAAGGGGGCGACGAGGTCCCACCAGGGCAGGCCGGCGGCGGGGTCGTGACCGTGCAACGAGGCCTTGACGCGCATCCAGCGGCGGAGGTCGGGGAGGCCGCCGGCAACCGCCGACTGCATCGCCTCGAACGTCGGCCGGCTGACGCTGTTGGCGAACAGCGAGGCGTCGAGCGGCGAGGCCCAGCGGCGACGCCGGTTGAGGGCGTGCGCTTCGCCCTTGATGGCGTTCATCGCCGCGGCGACCGGCACCTCGATCGTCGGCCAGGTGGCCAGCTCGGCGTCGTAGGCGGCGCGCCGAACGGCGGGGTCGGGATCGTTGGCGAGGCCACGCACGGCGGGCATCGGCAGGTGTTCGGTCCCCGCCGGGAGCACGACGTCGGCGCTGAGCTGCGATGTCACGTCGGCGTGCAGGCGGGCCCACGCGCCCGAACCGGTCAACGACAGCTCGGCGGCGAGGTGCTCCTCGGCCTCGGACATCTGATGGTCGGCGCGGGCGGCGAGACGGGTGAGCGGCCCGTGGTGGTCGGCGACCTCGGGGCTCAACTCGGCGAGCTCGTCGACGCCGAGGGCGGCAACCCAGTCGGCGAGCCGGGCGGACAAGGGACGCAGCGTGGCGTCGAGCTGGCGAGCTTCGCTGAACGCGGCTTGTGCTCGCTGGTCGCGCGAGTCGGTGGCGACGGTGGCGTACACGTAGGTGCGCAGCACGTTGACGTCGTCGGTGACCCGGTTGAGCTCGCGCAACGCCCGCTCGGCGTGTTCGGCGTCGTCGATGGTGGGAGGTCGCGACGTGACGCTGCGGATACCGAGCTCGTCGAAGAGGGCGACCATGCGATCGACGTCGGCGCCGGCTCGTTCCAGGGCACCGACGAACGAGCGCGCTTCGAGCGACTCGTGCACGTCGGCGACGCTCCAGCGGGGGAGTGACTCCTTGATGGCGGTCACGAGCGGGCCCGCTCGATGTCGTGGGGTGCGTGGTCGCCGTCTGCTGCGGCAACGTCGACCTCGAAGGCGACGTTCGTCGAGTGCACGGTGAAGCCGATCCGCTCGTAGGTCGCGACGGCGGCGGTGTTGTCGGCATCGACGAACAACATCCCGTTGGTGATGCCCCGGTCGGCGAGCGATTCGAGCCCGGCCAGTGTCAGCTGCGTGCCGAGGCCGAGTCGATGGAAGTCGGGGTCGACGGCGATGACGTAGATCTCACCGAGTGCCTCGTGGCCGAGCTCGGCGGGGTGGATCTTCGTCCAGCAGAACCCGGCCATGCGGCCGTCACGCTCGTGAACACGGAACCCGTCGGGATCGAACCACGGCTCGGCCTGGCGGGTGCGCAGCGTCTGCAGCGTCCAGCCACCCTGCTCGCGGTGCCCGGCGAAGGCACGGTTGTTGACCCGCAGCCATTCCTCGTCGTCGTCACCGGGACGGAACGAGCGGGTCTCGATCGTGACCTCGATGCCGGTCGGCAGCGGCCGCCGCATCTGCAACAGCCGCCGCTGCTCGCGCATGCCGGCGCGTTCGGCGAGCTCGACGTGTACCGGCGACGGCTCGTCCACCCACCACACGATCGTCCCGCCGCCGTCGGCGGCGACCACCTCCCGTGCTGCGGCGAGCAGTTCCGGGGCGATCTCGGCGAGCTCGTCGCGGTGGTGCGGATGGACGACCAACTCGAACACGTCGACGTCGTTGCCACGCGAGATCTGGGCGTAGGCGCTCGGGTGGTCGTGGCCCGGTTCGGTGGCGAGCAGCGCCGCGAACCCATCGGTACCGCCGTTGACGAGGTCGAGATAGAGGTGGTCCGACAGCGACCGGCGACCGTCGGTGCGTGCTGCGTCGTCGAGAAGGTCGCGCACCGTGGTGATGTCGGCGTCGTCCATCTGCCGTTTGATCTCGAGTCGGCGCATGGTGTCGAGGGTATCGGCCGTCGGACGGGCGCTCGGGCGCCGCCACGCAGCGCGTTCGGCCACGTTGTCCATGGCCTTTGCGGAGGCGCCGGTGTATAGTTTCATTCAACCAGGTTCCCGCCACCTGGTTTGCTGCGACGGCAGGGATCCGCCTCCCGCCTCGCACTGTGCGACGGCCCCTCCCACCAGGGGCCGTCGCCGCTTTTCGGGTCTGAACTGGGGTGACGCTCGGTCAGCCGATCGCCTTGAGCGCCCGCTGGAGGGTGCGTTCGGCGTTGCGCAACTGGCGCTCGGCCTCGTGGATGGCGGTGACCACGTCGTCACGCTCCGTGCCGACATACGGCACCGCCAGGTCGGCGACGCGGGCGCGGTACTGGGCGACGTGGTCCGTGATGGCGGCCAGTTCGGCAGCGGTCGATTCCAGCGATCCCGGCATCGGTCCAACCTACCGGCGCCGGGCAATCGCACCGGGAGCCACCGGGGACCTCCCTCTACACTGCCCGAGGTGATCCCCGTCCGCCCCGATCTGCGCACCCTCGAGGGATACCACTCGGCGCAGGTCGACGTGCGGGTGCGGCTGAACACCAACGAGTCGCCGCAGGCGCCGCCGTCGGCCTTCCGCGACGCGTTCGCTGCAGAGGCGTCGCGCGTCGAGTGGCATCGCTACCCGGATCGCGCCGCGACCGCACTGCGCGAAGCGATCGCCGAGCAGCACCAGGTCGAGCCTGCCCAGGTGTTCGCCGCCAACGGGTCCAACGAGGTGTTGCAGACCGTGCTGCTGGCGTATGCCGGCCCGGGTCGGACGGTCGCCACGTTCGAACCGACCTATCAGATGCACGCCCAGATCGCCCGGATCACCGGCGCCCGCGTCGTCGAAGGTGAACGCGGCGAGGACTTCACGCTCGACCCGGCCGAGGTCGAGCGGGTGCTCACCGAGGCCGAGCCGCACGTGGTGTTCCTCACCTCACCGAACAACCCGACCGGCATCGTCGAGCCGCCCGAGCGAGTTCGCCAGCTGCTCGAGCTGGCACCCGGCCTGGTGGTCGTCGACGAGGCCTACGCCCAGTTCGCTCCGTGGACAGCGCTCGACCTCGTCGCCGAGGACCGGCCGCTGGTGGTCACCCGCACGTTCTCCAAGACGTGGTCGATGGCAGGTGCCCGGCTGGGCTACCTGATCGGCCCGACCTGGCTCGTCGCCGAGCTCGACAAGGTCGTGTTGCCGTACCACCTCGACACGTTGAAGCAGATCGCCGGCCGGCTGGCGCTGCAGTTCACCGGCGAGATGAACGAACGCGTCGCCCAGATCGTCCACGAGCGCGACGTCATCGAGCGCGGGCTCGCCGAGCTCGGCGTCGAGGTGTTCCCGAGCGGCGCCAACTTCGTGCTCTTCCGGGTGCCCGCCGACTCTCCGACCGGTCGCCAGGTGTGGGACGGGCTCGTCGAGCGTGGCGTGCTGATCCGCGACTGCACCACCTGGCCGCGCCTCGACGGGTGCCTGCGGGTGACGGTCGGGACACCCGACGAGAACGCCCAGTTCCTCGCCGCACTGGCTGCCGTGCTGGCGGGCGAACCCGCCACGCTGCCGCCCGCACACACCTCCGGAGCCCCCGCATGACCAGCACCGCCGACGTCCAGGCCCGCCCCACGCGCACCGCCCGCCGCAGTCGCAGCACGAAGGAGACGACGATCGAGATCGTCATCGATCTCGACGGCACCGGTCGCACCGACGTGTCGACCGGCATCCCGTTCTACGACCACATGCTCGATCAGCTCGGTCGTCACGGCGGCTTCGACCTGACGGTGCACGCCGACGGCGACCTCCACATCGACACCCACCACACCGTCGAGGACGTGGCGATCGCCCTCGGCGAGGCGTTCGCCGAAGCGCTCGGCGACAAGGCCGGCGTGCGCCGCTTCGCCAGCGGTCGCTACCCGCTCGACGAGGCGCTGATCGACGTCGCCCTCGACCTGTCCGGGCGTCCGCACGTCGAGTGGCTCGTGCCGATGCCCGAGAGCCTGCCGCTCGGCTCGCCCGCCTTCGACCCGCAACTCACCGAGCACGCGGTGTCGTCGTTCGCCACCTCGGCGGGCATCACACTCCACGTCGAGCTCATCCGCGGTCGCAACACCCACCACATCATCGAAGCGACGTTCAAGGGCCTCGCCCGCACGCTGCGCGACGCGGTGCGCATCGACGGCTCGGCCGGCATCCCGTCGACCAAGGGCGTCCTGTGACCCGGCCGTTGATCGCCGTCCTCGACTACGGCATCGGCAACCTCCATTCGGCACAGAAGGCGCTCGAGCGCGAGGGTGCCGACGCCCGGTTGACTGCCGACCCGGCGCTCATCGCCGACGCCGACGGTGTCGTGCTCCCCGGCGTCGGCGCGTTCGGTGCCTGCATGGATGCGCTGCGGGCCGCCGGTCTCGAAGATCCGGCACACGCCGCGGTGGCCTCGGGTCGTCCGTTCCTCGGCATCTGCGTCGGCATGCAGATGCTCTTCTCGCGCTCCGAGGAGGACGACGCGGCACGTGGGCTCGACGTCATTGCCGGCACCGTGTCGTGGATCCCGCCCGGTCCGAAGATCCCGCAGATGCAGTGGAACCGCCTGCAGATCGTGCGTGACGACCCGATGCTGCGCGGCCTCGGCGACGAGGCGTTCGTCTACTTCGTCCACTCCCTCCACGGCGTTCCGGATGACCCCGCCGTGGTCGCCGCGACCGTCGAGTACGGCACGACGATCAACGCCGCCTTCCGCGCCGCCAACGTGTTCGCCGTGCAGTTCCACCCCGAGAAGTCGAGCCTCCCCGGGCTCCGCTTGCTGGCCAACTTCGTGGACGGCTGCACCGCCGCCACGGCGTCCACCGACGGCAGCGTGGCGGGGCAGCGGCGATGATCGATCTCTATCCGGCGATCGACCTGCTCGGCGGGCGGGTCGTGCGGCTGCGCCAGGGTGACTACGCCGACGAGACCGTGTACGGCGACGATCCCGTCGCCGTCGCCCGCCAGTTCGCCGCCGACGGCGCGCCGTGGATCCACGTCGTCGACCTCGACGCCGCCCGCTCCGGCGACCCCGTCAACCGTCCGGTCGTCGCGGCGATCGCCGCCGCCGTCAGCGGCAGCGCCCGCGTGCAGACCGGTGGCGGGGTGCGCGGTGTCGACGACGCCCGCGAGCTGGCCGACGCCGGCGTCGCCCGCGTGGTCATGGGTTCTGCCGCGGTGCGCGAGCCGGCGCTCGTCTCGGCCGCTGCGGCGATCGTTGCGGTCGCCGTCGGGCTCGACCACCGTCACGGCGAGGTCGCCGTCCACGGCTGGACCGAGGGCAGCGGGCTGATGCTCGACGCGGCGTTCGGGCTGTTCCCGGCGGCCGCGGCGTTCGTCGTCACCGACATCGGCCGCGACGGCATGCTCGCCGGTCCCGATCTGGACGGGTTGGCGCACGCCGTCGAGCTCGCCGACGCACCCGTCATCGCCAGCGGTGGCGTCGCCAGCATCGACGACCTGGTCGCCCTGGCGGCGATCGACGGGCTCGGTGGCATCATCACCGGCAAGGCCGTGTACGAGGGCCGCTTCGGCGTCGCCGAAGCGATCGGCGCGCTGCGCGCCATCGCCACCGACGGGATGGCCGCGTCGTGAAAGCCGTGTCGTGAAAGCCGTGTCGTGAAAGCCGTGTCGTGAAAGCCGTGTCGTGAAAGCCGTGTCGTGAAGGTCGTGTCGTGAAAGTCGTGTCGTCAAGGGCGTGTCGTCAAGGGCCTGTCGTGAAGGTCGTGTCGTGAAGGTCGCCCGCGTCATTCCGTGCCTCGACGTCACCGCTGGTCGGGTCGTCAAGGGCACCAACTTCGTCGATCTCGTCGATGCCGGCGACCCGGTCGAGCTCGCCGCGCGGTACGACCGAGAAGGTGCCGACGAGCTCGTGTTCCTCGACATCACCGCCTCGAGCGATCGTCGCGACACGACGATCGACATGGTGCGCCGGGTCGCCGACGAGGTCTACATCCCGTTCACCGTCGGTGGGGGCATCCGTACCGCCGAAGACGCCCGACGGATGCTGCGCGCCGGCGCCGACAAGGTCAGCGTCAACACGGCGGCGGTCGAGAAACCGGCGCTGATCGGCGAGATCGCCGACGAGTTCGGCGTGCAGTGCGTCGTCTGCGCCATCGACGCCAAGGCGCGCACCGGCGGTGGCTGGGAGGTCTACCTCCACGGTGGTCGGACCCCGACGGGCATCGA
This sequence comes from Ilumatobacteraceae bacterium, assembly GCA_963707515.1. Taxonomy (GTDB): domain Bacteria; phylum Actinomycetota; class Acidimicrobiia; order Acidimicrobiales; family Ilumatobacteraceae; genus Sva-07. The sequence continues at coordinate 417,769 of CAVPQI010000002.1, forward strand.
TGCCGTCGAGTGGGCGCGCGACGCCGTGAGTCGAGGGGCAGGCGAGATCTTGTTGACGTCGATGGATCGTGACGGCACCAGGCAGGGGTTCGACCTCGAGCTGACCGGGGCGATCGTCGACGCCGTGAGCGTCCCGGTGATCGCCAGTGGCGGCGTCGGCGGCATCGAGCACCTCGTGGAGGGCATCACGGTCGGCCGCGCCGACGCCGTGCTCGCCGCCTCGATCTTCCACTTCCGCGAGCACACCGTTGCCGAGGCGAAGGCGGCGATGGCCGCCGCCGGGATCACCGTCCGCCCCGTCTGACCGGGTCGGCTCACCGGGCCGCACGTCCCCGTCTCGTGCGTGGGTAGGGTCGCCGTCATGGCTACACCCACTGTCAACCCCAACATGGAGTACCGCCGCCTCGGCAACACCGGCTTGCAGGTGAGCGTCCTCAGCTTCGGCTCGTGGGTCACGTTCGACACGCAGCTCGACAACAAGCTCGCACTCGAGTGCATGGCTGCCGCGGGCGACGCCGGCTGCAACTTCTTCGACAATGCCGAGGCATACGCCCAGGGCAAGAGCGAGGAGATCATGGGCCACGCGCTGCGCGAGCTCGGCTGGCCGCGCTGGTCGTACGTGCTGACCACGAAGGTGTACTGGGGCATCCACGGCGAGACGCCGAACATGCGCAACACGCTCAACCGCAAGTACCTGATGCAGGCGATCGACGGATCGCTCGAGCGCTTCGGGTTGGACTTCGTCGACGTGCTGTACTGCCACCGCGCCGACCCGAACACGCCGCTCGAGGAGACGGTGTGGGCGATGAGCGACATCATCGACGCCGGCAAGGCCCACTACTGGGGCACCAGCGAGTGGAGCGCCGACGAGATCCGTGGGGCCATCGAGATCGCCGAGCGTCACCACCTCCACAAGCCGGTGACCGAGCAGAGCCAGTACAACCTGCTCGAACGCAAGAAGGTCGAGAAGGAGTACGCCCGGATCAACGCCGACTACAACTACGGCAACACGATCTGGAGCCCGCTCGCCTCGGGGCTGCTGACGGGCAAGTACCGCGACGGCATCCCGGAGGACTCGCGGGCCGCGCTGTCTGGCTACAGCTGGCTCGCCGGGCGGATGAGCGACGCCGAGGCGATCGCCCGGGTGGAGAACCTGCGCCCGATCGCCGAGCGGCTGGACTGCTCGATGGCCCAGCTGGCACTGGCGTGGTGCACCAAGAACCCGCACGTGTCGTCGGTGATCACCGGTGCGTCGAAGGTCAGCCAGGTCGAACAGAACTTCGGTGCGGTCGACGTCATTCCGCTGCTCACCGACGAGATCAAAGAGGAGATGGAGGCGGCCGTCGCCCGCTGACCGAACCGTCGGACCACCGGCGACAATGCAACGGTTGGGGCCAGACCCCAACCGTTGCGTTCCGATCGTTGCTCAGTCGAGCTGGTCGGCGAGCCAGTGGGCGGCGCGCTCGGCGACCCAGCCGGCCCGACCGGTGATCGAGTGGTCGGCCGACGCGATCGGCTGCCACTCGACGGTCGTGCCGCCGGCGTCGGCGCCCCATCGCTCGACGATCGGCCCCGCGACGTCGGGCGGTGCGAACTGGTCGTGCGCCGGCACGAGCACGAGGGTCGCCGTGCGCGGCGGCTCGAGGGGAGCGCCGACGCCGAGCGGTGGGGCGATCAGCACCTGGGCGGCGACCCGGGCGTCGGCGAGCGAGGCGGTGACGATCGCGCCGAACGAGTAGCCGACGGCGAGGAGCGGCATGTCGGTGAACTCGTCGGCGAGGAGGCTGAGCGCCGCCTCGGCATCGAGTCGTTCGCCGCGACCGTGGTCGTACTCGGCGCGGAAGTCGAAGCGCACGGTAGCGATCCCGCGCTCCACGAGCGCGTCGGCGACCGTGACGACGACGGTGTTGTTCCGGTCGCCGCCGTACAGGGGATGGGGATGGCAGACGATCGCCGCCGCCCGCACGGCGGGCGGAACGGCGAGCTCGCCGGCCAACCGGGCACCGTCGACGGCCTCGAAGTGGACGGCGAGAACGTTGACCGCGTCGTCGAAGGGCATCGGCGCCGACGGTACCCTGAGCGCCGTGCCGCTCGCCGACGAGAAGCTCCCGATCAAGATGCTCAACGACCGAGTCCTGGTTCGCATCGCCGACAAGGCAGGCGAGCGCAAGTCGTCGGGCGGGATCGTGATCCCGGCGACGGCGCAGGTCGCCAAGCGCCTGATCTGGGCGACGGTCGTCGCCCAGGGCCAGAACGTCCGCTCGTGCGAGATCGGCGACAAGGTGCTGTTCAGCCCCGAGGACCGCTACGAGGTCGAGGTCCAAGGCGAGGATTACGTGATGTTGCGCGAGCGCGAGCTGCACGCCGTCGCCGCCGAGCGCATCGAAGCCGCCACCGGCCTCTACCTCTGAACCCCTCCCTCTCAACACGTGACGTTCTGGGACGGGTCCCATTCGTCTCGTGCTCCGTTGCCACCGTTGCCAGCTCGGGTGTGACCGGTCTCGGGGTCCGGGTCGCCGCCCGAGACGCCGGCGCACTACCGTCCGCGACGCAACCGCAGCACCGAGTGGAGGATCCGATGATCAAGGTCAGCGTCATGTACCCGAAGGGCGACGGAGTCACCTTCGACATGGAGTACTACAAGACGACGCACATGGAGATCGTCAATCGGACGATGAAGCCGTCGAAGATCGAGATCGACGCCGGGATCGACGGCCCGTACCTGGCGATCGGCCATCTCTACTTCGACTCCCAGGAGACGATGGGTGCCGGCCTCGGCGACGCCGGTGAGGCGACCGCCGACGTCGCCAACTTCACTAACGCCCAGGCCGCGTTCCAGATCTCCGAGATCGTCGACTGACAGCCGGCGCGACGCCGGTGCCTGCGAGGCGGGCGCCACGTCGCGGCGGCGTCGGGTGGATCAGCCGGCGGCGTAGTCGCCGCGCACGGTGACGGCGAGGTTGATCGATCCGCCACCGACCATGCTCGTCACGCCGCCGAGGCCGAGCCAGTTGACGAGCATGTCCTGGTGCTGGGGGCGCAGTCGTGTGCAGCCCTTGCTCTGCGGGCTCGTGGGCACGCTGTTGGCGCCGTGGATCGCCTGGCCGCGGTCGAAGTAGATCGGCTTGTACATGTTGCCGTTGAGCGGGTTGTCGTCGGCGACCGGGTAGATCGACGAGTTGTGCCAGCCGCCGTTGCCCGACGCCGGGTTGTAGCGGAACGCCCGTGACCGCTCCTGCAGGCGGGTCGGGTGCTCGGGCTCGCCGGTCGACGTCGGGAACACGTACACGAGGTTCGGGCCTTCGCCGATGAACATCACCTGGCAGGTGACGTCGATGAACGCCCACCGGCCGTCGGAGGCGACGTTCTGCGGGTTGGCCAGCGAGGCGACGGAGAAGAGAAAGTTCTCCTCCAGACTCCCTGGGACCATGTCCTGGCGGTTGACCGCCAGCCCCATCGCCAGCCGAGTTGCGCAGAGCGCGCGCCGGGTGACGGGGCCGGAGTCGCCGTCGACGGGCATCTCGGGATAGCCGAACGGCGTCAGCAGCTCGTTGAGCCGGGTCTGTTGGTTGGCGACGGCGGCGAAGGTCTCCGAGGCGACGACGGCGGCATTGCGCTCGAGACGCTGCTCGCCGGAGATGTCGTCGAGCCCGTTGTCGATGCACACATCGAGCAGCTGGCCGGCGTCGATGGCGTCGCTGGCGAGCCCGTTCTCGGCCTGGATCGAGGCGACGGTCACCAGCTCGTCGGCGCGGGCGGTGACGATCGCCCCGAGCGAGTCGCCGGGCTGCACCTGGACCACACACCCGGCGTCGAACACGTCGAGCGCCGGGATCGTGGTCGTCGTCGTGGCGGGCACGGTCGTGGCTGGCACGGTCGTGGGTGGCACGGTGGCCGTGGTCGAGTCGACGGTGTCGGGTGTCGTGACGTCGGCGGCGACCGTCGTGTTCGGGGCCGAGGATTCGTCGACGCTCGTCGTGACGTCGGCGGTCGACGTCACGGTGTCACGATCGGGGCCGTCGGCACCGGAGTCGGTGGCCTCGGAGCAGGCACCGAAGACGGTGCATGCAACGACCACCAGGGCAACACGACGAACCCGCACGCCGCAACGCTAGTGAACGCGCCCGTCGATTCGGCGGCACTGCAACGCGTTCGGAGCCCGGCCGGTCGCCCCCGTAGGCTGGGCCGATGCCCGAGGCGATGACGATCGAGCCGACCGAGGACCAACTGGCAGCGGTGCGGTTCGACGACCACGGGCTCGTCGCGGCGATCGCTCAGGACATCACCAACGGCGACGTGTTGATGATGGCGTGGATGAACGCCGAGTCGCTGCGGATGACGCTCGCCGAGGGACGGATGGTCTACTGGTCGCGCAGCCGTCAGGAGCTGTGGCGCAAGGGCGACACCAGCGGCGACCGCCAGTTCGTGCGCGAGGCGTACTACGACTGCGACGCCGACACGCTGCTGTTCAAGGTCGAACAGGAGGGCGCCGGCGCCTGTCACACGGGCGCCCGCACGTGCTTCTTCCGGCGCTTCGGCGCCGATGATTGACCGCCGATGACCGCGACGGTGGCAGCCGACCAGGCGATGACTGTGCGCCCGACGCGCGACGAGTTCCGCGCCCACGCCGCCGACTTCACGGTCGTGCCGGTGTGGACCGAGCTGCTCGCCGACCTGGAGACGCCGGTCGCCGCCTACACCAAGCTCGTCGGCGACGGCCCGGGGTTCCTGCTCGAATCGGTCGAGGGCGCCGAGCGGTGGGCGCGCTTCTCCTTCGTCGGGCGCAACCCGTCGGCGACGCTGCTCTCGCGTGGCGGCGTGGTCGAGCTCGACGGGCCACTGCCCGACGGCATCCCGACCGGTGAGGGGATCCTCGCGGCGATGGAGGCGTTGCTCGGCAAGTACCGCAGCCCGCTGTTCGAGGATCTGCCGCCGCTGCACGGCGGGATCATGGGGTACCTCGGCTACGACGTGATCCGCGAGATCGAGCGCCTCCCCGACGTGCCCCATGACGACCGGGACTACCCCGACGCCGTGATGTCGGTGATCGGCTCGCTCGCCGCGTTCGACCACTGGCGCCAGCGCGTGTACCTGATCGAGAGCGTGCCGACGTTCGGGCTCGCCGACACCGAGCTCGACGCTGCCTACGACGCCGCGGTCGAGCGTGTCCGCTCAGCCGTCGCCGATCTCGCCAAGCCGTTGCCCTACACACCCGTCGGGCCACCGACCGGCGACGACGTGTTGCCCGAGCTGCACTCGTCGATGCCGGGCGGGCAGTACCAACGTGCGGTCGAGGTGGCCAAGGAGCACGTCGTCGCCGGCGACATCTTCCAGGTCGTGCTCGCCCAGCGCTACGACCTCGACCTCGATGCCGATCCGTTCGACGTGTACCGGGTGCTGCGACAGGTCAACCCGTCGCCGTACATGTACTTCGTCCGCCACCCGGAGCTGACGATCGTCGGGTCGTCGCCCGAACCGATGGTCCAGCTGCTGGACCGCACGGTGGTGTCGCGTCCGATCGCCGGGACCCGTCGACGGGGCAAGACCGACGAACACGACCGTCTGATGGCGGCTGAGTTGAGCGAGCACCCGAAGGAGCGCGCCGAGCACGTGATGCTCGTCGACCTCGCCCGCAACGACGTCGGCCGGGTCGCCGAGTTCGGCTCGATCCACGTCGACGAGCTGATGACGCTCGAGCGCTACAGCCACGTCATGCACCTGACGTCGCAGGTGTCCGGACGTCTCCGCGATGGTCTCGGACCGATCGACGTGCTGCGCGCCACGCTGCCGGCGGGGACGGTGTCGGGTGCGCCGAAGGTTCGGGCGATGGAGATCATCGACGCCCTCGAGCCGGTCAAGCGCGGGCCGTACGCCGGTGTCGTCGGCTACATCGACTGGTCCGGCAACCTCGACACGGCGATCGCCATCCGCACGATGTTCGTGTCGGGTGACGGACGGCGGGCGAGCCTCCAGGCCGGCGCCGGCATCGTCGCCGACTCGGTTCCCGACGACGAGGACCTCGAGTGCCGCAACAAAGCAGCGGCGCTGCTGGCAGCGATTCCCGCCGCCCGGCGCATGACCGCCGCCCGCCGCGCCACCGGCACCCCTGCCTGATCGTCGGGCCTCACGGATGCCCGATGGCTGGCCACGACTGGTCGGCCCGTCGCTGGCGCTTCCATCGCCGCGCGACTCGGCCCACGCCGTGCCACGGCACCGGACCGGCCGTGCGGCCGGATCAGAAGATGAGGCCGAGGGTGAAGAAGAAGCCGAGGATGGCGAACACGAACGTGATGCCCGACGCCATCAGGATCAGCAGCGGGAACGTCGTGATCGAACGCATGGCGACGGCGAGCGCGGCGAACTGGGTGCGACGTTCGCCCAGCGATTCGTTCATCGCAAAGAACTGCCGGGACATCACCACGGCACTCTGACCTTGGACCCGATCGCTCGACTCGACGGTCTCGATCACGACCCGTTCCGACGACGGGTCGCTGGCGACGAGCGATCGAACGTCGCGGACGAGATCGGTGCTGAGCCGCTTCACCGTCCAGAGGCGGAACATCGCCAGCATCACCGAGCCGATGGCGACGAACGCGAAGAACCCGCCGAAGATGATCCAGACGACCTCCATGCCCTCGGACAGGGCGGCGATACCGACGGCGAACGAGGACAGGCAGATCAGCGCGACGATGGCGAGCACGCCAACGGCGAACGCCGTGCCGCGGCGAACGAGCAGCATGAACGAATCGACCGCGTCTTGGGCGAGACCGGTCAGTCGGCGCTGCGCGTCGTCGGCGCTGCCGCCGTCGATCCACTGTCGGGAGTCGTCGCTCATGGCAATTGCAGTGTGCCACGACAGACTGGGGATCGTGACGGACGACGTGGAGCTCGATGCGACGATGATCGACGGGTCGGCGCGCGATCGCGTCGCCGTCGAAGGTGCCGATGCGGCGTCGTACCTGCAGGGCCAGATCACGCAGGACATCCGCGATCTGGCCGTCGGCGAGACCCGCTGGACGCTGATCCTCGAACCGGGCGGCAAGATCGAAGCGCTCGCCCGCATCACACGTCTCGGCGACGATCGCTTCGTGCTCGACACCGATGGCGGCTTCGGTGATCGTTTGGCTGCCCGGCTGGCGCGGTTCAAGATCCGCGTCGCCGCCGAGATCTCCGTGGAGCCGGCGGCCTCGGATGCACCCTCGATGGCGCACGAGGCTGCTCGCATCGCGGCGGGGTGGCCGCGGATGGGGTACGAGATCGAGCCGGGGGAGACGATCCCGGCGTCGACCGGCGTCGAGGCGGTGGCCGTCAGCTTCACCAAGGGTTGCTATCCCGGCCAGGAGCTGGTCGAGCGGATGAACAGCCGCGTGGCGGGAGCGCCACGATCGCTGCGCATCGTCGATGCCGCTCCCGGCGCTGCGATCGGCGACCCGGTCGTGGACGCCACGGGCAACGACGTCGGTGAGATCACCAGCGTGTCTCCCGACGGTGCGCTGGCACTGGCCTACGTCAAGCGTGGCGTCGACGTCGGCCGCCCACCCACCCACATTCCCGCCTGACACGAGCCCACCAGCCGAAACTTGTCCGAATTCGGCCGCTCAGCGACCGATCACGGACAAATTTGGGGTTGCCGGCACCCACGGGGACCCCGGAGATGGGCGTTGGCGGTCGGATCAGGCGGCGAGACCACGCTGGCGGATCAGGCGGCGGCGCGGGATCAGGCGGCGGGGATCAGGCGGCGGGGGTGGCGGCAAGGGAGCGGCGGATGGCCTCGACCTCGGGGTGATGGCGGATCGCGATCAGCTCGGGTGCGGAGTCGATGATCGCCGCCAACGATTGGGGCGACGTGCCGACATCGGCCGCCGCCCGGAGCCAACCCACCGCGATAGCCGTGTCGCCGAGCGCCGCCGAGGCGCGGGCGACGGTCGCCGCGGCGAGTGTGTGCGGGTACCTGGCGTAGGCGCCGGCGGCGTAGTGCGCGGCGTCCTCGTAGCGGCCGACGCGGATCAGCTGGTTGGCGAGGATGTACTCGTTCCAGGGATCGCCGGTCGGCCAGGGGAGCGGGAGGAGATCGATCAGCGCCGCCATCCGCTCCGGCGGGACGCTCACGGGCTGCGGGGAACGATCCGGCCGGGAGTGGCTGAGCGCGGCGACGAGGGTGCGGCGCGCCTTCGCCGTTCGCCCGGCGCGCAGCTGCTCGTCGGCGTCGTTCCACGGCGACGTCGCCTCCTTGCCGGCGTTCAACATCTGCAGTTGGGCGATCAGCAAGAAGCCGATCACGAGGACGAAGCCGCGGTAACGCTCGTCGATGAAGATCAGGACGCTGAAGGCGATCGTGACGGCGAGTGAGAACCAGACCATCACCCGCTCGGCACGGCCGGGCAGGATCCGGTCGAGCACGTTGGTGACGATGTTGCCGCCGTCGAGCGGGATCACCGGCACGAGGTTGAACAGGCCGATGATCGGCCCCGCCCACCAGATCGCCCAGGCCGCAGGATCGTGGCGGAACGAGTTGGGATCGAGCGGATCGGCGCCCATCGCCACGAGGATCGCCAGGCTGGCGACGATCTGGATGCCCGGGCCGGCGAACGAGATCCCGATCTGCTCGAGGCGGGTCAGCGGGCGGGTCGGCACGTAGGAGGCGTAGCCGGCGAGGAAGTTGAGCGAGATCTCGGCCTCGGCGCCGGTCCGCCGGGCGGCGACGGCGTGACCGAGTTCGTGCAGCAGGGTGAAGGCGGCGAGCGACCCGGCGAGCCACACCCCGAACTCGTTGCCGTACAGCACGACGATCAGCAGCATGAACATCACGAACCCGGGACGCACGTGGACCGGGAACCCGAACAGCCGGAACATTCGTGCCCAGGCTACGTGGGTCCGCCACCCATCCGCCGGTCCAGTCTCGGCTGCGACGCCCGCCATCTAGACTCGACGTGCGTGACCTACGTCTACGCCTTCGACCACAAGCATCGGCGCCCTCCGATGGAGTACAAGGACCTGCTGGGGGGCAAAGGCGCCAACCTCGCCGAGATGACGAGCGTCCTCGAGCTGCCGGTCCCGCCGGGGTTCACGATCTCCACCAACGCCTGCCGTGACTACATGTACGCCGGCTGGCCGGAGGGCCTCGACAAGGAGGTGACCAAGCACGTCACCAAGTTGGAGAAGACGATGGGCCGGGCGCTCGGCGACCCGAACGACCCGTTGCTGGTGAGCGTTCGCTCCGGTGCCAAGTTCTCGATGCCGGGGATGATGGACACCGTCTTGAACCTCGGACTGAACGACGAGAGCGTGAAGGGGCTCGCCGAGGTCACCGGCGACGAGCGCTTCGCGTACGACTCGTACCGTCGCTTCATCGCCATGTACGCCCGCATCGTGATGGGCGTCGACGGCGAGCCGTTCGAGCACGCACTCGACGAGGCCAAAGCCCACGCCAACGTCAAGCAGGACCACCAGATCCCCGCCAAGGCGTTGAAGGCGCTGTGCGACACGTACAAGCACATCGTCAAGGAGCAGGCCGGCCGCCCGTTCCCCCAGGACCCGCGCGAGCAACTCGACGGCGCCATCGAGGCCGTGTTCAAGAGCTGGAACGGCGCCCGGGCGCGGGCGTACCGCAACCGCGAGAAGATCGACCACGACCTCGGCACGGCCGTCAACGTGCAGACGATGGTCTTCGGCAACCGTGACGACAACTCGGGCACCGGCGTCGGCTTCACCCGCAACGCGGCAACCGGCGAGAACAAGCCGTACGGCGACTTCCTCGTCAACGCCCAGGGTGAAGACGTGGTGGCGGGCATCCGCAACACCGAAGATCTCGATCACATGAAGCTGCACTTCCCGGCGATCCACAAGGACCTGCTCGGGATCTTCGCTCGCCTCGAGGCGCACTACCGCGACATGTGCGACACCGAGTTCACGATCGAGCAGGGCAAGCTCTGGATGCTGCAGACGCGCGTCGGCAAGCGCACCGGCGCCGCCGCGCTGAAGATGGCCGTCGACATGACCAAGGGCACCGGGCGTGGCGACGCCCGTTGGTCGATCACGCGCGAGGAGGCGCTCAGCCGGGTCACCGCCGAGCACCTCGACTCGGTGCTCCACCCGCAGTTCGCCGGTGAAGGAACGAAGCTGGCGACGGGCCTCGGCGCGTCGCCGGGTGCCGCCGTCGGTGCGGTCTACTTCACCGCCGACGACGCCGCCGCTGCGGCTGAGCGAGGCGAGAAGGTCGTCCTCGTCCGCAACGAGACGAGCCCCGACGACATCCACGGGATGATGGCCTCCGAAGGCATCCTCACCGCTCGCGGTGGGCTCGTCAGTCATGCCGCCGTCGTCGCCCGAGGCTGGGGCACCCCGGCGATCGTCGGCGCCGAGGACATCAAGATCTCGGGCAAGCAGTTCAGTGTCGGCGACACGGTGGTGCGCGAGGGCGACGTCATCTCGATCGACGGCACCTCGGGCACGGTCGTTCTCGGGGCGATGGAGCTGCGCACCGCCGAGCCCCCCGCCGAGTTCGAGACGATCCTCAAGTGGGCCGACGCGGTGCGCAAGGGCAAGCTCGCCGTGCGCGCCAATGCCGACACCGGCGAGGACGCCGCCAATGCCCGCCGCCTCGGCGCCGAGGGCATCGGCCTGTGCCGCACCGAGCACATGTTCCTCGCTCCGGACCGCCTGCCCATCGTGCGCGAGATGATCCTCGCCCAGACCCCGACGCAGGAGAACGCCGCCCTGGAGAAGCTGCGCGTCGCTCAAGAGGCCGACTTCGAGGAGATCCTCGAGGCGATGGACGGCCTGCCGGTCACGGTGCGCCTCCTCGACCCGCCGTTGCACGAATTCCTCCCGTCGGTCGAGGAGCTGCAGATCAAGAAGGCGACCAAGGGCCTGTCGAAGAAGGAGCAGGAGCTGCTCGACGCCGCCGAGCGATGGGCCGAGCACAACCCGATGATCGGCACACGCGGCGTGCGCCTCGGCGTGCTGCGCCCCGGTCTCTACGCGATGCAGGCGAGGGCGCTGTTGTCCGCCGCGGCGAAGCTGCGCGAGGCCGGCAAGAAGCCGATCGTCGAGATCATGATCCCGCTCACGGTGACCCGCGAGGAGATGGCGCTGGCCCGCAGCTGGGTGCAGGACGAGGTCGACGCCGCGCTCGAAGGCCTGAAGAAGAAGCCGACGATCACGATCGGCACGATGATCGAGACGCCGCGCGCCGCCCTGCGTGCCGACGAGATCGCCGAGGAGTCCGACTTCTTCAGCTTCGGCACCAACGACCTCACCCAGCTGACGTTCGGCTTCAGCCGCGACGACGTCGAGAGCCGGATGATGCCGGCGTACCTCGAGCAGGGACTGCTGAAGCGCAACCCGTTCGAGACCATCGACCAGTCCGGCGTCGGCGAGCTCGTGCACATCGGCGCCGAGCGGGGTCGCAAGACCAAGCCCGATCTCAAGCTCGGCGTGTGCGGCGAACACGGCGGCGACCCGGAGTCGATCCAGCTGTTCTACGACGCCGGCCTCGACTACGTGTCGTGCTCGCCGTTCCGCGTGCCGATCGCCCGTCTCTCGGCGGCGCAGGCCGTGATCTCGTCGTCGTGACGACTGTGTGTCACGTCGCCCGACGATCCATGATGTCGCCATGAATCACGCCGGAACGTCGCGATGAATCACCTTGCTCTGATCGCCGCGGAGTCCGGGAAGCGCAACTTCGTCGACATCGACGTCCACGCCTGGCAGTGGGCCGTCCTCCTCGGGTTGATCGCCTTCCTGCTGCTCCTCGACCTGCTCGTCGTCCACCGTGAGGCACACGTCGTGTCGACGCGGCGGGCGGCGATCGAGTCGGCGGTGTGGATCGGGATCGGTCTCTCGTTCACCGCCTTGATCGCCGTCTGGTTCGGCGCCGCGGCGAGCGGCGAGTACATCTCCGGCTACCTGATCGAGAAGTCGCTGAGCATCGACAACGTCTTCGTGTGGGCGTTGATCATGGGCTACTTCGCGGTGCCGGCGATGTACCAGCACCGCGTGCTGTTCTGGGGCATCTTCGGTGCCCTCGCATTGCGTGCGGTGTTCATCTTCGCCGGGGTGGCGCTGATCGAGAAGTTCGACTGGGTGCTGTACATCTTCGGTGCCTTCTTGCTGTACACGGCCGGCAAGCTGATGTTCGGCAAGGACGACCACGTCGATCCCGGGAACTCGAAATTCCTCAAGGTCGTCAACCGGATCGTGCCGTCGACCGACGAGTACGACGGCCAGAAGCTGTTCACCGTTCGCAACGCCAAGCGGCTGGCGACGCCGCTGTTCGCCGTCCTCGTGTTGATCGAGGGGACCGACGTCATCTTCGCCGTCGACTCGGTGCCCGCCGTGTTGGCGGTGAGCCACGAGCAGTACCTGGTGTTCGCCTCCAACGCGTTCGCCATCCTCGGGCTGCGAGCGCTGTACTTCCTGCTGGCGGACATGCACTCCCGGTTCTCCTACCTGCAGCAGGGTTTGGCGATCATCCTCGCCTTCGTCGGCGTGAAGATGATCATCGCCGAGTGGTACCACATCCCGACCTGGCTCTCGCTGATGGTGATCGCCATCGTCCTCACCGCTTCGATCGGCTTCTCGTTGAAGGCGACGCAGCGGGAGGAGGCGGCGGCGATGGCCGGTGAGGCGTTCCGCCCCCATCCGGAGAACGAACCGCACCCGGCCCCCGACACCGACGACCACCCGTCGGCCTGACATCGCCACGTTGCGGCCACGCCGCGGCGTGACGATGTCACGGGTGCCCGGCCCACCGTCACAATCCGGGGCGCCGATCGAACGGCGGTAAGGTCCAGCCGTCATGGGCATCGTCGACGACGACATCGAACGGCTCCGTTCGACGGTCTCCATCGTCGACACGATCGGCCAGTACGTCGCCCTGCGGCGGGTCGGGCGCAACTGGGTCGGGCTGTGCCCGTTCCACGCCGAGAAGACCGGCTCGTTCAACGTGCGCGAGGAGACCGGGCGCTACAAGTGCTTCGGCTGCGACAAGGGCGGCGACGTCTTCACGTTCATCCAGGAGATCGAGCACCTCGACTTCCCCGGCGCCGTCGAGCACCTCGCCGCCAAGACCGGGATCCAGCTCAACTACACGACCACCGGCCAGTCCGAGGAGCGCACACGGCGCAAGCGCTTGGTGCAGGCGATGCAGTCCGCCGTCGAGTGGTATCACCAGCGGCTGCTCGACGACCCCGCGGCGCGCCCGGCGCGCGACTACCTCCGGCGGCGGGGGTTGGCCGGCGACGTCGCCCGCACGTTCAAGCTCGGGTGGGCACCCGACGACTGGGACGCCCTCTCGCGTGGCCTCGGGGTTCCGGCGGCCGACCTGGAGGCGGTCGGGCTGGCGTTCCGCAATCGTCGGGGGCGGATGCAGGACTCGTTCCGGGCGCGGGTGATGTTCCCGATCTTCTCCGACTCGGGTGAAGCGTTGGCGTTCGGCGGGCGGATCCTGCCCGGCTCCGAGGACCCGGCAAAGTACAAGAACTCGTCGGAGACGGCGATCTACACCAAGTCGAAGACGCTGTACGGCCTCAACTGGGCGAAGGCCGACATCGCCAAGCACGACCAGGTGGTGGTCTGCGAGGGGTACACCGACGTGATCGGGTTCCACCGTGCCGGTGTCGCCCGCGCCGTGGCCACGTGCGGCACGGCGCTCACCGAGGAACACGTGCGCCTGCTCAAGCGCTACGCCAGCCGGGTCGTGCTCTCCTTCGACGCCGACGCCGCCGGCCAGGGTGCCGCCGAGCGCTTCTACGAGTGGGAGCAGGCACACGCCGTCGAGGTCCTGGTGGCCCGCCTGCCCGACGGTCAGGACCCCGGTGACCTGGCCCAACGCGATCCGGAGGCGCTGCAGCGGGCGGTCGCCGACCCGGTGCCGTTCCTCAAGTTCCGCGTCGACCGGACGCTCGCCGGTCGTCCCCATCAGACGCCCGAGCAGCGGGTGCGGCTGGGCGAGCAGGCGATGGCGGTCGTCAACGAGCACCCCAACGTCGAGCTGCGCAAGCTGTACGCCGGCGAGGTGGCGACCACGCTCGGCCTCCCGGTCTCCGGGCTGGTCCAGATCGCCGAGCGGGGCACCCGCCGCCCCGCGATCCGGGTGGCCCCGAAAGCCGCCCGCGGGCCGATGGAGAACGCCGAGTTCGCCGCCCTCGTGCTGCTCGTGCAGGACTGGGACGAGATCGCCCCCTGGCTGATCGAGGCGCTGTTCGACGACGACGTCAACCGGATGGCGTTCCTCGCCCTCGCCGAGGCCGGTGGCGACCTGCAGAAGGCGATCGAGATCGCTCCGCCCGACGCCCGTGACGTGCTCGAACGGGCGGCGGTGGCCGACCTCAACCTGGTGCCGGAGATCGAGGCCCGCACGTTGATCGGGGCGGCGGCGCGACGGGAGCTGCGGCTCCGCGCCAGACTCACCGACACCGCCTCGATCGAGGAGGATCGGGCTGCCCGCCTGGACATCGAGGCGCTGAGCGACCTCGACCGAACGCGAGCCCAGGCCGCTGCGGAGTCATTGCTAGCGTGGCTTCATCGACGATCCGACGAGCGCGATGCCGGAGCCTGATTCCTCCGCGACGGGTGTCGACCCCGACGCGTCACGGGTCGCCAGCGGGCTCACGGTCGCCGTTTCGGTCGCGCGTCGACATCGACGAGTGGGAGCAGCTGGTCGAGCGTGGTCGGGAGGCCGGAGCCGTGCACGCCGAGGAAGTGACGCACGTGTTGCGTCACGTCGAGCTCTCCGGCGAGGTGCTGACCGAGGTGCAGGCGGCGATGGCCGGCCACGGCATCGTCATCGAGACCGACGTCGAGCAGGTCGACGACACGCCGTCGGACATCGGTCGGCGGGTCGTGCTCGAGAAGCGCACTGCGGAAGAGGACGAGCAGTTGCTCAGCCGCGGGCGCCAGCGCCGCGGGCGCAAGACGCTGCCGAAGGGGGAGGGCGGCACCTCCGACGCGGTGCGCATGTACCTCCGCGAGATCGGCCAGGTCGACCTGTTGACCGTCGAGGACGAGCGCCGCCTGGCCCAGCTGATCGAGGAGGGCAAGCTCGCCGCCGCCCGGATCGACGAGACCGGTGCTGCCGGGATCGTGCTCGAGCCCGGCGAGGAACGCATGTTGATGCGTGCGGTCAGCAGGGGCGAGCGGGCCAAGAGCGAGCTGACGCAGGCCAACCTGCGCCTCGTGGTCAGCATCGCCAAGCGTTACTCCGGGCGCGGCATGCAGCTCCTCGACCTGATCCAGGAGGGCAACCTCGGGTTGATGCGGGCGGTCGACAAGTTCGACTACACCAAGGGCTTCAAGTTCTCGACCTACGCCACGTGGTGGATCCGCCAGGCGATCACCCGATCGATCGCCGATCAGGCCGCGCACGATCCGCATCCCGGTACACATGGTCGAGCACATGAACCGGGTGACGCGGGCGAAGCGGCAGATGCACCAGGAGCTCGAACGTGAGCCGACGGTCGAGGAGCTCGCCGTGCGCGTCCAGCTGGAGCCCGACCGAGTGCGCGAGCTGTTGCGTTACTCCCAGGATCCGTTGTCGCTCGACTCGCCGGTCGGCGAGGAGGACGAGTCGAACCTCGGCGACTTCATCGAGGACGAGACGATCGATTCGCCCGCCGACGCGGCGACGCGCATGATGCTGCACAACGCCGTCGGCGAGGTGCTCGGCGAGCTGTCCGAGCGTGAGCAGGAGATCGTGCGGCTGCGCTTCGGCCTCGACGGCGGCCGGGCGAAGACGCTCGAAGAGGTCGGCAAGGAGTTCGGCGTGACCCGTGAGCGGATCCGCCAGATCGAAGCGAAGACGCTCGCCAAGCTGCGCCACCCGCAGCGCTCACAACGCCTGCGCGAGTTCCTCGAAGTCGAGTAGCCGCCGCTCCGCCGGACCGCACCCGTCGGGTTGCAGCCCTTCTGGGTCGAGAAGTCCGCGCTGACCACGGCATCGGCGACCCAGAACCTGACTCCGGCATGCTCGCGCCCACGCCGCCAGGGGACGGTGGGGAAGAGGCTGTGCGCGGGGCGAACGGAGGACGGGGCGATCTGGCGGGCGACGGGCGGCGAACCACGTCCATGGATGCGCGGACCTCGTCTCGTCGGTCGATCGGGGCGCTCGGCGCGGTGGCGGGGGTGGTTGCCGGCGTGGTCGCGCTGGGGGTTGCCGAACTGGTCGCCGGGTTGCGCGGGACGTGGCGTTCGCCGGTGCTCGATGTCGGCGACCGGGTGATCGACAGCGTGCCGTCGTGGGTGAAGGACGTCGCCATCGAGACGTTCGGCACGAACGACAAGCCGGCGTTGCTCATCGGCATCGGCGTGCTCGTGACCCTCGCCGCGGCGATCTTCGGCATCGTCGCCTTCATCGGCCGGTTGTGGATCGGCCTCGCCGGGATCGCCGCGTTCGGGGTGGTGGGCGCGGCCGCCGCCCTGGGATCGCGGACGGGTGCTTCGGTCGACGTCGTCGTGCCCGCCGTGCTCGGCGCGCTGGCCGGGATGGGAGCGCTGTGGCTCGCCTGGTCGGTGATCGTCCGCCCACTCGACGCCGACGATCTGGGTCGGAGAAGCCGCGCCACGGGCGGTGAATCCGACCCAGAAGCCTCGGCGTCGGCGGTGGATGACGTGGCGGTGGTGGTCGAAGCGCCCACGGACGCGCCGCGGGGGACGCGGCGGGAGGTGCTGGTCAGGTCGGGCGGCGTGCTGGCGATCCTGGCGGTGGCCGGTGGTGGTGCCGGAGCGCTGGGACGGGCGGTCCGCACCCGGTTCACGGCGGAGGAGTCGCGGCGCGACGTGCGTCTGGCAGCCGCTCGTCGACCGGCAGGGCAGGCAACGCCAGGCGTCGAGGTCGGCGTCGACGGGATGTCACCCTTCTTCACCCCGAACGCCGACTTCTACCGCATCGACACGGCGCTGACCGTGCCCCAGCTCCGTGCCGAGGACTACCAGCTGCGGATCCACGGGATGGTCGATCGGGAGCTGAGGTTGGGTTTCGACGAGCTGATGGCGCGCCAGGTGGTCGAGTACGACGTGACGCTGACGTGCGTGTCGAACACGGTCGGCGGCAACCTCGTCGGCAACGCCCGATGGCTCGGGGTGCGGCTCGACGACCTCCTCGCCGAGGCCGGCGTGCAGCCGGGGGCGGATCAGGTCGTCGGACGATCGGTCGACGGGTACACGTGCGGGTTTCCGCTCGAGGCGGCGACCGACGGGCGCAACGCGATGGTGGCGTTCGGCATGAACGGCGAACCGCTGCCGCTGGCCCACGGGTTCCCGGCCCGTCTGATCGTGCCGGGCCTCTACGGCTACGTCTCGGCGACGAAGTGGTTGACCGAGATCGAGCTCACCCGCTTCGACGAGTTCGAGCAGTACTGGGTGCCGCGCGGCTACGCCGAACGGGCGCCGATCAAGTTGATGAGCCGGATCGACTCCGTCGACGGCCTCGGGACGCTGACCCGCGGCGCCGACGGCATGGTCGCCGTCGGTGGTGTCGCGTGGGCGCAGACCCGCGGCATCGACTCGGTCGAGGTGCAGCTCGACGACGGCCGCTGGCAGGCCGCCGAGCTCGGTGAGGCGCTCAATGCTGACACCTGGCGCCAGTGGGCGTTCCGTTGGCAGCCGACCACCACCGGCCGGACGTCGATCCGTTGTCGCGCGATTTCCGGAGATCGAGAGATCCAGACGGACGAGCGGGCCGAACCAGTTCCCGACGGTGCCTCCGGGCACCACCAGATCGTGGTCTTCGTCGAGTGAGCAACGGCTGGCTCGATCCGACCACGGCCCGCTGCGTCGCAGCGTGAACACCCAGCGTGAAACCCCACGTGAACCCCAGCGAGAACCCACCAAGGAGCACCACCATGAAGACCCGTACTCGTACCAGCGCACTGATCGCTGCCGTCGCCGTCCTGTCACTCGGCGTCGCGGCCTGTGGCAGCGACAGCGACGACTCGACGACCGCGACCGACGCACCGGCAACGACGTCGGCAGCGACCGCGACGACCGAGGCGATGGACGACACGACCCCGACGACCGGGGCCACCGACGGCACGACCGAGACCACCGACGGCTCCGCCGGGACCACCGGCACGACGGCCGACGACATGGACGAGGGCGCGATGCTCGAGCCCAGCGGTGAGCTGTGTGCTGCCGTCCCCGCCGATGGCGATGGTTCGTTCGATGGCATGGCCGACGATCCCGCGGCCACCGCTGCGTCGAACAACCCGGCGCTGTCGACGTTGGTCGATGCGCTCACGGCCGCCGGGCTCGTGGACACGCTCAACGGCGAGGGTCCGTTCACGATCTTTGCCCCGGCCAACCCGGCGTTCGAGGCGATCCCGCCGGCCGACCTGGAGGCCGTGCTGGCCGACCAGGACCTGCTGACGTCGATCCTCACGCTGCACGTGATCGCCGGTGAGCGCCTGTCGAGCGAGGACCTCGCCGGTATGGACTCGGCGACGACGGTCAACGGTGCCGACATCACGTTCGAGGTGCAAGACGACGGCACCCTCCTGGTCAACGGCCAGGCGACCGTCGGCTGCGCGGACGTGCAGACGGCCAACGCGACCGTGCACATCATCGACGCCGTGCTGATGCCCTGATGTCGTGACGAAGCAGGGCGTGGCGGGCCCTGAACGACGGTGGCGAGGAGCGTGTGCGCTCCTCGCCACCGGCGCGTCCGGGGTCGAGGAGTTCGAGAGGGCTCGTGGGGGTTCGAGCGGGTTCGAGCGGGGTCGAGCGGGGTCGAGCGGGGTCGAGAGCGACAGGCGGGCGGCGGGATGTGTGCCAATTGTGCGTTCGTGCGATCCGGCCTGCCCGTTGCAGCGAACCATTGGTGTGACGATGTTGGCGGCCGGTTCGTGGGCGTGGATGGCGCCGGCGGGCCGCGCCGCCCACCTGGGCCGGGGCACGTCGTTGGGGCTGTCGGCCTGGCATCATGGGACGATCCAGATGCAGCCCCCGGACCTCACCGCCGTGATGGCCGACGTACAGCGCGGCGACGAGCGTGCATTCGCCGCGCTCTACGACGCCTTGGCGGGTGTCGTGTTCGGCTCGATCTCGCAGGTGCTGCGGGATCCGGCGATGTCGGAGGAGGTCGCCCAGGAGGTCTTCGTCGAGCTCTGGCGGACGGCGCCACGCTTCGATGCCTCACGATCGAGCGTGTCGACCTGGGCGGTCACGATCGCCCGCCGCCGGGCGATCGATCGGGTGCGGCGGGAGCAGTCGCAACGCGATCGCACGGAACGGTTGGCGGCGCGGCGCCCGGACGAGGTGCCGGCGACCGATGAGGTGGTGATCGGAGGCGTGCAGGCGGCGGAGGTCGAAGCGGCCCTCGCCGAGCTGCCGGAAGACCAGCGGGTGGTGATCGAGATGGCGTTCCTCGAGGGCGAGAGCCACGGGACGATCGCCGAGCGGCTGGATCTGCCGCTCGGCACGGTGAAGAGCCGCGTGCGCGGTGGGTTGAAGAAGTTGAGCCGACGATGGGAGGTGACCCATGGAACCTGACCGATTGGACGAGCTGATCGCGCTGGCTGCGCTCGGCGAGCTGTCCGATGCCGAACGCGCCGAGCTCGACGCCGTCGTCGCCATCGATCCGGTCGCCCGCGTCGAGCTCGATGCTGCGCTGGCGGCCGCCGCCGATGTCCAGCAACTGGTCGCCGAACCTCCGCCGGTGTCATTGCGGGCGAGTGTGCTGGCGGCGATCTCGTCGACCGCCCAGGACCACGACGACGTCACCCCGCCGTCCGCCCCGGAACCGACGTCTGGGGCGGAACCGTCGTCCGGCGCGGGGCCGGCCGCGGTGCGCGATGCCGACATCGACCTCGCCGCCGTCGTCGATCTCGGTGGCCGGCGGCGCCGGCGGCTGCTGCCGTGGGCGCTCGCTGCGGCGGCCGTCGTCGTGTTCGTCGTCGGAGCGTTCATCGTCTCCAACGAGGCGTCGGCGCCAGACCAGTTCGAGGCGATCGTCGAGGCCCCCGACGCCGTCAGCCACTCGATGGAGGGTGATCTCGGCGGGGTGCTGACCGTGACGTACTCGCCGTCGCACTCGGCGCTCGTCTTGGAGAGCGACGGCATCGCGCCCTTGCCCGACGACGCCACGTACCAGCTGTGGGCGGACATCGACGGTGAGATGGTGTCGGTCGGCGTGTTCCGGCCCGATGCCGGCGGGCGCGTCCAGGCCCGTCTCGACGAGGTCGACACGACCGGTGAGAGCCTCAACATCACCGCCGAGCCGGCCGGCGGCAGCCCGGAGCCAACGCTGCCGGTCCTGGCCTCCGCCTGAACAGACGTCGGCCGACTGCGTGTGATGGCGCAGGTGATGGCGATAACCTCAGCGGTCGCCGATCCGGGATAGCTCAGCTGGCAGAGCAATTGACTGTTAATCAATGGGTCGCAGGTTCGAGCCCTGCTCCCGGAGCCATGTCGACAGGGTCCCTCTGTGGGACCCTGTCGTTCGTTTTCAGGGTCGTTCGTTTTCAGGGTCGTTCGTTTTCAGGGTCGTTCGTTTCGGGTTCGTGCGTTCGGGGGCGGTAGCTCAGTTGGTCAGAGCAGGGGACTCATAATCCCTGGGTCGTGGGTTCAAGTCCCACCCGCCCCACCGGCAGGTTCAGTCCGACAGGATGTCGAGGCGGCCGTCGCCGTAGATCATGAAGCCCTTCTGCAGGGTGATGCTCGCCTTCGGGCTCTCCATCTTGCCGCGCAGCGAGATCGGGATGCGGGCCAAGGGGGCGGTGTCGGTGCCGGCATTCTCCGGGTCCTTGGCCTCGAGCGTCAGCTCGAGGGAGTGGAACCAGGCGACGTACGAGTCGGCGACATCGATCCAGATGTTGGTGATGTAGCGCCCGCCGCCGCGGTACGTCGCGCCGTACGTGTATCGCAGGATGATCTCGAAGTCGACGACGATGTCGCCCCACTCCACCGGCAGCGAGTTCGTCATCTTGCGGTACCACCGCGTCTCACGTGGGCCGATCGCTCCGGCCAACGCCGTCCAGTCGTCGACCTTCGGCACGGCGTTGGCTCGCGCCGAGGTGATCTGTGACGACGGACGATTGTCGTCGATCACCTTCCAGGCCTTCTCCAACGTGTTGACGATCTCTGCAGCACTCATGCCGTTGCCTCCTCGTCGATCTCGGGCACGTCCAGGTCGGCATCGAGCCCCTCGGCTTCGTCGACGTCGTCGTTCAGGGCGAAGTACTGGTCCTGCTGATCCGGCGTCCATTCCTCGGGATCAGGTCCCCAGGCAGCGATCCCCGCATCGTCACCGGCCTCGCTCCCGCTCGCGCTCCCGGCGAGGGCCTCCCACAGCTGGGCGTCGACGACGCCGTTCGCCGGGAGCCCGTTCGCCTCCTGGAACGCACGAACCGCGTTCGCCGTCGCCTCGTTGAAGACGCCGTCGATGTCGCCGGGTGAGTACCCCTGGTACTCCAGCGTCTGCTGCAGATAGGTCACCCACTCTCCTTCGTCTCCCGGGTTCAGGTCTGGGCTGTCGGACATGGATCCCTCCTTCGATGCGGCGATGTGTGGATCGCTCGTCCGCCATCGTGTGCGACGTCGGTCGGTGCCGCCAGGTCCGGATGGGTCACCCGTTGGGGCACGAACATTCCCGGGCGGGCCCGGCATCACGCTGGTGGGCCGTCACCATGGACCAACACGGGCAGTGGTGTGATCCTCGCTGAACGTGGTGAAGGCGGCTACAGTCGCCCCGTGACTGGTCGAGGCGGATGATCGAACGGGCGGCGCCGATCGCGGCGGATCCGGAGGTCGCCGAACCGATTCGGGCCGCGGCTTCGCCGACGTCTGCCGCCCGGCCACGACCGGTCGCCCCGGCGACGGCCCTCAGACTCGGCCAGCTGGTGCTGCAGACCAAGCTGATGGTCGGTGCCGCCGACGACCCGCACGAGCGCGAGGCCGACCGCGTCGCCGACCGAGTCGTGCGGACGATGCGCATCCGACGGAGCGTGCCGGAGACCGAGCGATCCCTCGCCGCGCCGACCGAGGCCGCGTCGGCCGACCCCGCCCCGGCTGACGTCGGTCCTGCCGACGCGAGTCGGCGCTCGATTCGGCGCAGCTGGTCGTCCAGCCACGTGGCCAACGATCACCATCGCTGCGGCCACGGGCGGTGCACCCACCCCGACCACGTCCGCGGATCCCTGGCGCTGCGCGTGCAGCGTGCGCCGGCGACGATCGGCCTCGCCGGGGGTGCGGTCGATGCGGGGACCGAGCGGATCATGCGCTCGGCGATGCACGGCGGCCGTCCGATGTCCGACGACGTCCGGGCGCCGATGGAGGATGCCTTCGGGGCCGACTTCGGCAACGTCCGGCTGCACGTCGGGTCGCAGGCGACGGCACTCAGCGATCGCATCCAGGCCGAGGCGTTCACCACCGGTCAGCACATCTTCTTCCGCGGCGGCCTGCCCGACACGTCGAGCAACGCCGGCCGCCACCTCCTCGCCCACGAGCTCACCCACACGATCCAGCAGGGCGCCGCCGTCGCCCGCATGATCCGCCCGCCACGCACGACCGAGAACCTGATCCAGCGCCACGCCTCGTGGGAGCACAAAATGCTCGGCGACATCGATCCCGAGACGCTGGAGATCATTGCCGCCGGCCGCGATGTCGCCGCCGAGCAAGCCAAGCGCGACAGCTGGTTCGACTCGACGCGTAAGACGGCGAAGACGATCACGACCGAGAGCGGCACCGCGCTCGACATCGATACGGTGCTGCACACCATCGATCAGGAGATCCAGCGGCTCAAGTTCTTCCAGGCCGCGCCGCCGACCGGCACCGTCGCCCAGGCGACCGCGGCGCTCGAAACACTCGACAGCGACCGCCGCAAGGCACAACTCGACCCGGCGCTCGCCGACGGCGCCCGTGCCGCCGCGGAGCAGGCGATCGACGACGCCAGGTGGGGGGTCCGGCTGGTGTCGATCCCACTCCTCGACGGCACGACGTTCCTCGTCACCTACGGCGAGATGAACACACTCGCCGACTTCTACGGCAGCGCCGCCGACATGGCCAGGGTGCCCGCCGACAACTTCCGGGCGATCGTCGGCGGCGTCCGCGAGGAGAGCATTCGCAAGTTCATGCGGCTGCGCAACGAACTGACGTCAGGCACCAAGATCTACGACGCGGACTCGACCGATCACGACGTCGCCGGCGCCATCGGCAACAAGGGCACGCTCAACGGCGCAGGGGTACTCTCCCTGGCCCTCAACGCCGACCAGTACGGCGAGTTGAAGTTGATGGGGGAGGTCGGTGACGAGCAGCGGCAGGGGATCGCCGGCCGTGCCGACACCAGCTACACCGCCGGACTTGCCCGCAATGCCTGCCACTTCGCGCCGCACAGTTGGCACGCCTGGGCGACGGCACACCAGAAGGCGGTCGACCTCGCCCTCGAGTCGTGGGAAGCCCGAGAGGAGGCGCGCCGGCTCGGGCTGCAGGCCGCCCAGCTCCAGGTCTGCGTCGCGGACGATGGCTCACGCGCGGCGCTTGAGGCCGAGGCGGAGTCGAAACTCAACCTGGGGCTCATCGAGAACGGCTTCGGTGACCACTTCCTGCAGGACTCCTACGCCGCCGGTCACCTCATCAACAAGACCCTGATCATGCAGTGGTTCGCCCAATGGCTCGACACCAAGGGCCGCAAGCGCGACTACTCCAGTGCCGACGAGTGGCGCCGCGTCCAGCAGATCGCTTACGGGCAGCCCGGTGTCGCCGGCGCCGGTCTCGCCAACCCGGCGACGATCGGCACGACGACGTCCAACGACCCGCAGTCCGTCGAGAACCTCGGTGGCGACTGGACCGACCGCTTCGACGCCCTCGGGCTGCGGGTGCCCGGCGTCCTCAGCGATCCGAACGCTGCCGAGTTCGACCTCTTCACGTGGTGGCAGGGCGAGGCGATGCAGGGTCGCCTGTTGACCACCGACTACAAGGTGCTCCTCGCCCAGTCGCCGATCCGCAACAAGGTGCAGCTCCAGGGGTGCCTGAAGCGGCTGATCGACGACGGCGTCGTCTACTACGACTCCTATTCCACCAAGGACCGCGCTCGCGGCGCGGAGGCCATCGGGCTGGAGACGCTGGGCTACGCCAAGGACCTCAAGTTGAAGCGGGAGTACGTCCCCGACAGCGCCAAGGCCAACGAGTTCAACGCCGCCGTGGCGGCGGCCAAGGCGGGCGACACGGCGGCGTACGACAAGATGGCCCAGGCGGTCACCTACGGCGACTACCACACGTTCTTGAACCACGGGTACCTGCAGCTGGCGTCGAACGTGCTCCACGACCACTTCTGCCAGAACGGGCTCGAGGTGGCGATGGCGCAGGGTGACGCGCCGTACCGCATCTACGGCGACAACGCGATGCTCGGCAAGGAGAGCTCGAAGATGGTCAAGTACTCCGCCGAGACGGCACATCGCTCACGCGACTCGATCTACGACCTGGCGATGACCGGGCACACCGCCCACACCACCGACTCGATCGCCCAGCGCTTCCCGACGTGGGTGCGCCCGAAAGGCGCCGCCCAGAACATCTCCCTCGCCACGTGGCATGGAAACACGGGCTCGCTGCGGACGTTCTGCGACAAGACGATCTTCCCCGAGGTCGCCGGGTTCTTCGCCAAGAGCACCGCCGTGGCTTCGGGTTCCCTCACCCCGCAGGTCTCCAAGGACGCAACGCCTGCCATCCACTCCGGCGAAGCCTTCTGAGTCATCCGGCCCGCCGTCGCCGTAGGGTCGCACGGGTGAAGCTCCCCCTCGGTTCGATCCCCACCGCCCCGCTCGTCGCCGCCGGCCTCGTCGGTGGCTACCTCGTCGCCCGGGAGTCCGGCATCCGTCCGCTCGGTGGTGCCGTCCTCGGCGCCTGCGGCCTGCTCGCCGCACGCCAGTGGGTGCGGACCACGGGTCCGGTGGGGGCTGCGGCACTCGGCGCCCTCTACGTCGGCGGCTTCGGCGCCTCGCACCCGCTGGCCAAGAAGGTCGGTCCGTGGCCGGCCGTGCTCGGCGCCGCGACGACCAACGCCGCCGCCTCCTGGGTCGTGTCCGACCGACGCGCCCGCCGCGCCGCCTGACGTTCGCAACCTGACCTGGCCTCACCTGGCCGTCGCCGTCTGACGTTCGCAGTCTGACGTTTGCCGTCTGACGTTCGCAGTCTGACGTTCGCAGTCTGACCTTCGCAGTCTGACCTTCGCAGTCTGACCTTCGTCGTCTGACGTTCACCGGCGCATTCGGTCTCGACCAGGCACGGGTGGCTAGGGTCCGCCGAGATGTCGACGAACGCCTCTCTCACCGCGCGGCTCGTCGGCGTCGGCACCGGCACTCGTCGTGCTCGTGCTGGTCCTGCTGGCGCTCGCCGTCGCCCCGGCGCCGTCGGTGTCCGCCGCCCCCGCGCAGACCGATGACGACGCGGCGCAGCTGCTCGCCGAGCGCTATGCGCCGGTGCTGTGGTTCCAGGCGCAGCCCGACGAGTGCAGCCGCGAGGGCGAGGCGTACCGACCGATGGACGTCGAGGTGCTCCTCGGCAACCCCGAGATCGCCCTCCGTCAGGTCGGGCGCGGGGATCCCGTGGTCACGTGGGGTCCGACGGCCGAGGACATCCACGATCTCGGGGAGGGCTTCTACCTCGACTTCCCCGGCGTGTCGCTCGATCCCGGCTGCGTGTTCGAGCGTGACGAGCGGCGGTACACCGGCGATCTCCCGGTCACGATCTACGCCCACATCGCCACTCAGGAGGACCACCCGGACCTCCTCGTCCTGCAGTACTGGTTCTTCTGGTACTTCAACGACTGGAACAACAACCACGAAGGCGACTGGGAGGGCATCCAGATCGTCTTCCCGGCGTCGACGCCCGCCGAGGCGTTGGACGTCGATCCGATCGAGGTCGGCTACGCCCAGCACGAGCTCGGCGAACGCGCCGCGTGGACGGCCGACGAACTCGAACGCGACGGCACACATCCCTACGTCTACCCGTCTGCCGGTTCTCACGCCAGCTACTTCGGCACCGACCTCTACCTCGGCCGCAACGGCAGCGAGGGGTTCGGCTGCGACGACACCAGCGGTGACGTCGTGCGCGCCGACCCCGCGGTGCAGCTGCTCCCCGACACCGTCGAGGCCGCCGACGCACCGCTCGCCTGGCTCGCCTTCGAGGGCCGCTGGGGCGAGCGCGGCGAGGGCCCGTTCAACGGTCCGACCGGCCCCACCGACAAGACGCGATGGGACCACCCGATCGACTGGCAGGAGCAGTTGCGCTCGAGCAGCGTCGTCGTGCCGGGCGGTTCGACCAACGCCGGCGTTCTCGCCGAGGCGTTCTGCGGCGTCGTCGAGTTCGGCTCCAACCAACTGATGGCGTTCAAGCTCTCGCCGGGGCGGGCCGTCGTGACGCTCGCCGCCGTCGGCCTGATCGTCGCCCTGATCGCCCGCCGCACCTCGTGGCGGTCGGTGCCGCCGTTGCCGCTCGTGCAGCCACGGCGCGCCGGCGAGGCCGTGCGCTCATCGTTCGCCGCCTTCGGGCAAGCACCCGGCGCATTCGCCGGAGTGGGCCTCGCCGCGCTCCCGCTGGCGCTCGTCGCCGGGGCGCTCGCCTTCCTCGTGCAACACATCCCGTTCGTCGGCGGCGTCGTCGAGCTCGCCTTCGACACCGGCGAGGGCAGCGGTCTCGTTGCCGGGCTGTTCGTCGCCGGCCTGGCGAACCTGATCGTCAGCGTCGCCCTCGCCTCGGCAACGGTGTGGATCCTCGGACAGCTCTCCGACGGCGCCACACCGACGGCTCGCGGCGCCATCAGCGCCGTGGTCGAACACGCCCGGGCGCTGGGCGGCGGCCTCCTCCGTGCGGTGCTGATCGTCGGCGTCTTGCTGGTGTCGATCATCGGCGCGCCGTTCGGCATCCACCGACTCGTGCGCTATCAGTTCCTCGCCCACGCGGCGACGCTCGAGAACCTCGACGGCGCCGCCGCGCTGCGCCGCAGCTCGTCGCTGATCAAGGGCCGCTGGTGGTCGACGGCGTTCGTCGTGGCACTCGTCAACATCGTCGTCGTCGGCATCGTCACCGGTCTCGGTCTGCTGCTGCTGGTCGTCGTCCGCCCCCCGTTCTGGCTGCTCTCGATGCTCATCGGCGCTGCCGAAGTGGTCGCCGCCCCACTCGCCGCGATCGTCATCGCCTTCCTCTACGGCAACGCCGTGTGGCACGACGCGGCGCCCGACCCCGACGCGGCGGCCGAACCGGAGCCTCAGCCGGCGACGTCGGCGATCGCCTGATCGAGGATCGCCAACCCGAGGTCGAGCTCGTCGTCGGTGATCGTCAGCGGGGGAGCGATGCGGAAGACGCCGCCCATGCCGCGCAGTGCGGTGATGTTCATCGACAAGCCGAGCTCGAAACAGCGGCGGGTGATCGCCGCGCCGAGCTCGGGAGCGGGCTTCTTCGACTCCTTGTCGGCGACCACCTCGAGGCCGACGAGCAGGCCCCGCCCACGGACGTCTCCGACACAGTCGTACCGCGCCTGGAGATCGGCCAGCCCGGCCAGCAGCCGGGCGCCGGCGACGGCGGCCCGTTCGGCGAGCCGGTCACGGAGCACGATCTCGATCACCTGCAGTCCCACCGCTGCCGGCAGCGGGTCGGAGACGTGGGTCGTATAGAAGAGGAAGCCCCGCTCGTGTGCCTGTTCCTCGATCTCGTCGGTCGTCAACACGGCGGCCAGCGGGAGTCCGGCGCCGAGCGTCTTGGAGAGGGTGAGGATGTCGGGCACGATGCCGTCGCGCTCGAAGGCGAACATCGTGCCGGTGCGGCCGATGCCCGTCTGTGCCTCGTCGAGCACGAGGAGCATGCCCCGCTCGTGGCAGCGCGCCTGGAGGGCGGCGAGGTAGCCCGGCGGGAGCTCGAGGATGCCACCCGACGAGAGCACCGGTTCGGCGATGAACGCCGCCGGCGCTCCCGCGCTCTGCCGATCGATCAGGTCGAAGGCATCGTCGAGCTCGGTCCGCCAGTCCAACGACCCGTCCGCCCCGACGAATCGCGGTCGGTAGGCGTTCGGTGCGAAGACCGCCATCGAGCCCACCTGCGCGGGGCCGTGCCCCCGACGACCCGCCGAGTAGGTCGCCGACGCCGCAGCGCCCGTCATGCCGTGCCAGCTCTGGGCGAACCCGACGACCTCCCAACCGCCGGTGACGACCTTGGCGATCCGCAGTGCCGCCTCGTTCGACTCGGCGCCGGTCGTCAGCAACAGCACTTTCGACAACGGTGGCGCCATGCCACCGAGCAGTTCGGCGAGATCGATGACGGGCCGCGACAGCATTCCCGAGAAGAGGTGGTCGAGTGTGCCGATCATGTCGGTCACCACCGCGACGATCTCGGGATGCGAATGGCCAAGGATCGCCGACATCTGGCCGCTCGTGAAGTCGAGCACGCGCCGGCCGTCGGCATCTTCGACGAACGACCCTGATGCCCGTTCGGCGACGAACGGCGACCACGTCGCCCCGTAGCGGATCAGGTGCCGTTCGGCTCGGTCGAGGTCGTCTGCGTCGGACACCGACCAATCATCGCATCCGTGCGCCCCGCCGACCGATGGGTCGCGGGTGCGCCGCTCAGAAGCCGAGCAGACCGCGGGCGTAGTTCGCTTGGCCGACGTGCTGGAGGCAGTCGTCGGCGACGCTGACCAACCGCACACCGAGCGTCACCGGCGGATCCCACCGGCGATCGACGATCCGATCGAGGGCGTCCGGCTCGATGCCGGCGAGGAAGCCACACGTGCGCTCGTGCACGGCGGCGAGGTAGTCGCGCAGCACGTCGGGACCGTCCGGACGCACGGCGGCGGCGTCGTCCGGACCGTGCCCGTAGCCGGTGTTCGACGGGTCGGGCGACAACCCGAACCGTGGGGCCCAGCCGTCGCCCTCCCACAGCTGTGGGGTCCCGATCAGCTCAGCGACGTGGTCGTCCTGGACGCGCGTGAGGTGCCACACCAGCCAGCCGATCGAATTGCTCCCCGGTGCCGGCGACGTCGTCAGCTGTGCCGTCGTCAGGCCGTCGACTGCCTCGTCGGCGAGCGGCGGGACGCGCCCGTAGAGCTCGAGCAGCAGGGTGGAGATGTCCATCGCCGCAGTCGACCACAGCGTTCGCCTCGTGTCCACGCGTCCGTCGCCGGGGTGAGACCGAACTCACGCTTCTGGGTCGGATTCGCCGCACATTCGGCGGCATCGTCGACCCAGAAGTGGGGTCCCAGGTCGCCCCGGGGGCAGATCGGCCGGCAGGCCGGGTTGCCCCCCGGATATTGTCGCCGCTCGTGGAGCCAGGGTGGGGGCACAACCGGCAATCGCAGTACGGCGAGCGACACAGGTGGCCAGACGGGCGCGCTGTGGATCGACGGGTGACGCGTCGGCTGCTGCCGATCATGGTGGTGCTGGCGGCGACCGTGGCCTGCGGGGACGACGAACCCGCGGCGACGACGCCAGCCGTCACCGCAGCGGACGCGGGGTCGACGGTCACGTCACCGCCGGCGTCGACGCCTTCCGACACGACAGTCGACGGCACCACGGTCGAAAGCACCACGGTCGACGGCACGACAGTCGACGGCACCACGGTCGACGGCACGACGGTCGACGGCACGACGGTCGACGTCGCCGAACCAGCGTTGCGCGAGGAGCTGTTGGCGATGATGGAGGAGGACCAGGCGGAGATGACCGGCGCCGTCGCCACCGACAGCTATCGGCAACGCACGGACCGCCTCGCGGAGATCCTCGACGAGTACGGCTGGCCGACCATCGACCTCGTCGGCGAGGACGGTTCCACGGCGGCGTGGGTGATCGCCCAGCACGCCGACCTCGATCCCGAGGTCCAACAGCAGGCGCTCGAGCTGCTCGGCGCCGCTGCCGCCGATGGCCAGGCGAGTCTGGGCGATCTCGCCTACCTCGAGGACCGCGTCGCTGCGGCCGCCGGCCGCCCACAGCGCTACGGCACGCAGATGGGGTGCACCGCCGACGGGACCCCGCTCCCGGCGACGCCGATCGCCGACGAGGGGGCGATCGAACAGTTGCGGGCCGAGGCCGGCCTGTCGCCGTATGCCGACTACGTCGCCGAGATGACCGAGATCTGCGCCACGAGCGGTTGACCCGCGGCGGTCACGGGTGGCTCAGTCGTCGGCTTGTTCGATGGCGTCGAGGAACGCGTTGACGTCAGCTTCCTCGCCGCCGACGAGCCAGATCGTCAGCTCTCCGTCGGTGCCGTCGCCGTCCTCGTCGCTCGAGTCCTCGTCGTCCTCCCAGGGGAGCACGCCGTCGATGAAGTAGCGGTCGACGGTGATGTCGTCGTTGCCCTCCTCGACTGGGGCGATCACGGCGAGCTCCACCTCGGCGTCAGCCGGTTGGTCGCTGAGGATGTCGATCAGTTCGTGGACTCGCATGTCTTCGAGACCTCCGGAGGGTCGGACGAGGGGGGTAGATCAGTACTCGTCGAGCAGCCAGGACGGTGCCCGCTCGAGCAAGTACAGACTGACATGTTTGCACCGGTCGAGCGCAGCTTCGACGCTGTCGTCGACGTTCATGTAGACGTCAGCGAGGTCGATCGACATCTTGGCGACGATCGACAGGCTGCGCTCGGGGGCGTCGGTGACGCTCGGGAACGAGTCGATCGCCGACACCTCGACGGGCAGTTCGATGCCGCCGATCCCGGCGAGGTCCGTCGCCAGCACCAGCAGGTCCGGTGGCTCGGGCAACGGCGGCAAGGTCCAGGTGAAGATCAGCGGGAACGTGAACCCGGTCGGGGGCGGGTCGTCGAGCTCGTCGAGCTTCATCACCTCGTCTTCGAACCCGAGCATCGCCCGCGGGTCGACGTCGAGCGACAGATGGAGGTCGATCGGGCCGGCGCACGCCTCTTCGGGGTGGAGGTCGACCTCCCACAACTGTCGGAGGGAGTAGGTCTCCACGAAGTGTCGCTCGTCGTGGACATGGAAGCCGTGGTCGATCGCCTGACTCTTGATGTCGGCGACGAACCCTGCAACATCGATCACTGCCATTCGCTTCCGGACACTACCGTCCCGGGCGATGTCTCGATCCACCGACTCCGCCGTCCTCGAACTCTTCGCCGGGATCTGCGACCGGACGGCCGCCGTGCTCGCGGCGACCGTCGACTGGGGTGAGTCGGGCAACCGCGCTGGCCAGTACCTGGTCGATCTCGACATCGACGACGTCTGCGTCGCCCCGTTGCTCGCCGCGGGCTACTCGGTCCTGTCCGAGGAGAGCGGTGTCCAGCACCCCGGTTCGGCACCGTCGTCGCTCGGCACGGTCGTCGTCGATCCGCTCGACGGTTCGACGAACGCCAGCATCGGGCTGCCGTGGTGCGCGACGTCGCTGTGCCTGGTTCGCGACGGGATCGCCGAGGCGGCGACGGTGGCCAACCTGGCCATCGGTTCGCGGTACACGGCCGTGCGAGATGAGGGAGCGTGGCTCGACGGCGAACGCCTGTCGATCGGCCGCGCCGTGGCCCTCGACGATGCGATCGTCGCCATCAGCGGGCTGCCGACGCACCACTACGGCTGGCGCCAGTTCCGGGCGATGGGTGCGTCGGCGCTCGACCTCTGCGCCGTCGCGTCGGGGTCGTTCGACGGCTTCGTGGACATGAGCCCCGATGCCCACGGCGTGTGGGACTACGCCGGTGCCGCGCTCGTCGTACAGGAGGCCGGCGGGACCGTCACCGACGCGTTCGACCGCCCGCTGCTGGACCTCGGACCGGGTGTGCGTCGCACCCCCGTCGCCGCCACCCACGCCGCATTGCACGACGAGCTCCGTCGCAACCGCACCGCCCCCCGCTGACACGAGCGCGGGAGCCAGGCCGCGCCAACTCCGAAATTTGTCGGGATTCGGTCGCTCAGCGACACGATTCGGACATTTTTCGGGTGGTGGCCACGGGGTTCGCGGGGCCCTGGCCGCGCCAGCCCCGAAATTTGTCGGGGATCGGTCGCTCAGCGAGACGATTCGGACAAATTTCGGGTGGTGGCCACCGGGTTCGCGGGGCCCTGGCCGCGCCTAGCCCCGAAATTTGTCGGGGATCGGTCGCTCAGCGAGACGATTCGGACAAATTTCGGGTGGTGGCCACCGGGTTCGCGGGGCCCTGGCCGCGCCTACCCCGAAATTTGTCGGGGATCGGTCGCTCAGCGAGACGATTCGGACATTTTTCGGGTGAGCGTCACCGGGGGAGCGGCACCCAGGGCTCGTGGTCGTGCGGGACGAGGGCGAACTGCTGCGCGTCCCAGCGGGCCTTGGCGGCCTCGATGGCGTCGCGATCGCGGTGCACGAAGTTCCACCAGATGTGGCGCTGCCCGACGGGCTCGCCGCCGAGCAGCATCGCTCGTCCGGTTCCGGCGAGCTCAGGCCGGCTGCCGGCTTCGAGCACCGCCAGCTGGCCGGGACGCAGCTGCTGCCCGGCGAGCGTCAGCGTCCCCTCGACCGCCAGCACGCCCCGCTCGGGATGGGTGGCGTCGATGGCAAGCGGTGCGCCGTCACCGACTCGCAGTTCGGCGAGGATCATCGGCGACGACACCGACACGGGTGACGTCTCCGACCATCCCGTGCCGGCGACGATGCGCACCGCCGGAGAGGCGTTCGGGATGGCGTCTGCCGGCGTGTGTTCGAACGCTGCCTCACCGTCCTGGCGGTCGTCGGGCAGCGCCACCCAGGTCTGCAGCCCGTGCAGCCGGGTGGTCACCAGACGGTCGTCGGGATGTGACCGTTCGGTGTGGGCGACGCCGGCTCCGGCCGTCATCCAGTTGACGGCGCCCGGCTCGATCGTCGACACGGCGCCGGTCGAGTCACGATGCACGAGGCGCCCGTCGAAGAGGTACGTCACCGTCGCCAGCCCGATGTGCGGGTGGGCATCGACGTCGATCCCCGACGCCGGGGGAAGGTCCTCGGGGCCGATGAGGTCGGCGAAGATGAACGGCCCGATCATCCGCCGGGCGCGGAACGGGAGCACCCGGGCCACGGTGCCGGAGCCCACTGTCGCCGGCCGGGGATCGATGAGCATCTCGATGGCGTCCACCCGGTCACGTTGGCCCGCGCACCCGACCCCGTCAAATTGGGACGCCGCACGAACCCGAAACTTGTCCGGGATCTCTCGCCTACCGAGAAGATTCGGACATTTTTCTGGGGGCGACCGTCATGAGCGGGGTGGTGGCGGGTGTGCATGGACATGAGTGCCCCCCGCAACGGCGTCTCGCCGCTGCACGACGAGAGGACTTCAGAGATGAACCGATCACGACGTACCACCATCGCCGCCACCGTCATCGCCGGCTCGGCGGCCGGCTTCGGACTGGTGGCCATGCCCTCACCTGTGGCGGCGGCTCCGGAGGAACCCACCTGCCTGCTGATCCTGTGCGAGGACGGCATCGATCTCGACCTCGACCTGGATCTCGACCTCCTCCCGACCGAGCCGGTGACACCGGACGGCGACCTCCTCGACACCGACCTCGACCTCGGTCTCGGCAACAGCGATGTCCCGCTCGACGTCGTGGCGGGCACGAGCGACGGGAGTCAACGTGCGCATCGGCACGTCACCGGACGTCACCGCGTCGGGAATCCCTGGAGTCACGGGACTCGCCGGTGACGTCGTCGGCGTCGACACGACGGGTGTCGGCGCCGGCGTCGATCTCGACCTCGACCCGGACGGCCTCTCCAACCTCGGCGACGAGTCGCTTCTGTCGGCAACGCTCGGCGATCTGCGCTGCGGCCTCGGCCTGGTCGGGTCAGCGGACCTGCAGTGCGCGGGCGGTGCTCGGGTGGGCGCCCAGACCGGCCTGCTCGGCGCAGCCATCGGGGCCGATCTCTGCAACGTCAGCGTGGCCGTGCTCGATGCGGCAACCACCGCAGCGTGCGCCACGGACGGCGGCGACGACGATGGCGGCGATGGCACCGGCGGTGACGACGGCACGGGCGGCGATGACACGGGCGGTGACGACACGGGCGGTGACGGCACCGGCGGTGACGGCACGGGCGGTGATGGGACGGGCGGTGACGGCACGGGTGCCGGTGGGAGCGCCGGTGGTGACGGAAGCGGCGTCGCCGGCGGGGGCGATGACTCCGGCGTCCAGTCGGCCGGCTTCCAGCGTCCGTCGCAGACCGGGGGCGGCGACGACGACGGTGAGCTCGCGCTGACCGGTTCGCCGCTGACGATGACCCTGCTCCTCGCGGCGGCAGCCACGGCGGCCGGTCTCGGCGCCCACGCCGTCCGGCGCCGGAACACCGCCGACTGATCCCCCAACCCGGCGTCGGAGCCGCCATGCCGACGTCGACGCACGGAGCGAGTGCCCCGATCGGAGCGCTCGCTCCGTGGCGCGCACCCAGCAATGTCACGCTGCGTGCACCAATGACCACTTGACGTGGTCATGCGTCCTCAGTACCGTGGCTCCATGGCCGAACCTGCGGTGGTCGCCATGGACGACCATCTGACCCAACGAAGTTGCCGGCGGTCCGACCGGGCACT
Organism: Ilumatobacteraceae bacterium; assembly: GCA_963707515.1. Taxonomy (GTDB): domain Bacteria; phylum Actinomycetota; class Acidimicrobiia; order Acidimicrobiales; family Ilumatobacteraceae; genus Sva-07. The sequence goes on from CAVPQI010000002.1 coordinate 452,197, forward strand.
CCAGGTGGCGCCGAATGAGCGCTCGCTTCTCGACGCGGTGCGTTGCGGTGACAGCGATGCCTACGGGCAGCTGTACGCCCTCCATCACGACGCCGTGCAACGGTTGGCGCGGCGGTTGTGCCGCGACCGGCACGAGGCCGACGACGTCGTCAGCGAGGTCTTCTGCAACACGTTGCGGGCGATCGACGCCGGGCACGGCCCTCGCGACGAGGCCCGTGCCTACCTCTTGCGATCCGTGCGATCGACGGTCATCAAGCTGCGGACCCGCAAGGACTCCGGGCGGGCGACGCCGGTCGCCGACGACGAGCTCGATTCCGGGGTCGAGGACGACGTCACCTTCCTCACCGGCACGGCGACCGGTGCCCTGCGTGACGTGTCGCCGCGGTTCCGCGAAGTCCTGTGGTCGGTGGAGGTCCGTGGCTACGACACCGCCGACATCGCCGAGTCCGAGCACCTCGCCCCGCCGGCCGCCGCCTCGCTGGTCCACCGCGCCCGGCGTGCCCTGCGGCGGTCGTACCTACGCAACTGCGTGAACGCGCCGGTCGCCGGGCGCGACTGCACGGCGATCCGCTCGCTCCTGCCCGTGCTGCTCGACGGCGAGTTGTCGGCTGCGAACGCCATCCGGCTCCAGACCCATCTCGACGGTTGTGCCGCATGCTGCACCGCTCATGACGAGATGGGCGCCATGCGAGCTCGCCTGGCCAACCGGGCATGGCTGCTGGTCGTGCCGTCGTTGCTGCGGGCGATGGCGACCGACGGCGCCCGGATCGCCGCCACGTTCGCCGCCGGGACGCCGACGGCGATGATGCTCGTGGCGATGACGGGTGCGGCGCTGACCGGCGTCGCGGTGCCGGACCCCATCGTCCCGCCGCCGTCGGCCGTGGTGGCGATGCCCGCTGGGGTCGCACCGGCAGCCGCCACGGCCGGCGCCGTGTTCGGCCAGGGATCGAACGCCGTGCCGGACCGTCCAGCGGACGCAACGACCTCCGGCGGCGCTGTCGGTGCGACGTCGGCGACGGTGCCGGTGGCATCGACGGTCGACGCCAGTGCCCAGGTGGACCTCCCGCCGGGGGCACCGCCGATCGTCCTCGACCCAGGTCTCGCACCGTTGGTCGACGGCGTGGTGACTCCCGTCATCGAGCACGTTGCCGTGCCGGTGGTCGACCTGGCGGGCGACGCGCTCGTCGGCCTCGGGGATACGACCGACCGTGTCCTCGACGACGTCGGGCGGACCGTCGGCGCCGCGACGACCGACGTTGCCGACGTGACGCTGGGCGAGCGGGGTCTGGTCGACGGCGTCGCCGGCGACATCCCGCTGGTCGATGGACTGACGGACGTACTCCACCACGGCACCGTCGAACTCGGGCACACGCTCGACGAGGCGGTCACGGCGGTCAACCTGCTGCCGACCGCCCAGGCGCTCGAGGCCACGCTGGCGCCGGCGGTCGGCCAGGGACAGACCCCCGGCTGACGCACCGCTGCCCAGGTCGCGCCCTCTGGCGCGCTCGACGTCCCTGCCGATGAGCGCGGGTAGGCTCCACGACTCGTTCGGGCGCATAGCTCAGTTGGCTAGAGCGCTTCCCTTACAAGGAAGATGTCGGGGGTTCGAGTCCCTCTGCGCCCACCTCGTCCGCGCCTGCCACGTCGACAGCGTCAACCTTCGACGTGAGCAGTCATCATCACGGAGATCCGGAATTCCGGCAGCTCGACGCCGAGCTTGGCGACTGCGCGTGCAGGAGGATCGACCGCGAACACCTTCGCGTACTCCTGGTTCATCTGGGCGAAGTCTGCCGGATCAGCAAGGAGCACCGTGACCTGCACGACGTCACCCAACGTGCCGCCCGCCGCTTCGATCACCGCTGCGCAGTTGCGCAGCGACTGTCTCGTCTGCTCCTCGATCGTCGGCCCCGCCAACTGGCCCGTGGCGACGTCGATGCCAGCCATTCCCGACACGTAGACCGTCGTTCCGACCTTGACCCCCTGGCTGAACAGCGGGGAGCTCGGTGCCTTGTCGGTCTTCACGATCTCTCTGCCCACCCGGCCCATTGTTCCAGATCGGCACGAACGCACGATCCGGACAACGTCCGATCGACCCGAGAGCCTTGACGGCGTCGGCGTTGCCGACGTCACAACCGACGATCGGGGATGACGATCACCAGTTGCGACGCGGGCAGCCTCACGATCCGTGGGGCGCAGCTTTCGTCCACGCGGAGGCTCGCGGGCCATCCGACAACAGTGCGTCGCTGGCCCGTTGGCAGGTGGCGGCCGGTCGACTCCTGATGCCCGCTCGCGGCGCCGGTCGTGTGCCGCGGCGTGTCAGAACTGGTCGCTGGTGGCGACGTCGAGGAGGGCCTGGGCGTGGAGCTGAACGTCGGCGGGGGTGACCACGTCGGGCAGCTCGACGAGGATCGAACTTGCTCCGAGCTCGGCGTCGATGGGGCACCACGTGAATCCCTTGGCGCAGTCGCCGCTGCGGTTGAGCGGGCCGAGGTTCGTCATCGCGTGATACTCCCGGGCCGGGACACTCGAGGCGCCTGACCCGCCGATCCATCCGTAGTTCTGGTGGTACCAGACGCTCAGCGTCGGGCGGATCTCCAGCGCGAACGCATGGACAGCGTGCTGCTCGAGGTGTGTCGGTGCCTGGCGATTGGGGTCCGCTCCGTTGGCGAGGAAGCGCGTGTCGAGACGTTGCCCGTCCGGATTCATCGTCGGCACGAACCAGATCGTCACGTCATCGGGCACCGGCAGCGACCGTGCCCGCAGCAGCACCCGCACGCCGGCCTCCTCGTCGCCGTGCGTTTGACCCACGACCAGCACGGTGCGCGGCCCGTCGCCGCGGCGGAACGCGACGATCGGCCGTCCTTGCGCCGAGGTCCCGATCTGGCGCACCTCGTCAGGTCCGCCGCCGACTTCGACGGGTTCGGTGACGCCGAGGTAGGCGAGGAGCTGGTCGTCCGGCAACCCGGTCACCGGCAGCCCGGCGTCGAGTTGGACGACCACGGTCGCCCGCTGGAGGCGACGTTCGCGCTCGTCGAGCCCGCCCGTCGTCACGTCGAATCCGAGCAGGTCGAGTGCACCGGTGAGGCACGAGCCACCGATGCCCGGCGCGCACTCGACGTCTTCGGGTGACCGTCGATCGTCGCCGCGCCGACCGTTGATCGGGTTGTCCTCGTCCAGGGTGTCGGGACTCGTCGGGCGGATGACGTCAGGCGGCACGACGGTCATCGAGATGTCCGCGTACGTCGCCGGGTCGACCGTGGACGGCACGACCACCGTCGTGGTCGTGGTCGTCGGCGAGGTCGTCGTGGCGACGGATGGCATCGTCGTCGTGCTCGTCGATGTCGGAGGCACGGTCGCCGATGTCGAGGGCGCCGTTGTCGTGGCGGGCGCGGTGGCGGTCACCGAGTCCGACGTCGACGACTCGGAGGAACAGGCGCCTGCCACCGACACGCAGATCACCACGGCGGCAAGGCCGTGGGGGAGTGCTCGCCGCCACCGTGACACACACGGCAAGGTACCGGTGCCACCGACACCGGCACCGGCACCGGCATCGGCACGGGCGCCACCCGTGCGTCAGCGTTCGATGGTGACCTTCACCGAGACGATCGACGGCCGGCGCGGTGGCTCGCTGAACCCGACCCGCAATGGCCGTTCGAACGGGACGGGTGGGCCGAGATCCCGGCCGCCGATCCGGCACGAACCGGCGACGACCCAGCGCCAACCGCGTGTCTGGTACCACTCGCGGGCACCGCGCGGGCTCGTGCCTGCGGTTTCGACGCCCATCAGGGTGCGAGCGATCGGCGCCTCGATGCGGGCGGTGAACCACAGTGGGCGTGGCACCGGGACCGGCCATCGCCGCCCACCGTGCAGCTCGAGGCTGACGTCGAGACCGTCGACGGTCGTCCGCCGGCCATCACCGACGATCCGCAACGGACCGATGCGAACCTCGTCGAAGTCGTAGATCGACTGCACGAACGCGGCGACGTCGTCGGTGGGAGCGAGCAGCACCCGCGTGTCGTCGGGGCGTGCCCACATCACGTCGCCGAACCGACCGAGCGGGCTGTGATCCCAGCATCCGACGACGAAGCGGTGCCCAGCGGCGAAGGCGGCCGAGGTGATCGTGCCGTCGACCACCGATCGCGGCGTCGTCGGCGGCGTCATCGTCACGAACGTACAGCGGACCGTACCGGTCAACGGTTCGCGCAGCGACGTGTCGAATGCGGCGATGATGGGCAGGTCTCGATCGTCGGTCCCGAGCCGACGGCCCAGGAGGAACATGGCGTTCGCGATCGATCCCACCGACAAGATCGGCGACGAGATCCAGCATCTCGCCGCTCGACGGCTCCAGCAGGCGCTGACCACCCTCGACGAGATCGCCGTGGACCACGGCGCGCTCTCCGAGGGGGTGCACAAGATCCGCAAGCGCACCAAGGAGGTGCGCGCCCTCGCCCGGCTGGTGCGCGCCGACCTCGGCGATGACTACCAGGTCTTCAACCGCACCGCGCGCGACGCGGCTCAGACGCTCGGACCGCTGCGCGACGCACACGCCCTGCTCGGCGCGGTCGACGAACTGGGCGAGCAGGCCACGCTCGGGCACGACCCGCGGTTCGCCCGCGTCCGGCTGCCGTTCGCCGACGATGCCGCGGCAGCGGGCGAGGGGCCGGACCTCGAGGATCGGCTTGCGACAGCGCGGGTGCTCCTCGACGACGCGGCGACCCAGATCAAGAGGTGGCAGCTCGATGAGAGCTTCGGCACGGTCGGGCGCGGCCTGCGCGCCGCATACCGCAGGGGCCGCAAGGGGTTGGCGTTGGCGCGTCGCCAGCCCACCGACGAGCACGTCCACGAGTGGCGCAAGGCGGTCAAGCACCTCTGGTACGACCTCCGGGCGCTCGAGGACGTCGCACCCTCGATCGTCGGACCGCTCGTCGACGTCCTCGACGAACTGGCGGAACTGCTCGGTGACGACCACGACCTGGCGGTGATCGTCGAGCGACTCGAGTCCGACCCCGATCGGTACGGCGGCTCCGCGATCGTCGATGACATCCGCGACGTGGCGCGTCGCCGCCAGCAGCAACTCCGGACGCCCGCGTTCCGGCTCGGGGCGACGGTCTACGCCGAGCGTTCGCGGACCTTTGCCGACCGGATCCGTTCCTACTGGTCGACGACCGTCGAGTACGGCCGGGAGGACGACGTCGTGCACGCCGACGAGCGCGATGGCGACCACACCGAGCACGACGGTGATCACGACGATCCGGCCGCCGCCGGCGACGGCGAGCCGGGCGCGGAGCATCTCGAGCGGGAGCGCAAGTTCCTGCTTCGCGAGCGACCACCGTTGCCCGCTCACGGCGATCACCTGCGACAGGGCTATCTCGCCCTCGACGGCGATGTGGCCGTGCGCGTGCGCGACATCGCGGGGGAGCGGTTCGTCCTGACGCTCAAGGGTGGCGCCGGCAACACGCGCACCGAGGTCGAGTGTGACCTGACGGCGGACGAGTTCGAAGCGTTGTGGAGGCACACCGTCGGCCGGCGCATCGACAAGACCCGCTTCCGGGTTGCCGAGGGCCCGTACGTCGTCGAGGTCGACGTGTTCCACGGAGCCCACGAGGGGTTGCACCTCGCCGAGGTCGAGTTCGGCTCCGCCGATGACCTCGTCGGATTCGAGCCACCCGACTGGTTCGGCCCCGAAGTCACCGATGACCGGCGATACGACAACGCCGGCCTGGCGGTCACCCAGCAGATCCCGCCTGCGATCGACCAGGCCGACTCGACGACCGCCGATTGACCCGCCTTCGCGCGATCTGGGTCGCGATCGCCGCGGACTCCGCGGCGGATCCGACCCAGATGGGCGTGCAGATGGCGGTCTCACGGGCACCCTGGAAAAGGAGCACAATGGCGCGATGTCCGCTGTCGCCCTGTACTCGACGAAGCCCTACGACCGGCGGACGTTCGACGCCGCCAACCACGACGCGTTGCAGCTCGTCTACCACGACGTGCGCCTCGGTGCGACGACCGCCCGGTACGCCGAGGGCGCCGACGTCGTGTGCGTGTTCGTCAACGACGACGTCAGCGGCGACGTCATCGACGTGCTCGCCGACCTCGGCGTTCGCGGCATCGCCCTACGCTGCGCCGGATACAACAACGTCGACCTCGACGCTGCCAGTACCCGCGGTCTCGCCGTCGTGCGCGTCCCCGCCTACTCACCGAACGCGGTGGCGGAGCACACGCTGGCGCTGATCCTGTGCCTCAACCGTCAGATCCACCGGGCCTACAACCGCGTCCGCGACCGCAACTTCGCCCTCGACGGGTTGGTCGGTTTCGACATGGCGGGCAAGACCGCTGCCGTCATCGGCACCGGCAAGATCGGTGCTCTCGTCGCCCGCCTGCTGTGGCACCTGCGCTGCGACGTCGTCGCTTACGACCCGTTCCCCAACCAACCGCTGATCGACCTCGGCGTGCGGTACGTGGGCCTCGACGAGGCGCTGCGCGTCGGCGACGTGATCACCCTCAACTGCCCGCTGACCGACGAGACCCATCACCTCGTCAACGCCGAGTCGATCGCCACGATGAAGCCCGGTGCGATGATCGTCAACACCGGGCGGGGCGCCCTCGTCGACACCTCCGCACTGCTCGACGGCTTGAAGTCGGGACACGTCGGATCGGTCGCCCTCGACGTGTACGAGGAGGAGGAGCAGCTGTTCTTCGTCGATCGCAGCGACGAGATCCTCACCGACGACAACTTCGCCCGCCTGCTGACGTATCCGAACGTGCTGATCACCGCCCACCAGGGCTTCTTGACCAACGAAGCGTTGGCAGCGATCGCCGAGACCACGCTGGCCAACGTCGGCGACGTGATCGCCGGGCGTCCGTCGCCGAACGCCGTCGTGTGAGCGGTCCGGGCGCCGTGAGCGCTGTGATCGGTGTGGTTCAGACGTCGGCCTGATACGGCGGCGCCGGGTCGTACTGGATGTAGCGCTGCACCGCCCGGGCGTGGCCCGGCGAGTGGATCTCGCCGATCAGCCACAGCGCCATGTCGATGCCGGCCGACACGCCCTGGCTGCTGACGACGTTGCCGTCGCGCACCCATCGGGCGTCGCGCACGACCGTGCAGTCTCCGCGAGCGGCGAGGGTGTCCTCGAACCCCCAGTGCGTGGCGACACGACGATCCGTGGCGATGCCCGAGGCAACGAGCAGGAGTGAGCCGGTACACACGCTGGTCGCCCACGACGCCCCTCCACCGACGGTGGCGATCCAGTCGAGGAGGCGCTCGTTGTCCACCTCGCGCCGGGTGCCCACGCCGCCCGGCACGAGCAGCACGTCGAGGTGGGGGTGGTCGTCCAGCGTGTGGTCGGGGCAGACACGCAGACCCTTGTTGCAGCGGATCGGCTCGGGACGCTCGGCGATCGTGACCGCCCGCGTCGCCGGCTCACCCGCCAGCGCCTGGACCATGCCGGAGGCGGTGAACACCTCCCACGGCCCGACGAAGTCGAGCTCCTCGGCGTCGTCGAACATCAGCAGCCCATAGGTGAACGGTTGTGCGTCACCGGGGGCGGGTGTCGAGGCCGTGGTGCTGGTGCTCGCAGGGTCGGTCGCGTCGGCAGTGTCGCTCGTCTCGGTCATCGTGGTACCTCTCGTGTTCGTTGGTGTGTGAATCGGCGGCGGTAGGCGCTCGGCGGGGTGCCGAGCGAGCGGAGGAACGAGCGGCGCATCGTTTCGGCCGTGCCGAAGCCGCAGCGGTCGGCGATGACGTCGGTCGTCAGGGCGGTCGTCTCGAGTTGCCGGCGGGCGGTGTCGACGCGCACCCGCTCCACGAAGCGTCCCGGCGAGATGCCGACCTCGCGGGTGAACAGGCGGGTGAAGTGGCGCTCGCTCATCGCTGCGGCGGTCGCCATGGTGGCGATCGTGTGCGACTCGCCGGGGCGGGCGTGGACGGCGTCGACGACCGTGCGGATGGCGTCGTGTGCCGGCTGCTGCCAGACGGGTGCGGCGAACTGCGACTGGCTGCCCGGACGGCGGAGGAACATCACCAGCCACTGGGCGACCCTCTGTGCCCGCTCGGCGCCGAGGTCGTCCTCGACGAGCGCCAGGGCGAGGTCGATGCCCGCGGTGACGCCGGCCGACGTCCACACGCCGTCATGAACGAAGATCGGGTCGGCGTCGACGACGGCAGCGGGGAACTCCCGGGCCAGTTGCGCGGCGCGGGCCCAGTGGGTGGTCACCCGCCGGCCGTTCAGCAGCCCGGCCTCGCCGAGCAGGAACGCGCCCGAGCACACCGAACCGACGCGGCGCACGCTCGGTGCGGCATCGCCCAGCCACTCGACGAGGGTTCGATCGTGCCGGGCGTCGCGCACGCCGGACCCCCCGGCGACGAGCAACGTGTCGATGCGCTCGGTGGCGTCACCGGCAACGTCGACGTCGACGTCGACGTCGGGCAGGGGGGTGCTCACCAGTGCGAGGCCGCTCTCGCTGGCGATCGAACCGCCCGTCGTCGAGACCACCTCGATGCGATAGCTGCCGGCGACCAAGGCGTTGGCGCCCGCGAACACCTCGTGCGGACCGGCCACGTCGAGGATCTGACAGCCCGGGTAGGCGACGAGGAGCACGCGACGTTCGGCCACGGCACGATCTTCCCTTCATCCGTGCGTGGCGTCAACGCCACGTATCCCACCGATCACGCCATCCACATCCCCAAATTTGTCCGAGAGATCTCGCTCAGCGAGACGATTCGGACAAATTTCGGATTGGCGGGGCTGGGTCAGCCGATGCGGATGGAGGTGCCGCCGTCGACGGGGAGGATGGCGCCGGTGACGAAGCGGGATTCGTCGGAGGCGAGGAACAGGGCGGCGTTGGCGGCGTCCCAGGCCGTGCCCATCCCGCCTTTCAGCGGCACCCGTTGGTCGCGTTCGGCGCGCACCTCGTCGAGCGACACGCCGCGGGCGGCAGCGATCCCGCCCACGGCCATCGGCGTGTCGACGAGCCCGAGGGCGATGGCGTTGCAGCGGACACCGCGCGAGGCGTTCGACTGGGCGATCGACGTCGTCAGGCGGTTGACCGCGGCCTTCGACACCTCGTAGGCCACCTGGAACCCCCCGGCCACCGACGCCGCCGACGAGATGTTGACGATCGCCCCGTGGCCCTGGGCGCGCATCATCGGCAGGATCGCCCGGCAGGTCCGCCACATCGCGGTGACGTTGACGTCGAGGATGCGCTCGAAGGCGTCGGCGTCGAGCGAGTGTGCCGGCCCGTCGCCCCGGCCGCCGATGCCGACCACGTTGACCAGCACGTCGACGCGGCCCCACCGCTCGCGAGCCGCGTCGGCGATCGACTCGCATTGCGCACCGTCGGTGATGTCGGCGACGAAGGCCTCGGCACGGCCGCCGGTGGCGGTGATCGACTCGGCCGTCTCGTGGGCGCGCTCGGCGATGCGGTCGACGCACAGCACATCGGCGCCCTCGCGGGCGAACGTCGTGGCGATCGCTCGGCCGTTGCCGATCGTCTCGCCCGGTGTCTGACCGGCACCGACCACGACGGCGGCGACGTCCACAAGCCGTCCGGTCCCCGTTGTTGAAGGCATCTGCCGATCTTCGCACGCGCCGCCGGTCAGCCATCCCTCGACCCGCCTACCATCGAGGGATGGTCGACGCCGCCGACCGGACCCTCGCCGACGACGTCCTCGCCGAGGAAGCGATCGAACTGGCGCGCCAGTTGCTCGCCGCCGCGGAGGCCGGCGAGGCCCGTCCGGAACGCCGCCGCCGTCAGCGACTGGGCCGCCTCCTGGCCCACCCCGACGGGCGCGACCTCGTCGTCGACCTCACCGATCGCGTCCTGCGGATCGAGCGCCGACGCGCCGCGGCGCGCACCTTCTCCCGGCTCGTGCGCCGCGGCGCCGCCGCGCTCGGCCCCCTCGACGCACTGCAGGCGAGAGCCGGTGCGGTGCTGGCGCCGGTCGTGCCCGGGCTGGTGATGCCGCTCGTCGAACGGCGCATCCGCGCCGAGACGCGCGGCCTCGTCATCCCCGCCGACGACCCGGCGCTCGCCCGCCACATCGCCACCCGGTCGGCGCAAGGCTTCGCCCTCAACATCAACCCGCTGGGCGAAGCGGTGCTGTCCGACGCCGAGGCCGGTCACCGCCTCGCCGTGCTCCTCGCCACGATCGGACGTGACGACGTCAGCTACGTGTCGGCCAAGATCTCGGCGCTCGTCGCCAACCTCGACGTGCTCGCCTTCGAACACTCGCTGCAGCGCATCTGCGCCGCGCTGCGCACCGTGTTCCGCGCCGCCGGAATGCACACGTTCGTCAACCTCGACATGGAGGAGTACCGCGACCTGGAGCTGACGCTCGTCGCCCTGATGACCGTCCTCGACGAGCCCGAGTTCGTCGCCACGCCGGCCGGCATCGTGCTGCAGGCCTACCTCCCCGATGCCCACGATGCCGCGGCGCGGTTGGCCCGCTGGGCGTGCGCCCGACGGGCCGCCGATCCGACCGCGGGTCGCCTCCGGATCCGTGTGGTCAAGGGTGCCAACCTGGCGATGGAGCACGTCGACGCCGAGCTCCACGGCTGGATCCCTGCGCCGTACCCGACGAAGGCCGACGTCGACGCCAGCTACAAGCGCCTGCTCGACACGCTGCTCGACCCCGCCCTCGCCGACGCCGTCGACATCGGTGTGGCCAGCCACAACCTCTTCGATGTCGCCTGGGCGATGCTCGCCGTCCGCGAGCACGGCGCCGGTGGACGCGCCGCATTCGAGATGTTGGAGGGGATGGCACCGGCACAGGCGCGAGCGGTGCACGAACGGGTCGACGCCGTGCGGATGTACTCCCCGGTCGTCGCCGACGAGGACTTCGTCGCCGCCATCGCCTACCTGTCGCGACGCCTCGACGAGAACACGCAGCCGCAGAACTTCCTCCGCGCCCTGTTCGAGCTGTCCTCCGGTTCGGCGACGTTCGACGAACAGGCGTCGGCCTTCCGCGAGTCGGTCGCGGCGCGGCACACCGTGTCGATCAATCGCCGTCGATGGGCGCAGCCGACGACGGCGGGGGTCTTCGCCAACGAGCCCGAGAGCGATTTCACCGACCCGCAGGTCCGCGCCCGCTTCGTCCGCGACCTCGACATGCCGCTGCCCCCCGACCCGCCGCGGGTGCGCTCGGTCGACGAGATCGACGAGATCATCGGTGCGGTCGCAGCCACCGTCGACGAGCACCCGTCGGCCGATCGCCGGCGCGCCTGGCTCCTCGACACGGCGGCGGTGATGCGCGACGAGCGGTCGGCGATCGTCGCGGCGATGGCCCGCGAGACGGGAAAGACCGTGCGCGAGGGCGATCCCGAGGTCAGCGAGGCGATCGACTTCTGCGAGTACTACGGCGGCGACGGCATCGATCGGCTCGAGGCGGCCGAGCACGCCGGGCTCGGGGTGCGCGCCCGCGGCGTCGTGTGCGTGATCGCACCCTGGAACTTCCCGTATGCGATCCCGGTCGGCGGGGTCGCCGCGGCGCTCGCCGCCGGCAACTCGGTGATCCTCAAGCCGGCCCCGGAAGCGGTGCGTGTCGGTGCACTGATCGCCGAGCACTTCTGGCGTGGCGGGGTGCCGGGCGATCGATTGCGGCTCGTCGTGTGCGCCGATGGTGAGGTGGGGCAGCGGCTGGTGACCCACCCGCTGATCGACACGGTGGTGCTCACGGGGTCGATGGCGACGGCGTCGATGTTCCTCGACTGGCAGCCGCACCGGCGGGTGCTCGCCGAGACGAGCGGCAAGAACGCCATCGTCGTCACCGAGACTGCCGACCTCGACGACGCGATCGCCGACCTCGTCCGCTCGGCGTTCGGTCACGCCGGTCAGAAATGCTCGGCGGCGAGCCTGGCGATCGTCGAGGCGCCGGTGTACGACAGCCCGGCGTTCCTGCCCCGTCTGCGCGAGGCGGTGTCGAGCCTGCGCGTCGGGCCGGCGACCGACGTGGCGACCATGGTGGGTCCGGTCATCTCGCAACCGGGCGGTGTGCTCCATCGGGCGTTGACGTCGCTGGACGCGGGGGAGTCGTGGCTCGTCGAGCCACGATCGCTCGACGCCGACGGACCGCTGGCCGACCGTGTGTGGACACCTGGTGTCCGCGTCGGCGTCCGGCCCGGTTCGTGGTTCCACCTCACGGAGTGCTTCGGGCCGGTGCTCGGCGTGATGCGCGCCACCGACCTCGACCACGCCATCGACCTCCAGAACGCCACGCCGTTCGGGCTGACGGGCGGAATCCACGCCCTCGACCCGATCGAGATCGAGCACTGGCTCAGCCGGGTCGAGGTCGGCAATGCGTACGTCAACCGGGTGACGACCGGTGCGGTCGTGCGTCGCCAGCCGTTCGGCGGCTGGAAGCAATCGAGGGCCGGTGGTGGTGCCAAGGCCGGCGGTCCCGGCTACGTGCTGCAGTTCGCCCGGCTGCGCGACCACGAACACGAGCGCGGGCAGCGTCTCGCTCGCGCCGAACGTTCCTACCGCGCCGCATGGGGGGCCGAGTTCTCCCGGGCGCACGATCCGAGCGCGTTGCGTGCCGAGTCGAACATCTTGCGCTACGTGCCGCTGGGAACCGTCGCCGTACGTCACGACGGCACCGATCCGTCGTCGATGGACCTGATTCGGCTGGCGGCGGAGGTCGCCGGCGTCGGGTTGATCGAGTCGGACAGCCGCGCGGAGGACGACGAGCGCTTCGCCTCGCGAACCCGCCACGTCGACCGGGTGCGGGCGTTGACGCCGCTCGCTGACGACGCCCGACGGATCTTCCATCGCCACAACGTCGCCGTGGACGACGACCCGCCGGTGGCCGTCGGCAACGTCGAGTTGCGCCGGTGGGTCAAGGAGCAGGCGATCTCGCGCACGTTGCACCGACACGGCCGCTTGCCGTCGACGTGACGCCGCACCATCCGCACCATCCGCACCATCCGCAGCAGGTGATGTGTAGCGAAGGAATCTATTTCCTAGACTAACGATCGTGTCTGTGACGGAACAACCCATCGCCCGCCGATCGAGCGACGTCGACCCGGCCGTCGATCCGACTCTCGATCCGTCTCTCGATGTGTCTGGGGATCCGGCTGTCGATCCGGTCCCCGACGTGGCTCGGCTGCGGCTGGCAACGCTGCGGTTGTCGAGGGCGATTCGCACCCATGCGGTCGAGGAACTGACGCCGTCGCAGCTGGCGATCCTCGGCACGGTGATCCGCACCGGCCCGATCACGATCGGTCGCATCGCCGAGATCGAGCACGTCAAACCGCCCTCGGTCAGCAAGATCGTCAGCGCCCTCGAGGCGGTCGGCTTCGTCGAGCGCCACACCGATCCCGACGACCGGCGGTGCCAGCACATCGTGCCCTCCGCCGCCGGCACGGCATACGTCGCCTCGGTCGTCACCGCCGGCAAGACCTGGCTGGCACAACAGATCAACCGTCTCGACGCCGATGACCAGGCGGCGATCTCGGCAGCCGTGCCCGCCCTCGAACGGCTGCTCGCCCTCGACCCCGCCGCCGAGCTGACGGATGCGGGCCCCTCGGGGACGGGGCCGGACGGGCGCGACCGCTCGTGAACGGCCGCGCCGGGGCAATCGCCGGCCGCACCTTCTCCGCCCTGCGGACGCGCAACTACCGGCTGTACTTCGCCAGCCAGGCGATCTCGTTCAGCGGCAACTGGATGCAGCTCGTCGCCCAGTCGTGGCTCGTGCTCGAGCTGACCGGGAGCGGCACGACGCTCGGCACGGTGACGGCGATGCAGTTCCTGCCGACGCTGCTGCTGGCGCCGGTCGGCGGGATGATCGCCGACCGCGTCGACAAGCGCCGGCTGATCATGCTCACCCAGACGATCGCCGGACTGCTCGCCCTCCTGCTCGGCATCGTCACGCTGACCGGCGCGGTGGAGCTGTGGATGGTCTACGCCATCGCCGCCGGCTTCGGTGCGGTGACGGCGATCGACAACCCGGCTCGCCAGACGTTCGTCATGGAGATGGTCGGCCCGGACCAGGTGAGCAACGCGATCACGCTCAACAGCGTCGTCGTCAACGCCGCCCGCGCCGTCGGCCCGGCGGTCGGCGGCGTGATCATCGCCACCGTCGGCATCGGCCAGTGCTTCGTGCTCAACGCCGCCTCGTACATCGCCGTGCTCATCGCCCTCGTCTTGATCCGGCGCGACGAGCTGCATCCCTCGGCTCGGTCGCCTCGCGCGCCACACCAGTTGCGGGACGGGTTCCGCTACGCCTGGCGGACAGGCCCGATCCGGACGACGCTGGTGATGCTGGTGATCATCGGCACGCTGACCTACGAGTTCTCGACGACGCTGCCACTGTTCGCCGAGTTCACGTTCGGGGCGGGCGCCGGCGGCTTGGCGGCGATGACCGCCTTGATGGGTGTCGGGGCCGTCGTCGGCGGTCTCGTCGTCGCCGCATCGGGACCGCCGACGCCGCAACGGCTGGTGAACGTCGCCGCGGCATTCGGCGTGATCGTGTGCCTGCTCGCCCTGTCGCCGACGATCGTCGTGTCGTACGTCGTGCTGCCGTTCGTCGGTGCCGCCAGCGTCGGCATCATCGCCCTCTCCAACGCCACCTTGCAGCTCAACTCCGACCCCAAGTTGCGTGGCCGTGTGATGGCGCTGTTCTCGATGGCGTTGCTCGGTTCGACGCCGATCGGCGGCCCCATCGTCGGTTGGCTCGGTGAGCACGCCAGCCCGCGGGTCTCGCTGCTCGTCGGCGGGTTGGCGGCGTGCGCTGCCGCCGTCTACGGGTGGCGCAGCCTGACGCGGGAGCGGACGGCCGACCCGCTCGCCACCGAGCCGGTGCTCGCCCGCTGAGCGGCGCCATCATCCCGTGGCGCCGCGCTCCGACTCGTCGGCCTGCGCTCGTCTGCAGCAACCGCCGATCGTGGCAGCGCGGCCGCTCGCGGTCTACGGTGGAGCTGATGAGTGACCGAGGACACACCTGAGGACTCATGTCGCGAATCCTCATCGTCGCCAACCGTTCGATCAAAGGGGAGACCCTGGCGTCGGCGGTGTCCGCACGCCTCGCCGAGGGCGCCTGCACGTTCCACGTGCTCGTGCCCGTGCCGTCGATGGTGGCGCCGATCGTCGCCCTCGGTGCAGCGGCGGCCGACATGGCGCCGACCGCATGCTTCGACGTGCAGTCGGAACGTGAGGCCGCCCAGCAGCGGCTCGACGCCGCGTTGGCGTGGTGCGACGAACGTGGCGTCGAAGCGACGGGCGAGCTGTCGCTCGATGCCGACGTGGCGACGTCCGCGGCGCGCCTGGTCGACGAGCAGTCGTTCGACGAGGTGATCGTGTCGACACTGCCGACACCGGTGTCGCGCTGGTTGCGTCAGGACCTGCCGCGACGCATCGAGCGCAAGGTCGACGTACCGGTCACAGTCGTCACGCCGAACTGATCGCCTACTGTCGTTCTCGGTGCCCAGTCCCCTCGACATCGATCCACCCGTCGCGATCCCACTGTGGGTGGAGGCAGCGGCGATCGTCGCCGGTTCGATCGCCGGCACCCTGCGCGGCATCCGCGACAAGCTCGCCTTCCCGGGCGTCGTCGCCCTCGTCGTGGCGCTCGGCCTCGGCGGCGGCATCATCCGCGACACGCTGCTGCAGTCGGGCACACCGGTTGCGTTCACCTCCTCCTGGTTCCTGCCGATCGCCCTCGTGCCGATCTTGCCGGTGCTCCTGCTGACCCGCTTGGTCAGCCGGCTGGAGTGGATGTTGTTCGCGGTGGACGCGCTGTCGATCGGGCTCTACAGCGTGCTCGGCGCCGACAAGGCCTTGCAGTACGGCGTGCCGCCGGTCGGCAGCCTGCTCATCGGTGTGCTCGCCGGGACCGGCGGCGGGGTGCTCGCCGACCTGATCGTCGGCGTTCCACCGGTGCTGTTCCGACCCGGGCTGCTGCTCGGCGTGGCGTCGGCGTTGGGCACGACGGTCTACATCGTCGGCGCCGAGGTGACGCACCAGCGTGCGCTGTGGTTCATCGTCGGTGTCGTCATCATCACGTCGCTGCGCATCGTGTCGATCGCCACCGGCTGGGGCGTCGGATCGGTGCACGAGCTGACGGAGCGCAGCGAGGCGGTGCTCGATCGCCTCCCACGGTGGTCGGAGCTGCAGCACCGGCGCCGCAGCGACCACCACGTCCCGGGTGGCGGCACCGTGCACGTCGACACCGCGAACGTCGACACCGCGAACGTCGACACCGCGAACGTCGACACCGCGAACGTCGACACCGCGGACGTCGACACCGCGGACGTCGACACCGCGAGCGTCGACACCGCAAACGGTCGCACGCCGGACGGTGACACGCCGGACGGTGACACCGCCGGACGGCGACACGATGGCGGGCGAGACGATGGATCCGCGTCCGGACGAACCCGGCGCCGGCGTCGACGACCGTCAGCGGCCGGGGTAGGCCTCGACGATCGGTGCCAGCTCGGCCGGTGAGGCGCCGTGCATGATCACCGCGTCGGCGCCGAGGTCGAACTGGCCGCGCACGGCGGCGACGCACTGCTCGGGTGAGCCGGTGGCCGCGGGTGCCAACCATTCGTCGGGGATCAGGGTGGCGATGTGTTCGAGCTGCGCCGTGTCGGCGACGACGTCGATGGCGCCGCCGATCGTGGCCACCATCGGGTCGGCGCGGAACGCCGCCAGCACCGCCGGGTCCCAGCGGTTGGTCTCGACCATCAGGTCGCCGTAGGCCTGGAGGTAGGTCGCCAGCCGGCCGACGGTCTTCTTCAGCCGCAGCGGCTCGTCGATGTGGTCACCGATCGTGGCGAAGCACGACCAGACCGTCACCGAGTCGGGATCGCGGCCGGCGCGTTCGGCTGCCTCTTTGACCGTGCGCACACAGCGTTGCAGCGTCTCGTCGGTGAAGAAGGTGTGCAGGATGACGTGGTCGAAGGCCCGCCCGCCGAGCTCGAGCGAGTTCGGTCCGAAGGCGACGAGGCCGAGCGGGATGTCCTCGTCGAACGTCGGGTCGAGCCGCAGCACCGGGTACGACCCGAGCGGGCCGTCGTGGCCGATGATCGTGTCGCCGTGCCACAGGCGGCGCATCACGTCGGTGAAGTCCTCCATCTGGGCGGTGGTGATGCGCGGGATGCCGTAGGCGTCGAACATCGGCGCGATGCCACGTCCGATGCCGAGGACGAAGCGTCCGCCGGTCAGGCGGTGCATCGTCGTCGCGTACGAGGCGGTGACGATCGGGTGGCGGGTGTTGTGGTTGGTGGCACCGGTGAGGATCTGCAAGTTGGTCGACGCCACCGCCGCGGCGCCGGACAACGTGACGGCCTCTTTGACGTTGAAGCGTTCGCTGATGAAGACGGCACCGAGCCCGAGACGCTCGGCGTCGGCGATCTCGTCGACCATCACCCGCGGGTCCTGGGCGCCGCCGGCGAGGGTGTAGAAGCCGAGCTCGGGGAAGCGTGGGGTGCCCATCAGCGGACCGACGCCACGGTGCCGTCGGCGAGGCGGGCCGGTGTCTTCGCCCGGATGAACGTCGCCGCCCGCACGAGCGCCTGTTTGGCCTCGGGCATGAATCGGCAGAAGGCCTGGTAGACGTGCCACATGTCGTCGGCGAGGTCGAGGGTGACGTCGACACCGGCCTCGCGAGCCCGCTCGGCGAGGCGGATCGAGTCCGACAGCAGGATCTCGTCCATGCCCGTCTGGATCAACATCGGCGGCAGCCCGGAGAGGTCGGCGAACAGCGGTGACACGCCCGGATCGTCGAGCGGGGTGTCGCCGGTGTACTCGCGGGCGGCGTCGACGAGCCGCGTGCCGTCGAGCATCGGATCGACGGACTGGCGGCTCGTCACCGACTCGCCGGCGCCGGTGAGGTCGGTCCACGGTGACATCACGTACAGCGCGCCGGGCAGCGGGTCGCCGCCGTCGCGCAGCCGGCAGGCGGTTGCCAGGGTGGCGCCGCCGCCGGCCGAGTCGCCGGCGATGGTGATCATCGACGGGTCGGTGTGGTCGAGCATCGCCCGGTAGGCGGCGACGCAGTCGTCGATCGCTGCCGGGTACTTGTGCTCGGGAGCCAGCCGGTAGTCGATGACCGTCGCCGTGGCCGAGGCCCGCTTGGCGAGCACGGCGGCCATCGCGATGTGGCTGCGTGGCGATCCGGTGACGTAGGCGCCGCCGTGGACGTAGAGGAGGTGGCGCACCGGCGGCGAGGCGGTCGGCGTGGCGACGATCGCCGGGATCCCGCCGACCGCGGTGTCGACGTAGTCGACGTGACGTGGCCGGGGGAGGCGGTCGAGCTGGTCCATCTTCGCCCGCGACTGCTCGGTCGTGACGTCGGGGCCGCTCGACATCCGCGTGACCATGCGGCGGGCGAGGCGTGCTCGTCGGGAGGGTGCCATGGGCGAAGACTATGGACCCGCGCCGTGCCAGCCCGAGTTGCGCAGCCCGCGATGACGACGGTCGATCTCGGTCGACGTCGGTCGACGACGGTCGGCAGCGGGCTGCATCGAGGCGTCACCGGTCGCCATCGATCACAATGGCCCGATGCGCGTCGTCTTCGCCACCGCCGAGCTCGCACCGGTGGCCGCCGTCGGTGGGCTGGCGGCGGCAGCCGCAGGACTCGGGGCCGAGCTGCGGCGGCACGGCGTCGACGTCGACCTGGTGATGCCCGACTACGGCGGCATCGAGCTGGCCGACGAGCGGCGGACCGCGCTGCAGGTGCCCGCATGGGTCGGGCCGGCGAGCGTGCGCGTCGGCACGCATCCGGTCGTCGGCCGGCTGCACCTCGTCGACGTCGCCGGGATCGCCCGTCCCCATCCCTACCTGCGTCCGGATGGTGAGGGGTGGGCCGACAACGCCGATCGCTTCTTCCGCTTCTCGCGTGCCGTCGCCGCGATGATCGCGGCGGATCCGCCCGACGTCGTCCACCTCAACGACTGGCACACCGGCGCCGTGCTCGCCGCGCTCGAGTCGCCGCCACCGACGGTGTTGTCGATCCACAACCTCGCCTACCAAGGCCAGGCCGACGCCCGCTGGCTGGCGATGCTCGGTCCTGCAGCACGCCACTTCGAGTGGTGGGGCGGGGTCAATCCGCTGTCGGGCGCGATCGCCCTCGCCGATCGGATCGTCGCCGTCTCCCCGCACTACGCCACCGAGATCGTCACGCCGGAGGGTGGCTGTGGCCTCGACGGACCCTTGCGCCAGCGTGGCGACGCCCTCGTCGGGATCCTCAACGGGATCGACACCGACGTGTGGGATCCGGCCGCCGATCATCGGATCGCCGGCGCGTTCTCCGCCGCCGACCTGGCGGGGCGGGCGGTCAACCGCAGCGCCTTGTGCGCCCGGCTTGGCTTCCCCGACGACGAGGTGCCGTTGGCGGCGGTCGTCACGCGGCTCACCGCCCAGAAGGGCATCGATCTGCTGTTGCCGCTGGTGCCGTTGCTCGAGCAGGTCCCGATGCGCCTCGCTGTGCTCGGGTCGGGCGACGCCTGGTTGGTCGAACAGCTCGCCGCGCTCGCCGCCGCCCATCCGTGCTCGCTGGCGTTCGTCGACGGCTACGACGAGGCGCTGTCGCACCTGATGTTCGCCGGCAGCGACGTGTACGTGATGCCGAGCCGCTTCGAGCCGTGTGGCCTCACCCAGATGCAGGCGATGCGCTACGGCTCGATCCCGATCGTCACCGCCGTCGGCGGGCTCGTCGACACCGTCGTCGACGCCGACCTGGCCCGCAACGGCACCGGGTTCGTCGCCGACCGGGCCACGCCCCATGACCTCCTGGCGGCGATGTTCCGTGCCGCCCGTCGCCTGCGCGACCGCCGCCGGCGCGACTCGATCCAGCGTCGAGGTATGGCTGCTGACTGGTCGTGGCGTGGGCCCGCGGCGGAATACCTCGACCTGTACCGATCGATACTTCGGTCTCGCTGAGGCACGTGTGTACGGTGGGCGGTGATGGCCTTCGCTCAACCGAAAGTGCTGGTGATCGTGCTCGCCGGAGGCGAGGGAAAGCGTCTCCAGCCGCTCACCAACGACCGTGCCAAGCCCGCCGTGCCCTTTGCCGGCACGTACCGGCTGATCGACTTCGCGTTGTCCAACTTCGCCAACGCCGGCTATCTCAAGATCGTCGTCCTCACCCAGTACAAGAGCCACAGCCTCGACCGCCACATCTCCCAGACCTGGCGATTCTCGGCGATGCTCGACAACTACGTCACGCCGGTGCCTGCCCAGATGCGCCGAGGCCCGTACTGGTTCCTGGGATCAGCCGACGCCATCTACCAGAACCTCAACCTGATCTCGGACGAGTCGCCGGACATCGTCTGTGTGTTCGGTGCCGACCACATCTACCGCATGGACCCGCGGCAGATGGTCGCCGAACACGTCGAGTCCGGTGCCGGCGTCACCGTCGCCGCGATCCCCGTTCCGAAGCACGAGGCGACTGACTTCGGCGTCATCGAGGTCAACGACTCCGGTGCCATCGTCGCCTTCCACGAGAAGGTCGCCTCGCCACCGACGATGCCCGGCAACGACGAGATGTGTCTTGCCAGCATGGGCAACTACGTGTTCGACACCCAGACCCTGATCGACGTCGTCACGCCGCGGGAGAACCAGTACACCGACCTCGGCAGTCACGTCATCCCGGCGCTGACGAGCGCCGGCGTTGCCCGCGCCTACGACTTCTCGACGAACATCGTGCCGGGTCAGGACGAGCGGGAGAAGGGCTACTGGCGCGACGTCGGCACGCTCGATTCCTTCTACCAGGCCAACATGGACCTGATCTCGCCGGTGCCGATCTTCAATCTCTACAACCAGGACTGGCCGGTGTACACGTCGCGGCGGGCGCTCCCGCCGGCGAAGGTGTCGCGGGGGCGCGCCGGTGAACCGTCGTTCGTCGACGGGAGCCTGCTGTGCCAGGGGTCGATCGTCTCGGGTGCCCACGTCGAGCGGTCGATCGTCGGCCCGGGCACGTTCGTCGATCACGACGCACACGTCACGGACTCGATCCTGTTCCCGGGCGTGACGATCGGCCCGGGTGTGCGACTGCACCGCTGCATCATCGACAAGAACGTCATCGTGCCGGCGTGGACCCGTGTCGGCCTCGAGCCGCCGATCGATCGCGAGCGGTTCACGGTCAGCGACGACGGCATCGTCGTCGTCGAGAAGGGCCGCGTCCTCACCCCCGACTGACCGACTCGACTGACCGACAGAAGCAACGTTTGGGGACAGACCCCAAGCGTTGCTCAGTCCGCCGCAGCGCGTAGGGCGGCGGGCGTCAGGTCACGGGGGCCGGCGAAGGGGAGCGGCACCTCGATCGCATCGTGGCCCGCAGACCAGTGGGCGGCGGCGATCACGTCGAGCACCTGGCGCCCGAGGCGCGAGGTCGTCGGTACCGGACGCCCGGTGCGCACCGTCGCCCAGAAGCGGGTGAGCTGCGCCGCGTAGCCGTAGTCACGCACCAGCGAGACCTGTTCACCGGGCGGCGCGGCGACGACCGGGTCGCCGTTGCGTTCCAGCGTCGGTCGTGGATAGAGCTCGGCGCGCAACACGGCGGCGGCGCTCGACGCCTGGAGATCCCAGTCCGGTGAGCGGCCCGGCTGCCAGCCGACGACGATCGTCGCTTCCAGACCAGTGGCGAAGTGCAGCCGGATCGTGCCGTGTTCGTGATCGGTGCCGGCGTCGGTGATCACCGACGTCAGCATCGCAGGGGGCCCGGCAGCGGCCTCGGCGGCGACGCGCAGCACCATCCCGACGGGATGGACGCCGAGATCGAAGAGCGCCCCGCCGCCCCAGTCGGCAACGGCGGTGCCGCGCCAGCTCGGTGGTGCCTGCAGTGCTCGCGCCGACAGATGGGTGAGATGGCCGATGCTCGGCACCTCGTCGAGCAGAGCGTCGATGACCGGGGCGGCGACGAGGTGCTCGGAGTAGAGGATCGGGCGGCCGACGCGCTCCTCGGCCGCCACCAGGCGATCGGCCTCACCGAGCGTGCAGGCGAGCGGTGCTTCCACGACGACGTGGTAACCCGCCTCGAGCAGCGCGATGGCGTCGTCGGCGTGGGTCGCCGGGGGCGTGGCGACGATCGCCAGGTCGCCCTGGCGGGCCGCGGCCAGGTGCTCGAAGGTGGCCGGGCGGGCCCCCACTGCGTCGGCCAACCGGCCGGCTCGCTCCGGCGATCTCGAGGCGACGGCGCGAACCGGCCAGCCGATCTCACGGCAGGCGTCGGCATGGACGGCAGCGACCATCCCCGCACCCCACAACACGACCTCCGGCCGCCGCGGTGCCACGGCCGGCCTAGCGTCCGACCAGTTCGGCGACGACCGGCGCGAACGCGTCGAGCTGGTCGGCGCTGACGGTGACGTAGCTGAAGCCGAACCGGTCGCGCCGCTCGCGCAGGTCCTCGACGATCTTCGACGGGCTGCCGACGAGGGCGTACGGCGAGGCGGCGACCAACGATTCGTCGACGCCGATCATCGACGAGATCGCCGCCACCTGGCCGGCGCGGTCGTCGGTGACGCTGACGAAGAAGGTCCGGATGTTCATCTCGATCTCGGCGCGCCTCGACCCGGCGGCGTCGGCGACGATCGCCACCTTGTCGGCGACGGCCTCCTCGGTCATCGTGGCGAGCGCCTCCGGTCCGAACATGCCGGCGTGCAAGGTGCCGTTGACCCCGACGATGTCGGCCTGCTGGGCGGCGATCGTCAGCACCCGCCGGCCGCCACCACCGATCAGGATCGGTGGGCAGGGACGCTGGACCGGCTTCGGAAAGCCCTCGTAGCCCGTGATCGTGTAGTGCTCGCCCCGGTGATCGAAGGGGCCGTCGGCCATCGCGCCGCGAATGACGGCCACGCCCTCGACGAAGCGGTCGATGCGCACGCCCGCCCGGTCGTAGGGGAGACCGAGCTGCTCGTAGTCGCTGATCATCCAGCCTGCGCCGAGCCCGATCTCGACCCGACCGTCGGACAGCACGTCCATTGTCGCCAGCTCCTTGGCGAGCACCGCCGGATGCTTGTAGTCGTTGTCGAACACGAGGGCGCCGGCGCGCAGCGTCGTCGTCGCGTCGAGCACGGCCTGCAGCGCGGGAATCGGTGCCAGCTGCTGGTTGAAGTGATCGGGCATCGTCGCCACGGAGTAACCGAGCGACTCCACGCGACGCGCCGTCTCGGTCCAGGTGCGTCGATCCGGGGCACCGTTGAGTTGGACGCCGAAGCGGAATGGACGCTCGGGGAACGGTGAGATCGACATCGCTGCGACGGTAGCGGTGCCGCCCCCCGACCCGGCGGCGCCAGTATCGTCGGTGAGCACTGTGCGCCTACTCGGCTTCATCCCGAGGCTGCTCGTCGTCGTGGCGGCGGGGGCCCTCCTCCTGACCGCCGTCGTGGTCGGCGTCGCGCCGCGCATCTGGACGGTGGCCAACGCCCACGAGGAACTGCCGGTCGAGCTACCCGAGTTCGAAGCGCTGGCCCAGCGCTCGTACGTGTACGACGCCAACGGGCAAGAGATCGCCATCTACGAACTCGAGAACAGCCAGCCGATCCCGTACGCCCAGATCCCACCACACGTGATCGATGCCTTCTTGGTGCTCGAGGACAAGGAGTTCTTCGCCCACGACGGCATCAACGTGCGCAGCCTGGTCCGGGCGACACTGTCGAACTTCGCCTCCGAAGCACCCCAGCAGGGCGCCTCGACGATCACGATGCAGGTCGTCAAGAACGACTACCTCGCCGGACTCGAGCGCGACGGCCGGTACAAGCTGCTGCAGATCCACTACGCCCGGATGCTCGAGAAGGTGAAGACCAAAGAGCAGATCCTCGAGCGCTACCTGAACACCGTGTTCTTCGGCAACAACGCCTACGGCATCGAGGCCGCCGCCGAGACCTACTTCGGCAAGACCACCGCCGAGCTGACGTTCATCGAAGCGGCGTTCCTGGCCGGTCTGGTGCGTTCCCCGTCGGGATTCGATCCGATCAACGAACCCGAGCGCAGCCGGGCCCGCTGGTTGCAGGTCGTCGACCGATTGGAGACCGAGGAGAAGGTCACGCCGGAGGACGCGATCGCCCTGCAGGACTTTCCCCTGCCGTCGCGTGTGAAGTCGCTGCCGAAGCGGACGTTCGCCCGGACCTACTTCACCGAAGCGTTGCGCGACTACCTGCTGAACCGGACGACCATCCTCGGCGACACCTACGAGCAGCGCTACAACCGCCTGTTCCGCGGCGGCCTGCGGATCCACACCACGCTCGACGCCAACCTGCAAGCGATGGCGGAGGAAGCCCGCAAGACGTTGCCGGACACGTTCCAGGGCTTCGACGCCGCGCTCGTGTCGCTCGACTCGGGCACCGGCGCCGTGCGGGTGATGGTCGGTGGTCGCGGGTTCGTCCCCGACGAGAACGAGGTCAACATGGCGCTGGCGCCACGGCAGACCGGGTCGAGCATCAAGCTGTTCATCCTCGCCGCCGCCGTCCAGGCGGGCGCCCAGGCCAACGACATCATCGACGGGACCCGGCCGTGCACGCTGCCCAACCCGGGCGACGAGGGCAACCCGTTCGTCATCACCGATGCCGTCAACGGTGGCGTGGCGACGCTGCAGAGCCAGACGACGCGCTCGATCAACTGTGCGTTCGGTCGCTTGTCGCAGATCGTCGGACTCAACCGCCTCGTCGACACGACCTACCGGATGGCGCGCTCGCCGTATCTGTACCAAGGGCAGCCCGCGACCGAGCGCGAACCGATCTCGCCCTTCGCCGCCTACGCCACCGGTGCCAACGAGCTGTCCCCGATGGACATGGCTGCCGGCGTGCAGACGCTGGCCAACGAGGGGCTGCATCACGATCCGTACCTCGTCGAGTTCATCGACGACGCCGCCGGTGAACGGGTGTACACCCACGTCGATGCCGGCACGCAGGTGTTCGATCGCGACTCGGCGTTGGAGACGGTGAAGATCCTCGAGGGCCCGATCTACGGCGGGGGCACCGGCCGCCGCGCCGCCTTTGATGACCGGCGACCGGCGTTCGGCAAGACCGGCACGCAGGACCAGAACACCAACGCCTGGTTCGTCGGCGGGACCCGGCAGCTCTCGACGGCGGTGTGGGTCGGCGACCCGAACGCCTACACGCCGATGCGCGGCATCCCCGAGTTCCGCGCCGACGGGTTCCCGAACGTGCAAGGCGGTCACTATCCGGCGCTGATCTGGAAGGCGTTCATGGAGCAGGCCCACGTCGGCGTGCCGCACGTCGGGTGGGATGCCCCGGCGCCGCCGTCGCGGCGGAACATGCGCCTCTACCTGCCGGGCAACGAGTGCGTGCTGCGCGTGGTCGGCTACGAGACGGTGGCGCCGGCCGCCGAGCCCGCCCCAGCGGCCACGCCGCCGCCCGACTCCGCCGCACCGGGTGCCGAGCCGACCGAGACGGTGCCCGTCGAGACGGCGCCGCCGGTGACGGTGCCGCTCGTCGAATCGGTGCAGGTCGGCACGACGATCCCGCCCGACGTCATCGACCCGTTGGCGCCGCTGCCGATGGTCGAGATCGCCGATCGCGTCGGCCCGTGCCATCGCGGTGCTCGCCCGTACACACCAGTGGCGGGGCAAGAGGGCGGCTGACCCGCCCGCTCTGGCACACTGGTCGCCGATGAGCGACGAGGACACCACGCCGGCAGCCGCCGACCAGCAAGCGCCCGGCGAGTCCCACAGCCTGGCGGCCAACCTGCTCGGCCTGCAGCAGGTCGACACCGAGTCCGATCAGCTCGCCCACCGACGCAAGGCCTCGCCGATACGCACCGCCCACGACGAGCGCACGCGCGAGCTGCGCGACTGGGAGCGGCGGCGTGACTCGCTGCGCGGCGAGATCGACGGGTTGGAGGCCGAGATCGCCCGCGACGAGCAGCGCGACGCCGAGTTGCTCGAGCACCGCAAGCGGCTCGAGGCGCAGTTGAAGACGGTCATCGCGCCGCGCGAGGCGGAGGCGTTGATGCACGAGATCGCCACGATCGAGACCCAGCGTGACGAACTCGACGTCGCCGAACTGGCAGCGCTCGAACGCCAATCGGAACTCGACGACGACCTCACCGCACACCTCGCCAACGAGGAAGCGGTGCGCGACGCCGCACGCCTCGCCGACGACGCGCTCGCCGTCGAGACCGTCGAGATCGACGACGCGCTCGCCTCGCTCGACCGCCGGCGGGCCGAGTTCCGTGAGACCGTGCCGGCCGACGTGCTGGCGACCTACGACCGCAAGCGGGCGGCACTCGGTGTCGCCGTGGCACCGCTCGTCGGCAAGCAGTGTCAGGGCTGCCACCTCGAGCTCTCGCCCGCCGAGCTCGACAACGTGCGCGCCGATGCCGCGGCAACCGGCGTCACCGACTGTCCCGAGTGCGGCCGGCTGCTCATCGTCTGAGCCATTCCGCCGCCCGCCGCCGCCCACACTCTCTCAGCGCCCGTCCACTGTCGTGTTCTTCTGGTTCATCGCCACCGCGATCTTGTCCGTCGGCCTCGTCTTCCGCGACCCGCGCTTCGACTACCGGCTGTTGATCGTCGGCTCGGTGTTGCCGCTCGGTGACGGCATCGCGGGCGGGGCGCGGGTGCTGCACAGCGTCACGTTCGCCGTCGTGCTGTTGACGGTCGTGATGCTGGCGACGGCGGGACGCAAGCCGGTGCGCAAGGTGCTGCTCGGCCTGCCGATCGGCATGATCTTGCACCTCGTGTTCGACGGGGCGTGGAGCCAGACCGAGGTGTTCTGGTGGCCGTTCTTCGGCTGGTCGTTCGACGACGCCCCGCTGCCCGAGATCGATCGTGGGCCCTGGACCATCGTGATGGAGGTCGTCGGGTTCGCCCTGTGCGTCTGGTTGTGGCGGCGCAACGACCTCGGCGATGCGGCGCACCGCCGCCAGTTCCTGCGCGACGGCCGGCTGGATGCCGTGCCGGATCGCGTCGGCTGACGTCACCGTCGCGTCAGGGTCGGGGCCGGGCGTGCCGGGGCAGCGCCGGTGTGGCGATGGGCGTGCGGGCAGGGTCGTCCGGCGGTGGGGTGTGCGACACTGCTGCACGTGTTGATCCTCGTCCGCCACGGTCGTACGCCCGCCAACGCTGCAGGTCAGCTGCAGGGGCGGATCGACCAGGACCTCGACGACCACGGCCGGGCGCAAGCTGCCGCCGTCGCCGCGTTCGTCACCGCCTCGGTCGACGTCGACGCCGTCGTCAGCAGCCCGCTTCGCCGAGCCGTGCAGACCGCAGAGCCGTTCGGTGTGCCGGTGTCGATCGACGAGCGCTGGATCGAGCTCGCCTACGGCGAGTACGAGGGCACCGAGATGTCGTCGGTGCCGCACGACGTCTGGCGGCGCTGGCGGGAGGAGGCCGACTACGTCCCGGCCGGTGGCGAGGCGATGTCGACGCTCGACGAGCGGGTGCGCGCCGCCTGCGAGTCGCTCCTCGACCGGGCAGCGACGGAGAACGTCGTCGTCGTCAGCCACGTCTCACCGATCAAGGCCGCCGTCGCATGGGCGCTCGGCGCCGACGTCGGCATCTCGTTCAACTGCCATCTCGACCAGGCCTCGGTGTGCCGCATCGAGGTGCGCAACGGACGCCCGCTGCTGCGTTCGTTCAACGAAACCGTCGCGCGCTGACGGTGCCGTCCACCCGTTTTCGTGATCCCGCACGGCAACTATTGCCGTGCGGGATCACGAAAAGGCAGGGTCAGCCGGCCGGGCTGGGGTACTGCGGTGGCGCTTCGCCTTCGGGCGGGGCGTCGTAGATGGTGACGCTGCCCTCCTCGACGAACATCTTGTCCTCGGTGGGCCATTCACCAGGCAGGTAGCGGGTGCCGCCGTCGACGTAGCGGTACATGCCGGTGCCCTCCTTGCGGATCTCGTCGGGACCGGTCGCCGCGGCGTCCCACCAGATCATGGTGGCGTCGTCGACGCCGCTGTAGTCCGTCTCCTCCCAGAAGCCCTTGTCGCCCCAGGTGAGGAACGGCTGGCTGATCGCCGGCGTCGTCCCCGGGTTGGCGAACAGGGCGTCACGCCAGGTCTGCGGCGTCAGGTCGGGGCCGGCGTACATCGTCACCGCGTAGAACAACGTGAAGTTCGGCATGATGATGCCGATCGTGTCCTTGGCGGGCGGTTCGGCGCCCTTGTACCACTGGTAGAGGGCGTAGAAGCCGGCCTGCTCGGGCTCCACCGGCGCCGCGCCGTGCGTGACGCCGAAGGCGTTCGCCCACTGCGCCTGGTCGTAGGTGCGACCGAATGCGGTGAGGTCCGACAGCGCCGGCGCCACCAGCACCCACTCGGGGAAGTACTCCTGCGCCGTCGCCTCGCGGGTGAAGTCGCGTGGCGCGATGCCGTCGGTGATGGCGATCACCGACGTCACGTTCGACGCCTTCAGCTTGGCGATGATCTGCGACGCCTGCGACTGGATCGACCCCGGGTCGAGCGTGTACGGCAGCACTTCGACGACGTTGGCGCCGTCGTCGCGGAGCTGGTTGGCGAAGTCCTCGTTGATGACCTGCGACTCCGGGCTCGATGCGAGATACACCATCCCGAACGCCCGCGGCTGGCTCTGGAACGCCTCGTCGCCGGCGTGCACGGCGTTGCCGTCGATCAACTGCTTGTCGATGAACTCGCGGGCGTGGGTTCGGGCCTGCTGGGCGCTGATCGCCAGACCCCACACGTACGGGTCGCGCTCGGCGTACCAGTCAGCCGGCTGGCCGGGAGTGCACCCGATGCACAGCACGTTGCGTGCCGCCAGCTCGTCGGCGAAGGCACTGGTCAGCGCCGGGCCGCCGAGGACGGCGAACGGCTGGATCTCCTCGGCGATGCGCACGGCGTCGGCGCGCGCCGTCACCTCGTCGCTGGCGATGCCCGTGCTCACGTACGCCTCGAGATCGATCGTGCGGCCGTAGAACTCGTAGTTGGCCTGGAACATCTCGAGCATGTCGCGAGCCGTCTGCTCGGCCTGGGCATTGGTGTCGTCGACGGCCACGGCATCGGACAGGTAGTTGATGATCGGGTCGTCGTCGGGGCCCTGGTACAGCACGACCTTGATCGAGTCGGCCGTCACGCCGGTCGATGTGGCGCCGCCGTTGTCGCCCTCGAACGGGGCGTAGCACTCGGGTGCGAAGTACCACTGGATGGCGATGCGCCCGGTCTCGGTGTCGCAGCGCTCGTCCCAGGCGACCTCGATGCCCTGCGCTTCGGCCTCGCTGAACGACAGCGGGTAGGTGATCTCGCCACCGCCACCGCCTGCCGGCTCGGAGGAATCGGGCTCGGTGTCGGCGGGTGTCGAGTCCGCCGGTGGGTCGGTGCCGTCGGGTTCGGTCGCCGGCGTCGTGGCAACGGTGCCGCTGCTCTCGCCACCGTCGTCGTCATCACCGCCGGTGACGACGACGATGCCGACCACGGCGGCGATCACGAGCGCGATCGCCGCGATCGGACCCCACTTCTTCAAGTTGTTGGACGAGGATCCCCCGCCACCGTCGGCCTGTGCTGGTTGCATGAGCTACTCCGTTCCCCCTGAGCGGGCGATCGCGGCACTGGACGTGCCGAGGTATGACTCGACGACGGCTGGGTGTGCCAGCACGTCGTCCGGTCTGCCGGTCGCGATGACGCGACCTTGTTCGAGCGCGAGCAACCGGTCCGACACGGTCGACACGAACGGGATGTCGTGTTCGACGATGACGAGGCTCGCGCCCATCTCGTCGCGCAACCGCCGGACGACCGGCGCCAACGCTTCGACTTCACGCTGGGCGATGCCCGAGGTGGGCTCGTCCAACAAGATCACGGCGGGCCGGTGGGCGACCAGGCACGCCAGATCGACGACCCGACGGGTACCGGTGGAGAGCTCGCGCACGAAGGAGTAGCGATATTCGCCGAGACCCATCAGCTCGATCAGCTCCTCGACGCGGGCGCCGACCTTGTGTTCGGAGTCGACCGCCATGGGCAGGTGGAGCGCAGCGGAGAAGATGCTGCGGCTGCCGATGAACCGCTCCTGGGCGATCGAGAGCGTCTCGACGACGGTCAGCTCGGGGAACAGCCGGGCGTCCTGGAACGATCGGCCGAGGCCGGCGGCGGCGCGGTCGGCGGCCGTGGCGGTCGTGATGTCGCGACCGTTGAGCACGACGCGCCCGGCGAGCGAGGGCGTGAACCCCGAGACGAGATCGAAGATCGTCGTCTTCCCGGCGCCGTTGGGGCCGATGACGCCGACGATCTCGCCGGGCCAGACGTCGAACGTGGCACCGTCGACGGCGCGGATGCCGCCGAAGCTGACCGACAGGTCGGTGACCTCGAGCGCCGGCCGCGCCGACATGTCGGGGACCACACGCACCGTCTCCGGCCGGTCGATCGCCGTGCCGTGGCCGTCGGCGCCCACGGTTTCGTCGCCGGACTCGTCTGCCGCCGCACCCGACAGGAACACCGAGCGCAACAGGTCGGGGCGTTCCAGCAGTTCGGCGGTCGGTCCGTCGAAGAGGATCCGTCCACGCTCCATGAAGTAGGCGCGCTCGGCGACGGTCAGGGCGACGTTGACGCTCTGCTCGACGAGCACCACGGTGACCCCGTCGTCGGCCATGCGGCGCACGATCGGCAGCAGCTGACCGACGATCACCGGCGCCAGTCCGAGGCTCAGCTCGTCGATCAACAGCACCCGCGGGCGCATGACGAAGCTCATCGCCAGCGCCAGCATCTGCTGTTGCCCGCCCGACAGGTTGGCCGCCGGCGCGTCGAGCCGCTCGGCGAGGATCGGGAACATCTCCAGCACTTCGTCGATCGCCGCCTGAACGCCAGCGGCGTCGCGCCGGTGAGTCCATCCGGCGAGGTCGAAGTTCTCGCGCACCGTCAGCGATCCGAAGACGCCTTGCCCGCCGGGCATCTGGACGATCCCGAGGGCGGCGATCTCGTTGGGCGGGGCGTGGGTGATGTCGCGCCCGTCGAGGACGATGGCGCCGCGGTCTGCTTCGACGATGCCGCTGATCGCCTTCAGCAGCGTCGACTTGCCGGCGCCGTTGGTGCCCAGGAGGGCGACGATCTCACCCTCGTCGAGGCGCAGCTCGACGTCGTGGAGGACCTTCCGGTTGTCGTAGCCGGCCTCGACGCCACGCAGCAGGAGCAGGTTCGTCTGACCCTGACGGCGGTCGTAGAGGACCTCCGAACGGGCGGCCGTCGATTGCCAGACCTGGGCGATGTCGTCGTCGATGACGTCGGCGACGCTGCGCAGGATGAGGCCGCCGATGACGAACGCCGGCAACATCGCCAGCATCCCCAGCTCGATCGTCCAGGTGTCGGCGATCCAACCGATCAGCGGCAGGATGATCAGGCCGGGGAGCACCCACAACGAGCCGATGGCGAACCCCGTGGCCCGGGCACGTGGCGGGATGGCCAGCGAGAGTGCGGCCAGCAGGCCGGGCCCGATGATCGCCAACGCCGCCGAGATGAGGCAGTTCAGGGCGACGGCGAGGATGATGTTCGGCGCCAGGGCGAACCCGGCGCTGACGACCGACGTGCAGATGGCGATCATCGACACGAAGCGGATGAGCCCCTTGACGTTGCCGACGAAACGACGGGTGGCGATGCGCGCCCCGACGATCAGGCCGACGAGCTGGAACGGCTCGGAGATCGCCGCGGCGACACCGCGGGCGCGCTCGTCGAGATCGAACTTCTGCTCGTAGAGGAGCGCGGCGAGGGTGACGAAGCCGATCAGCGACGTCGCCAGGAAGGGGAGCGCCCACCAGATGCGCTGCAACGTCTTGACCTTGTGGGCGGTTCGCCAGCTCTCGGCGAACGACGGCGACTCCTCCTCGGTGTCGACGATCTCCTGGCTGGCACCGGTGGCCTGACGCTCCCAGCGGCCGCGGGTCGGTTCGGCGAGCTGCATCGCCAACATGGCAAAGATCACCGTCGGGATGACGAAGATGAGGAACGGCAGGCGCCAGTCGAAGTAGAACGCCAGGGCGCCGGCGGCGAGCGGTCCGATGATGCCGCCGACGGCGTTGGCGGCGCGGTGGAAGCTGTACACCCGAGAGCGCGTCTCGATGGGGTAGTAGTCGGCGATCAGCGAGTTGTGCGTCGGGTCGATGACGGCCTTGCCGAGCGAGGATCCCGAGCGGGCGATCGTCAGCAGGATGACGCCGGTCGCCAGGCCGGTCATACCGGAGAAGAACGCCCACCCGAGGGCGCCGAACACGACCAGCGGGACGCGCTTGGAGCGGTCGGCCCACTGGGCGATCGGCACCTGGAGCGCGAGGGCGGCGACGGACGAGAGAGCGACCAGCGAGAGTGCGGTCTGGATGTCGAGACCGAAGTGGTCGCGGATCTCGGGGAGCAGGATGCCGAACGCCGTGCGGTCGAGCTCGTCGACGGCGTTGAGCCCGAACAGGATCAGCAGCGGGTAGGCGGCCTGGCCACCGCAGATGTCGGCCAGCCAACGCTTGGGGTGGCGCACGCCACTCCCGAACGCCCGCACGTTGGACGTCACGGCGTTCACGATCCTCCTCCGGGCCGCCCACTGGGTTCGCCGGCGTCGGCATCTCGCGCTTCGTGGGCTTCAGCGGCGTCGTGTTCGGCTTGCTCGCGGGCGTGCTCGACGGCGTCGTCGGCAACGGCGTGGACGATGTCGCCGACGACCCCGTCGAAGATCGTGTCGACGACCGGGTCGAGCTGTCCGGCATCGGGGTCGACGACGTCGGCGGGCGGGGGAGTGCCGGGGCTGGTGGGCGGGGGAGTGCCGCGGCTGGTGGGCGGGGGAGTGACGCCGCTGGCCAGTGGGGTCATGCCGGCGTCGGCTTCGTCGTCGACCACGGTGACGTGTGCCGGGTCGACCGGGGTGCCGGTGCGACCCGTTGCCAGCAGCACGACACGGTCGCGGAGCTTGATCACCAGGCTGGCCAGTCCGCCCGGCAGGATCAGCAGCACGAGCAGCACACCCACTGCCGACGACAGCAGTCGCCACTCCGGCGCGGTGATGAACCACTGGCTGCCGCGCAGGAACACGGCGCCGAGCACCCCGCCGAAGAGCGAGCCGAGCCCGCCGACGACAGCCGAGGTGAACACGTCGAGGCTGGCGCCGGCGCCATAGCTGGTGAGGTCGAAACTCTGGCTGAGGTGGACGAAGAGCCCGCCGGCGATCCCGGCGACGCCACCCGAGATCATGAACGCGGTGAGCTTGGCAGGCACCGGTGACACCGAGAACGCCTGGGCGGCGAGCTCGTTCTCGCGCAGGGCGACGATCGCCCGGCCGCCGCGGCTGTGGCGGATGCCGCGCAGGGCGAGGTAGACGAGGGCGAGGATGACGAGGCTGTAGACGTAGTAGCGGGTCGGCGTCGACACGTCGATGCGGCCGAACAGCGGCAGCCGTTGGACGCGCTCCTGGGGGATCCACCCGAAGAAGGCGCGATTGAGGAACCACGAGTTGACGGCGAGCGCGAACACGAGCGTCGTCACCGCCAGGTAGAGCCCGCGCAGGCGCAGGGCGGGCAGGCCGACGACCAACGCCGCCACGGCGCCGGCGACACCGCCGAGGAGCAGGGCCAACGTCATGTCGACACCCCACTCGATCGTGCACTTGGCGCTCACCGCTGCGCCGATGGCGACGAACGCCATCTGGCCGAGCGAGATCTGGCCCGCCCATCCGGACAGCACGACCAGCGAGAGCCCGATGACGGCGAAGACGACGACGGCGGTCGCCTTGATCACCTGGTCGGTGCGCAGCACGAGCGGGATGACGACCAGCCCGGCAAGGATCAAGGCGGCGGTGCCCCAACGGACGAGTCGGACGAGTGGGAGCCGGGTGATCCACGGTTGCAACGGCCGGACCTCGTCGGCGAGGCGCCACGCGGCGGTCTCGTCGCGGTCCGCTCGCCCGTACTGACGACGCTGCAGGAGCAGCGCGATGAGCACGAAGGCGCCGATGATCGGGGTCACGAGCAGCGGGCTGCTGGCGTTCCAGGCGACGCCGTACTCGAGCACGCCGAGGGCGATGGCGGCCGTGGCGACGGTCGGCAGGTCGCGCAGCCGGCCGATGACCAGCGCCGCCAACGCCTGGA
This sequence comes from Ilumatobacteraceae bacterium, assembly GCA_963707515.1. Classification (GTDB taxonomy): domain Bacteria; phylum Actinomycetota; class Acidimicrobiia; order Acidimicrobiales; family Ilumatobacteraceae; genus Sva-07. Next base: position 486,159 of record CAVPQI010000002.1, read on the forward strand.
CGAGGGCGACGAGGCTGAGCGCCGAGCCGAGCGGCACGCCGAGGATGCCGGCGCGGAGGAACATCGCCAGGAACGACAGCGCGGCGGCGATGCCCCAGACGAGCGTCGACAGCCACGCGACGGGGATGCCGAGCATCAGCGCACGGTCGCTGCGCTCGGCAGACCCACGGATCGCCGTACCGAGACGGGTGGTGCCGAGGAAGACGGCGACGGCGATCATCGCCAGGGGGGCGACGATCAAGGCGATGATGTCGTTCGCCGAGAGGATGAACGTGCCGATCGTCAGCTTCCAGTCGACCGGCGGCGGGATGCGCTGCGAGGCGGCGCTGCGATCCCACATCTCCGGGATCAGCAGGGCCAGTGCGGCGAGCAGCTGGGTGATGCCGATCGTGGCGACGGTGAGGACGAGGCGCGACGCCCGGGCGAAGCGTCTGACGAAGGCGAGCTCGACGATCACGCCGAGGGCGACGGCGGCGACCATGCCGACGCCGAAACCGAGCAGGTAGGGGAGCCCGGAGAAGACGATGAGGCCAACGGCGAGCGACGTCGGGACGAATCCGAGGTCGGCCTGGGCGAAGTTGATGACCCGGTTGGCCCGGTAGACGAGCGCCATGCCGACCGCCAGCAGCGCGGTCAGCAAGCCGAGGACGACGCCGCGGATCCAGGCCCCCATCGGCATCCCGAAGAACGCCAGCTGGACTGCGATCAGCCCGATGGCCGGCGCGAACTTCCACGCCAATCGGTTTGCGTTGGCTCCCCAACCGGTGGTCGACACCCCCATGTCGGACGGCAACCTAGTGGGCACGCGCGAACCTGATCGTGTCGGACGGCACCGCGGTGACAAATTGTCAACAGAACGTCAGCTGCGCCACCGCACCCCCCGATGCCGCAGGTGACGATCGCGGTCGGGTGCCGTTCGTCACCTGCCCCTTCGCCGGTCGGTTATGTTTCGCGTTCACCCCGCGGGGTGGTCCCGACGGGCGGGAAGGACGGGACATGGTGGCAGGGCATTCCGACCGCGGACATCTGTGGCGGTCGCGGTGGGCGGCGATCGGCGCCGCTGTTGCAGTCAGTGTGGGTGCGGGTGGCGTCGTCCACTGGGCATCGGCGGCGGAGAGCACACGGTCGAGCTTCGTCGCCATCACCCCCGTGCGCGTGCTCGACAGTCGAGACGGGCTGGACCTGGGTCTGGCCGGCCCGTTCGTGTCGCCGGCGTCGCAGGACCTGACGATTGCCGGACCGATCCCGCTGCCGGGCGGGCCGCGGACCGTGGTGCCGGTCGGCGCCACCGGCGTGGTACTCAACGTGACGGCGGTCGGACCGACGCATGCCGGATTCGTCAGCGTGCGGCCCGCGGACGCACCGGATGCGCCGGGCACCTCGAACCTCAACGTCGAGGCCGGGACCAACGTGCCGAACGCCGTCACCGTCCAGGTGCCGACCGTCGGCAGCGACGCCGGCAGGATCGAGCTCACCTACGACGCCTACGGCACGGCGGGGGCACGCACCGACCTGCTGGTCGACGTCGTCGGGTACTACGTGGCAGCCGGCCCGCCGCGCACCGAGACGATGACGATCCCGTGGAACGAGTTCTTCCCGGGCGGCGCGGGCGGGTACGCCTACGCCGTGTCCGGCGGACATGTCGGCCGCTCGCTCACCGGTGTCGGCGGCAACGGCGGCAACCGCCTCAGTGCACCGATCATGCTGCCTCAGGGAGCGAGGATCACCGCTGCCAGCTGGGGAGTCCGTGACAACGGCGCGGCCTCACCGAGCGTTTCGATCGTCCGCTACAGCCTGGGCGGCGGGGGCGGAGTACTCCTCGGCTCAGTCGACGTGAGCGGCGCGTCGAGTTCCTTTCGCGCCGTCGGCGCGTCGATCGATCCGGGGCTCGCCGTGATCGACAACTCGGCGTACCTGTACACCGCGGAGATGTTCCTCACCGGCTGGACGACGGGTGACTACGAGGTCGGTTGGCTGACCCTCACCTACACGACGCCCTGACGCAGGCGTGAGCACGTGACGAATGGGGACGGGTCCCGTTCGTCACGTGCTCGGCTCCTCCTCGATCTCGATCTCGTCCGGGCCGCCCCGAGCCTCGGGGGAACCGGCGCGGGCGCGACGAGCCGAGGCCTGCTGGCCGTCGTCGTCGTAGTGCACCGTCACCGACTGGAAGCCCTTGAACTGCTGCGACGACACGGCGTCGAGGTAGGCCCGCCGGTCGGCATCGGTGAGGTCGACGTTGTCGGTGAATGGGGTCAGCAGCGCCCGCGGGTAGAGCCGCTTGGCGCGCACGACGTTGATCTCCGACCCGATCACGATCCCGACGCCCGCCAGGAAGATCCACGCCAGGAGACCGAGGACGAGGGCGAACACGCCGTACGTGGCGCCGGAGCCGTTCACGACGTTGCCGACGAAGACGGCGCCGAAGAACTGCAGCGCCTGCCAGAACGTGGCGGCGACCAATGCGCCGGGGATGACGTCGCGGCGGCGCACCTGGTACGGGCGAAAGATCCGGAATGTCACCACGAACACGGCGACGTTGACGAGGATCGACAAGCCGATCGCGGCGACCGTGGTCCACGTGCCGAGATCGGCCCCGAACGTCGCCGCACCCAGCCCGACGCTCGACAGGATCGTCGTCGCCACGACGGCCAGTCCCGCGACGGCGATGAAGCGCAGGCTGCGTAGACGGGCCCGGATCGGGTTCGGTCGCCGGTTGCGGGGGACCGACCAGGTGACGTACATCGTGTTCTGGATCGCCTGGGCGACGCCGAGGCCGCCGTACAACGCCACGACACCACCGACGATGATCGCCCCGACGCTTCCCTGCAGCCCCTGCGGGTCGGCGATCTGGTCGCCGATCACCGGGAACTGGCTGAGGGTCGAGTCGAGCACCTGCTGTTGGAGGTCCGGGCGGTCGTCGAGCACGAACCCGAGAATCGACGTGAGGAGCAGCAGTAGCGGGAACAACGACAAGAACCCGTAGTAGGTGATGAGCGCGGCGAGGTACGGGCCCTGGTCCTCACCGAACTTGTAGAGGACGCCGATCGGGAAGGCGACGATCGGATGGCGACGCTGGAATGCGTCGACCCGTTCCGTCATCGTCATCGCACATCACCTCCCGGAGCGCCGTCCACGCTCGCAGTCTTCCCCGGCGCGGGCGCCCGACACCGATCGAGTCGAAACAACATCCCTTGACAACTTAATTTGTCAACACGTACGGTCGGGACGTGGAACAACTGCGAGTACTCACCGACGCCGCCACCGTCGAAGTCGCGCTCGACCCGATCCGAGCCTCGATCCTCGCCGCCCTGAGCGAACCGGCGTCGGCGACCACGGTCGCTGCCGCGGTCGGGTTGACCCGCCAGAAGGTCAACTACCACCTCAAGGCGCTGGAGGCGCAGGGGCTGGTCGAGCTGGCCGAGGAGCGGGCGTGGGGCGGCATCACCGAACGGTTGATGCGCCGTTCCGCACGACACCTCGTCGTGTCGCCCGACGTGCTGCAACCGGCCGCCCTCGACCCGAACGAGGTCGCCGATCAGTTGTCGGCCGCCTACCTGATCGCGGTCAACGCCCGTGCGGTGTCCGAGGTCGGTGCGATCGCCGGTGCCGCCAACGGTCGCCGCCTGCCGACGCTGACCGTCGACACGGTCATCGGGTTCGCATCGGCCGACGACCGTGCCGCGTTCGCCGTCGAGCTGCAGGCGGCGGTCGCCGCCCTGGTTGCCACGTACCACCACGACGATGGGCGCCCGCACCGTTTGACCATCTCGTCCTATCCCCGACCCGAGGAGCAATCATGAACGACCACACCCGCGACGACGCCGCACATCCCGAACGCATCGAACATCGGATGGAGCGCACGTTCGAGGTGGCGGCCACGCCGGAACAGGTGTGGGAGGCGATCGCCACCGCCGACGGCCTCACCGCCTGGATGCTGCCGACCCAGCTCGATCCGCGGATCGGCGGGGAGGTGTCGTTCGATCTCGGCGGGTTCGTGTCCACCGGCGTGGTCACCGACTACGCGCCCAACCAACGATTCGCCTTCGAGGAACCGTGGCCGATCGCCGATCGTCCCGAGGACATCCCGAGCGAGATGGTCGAGTGGTTCGAATCGATCGGTGTCTCGTTGTCGGAGGTGTACCGAGACCTCCCGTCGCTGAGCCCGATCGCCACCGAGTTCCTGGTCGCCGCGGCCTCCGGCGGCAGCTCCGTGATCCGCGTCGTCACCAGCGCCTACGGCACGGGTGCGGATTGGGAGAACGAGTTCTTCACCGAGATGACCGCCGGTTGGAGTGAGCTGATCGACAACCTCTCGAGGCTCCTCGCCGCTGCGGACCAACCGGAAGGCAGCACCCGATGACCGCCACGCAACAACCCGCCGCACACGCGTCGAGCGCACACCGAGCGCTCCGGCGACCTGCTGCGGACCGGTGCACTCGCCGGGGTGATCGCTGCGATCTGCCGCTCGCTCGCCGACTTCCGTTCGACCCGGCTCGCTGACGGGTCGGCCGGCGATCACCTGCAGACAGGGAGCGCCACCTAGATTGCGCCGATCGACGGCACCCGCCAATTCACCTCGCGCCAGTTGCTCTTCAAAGAACTGTTCGTCGGCACCTTGATCTACGCGATCGTGCTCGGCTTCTTCGACGACTACTCGTCGGTCGTCGAGGCGCAGAGCTTCAGCGACGTCTTCCTCGCCGCCGTCGTCCTCGAAGTCCTCACCTGCGGGGCGTTCGCTGTCAAGGACGCGATCGTCAGCCACCTCCGCCACCGCGATTCGCGCCGGGCGACGGCGTTGATGGCGTTCGGTGTGTGGTTCGTGATGTTCTCCTCGAAGTTCGTGTTCATCTGGGCGATCGACCTCGTGCTCGGCGACGACGTGAACATCAACGGATTCTTCGGGATCTTCGTGGTGGCGCTCGTCGTCACCGTCGTTCATCGACTCGCCGACTGGGCATTCGTCCGCCTCGGACGGCCGTCGACACCCGACCCTGTGGTCGCCGACGGGACGTAGCCGACCTCGTCGTGCCGAGATCGAGTGGGATCACCCGCGCCATCGCCGGACGCACTACTTTCTGGCAGTGCGGGGGACAATTGCGACGGTCCGCCCCGTCGCGCAGCCTCCGAAGGCTCCCGGACCACCGCCCGCCTCGGAGGTCCGGGAGCCGCCGCACTGAGACCGGATCGATCTGGACGCTCGGCGCCAGATCGGGAATTCTGGGCGCTCGCGATGAGCGAATGGCCCCCTACCCGGTCCGAGCGCTCATCGGGTCGCGGCCTACGCGGGAGGCGATGAGCCAACGGTCCACCATTCGGTCCATTCGCTCATGGCAACGCTCGCGCCCGCCGAGCATCCACCTGGCTGCGCCGAGCCGGGAGGGAGCACGAGGGCCAGCTGCGCCGACCAGGCATTGCGCAATGGTGAGGTGGCCTGTAAGCGGGATTCTGTGAGCGACTCCGAGGAGTGCGCCCGGTGGCCATCCATCTGTGCGGCCTACCCGAGGGTTGCGCCGACTCACGTCGGTGCGGACGGGCCGTCCGTACCCTCTGCTCGGCCTTGCTCCGGGTGGGGTTTACCGAGCCGACGACGTCACCGTCGCCGCTGGTGCGCTCTTACCGCACCGTTTCACCCTCACCTGTGACCGGTTGCCCGGCCCATCGGCGGTCTCTCTCTGTTGCACTTGTCCGTCAGGTCACCCCGACCTGGCTCTCGCCAGCACCCTGCCCGATGGAGTCCCGACTTTCCTCGACGGCACGTCGAAACGCATCGCCGCGGCCACCCGGCCACCTCACCATTGCGCAGCCGAGTGTACGCAGCGCACCGAGCATCCGGATCGATCAGCGGACGAACGCGATGAACGGAACCCGCAGATGCACGGGGTTCGCTCATCGCGCTCGGTCCGCGTCAGCGGCTGCGCTCCGACGACGACGACGAAAGCGTGGACGTCGTCAGCAGGACGGTTCGAGCTCGGCGTAGACGTAGGCGTTGTCCGCCGGCGTCTGCAGCGAGAAGGTGACGCGGACGCCGTTCTCGTCGGGGGGACCGGCGACCAGGTCGATCTGACCCGTCGAACCGAAGCGCGATTGCACGGCGAACTGCAACACGATGCCATCGGCATCGAGAGGCGCATCACCGCCACCGAGCACCGGCGACACGTACCCGTCGTAGCCGACCACCTGCGACACGAGCGCCGCCGACTGGCGGGCCTCGAGCGCAGCCGCGGCGAGTGCCGCCTCGGCTGCGTCCGTGATCGTGATGAGGATGGCGTAGGCCTGGTTCGTGGCCACGGTGAGGTTCTCCATCGCCACGGCGGAGTTGAAGACGTCGCGCTCGGCGTTGTCGCTCAAGTCGATCGCTTCCAGCAGCGGCTCGACGAGGCGGCTGACGAGCCACGGGTTGCCGCACTCCCACGCATCGCCACCGGCGTCGACGGCAAAGCCGTTCATCTCCTCGGCGATCGCCCGGTGATTCTCGGCGAAGCGCTCGATCAACGTCAGCACCTCGCCTTCGACGGCACCGTTCTCGATCAGGCCGGCGTACGCGTCGGCGACCGTGAGCTCCACCGAGGCGATCGTGCGCAGCAGCACCACGTCGTCCACGCCGTACTCGGGCGGGGCGGTGATCGGCGGCTGGTAGCCGACACGGCCGCCGGCCTCGCTGCCACCGCGGTCGTTGCCGCACACGGCCACGAGCGCCGCCAGCGAGACGGTGAGTCCGCCGACCTTGATCGCATCGCGCCGCCCGAAGCGGCCCGCGTCGTTGAACATGCCGGTCATGCCGCACCCCCGTCGAGGGTCAGCGGCTCAGCTTCCGGCTCGAGCAGGGCGTCGAGGTCGGTGGCGTCGCCGGCGAACTCGATCAGGACGGTCGCCATGCGCGCTTCGACGGTGAGGATCGCCGCGCTCAGCTCGCGAGCCTGGACCGACACGTAGTCGGGGAACAGCGACATGTGCGTCGCCACGGCCGTGTTCTCGAGCGTCGACGCCGCGGAGGCGAACTCCGCGTCGCTGCCGCCGGCGAACTCACCCTCGTGCTCGAGGAACAGCCCCTCGTCGCGGGTGTTCGCCGAGAACCCGCAGGCTCCGGCGATGCCGTCGGCGTAGGCCGCATGGTTGGCGGCGAACTCCACCGCGAGCAGCGTGGCCTGCTCCGACATCCCGGCAGCAGCAGCCTCCAGGTAGAGGTCGCGGGCGGTGAGCTCCATCTCCATCACCGGACGCAGGAGCGCTTTGTCGTCCTGGGTCGGGCTGCTCGGAGCGGGCTCCGGCGCGGCGGCGGCAGGGCGGGCGATCGTCAGCGCCGCGGCGCTGGCAGCACCGGCTGCACCGATCACCCCGAAGAGTTGGCGCCGAGATCTGGTCGGAGCGGATTCGAGATCCACGTGGGAGGGTCCTTTCGGGGTCATGCGAACGACAGCCTTCCCGCTGGGAGGGCGTTCGAGCAATTCTAGGGTGACGGTTGCGTCGACGACGGGATCGCTCAGAAGTCGAGTGCGGACAACTCGGGGATCCACGCGGCGGAGCGATCGACCGCTTCGCGCCAACGTTCACGGCCCGCGGTGCCGCCCGCCGCGGTCGGTCCGTCGGGGTCCGGTTCGACCACAGCGGCAGGTGTCCAGAGCTCGTCGAGGGCGTCGAAGTCGTCCCACACACCCGACGCCGAGACCGGCGAGGAACGCCGCACCGACCGTCGTCGACTCGGCCACCGGGGCGACCTCGATGGCGCAACCGGCGGCATCGGCGAGCGCCTGGACGAAGGTCGGATTGCGGCTCATCCCGCCGTCGATGCGCACCGTGGCGACCTCGGAGCCGGTGTCGGCACGAGCGGCCTCGAGCAGGTCGACGCCGCGGTGCGCGACGCCTTCGAGCACGGCGCGCACCACGTGCGCTCGACTCGTGCCGCGGGTGATGCCGATGAGCGTGCCGCGCGCCCCGTAATCCCAGCGTGGCGTGCCGAGACCGATCAGTGCGGGGACGTAGAGGACGCCGTCGGTGTCACGGCACGCGGCGGCGACGTCGTGGCTGGCGGCCGGTGTGTCGATCAGCCCGAGGTCATCGCGCAGCCACTCGACGTTGGTGCCCGCCGACAGCATGATCCCCTCGACGCCCCACGCGACGGCGCCGTCGTGCGACCAGAGGGGGAGCGGATAGGTGCCGTTCGGGTGGCGACGGGCGGCCGTCGGCGCGGCAAGATCGGTGCACAGGTCGAGCATTCCGCCGGTGCCGAACGTGATCTTCGCCCGGCCCGGACGCACGCAGTTCTGGCCGACCAGCGACGCCTGCTGATCGCCGATCAACGCGGCGATGGGCAGGTCGCCGGGGAGCGCCGTCGCCGTCGCACACACGCCGACGGAGTCGACGACGGCCGGCAACGCCTCGATCGGGATGCCCAGGGCCGCACAGATCTCGGTGTTCCAACCCGACCCGTCGACGCGCCGCAACCCCGTCGTCGTCGTCGAGGCGTTGGTGACGTCGCTGACGTGGACGGCGCCCTCGCTGAGCGTCCAGGCGATCCACGAGTCGACGGTGCCGATCGCCAGGTCGCGCCCTTCGAGACCTGGCGTGTTGGCGAGCAGCCAACCGGCCTTGGTCGCCGACTGGTTGGGCGCCAGCACCCAATCGTGCTCACCGTTGACGACCAGACACTCGCCGATCGTCCGCAGGTCCTGCCAGCCCAGTGCCGGCCCCACCGGATCACCGGTCGTCCGGTCCCACACCACGGTGCTCGCCCGCTGGTTGGTGATCCCCACGGCGACGACGGGCCCGGCGGCGCGGGCGAGGGTGGCGTGCGCGGCGTCGAGCACGGCGGACGCCATCGCCGCGGCGTCGAACTCGGCGAGGCCTGGTGCCGGCATCGACGGCGCGAAGGGTCGGTACTCCATCGCGGACACCGCCAGCGTCTCGTCGACGAGCGCGGCCCGTAGCCCGGTGGTGCCGACGTCGACGACGAGGATCGAGCGTCCGCTCACGACTGCTTCCTCCTGCTCGACGGGACGAATCCCCGGGCTTGGAGGCGGCTGCCGAGGATGCCGCCGAGCACCCCGCACAGCACGACCAGCGACAAGGTGAACAGGAGCCCGAACCAGTTGACGTCGTCGCCGCGAGCGAGACGGATCACCAGGAACAGGCCCTGGGCGCCGCCGTAGGCGACGACGGTGGTGAGGACCGAGTGCGACAGCGGGGTGCCGCGCGCCTGGATCCACGCCGCGCAGCCGCCGCCGACGACGAACCCGAACGCCGCGCCGAAGAAGAACAAGGCGTTGACGGCACCGTCGTCGGAGTCGACGAACCCGGAGATCAACGTCAGCGGGATCGCCAGCAACAGGCACACGGCGATGCCCGACAACACGGCGTCACGGTCGAAGCGCGACCCGGGGGCGGAGCTGTTGACGTCGCTCACGGCCACGGCACCTCCCCGAACGGCGAACGTAGGCCGAGCTTGCCCGGATTGAGGATCCCGTTCGGGTCGAGCGTCGACTTGATCGCTGCCAGCACCTCGAAGCCGTCGCCGAGCGCCTCGGCCACGAACCGGCCGCGGTTGATGCCCACGCCGTGATGGTGCGACAGGTTGCCGCCCCCGGCGAGCGTCGCCCGTTGGCCGGCGTCCCACAGTGCGATGTACGTGGCCTCGACCTCGTCGGCCGGCGGCGTGGCGGCGAACGTGAAGTAGAGGCAGGCGCCGTCGAGATAGCTGTGTGAGAGGTGGCAGGTGGCGGCGCGGGCGTGGGGCACTGCGAGCATCGCCGCACGGACGTCGTCGAAGAGTGGCGCCAGGCGCGACCACGGTGCAGCGATCTCCATCGTGTCGACGACGAAGCCCTTGCGGGTCAGCGCCTGCAGTGCCGAGGTGTCGTTGCGGTGAGCAAACCAGGCATCGACGAGCGCCTCGTCGGCGACGGCACCACCGACCTCGTCGACGCCACGGCGGACGACGTCGAGCGTCGCCCCGACGATCGCCTCGTCGCCTTCGTCGAGCACCAGCAGCACGCACCGCTCACCGTCGCCGCCGTGGCTGCGTTGCGTCTCGGCGGCGTCGTACAGGCGCAGCACGGCGGGAGTCGCCCCGGCGCGCATGATCCGCCGGCACGCTTCGATGCCGTCGACGAACGAGTCGAACTCGAACGCCGCCCGCCCCGTCGAGGGCGGCAGGGGATGGGCGCGCAGCCACACCCGGGTGATCACCGCCAGCGTGCCCTCCGAACCGAGGAGCAACTGCGTCAGGTCGGGTCCGGCCGCCGCCGCCGGCGCACCCCCCGTGCGGATGACACGGCCGTCGGCGAGCACCGCTTCGAGCCCGACGACGATGTCTTCGATCTTGCCGTAGCGCGTCGAGAACTGGCCGGCGCCTCTCGAAGCCACCCACCCGCCGACGGTGGCCAGGTCGAAGCTCTGCGGGAAGTGGCCGACCGTCAGGCCGTACCGCCCACGCAGCTCGTCTTCGAGGTCGGGCCCGAACGTGCCGGGGAGCACCTCGACGACACCCGACATCGCATCGACGTCGACGACGCCAGCCAACGCCGTCGTGTCGAGCACCACGCCGCCGAACACGGGCGCCGCGGCGCCGCACACCCCGCTGCGGCCACCGGCGACCGTCAGCGGCAGGCGGCCGTTGTTGCACACCTGGACCACACCGACGACCTCCGCAGTGGTCGTCGGGCGGACGACGACGTCGGCCACGTTGGGCACCTCACCGGCGAGCGCCCAGTGCAACGCCAGTGGCCACCAGTCGCGGCTCGACTCGGCGAGCACCGGTCCCTCGTCGATCGTCTCGCACACCGCACGCAGGGCCTCGATCGCCTCCTCGGGCACCTCGACGCCGCCCGCGAAGTGCGAGCGGTCGCCGTTCAGTTCAATCGGTGGTGTTGGCGAGGTCGGCATGAGGATCCCCTGAGGCGTCGCTGTGGTCGGACTCGGCGGCGACTTCTGCGGCGCACCGCGCACGGTAGTCGGCGACCTGGCGGGCGACCTCGTCGTCGTCCCAGCCCAACTCGGGTGCGATGAGCTCGGCGACCCGCTCGGCGGCGGCCGCACAGGCGGCACGATCGAAGAGGTGCGCCCGGGTGCGGCGCAACAGCACGTCGTCGAGCGATGTCGCCATCTCGGCGCGCACGGCGTGGATCGCCTCGGCGCGCACGTACGGCAACCCGCGCACCAACGGCTCGCCGAGCGAGGCGTCGAGGGCGATCAGCGCTCGGACCTCGTCGGCGGACGTGCCGAACCGGCGGTCGAGGCGGTCGGTGCCCGTCGTGCCGGCGCCGGCGAGTCGCAGCCGTCGCGTGGGACAGCGGCGGCGCCCACCGCCGAGCCGCTCGACGATCACGTCGACGGTGTCCTCGGCCATCTCCCGGTACGTGGTCAGCTTGCCGCCGGTGACCGTCACCACGCCGGAGTCGCTGACGTCGACCCGATGGCGTCGCGACAGGTCGGCCGTCTTGGCCGCCGGATCGACACCAGCGGCGGCGACGAGCGGACGCAGACCGGCCCACGTGCCGGTGATGTCGGCGCGCGTGACCGTCGACGTCAGCGCCTCGTTGAGTGCGGTGAGCACGTAGTCGACGTCATCGCCGTCGCATCGTGGCTCGTCGAGCGGCTGGTCGGTGTCGGTGTCGGTGGTGCCCACGTAGACGTGCTCGAAGGTGCCGTCGGCCCGCTTCCCCCAGGGCACGACGAACAGGCTCCGTTTGTCGCTGCGCACCGGGATGATCACGGCGATGTCGACGCGCACCAGCTCCCACGGCAGGGCGACGTGCACGCCCTTGGCAGGGCGGATGGCGTGTGGGTCGACACCGTCGTCGAGTGTGCGGATCGTGTCGGCCCACACCCCGGTGGCGTTGACCACGCTGCGCGCCGGGATCGTGATCCGCCGGCCGTCGGCCTCGACGGTGACGCCGTCGGTGTGGCCGGCGGCGTCGGTCGTCAGCTCGACGACGGGGCAGCGGTTGACCACGACCGCCCCGTGCTCGGCCGCCGTGCGGGCGATCGTCAACGTCAACCTGGCGTCGTCGGCGCTGGCGTCGTAGTACACGAAGCCACCCGACAGGCGGTCGAGGCGGGCGGTCGGGAAGTGACGCGCCGCCTGATCGGCGTCGACTCGGCGATGCACGCGGCCGATCCGCCAGCCGCCGACGGCGTCGTACATCCACATCGCCGGGCGCAACGCCTTGGCGATCTTCTTCGAGACGACGCCGTCCTTGGTCATGATCGGGATCATGAACGGCAACACCTCCACGAGGTGCGGTGCGTTGCGCATCAGCCGATGGCGTTCGCGGAGCGCCTGACGAACGAGCCGGGTGTCGCCGTTCTGCAGGTAGCGGAGGCCCCCGTGAATCATCTTCGAGCTCTTCGACGAGGTACCGCTGGCGAAGTCGTCGCGCTCCACCAGCGCAGTGCGCAATCCGCGGGCGGCCGCATCGAGGGCGACCCCGCAGCCGGTGATCCCACCGCCGATCACGACGACGTCGAACGGTGCTCCGTCAGGCGACGACGACTCGACCAACGCCTCGACCATCGCCGAACGCAGGAACGGTCGCCCGGGGGCCGCCATGACGGCGATGCTACGGGCGATCGACAACTGCGAGAGAATGTCGCCGAGGAACGCTCGACCACAATTCGCTCCCCATGACCCGCCGATGACGACGACGTACGACCCCCTGCACCCCGCCTACCGCGACGAGGCGGACCTGCGCGGCGAGCTGAGCAGAGTGTTCGACGTCTGCAACGGCTGCCGCGCCTGCGTCGACCTCTGCCCGACGTTCCCGATGCTGTTCGACCGCATCGCTCATCGCACCCCGCCGTCGGGCAGCGACGCGATGGATGCCGGCTCGATGACGCCGGCCGACCAGGACGAGGTCGTCGAGACGTGCTACCAGTGCGACCGCTGCGCTGAACGCTGCCCGTACCTGCCTGACCGGCACGAGCTGGCGATCGACGTCCCGCGGGTGATGCTGCGCGCCAAGGGCATCATCCACGACGGACAGCACCGGTCGCTGCGCGCCGCCACCGCCGCTGCCGTGACCGCGCGGACCGAACGCAACGGGCGGGTGGCGACGACGGTGCCGCTGGTCGGCCGCATCGCGGCGGCGCGACCGGGCTCGGTCTCGCGCCGCGTGCTCACCGCCGTCACCGGGGTCTCGGCCGAGCGATTGCTGCCGCCGTACGCCAAGCAGCGCTTCTCGACCTGGTTTCGCCGCCGCTCGGGTCGCACCATCGACGAGCCGCAGGCGGTGGCCATGATCCACCCGACGTGTCTCGTCGAGTACCACCAACCGGCGATCGGGCGCGCTGCCGTCGGCGTCCTCGAGCACAACGACGTGGCAACCGTCCTCAGCGCGGCCGGCTGTTGCGGCGCCGCGCTGCTCCACGCCGGCGACATCGACGGGTACACGGCGATCGCCCGCCGCACGACCGACCGTCTGGCCGCCGAGCTCGGCGAGCGCGGTGACGACGCCGCGCTACTCGTGCTCCAGCCGACGTGCCGGCGAGTGCTCGTCGACCACGCTCCGGGCCACCTCGGCACGCCCGAGGCAGCGCTCGTCGCCAGCCGCGCCGCCGACCCGGCCGAGTTCCTGCTCGGCCTCCATCACGATCCGGACCGCGAGCTCGACACCGACTTCGGCGGCGACGTGCCCGATGCGATCACGTACCACCTCGCCTGTCACGCCCGGACGGGCGACACGCCGGCGGCGGCCACGCTGCTCGGGCTCACCGGCGCCGAGGTGACCGTCGTCGCCCGGTGTTCGGGCAGTGGCGACGGGTGGGGACTACAGGCGTCGCACGACCGGCTGGCGCTGTCGATGGCTGCCTCGCTCGGTGCCGAGGTCGCCGCCGCCGAGCGAACGCCGCGGACGGTCATTGCCGGCGACTGCCACGTCGCCAACACGGCGATCACCGAGCAGCGCGGTGACGGCGTCGCCAACCCGTTGCAGGTGCTGGCGCGGGCCTACCGGCTCGCCGACGACGACTGACCGAAACTGCCGGCGGAACGCGTTTCGCCAGCAAGACGACCGTGTTACGAGCAGATTTTCACTGGCGCATCGCCGCGAGTGGTTCTAGATTCGGCTCGTCGCCACCGTGACGATGCGTGGGCGAATGGCGTACAGAGGTCCGTGGGAGATGAGCGGCAGTGTCGGTACAAGAACTGAAGTGGTGGGATCTGGGGGCATGTCGGGGCCTCGATGCATCCGTCTTCTATCCAGAAGACGACGAGAGCGCGGAGGTGGCCAAATCCGTCTGCGCGGGTTGTGACGTCAAGCAGGCGTGCCTCGAACATGCCCTCGCCGTCCGCGAGAAGGCGGGCGTGTGGGGCGGCGCCACCGAGCGTGATCGACGGCGGATGATCCGCCAACGTCGTCGCATCGCCTGACGGGCGATCGCCAACTCGAGCGCTCCGGCACCTCCGACCAGATTCGCGCCCCGCGCCCGGCAGTCCTACGATCCGAACCATGTCTGCGACGTGCCGGCGACGGTGTCAGCGAGGATGCCAGCCAGGGTG
>CAVPQI010000003.1:0-1056793 GCA_963707515.1 Ilumatobacteraceae bacterium
GCCCGACGGCCCCACCAGTGCGGTGAGGGTGCCGATCGGGCCACGATGGTCGAACCGCTCGATCGCCAGGAGCGGCTGACGTTTGATGACGAACTCCTTCGCCACCTCCTGGAGTTCGAAACCGGCCTCGGTCACGACAAGCTGTGCGCCTCTTCGAGGAAGCTGCTGTCGAGAAACTCGTCGACCGTCGGCAGCTCGGTCTCACCGGCCATTTCGAGGGCGGGGAGGATATCGTCGCCCATCCGTGCCGGGTCGACCCTGAGCAACCCGTTGGCGTCGGAGAACGGGCTCGACATCAACGCGAGTACTCGGGGTTGGAGGCGGCAGCCGATTCCGGGTTGATCTCGTTGTCGGCGCCGTAGCGCTCCTGCAAGATCGGCAGCGACGCCCTCGGATCGTCCACGTTGGCGCCCACGCCCTGCAGCAGGCGGGCGAGGTAGGCCACCACGAGATCGTGGTTCTCGCCGAGCCACGCCTTGGAGGCGAACAGGATGTCGCCGTACGAGGGCAACCCGAGGTCGGAGTACGGCATCGCGCTCACGTCATGGCCCGCGAGGCGCAGCTGGATCGGCTGGTTGGTGACGTACGACGCGATGGCGTCCACCTCCTCGTCGGCGAGCGGCTGGGGGTCGAAGCCCATCGGCACGAACGTGTAATCGGCCTCGAGTCCGTTCGCCCTGAACATGGCGTCGATCTGCACCTGGTCACCCTGCGGGCCGCCGATCCGCAGCCCGATCAGGTCGTCGACGGTCTCGATGCCGGTCTCGGTCATCCACGTCAGCCCGAGCGGGTTGCGCTGGTACATGGCGCCGATGATCACGAAGTCCTGCCCCTCGTTGTTGGCCTTGATGATGTCGAGCTCGCTGGCAGAGATGCCGACGTTGCCCTCGCCGCTCGCCAGCACCTGCGGCACGGCCGCGGCGTTCGGGCCGCCGTGGATGAGCGACGATTCGACACCGCGGTCGCTGAAGTACCCGCGATCCTCGGCGAGGTACCAGGCGGACCATTCGATGTCGGGCAGCCAGTTGAAGACCGTCGCCACCGATCCGAGGGCGACCGCCGCGGTCGCGGTGGTGCTGCCCGCCGTGGTTGCGCCCGTCGTCCCGCGGCGTCGGTCGGGGACGACGTGTCGCTGTCGGAGCCGCAGGCGGCGAGGATCGCCGGCGAGGACAGGAACGTCAACCCGCCGAGAACGCCCGACGTCTTGATGAAGCCTCTACGTGTGTACATGGTGGTGGTTCCTCTCCCTTGCTGTTCGTGGCGGTGGTGGCAGGTCGTGGTCGGTGCGCTCAGGCCCATCGCTCGTGGACCGCTCGCTCGCCCCTGCCGGCGAGCGAGAAGATGGCCACCGACAACACGACGACGACGATCGCCGCACCGAACGCGTGCGGAGGTCGAGCAGTCGGTACGAGTAGGCGAACTCGACGCCGAGGCCGTGGCGGCCGATCAGGCTCTCGCCGACGACGGCGGCGATGATCGCCGAGCCGGCAGCGATGCGGAAGCCGCTTGCGACGTGCGGTGCTGCGGCGGGCATCACGACGTATCGGAACCGTGCGCTGCGCTGTCCGCCGAGGGCCCCGGCCACGTCGAGCATGGGTTCGGTTGCCGCCTCGAGTCCGACCGGGTGAACACGAAGATCGGGAAGAACACGAGCATCGCGGCGAGCGCCCAGACGGTCCGTTCGTTGTAGCCGATGATCCTGGCGAAGAGGGGAAAGAGGGCGAACAGCGGCGTGGCCGACAGCAGCACCATGAACGGCACGGACATCCCGGCGACGAATCGGAACCGCGAGGCGGCCAACGCCGCGGCGAGTCCGAACGCCGTACCGATCATGAGCGCGATGAACGCGGTGAGCATGGTGTGGAGCGCAGCGCTGAGGTACTCGCCGGGCGCGCGCTCAGGTCGTGAGCACGGCGGGCGGGGCCGGCACGACGATGGCGGCGATGTCCTTGACCTCGACCCACGTCCACCACAGGCCGACGAGCACGACGGTCACCATCAGCACGGCGGCCGCTTCGTTGGCGGCGTGTCGTGCCCGGCTCCGGTTGGCGACGGCGCCGGCCGCTGCGGCCGGCGACGTCCCGACGGCTGCCCCGTACCTCCGGATGGCGAGTGCCCGCACGCCCGAGAAGACGCCGTAGGCGATGAGCCCGGCGGCGGCGCAGAGCAGCGCGGCGGCCCACAGCCGATCGGCTCGCCCACCCTGCATCGACGTGATGAGCAGCACCCCCAGTCCGCGTTCGGCGCCGTACCACTCGCCGAACACGGCGCCGGCGAGCGCTGCGGGGGCGGCGAGCTTGAGGCCGTCGGCGGTCGACGGCCACGACGCCGGTAGCTGCACCGACCACAGTCGCCGGAACCGGCCGGCCCCGAGGGCCGTGGCCACGTCGTGGGTGGCGGCGGGCGCTGCGGCGAGGCCGACGGAGGTCGACACGAAGATCGGGAAGAACACGGCCAGCGCGGCGACTGCGACGGGGCCCTGGGTCGCGTCCGAGGATGATCAGCAGGACCGGTGCCACGGCCACCCACGGAGCGGCGTTGGCGACGGCGGCGAGGCGGGCGACGAACCCGCGCAGGGCTGGGACCGAGACGGCGACGAGTGCGGCGAGGTAGGCGAACCCGCCGCCGATCAGGAACCCGCGGGCTGCGGCGGAGACGGTGGAGGCGGCGGCCCGCCGGTAGGAGTCCCTGCTGTCGCCGAGGATCGGAGCGATCGCCTCGGCAGGCGTGACGACCATCCCTGCGGCCCATCCGGCCCGGCCTCCCCACACCCACAGTGCGAGCAGGAGCACGATGCCGGCGGCAGGGGCGAGGAGCGAGGTGATCGTCGCTCCCCATCGCCAACCGCCTGTGTCGCCCAAGAGAACTCCTGCAAATACTCGTCGGTCGTGATCCGCGGCCGATCGTCGGCCTCGATGGGCGTCGAACCTAAGTGGCGATTGGGTCGGCAATGATCGAACGGCGTGAACGCCGCGTTACAAGGTGATCGCTCACGGCTATCACACGCCGCGGAGCGACTAGAACCGTCGTCATGAGGATCGTCGACGTGCGGGCCCGGCTCGCCGGTTACCGCAAGGTGGATCCGCCGATGCAGCGCAGCTTCGCCCTGGTGCGCATCGAGACCGACGACGGCACGGTCGGCTGGGGTGAGGCGTCGACCAACTGGGGCCATTCGTATCCGACGGTGTTCGCCGCGATCGTCGACGACGTCTGTGCGGGACACCTGGTCGGGAAGGATCCGCTGGCGATCCGTGACCGGATGGCTGACCTCGGTGTGGTGCTCGACGGATACCTGGGCACGGAGGGGGCGACGAGCCAGACGCTCGGGGCGATCGAGATCGCGCTGTGGGACATCCTCGGCAAGCACCTCGGGGCGCCCGTCCACCGGCTGCTCGGGGGCGGCGCCCACCCGATTCCGCTGTACGGCACGGGCACGACGATGTTCGAGGAGTCGGCGCAGTGGCACGCCCACTACTTCGACCAGTGCATGGCCCTCGGGTTCGCCGGGGTGAAGGTGCGGCTGGGACGTGACGTCGCCGACGACGTCGAGGTGGTGCGCACCGTCCGCGAGCATGTCGGACCGAAGATGCTGATCGGTGTCGACTCGTACTGGTTCCACGATCCCGACACGGCGATCGAGCTGGCCCACGCGATCGCCCCGTTCAAG
This sequence comes from Ilumatobacteraceae bacterium, assembly GCA_963707515.1. Lineage (GTDB taxonomy): Bacteria > Actinomycetota > Acidimicrobiia > Acidimicrobiales > Ilumatobacteraceae > Sva-07. Next base: position 3,668 of record CAVPQI010000003.1, read on the forward strand.
ATCCACTTCTTCGAAGAGCCGGTGCCGCAGTACCGCCTCGACGGGCTCGAGCGGGTGCAGCACGCGTCGCCGATCCGGGTGGCGGTCGGAGAGCGGGTCTACTCTCCGGCCGCCTATGCCGAGCTGGCTCGTCGCGACGCGGCGCGAGTGTTCGAGCCGGATGCCACCCTGGCCGGCGGGATCCTCAACTGTCTGCGCATCGTCGACATCGCCGAGCGTCACTCGATCGAAGTGATCCCGCACGTGGGCGGGCCGACGGTGGTCGGTCTGGCGGCCAACCTGCACTGGGCCACGGCGGCGCGGGTTCGGTTGTGCGAGTACGACATCGACGGGCACCAACCGATGATCACCGAGATCGGCGACAACCCCGGCCTGGCGCTCGTCGATCTGCAGGGTGGGACGATCACCGCGCCGACCGGACCGGGCCTCGGCGTGCACATCGACGAGGACCTCCTCGACGAGCACCCATACGTCGAGGGCGACACCTACGCCGATCTGTTCCCCGAGCACGAGTCGGGCCGCTCGACCCAGGGCGCCCCGCCGGTGTCGCATGGATGACGTGACGTGGCTCGACAACACGCACCCGATGCTGCGTCGGTGTTGGCATCCGGTCGCTCGTGTGGAGGAGCTGGCCGACGACGGTCCGCTGGCGGTGGAGCTGCTCGGTGAGTACTGGTGCGTCGTGCGCCTCGACGGCGCGCTCGCCGCGCTGCACGACGAGTGTCCGCATCGCCTGGCCCCGCTGAGCGCCGGCAGGATCGAGGTCACCCCCGCTGGTGCAGCGTTGCGCTGCGCCTACCACGGCTACACGTTCGGCGCCGACGGTGCGTGCGTCGAGATCCCGGCGCAGTCGCCCGAGGCGCCGATCCCCGCCCGTGCCGGCTGCGGTGCGGCGGCTGGCGTGGTCGAACACCTGGGCCTGATCTGGATCGCCCCGGAGCCGCCGATCACCGACCTGCCGCGCGTGGCCGAACACGACGACGAGTCGTTCGTGCGTTGCCCGCTGCCACCGCTGGCGTGGAACGCAAGCGCAGCACAGATGGCCGACAACTTCCTCGACCCCGGCCATCTCGGGTTCCTGCACCTCGACACGTTCGGCACGATGGAGGACCGTCGCGTGACGGACTACGAGGTGGTGCGCGACGGACTCAGCTTCTCGGTGCGCTACCAGCACACGACCAAGGCGCTGGCCGACTCGTACCAGTCCGGTGCCGAGTTCCGCACGGTGGAGCGCGAGTCCTTCTGGGTCTTCACGCCGCCGCACCACGTGTACCTCCGCCTCGGCTACACGGACGAGGCGACGGTGATGTCGATCACGTTCTTCCACCAGCCGGTGAACGCCGACACGACCCGCGTGTTCTGCACCGACTATCGCAACGACATCACCGACGACCCCGATGAGATCGCCGGCGTGGTCGCGTTCCAACAGGCGGTGGCGATGGAGGACAAGGCCCTGCTCGAGCGGTTGCGTCGCACGGCGGTGCCGCTCGACCTGACCGCCGAGTTCCACACCAAGGCCGACAAGATCACCGTCGAGATGCGACGCGTCCTGCGCGAACTCGTCGAGCGGGCACCGACACACCCCATGAGCCGACCCTGCCAGCGACACGAGGAACCGCGATGAGCAACGCCGATGTCACGCCCGCTGAACTGGTGCGCACGATGCACCTCGAACTGTGGGGAGCGAGCGACCCGACCGCGATCGACCGCTACATCTCGCCCGACGCCCGCACGGTGATGACCGGCTTCGAAGGCTCGACGATCGAGGTGATGCGTGAGGACGTGGAGCGCTACCACGGCGCGTTCGAGGACGTGCAGACCGAGATCGTCGAACTGATCGATGCGGGGGACAAGGTCGTGTTGTGGTGGCGTACCACCGGCACGCACACCGGCCCGTACGGCGACATCGCTCCCCAACCCACCGGCAAGCAGATCACGATGGAAGGCGTCGACATCTACACGGTCGCCGACGCCAAGATCGTGGAGGTCCGCAGCTTCTGGGACGCCGCCGAGGTCTACCGCCAGTTCGGCCTGCTGGCCGACGGCCTGTAGCGATCGTCGCCGTTCGTTGTCGTGATCTCGCGCTGCAACTATTGCCGTGCGAGATCACGAAAAGGCCGTGACGACGCCTCAGTGCTTCAACTGGCGGTCAGGCGCGACAGCAGGTTGTCGATCATCGCCTCGCCCCGCTGGATCTGCGTCAACTCGATCGACTCGTCGGCGCGGTGGGCGTCGTCGATGTGGCCTGGGCCGCACACGACGGTCGGGATCCCGGCTCGCTCGAAGAGGCCGGCCTCGGTGCCGAACGTGACCTTGACGTCGCTGGCGTCGGCGCCGAGGCTGACACAGAACTCGGCGGCCGCGGCGTTGCCGTCGCCCGCCAGGCCGGGCGCCGCGGCAACGCGCTCGACCGTCAGACCGGCCTCCGGGTGGCGAGCGCGCATGGCGGTGTGGACGTGGGCGAGCTCCGACTCGATCGAGGCGAGCACGTCGTCGATCGGAACCGTGCCGATCGTGCGCACGTCGAACGTGACGGTGCACGAGTCGGGGATCGTGTTCACCGCGATGCCTCCCTCGATCAGGTTCACGCCGGCAGTGCTGTACGCAAGCGGGTAGGCCACGTCGAACGGGCCCTCGATGCGGAACCGCGTCGCGACGTCACGGATCAGGGCGACCACGTCGGCGGCGTACTCGATCGCGTTCACACCCGCGTCGGTCAACGAGGAGTGGGCCGCGCGCCCGCGCAGATGCACACGGACGACGGCGATCGACTTGTGCCCGGTGACGACGCGCATGCCGGTCGGTTCACCGACGATGCAGAGCCGCGGGAGCGCCCCGGCACTGGCGATCGCGTCGACCATCGGCGGGGCGCCGATGCACCCGACCTCCTCGTCGTAGCTCAGGGCGATGTGCAGCGGTTCGGTCAGGCGTGCTGCGGCGAACTTCGGCAACCACGTGAGGGCGATGCCGATGAACCCCTTCATGTCGGCCGTGCCGCGGCCATACAGGCGCCCGTCCCGGACCGTGGCTTCGAACGGTGGACTCGACCACTGCTGCCCTTCGACCGGAACCACGTCGGTGTGCCCCGACAGCACGACGCCGCCATCTGTGCGCCCAACGGCATCGGGCACGGTGATCCACAGGTTCGCCTTGGGCTGGGAGGGATGGTCGAACTGCCGGGAGACGACTCCGAGGGTGTCAGCGAGCCGCCGGGCGGCGTCGATGAGATCGAGGTTGGAGTGGGCGCTGACGGTGTCGAACGCCACGAGGCGCTCGATCCAGGACAGGGAGGGGTGCATGGTGACTCACTTCGGCGACAGCACGGCAAAACCGGAGAAATGCCGCGTCGGTCGACAGGGGGCCGACCTGTTTCGATCAGATTTCCGGAGTGTAACAGTCTTACATGCAACTTGCATCGACAAATGTAACGTGATTACACTCACACTCACCTACTGGCTATTGGCCATCAGATTTCACGAGTTCGACTGCGATGGGCCTGCTCAGTTGTATTGCAGCCGTCGTATGAGCGCGTTGTCTGTGCTATGGCAGCCGCCAGGAGTTGAGAGCATCAGATCGCAGTGCGTGTCGACAATTGCGCATATGCAACCAACCGGGAGACATGGAATGCAAGACATCATTGCCAACCTCGATGCGGACCAGACCGAGATCCTCCGCCTGCATCGCGTGTGGTGGATCGCCAACCACGGCGTCGACATCCCGGCCATGCGGACCGTCTTCCCCGGCGGTGACGACCAGTACCTGATGTACAACCTCAACCTGCACCCGTACTTTGGGCTGGAGGAGAAGACCAAGCTCTGGGAGTACTACTCCGACAAGCTCGAGCTGTTCCACACCGAGGTGTGGGTTCACCGGATCGACGTGTCGGGCGACCTCGCCTACCTCGCCTGCGAGGGCGTCTGGAACGCCAAGCGCGGCGACGAGACCGAGGTCAAGTGGCACCCCGTGCGGGCGACCGAGGTGTATCGCCGGGACGACGGCGACGGAAACCCGGTGTGGAAGATGTGGCACTTCCACTGCTCGCTGCGCGCTGAGCCCGACGCCCTGCGGCCCGGCTTCGGCGACACGTACGCCGACCGCGGCGTCGGCTACCTCCCGTACCCCGGTGCGTTCCGCTCGCTGCCGGTCGAGGACTGACGCTGTGCTGCCCAACCGCCGCCAGGAGATCGCGGGGCCGACCGGCCGGCTGAGCGTGCGCACCGTCGGGTCGCCCGACTGTGCCGGCGAGCCGATCCTGTTCGTCCATCCGATCAACCTCCAGGGCCGCGCCTGGTATCAGGTCGCGATCGCGCTGGCCGACGAGCACTTCTGCGTGCTCCCCGACATGCGCGGCCACGGCACGTCCGACGCGGTCGGGCCGTTCGGCACCGAACATTGGGCCGCCGACTGCATTGCCGCCCTCGATGCGGTCGGCGTCGAACGTGCGCACGTCGTCGGCGGTTCGGCCGGTGGGCCGATCGCGGTGTACCTGGCGGTGCACCATGCCGACCGGGTCGCTTCGATCACGACCTTCGGCTCGTCGCTCGGTCGCGCCGGGCAGGGTCCGAACCACGTCGCCGATCAGCTCGCCGAGATGGACCCCGAGCAGATGTTCCGCTCGCTGCTGCCGGAGATCTCGTTCGCCCCCGACACCCCCCAGACCGTGATCGAACTGGCGCTGGCGCTGGCAAATCCCAACCGGGCCGACGTGATCGCCGACATCTGGACCGCCAGCGGGGCCACCGACGTGCGTCCGATTGCCGGCCAGGTCGCCTGCTCGGCGCGGGTGATCACCGGCGCCGAAGACCGCACGAGCAGCGTCGAGGCCGGCCAGGCGCTGGCCGAAGCGATCGGCGCCAAGTTTGCGGTGTGGGACGGGATCGGCCACCTCCCGCTGGTGGAGTGCCCCGACCGCGTCGTGGCCGAGGTGCGCGAGCACCTCGCCGAGATCGCCACGGCGAGCCCCGCGTGACCTACACCATCGTCGCCCGCGACCTGGAGCGAGGAGAGATCGGCATCGCCAGCCAGTCGCACTACTTCGCCCTCGGCAACGTCGTCCCGTGGATCCAGTCGGGCGTCGGCGCGGTGGCCACGCAATCGTTCGTCGACCCGAGCTACGGGCCGCTCGGGCTGGCCCGACTGGCCGCCGGGGACTCCGCCGCCGACTCCCTCGCCGCGCTCGTGGCGGCCGACCCCGGCCGGGATCGGCGTCAGGTCGCCTGTATGCCGGTCGCCGGGCCACCCGCCGCGTACACCGGGTCGGGTTGCGTACAGCCGGCCGGCCACGTCGTCGCCCGCGACCACGTCGCCATGGGCAACATGCTGACGAACGCCGACGTGTGGCCCGCCATCAGCGTCGCCTACACCACCACCGAGGGCGACCTCGCCACGCGCATGCTGGCCGGCCTGGCCGCCGGGCAGGCAGCCGGCGGCGACGCCCGCGGCATGCAGTCCGCGGCGCTCAAGGTGTGCCGGATCGCCGACGTCGGCGAACCGTGGGGCGACGCCCTCGTCGATCTGCGCGTCGATGATCACACCGATCCGATCGGCGAGCTCGGGCGTCTGCTCGGCCTCGCTCGGGCGTACGACCAGATCGCCGGCGTCCTGTTCGATCCCGAGTTGTTGGCTGACCACGGCACGTCCTCCCCCTCCTCCGTGGACGCCGCCGACGAGGCGCTCGGACAGGCCGCCGCGGTTCTCGGCGGCAACGTCGAAGCGTTGATGTGGCGCGCCGTGCTGCGCGCCAAGTACGGCCGCCCGGGCGCGGGCGACGACATCGCCGCGGCGTTCGCGGCTCACCCGCCACTGAGGGGCTTCGTCGCCCAGCTCGCCGCGGCGGGTGTGCTCGACGAGGCCACCTACCGCAGACTCACCGCCGTCACCAACGAAGGAATCGACCGATGACCACCGACCACCGGCTCGGCCTGCTGCTCGGCAGCGGGGCGGTCACGCCGTCCCAGATCGCCACCGTCGCCCGCGCCGCGGAACAGGCTGGGTTTGCCGAGTTGTGGGCGTCGGAGGACTACTTCTTCACGGGCGGCATCTCGACCGCGGCGATCGCGCTCGGAGCCACCGAACGACTGTCGGTGGGGATCGGCGTCGTGCCCGTGTTCACCCGTCACCCGGGCCTGGCGGCGATGGAGGCGGCGACGATCGCGGGTGCGTTCCCGGACCGCTTCACGCTCGGCGTGGGCACCGGCGTCGAGCGCTGGTTGCGTCAGATGGGCATCGAGCAGGGCAAGCCGCTGGCGTCGGTCCGGGAGTACGTTGGCGCCCTACGGGCGCTCGGCGCCGGAGAGACGTACTCGTCGGACGGCTTCTTCCCCTCCGACCAGATCGCCCTCCACGCGCCCCACGAGTTCCCCGTGCACATCGGTGCGATCGGCCCGAAGATGCTCGACCTTGCCGCCGAGATCAGCGACGGGGCGATCCTGTCGGTGCTCTCCTCGCCCGACTACGTCCGCTGGGCCGTGCAACGCTTCCACGCCGCGGCCGGCCGCGACGTGCCGATCGTGGCGTTCGCCATGTACGTGTGCGACGCCGACGGTGCGCTCGCCCGCGACCGTGCGCGAGCCCTGTTGTCGCGCTACCTCGTACGAGTCAGCCCGATGACCGACGCGCTCGGCATCAGCGACCAGGTCGGCCGCCGCGTCGAGCAGGCGGCCGCCGGCGTCGAGCCCGACCCGATCCCCGACGAGTGGGTTCGGGCGATGACGATCAGCGGCACTCCGGCTGACTGCCGCGCCGCAACCAAGGAGCTGTTCGACGCCGGCGTCACGACCGTGACGCTGTACCTGAGCGCCGAAAGCGACGCGCTGTCGCAGATCGCCGCGGCGACCAGCCTGGCGCAGCCGTGACACCGGAGTTCCCCCAATCCCCCCAGCAGTCCCTCATCGAACAGAAGGAGTCAGCAGCGTGCGCAAGCTGATCCGCAATACCGCTTTCCTCGTCCTCGCGGCGAGCGCGGCCGTCGCCTGTGGTAGCGACGGCACCACACCGGTCACCACCGACGCGGCCGGGACCGACACCCCGCCCGCCGAAGCCGAGCAGACACTCGTGATCGGCGGCGGCGACATCGACCACATCGACATGGTGCAGTTCCACTCCGTGTCGGCCCGGCTCGTGATGGCCAACGTGTACAGCCCGCCCCAGCAAGAGGTCATGGAGGACGACCCCGACGTCCCCGGCGGCCTGCGCGGCACGGGTGAGTTCAGCTACGGCGTGACCGAGGGCCTCGAGTTGTCCGAGGACGGTTTGACCGGCACGCTCCGCGTCCGCGACGGCGCCAAGTTCGCCTCAGGCGAGGACATCACCGCCGAAGACCTCGCCTACACGATGCGTCGCTGGCTCGGCGGGCCCGGGTACACCACCAGCTCGCGGCCGTACTTCGGCATCTCCGACGACGTCGACGGCTCGATCAAGATCGTCGACGACCGCACCGTCGAGGTGACCTTCGAGCGCGCCAGCGCGATGATCGACAAGGTCCTCGCGTTCACCCAGTTCGGTATCATCGACGCCTCGGTCGCCGAGGACAACGCCGGCGAGGACGGCTGGGCGTCGGAGTACCTCGCCAAGAACGCCACGGCATCGGGCCCGTACGAGATCGCTGAATGGGTGCCGGGGCAGTACATGGAGCTGAGCCGTTCTGACCTCACCGTCTACGGGCCCGAGGCCGAGATGGACACGGTTCGCCTGCAGGTCATCCCCGACCAGTCGCAGCGTCTGCTGGCCCTCAAGAGCGGTGAGATCGACATCGCCCTGGAGATGCCGCCGGATCTTCTCGCCGAGGCCGCCGAGGACCCGGAGCTGAAGGTCTACAGCCTCCCGTCGAGCTCGTTGACCTACCTCACGATGCACAACGAGATGGCGCCCCTCGACAACCCGGTGGTGCGCGAGGCGATCAGCCTGGCCGTGCCGTACGAGGCGCTCGTGTCGACGGTCATGCAGGGCTACGGCAAGCGCGCCGGCTCGCCGATCCCGGAGCCGATCGAAGGCTCGCTCGGCCTCGAGCAGGCGTTCGAGACCGACGTCGAGGCGGCCAAGCAGTTGCTCACGGAGAACGGCCTCGACGGGGTCCAGGTCACGCTGACCGTCAACGCCGAGAACGCCCAGCACGTCCAGGCGGCGACGTTCATCCAGGACTCGCTGCGCCAGGCCGGCATCGACGTCAACGTCCAGACCCTGCCGGGCGCCGAGTACACCACTCGCCTCAACGCCGGCGAGCTGCAGATGTCGATCAACAGCTGGTACTCGTACGGTGAGGATCCCTTCTACCAGCTCCAGTTCATGCTCGGCACCGGAGCGTTCACGAACTACGCCCGCTACAGCAACCCCGAACTCGACGAGCTGATCGCCCAGGGCGCGGCCTCGGTCGACCCGGAGGAGCGAGCCGAGATCGCCCGCCAGGCGCAAGAACTGGTGATCGCCGACGCGCCGTGGGCGTACCTGTACACCGCCGATCACGTGTTCGTCACTCGCAAGGACATCAGCGGCATCACCAACACCCTCGACAAGGTGTTGCGCCTCCAGTACATCCACCGCGACTGACCGCCGACCACACCGCGATTCCGACCGACTCCCATGCTCAAGTTCCTCGTGCGTCGGGCCATCACCGCAGTGATCTGCGTGGCCGGTATCGCCGTCGTGGTGTTCGCACTGACCCGGGTACTGCCCGGCGACGCAGCGGTGCTGCGCGCCGGGCAGTACGCCACCCAGGACCGAATCGACGAGATCCGTGCCCAGTACGGCTACGACGACCCGCTGCTCACCCAGTTCGGTCGCTACATGGAACGGCTCGTCCAACTGGACCTGGGCACGTCGACCCGTACCGGTCAGCCGGTTGCGAGCGAGCTCGGAAGTCGGATCGGTGCCACGATCGAACTCAGTGCGGCGGCCGTCGTCGTCGCCGTCGCTCTCGGACTGCCGCTCGGGGTCCTCGCCGCCGTCAAGGGCGGCGGTGTGGACCGCGTCGTCCGGTTCGGGGCGGTGGTGTCCGGCTCGTTGGCCTCGTTCTGGTTCGGGCTCGTCCTGATCTACTTCCTCAGCTACAAGTTGGGGTGGTTCCCCACTCCGACCGACCGCCTTCCGCGGGGGATCGCGCCGCCCCCCGAGGTGACCCGCCTCTACACGGTCGACGCGCTCCTCGCCGGCGATCTGGGGTTGTTCGTCGACGTGGTGCGCTCGCTCGCCCTGCCCGCACTCACACTCGGCCTGCTGGCCGCTGGGCAGCTCACCAAGATGGTGCGCTCGGCAATGGTGGTCGCCCTCGACAGCGACTTCGTGCGCACAGCCCGCAGCCTCGGCGTGCCGCGACGGCAGGTCATCTGGGTCGACGCACTACGCAACGCGGCGCTGCCGATCCTCACCACGATCGGCTTGCTGATCGGTTTCCTCCTCGGCGGCAACATCATCGTCGAGCGCCTCTTCTCCTGGCCCGGTGTGGGCCGCTATGCGTTCGACGCGATCTCCAACAGCGACCTCGACGCGCTGTGCGGGTTCGTGCTCGTGATCGGCAGCATGTACGTGGCGCTGATGTTTCTCGTCGACATCGCCTACGCGATCGCCGACCCGCGGGTGCGGCTCGGGGGATCGTCGTGACAGCCGTCGTCGCGGCCCCCTCGCGGCCCACTCGGCTCGCCCGGCTGCGGGCGATGGACCGCAACACGCTCATCGGCATCAGCTTGTTGGGTTTCCTCACCGTGCTCGCGATCATCGGACCGTGGGTGTTCGCCGACCCGATCGCCACCGACGCCGCCAACGCGCTCGAGCCCCCGTCCGCTGAGCATTGGTTGGGCACGGACCGGTACGGCCGCGACGTCCTCGCCCGTACGGTCGCCGCGATCCGGCTCGATCTCGGCCTCGCCGTAGTGGTCGCCGCCGCGGCCCTCACGATCGGCTCGGTGCTGGGCGCACTCGCCGGCTACTTCGGCGGCTGGTTCGACGAGCTCCTGATGCGCATCACCGACATCGTTTCGGCCTTCCCCGGCTTCATCCTCGCCCTGATCATCACGGTGTGCCTCGGCAACAACACGACCAATGCCGTGATCGGTGTGACGATCGCGTCGATCCCGTCATTCGTGCGGCTGACCCGAGCGACGTCGATGAGCGAGCGCCAGCGGGACTACGTCAGCGCGGCGATCGTCTCGGGCACGTCCCGGCTGCGGACCGCCCTGACGCACGTGCTGCCGAACTCGATCCGGCCGGCGATCGTGCAGGCCAGCTTCGTCGCCGGCTGGGCGATCCTCAACATTGCCGGTCTGGCATTCCTGGGCGTCGGGGTCCAACCGCCGACGGCCGAGTGGGGGATCATGGTCTCCGACGGCAGCGCTGACATCGTGCGCGGCATCTGGTGGCCGTCGGTGGTGCCGGGCGTCCTCATCGTGATCGCCGCCGCCGGCCTGCACCTGATCGGCGACGGATTCGAGGAGCGCACTCGATGAGCCTCCTCAGCGTCCGCGACCTCACGATCGCGACCGACATCACCCCCACCCACACGCTCGTCGACCACGTCGGGTTCGACGTCCCCCGCGACACGATCGTCGGTGTCGTCGGCGAGTCCGGCTCGGGCAAGTCGCTCACCTCGCTGGCGATCATGGGGCTGGCGCCGCGCGGCGTGCGCGTCGTTGCGGGCTCCGCCACGTTCGACGGGATGCAGCTCGAGGTGGACGGCGAGCATCGACTCGAGGGTGCGGCGATGGTGTTCCAGAACGCCCGCGCCGCGCTCAACCCGACCATGCGGGTCGCCAAGCAGATCTCCCGGGCGGCGCGTCTCGGCGCCGGTGACGGCAGCCCGAGAGAGGTCGCTGCTGCGCTGCGCGGGGTCGGGATCGACGATCCCGACCGCGTCGGGCGGGCCTATCCGCACCAGCTGTCGGGCGGGATGTGCCAGCGCGTCATGCTGGCGGTTGCGCTCGCCACCAAGCCCAAGCTGCTGATCGCCGACGAGCCGACGACCGGTCTCGACGTGACGGTGCAGGCGCAGATCCTGCTGCTGCTCCGCGACGCGGCACGCAGCGCTGGCTGCAGCGTGCTCTTGATCACCCATGACCTCGGCGTGGTCGCCCAAGTGTGTGACGAGCTCGTCGTGATGCAGGGCGGACAGGTCCGCGAGACCGGCTCCACGGTCGACGTCTTCGAACGCCCGGCCGACGACTACACCCGGGCCTTGCTCGCCACGATCGACGCCCCGATCGGCGCCGCCCCGTCAGCGGTCCCCGGAGACTGAGATGCAGCTGCAAGTCAACGATCTCGAGGTCACCTACGGCCGGGGCACCAGCAGCGTGCACGCTGTGCGCGGCCTGTTGTTCTCGATCGGCCCGGGTGAGACCGTTGCCCTCGTCGGCGAGTCGGGCTGCGGCAAGTCCACGACCGCGGCGGTCGTGGCCGGCCTGCGCCGGCCGAGTCACGGCAACGTGGTGCTCGATGGCACCGTCGTGTCCGACCGTCGTCGCAGCCGCGACGTGCGTCGCCAGATCCAGATGGTGTTCCAGCACTCGGACCAAGCGCTCGACCCGCGCTGGACGGTGCAGCGTTCGATCGAGGAGCCGTTGCGCAACCTCACCGACCTCGACCGGGACGCGATCCGGAAACGGACGCTCGAAGTGCTCGAACAGGTCGGGCTCGACGCCTCGTTCCTGGAACGCCGGCCACGCACGCTGTCGGGCGGGCAAGCCCAGCGGGCGGCGATCGCCCGGGCCCTGGCGTGTCACCCGGAACTGGTGGTGCTCGACGAGCCGACCGCCTCGCTCGACCAATCGGTCCGGGCGATCCAGCTCCGGTTGCTGACCCGAATGCAGCGCGAGCATGGGCTCAGCTACCTGTTGATCACCCACGACATCTCCAGCGTCGACCTGATCGCCGAGCGGATCGTCGTCATGTACCGGGGCATTGCGGTCGAGACCGGCCCGGCCAAGCAGGTTCTCGCGGCACCGCAGCATCCGTACACGAGGGCCTTGATTGCATCGGTGCCGATCGCCGATCCGCGGCGCCGGATGGCTCTCCTCCCGATCGACGGCGAAGCCACCGGCGTAGCCGACAGCGACAGCGGCTGTGCGTTCGCCCATCGATGCCATCATGTGACCTCCATGTGCACCAGCGGCCGTCCCGACCTCACGCCCACCACCGACGGCCGCTCCGTGGCGTGCGTCCGGCTGGAGGCGATTGCGTGATCGAGGTCCCCGTGGACTCGGGCGGCGACGACACGCTCACGTCGGAGCGTGCCGTCGAGTTGCTCAACGGCGCGCTCGACTTCATCGAGCGCAACGGCGTGGCCCAATTCTCACTGGCGGCGATCGCCGAACACCTCGGCACGAGTAGTCGGATGTTGATCTACCACCTCGGCACGCGCGACCAGATCCTCGGTCGGGCCCTGACCGAGCGCCGGATCCGCACCCGCGAGCTCCTGATCGAACCGCCCCCGACCGACTTCGCCGACGCGGTCACCCGGATCTTCCGGCACTACACCGAGCACCGCTGGGAGATGGAGTTGTTCTTCTTCGTCTCCACCCGGGCGTTCGAAGAGCCGGATGCATACTCCGAGTTCTCGCGGACGGCGGCGGAGGTGTGGCTGAGCATGCTCGCCGAAGCTGGCGAGCGCGGTGGCCTCAATCCGGACGCCGCCTTGCGGGCGGCCACGATCGGGCTGGCACTCGTGCGCGGCCTTCTGCTCGACCTGTCCTTGAGTGGGGCGATCGAGCGCGTGTGCGAGTCGTTCGACGAGTACATCTCCTCAGTTGCCGGGTCGCCCTAGGCGACGCCGGCAACCCGAACACCGGAGGCAACGTGGAATCCATCGACGCGCTCGTCGTCGGCGCCGGCATCGCCGGCTTCAGTGTCGCCGCACACCTCGCGGCCGACCGCTCGGTCCTGCTGATCGAGCAGTTCGACACTCCTACCTCGCAAACCACCGGCCGCAGCGCGGCCCAGTTCATCTCCGGGTACGGCGGGCCACCGATCCAGCCCTTCAGCCTCGCCAGCCGCGACTGGTTCGAGTCCGGGGGAGGGGAGGGTCCGACCCTGCTCGAGCCGCGCGGCATGCTCACGGTCGCTTGCGTCGACGACTCCGAGGTGCTCCACCGCAACGGTGACGAGGTGTCGCTGGAGACGGCCCTCGAGCTGTGCCCGGCGTTGCGCCCCGAGCGAGTCGCCGCGGCCTGGTACGACGAGCAGGTCTTCGACATCGACGTGGCCGCTGCGGTCACCGTGTACCGCCGCATCGCCCGGCGGCTCGGGGCCGAGATCCGCCTCGACTGCCGCTTCGTGTCGGCCGAACAGGTCGACGGGCGGTGGCGCGTCGCGACCTCGCAGGGCGTGATCGACGCCGGCGTGATCGTCAACGCGGCCGGGGCGTGGGCCGACGAGGTGGCCAGGTCGAGTCGTGTCCCGGAGTGCGGCCTGGTTCCGATGAGGCGCACGGCGTGCACGTTCCGGTATCAGGGGTCGGTCGACCATCGCGACTGGCCGCTGGTGTTCAGCGCCGCCGAGGCCTGGTACTTCAAGCCCGAGCCGGGCCAGATCATGGCGTCCCTGGCCGAGGAGACCCCGAGCGATCCATGCGATGCGCGCCCAGAGGAAGAAGACCTCGCGCTGTGCCTCGACCGGATTCGCGAGGAGACCACCCTGGCGCCTCGCTCGCTGAGCTCGAGCTGGGCCGGGCTGCGCACGTTCGCGCCCGACCGCGGGTTCGTGCTCGGGCCCGATCCGCGCGAGCCCACCTTCGTGTGGTGTGCTGGCCAAGGCGGGTTCGGCATCCAGGCCGCACCGGCGATTGCCGAGTCGGTGGCCTCGCTGATGCGGACCGGTGACCTGCCGCCCTCGGTGCGGGCCCACGGAGCCGCCGCGGCCGACGTGACGGCCGGCCGATTCCACGCCATGTGACTGTGCAGCTGTCGGGCACCGTCGCTCGGACCCCCGAGCTTGTCGATGCCCCACCGCCTGATCTGAGCCAGCGGGCGCCGAGCCACCCGACCATCCGTTTTCGTGATCTCGTGCGGCAACTATTGCCGCACGAGATCACGAAAAGGCGGGGTGGCGAGGGGACTTTGTCGACGCGGTCGTGATCGCCACCGCGCCGGACGTGGTCGAGTCGACGATGCACGAGTGCGCCGAGTTGGGCATCACGCAGACGTGGATGCACCGCTCGTTCGGTCAGGGAAGTGTCTGCGACGAGGCGACCGTCCACGGCCGCGAGCACGGGATCATCGTCATCGACGGTGGATGTCCGCTGATGTTCGAGCCGACCGCGGACGTGGCGCACAAGGTCATGCGCTTCGTGTTCACCCGCAGCGGCAAGGTGCCCAAGAACGTGTGAGGGCTACGGGTGTGCGAGGAGCGCTTCGAGCTTGTCGAGGTACGCCTTGTATCCCCACTTCATGCCGAAGGCGGCCATCTTGGCTTTCGGACCGATCTTGGTGATGGCGATCTGGAGGCGCACCGTCGTCGAGCCGTCGTCGCCGGAGAAGGTGACCGTGTTGGTGTGGTCGATCGTGGTGCCCTCTCGTTCGCCGTCGGTCCAGGATTGCGCGTCGTAGCGAAGCTGCTCCTGATCGTCGACGAGGGTGAAGGTGCCGCTCATCGGCCATCTCGTTCCCCGGTACTTCCCCATGCCCTCGCCGGCCTCCATCACGATGTGGACGGTGCCGCCCACGCGCGCGTCGACGTCGCAGTCGGTCACGGTGGTGTGCTCGGGTCCCCACCACTGCCGAAGCAGTTCGGGCTCGGTCCAGGCCCGCCAGACCGTCGCCAGCGGGGCGGGGTAGGTGCGCTCGAAGTGGAGTTGCTTGGTCTTCTTGAACAGTTGCAGCGCCATGTGGTCCTCGGGTCGGTCAGGCGACGGCACGCCGCACGATGTCGGTGATCTGGGCCGCGGTCGGTTCGTCGAGCGCGGTGAGGAACCAGGCGGAGCCCATCAGTTGGTGCCCGGCGTCGGCGTCCGGCTCGTGATGGGCGTGCTCGGTGAGACCGAATGTGACGTAGCGGTCGTCGTCGACGCGGAAGAAGCACAGCACCGGACTCTTCGCCGACGTGGCGTACCCGGGCATCCCGTACCACAGGCGCGGCTTCAGCTCGGGGGCCGCGGCGACGATCACGTCGTGCAGGCGGGCTGCGACGTCGTTGAACGCGGGGAGTGCGGCGATCTTGTCGCGGACGGCTGTCTCGTCGCTTGGCTTGCTCATCGATCGGTTGGCCTTTCGGTGTCGAGGTGCTGGAGCAGGGTGCCGAGGGAGTCGAGTCGTGTCTCCCACAGCTGTTCGAAGGACTCGGCCCAGTGCGCAACGGCATCGAACCGCTCGGGCCGGAGACGGTAGATGCGATGCCGATGGCGGACCTCGCACGCAACGAGGTCGGACTCGGCGAGCACGCGCAGGTGCTTGGAGACCTGTGGCTGGCGGATGCCGAGACGCTCGACGATCGCGCCGACCGACATCGGACCGTGGCGCAACAGCTCGACGATCCGCAGCCGGCTCGGTTCGCCGAGCGCAGCGAACGTGGCCGGATCGACGACAGCAACCGCGCTCACGAAGCGCCCCGCCGGTGACGAGCGTGACGTCGAGCGTGTGCCGCGTTGCGCATCCCCGAACCGTACGAGAATCTCATATGTGTGTCACGGAATATGAAAGCCGAGAAACTGAAAATCGAGTGTTCGGTGAGGATCGGTCAACCCGACCTGCCGGCGGACTGGGTGATGTGGCCGACGATGGCCGCGACGAGCACGTCGTCGGCGACCGCGTGCCATTCGCCGGGCAGGCTTCGGTGTGTGGCAGCGGGCAGCAGGGCAGCGACGTCGGCCGCCCACCCGGACAGGTCGTCGCTGGTGCCGGCGCTGTCGAGCACGAGTGTCGGCTGGGTGACCGAGGCGAGCACGCTGCTGGTGACGGCGTCGGAGATCATGCAGTCGTAGACCGCGGTGTGGGCGACGTCGACCATCGACGCCCACGCCGGCGACCTCACCATCTCGGCGAGGAACTCATCCGGGACGCCGATCGCCTCGTGGAAGCGTCGGACGGCGCCACTGCGGTCGCCGTCGGCGACGAGCTCGGTCAGTTCGACGGTGAGGGGATCGGGGCGTGGATCGGCGTCGTCGTGCAGCGGCGGTTCGAGCACGACGAGGCCGGTGATGCTGCTCGACGTCGACGCGGCGCGCAGCGCCAACAAGGCGCCGGCCGAGTATCCGTAGACGTCTGCAGTTCCGCCGACGGCGCGGATGACGGCGTCGAGATCCTCGGCCTCGCGGTCGGGGTGGTAGGCGCCGGCGTCGCCGCTGGCGCCTCGGCCCCGCCGGTCGTAGGTGACGACCGTGAGGTGTTCGGCCAGCAGCGGCGCGAGCCCGGCGTACGCGCTCATCGTTCGGTGGTGGAACGGAGGTTCGACCAACACCACGACCGGGCCCGTGGTGTCGCCGACCTCGTAGGCGATGCGGGTGCCGTCAGTGGACTCGACGAAGGAGGGCTGCGCGTGGGAGCTGGGCATGGACGGGTACGGTACCGTACGGTACTATGACCGGCAATGAGGAGGGCTCGAGGAAGGGCTGTGGAGGGCTGTGACCGAGACGATGGCGAACCGGGCAGGACGAGCGGATCGTCGCTCGGCGATCCTCGACGCGGCAACGTCGGTGTTCGTCGAGCGGGGGTTCGTCGGCACGACGATGGACGACGTTGCGGCTGCGGCGCGGGCGTCGAAGCAGACCCTCTATCAGCGATTCGGTGACAAGGTCGGTCTCTTCGAGGCGGTGATCGAGTCGAACATCGCTGACGCCGAGGTCGGTACCGACCCGCATCTCGAGATGCTGCGCGGCACCGACGACATCGAGGGGGATCTGCGCCTGTTCGCTCGCCGGCATCTTCGAGACGTCCTGCAACCGCACCTGTTGCGCATCCGCAGACTGGTGATCGCCGAAGCCGAGCGCTTCCCGAGCCTCGCGGCGACGTGGTTCGAGCGCGGCCCCGAACGCGCCCACGACACGCTCGCCGACCTGTTCGCCCACCTCACCGAGCGGGGGATCCTCGACGTCGATCGGCCTCGCGTCGCCGCCGAGCACTTCAACTGGCTGATCCTGTCGATCCCGCTCCACCGCTCGCTCTACCAGCCGAACGTGCGGGCCACCGACGACGAGATCGACGCGACCGCCGACGAGGCGGTCCGGATCTTCCTCGCCGCCTACGCCGCCCCGCAACAACGAGGGGGAGACCGACGGAGGTAGGCCATCCCTCGCCGGCCGGGTCACGGCGTACTCGTCGGGACGCCGCCGCGCATTCAGGAGCGCAACGTCACCAGGAGTGCGTGCAGGGTCGCCCGCTGGGGGTCATCGAGGCGACGGAGCAGGGGTGACTCGCGCTCGAGTCGAGCGTTGAGCGTCTCCATCGCCACGTCGCCCTGAGCGGTCAAGGTGACGATGCGTTGGCGGTAGTCGCCGCGCGCTTTCGTTCGCGTCAGCAGCCCCTTGCGTTCGAGGACCCCGAGCAGGGCCGACACTCGCGTGGCGGTCAACTCGAGCGCTTCGACGATGGCCGCTTGGTGGCGGTGGCGAGCCGCATGGCGGAGGGTGGTGGCCTCCATCGGGGTGAGTCCGAGCTCGTCGCAGATGCGCCCGAACAACGCCCGCAGGTCGTCGGCGACTTCCAGGAACAGTTCGCCAGTGGAGCGTTCGAGTGGTACGGCCGTCGGACCACCACCTGAAGGGGTGCTGGTTGGACTAGCTGAACTCGACATGTAAGGTACCCTGAATGTCACTGTTGGGGCCAACACTATCGCTCGTCTCGCTCGTGGGTGGGCGTTGATCCATCACTCGATCTCCTTGCGGGCATTGCGCGTGTCGGCCGTGCGCGACATCGTGCCATCGCTGCGGGTGATCACACTGACCGGTGATGAGCTGGGCGCGTTCGAGCGCGATGGCATCGCCTGCGATGCGTTCGTCAGCCAGTCACCCGATGATCACGTGAAGCTGTTCTTCGAGCGTGACGGCGCGCTCGTCCTTCCCCGGCAAGACGTGGGTCACCTCGACTGGCCCGACGACGACCGGCTCACCGCACGCGACTACACGGTGCGTCGCTTTGATGCCGAGGCGCAGTTGCTCGAGATCGAGGCGTTGACCGACCACGACGGACCGGGAAGCAATTGGGCCCGCACCGTTCGAGTCGGTGACGTGATGCACGTCGCCGGTCCGCCCTACTCGCTGACGCATCCGATCGATGACGGGAGGCTCCTGCTGGTCGGCGACGCCGCGGCCTTGCCGGCGATCGCCCGGTTCTTCGAGGAGGCCACCGCCGACGTCCGCGCCATCGTGTTCTTGGACGCCGACCACTTCGACTACCCGTTGCCCGCTGACCGCGTGGTCAAGGTGGACGGTGGTGACACCTCGGTGCTCGGGGAGTTGCTCGATGCCGAGTGGGAGCGCGGTCGTCCCGACTTCGTCTGGGGCGGGCTCGAGTACACGGCGGCACGCCAACTTCGCCGCGAGTTGAAGCAGCGCGGAGGCGCCGGTTCCTACGTGACGCACTACTGGCGCAGCGACGAGGCAGATCGCGCCCAGGCGTTGCACGACGCCCAGGAGCGACTTGCCGGTTTGAGCGACCTGATGACCCCGTGGGCCGTGCGCGTCGCAGCCACGCTCGGCGTCGCCGACCAGATCGCCGACGGTGCCACGACCGCGGCGGAGATCGCCACGCAGTGCGGTGCCGACGCCATCGCGATGCGGACGATGCTGAACTATCTGGCCACCAAGGGCGTGTTCCGTCTCGACGGCGACCACGTCCACCTCACGGCCGTCAGCGAACTGCTGCTCGACGGCGACGAACACCAGTGGCGTGAGTTCTTGCACCTCGATCGAGCGTCCGGGTTGATGGGCGCCGGACTGAACGGGATGCGCGACGCCGTCGTCACCGGCCAGTCCGGATTCGAGTCGCGGCACGGCAAGACGTTCTGGGAGGACCTCAACGAGCGGACCGAGCACGGTGCCATGTTCGACGAGCACCTCGGCGGCTGGGCGGACGAATGGAGCCCGGCCGTGATCGCCGACGAGCTGTGGCAGGAAGCCCGCCGACTGGTCGACATCGGCGGGGGTTCCGGCACGTTCGCCGCGGCTGCGCTCGACGCCCACCCGCACCTCCGGGCGACGGTGGTCGAGCTGCCCGAGACGGCGGCACGGGCAACCGAGCTGTTCCGTCAGCGGGGGCTCACCGATCGCGCCGACGTGTCGGCGCAGAGCTTCTTCGATCCGTTGCCGGCAGGCGCCGACGTCTACCTGCTCGCCCAGGTGCTCCACGACTGGCCGGACGCCGAGGCCACCCGGATACTCGAGCGTGCAGCGACCGCCGCGGGAGACACCGGCACGGTCGTCGTGGCCGAGCGCCTCGACAGCGACGACCCCGACGACCACGCCGAGATGAGCTTGCTGATGCTGACGCTGTTCGGATCCCGCGAGCGCACCGCTGACGAATACCGCGAGCTGTTCGCCGCCGCGCAGCTCGAACTCGTCGCGGTGCGTCCCGCTGGGCCGCTGGCGCTGCTCGTCGCCCGTCGCCTGTCCGCGTCCCGCTGACGACGGCTGTACGCATCCCTCAATCCCGGGCCGTTCCGCCGGTCGGCCCACGACCACGAAGGTTCACATCATGCGCACCACCCACCGGACCCTGATCAGCGTTGCACTCGTCGCCTCGCTCGCACTCGCCGCCTGCGGCGACGATTCCGACGAGGCCGCAGGCACGTCGGCGGCTGCTGAGACCTCGGTGGCGACGCCGGCCAACTCCGACACCGCCACCGACGACTCGACGTCGGACACGTCTCCCGACAACACCGGCGCCGTGACCGGCGGGGAGACCCGCGAGTTCGTCGACAGCAACGGTGACACGATCGAGATTCCCGTCGCGCCCACCAGCATCGTCGCCTGCGGATATGCGGTGTTGCCGCTGATCCAGGCCGGAGCGCCATTGACCGCTGTGTGCGAGTGGAGCAGAGAACTCGACAACATGGACGCCGCCACGCTGGCCGCCTACGACGCCATTCCGAAGGTCGCCGTCGACGCCGACGTCTCGACACTCAATTACGAGGGTGTTGCCGCCGCTGCACCCGACCTGATCGTCCTCGGCGTGCCGGCGCCAGCGATGGGCGATGTCCGCCTCGACGCGCTCACCGAGATCGCCCCGGTGGTGGTGCTCGCCCCGACCGCCCCGGGCGACTGGCGCGCACTCGGCGAGCAGTTCGCCGACGCAGCAGGAGTCGCCGACCGCTACGGCGAATCGCGCGACGACTACGAGGCGCTCGTCGCCGCGATCAACGACGAGTTCGCCGACCTGTTCGCCGACACGACGTTCGCCGCCCTGTGCACGGTGTGCGGTGTGTACGAGGGCGCGGTGATGCGCGAGTTCGCCTCGTCGTACGTCTCGAACCTGTTCGACGATCTCGACGCCACGTTCGCCGGTGAGGCGGCCGACGGCAGCCACGCCGAGGAGGTGTCACTGGAACTGCTCGGTGACGCGTTCGGTGACGCCGATGTCATCGTCTACGGGGTCCAGGCCGACGGGTCGCCGGAACCCGGCATGGAGGAGTTGTTCGACTCACCGCTGTGGCAGACGCTCCCGGCGGTGCAAGCGGGCCGCGTGATCGAGGTGCGCCACCACTCGGCGGCGACCTACACGACAGCCATCCTGGCACTGGAATCGATCCGATCGCAGCTGGCCGACTTCGCAAGCAACTGACCTGCACTGCGCTCGTCGGACCCGACGCGATCGATCAATCGTTGGTGCCCTCCCAGGGATACCCGAGGTCGATGAACGCGGCGCGGATGGCCGATTTGTCGCCCTCGACGTCCTCCGCGAACAGCTCGCGGCCGCTGGCTGTCACCATGACGAGCTTGGATCCACGGGAGTAGACGGCGTCGACCTTCGACCGTTGGATCACGCGATCGACGCCGCCGCCTCGACGGATCGTCACGGTGTCGGCACCGACCTCGACGACGGGAGATCGCACGATGACCCACACGGCGAGCGCCAACCCGGCGACGAGGCCGAGCACCGGGCGACCCCAGACGAGCCAGCGCTGGTCGAACGAACCGAGCAGCTCGAGCGGGCCCTGAAACGGCACCCACGGGAGTGAGGCGGCGCGCCCCGCCAACCACGGGAGGAACACGCCGACTGCCGCGCCCCCGATGCCGAAGAGGCTGAGAACCCAGACCCGTCCTTCGCGATCGAAGCCGCCGGCCGTACGAGTTTGCGCCGATGCACCGTCGTGTGTCACCAGCTCAACGTAGGCCGCCGCCATCGGTCGACCCCCCGTTGCCGTGCGACCCGCGGCGCTGGTTCACGTCTCCGAGCACTGCACCTCATCACCGGTGGCGACCGCTGTGGCCCAACCCCCGGACCACTAGGGTCGGCCGCCATGCGGATCAGGTGGGCGATGATGCTGCTTCCGGTCGCGATCCTCGCAGGCGCCGCGACGTCGGCGTGCGGGTCCGACGGCGGCGAGGCGACGGACAGCACAACGGAGGACACGACGCTCATTGCCGTCGGTGACGAGCACGAGCGCTTCGCCGGGAGACGGCGGCTCGGCCGACGGGTCGTCAGGGTCCGCTGGCGGTGCGCCCGACTCGACGCTCGTCGTCCCGTCGACGGCGGCCGCCACCCCGACGACTGCCGCCGCGACGGCCGGGCTGGTGCTGCTGACAGATGGGTTCGACGTGGTCACGTTCGGCACCCCGGCGGCGGCCACGGTCGACGCGGTGAGCGCAGTGATCGGGCCGCCGACCTCGGTGAGCGAGCCGTTCCAGGACAGTCCGACGACGTTCCGGGGCTCCGCCTCGTGGAACGGGCTCGACCTCACCTTCTCGGGACCGTCCGAGGAGGTCACGTTCAGCGGATACGAGTTCGGTCGCCGCTTCGGCACCACGGCGAGTGGCACCCCCGACGAGGGCGCCCCGTGGACGCCGAACGAATGGCAGGCCGTGACAGCGACGGCCGACGCGCTACGACCCGGGTCGCCGAGTGGCGACCTCCTGTCCGGGTACCCGACCCTCTATGCCCTCGACTGCGGGCGCCCACTGGTACCGGTCGGCCTCGCGGGCGGAGCGGGGACGCCCGGCCAGCAACTCTTCCTCGCCCCACAGGAGCAGGGCCTGTTCGTTCGCCTTTCCGGCGACGGCACGATCTTCTCGATCGGCGCCCAGGCCGCCCCCAACCCGTTGATCTGCGACGGCGCAGAGTAGACCGGTCCGACCGGGCCGTCAGCCGACGTCGGTGGAGGAGCGCGCCTCGGCGATGAAATCGGCGTGGCGGTCGCCCCACTCGCCGACCGCGTCGAGCGCCTTGTTGAGCTCGGCGCCGCGTTCGGTCAGGGCGTAGTCGACGCGCAACGGGAACCCGTCGTACGCGGTGCGCACCACCAGTCCGTCGCGCTCGAGCTCGCGAAGTTGCTGGGCGAGGACCTTCTCGGAGATGTCGCCAACGGCGCGACGCAGGTCGGCGAAACGGCGGTCGCCCTCGGCGAGTTGCCAGATGATCGTCGGCTTCCACTTCGACCCCACGACATCGAAGACGACGTTGACGCCACACGTGTCGGCAACGCGGTTTCCGGTGCTCATCGACCCCATTGTGTCGTACGAACCTCGGGGTGCGCGCGGAGGAACTTGTGCGTACTGGACATCCGATCGCCGGATGCGGACGATGGCGCAATGCCTGTCGACACCTCGAACAACACAACCAGCACCTCCATCAGCACATCGACCAACACCTCGACCAGCACCTCGACCAGCACATCGACCAGCATCTCGACCAGCACCGTGGCCGTGCTCGGCCTCGGACCGATGGGCGCAGCGATCGCCCGCGTGCTGGCGAATGCCGGACTCTCCGTCAGGGCATGGAATCGCACCGCCCGCTCACCAGCCGACCTCGGTCTCGTCGACGATGGCACGGTCGCGTTGCACCGCGACCCGAGCGCAGCGGTCGACGGTGCGCACGTCATCGTCATCTGCGTGCGCGACCACGAGGCCAGCCGCGCGGTGATCGACCGGATCGCTCCCAGCGTTGCGGAGGCGGTGATCGTGAACGTGTCCACCGCAACGCCGGCGGAGGCCGTCGAATCGGCGCAGCATGCGATGTCGGCGGGTCTGCGCTACGTGACAGGCGCCGTGATGGTGCCGACGCCGATGATGGGCACCGACGACAGCCTCGTGCTGTACGCCGGAGCGAGCGCCGACATCGAAGCGATCGGGCCGCTCCTGGTCGCCCTCGGTGGCGTGGCAGACGTCGTCAGCGACGATCACGCCGTGCCGCCAGCGCTGGACCTGGCCATGCTCGACGTGTACTTCGCGGGGATGTACGCCTTCCTGCACTCGGCGGCGCTCGCTGGCGCTCACGGCATCGACCCGAAGCGCTACCTGCCGTACGCGGAAGGAGTCGTCGACACGCTGCGCGGCACGCTGCCCGGTCTCGGCTCAGCGATCGAGGGACGAGCGTACGATGGCGGCGAGGCCCGCCTCGACATGTGCCTGGCCTTCCTCGACCGGATCGTCGCCAGCAGCGCCGAGGCCGGCATCGATCCTGGCGTGGCCGCCGTCGTGCGCGACGCGTCGGCTCGGGCGATGGAGCACTGGCCGGGCTCGACCGACTGGGACGTCGTCGCCGAACGCTTCCTCCCGACGACGTCGCGCGCAGGCGATCCATCTGCAACGTAGGTTGCATCGAGCGACTGGATGTAGTCACGGTGCAGCATGGGCCGAACCGTCGTTGAGGAGGGAGCACAATGGATCGTCACCATCGGATCGACTACGTGGAGTTCACGGTCGGGGACTTCGCCGTTGCCAAGGCGTTCTACGGGGCGGCGTTCGGGTGGGAGTTCAACGACTACGGCGACGCCTACGTCGGGATCCGTGGCGGTGCGGACGGCCGCGAGGCGGGCGGGTTCGCGCTCGGTGAGCCCCGGGGAGGTGGTCCGCTGGTGATCGTCTACAGCGACGACATCGACGCCAGCCTGGGCGCCGTCGTGGCGGCGGGCGGAACGATCACCCGTGAGCTGTTCGACTTCCCCGGCGGCCGGCGGTTCCATGCTGCCGATCCGTTCGGCAACGAGTTCGCGGTGTGGACCGAAGCCAGCCACTGACGCTGCGTTGACCCGCGGCGTTGCCGCTCGAACGCCGGTCGTCGGCGAATGGGCGCCGTGCGCCGGACCGTTCGAGCTCGGCGCGCTCGACGGTGGGGGCGATCGATATCGGTCGGTGGCTGTTTGGCATCGGCAGGGAGCGGCTATGCGGGTGTGGTGTGGTGGTCGCACGTGCTGGCAGTGGTGTGGGTTGCCGTGGGACCGCGGTCGTGCTGACGGAGCGTCGCGACGGCCGCCTGAGGGCGCCGGACGTGGGGGCCCGATCATGAGCGTGGTGTTCGAGACGCGTCATGACGCCGTGGTGTACGACGATGACGAGGAGCTCACGGCGCGGGTCGTGGCGATGACGCAGCGGGCGGTGGCCGATGGCGGCCACACGATGATCGTGTTGCCGGACCGGGTGCTGGAGCGGGTTCGAGCGAGGTTGCCGACCGGACTCGACGGTGGTGTCGAGTTGGGATTGCTGGACGGACGGTTCCGACGCCCCGTGGACGCGGTCGAGCAGGTGTGGCGATTCGTCGCCGATCGGCTGCGTCTCGGGGTGACGCACGTGTTGGCGGTCCGTGAACTGCCGGTGATGGATCGCAACGTGGCGCCTGCGTGGGTGTGGTGCGAGTCTTCGATCCTCGAGGTGTTCCGGCCGCTGGCGGTTCATTCGGTGTGCGTGATCGACCGCCGGACGAGTGAACCCGAGCAGCTCGGTGAGTTGGCTCGTGCGCACGATGACCTGTCGCCGATCGCTCCGATGCCACTGGTGAGGCTGTCGACGTCGGCGCCGGCCGTGGCGTTGGCGACGATGCGGTCCGTCGATGCCCGCCGCGTCATCTCTCGGGCCGCTGAGGCGTGTGGCGAGACGGTCGCCGAGGCCGCTGCAGTGGTGGTGTCAGAACTGGTCACCAACGCGGTCCGTCACGGTGGAACTCCGGCACAGGTCGAGGTCTGGACCGACTCGGATTCGGTCAGTCTGACCGTGACCGATGACGGGCCGGGCCTGCACGATCCGACCGTTGGTTTGCGGCCCCCCGATCTGCCGCTGCGCGGCGCCGGGTTGTGGTTGTGCACCAAGTTGGCAGACGAGTTCTCGGTGCACAATGTGCCGGACCGAGGGTGTCAGGCGCGGGCACGATTCCACACCGGCCACCGTCTTGGACGGTGACCACCCGAGCGTCACCGTCACCCTCGAAGGCGGCCTGCTCGGGCAACCCGAGCACGTCCCGGTAGAACTGCACCCCCGCATCGAAGTCCTCTGCCTCGACCACCAGACGCATCTGCTTGGGAGGCCGGTCATCGCGTTCGCTGGACACGTTGGTCACGGTATGGCCCCACGGTGAACCGGAAGGCTGGTTTCTTCCGGCGGCTGCCGTCGCTGCGGCCCGCCGCCGGTCACGGGGTGTCGGTGTCGACGATCTTGCCGTCGCGGATCGTGACGATGCGGTCGGCTTCGGTCAGGATGCCGAGATCGTGGGTGACCATGACGGTGGCGACCTGCCGTTGGTGGGTCTGGTCGCGGAGGAGCTGCACGATCTCGTGGGCGCGGGCGCCGTCGAGGGCGGACGTGGGCTCGTCGGCGAGGATGACCTTCGGGGAGTTGATCAGGGCGCGGGCGATGCCGACCCGCTGACGTTCGCCGCCGGAGAGCTGCCCTGGTCGCCGATCCGCCTTGGTGGTCATTCCGACCGCGGCGAGGAGTTCGCTCGCGGCGGTTCGGGCCGTGGCCCGTGGGATGCCGGCGAGTTGGGCTTGGTAGAGCAGTTGGTCGGTGGCAGTGAGCGCCTCGAAGAGGTTCGACTGTTGGAAGACGAACCCGAGGTCGCGGCGACGGATCATGGCGCGTTCGCGCGGTGCTGCGGCGGTGATGTCGGTGTCGCCGATGACGACCCGTCCGCTCTCCGGGGTCCGGAGCGCGCCGGCGACGGCCAACAGCGATGACTTGCCTGACCCGGAGGCACCGCTGATCGCGACCAGCTCACCGGGCTCGATGGTGAATGAGACGTGGTCGAGGGCGTACACGCGCTCGTCGCCGTCGGCGAACGACAAGGACACGTCGGACAGGGCGAGCGCGCTCATGCTGCAGCTCCGAGGGCGATGATGGGATCGACCGACGTGACCTTGCGAACGCCGACGAGCATGCCGACGGTGCCGGACACGATGAGGATCGCGGCGGCGCCGAGCACGGTGGGAATGTCGAGGGCGAACGGAACCTCACCGCCTTCGATCAGCTTGCCGAGCCCGAATCCGATCGTCGCACCGGCCGCGGTGGCGACGGTGAGCACGATCAGGACTTGGCCGAGGGCGTCGCGCAGTACGGCCCCGGTGGAGGCCCCGAGGGCTTTCTGGAGGCCGATCTCGCTGCGACGCTGGATGGTCCAGACCGTGAAGAACGACCCGAGGATCATCGCCGAGATCAGGTAGAGGAACCCGCGGATCAGCGACATCGTCGACGTCTCGGCGCTGTAGCCGGGCGACCCGGCATACGCCTCGGTCCGTGTCACGACCTCGAGATCGGCCGCCGTGGCGGCCCGTTCGAGGTCGGCCGCGTCACCACCTCGGATCGCCACTGCCGACGCCGTGACGGTGCCGTCGTCCGGTTCGAGGCGCGAGATCTGCTGCCACACCGGCAGGGAGACGTACACGGTGTCGACGTGCCCGTACGTCGCCTTCGGCGCGACGCCGGCGACGGTCAACGTGACGTCGCTGCGGTCGACGGCGAGCGTGTCGCCGACGTTGACGCCCTGGTCGATCAACCCCCGCATCCTCGACCCTACCGACCCGTCCGAGCGGGAGAGGTCTGGGCGCGAGCCGCTCACCGCCGCGCTGGAATCACTCTTCGCGTCCGGATTGTTGCGGAGCGTGGTCGCTGCCGTATGGTCGAGATGAGACCAGGGCGTACTTGCGACCGGTCGAAGGGCGACGTGATGAAGCGAATGAGTCTGCTGCTCGCAGCATGGAGTGCACTGAGTGTCGCAGTCGTGGCGGTTCCGCTGGGCGGCGTCACGGTCCACGCGGCCAGCTTCGTGGTGACCAACCTCGATGACAGTGGCGAGGGCTCACTCCGCCAGGCGCTGGTCGATGCCAATGCCAGCGAAGGTGTCGACGACATCACGTTCGCGACCGGACTCACCGGCGCGATCGAGCTCAGCACCAACGCGTTGGCCCTGACGAGTTCGGTCAACATCGTGGGTCCCGGGGCGTCGAAGCTCACCGTGGTCGGTCGTGGCACCGAGTCGGTGATCGCCGTGACGTCCGCAGTCGAGGTCGTGATCTCCGGCTTGACCATCACCAACGGCGGCGGAACCGGCGCGAACTCCGGCGGCGTGTACGTCAACCAGAGTGGCGCCGAGGTGACGATTCGCAACTCGGTGCTGTCGGGCAACTCGGGCAACTACGGAGGTGGAGCCTCCCTGTACGCCGGTGAGTTGTCGATCGAGGACTCACGGATCACCGGGAACAATGCCACCAACGGCGGCGGGCTGGCGATTGCGACGCTCGCAACGCTCGAGCGAGTGGAGATCTCCGACAACACCGCGACGACCAGCGGCGGCGGTGTGTTCTCCAACAGCGGCACCATGGTCATCGACAACTCCACGATCTCGGGGAACATCTCCGCCAGTGGAGGCGGGCTCTACAAGTTCAGCGGTGGGTCGGCGATCACCATCAACCACTCGACGATCGTCGACAACCAATCGACCAGCATCACGTCGCCGGGGGGCATCGATGCCAGCGCGGGCGGCACCGTGACGCTCGATCACTCCATCGTGAGCGGCAACACGACGTCGGATGTCTCCGGCACGATCGACGCGTCCTGGAGCTTGATCGGCAACACGACCGGGGCCACCGTGAACGACCTCATCGACAACCTGCTCGGTGAGGACCCAGAACTCGAAGAGCTGGCGTTCAACGGCGGCCTGACGCGGTCACACTTCCCGACGGGCGCCAGCCCGGTCGTCAACGCCGGCGATCCCACCCTGGCGAGCCCTCCAGTCTCGGACCAGCGCGGTGCGCGGCGCGTGGCGGCACCAACGAACATCACCGTCGAACGGATCGACATCGGGGCAGTGGAGCTCGTGCCACGCGACGACGACTGGGAGATCGCCGAAGACACGGTGCTCACGATCGCCGACCCGGGGGTGCTCGCCAATGACAACCGCGGCTACACCGCCCAGCTCGTCAGTGACACGACGCACGGTCAGGTCGCGCTCGATGCCGCTGGCGGATTCACCTACACGCCGGTCAAGGATTTCCACGGGATCGACTCGTTCACGTATCGGCTGGTCGGCCCCGACGCGCCCGCGTACATCAGCACCGTGACGATCGACGTGACGCCGGTCTACGACCCGTTCCAACTCCATGACGACGCCGATGAGTTCGTCAACGACGGCTCCTCGGTGCTGATCGACGTCCTCGCCAACGACTCGGGCGATGATCTGACGATCGTGTCGGCGAGCGGCAGCCAGCTCGGCGACGTGTCGACCGACGGCTCCTTCGTCATCTACACCCCCGACCCGGACGTGGTCGGCACCGACACCTTCCAGTACGAAGCCACGGACGGTGTCTCCCAGGCGGCGGCGACCGTCACGGTCACGATCTTCGAGCCCGGACACGGACCCCTCTTCGAGGGTCTGATTCCTGGTCGTGTGCTCGACACGCGTGTGGGGGCGCCGACGGGTGATGGTGTTGCTGCCGGTGATGGCAGGGTCGCGGCGGGGACGACGGTGGAGTTGCAGGTTGGTGGCCGGTTGGGTGTGCCGATGGGCGTCGAGGCGGTGGTGCTCAATCTGACTGCGACGGCGGGGGATGGGCCGGGGTATGTGACGGTGTGGGCGTGTGATGCGCGGCGGCCGGTGGCGTCGAGTCTCAACTTTGCTGCTGGTGAGACGGTGCCGAACGCGGTGATCACCGCCTTGTCGGCGACGGGCACGGTGTGTCTCCATGTCGTGGGCGCATCGGTGGAGCTCGTCGCTGATGTCACCGGCTACTTCCCGGCGGGGAGTGCGTTCGAGGGTCTGATTCCTGGTCGTGTGCTCGACACGCGTGTGGGGGCGCCGACGGGTGATGGTGTTGCTGCAGGTGATGGCAGGGTCGCGGTGGGGACGACGGTGGAGTTGCAGGTTGGTGGCCGGTTGGGTGTTCCGATGGGCGTCGAGGCGGTGGTGCTCAATCTGACTGCGACGGCGGGGGATGGGCCGGGGTATGTGACGGTGTGGGCGTGTGATGCGCGGCGGCCGGTGGCGTCGAGCCTCAACTTTGCTGCTGGTGAGACGGTGCCGAACGCGGTGATCACCGCCTTGTCGGCGACGGGCACGGTGTGTCTCCATGTCGTGGGCGCATCGGTGGAGCTCGTCGCTGATGTCACCGGCTACTTCCCGGCGGGGAGTGCGTTCGAGGGTCTGATTCCTGGTCGTGTGCTCGACACGCGTGTGGGGGCGCCGACGGGTGATGGTGTTGCTGCAGGTGATGGCAGGGTCGCGGTGGGGACGACGGTGGAGTTGCAGGTTGGTGGCCGGTTGGGTGTTCCGATGGGCGTCGAGGCGGTGGTGCTCAATCTGACTGCGACGGCGGGGGATGGGCCGGGGTATGTGACGGTGTGGGCGTGTGATGCGCGGCGGCCGGTGGCGTCGAGTCTCAACTTTGCTGCTGGTGAGACGGTGCCGAACGCGGTGATCACCGCCTTGTCGGCGACGGGCACGGTGTGTCTCCATGTCGTGGGCGCATCGGTGGAGCTCGTCGCTGATGTCACCGGCTACTTCCCGGCCTCGAAGCCCGGCTAGCCCCATCCGGCAGCTCGCCGGGCCGTCGAGGGCATGTTCCTCACACTCCGCTGAGCTGATCGGGATAGGGTCCCGTCATGGCTCGGAAGGTGCAGTGGCACGACCTCAGCCCGGCGCAACGGGTCGCGCTCGGTGGGGCGATCATCGTCGAGGTGACCCTCACCGTCACCGCCCTCGCCGACCTCGTGCGTCGTCCCGCACGGCAGGTGCGAGGCCCGAAGTTGATGTGGGCCGTGGGGTGCTTCGTCCAGCCGATCGGGCCGGCGGCCTACCTGCGCTTCGGTCGTCGACGCTGACAACGGGTCACGCGTCGTACATCACCATGCCGCGAATGTTGGTGCCGTCGCGCATCGCCTGGTAGCCGACGTTGATGTCCTCGATCGGGTACGTGTTGGTGATCAGCTCGTCGAGCTTGAGCTGACCCTCCTGGTACAGCCGCAGCAGTCGGGGGATGTCGCGACGCGGGTTGGCCGACCCGAAGATCGAGCCGACGAGCTGCTTCTCGTACATCGTCAACTCGAACAGATTCATGCTCACGTTGTCGACCGAGAACGGGGCGACGGCGGTCTGCACGACGCGCCCGCCCTTCTTGGTCATGCCGAGTGCGGGCTGGATGTACTCGCCCTGAGCGACCCCCATCGTGAGGATCACCTTGTCGGCGTTCACGCCCCACGTCAGATCGGCAGCAAGCGCGGCCGCTTCCTCCATCGACCCCACCGAGTGGGTGGCGCCGAACACCTGGGCCTGCTCCTGCTTGAACTCGACCGGGTCGACGGCGATGACGTGACGGGCGCCGGCCATCGACGCACCCTGGACGGCGTTCATGCCGACGCCGCCGCATCCGACCACGACGACGGTCTCGCCGGGCTGCACGTCGGCGGCGTACACCGCGGAACCCCACCCGGTCGTGACGCCACAGCCGACGAGCGCTGCCTTGTCGAGCGGGATGTCCTCGTCGATCTTGATGCAGCTGTCCTGCGAGGCGACCGTGTATTCGCCGAAGGTGCCGAGGCAGCACATCAGGCCGAGGTCGTGGCCGCGTGCATGGTGGCGGGAGGTGAAGTCGGTGACCTGACGACCCGCCAGCAGGTAGGCGCCGAGGTCGCACAGGTTCTGGTGACCCGTCGAGCAGCTCGGACACTTGCCGCACGCCGGGATGAATCCGAAGACGACGTGGTCGCCCGGCTTCAGGCCGGTGACACCGTCGCCGACCTCGAGCACCGTGCCGGCGCCTTCGTGCCCGCCGATCACGGGAAACTGTTGGAAGCCGGCTTCCTGCTGCGCGGCTTCGGGGAGCGCCAGGTCGCCGGTGAGCAGGTGCTCGTCGGAGTGGCACAGGCCCGAGCCGACGAGCTGCACCAGGACCTCCCCGGCCTTCGGCGGGTCGAGGTCGACCTCTTCGACCGACCAGTCGGTGTGCGGCTCCCAGAGGATGGCGGCCTTCATCTTCATGCGAACGGACCCCTTCGCTCGTGCGCCGCGGCCGGCGGCCGGCCGACGGCACCCCCCAATTGCGTGCGGCAACCGTAGCGCGCCCCGTGATGGGCCGGGAACGGAGGAGCCCACGCTGGCGGCGTCGGCCGCGACCGACCCTGCGGCGCGGACCGGGTAGCGTGCGCGTGGAACCGCAGGATCGCACCGTGGCTCCCACGGGGCATCACGCTTGGGGGTACGTCATGACCTTGGCCCGACCGATCGAGCCGATCACCGCCAGCGACGACGAGTTGCGCGATGCGCTCGACGTCGCCGACCTCCCTGCGCTGTTGCCGGCGCTGGCCCACATCACCGGCGACCTCAGCCTGTTGCGCGAGGACTTGCGGATCGATCCGTCGCTGATGGGCGAGGACCAGGGCGGACTCACACCCGAGCAGCAGGCGGGCATCCGCGCGCTCGCGCTGGCGACGCTGAAGGCGTTCCGCGACGGCGGCAGCACCGTCGCCGCGGCGCCGACGAACGCCGACGTGCGGTCGATCCTGCAGTACATGTCGGGTGGGTCGGAGATCGACGAGTACCTGCCGATGATGCACGAGGAGCTGGCGCTGACCGCCGACCTGCGGGCGCCACGGTGGCACAAGCGCGACGTCAACCCGGACCGCCCGTTCAACGTCGTCGTCATCGGCGCCGGGATGTCGGGGATCGTCGCCGCCTACCGCCTGTCGGAGGCCGACGTCGCGTACGTCGTGCTCGACAAGAACCCTGACGTCGGCGGCACCTGGCTGGAGAACACCTATCCCGGCTGCCGGGTCGACATCCCCAACCACTACTACAGCTATTCGTTCGCCCAGCGCGCCGACTGGCCGCTGTACTACAGCCCGCAGTCAGAGCTGCACGCCTACTTCCGCCAGTGCGTCGACGAGTTCGGCATCCGCCCCAACATCCGCTTCAACACCGAGGTGTCGTCGGTCGAGTACGACGACGAGTCGGCGATGTGGACGGTGTGCACCGTCGACGCCGACGGCACGGAGGGGACCATCCAGGCGCATGCCGTGATCAGCGCGGTCGGACAGCTCAACCGGCCGCAGCTCCCGAGCATCGAGGGCCGCGAGTCGTTCGCCGGTCCGGCGTTCCACTCCGCCCGCTGGGATCACGACGTCGCCCTGGCGGGCAAGCGCGTGGGAGTGATCGGCACCGGCTGCAGCGCCGCCCAGTTCGCCCCGATCGTCGCCGGCGACGCCGCCCACCTCGAGATCTTCCAGCGCACCCCGAACTGGCAGTTCCCCGTGCCGCACTACCGACACGAGGTGCCGCACGGGTTCCAGTACCTCTTGCAACACGTGCCGTACTACCGCCAGTGGTACCGCTTCTGGTTGTTCTGGAAGTCGGCCGAACTGCTGCGCCCGATGGCCGAGGTCGACCCCGGCTGGCCGGACATGTCGCGGTCGGTCAGCGAGGGCAACGACCTGCTGCGCCAGATGTTGACGGAGGCGCTGGTGGCGCAGTACGAGGAGCGTCCCGACCTGCTCGACAAGGTCATCCCGCAGTACCCGCCTGCAGCCAAGCGGATCATCGTCGACGACGGCTCGTGGGCCGAGACCTTGCAGCGTGACAACGTCACGCTGACGACCGTGGACATCGAGCGGATCGTGCCCGACGGGGTGGTGACCGTCGACGGTGAGCTGCACGAGCTCGACGTGTTGCTGTACGGCACGGGGTTCCAGCCGTCGCGGTTCCTCACGCCGATGAAGGTCGTCGGGCGCGGCGGCGTCGATCTCCACGATCGCTGGGACGGTGACGCCCGCGCCTACCTCGGCGTCACGGTGCCCGACTTCCCGAACTTCTACATGCTCTACGGTCCGAACACGAACATCGTCGTCAACGGGTCGATCATCTGGTTCACCGAGTGCGAGGTGCGCTACGTGATGGACTGCATCAGGCACATCCTCGAAGGCGAGCACCGGGGGCTCGACGTCCGTGCCGACGTCCACGATCGCTACAACGAGGAGGTCGACGCCGAGAACCTGCGCATGGCGTGGGGCGTGTCGACCGTCAACTCCTGGTACAAGAGCGAGAGCGGCCGGGTCGCCCAGAACTGGCCGTTCCCGCTGCTCGAGTACTGGAAGCGCACGAGTCAGGTCGATCCCGACGACTACCAGCCCGTCTGACGCCGCTGCCTGACGACCTGAGCGGACGGACGTCCCGTCAGCGCTGCGCCGGCGGTGTCCGACCGGCGGCCTCGTCCGACACGAGCACCTCGATCATGTCGCCGACCCGCTCGATGACGTGGCTGCGGGCGGCACGGACGGAGGACAGCTGGTCCACGTGGCACAGGCCGAGCAGCAACATGAACAACGCCTGCACCGTCGCTCGGGGATGGGGATCCGTCGCCGGGAGCGAACGGACCATCGTGTCCGCCCACCGCTTGTGCCAACCGGAGAGCAACTCGGCGAGATGGGCGTGGCGCTGGCCGGCCACGTGGATCTCGGCGAGGATCTGGCGCGGCTCGGACATCGCCGGCTTGAGGTAGGTGGCCGCGAGGTCGGCAAAGGCGATCGTGCCGTCGCCGCTCACCACGGCGGCGTCGGCCAACTGTTCGAGGGAACGCAGGGCGACGGCGTAGAGCAGGTCGTCGCGGCTGTCGAAGTGGTTGTAGATCGCCGTCGGGTGCACGTCGGCACGGGCGGCGATGCGCGCCAACGTGCAACCGTCGAACCCTCGCTCGGCACACACCGATGCGGCAGCCTCGATCAGCCGCTGCGCCGTCTCCTGCCCGTCGGCGTTGCGCGGACGGCCTCGCGGGCGGGAGGCCTTGGCCGGTCGAGTCGCCACACCGCCATCTTGCCCCACGGCACCGGCAGAACCCACGGCTCAAACTCAGATAAATGAGCGCCTGTTGATATTGTCGAAGCGAACCGATCGCCGGAGGAACCCATGCACCCATTCGTGGCGCTGATGCGGAAGTACTGCATCGACTACACCAATTCGCACGACCAGTCGATCTACGACGAGATCATGCGACCGGATTACGTGGTGCACAGCTTCGGGCGTGACCTGCAACTGACGAGCCACTACGCACGCGGCGTCGAGGCACTCTTCCAACGGGCCCCCGGTCTCGGCCTCGTCGTCCACGGCTTCGTCCTCAACGGCGACCGACTGGCGATGCACTTCAGCGAGCACGCCTCGCTGCCCGCCGGTGACGGCCGGGCACTCACCTGTTGGCGGGGCATCGGGCTCTACTCGTGGGACGGGGAGCGGCTGGTCGAGAACTGGGTCGAGCAGGACTACCAGGCGCTCAAGCGACAGGTCCGCACGGGCATCCCCGACTCGCTCATGTCGCCGCACATCGACCCGTGGGTCGCCACCGACGTCGTGCCTGCCGACGATGCGGCCGTCGCCGTCGTCCGCGCCTGGCTGGCCGCCGGTGACCTCGGCGCGGCCGACGAGGTCGACATCGACGACATGCGCCAGGGGATCGCCTACGACGCGGTGCTCGACGTCACCGACGTGGTCGTCGACGACATCTTCTCCGCCGGGCCGACCGTGCCGTTCCACGTGACGCTGCACGGCGCCTACCGCGGCGGGCTCGGCGACGAGTACGACGAGCACATCGGTGCGGCGACGGCGATGGGCGTGTCGGGCATCGCCCATCTCGACGGCGAGCGCATCCGCCGCGTCGAGGCGGTCACCTGCCGCGTCCAGGCGCTCGGCGGGTTGACCGGCAGGTTGGACGTCGGGTTCTGACCCGGCGCTGACCCTGCCGCCGCCGTGACGCGGCCGCGGCCGCTGTCGGTCAGGCGGGGTCGCCGCCCATCACCGTGTTCAACGCTGCCGTGTAGTGGACGCCGATCAGCTCGGTCAGGTCCGGCCCGCGGCGCAGCGAGTGTCCACCGTCGACCGACAGGCACTGGCCGGTGATCCAGGTCGCGTCCGGCCCGGCGAAGAAGAGCACCGCCTCGGCGATGTCGTCGGTGGTGCCGAGCCGGCGCAGCGGCATCTGGGCGAGGTAGTCGTCGCGGGTCGGCTCGTGGGCGGCGAGCGGCGCCGAGGCATCGCTGGGCACGAGGCCCGGGCGGACGGCGTTGACACGGACGCCCCACGGCCCGAGCTCGTCGGCGGCGTTGCGGACGAGCATCTCGAGTCCCGCCTTGGCCGCGCTGTAGGGCGCCATGTTGCGGTGCGTGAGGCACCCGGCGATCGACGAGATGGCGACGATCGCGCCGCCGCCGGCGCGGGCGATCACCGGCGCCGCGTGCTTGATGGTCAGGAACGTGCCGACGACGTTGAGCTGCAGATCCTGCTCGAACGCCGCCGCGTCGACGAGCGGCAGGGGGCCGACGGCGCCGGTGCCGCCGGCGTTGGCGACCACGGCGTGGAGGACACCGTCGTCGCCGGCGGCGAACTCGACGGCGCGTCGGACGGCGTCTTCGTCGCCGATGTCGGCGACCACGTACTGGCACGACGGCCCGACCGCCGCGGCGGCCTCGGCGAGCCTCGACTCGGTGCGTCCGCAGATCGTCACCGTGGCACCCTCGGCGGCGAACGCCGTGGCGCAGCCGAGGCCGATGCCGGAACCTCCTCCCGTCACGAGGACGCGGTGGTCGGCGAAACGTTGGCGGTCGGTCATGTCGGTCTCCGTTGGGGTTCGAGGTGAGGGGACGGCATCGTCGTCAGCGTCGGGCGGTGACGCCCAGGTCGAAGTGCTCGACGGCCTTGACGAACACGTTGGCTTCGTAGCGCGGCTCGCCGGCCGGGCGCAGATCGGTGAAGCGGCGCGTCATCTCCTCGAGCGCGACACGCAGCTGCAGGCGTGCGACGTGCGCCCCGAGGCACAGGTGCGGGCCGAACCCGAAGGCCACGTGATGATTCGGTGTGCGGGTGAGGTCGATCTCGAACGGATCGGCGAACCAGTCCTCGTCGCGGTTCGCCGACGGGTAGACGAGCGCCACACGGTCACCCGGAGCCATCGCCACACCGCCGATCTCGACCGGTGAGGCGACCGTGCGGAACATGTTGTTCAACGGCGTCACCCAGCGCAGCAGCTCTTCGACCGCGGTCGGGATCAGGCCAGGGTCGGCGGCCAGCAGTTCCCACAAGTCGTTGCGTTCGCTGAACAGGATCAGCGATCGGGCGAGCGTCGTGCGCGTCGTCTCGGCGCCGCCGGGGATGACCAGGCCGAGCTCGGAGTTGATGTCGCGCAACGACATCGGACAGCCGTCGAGGGTGGCGTTGGCCCACCGGCAGAGCACGTCGTCGGGTGCGTCCACGGCACCGCGGCGGGCCTCGATCGACGGCGCGGTGAGCGCGGCGATCTCCTGGGTGGCGCGCACGGCGTCCGACATCAGACCGACGTCGCGGTGCAGCGAGTCGACACGCATCAAGCGCTCCGACCACGACCGCAGGTCGCGCCAGTTGGCGCGCGGCCATCCGAGCAGCTGGCAGGTCACCTCGGCAGGCAGTCGGGCGGCGATCGTGTCGACGACTTCGAACGACGGCAATCCGTCGACCATCGCCAGCGCCTCGGTGACGACCGTGCGAACGACCGGTTCCAGGTCGGCCACCGCCCGGCGGGTGAACATGTCCGAGATCAGCGCCCGCTGGGCGTGGTGCCCTGGGTCGTCCTGGGAGATCATCGACGTCTCGTCGGGGAACCACACCGAGCGGTAGCCCCGGCTGGAGACGAACTCCGTCGCCCGGCGCTCGATCTCGCGGACGTGCTCCATGCGGGTGATGCACCAGATGTCGTTGCGGTCGCGGAAGATCGGTTCGTTGGCGCGCATCCACGTGTAGGCCGGGTGTGGATCGCCGACGTGGAAGTGCGGGTCGAGGAGGTCGACGTCGGGGCGGTCGAGAACAGTCATCAGCGGATCGCGCTCAGGCTTCGACGAACGGACCGAGCACCGGGGTGACGCGCAGCCGCTCGTCGATCCGCTCCGGACCGATGGCGTGGTCGATCGCCTCGTGGACGTGGTAGATCCGCCGCTCCTGGTAGTTGAGGTTGACCTGTTCGAGCGTGCCGGCGTCGATCGAGCGCTGCATCCCCGGCAGCACGCTGAGGTCCTCGAAGAGGACGGTCTGGTTGAAGCCGATGAACAGTTCGTTGGCGGCGCGGCCCTCGTCGGTCTCCGGCGACAGCGACGAGCACCAGTGGACGTGGTAGCGTCGAGCCGCCCGACGGGAGTGGCCAGTTGGTGATCAGGAACACGAAGCCCTTGCCGACGAACACGATGCTCAGGTTGGGGAACACGTGATACGAGAACGTGCCGGAGTCGGGGAGATCGCCGACGTGCTCGAAGATCGGCGGGAAGGGCATCTTGCCGGTCAGCTGGGCGCCGTCGCGGACCGTGATCAACATCCGCGAGTGACCGTTGCGCAGCAACTGGATGCCGGTCTGCGCCTGGTCGAGCACCTTGCCGGCGCTGTCGCGGTGGACCGTGTTGACGTGGTAGGTCTCGATGTTGGCGTCGACGGGCAGCTTCCAGTTCACGTCGACGTCGCGTTTGGTGACGCCGGCGAGGAAGAGCCGGCCGTCGAGCTCGCTCATCTCGCTGAGATCGCGCGGCCACGGTGTCGAGGTAGTCGATCAACGGCGGCGCCGTGTCGTCCAGGTTGACGAACACCAGTGGGCCCCACGTCTCGCAACGGATCGAGGTCAGGGCGACGCAGTCGGGGTCGATCTCGCGGAAGTTCTCGGCGTCGGGATAGCCGACGAGACGGCCGTCGAGGTCGTAGACCCAGCTGTGGTACGGGCACGTCATGCGCCGCCCGGTGTTGCCCTCGGGCTCGACGAGCAGCGCCGCCCCGCGGTGCTTGCAGGTGTTGGCGTGGGCGCGGATCTCTCCGTCGCGGCCACGGACGACGATCAACGGCTTGGCGAGGTGTTCCACCAGCACGTAGTCGCCGGGGTCGCGGACCTGATCGGCGTGGGCGACGTACAGCCACGACCGTCCGAACACGAAGTCGCGCTCGAGCGTCGCGAACTCGGTGGCGCTGTACCGCTGCGCGGGCACCGGCGGCAGGTCGGGGAAGGCGGCGGGGTACTCGTCGCGCTGGCGTTCGCCGGCGGCGCGGGCCTTGATCTCGTCGATCTGGGTCGTGCTCAGCGTCATTGCGGTCCTCCGTGTCGTCAGTGGATGTTGGCAGCTGCGACGTCCGCCGCCCAGCGCAGGTCGGGCTTGCCCTGGGCGGTGTACACGATCGCCTCGACGACCACCAGCTGGCGAGGCGCCTTGTAGCCGGCGAGGATCGGGCGCAGGTGGTCGCGCAGCTCGTCGAGGTCGACGGTCGAGCCATCGCGCGTCGCCACGACGGCGGCGACGCACTGGCCGAACCGGTCGTCGGGTACCCCGACCACGACGGCATCGCTCACCGCGGGGTGCGATTTCAGGGCGACAGCGACCTCTTCGGGATGCACCTTCTCGCCGCCGGTGTTGATGCACGTCGAACCGCGGCCGAGGAGTGTCACCGTGCCGTCGGCCTCCAACCGGGCGAGGTCGCCCGGAATCGCCCAGCGCACGCCATCGGCGTCGACCGGGAACGTGGCGCGGGTCTTGGCGTCGTCCTTCAGGTACCCGAGCGGCACGTGGCCGCGGCGGGCCAGCTTGCCGACCTCACCTGCCGCCACCGGTCGCAGCTCGTCGTCGAGCACGGCGGTGTCGGCGGTGACCGTGAAGCGCGGCGAGGCCCCTTCGCCGCGTCCGACCATGCGTCCGCTCGATCCGAGCTCGGAGGCGCCGAACCCGTCGACGACGGTGGCGTTCGGGAGCAGCTCGGCGAGACGCTGCTTGGTCGATGGTGCCAGCGGCGCGCCGCCGGAGGTGATCATGCGGATCGAGTCCAGCCCGTCGGTGCCCCGTTCGTCGAGCACGTCGACCATCGGCACCGCCATGCCGTCACCGACCAGCACGAGGAGGAAGGCGCGTTCGGCGGCGGCGATCTCGGCGATCGCCGCGGCGTCGAAGCGTCGCCCGGTCCACAGCACCACGCCGCGTCCGGTGAGCAGCGGGACCATCGAGTTCCACTGCCCGTTGCCGTGCATCATCGGCGACGTCACCAGCCACGGTTGCCGTTCGGTGACGAGGCGATCGGCCAGCTCGCCGGGCGTGGCGATCGGCGCGCCGCCCGGATTGCCGCCGGCGAGGGCGGCAAAGAACAGATCCTCGCCGCGCCACACCACGCCCTTGGGCGCACCGGTGGTACCGCCGGTGTAGAGCACGTAGCGGTCGTCGGCCGACCGCTCGGTCGGGACTCGCTCCGCCGACTGCGCAGCCAACGCCGCCTCGTAGGCGACGGCGCCGTCGGGAAGCGGCTCGTCGGCGCCGTCGTCGAGCACGACCACGTGGCGCAGTTGTGGCACATCACCACGGAACTGTTCGAGGAGCGGCAGGAAGCTCCGTTCGACCACGATGGCTGCCGCGTCGCCGTCGGCGATCACGTAGCGCAGCTCGTCGGCCGTGTAGCGGAAGTTGAGGTTCAGCGGGACGAGCCGAGCCTTGAACGCGCCGAGGAACACCTCGATCCACTCGATGCGGTTCATCGCCAACACGGCGACGTGTTCTCCCGGCCGCAGCCCGGCCGCGACGAGATGTGCGGCGACCTGGTTGGCGCGGCCGTCGAGCTCGCCGTACGTCGGCCGTGCGTCGCCGGCGACGACCGCCAAGCGGTCGGGGACGGCATCGACGGCGATCTCGAAGAGGTCGGCCAGGTTGAACGTGGGATCGATCGAGGTCGGCGAAATCATAAATCTATGTGTGTATATATATCGCGCTGCCGGGTGATGTGCGAGTCGGAGCGCGGAGTGGGCACGGCCAGGGGTGATCTGCTATGACATTTGACTTAAGCGAACGATCACTTTAGTTTGTTCCGACCGAGGGGGAGGATCGATGTCGAACGTGCATCTGTTGCACACCGGGGAACTGCTCGACCACAACGCGATTGCGATGGTCACCGACCGCATCAGGCGCTCGGCGCATCGCACCGCTGTGGTCACCCTGCACGACGAGGAGCTGAGCTACGAAACGCTCGGGCGCCGCGTCGGGGCAACGACCGAGCTCCTCCGCCGTCGCGGGGTCGAGCGCGGCGACCGGGTGGCGTTCGCCGCCGGCAACTCCGCCGAGGTCCTCGACTTCCTCGCGGCCACGCTGGCGATCGGTGCCACGTTCGTCCCGCTCAACACCCGGCTCAGCGCGAGCGAACTGGCGTTCATCATCACCGACGCCGGTGCCCGCCTCGTCGTCGCCGATGCGGCGTTGGCGGCGACCATCGACGGTTGCCGCGACCAGCTCGACGCCGAGCTGATCGGGCTGGCGGCCGCCGACGAGCTCCCTGCCGGCTGGACACCGATCGCCGACGTCACGCCGGCGGGCGACTTCGAGGTGCCCGTGCCGGTCGACACGCATCCCGACGAGGTCGCCGTGTTGATGTACACGTCCGGCACGACGGGCTTGCCGAAGGGCGTGATGATCAGCCACGGCAACATCATCGGCATGCTGCAGAGCTTCTTGCTGCTCACCCCGATGGGCACCGAGAGCGGTCTGTTGGCGATGGCGCCGATGTTCCACGTCGGCGCCCTCTCGCTCGCCCTGGCGGCGCTGATCACCGGCGGCCGGGTCGTCATCCTGCGCAACTTCGACCTGACGCACGTGTTCGACGCCTTCCACACCCAGCCGATCACGTTCACGTTCGGCGTGCCGGCGATGTTGCAGGCGATGACCACCGAGCCCCGCTTCGGCGAGACCGACCTGTCCGCTGTGCTGCTCATGTGCGCCGGCGCACCGGTGCCCGAATCGCTGCTGCGCCAGTATCTCGAGCGTGGTGCCCGCATCACCCAGGGGTACGGCCTCACCGAGTCGACCGGCGTCGTCAGCCTGCTCGAGCCCGACCTCAGCCTGGTCAAGGTCGGCTCCGCGGGCATGCCGTTCCCGCTGACCGCCGTCGAGCTGCGCGAGGCCGACGGCCGCACCGTGATCGACGGTGCCGACACCAACGGCGAGATCTGGATCAAGGGACGCAACGCGGTCGCGGGCTACTGGAACCGGCCCGAGGACACCGCCGCACTGCGCGATGCCAACGGATGGCTGCGCACCGGCGACGTCGGCCGCTTCGACGCCGACGGCTTCCTGTACATCACCGACCGGGCCAAGGACATGGTCATCTCGGGTGGCGAGAACGTCTACCCCGCCGAGGTCGAGAAGGTGCTCGCTGCCCATCCGTCGATCCTCGAGGTGGCGGTCATCGGCACCCCCGATGAACGTTGGGGTGAGCTCGTGACCGCCGTTGTCGTCGCCGCCGACGGCATCGAGTTGACCCTCGACGACGTGCAGGCGTTCGCCCGCCAACACCTCGGCGGCTACAAGGTGCCGCGCCGCCTCGAACTGGTCGACGTGCTGCCGCGCAACGCCTCCGGCAAGGTCCTCAAGCGCTCGATCCGCGAGCAGCTGGATTGACCGGCCCGGGCTCGCCGATCCGGCCGAGCCCACCAAGTTCACCGCAACAACTACACACAGGGGAATAACAACGTGAACACATCCACGCGTCGCCGGGGCATGCTCGCCCTGGCGGTCACGATGTCGCTGGCCGTCGCGGCCTGCGGCTCCGACGACGACACCGCCGACTCCTCCAACGACTCCGCCAGCAACTCCTCCACCCCCGCCGGCACGTCCGCTGACACCACGGACTCGACGGTCGCCAGCGACACGACCGATGCGCCGGGTGACACCAGCGCGACGGGCGACAGCGTGCCGACGACCGATGGTTCGTCGTCGGGTGGCAGCGACCACTCGCTGTCGATCCCCGACGCGGTCGGCCCGGCCGACGAGTCGCTCGAACCGGTCGTGATCGGTGTCATCAACATGGATGAGGGGACACCGTCGTACCCCGACGTCTCGGTCGGCATCGACGCCGCCGCGGCGCTCGCCAACGCCGAGCTCGGTGGCATCCAGGGCCGCCCGATCGAGATCCGCCACTGCAACGTCGGTGTCGACCAGGCGACGAACCAGAAGTGCGCCCAAGAGTTCGCCAACGCCGACGACGTCAACCTGGTGATCAACGGCTACGTCTTCGGTTCCGGCTTCACGCTGCCGATCACCGAGGCTGCAGGGCTCCCGACCCTGCTGCAGACGCCGCTCACGGCGCCGGACTTCAGTGCCTCCCTCGCATGGGCGTTCCAGGGCGGCAACGCCGGTGGCACGGCGGGGACCGCGGCCTACGCGGCGAAGTTCCTCGACGCCGAGAACATCGTCATCCTCGGCGCCGACAACGACGCCCTGCGGGCTGCGGTCCAGACGATCGAAGGCCTGCCCGCCGTGGAAGGTCGGACGATCTCGACCACGTACATCGCCGACACCTCATCCGACGTCACCGCCGACATCCAGGTCTCCGGAGCGCTCGAGGCCGATGCGATCCTCGCCCTGGTCAACGCCCCGCAGTGCCCGCAGGTCGCCCAGGCACTCGTCGACCTCGGCTCGGAAGCACCAGTGATCAGCACCGCCACCTGCGCCGTGCCGGCCACCCTCGAGGCGTCGCCCGACTTGTTCGAGGGCTGGACCGTCGTCGGCAGCGGGCTGCCGCCGCTGCTGGCGCCCGGCGCATCGCCCGAGCTCGACTACTACATGGAGAAGTTCCCGGAGTACGGCGACGAGGCGAAGGCCAAGTCGTTCCTCACCCTCGGAGGCTTCGGTTCCCTGCTCGCCGCACAGCGCATCGGCAACGATCTCCCCGAGACGTTGAGCCGTGACGACTGGGCGGCAGGTCTCGCCGGGTTCACCGGCCCCTACTTCGGCGGCCAGTTGGAGCTGTCGTGCCCCGGCCCGCACTTCCCGGCGGTCTGCGACAACGAGGTCCGCGCCTTCGTGCTCGACGACCAGGGGATGATGACCCAGGTCCAGGACTTCTTCGACGGTCTCGCCTGACCGACAGCAACGAAGCCGGCCGATGACATCAATGACCCCCCCGTGGGCTACCGCACTCCTCGGTGAGCGCGCCGTCTGCACGCGGGTCATCGGTGGGGGGACTTCGAGGACGACACTGCTCCTCGAGGTCCCCCCTCGGCCGGGCCGTGTGGTCGCCCGACACGACGCCGGTGTCGGACCGTTGGCCGGGACGCCGTTCACCCTGCGCCGGGAGGCGGCGGCGTACGCGTCGGTCGCCGCCACCGGCATCCCGGTACCGACCGTCGTGGCGGTCGCCGCCGACGGTCTGTCGTTCGCCGTCGACGAGGTGGCCGGCCAGGTCGACCGCCGTGCCGAGGCGCTCGACGACTATCTGTCGATCCTCGGGCGCCTGCATGCGGCGGGCGTCGATGCCGTACCCCCCGGGCACGAAGGGTTCGATCGTCACGGCAGGGAGGACCTCGCCGTCTGGCGCCGGATCGCCGACGAACACGTCAGCCGCCCCGCGCCGCTCGTCGCCGACGCACTGCGGGCCCTCGACCGACACGCGTCGAGCATCGAACATCCCGTGCTGTGCCACGGCGATGCCGGCTTCGGCAACTACCTCC
Source organism: Ilumatobacteraceae bacterium (assembly GCA_963707515.1). Taxonomy (GTDB): domain Bacteria; phylum Actinomycetota; class Acidimicrobiia; order Acidimicrobiales; family Ilumatobacteraceae; genus Sva-07. Next base: position 47,447 of record CAVPQI010000003.1, read on the forward strand.
ACAGCGGCCAGGTGGTCACCGGGCTCGTCGACTGGGAGATGGCCCACACCGGTGACGCCCACGACGATCTCGCTTCGATCGCCGTTCGGGCGATCCTGTCGAACGTCCCCCTGGGCGACTTCCGGGCTCGCATCGGCTGGCACTGGGAGCCGGCGAGCGGGCTGCGGTTCGACGAGCGGCGCTACCTCGTCGGCGTCGTGGCCACGCTGACCCGGATGGTGATCAGTTGTCTGGTCGCCCTCGACCGACCACGCCCGGACACCGACCGCACGACCCAACTGATGGGCCTGCCGGTGATGGAGATGCAGCTCGCCCGCGCACTGGCGCTACTCGACGGCAAGGTCCTCGGACCGACCCCCGAAGTCGCCATCGATCCCGCGTTCGTCGACGAGGTCGAGACGCTGCTCGCCGAACCCGTGCCGGGTGGCGACACCGGGATCGAGCGACGCCGCGCGTACCTCGCCGAACAGCTCGACGCCGCCCGCCGCACCGCTGCCCGACCGGCGGCTGACGCCGACCACGCCCACCAAGCGGCGAGCCGACTCGCCGTGCTCCCCGCATCGCGCCGCCTCGCCGATGCCGAGATCCCCGGAGTCATCCAGTGACACACGACGCGCCGACTGCCGGCATGCTCAGCCCGCTCGACGACCGGCTGCACCGACCTGCGGTCGACGACCCGTGGTGGACCGAGACCGCATGGTTCGGATTCGCCGACCCCGCCTCCGGACTCTGCGGTTCGATCTACCAGATCTACCGGACCGTCCAGGGTGTGATGGCGACCGCCGTGTACGTGTGGGCACCGGGCCGCGAGAACCTCCACGAGCTGCCGTACTACCGAGCCTTCTGGCACCTCCCGATCGCCGAGGACGCGCACCCGTGTGACAACGAGCTCGCCTCCGGACTGTCGATCCGGACGCTGGCGCCGATGTCGGAGTACCGGATCCGCTACGGCGACCCGGGCGAGCTCGAACTCGACCTGCACTGGCGCGGCATCCTCGACGCCCAGCCGCTCCACGTCGCCAACGGCATGGGCCACCTCGATCAACTCGGGCGGGTCACCGGCACGATGACGCTCCACGGCACCGTCGTCGACATCGACTGCATCGAGATGCGCGACCGCTCGTGGACGCCGCGCCGCGAGACGACGTCTCGCACGCGGCGCGGATACACGTACGGGTCGACGCCCGACGGCAGCGAGGCATTCTTCGTCGCCACCGACATGGCGCCGGGTTCGAGCGACGACCTCGCGGTCGGCGGATGGTTGCTCCACGACGGTGTCGTGACGCCGGTCGAGCACGGTCATCGTCGCGTCACCCGCGACGACCGCCACCGACCGCAACGGGTGGAGCTCGACGTCGAGGCCGGAGGAACCCGACACCGGTGGTCCGGCGACGTCGAGAGCAGGCTGGCACTGCCGACGACGCCGTACTTCGCCTGGATGTCGCTGACCACCTGGACCGACGACGACGGCCGACGACTCATCGGCGAGGACCACGACAGCTGGTCGCCGCGTCGCTGGCGCGCGTTGTGCCGGGGAGAGGAACGATGAACCAGTACCTGCTGTTCCTGGTGCTCGGCATCGGCACCGGGGCGTTGTACGCCGGGCTGGCACAGGGTGTGCTCGTCGCCTACCGCGGCTCGGGGGTGATCAACCTCGCCCAGGGGGCGATCGCCATGTACGGCGCCTACACGTGTTACGAGCTGCGGGCGACCGGGCGGCTGATGATCCCGCCGCTCCCCAACCCGTTGGCGCTCGTGGAGGGTGTGTCGTCGTGGTTCGGTGTCGACGTCGACCTCCCCGACTTCCCGACGTTCGTCACCATCGCCGACGGTGGTCTGGCGACGTGGTCGGCGATCGTCGTCTCGCTCGGTGTCGCTGCACTCGTCGGCGTCCTGCTCCACGTCCTCGTGTACCGCCCCCTCCGTCAGGCGCCGCCGTTGGCCAAGACCGTCGCCAGCGTCGGCGTGATCCTCGTCATCCAGGCGACGATCGGACTGCGCTTCGGTTCCGACCCGCGCACCGCCGCCCCGATCCTGCCGACGAACTCGATCAAGATCTTCGGCGGGCTCGTCCGCGCCGACCGCCTGTGGCTCGCCGGCGTCGTCATCGTCACCGGCGTGGCGCTGTGGGCCCTGTTCCGATTCACGATCTTCGGGCTCGCCACGCGAGCAGCTGCGGGGAACGAGAAGGCGGCACGGCTCGTCGGCTACTCGCCGAATCGCCTGGCGCTGTGGTGCTGGATCCTGTCGTCGGTCCTCGTGTCGTTCATCGGCATCCTCGCCGCGCCGATGGTCACCCTCTCACCGAACGTGCTGACGCTGCTCGTGATCCCGGCGCTCGGACCGGTGTTGTTGGCCCGGCTCGAGTCGGTGGGCATCGCCACCGCTGCCGGCCTGGCGCTCGGGATGATCGACCAGCTGATCCTGCTGCTGCAGTCGAAGCCGCAGTTCGGATGGTTGCCCGACAACGGAACTCGGGAGTTGGTGCCGTTCCTCGTGATCGTCGTCGCGCTCTTCGTCCGCGGCAACACGTTGCCCGTGCGCGGGTCGAGCGAGGTCGAACGTCTGCCACGGGCGCCCGAGATCCGCAGCATCAGCCGTCTCGTCGTGATCCTCGTCGCCGTGCTGCTGCCGGCACAGCTGTTCCTCGCCCACGACTGGCGCCAGGCGTTCAGCGTGTCGGCGATCGGTGCCGTCATCGCCCTCTCACTCGTCGTTCTGACGGGCTACGTCGGGCAGATCTCGCTGGCCCAGATGGCCATCGCCGGGTGCTCGGCGTTCTTCCTCACCCGCGTGGCGGGCCAGTGGGGCGTGCCGTTCCCGATCGCTCCGCTGATCGGCGCCTGCGTGGCCGCCGGTGTCGGACTCCTGGTTGCCATCCCGGCGCTGCGCATCCGCGGTGTGACGCTGGCGATCGTCACCCTCGGCTTCGCCTACCTGACCGATCAGCTCGTGTTCAACAACGCCGGCCTCGTCGGGATCTCGGGCTCCAACGAGCCGGCGCCATCGCCGAGCCTGTTCGGCTACGAGTTCGGCCCGCTCGATCAGTTGACCGACAAGGGCGTGCCCGCCGTGCCGTTCGGGATCTTCGTCGCCGTCGTCCTCGTCCTCGTCGCCGTCGCGGTCGCCAACATCCGCCGCGGCTCGATCGGCAAGCGGATGCTCGCCGTGCGGGCCAACGAACGTGCCGCCGCCTCGGTCGGTGTCGACACGGTGCGCACCAAGCTCGTTGCCTTCGCGGCGTCGGCGTTCATCGCCGGTCTCGGCGGCGCGCTGCTCACCTATCAGAACTCGGGTCGCGTCGAGCCGACCACGTTCGCCGTGTTCGCCTCGCTCACCGCGCTGGCGATGGCGTACCTCGGTGGTATCAGCTCCGTCGGCGGCGGTCTGGCCGCAGGCATCCTCACTGCCGGCGGCATCGGCAGCCTGATCTTCGAGCGCATCTTCCACATGGGTGCCTGGGAACATCTCGGCGCCGGCGTGTTGCTCGTGGTGACCGCGATCCTCAATCCCGAAGGGATCGCCGCGGCGCTCCGGCACACCGGGCACGCAATCTCCCAGCTCGTCCGCCGCGGACGGTCGCCCGGTGCCACGTCGACACCCGACACCGTCGAACGCATGGAGGTGGTGGCATGAGTGTCCTGCTGCAGGCCGACGAGATCACCGTGCGCTTCGGTGGTGTCATCGCCAACGGTGACGTCTCGGTCGTCGTCCACGAAGGTGAACGCCTCGGGATCATCGGACCCAACGGCGCCGGCAAGACGACGTTCATCGATGCCATCACCGGCTTCGTGCCGTCGCGTGGACGTGTGCTGCTCGGTGGTGAGGAGCTGACGGACGCCCCGCCCGTGAGCCGGGTGCGCGCCGGGCTGACCCGGACATGGCAATCGGTCGAGCTCTTCGACGACCTGACGATCGTCGAGAACCTCGACGTCGCCGCCCACCGGACGCGCCGGTTCGACCTGCTGCGTGAAGTCGTGGGACTTCGCCGCCCGCCCGATCGCGAGCAGACAACCCGAGCGTTGTCGCTGGTCGGGCTGCTCGACAGGGCGGACGCCTACCCGGACGAGTTGTCGAACGGCCAGCGCAAGCTGGCCGGCATCGCCCGAGCGCTGTGCACTGCACCGCGCGTGCTGTGCCTCGACGAGCCGGCGGCCGGTCTCGACGAGCGCGAGAGCGCCGAGCTGGGCACGAGGCTGCGACAGCTCTCCGACGACGGCATCACGATGCTCCTCGTCGACCACGACATGGGCCTCGTGTTCAGTGTCTGCGACCGGATCGTCGTCCTCGACAGCGGTCGGGTGATCGCGACCGGGACGCCCGACGAGGTCCGCAGCCATCCCGAGGTCCTGCGCGCCTACCTCGGCACCAACCATCGGGAGACATCGTGACCGCGTTGCTCGAGGTCCGTGACGCCAGCTTCGGCTATCACGGCCACTCCGTCGTCCGTCACCTCGACGCCGAGTTGCACGAGGGCGAGGTCGTCGCCCTGCTCGGCGCCAACGGTGCGGGCAAGACGACGACGTTGCTCGGCCTGTCCGGGCTCGTCGACCGGTACGGCGGCGACGTCGTGCTCGCCGGCACGTCGATCACGGCGGTGAGTGCGGAGGTGCGGGCGCGGCGGGGCCTCGCCCACGTGCCCGAAGAACGGGCACTGTTCACCGATCTCACGGTGTTGGAGAACCTGCAGGTCGGCCAGCACAGCCGGCGCAAGTCCGTGGACGCCGCACTCGATCGATGCCCGGAGCTGCGACCACTGCTCGGACGCCGCGCCGGGCTCCTGTCGGGTGGCGAGCAGCAGATGCTCGCCGTGGCCCGCGCTCTCGCCGGCGAACCGCGCGTGCTGCTGCTCGACGAGATGAGCCTCGGTCTGGCACCGCTGATCGTCGAGCGCCTGCTGGCGATGATCCGCGAGCTGGCGACGTCGACCGGATGCTCGGTCCTGCTCGTCGAGCAGCACGTGCATCAGGCGTTGGCGGTCGCCGACCGTGGGTACGTGTTGCAGCGCGGTGAGATCGTGCTCGACGGGCCGGTCGCCCGACTCCGCGAGGACCTCGCTGCACTCGAGGCCTCGTACCTGTCGAACCCGGCGTTCGAGGACGAGGTGGGCTGAGTGCGCCTCGGCGTCGTGGTCCCGCAGCAAGAGATCGGCCATGACGCCGCGGCGATCGCCGCGTGGGCCCGTGACGTCGAAGCGACCGGCTTCTCGTACCTCGACGTGTTCGATCACGTCGTCGGCGGGGTCGACTCGCACCGCCACGGTCCGTACACGCACGAGCACGAGTTCCACGAGCCGTTCGTGCTCTACGGATTCCTCGCCGGCCAGGTGGCCCTCGACCTGTCGATCGGCGTCCTCGTGCTCCCGCAACGGCAGACGGCGCTCGTCGCCAAGCAGGCCGCCGAGGTCGACATCTTGAGCGGGGGCCGGCTGCGGCTCGGGGTCGGCGTCGGGTGGAACCCGATCGAGTACGAGGCCCTCGGGGTCGACTTCTCGACGCGCGGACGCCGAATCGAAGAACAGGTCGGCGTGCTGCGGGCGTTGTGGACCGAGGCGGTCGTCGATCACGCCGGCACCTTCGACCGCATCCCCGGCGCGGCGGTCGTGCCCCGTCCCCGCCAGCGTCCCATCCCGATCTGGATGGGCGGGGGACCGGCGCCGAGGGTCCTCGATCGCATCGGTCGTCTCGCCGACGGCTGGATCGTCAACGAGCCCCGACCGGAACTGATCGCCGAGCCGCTCCGACTGATCCGTCGCAGCGCCGAGGACGCCGGGCGCGACCCCGCGTCGATCGGCGTCCAGGGGCGCATCGACGTCCACGGCGCCTACGACGACGACCGCTTCGCCCGCGCCCTCGACGGCTGGCAGGCGGCCGGCGTCGACCTCGTGTCGATCCACGCTCGCGGTCAAGGCGGCGCCGACGATCACCGCGCCCTGCTCGACACCTTGACCCGTCGCTGCGCACCGTTCCTGTCGCCCATCCCGCCATCGGTACCTTGACGCCCGTGAGCGAGCCCGGTGCGCCAACCGACGCCGCGATGCGTGGACGGCGCGGTGGCGACACCCGCCATCGGATCATGGCCGAGGCCTCCCGACTTTTCGCCGAGCAGGGATACGACGCCACCTCGGTCGACACGATCGCCCACGCCGCCGGCATCGCCGCGCCGAGCATCTACAAGCACTTCCCGACCAAGCACGCGGTGCTCCTCGCCGTGACCGACCGCGCCACCCGCACCTCGCAGGCGCGACATGGGCTCGGTCACACCGACGACCTCCCCGGACAACTCGCCGCGCTGTTCGCCGAGTATCTCGCCGACGGGCAGATCCGACGGCGACGACTGTCGATCGAGCTCAGCCGGGCGGCGATGCGCAACGGCGAGGTCGCCGACGCGCTCGCCGGATACAACGCCGAGCTCCGCGCCGCCCTCGCCGAGACGATCGGACACTCCCGACCGTCACTCGACGTCGCCGAGCGCGACCTGCTCGCTCACCTCTTCCTCGTGCTGTTGATGGGTGGCATCCACCTCGACACCCTCGACGCCGACATGATCGGCGACGCCGGACTGATCGACTTCCTCCGCGATCGCTTCGTCATCGTCCTCGCCACCGATCCGGCACCGGCCGAGGCGCGATCGCGCGGGCGACGTCCGCCGGTGTCGAGCGTCGACCCCGCCCCCGACCCGACCGACGGGCGGCGGGCGCGCACCGTCCGCACCCGTCGACGGATCCTCGACGCGGCGACCGAGCTCTTCGCGCTCCACGGGTACGACGGCACCTCGACCGAGATGATCGCATCGCGTGCCGAGATCACGGTGCCTGGCATGTACCGCCACGTCGCGTCGAAGGAGGAGCTGCTCGTCGAGGTCGGTCGGCGGGCATTCGACGGTTACCGACTCGTGCTTCCCGACGTGGACGACGGGCGCGGTGCCGACGGGCTGGCGAGTGCGATCGCGGCGTTCGCCCGTGACCGCGACGGCGTCGCTCGACGGTTGGCGGTCGAGCTCGACTTCGGCGCCTGGCGGAGCGAAGCGCTGGCCAGCGCGCTCGAACAGTTCCATCGCGAAGTCCGCAGCGGCGTCGCCGAGGCGCTGATCGCCCACCAGCCGGAGATGTCTCCCGACGACGCCGATCGCTCGGCGATGGTCGTGCTGATGCTGTTCATGGGCACGGCGCACATCGACACCGTCGATCCGACGCTCGTCGACAACGCCGCCTGGCGGGCGTTCCTGCGCCGTCGTGTGCCGCAGCTCATCGCATCACCCACCGGCTGACCAGTCACGCCGAAACCCCCACGCCTGCCGAACCCCCCACGCCTGCCGAACACCGCCACACCGAACCGCCCACATCGAAACCCCCCACATCGAAACCCCCCACTCATGCCGAACCTCTGGAGGAACCCATGTTGACGATCGCATCGATGCTCGAGCGCCAGGCGGCGCGCCACGGCAGCACCGTGGCACTCATCGACGACCTCACCGGCGAGCAGTGGACGGTCGCCGAGCTCGATCGTGCGAGCACCTCGGCCGCGGCACAACTGATCGCCGGCGGCGTCACCGCAGGGGATCGTGTCGGCCTGCTCAGCGCCAACCATCCGTCGATGGTCATCACGTACCTCGCCGTCGCGCGGATCGGTGCGGTGTTGGTACCGCTCAACTGGCGGCTCACCGTCGCCGAGCTGAGCGGCATCGCCGCCGATGCGGAGCTCGGAGCGCTGGTGGCCAACACCGACCTCGCCGCGGCTGCCGAGCCGTTGGCCGACGGGGTCGGCATTGCCGACTCACGGCGCTGGTGGATCGGCGATGGCGATGTCGCGGCGCCCGGTCCGTGGCTCGATGTCGACCGCGCCGGGGCAGCCGTGGTGTGCCCACCTCCCGCCCCGGACGACCTGCTGTACCTGATGTACACGTCGGGGACGACCGGTCGCCCGAAAGGCGCCATGCACACCCACGCCACGACGTTGGAGGCGGCGATCGGGGCGATCGAAGCGATGGACTACCGACCGGGTGACCGCTACCTGAACGTGATGCCCCTGTTCCACGTCGCCTCGCTGGCGATGGTCAACATCTGTCTCCGCCGTCGTTGTGCGATGGTCCTCGGACGCTCCTTCGACCCGGTCGCCGCGTGGCAGTCGATCGCCCGCCATCAGGTCAACGCGATGATGGCGGTCCCGGTGATGCTGCAGGCGATGGCGGCGACGCTCGACCCGACGCTCGACACCAGCTCGTTGCGCGTGTTGTCGTCGGGCGCCGCGCCGGTGCCGCTGTCCCTGCTCGAGCAGTACCACGGGCTGGGGATCGACATCATCCAGGCCTACGGGCTGACCGAGACCGGAGGAGCGGTGTCGGTGTTGGACGCCGCGGACGCCGTCGAGCACCTCGGCAGCGCAGGCACCGCCTTGTTGACGCTCGAGATGCAGGTCGTCGATCCCGAGGGACGGCCGGTGCCACCCGGCGAGCCTGGTGAGATCGTCGTGCGCGGCCCGGCGGTGACGACGGGGTACTGGCGGTCGCCGGCGGCGACGGCGGCGGCGATCGAGGACGGGTGGTTCCACACGGGCGATGTCGGCGTCGTCGACGCCGACGGGTTCTTGACGATCCGCGACCGTCTCAAGGACATGGTGATCAGCGGTGGGGAGAACGTGTACTCCGCCGAGGTCGAGTCCGTCCTGCTCGAACACGCCGCGGTCACCGACGTGGCGGTGATCGCCGTCCCCTCTACGCGGTGGGGTGAATCGCCGTGCGCCGTCGTGGTCGCGGACGGAGTGGACGCCGCCGAGTTGATGGCGTGGTCGCGCGACCGCATGGCGTCGTTCAAGGCGCCGAAGGTCGTCGAGTTCGTCGACGCCCTCCCGCGCAACGCAAGCGGCAAGGTGCTCAAGCACGAACTGCGTACGTTGTTCCCGGGTCCCGCCCCGGAGTGAGGAAATGGCCCTGGACAGGGGCCCATGACCGACCAATACTGAGTCGATGGTGGTCCGTTCAACGAACCAGCCGGCGTCGACCTCGTTCTGGTCACGACGGACCGCTGAGGTGATCGTGGCCTCACCCGCACGAGCGGGTATGCGATGATCCAGCGCTCGCTCAGCCCGCGCAAGCGATGGGCCGTCGTCGTCGGCGTCGTGGCCAGTTTGGCGATCGTCGGGTCGGCGGCGGCGACCCTGTCGGACCCACCGCCCACCGCCACACCGCGCGCCGGCGTCCCCTCGGAACTCATCGTGTCCGCGCTCGGCGCGGGTGTGGGTGTCGCCGGGCAGATCGGACCGGTCGGCAGCGTCTCCGACCCCGACGACGCGTATCCACCCGACCTCACCGGCTTCACGCCCCAGAACCTGAGCTTCAGCGGGGTCATCCAAGGGACCCCGCCGGCCGGTCCTCCGCCGACGCTGTCGCTCTACTGCATCGACATCCGCACGCCGACGGGGATCAACTACGGCTACAACCTGGGCACCTGGTCCGAAGCCAGCGTGTCCAACAACGGCTACGTGGCTCGAATCCTCAACGAGTACTACCCGACGACGTCGGAGCCGGCGATCGGCAGTCCGGGCATCGACAGCACCGCCGACCAGGCTGCCGCCGTGCAGTCGGCGATCTGGTACTTCAGCGACAACTTCGTGATTGCCGCGACCGACCCGCACTTCGCCGCGGTGCAGGCGATCGTCAACACCGTGCGGGAGCAGGAGCCGCTTCCCCAGCCGGCACAGCCGACCCTCGCGATCACGCCACCGGCGTCGACGACGGGCGATGTCGGCTCGCTCATCGGTCCGTTCACGATCGACACGTCGTCGACCGAACCCGTCACGTTCACGTTCAACGCCGGCGAGGCGTTCGCCGACGCCGCGGCGACACAGCCGCTGACCTCACCGGCGGCGCTGGCCGACGGTGACACCGTCTACATCCGCTCCAACGACGTCGGTCCCGTGATCCTCGGCGCGTCGACGGAGGTCACGGTGCCGACCGGCGCGGCCTATCTCTACAGCGGCAACATCGATGGAGTGGAGCAGGCGCAGAAGCTGATTCTCGCCGAGTCGGCGACGTTCGACGTCCGCGCCGAAGGCGCGGCGGACTTCCAGGAGCCGGCGACGACGACGACGTCCTCGACCACGACCACCACGAGCACGACGACCACGACGACCACGACACCGACGACGACATCGTCCACGTCCACCTCGACCACGTCGACCACCGACCCAGCGACGACGACGCCCAGCGTGTCGACGACGACGATCCCGACCGGGGTGGGGCCGTCGGGACCGTTGCCGACCACCGGTTCGAGCATCGCACCGAGCGTTGCCATTGCGGCGATGCTCGCCCTGCTCGGTGGCAGTCTGATCCTCATCGGCCGCCGACCGGAGTCCTGATCTCCGCCGGAGCGGCCGTCCGCCGGGGGGTGGGCGGCCGCCGGCCACCACAACGTCACCGAACGTCAGTCGTAACGGGTGATTCGATCGGTGCCCGACGTCGGCTCCTTCACGCCGTGCTGGTCGAGGACCTCCACCGACCGCGGTTCGTGATCGAGCTCGGCGGACGTCGGATCCGTTCGGGCCGTGCGGGACGGGACCTCGATCGACGCCCTCGCCCGCTGGGTGGCGGCCGTCCGGCCGCCACCCATACCGAACGTCAGTGGTGGAAGCTGGTTCCCTCTTCGGCCGTCAGCGGTTCCTTCGGGCCGTGCTTCTCGAGGACCTTCATCGACCGGTGGTAGTCGTCGAGCAGCAGCCCGGCCATGTCGCGGCTGAAGTCGTGGCGCACCAGGATGCGCTGGATGGCCAGGTCCTCGCGGTCGGGCGGCAGCGTGTAGGCCGGCACCTGCCACCCGCGGGTGCGCAGCCGGTCGGCCAGGTCGAACAGGCGTGAAGCCGTGGTCGACGCCCTCCTTGAGCTTCCAGGTGAGGCCCGGGATGCCGCCGCGACCGTCGTAGATCATCTCGAACGGGCCCATCTCGGCGATCTCGTCGGCGAGGTACCGCGCGGTCGCGTAGCCGGCCTCGTGGATCTTGCGGTAGCCCTCGCGGCCGAGCCGCAGGAAGTTGTAGTACTGGGCGACGATCTGCCCGCCCGGGCGCGAGAAGTTCAGCGCGAAGATCGGCATGTCGCCGCCGAGGTAGTTGACGTGGAAGACCAGGTCGTCCGGGCAGGTCCTCGGCGTCGCGCCAGACGACCCAGCCGACGCCCGAGCGGTGCCAGGCCGAACTTGTGGCCGGACGCGTTGATCGACTTCACGCGCGGCAGGCGGAAGTCCCAGACGAGGTCCGGCTCGACGAACGGGGCGATGAAGCCGCCGCTCGCTCCGTCGACGTGGATCGGGATGTCGAGCCCGGTGTCCGCCTGCAGCTTGTCCAGCGCCGCCGCCGACGTCGGCGACCGGCTCGTACTGGCAGGTGAACGTGACGCCGAGCGTCGGCACGACGCCGATGGTGTTCTCGTCGACCCGCTCGAGAGCACCTCCTCCGGCGTTCATGATCAGCCGGTCGCCCTCCATCGGGATCTCGCGATGCTCGACGTCCCAGTAGCGGGTGAACTTGTGCCAGCAGATCTGGACCGGACCGGTGACCAGGTTCGGCCGGTCGGTCGGCTTGCCGGCGGCGCGCCGGCGCTCGCGCCACTTCCACAGCAGCGCCATCCCGCCGAGCATCGCCGCCTCGCTCGAGCCGGTGGTCGAGGTGCCCGAGCGTGTTCGCCGCGTCCGGGCAGTTCCACAGGTCGGCGAGCATGTGCACGCAGCGCGCCTCGAGCTCGGCGGTCTGCGGGTACTCGTCCTTGTCGATCATGTTCTTGTCGATCGACAGCGTCCATCAGCTCGCTGGACCTCGGGCTCGACCCACGTCTGGCAGAACGTCGCCAGGTTCTGGCGCGAGTTGCCGTCGAGCATCAGCTCGTCGTGCACGACCTGGTAGGCGTGCCGCGGCGATCGTGTTCGTCGTCGGGAAACCGGTACTTCGGCATCGACACGGACAGATCGCTCGAGGCGAACACGTCGTCTTCGAGGGCATCACGCACTGTGCGCTTGTTGTGCAACATGGAACTCTGCTTTCTCGGTGGGGTGCGTCGTCGCGGTGATCGCGGCGTCGCTCGAGGAGCCGGCTGCCGTCCGTCGGTCGGTCCCTATGGTGTGGGAATCGTCTCCTCCTGCTTGAGCTCGTCGATCACCTCCTGGAACGCGTCGACCTGGTCGGGGCAGTAGGTCTCGATCACGACGAGGTCGTACTCGACCAGGGTGGGGTCGAGGACGACCCGTCGCAGGTTGCCGGAGTTGTTGCCGAACTGGGACAGCGACAACTCGTGCTGGAGCTCGCCCACGTTCTCGCAGCTGACGCCGCCGTCGGTGCCGTAGAGCGCGGTCGCCGTGGCGATGTCGACGGCCGGGCAGGCCGGCCGCGGCGAGGTTCTCGTCGAACTGCGCGGCGAGCGCTTGTGCCGCATCGCTGTCGGGGTCGGACGCCGAGCCAGCAGGCGTGCAGGCACCGAGCCCGATCCCGAGGGCGGCAGCGAGGATCGCCGTGCAACGTCGTGCCGGGCGTGTGGTTCGTGGTCGCTTGGTCATCATTGGATTGACGGTCGTCATTGGACTCAGGCCTCCTGAACGGTCGCGTCGGAATGCGTGTGTCCGTGGGCTCCTCGAGCTTCCATTCCGGCTTGCGGAGCTTGTACAAGATGAACGGCCAGACGCCGAGGACGACGATGCCGACCACCAGGATCAGGATGTAGAGGCCCTGGGGCGTCGAGTCCGCGTTGCCTGACGGCTCGACGAAGCCGAGCAGGAACGCCGCCAGCGCTCGCCAAGAAGCCGATCCAACCGACCAGCGGCCATCGCCGGCGTGCGGAACCCGCGCTGGCACCTCGGGGTGCGTGCGGCGCAGCCGCATCGCCGCCAGGAACATGACCATGTACATCAGCAGGTACAGCTGCACCGCCATCGCCGTGAGGATCCAGAAGACCGACTGGACCGACGGCAAGATGGCGAACAACACCGCCATCGCCGTCACGATCACACCCTGCACGCAACATGATCGGGACCTGCATCCCCTTGTTGTTGGTCTGCTGCAGACGGGGCGGCAGGTACCCTGCTTTGCCGACGAGGAGGAGCCCGCGGCTCGGGCCGGGGATCCAGATGACGACCGAGGCGAGAATGCCGATGACGATCAGCAGCGCCATCACCGTGGTGCCCCATGGACATCCCGAGATGCTTGAAGAAGACGTCGAACGCCTGCAGCACGCCTTGGGTGAGGTTGACGCTCGAGCCCGGCACCCCGACCGAGATGGCCAGCGTCGGCAGGATGAAGACGAACAGGATCAGGACGACCGACAAGACGATCGCCTTCGGGAACTCGCTGCTCGGCCGGCGCATCTCCGTGACGTGGACGGCATTCATCTCCATGCCGGCGTAGGAGAGGAAGTTGCTGACGATGAGGACGATGCTCGCCAGCCCGGTGAACTTCGGGAACCACTGCGCGTCACTGATCGGTGAGAGCTGCGATTTGCCGCCGTCTTGCAGGAAGATGATGGCGAAGATGATCAGCGCAGCCGCCGGCACGATCGTGCCGATCGATGAACCCCCACGTCCCGACCTTGGCGAACGCGTCGACGCCGCGGCTGGCGATGAGCGTCGAGAACCAGTACACGACCAGGATCACCAGACCGGTGAAGAGGCCCGAGTTGGCCAGGCTGGGATCGAACACGTACGCCAGCGCCGAGGCGAAGAACGCCAGCTGCGCTGGATACCAGGCGACGTTCTGCATCCACTGCTGCCAGATGGCGAAGAATCCGATGCGGTCGCCGAACGCCTCCTTCACCCAGACGAAGACGCCGCCTTTCCACCCGCTGGCCAACTCGGCGGCCACGAGGGCCACCGGCACCATGAACAGGATCGCCGGCAGGACGTACAGGAAGATCGACGACCAGTCGTAGGCGGCCATGGCGGGCAACCCGCGAACGCTGGCGACCGCCGTGGCGATCAGGATCGCCATCGAGGTGGCGCTGATGAATGACCGGCGCTGCACCCCTTCGGTGGACTCGTTCGGCTGAACGTCTTCCTCAGTAGTCATCTGACCTCCCGGGATTGATCCGGTCAACGCCCGAGGTGCCGGGTGTTCGGCCGGATGACATCACTCGCCCAGTGACACGGATGCATCGTGTTCGCTCACGACAATGCCGATCCTTCCACCCGCATTCGACGCTGTCGAGAGAAACTTTTCGGCGCGCTCGAGAGCGTCTTGCAACTAAGGTCAAGACACCTGGTGGACGGGGCCGTGACGCAGTCAGCGCCCGGTGAGCAATCGCCAACTCTTCAACTCGCCAACCCGCCGGGGGGCCGCATGAACTATTCGGTCAGCGTCATCTTCCGGGCGATCCCGCTCGCCATGATGGCCGTGTGCGTCGGGTTCGGCGTCTACGTCTGGAACGCTGATGATGCGGCCAGCAACTTCGTCGCCGGCCGCGTCGTCACGTTCCTCGGCGCGATCTGTCTCTGTCTTTTCTGCACCGCGGCGACGATCATTCGACAGCTCATCGGTCGCTTCGGCGCCGTCGACCGCATCGTCTACCCCACGCTCGGCTACCTGGCCGCGATCGGCACCGCGGCGTACGGGATCTCGCTCTTCGCCGGTGCGTCCGGCAGCGGCCAGAGCCCGGAGTACGTGGCCGGGCACGTCGTGTTCGGTCTCGGGCTGATCTGTGGCTGCGTGGCCACGGTGGCCACGGCCTCGACCAAGTTCTCGATGATCCCCGCCAACTCCGCCGCGCCGCCCGGGGACCGGCCACCACCCGGGGCGTTCGGCGGAGGTGCCGTTGCCGTGATGGGGGCGATCCCGATCGTGCTGGCAGCGGTCGCCTGGGCCGTCGGGATCGGCAACCTGGTGATGACCACGTCGCCGAGCAGGTTCACGGTCGGTCACGTGGTCAGCGGCCTGGCGATGATCTGCACCAGCCTGATCGCGCTGGTGTGGAGCATCCTGCGCCAGGTCCAGGACTCGTACGGCCCGGCCGATCGAACCCGATGGCCGGCGCTGGTGATCGTCATGGGTGCGGCCAGCATGGTGTGGGGGATCGCCCTGCTGGTCATCGACGACAAGCCGTACTACCGCACACCCGGGTTCGTGATGATCGGCCTCGGCCTCGTCTGCTTCAGCATCCTCAGCAAGGTCGGCCTGCTCGCGCTGGTGTGGCGCCGGACGTTCGCGCTCGCCAACCGGGTCCCGCTGATCCCGGTCACCACCGCACTCAGCTGCCTCTTCCTCGCCGCCTTCGTGTTCCAGGCGGCGATCACCGATTCGAGCGTCTTCATCGCCGCCCACGTGCTGGTGGGCCTCGGCGCGGTCTGCTTCACGCTGTTCTCGATCGTCTCGATCCTCGAGAGCGGCACGTCGTCGTCGACGTGAGCGTCGTCGCTCCCGCGACGACGCTCACCCGTCGGACGTCGACGAGTCCGCTTCGCGGTAGTCGCCGAACTGGCGGTCGCGAGCGCTCAACGCGGCGGAGACCCCGTCGGTGCGGAACGAGGCGAGGTACTCGATCGACGGGGGCTGGTGGAAGCCGAGCGCCTGGATGTCGGCCGTCGCCCGGATGCCGTCGCGGATGCCCATCGCTTCCATCGCCCGGTGCGCCGCCCGCTTGTTCAGCGCCAGCAGCTCGATCGGGATGCGGGCGACGCGCTCGGCGACCGCCAGCACCGCCTCGTCGAGCTCGTCGGCTGGATGCGCCCGGTTGGCCATCCCGGCGGCGACCGCCTCGGTGCCCGACATCGCGTCGCCGGTGAGCAGCGCCTCCATCCCGCGCCGCATGCCCATCAGCCAGGTCTGCCACTGCATGTCCGGCGGCGACATCAGCCGCACCGGCGGGTAGCCGATCTTGGCGTCGTCGGCGACGTAGACGAGGTCGCACGCCGCGGCGAGCTCGCTGCCACCCGCCAGGCAGTACCCGTGCACCTGCCCGATGATCGGCGTCGGCATGTCCCACATCTCGAACCAGTTGTTGACGACGTGGCGACTCCACCAGCCGTCGAGCGGGGCGATCGAACGCTCGACGCCGCGGTTGGGCGACCCGAGGTCGTAGCCGGCGCAGAAGGCGGGGCCCGCACCGCGGATCACGATCACCGAGATCTCGCGATCGCGATCGGCGCGACGCAGCTCGTCGAACAGTGCGCCACGCAGCTCGTCGTTGAGCGCGTTGCGCTTGTCCGGACGGTTGAGCGTCAGCCGGCGGACGCGGGCGATGGGATCGTCGACGAGCAGCACCTCGGTCATCACCCGATCCTCCCATCCGCTCGGGTCCGACGGCGTACCGGCCGCTGGCTAGCGTCGGGGCGATGTCGTCGACCGGAGGGCGAACGGGAACCGACGAGGTGCGCGTCGCCGTGGTCACCAAGGGTCATCCGTTCGACGCCGCGGCGTTCTTCGGCATCTTCGAGGCGATGGATGGGGTCAGCTGGACCCACGTCGAACATCCCGAGGCCCTCGAGCTCGTCGAGGACGACAATGCCGCCCGCTACGACGTCTTCGTGATGTACGACATGCCGGGCATCCGCTTCACGGGATCCGAGCCGCCGGTCGAGTTCGTCGAGCCACCGGCCGGCTACCGCGCCAAGTTCGCCGACCTGCTCGAGCGCGGCAAGGGCATGGTGTTCCTCCACCACGCCATCGCCGGTTGGCCGACGTGGGACGAGTACGCCGGTGTGATCGGCGGCCGCTTCCTCTATCGACCCGACGTCGTGCGCGGGACGGCGTGGCCCGACTCGGGATACCGGCACGACGTCACCCACACCGTCGAGGTGCTCGACCCGACGCACCCGATCTGCCGCGGCGTCGATGCCCGCTTCGAGATCACCGACGAGGTGTACCTCTACCCGGTGTTCGACGAGGCGGTGCGTCCACTGATGCGCAGCACGTTCGAGTTCGTCGACACCAACTTCTACTCCGCCGACCGAGCGATCCGCGGCAGGCGCAACGACCGGACGGGTTGGTACCACCCGCCGGGCAGCAGCCTCGTGGCGTGGACGAAGACCGTCGGCGCATCGCCCATCGCCTACCTCCAGTTCGGCGACGGACCGGAGACCTACGCCGACCCCACCTACCGGCGCATCCTCGCCAACGCCATCCACTGGGCAGCCGCACCGGATCAGATCTGACGCTCGCGGCCTTCCCAGTACGGCGCCCGCAACTTCGCCTTCTGCACCTTCCCGGTGCCGGTCTGGGGCAACTCGTCGACGAAGTCGAACGTCCGCGGCACCTTGTAGCCGGCCAGCTGTTGGCGGGCGTACGCCGACAACACCTCGCGCAGCTCGTCATCTGCGGCAACGCCGTCGTTGGCGACGACGATCGCCTTGACCTCCTCGCCGAAGTCGTCGTTGGGGATCCCGATGACCGCCGCGTCGGCGACGAGCGGGTGGCCGGCGAGTACCCCCTCGATCTCGGCGGGGTAGATGTTGACCCCGCCGGAGATGATCATGTCGATCTTGCGATCGCTGAGCCACAGGTAGCCGTCGTCGTCGAGATATCCCACGTCGCCAGTGGTGAACACGCCCGGCTCGAGGTGTGAGGTGACGGTCTTGTCCGGGGCGTTGTGGTACTCGAAGTCCATGCCCATCGCGTCGCGGAAGTACAACGTGCCCGACTCGTTCGGGCCGAGCCGCGAACCGTCGTCGCCGACGACGAGGATCTCCTTGCCCGGCATCGGTGGACCGACGCTGCCGCCCTTGGCCATCCATTGCTTCGAGTCGATCATCGTGATCACCGAGCCCTCGGTCGAGCCGTAGTACTCGTTGATCACCGGACCCCACCAGTCGATCATCGCCTGCTTGACGAGCGGCGGGCACGGCGCTGCGCCGTGGAGCACCAGCTGCAACGACGACCCGTCGAACCGGGACTTGACGTCGTCGGGCAGATCGACGAGCCGCTTCATCTGCGTCGGCACGAGGTGGACGTTGGTGGCGCCGTACTCGTCGATGAGGCGGAGCAACGCAGCGCTGTCGTACTTGTGCTGCATCACCGTGGCCGAACCGACGATCATCGGGAGGAACGAGTAGGCCCACTGCGCCGAGTGGTAGAACGGCCCGCACAGCACCGTCACCCCGTCGCCCTCGACGAGGTCGGCGAAGCCGGCGCCGACGAGCTGCCAGATCGCCGGGTCGCTGCCCACCGGCATGCTCGACAGCGTGCTGCGCACACCCTTCGGGTGCCCGGTGGTGCCGCTGGTGTAGAACATCGGCCCGCCGAACGCCTGGTCGTCGGGTTCGTCGGGCGAGCCGGTGGCGAGGAACTCCTCGTAGTTCTCGAACCGCCCCGTCGTCGGCGCCCCGATCACGAGCGCCAGTCCCACGTCGGGACACGAATCGAGCGCGGCGGTCGCGGTGTCGAGGAACTGATGGCTGCAGATCAGCGCCTTCGACCCCGAGTCGTCGACGATGTAGGCGATCTCGCGGGCGACGAGGTGCCAGTTGACCGGGACGAACGTGACGCCGCTGCAGGAACAGGCGAAGGCGATCTCGAACCACTCGTTGCAGTTCGCGCTGACGACACTGATCGTGTCGCCGGGGCCGATGCCGGCCTGCCGCAGGGCGTGGATGGCGCGGTTGACGCGCTCGTCGAGCTCGGCCCAGGTGCGTGTGCCGACGTCGTCGGCCAGGGCCAGGGCGGTGCCGCGCGACGCGGCGAAGGGGGCGGTCAGCGCAGCCACGTCACGCTCCCGCCACGGGGTCCGCGGACCACGCGTTCTCGAACGTTCCCGACAGGTCGGCCGGGCCGCGGTACTGGATCCGCAGCTCCCTGCTGGCGAATCGCCAACCGGCGGCGGTCAACGCGTAGGTGTCGTCGTAGTAGGCGAGGAGGATGCCCCGCCGGTCGTCGGCGCGCTGCCAGTGCTCGTGGATGTACCAGCGACCCTCGCCGGACCCGGCCTCGTCGTCGAGCGTCGCCGTCCCGTTGACGACGTTCTGCACCACGGCGCGGAACCCGTCCATCGCCGAGCTCCACAGCGCCACGATCGCCTCCACCCCCTCGACCCGGCGGTCGGCGCCGAGCTCCCACACGGCGTCGGGTGCCCACGTCGACGCCCACTGCTCGACGTCGCGCCGGACCACGGCATCGGCGTAGCGGTGGACCAGATCCTCGATCGCGTCTCGACTCACGAACTCGTCCCTTCGGGTGCGTGCTCCGGGCGGCGTGCGGCGCGGCCCTCGGCGATGTATCGACGGACGCCCGCTTGGAAGTGGCGGGCGCGAACCTCTTGGTAGTTGCCCAGCGTCTGGCCGCGCTTCTTGCTCGCCTTGAAGCCCCGTGTCTGGGCGGCGAGGTTGGTGGTGTCCTGGTCGAGCACCATGCCCAGAGAGGTCGGCAGCCCGGGCACGGTGGTGTAGCTGTCGCCGACGTCGAGGTCGACCGGGTCGGCGGGTGGCGGCGGCGCCCCGTGCCGTGGCTTGGGGCGGAGGTAGAGGACCTCGTAGAGGCAGCGGTCGGGGTCGGGTCCGTCGGGCCGGAACCGGTAGCACAGCGGGATCTGCAGGCCGGGGAAGAAGAAGGCGTTGGGGAACAAGAAGTACTCGACGGAGTCGATCGTCTCGGACACCGACAGGTGCGAGAAGTCGTTGTCGTACTGTTCGCCGAGGACCGCTTGCATGTGCCGGGCGTACACGTCGCGGGCGCGCTCGCCGGCCGGGATCTCGGGGACCTCCTGGCCCGGGTTCTTGCGCGCCATCAGCATGTTCAGGATCGCCTGCTCGTCGGGCCGCTGGTCCTCTGGCACGTGCGGGCTGGTCGTGCCGATCGTGTGGATGAACCGGCTGACGTTGTCGCCGAACACGTCGTACTGGGCGTTGGCGTCGCCGGCGGTGTAGATCGACTGCGAGTGGGTCTCGAGGATGTGGTACGCCTCGAGGAAGGCCTCGGCGGCGGCTTTCCAGTTCGCCGGGAGCCGCTTGCGGATGTGCACCTCGACGTAGCGGTCGGCGAGATCCCACTCGGCGAAGTGCGCCGGCAGCACCCCGAGATGGTCCTCGAGTGGTGGCGCCTCGTCGTCGAAGTTGACGAATACGAACCCGCCCCACTGGCCGGTGCGGACCTCGGGGAGGGTGTACTCGGCCGGGTCGACGTGGGGGAAGTCCCAGGCGCACGGCAGATCGATCAGCTCGCCGTCGAGCGACCAGGTCCAGCCGTGGAACGGGCAGCGCAGCTTCGGGCTGTAGCCGATCGACGCCGGGGGCTTGAGCTGCGTCCCGCGATGGAGGCAGGCGTTGTGGAACGCCTTGACCGTGCCGTCGGGCCCACGGACGATGAGCGCCGACCGGTCACCGATGTCGTAGACGTAGTAGTCGCCCGGCTCGGGGATGTGCTCCTCGCGGCACGCCCACTGCCACGTGCGCGACCACATGTGCTCGTGCTCGTCGCGGGCGTACTCGGCCGACGTGAACTCGGCGTAGGGGATGTCCTCGTCGCCGGCGAACCGGTACGACTCGGCGAGGAGGACGTCGGGGGTCGGCGTGGAGTCACCGAGGAGCAGTTCGCGGGTGCTCGGCCCGGGGCAGCGGGCGGCGCCGCGCACCTCCACCGGGGTCTGCTGGGTCTGCTGGTCGGTCACGAGCTCGTCCTTTCGTGCGTCGTCGAGGGCCCGGTGGGCGCGATGGTGGGCGCGATGGTGGGTGCGATGGTGGGTGTGAGGATGGTCGGCATGTCGAGCGCGAACGGGACCGCCGGGTCGAGGATCTCTTGCAGTTCGACGATGTTGCCGTCGGGGTCACGCCCGTAGATCGCCCGCAGTCGGGTCTGGCCGAGCTCGTCGCTCGTCGGCGGCGAGGCGTGGAACGTCATGCCCGACGCGGCGAGTCGTTCGTGCTCGGCATCGATGTCGACGACGTCGATGCACAGGTGGGTGTACCCGTGATCGGCCGGGTTGCCGTCGGGGCGCGACGGGCGACCGACGGGCGACTCGTACTCGAACAGCTCGATGTAGGCGGTGCCTGCCCGCAGCATCAGCTGGCGCGCCGCCGATCCGGTGAGGCCGATCATCCGGTCGACCGTGGCGCGATCACGCCACGACGTGGACATCACCACCTCGAATCCGAGCACGTCGACGTAGAACGCCGCCAGCCGGTCGAGGTCGGGCGTGGAGATGGCGACGTGATGGATTCCCCGGATCATCGCGCCCCCCTCGGCGACTCGTGGTGACCATGAACGAACCGCTCCGCGTGGCGTCGGCCGCATCGTCGGAGTTCGTAATTGTTCGTTAGGTTAGTAGCTCGGGGTACAGCCGACGATGGTCGAGGGGGCCGACGATGAATGATGGGGGAGGGGCCGGGGTGGCGCCGCGGGGATCGGGGCACGCGGTGGCGCTCGGTGACCTGAGCGACCTCGGGGACGGGCAGCTGCGTGCGTTCGAGCACGTCGGACCGGAGGGCCTGGTCGTCTGCCGGGTCGCCGGACGGCTCTACGCACTCGACGACAACTGCTCGCACGCCGCCACGCCGTTGAGCGAAGGGCGGCTGCGTGGCTACTCGTTGACCTGCCCGCTGCACGGTGCCTCGTTCGACGTGCGCGATGGTGCCCACGACGGCCCGCCCGCCTGGGAGGGCGTCGCCTGTCACCCGGTCGACGAGGTCGACGGGCTGGCGATCGTCCACGTGGAGGCATCGCAGTGACCGCGGACCCGTCGACCACCAGCGAGATCACGGCGTCGTGGCTCACCGACGCGCTGCGCCAGTCGGCGACGATCGGTGCGGACACGTACGTCGCCTCGATCGATCTCGACCCCTCCGCCGCCGGCGTGGGCTTCATGGGCGAGATCGGCAAGCTGGCGGTGACGTACGGCGGTGCCGCCACGGACGCCCCGACGTCGCTCGTCGCCAAGTTCCCCACGCATTCGCCCGAGGTGCGGGCGATGATGCACCCGACGCGGATCTACGAGCGCGAGCACCGCTTCTACCGCGAGCTCGCCGACCGGTCGCCACTGCGTACGCCGGCGATCCACCACGTCACCTGCGAGACCGCGGCAACACCGGACGACGAGCGCTACATGCTCGTGATGGAGGACCTGTCGGACATGACGCTCGGCGACCAGGTCGCCGGCGTGAGCCCGGACCAGGCGATGCGGGCGGTCGTGGCGTTGGCGGGGCATCACGCCGCGTTCTGGGGTGGTGTCGGTCTCGACGGCGCCGACTTCGTGCCCGTGATCAACGGACCGCTCAACCAGGCCGGCGCCTCGATCTACGAGGTGTCGCTGCCCGGGTTCATGGACGTGTTCGGCGAGGCGATCAAGCCGGAGTTGCGGAACTACGTGCGTGACTACGCCTCGATGCGCACACAGATCATCGACGACCTGGCAGCGATGCCGCACACGCTCGTGCACTTCGACTTCCGCGCCGACAACCTGCTCTTCGACGATGACGGATCGATGGCGGTCATCGACTGGCAGACGATCAGCCAGGGCGGGGCGGTCGCCGACCTCGGCTACTTCTTGTCGCAGAACCTGGGGACCGAGGACCGGCGCGCCTGCGAGGTCGAGTTGCTGCGCGCCTACCACCAGGCGCTCGTCGAGCACGGCATCTGCGGGTACTCCTTCGACGACCTGCTGGCCGACTACCGGGTCGGCATCACGTGCGGCTGGGTGATCCCGGTGCTCGCCGTCGGCAGCCTCGACTTCACCAGCGAACGAGCGGTGGCCTTGTGGACTGCGGTCGTCGAACGCACCCAGAACGCCCTGATCGACCACGGGTTCGGCGCGTGACGCCGATGCCGACGCACGCAATCACGACCCACGCAATCACGACCCACGCAACCACGACGGACGCAATGACGACGGACGCAATGACGACGAGGAGGAACCGACGATGAGCGGACGATTGGACGGCAAGGTCGCCGTCATCACCGGTGCGGCCAGCGGGATCGGAGCGGGCAGTGCACGTCGGTTCGTCGCCGAGGGGGCACGCGTCGTGGTGGCCGATCTGCAAGCCGATGCCGGTGCGGCGCTCGTCGACGAGCTCGGGCCGGCAGCGCGGTTCGTCGCCACGAACGTGCTCGACGAATCCGACATCGCCGCCGCGGTCGACCTCGCGGTCACCGCCTTCGGGCAGCTCGACGTGATGTTCAACAACGCCGGCATCGTCGGTGCGGTCGGGCGGATCTCCGAGACGTCGGTCGACGCCTGGGACAACACGATCGACATCTTGCTGCGCGGCGTGTTCCTCGGCACCAAGCACGCGGCGCGGGTGATGCTCGAACAGGGACGACCCGGTGTGATCATCAACACGGCCAGCACGGCGGGCATGCTCGGCGGCCTCGGGCCGCACGCCTACACGGCCGCCAAGCACGGCGTGATCGGGCTGACCAAGTCGGTGGCCAACGAGCTCGCCCCGAACGGGATCCGCGTCAACGCGATCGCGCCGGGGAACACCGTCTCGGCGATGACGGCGGCCGTCACCAGCGGCAACCCCGACGATCTCGATGGCACGACGGCGCGCATCGCCTCGATGTCGCCGTTGGGCTACGCCGGGATGCCGGAGGACATCGCTGCCGCGGCCGCCTTCCTCGCCAGCGACGACGCCCGGTACATCACCGGCCACACGCTCGTCGTCGACGCCGGACAGACGACGGCGGGGATGGCCCCGAACCGCTTCAACGTCGGTTCCAGCCGGCAGTTCCACGAGGCAGGACGGACCACCTGATGGTGTCGAGCATCGACCAACTCTTCGGTCTCGAGGGCCGCACGGCGGTCGTCACCGGTGCGGCGACCGGGATCGGCGAGGGCATCGCCCGTGCGCTGGCGGCGGCGGGTGCGACGGTGACGATCGCCGATGTCGACATCGCCGGCGCGGAGCGCGTCGCCGCCGACCTCGGGGGCACCGCCGTGCAGCTCGACGTCACCGACCCGGAGGCGTGCGCCGACGTGCTCGGCGGCATCGACGGGATCGACATCCTCGTCAACAACGCCGGGTCGTACCACGACGCCGGCAGCATCCTCGACCAGTCGGTCGAGTCGTGGCGACGAGCGATCGACGTCAACCTCGCCAGCCTGTTCAACTGCTGCAAGCCGGTCGCTCGGCAGATGGTCGCTGGCGGGCGCCAGGGGGCGATCGTCACCATCGCCTCCGTCGACGGTCTGCTCCCGTGCCTCGGCACCGGCTACGACTCGGCGAAGGCGGGGGCGATCCACTTCACCCGCAGCCTGGCCGTCGACCTGTCACCGCACGGCATCCGGGTCAACGCCGTGAGCCCCGGCGTGGTCGACGTGCCGACGCTGGCACGCATGCACGCCGGCGAGATCGCGCACTTCTGGCCGCGTGACTCCTCGCCGACGGGGCTGATGGGTCCGCTGACCACCAGCCGGTCGGCCAACGTGCCGCTCGGCCGCCGCGGCACGCCGGCCGACATCGCGGGCGTCGTGCTGTTCCTCGTCAGCGATGCCGCGGGCTACGTGACCGGCCAGAACATCGCCGTCGACGGCGGCTGGACCCTGATCTGACCAATCGAGGCGAGGACTGTGCACGTGACCGACCTGCAAACACTGGCCGACGAGCGCGACATCGTGGGTGTGATCACCCGCTACTGCCGGGCGCTCGACACCAAGGACTGGGCGCTGCTCGACGATGTGTTCGTGGCCGACGCCACCGGCGACCTCGCCAGCCCGGCGACGTTGGTCGGGATCGAGGCGATCCGGGCGCGCGTCCGGGCCGCGCTCGAACATCTCGACGGCAGCCAGCACCTGGTGGGCAATCACGAGGTCGACGTCGACGGCGATCACGCGACACACCGCTGCTACCTCCAGGCGCAGCACGTCCGCCACGCCGCCACCGGTGGCGCCAACTATCTCGTCGGCGGTCAGTACGACGATCGGCTCGTGCGCACCGCCGCCGGCTGGCGCATCGCCCACCGCACGCTCACCGTGTCGTGGACCGACGGCAACGTGGGAGTGGTCCGTGACTGACGGTGCGCTCGGGTCCGTGCCGGCGGCCGACCTGGTCGACCTCACCGGGCGCCGAGCACTCGTCACCGGTGGCGGCCGCGGGATCGGTGCCGCCATCGCCGCCCGTCTCGCCCGTGCCGGTGCGACGGTCACGATCGCCGACGCGGATCCTGCGGCGGCGGCATCGGCCGACGAGCTCGGCGCCGACTTCGTCGGCTGCGACATCACCGATGCGGTGCAGGTCGGCGAGGCGGTGCGCGCCGCCGCGGGACCCGACGCCCGGCTCGACATCCTGGTCAACAACGCCGGCATCTTCCCGACAACGGGCCCGATGCTCGACGCCACCGACGAGTTCGTCAGCCGGATGCTCGAGGTGAACGTGCGCGGCACGTTCAGCGTCGCCCGCGAAGCGGCCCGGTCGATGGGCCACGGTGGGTCGATCGTCAACATCTCGTCGATCACCGCCTTCGGCGGTGGCGCCAACATCTCCGCCTACGCGGCATCGAAGTCGGCGGTGGTGTCGCTCACCAAGGCCTTCGCCCGCGAGCTCGGACCGTCGGGAATTCGCGTCAACGCGGTCGCCCCGGGCGTCATCGACACGCCGGGCGTGCACGCCCAGCTCGAACCGCTCCGCGCCACGGGTCGCGACATCGGCTCGATCATCGCCGCCAACCCGCTCGGCGCGGCCGGCGCACCCGACCACGTCGCCCGCGCCGTGTTGTTCCTCGTGTCCGATCTGGCGGTCTTCGTCACCGGACACGTGCTGACCGTCGATGGAGGAGCCACCGCATGACCGAACACGCCGAGCTGCCCGAGGGCAACCCGACCCCGACGCTCGAGGAGCTGGTGGCGATCGAGGCCTGCCGCGAGGCGTCGCGCCGCTACTCCTACGGCGTCGACCGTCTCGACGGCGCGGTGATGAAGTCCGCCTATTGGCCCGACGGCACCGACGACCACGGCGTCTTCGTCGGCAACGCCTGGGAGTTCTGCGATCGCGTCGTCGCCACCCACGACAAATGGGCATGGACGATGCACACGACGTTCAACCATCGGGTCGTCGTCGAACCGTCGGGCGTCGAGGCGCGCGGTGAAGCGATGAACATCGCCTACCTGTTCGAGGCCGGATCCCGCCGGCGGTCGACGTGGTACGGCCGCTACCTCGACCGCTACGAGTGCCGCGACGGCGAATGGCGCATCGCCCACCGGGTGTGCGTGCACCACGGCACGACCGTCGAGGACGTGCCCGAGGCGATGCCGATCGACGCCGATCGGTTCCGCCAGGGGACGTTCGACCGCCCGTCGTCGCAGCGACCGATCGGACCCTGATGCCCCGCTTCGCCCGTGCCCGCGCCACCGCCGACCCGTCCGCCGTCGCCCTCGTCGACGGCGAACGCGAGCTCCGATGGGCCGACGTCGACGACGCACTGAACCGCTGCGCCAACCTGCTCCTCGTCGCCGGTGCCGCCGGCGAGCTCGGCCCGGCGCGGCGGATCGCCGTGTTCGCGGAGAACGCTGCTGAGACCGCGTTGGCGCACCTCGGCGGGTTGCTCGCAGGTGCCTCGTCGGTGCCGGTCAACTTCCACCTCACCGCCTCCGAGGCGGCGTACATCCTGGCCGATTCCGCCAGCCGTGTGCTGTTCGTCGGCCCCGAGACCGCAGCGCGCGGCGTCGAGGCTGCCGAGCAGGCAGGCGTCGAGCTCGTCGTGGGCTGGGGGTGCAGCGGCATCGACGCCGTCGCCGACCGCGTGGTCGACTGGGACACCTGGCTGGCCACGGGCGACCCTGCCGACCCGCCCGATGACGTCGTCCCCCGGCCGAACCTGCTGTACACGTCCGGCACGACCGGCGTCCCCAAGGGCACCGAGCTCCCGCCGTCGATGTTCGCCGGCGGCTCCGACATGGCCGAGCACCTCGAGGCGCTGGCGCAGGGCGCCTTCGCCGCCTTCGGCACCCACCTCGTCGTCGGCCCGATGTACCACACCGGGCCGCTGTCGGGGATGCGGCTGCTGTGCGCCGGCATCCCCTCGGTGATCCTCCCCCGCTTCGATGCCGAAGACACGCTCGCCGCCATCGAGCGCTACCGGGCCGAGAGCACGGTCATGGTGCCGACGCACTTCGTGCGGATGCTGGCGCTGCCCGACGACGTGAAGGCGAAGTACGACGTGTCGTCGATGCGCTTGATCGCCCACACCGGCGCCAAGTGCCCGGTCGACGTGAAGGCGGCGATGATCGACTGGTTCGGTCCCGTCTTCCGCGACGCCTACGGGGCGACCGAGGTCGGCACGGTGTGCAGCATCTCCAGCGAGGAGTGGCTGGAGCATCGCGGATCGGTCGGACGCTCGGTCCCGCCGTTCACGGCGATCGTGCTCGACGACGACATGGCACCGGTCCCGGTGCACACCGAGGGCCGCCTCTACTTCCGCGACGCCACCGGCCGCGGCATCGTCTACCCTAACGACCCGGCGAAGACCGCCGCCTCGAACCCCGAGCCGGGTCTGTTCACGTTGGGTGAGGTCGGCTACGTCGACGACGACGGGTACGTGTTCATCACCGACCGCTTCAGCGACATGGTCGTGTCGGGCGGGGTCAACCTGTACCCGGCCGAGGCCGAGCAGCTGCTGATCCATCACACCGACGTCGTCGACGTCGCCTGCATCGGTGTTCCCGACGCCGAGATGGGGGAGCGGTTGATCGCCCTGGTCGTGCCGCTCGACGCCGATTCGCCGCCCGACCCCGGCGTGCTCTCCGGGTGGCTGCGCGACCAGCTCAGCCACTACAAGTGCCCGCGCGAGTACCACCTGGTGACCGACCTGTCGCGCAGCACGATGGGCAAGATCAACAAGCGCCGGTTGCGCGACGCGTGGCTCGCCGGGGACATCCCGGCGATCGGCGACCGCGCCGTGCCGGCACCGTCCCCGCAGGGCTCGACCCCGAAAGGCTCGACATGACCGAGACCTCACCGACCGCCACCGACACCGACACTGGCGCCGACGTCGACGTCGACATCGACACTGCCGCCGGCACCGACACCGCACCTGCGGTCCACCCATCGGTCGACCCGGCAATCACGATCGACGAGTTCACCGACCAGGCGACGGCCTGGTTCGACGCCAACGCCGAGCGCCGCCCGGCGGCGAGCGCTGACATCGAGTGGGGGCGCGGCGAGTTCGACGTGTCGGTGTTCAGCAACCTCACCCTCGACGAGGAGCGCGACCACATCGGCAAGATCGCGGCGTGGATCCAGGCCAAGGCGACGCAGGGCTACCACGCCGTCGACTGGCCGGCGGAGTACGGCGGCCTCGGCCTCTCGCGAGCGCACGCCCGCGCCCTCGGGCGCGTCGAGCGTCAGTTCGAGTCACCGGGCCGGCACGAGCTGATCAGCGTCACCGTCGGCCTCGTCTCGTCGACGATCCGTGCGCTGGGCAGCTCGGCGTTGCGCGACCGATTCGTCGCCGACCTGTTGAGCGCCCGGGTCCTCGCCTGCCAGCTGTTCAGCGAACCCGGCGCCGGGTCGGACCTCGCCGGGTTGGCCTGTCGTGCCGAGCGCGACGGCGACGAATGGGTGATCAACGGCCAGAAGGTGTGGAGCTCGGGGGCCCAGTTCAGCCAGTGGGGCGAGCTGATCGCCCGCACCGACCCCGACGTCGTCAAGCACCAGGGTCTGACGGCGTTCATGCTGCCGCTCGACGCGCCGGGCGTCGACGTCCGGCCGATCAAGCAGATGAGCGGCGGGTCGTCGTTCTGCGAGGTCTTCATGAACGACGTCCGGATCCCCGACGAGCTCCGCCTCGGCGACGTCGGTGACGGGTGGAAGGTGGCCACCACGA
Source organism: Ilumatobacteraceae bacterium (assembly GCA_963707515.1). Classification (GTDB taxonomy): domain Bacteria; phylum Actinomycetota; class Acidimicrobiia; order Acidimicrobiales; family Ilumatobacteraceae; genus Sva-07. Next base: position 76,150 of record CAVPQI010000003.1, read on the forward strand.
CGCTGAGCTTCGAGCGCGACCACTCCGACTCCGGCGGCGACGGCTCGCAGTCGGGCGGCTCGTTCAAGCAGTTGCTGGCGACCGCCCGGATGATGGGCGTCGTCGACGACCCGGTGCTGCGCGACAAGCTGACCGACCTGTACGTCCACACCCGGGTGGAGTCGCTGACCAACCGCCGTGCGGCGGACCTCGCCCGCTCCGGCACGCCCGGTCCGGAGGGCTCGCTCGGCAAGCTGCTGTGGACCGAGGGGATGCGCAAGATGAGCGACGTCATCGGCGACGTCCTCGGCCCGCGCCTCACCGCCGACACCGGCGAGTGGGGCACGTTCGCCTGGACCGAGCACCTGCTCGGTGCGCCCGGTTACCGGATCGCCGGAGGGTCCGACGAGGTGCAGCGCAACGTCCTCGGCGAGCGGGTGCTCGGCCTGCCGCGCGGAACCGCGGGCCGACTCAGGGCCGTGGCGTTCGATCCCGCGCTGATCGCCGCGGGCCGGTGAGCGTCGAGCCGACGCCGGACCACAGCAAGTGGCTGGCGTCGGCGACGATCTGTTCGACGTCGCGGTCGTCGTCGCGGGTCGACATCACGGTGACGACCTGCAGTGCCCCGACGATCGCCCAGGCCCACGTGCGGGCGCCGTCGGCCCCCAGCCCCTGGCGCGTCCGCGCCGTCGTGAACAGCTCGATCATCGACGCCGCTGAGCGGTCGACGAGACGACGGAACGATTCGGTGCCGGGTGCCCCGGCGTTGACGTAGAGAAACAGGTTGCGGTCCGCTTCGACCGCCGCGACGTAGCTGCGGATCGCCGACTCGAACGCGGCGCGGGGGTCGCGCGTCGCCGCGGTGCCGACCGCCACGGCTCGGTCGATCTCGTCGACGAGGGACTCCGACAGGGCGGTCATCAGCGCCGCCTTGTCGCCGATCGTGCGGTACAGGACCGGCTTCGTGACCGACGCCTCGGTGGCGATGTCGTCGAGCGTCGCCTCCGGACCCTTGCGCCGGATCACGGCGATCGCCGCCTCGAGGATGGCGCCGCGATCGGCGACGACCTGGCCGCCCTTGGGTCGCCCCGGCCGTCGACGCGCCGGGGTGGCAACACGATCACCGGCGACGTGGGTCGGGGCGGTCGGCGCATCCGGAGATGCCGTGCTGCTGTCGGTCGACCGGCGGTCCACGGGGATCGACGGTACCAACCACGAGCAGCCGGCAGTCCGTTCCGGAAAAATATCGTACTCAGGGTAAATAATGGTGTTACGTTCGTCACATGACGACGATCGAATCGGCTTCCCAGGCGACGCTGCCGTGGCACCTCCGCGAGAACTGGGCGCCCGTCCAGGACGAACGCACCGACGACGACCTGCGCGTCGACGGCATGATCCCGCCGGAGCTGGAAGGCGTGTACGTGCGCACTGGCCCGAACCCGGCGTCGGGCACGTCGGCACACTGGTTCTTCGGCGACGGCATGGTCCACGGCGTGCGCCTGGCCGGCGGTCGCGCCGAGTGGTACCGCAACCGGTACGTGCAGACGCCGAACATCACCGACCCGCTGGGTGGGGATCCGATGGCGTCGATGGGCGACCTGACGCGCGGCACGGGCAACACCCACGTCGTCGTCCACGACAAGAAGATCCTGTGCCTCGAAGAGGGTCACTGGCCGTGGAAGATCGACAACGAGCTGAACACGATCGGCTACGAGAACTTCGGTGGTGGGCTGACCACCTCGATGACCGCACATCCCAAGGTGTGTCCGGTCACCGGTGAGCTGATCGCCTTCAGCTACCTCAGCCCCGAACCGCCATTCCTCCACTACATCCGCATCAGTCCCGACGGGCAGGTGTGCCAGCTCGAAGGCATCGACATCCCGAACATGGTGATGATGCACGACTTCAACGTCACCGAGCGCTACGTCGTGTTCATGGACCTCCCGGTGTGCTTCGACCTCGGTGCGCTCGAGACGGGCATGCCGTTCAAGTTCGATCGCGACGCCGGTGCCCGCCTCGGTGTGCTGCCGCGTCACGGCACCAACGCCGACATCCGGTGGTTCGAGATCGAGCCGTGCTACGTCTTCCATCCCGTCAACGCCCACGAGGAGGGCAACACGCTGGTGCTCCACGTGTCGCGCCAGCCCGAGGCGTTCGGAACCAGCAACGACGACTACGCCCAGGTGGGACGGCTGTGGAGATGGACGATCGATCTCGACACCGGCACCGTCACCGAAACGCAGATCGACGATCGCCCGGGCGACTTCGGACGCGTCGACGACCGGCTGATCGGCCTCGACGCGGGTACGGCTACCTGATGGCGATGGCCGGTGAGGGGATCCGCGACGAGCCGGTGTACGGCTCGGCGTTGTGGAAGTACGACCTGCGCACCGGCGCCTGCACCGAGCACCAACTCGGTGACGGCGTGCGCGGTGCCGAGCCCGTCTTCGTGCCGTCGTCGCCCGACGCCGGTGAGGACGAAGGCTGGGTGCTGAGCCTGGCCCACGACACGAAGTCCGGCGAGTCGCGTCTGCTCGTCATCGACGCCCAGGACTTCGCCGGGCCGCCGCTCGCCACCGTCCACCTGCCGCGGCGGGTCCCGTACGGGGCGCACGGCAGCTGGGTGCCCGACCACGCCGTGAGCTGACCGCTCGTCCGCATCCGGGGAGCCGAACCAGGCGGTTCGGTGGCACACACCGGCGCCCAGCGCCGACACATCACGGCGCCACAGCGCCGACAACTGGGGGGAACGTCATGTCACACACCACGTCATCGGCGCGAGTCGTCGCCGTCGCTGTTGCCGCGATGCTGGCCATCGCCGCGTGCAGTTCGGACGGCGGATCGTCCACACCGGCGGAATCCGCGGCGACACCGACCGTCGCCGCAGTCGACACGACCGTGGCGACCGACGCCTCGGTGCCGGCCAGCGACCCGTCGGACACGTCGCCGGCGTCGACCACCGGCGACGACGGCGCCGCCGCCGGTGACGACTTCCGCACGATGGAGCCGCCGACCGGTGAGCCGATCGTGATCGGGATGGTCAACACGGAGGGCACGCCCGGGCTCGACTTCCCGGAGATGCGGACCGACACCGATCTCGCCGTCGACTACCTCAACGCCCACGGTGGCTTCGGTGGTCGCCCGATCGAGATCGTGCACTGCGCTGCCGTGGGGTCGCCGGAGACGTCACAGGCGTGTGCCCAGGAGCTGACGGGCAAGGGCGTCGACCTGGTGATGCTCGGGCTCGACTTGTTCCCCGGCTACGACACCTTCGCCGCCGCCGGCGTCCCCGTCGTCGGCGCGCTGCCGATCCTGCCGGGCGACTACACCGCCGACGCACTGTTCGTCACCGGCGGCAACTCGACCACGATGGCGGCGATGGTGGCACTCGCCGTGGAGCACTTCGAGGCCGAGACAGTCGGCATCATCAGCGCCGACAACCCCGGCGCCAACGGGTCGGAGGCGGCGTTGACCGCCGCACTCGACAAGGCCGGACTCAGTTACGTCTCGGTGAAGGGCGGTGACAACGAGACCGACGCCGGCTTCCAGGGGCTGCTGCGGGAGGCCAACCAGGGCGACCCGGACGTGCTGGTGTCGCTGTACTCCGACGCCGGGTGCATCGGCGCGATGCGTGGGCGGGTGGCGTTGAACATCGAGACGCCGATGATCTCGACGGCGATCTGCGCCAGCGCCGAGGTGATCGATGTCGTCGGCGACGACGCCGTCGGGTGGAACTTCGTCGCCGTCGGCGGGGCGACCGACACGCCCTCGGCCGCGACGATGGAGGAGATCATCGAACCGGCCCACGGCGCCGTCAACGGTGCCTCGTTGGGGCTCGGCGCACTCGGCATCACGCAGGTGATGACGCTGGCCCGCGTCGCCAACTCGCTCGCCGCCGACGGTGGCGAGGTGACCGGTCCGGCGATCTACGAAGCGCTGCAGACGTCGACCGACATGCGCTCGTTCCCCAACGAGAGCCTGCTGCAGTGCGGGCACGCCGCGGCCTACCCGAGCATCTGCAGCTTCGAGTTCCCGATCGGCGAGTACCTCGAAGGCGGCGAGCTGCGGGCGATCCCCGGGTTCGAGCACACCAACGTCGTCGACTACCTGCCGTGACCCGGTCACGGTGATGGCCGACTACGCCTACTTCTTGCTCCTCGGTGCCGGCGCCGGTGCGATCATCGCCGCCCTCGGCCTCGGTCTCGTCATCACGCACCAAGGCTCGGGCGTCGTCAACTTCGCCCTCGGGGCGATGGCGACGTGGTCGGCGTACGTGTACGCCGAGCTGCGCAACGGGGCGTATCCGTTCCCCGTCCCCGGGCTTCCCGACCGGTACCGCTTCGGCGAGGACGTCGGCTTCGTCTGGGCGTTGGTGCTGGCGATGGCGACGGCCGTGGTCGTGGGCGGAGCCATCTACCTGCTCGTGATCCGCCCGCTCCTGCGGGCGCCGGCGCTGGCGCAGGTCGTCGCCACGATCGGGCTGGTGATCGTCATCATGGGCCTCATCGAGGGGCGCTTCCGGGACAACGCCGGGTTGCGCGTCGGTCCGATCCTGCCGAACGAGCCGGTGACGTTCGCCTCCGACGTCACCGTGCCCCGCGACGGGCTCTGGCTGGCGGTGATCGTGCTGGGCATCGCCGCCTCGGTCTGGCTGCTGTCGACACGGACCAAGCTCGGCCTCGTCACCCGCGCCGCCGCGGAGAACGAGAAGGGTGCGGTGCTGCTCGGCTACTCGCCGGCGCTGCTCGCCGGGTTGAGCTTCGTGTTCGCCAACGTCGTCGCCTCGTTCGTCCTCATCCTCGCCTCACCGATGATCCAACTGTCGTCGGGCCTCTTCACGTTCGCCTTCCTCGTCCCCGCACTCGGCGCTGCGCTGATCGGACGGTTCCGGTTCGTGTGGCCGACGGTGTTGACCGGACTGGCGATCGGGCTGGCGCAGTCCGTGTTCACGCCGCTGCAGAACGACATCTCGTGGTTCCCGCAGTACGGCGCTCGCGAGGGCCTGCCGTTCGTCGTCATCATCGTTGCCATGGTCGTCCTCGGCGACCGGCTCCCCGACCGCGGGTCGGTCGAGACGTGGAAGCTGCCGATCGTGCCGCCGGCGCGGATCACACCGCTCGCTGTCGGGGCGCCGGTCGTCGCCGCCGTCGCCGGGCTCGTCCTCCTCGACCCGCTGTGGCGCGGCGCGATCATGACGTCGACGATCGCCATGGTGCTCGCCCTCTCGCTGGTGGTGATCACGGGCTTCGCCGGGCAGCCGTCGCTGGCGCAGATGGCGTTCGCCGGCGTCGCCGGGTTCGCGTTGTCGAAGCTGGCGATGCGCTGGGACATCCCGTTCCCCATCGCCCCCATCCTCGCCGCCGGCATCGCCATGCTGTTCGGCCTGCTCGTCGGCATCCCCGCATTGCGGGTGCGCGGCACGAACCTGGCGATCGTCACCCTGGCGGGCGGTGTGGCGATCAGCGAGTTCGTGTTCAAGAACCCGAAGTACGTCGGCGACGCCTCGACCGGTGGCGCCCGCGTGCCGAGTCCGGCGATCGGCGACTGGGACCTCGGTCTGATCCTCGGCGACAAGACGTCGCGACCGGTGTTCGGCATCTTCCTCGTCGCCGTGGCGCTGGTCCTCGCCATCGCCGTCGCCAACCTGCGACGCAGCGCGACCGGCCGGCGGGCGCTGGCGGTGCGCGGCAACGAACGGGCGGCTGCCGCGCTCGGTGTCGACGTCGGCCGGATGAAGCTGCAGATGTACGCCGTGTCGTCGTTCATCGCCGGCATCGGCGGGTGCCTCATCGCCTATCGCTTCGGCAGCGTGTCCGAGGCGTCGTTCGGCAGCCTCGCCTCGCTGACCGCGTTGGCCGTCGCCTACCTCGGCGGCATCACGTGCGTCAGCGGGGCGCTCACCGCCGGCCTGACGGCGACGGCGGGCATCGCCTTCTTCGCCATGGACAACGTGATGCCGAGCGTCGGACGGTGGGAGACACTGCTCGGCGGCGTGTTGTTGATCGTCACGGCGATCCTCAACCCCGACGGCATCGCCGGTGGGATCCGTCAACAGGTGGCGCGTCGACGCACCACCGCCGGCGTCGTCCGCCGGCAGGTGCCGGCGCCCGCCATCACGGTGACGTGACGTCGCCGCCGGTCACGTTCGTCGGACCGAGCTCGAGCCAGTGGTACAGGTGCTCCCAGAAGTGCCGGATCTTCGACTCGTTGTAGTTGCCGAAGACGACCTCGGCATCGCCGGCGGCGTGCAGCCCACGCTGCACCTGGGGCAGGTTGATCGAGTCCTGCTGGAAGATCTTGGCCGTCGCGCCGAGCTCGGGGGCGAGCGTCCAGTCGTCGTCGGCACCGAGCCGGGTCACGCTCGCCGGGGCCGGTCGGTGGTCCTGGTCCTTCCAGGGCACGAACATCATCACCTCGAAGATCGACTCGTCGGGATTGTTGCCGTGTGGCCGGAAGCGATAGAAGAGCGCGTTCCACACGCCCCACGGTGACCAGTTGGGGAACACCGAGTAGTACATCGAGTCGAGCAACTCGGCGTCGCTGAACTGGTCGGGATCGATGGCCGAACCGAACTGTGCGGCGATCGCTTCGCGTCGCTGGGCGGCGAGCCAGGCCCGCACCTCGGCGGGCGACTCCACCCCCGGAGGCGGCTGCGGTGACGCCAGTGGGAGATCGAGCACGGCGTCGGGAGTGGGACCGCCGATCCACATGCACAGGTGCGCATCGGCCTGCCGCATCGGTCCCTCGACGTGGCGGCCGGCGTCGTCGAACACGCTCTCGTTGCCGTCGTGGTCGATCACGCGGACCCGTCCGAGCTCGATGCGCTCGTAGACGTGGCCGTTCATCGGGTGGCGGTAGCGGGCGAACTGCTTGCCGTCACCGAGCCGCTCGTACGTCGGCATGTCGGCGAGGTGCGGGCTCTCGACGCCCTGGGGGGAGATCGCCCGCGAGAAGTTGAGGTAGGTGTCGTAGCGCGTGTTGGCGTCGCCGAGCGTCTCCATCAGCGTCGGGTGGGTGGCGACCACGTGGTACGACTCCATGAACGCCTCCTGGAGTGCCTTCCAGTTGACGCGCATGATCTTCTCGACGTGGGCGACCTTGACGCGCTGCTCGAACGGGTACGCCGCGAAGTGGTCCTCGAGGCCGGCGAGGTGCTCGTCGAGCGGTGCCGCACCGAGGTCCGGGTTGATGAACACGAAGCCATGCCAGGTGTCGACGCGCGCCTCGGGCAGTGCGTAATCGGCCTCGGTGACGCTCGGGAAGTCCCACACGCACGGGATCTCCTTCAGCGAACCGTCGAGGTTCCACGACCAGCCGTGGAACGCGCAGCGGATGCTCTTGGCGCCCGACCCGTTGGCCTCGCGCAACCTCCTCCCACGGTGCAAGCAGGCGTTGCGGAACGCCTTGATGCCGTCGGCGGTGCGGATGATCAGGAACGACAGGTCGGCGACCTCGTAGACGTGGTAGTCGCCGACGTCGGGGATCTCCTCTTCGAGGCAGGCCAGTTGCCACACGCGACTCCACAGCTTCTCGACCTCGAGGGCGTGGAACTCCGGTGAGGTGTAGAACCGGGCCGGGATGCGCGTGTTGCCCTCGCGCAGGCCGACACGCGACTCGTCGCGCAGGAGATCGCTGACGGGATGGGAATCGGCGGCGAGCAGTTCGGTCAGGCTGATGCCCGCCGATCGGTCGGTGCCGGTGATCGTCTCGGTCATGGGTGTGCTCCCGTCGTGTGTGGTTCAGGGTGGTCGCGTTCGGTCCTGGTGCGTTCCGTCGTGGTGGGTTCGATGTGGTCGTGCAGGAGTTGGCGGACGCGCATCTCCGGTGGGATGCGTTCGGTGCCGATGATCCGGTCGATCTCCTCGTGGAGGTGCCAGATCCGCCGCTCCTGATAGTTGATCGGGATGCCGTTCAGCGCCGGCGACTCCATCGATCGCTGGATCGGTGCCATGTTCATCTCGTCCTCCGCCATGATCTGGTCGTACTGCGCCCGCCGCCGCTGCCAGTGGACCGGCAGGTCGTCGCGGTCGAAGCGGTCGCGACCCTCCGGCGGTGGCGCGTAGTAGATCCAGTCGAGGCGCGTCGTGCGGCGGTCGATCGGCCAGAAGAGGTTGATCGGGAAGCCGATGCGTCCGAGCGGGATGATCGCGTTGGGGAACAGGCTGACTGCCGTGCTCGTGCAGTCGACCATCGCCGGGACGCCCTCGATCGTCGGGAACGGGCCCTGGTCGCGCAGGCGCCAGTCGTCCCAACCCGACAGCCCCACCCGCTCGCAGTTCTGCCGCGAGAACGGTGTGATCATCCGGCTGTGACCGTTCGGGTAGAGCCCCATCGCGGCACCGCGGTTGTCCAGCACGCTGACCCCGTCGTGGCTGTGGATGTGGCGGAAGTGGTACACCTCGAGGAACGCCTCGGCGGTCACCTTCCAGTTGCACGGCACGATGCGCGACTCGCGGTACACCTCGCGCAACGACTCGCCGTCGAACGGTGCGAGCATCTCCCACGCCGGTCCGAGCCAGTCGACGCAGCGGCGTCGCATCCCGATTGCGGTTGACGAAGACGAAGCCGGCGGCGGTGTCGCACGCCGCCTGCGGCAGGCAGCGCAGTCCGAGGTCGAGGTCGACGAAGTCGCGCTCGTCGGGCACCGACACCAACGTCCCGCCGTCGACCTCGTAGGTCCACGAGTGGTACTGGCAGCGCAGCCGACGCGCCGAACCGGCGCGGTCGCGCACGACCGGCGCCCCGCGGTGCTGGCACGTGTTGTAGAAGCAGCGCAGGGTCCCGTCCGTGCCGCGCACGATCAGCAGTGGCACGCCGAGATCGTCGAAGGTGAAGAAGTCACCCGGCTCGGGCACGTCCTCGGCGCGACCGGCGATGACCCAGGTGTTCGGCCACAGGTGCTCCTGTTCGAGTTGGTGGAACTCGTCGCTGGTGTGGCGAGCCGTCGGGATGTCGGGGAAGGCGGGGAAGCCGTCGGGCGGCGCCGTGCGGCCGAACTCGTACCGCATGTCGGCGGCGATGCGGGCGATCAGATCCTCGTGCATGGACACCTCCGTGTCGGCGTTCGAGATGACGCATTTCCCCTGCTGAGACGGTCTGCGAGCAGCGGTCGCCGGTGGTCCGTCGAGTAACGTCGGCGGCGGGGAAGGGGGCCGCGATGAGTGGCGTGGACATCGGGCTCAGCGAGAACTGGGCGACGCTGTGGGAGGCGCTGGCCGACGCGCAACCCGAGCACACGGCGGTGGTCGTCGGACACCAGGAGCTGACGTGGCGGTCGCTCGACGAGCAAGCGGCCCGGCTCGCCGCGGCACTCGCCGAGCGCGGTGCCGGCGCCGGGACACGGGTCGCCCAGTTGATGTACAACTGCCCCGAGTACATCGAGTCGACGTACGCCGCGTTCAAGTTGCGGGCGACCCCGGTCAACGTCAACTACCGCTACAAGGCCCCCGAGATCGCCTACATCTGCAACAACGCGGAAGCGGGGGTGTTGATCTTCCACGGCGCCCTCGGCGCGCAGGTCGCGGCGGCGCAGGCGCGAGTCGGCGACCCCGCCGCGTGCTGCTGCAGGTCGACGACGGCGCACCGCTGATCGACGGTGCCGAGTGGTACCACGACGTGGTCGCCGCGGCGCAGCCGGCGGCGCGCATCGAACGTTCCGGCGAGGACACGCTGATGCTCTACACGGGTGGCACGACCGGCAACCCGAAGGGCGTCGTGTGGCGCCACGTCGACCTCTTCGGCGCGATGGCCTTCACGTCCTACGTCTCGGCCGGCGTCGATGTCCCGACGACCTCCGACGAGGTGGGGCGGGTCGCCGCCGAGCTGCGTGACCGCGGTGCCAGCCCGGTCATGCTCTGCGCGCCACCGCTGATGCACGGCACGGCGCTGTTCCTCGCCATCGGGGCGTTCGTCCTCGGCGGCACGGTCGTGCTGCTGGGCGGGCGATCGTTCGACGCGGCCGAGCTGTGGGAACTGGTCGAGCGTCATCGGGTCACCCAGCTCTCACTCGTCGGCGACGCGTTCGCCCGCCCGTTGAACGAGGCGCTCGAGGTGGCTGAGGCGAACGGTGTCTCACTCGACCTCACTTCGGTGACGCGGATCGTGTCGACGGGCGCCACGCTGTCGGCCGATCAGAAGCGGGCGTTCCAGCGGCGCCTCCCGAACGCGGCGATCATCGACATGATCGGTGCGTCGGAAGGTGGTCCGTTCGCCGTGTCGATGACGCCGCCGGGCGTCGACCCGCCGGAGACGGCCGTGTTCACCGCCCCGCCCGACGTCGTCTGCGATCGATCCGGCGACCTTCGACGTGCTGCCCCGTGGGTCGACCGTGCCGGGCATGCTCGCCGCGTGCGGACCGATGCCGCGTGGCTACTGGCGCGACGAGGAGCGCACCGCCACCACGTTCGTCGAGATCGGCGGCACCCGGTACACGATGCCCGGCGACTACGCGACGATCGCCGAGGACGGCACGGTGACGCTGCTCGGTCGCGGCTCGGTGTGCATCAACTCCGGCGGGGAGAAGATCTATCCCGAAGAGGTCGAGGTGGCGGCGCGGCGGCATCCGTCGATCGTCGACGCCAACGCCGTCGGCATCCCCGACGAGCGCCTCGGCGAGACGGTGGTCCTGGTGTGCTCGGTCAGCGCCCCGACGACCGCCGAGGAGGTCATCGCCACCGTCAAGTCGGCGATCGCCGACTACAAGGCGCCGCGCCGGGTCGTGTTCGTGCCCGAGGTCTACCGGGCGCCGAACGGCAAGGCCGACTACCGCTGGGCGCGCGCCCAGGCGCTGGCCGCCGGCTGACGTCGGGTCAGGCGAGCGCGGCATCCCACCACTGCTGGAAGAACGGCTGCACGCTGGCGTCGACCAGCTCGACGATCAGACCCGACGGCGGCTGGACGTAGGAGAAGACGCCGAAGCCACCACCGTCGGACGGGTCGCGGTGGGCGCCGACCAGCGTCCAACCCGCGGCGACGAGGCGGTCGGTCTCGGCGGCGACGTCGTCGGTCCACACACCCACGTGGTGCGCCCCGGCATGTTCCCGGCCGTCCCAGAACGATCCGGGCGGTCCCTCGAGCAGTTCGACGTGCTGCGGACCATCGGCGGAGTAGGTGTACTTCAGGTGGATCTCCTGGAGTCCACCATCGGGCGTCCACAGCGTCTGACCGGGATTCTCCCGCGGTTCCGACCACGTCAACGAGAGTCCGCCGCCGAGTTCGTCCATCGCCGCCTCGAGGCTCGGCACGCGCACCCCGAGGTGGAACATCCTGGTCATGTCGATCATCGGTCTCCTCCAGCTCGTGGGTCCGGGGCAGATTGCGGGTCGCGGGCATCTCGTGGGACGGGGACGTCGAGCGCCGCCGGATCACCCAACAGTTCGGCGATCGTCGAGCAGAAGGCGGCTGCCGGGGCCCCGTCGAAGGCGCGGTGGTCCCACGTCAGGCTGAGCGTCATGCGGGTGACGGTCGTCAACGACGGGGACGTGGCCGTGCGGTCGAGCACGGCGTCGTCGCGCAGCCGCCCGACCCCGAGGATCGCCGTGTTCGGCGGGTTGACGATCGGGGTGAAGCCGTCGACGCCGAACATGCCGAGCGTGCTGACCGAGAACGTGCCGCCGTCGAGGTCGGCGAGACCGAGCGAGCCCTGCCGTGCCGCCGCCGCCAGCCTGCTCGACTCGGCAGCGAGGTCGGCGAGGTCCCGATGCCGCGGCGTCGCGGATGACGGGCACGATCAGCCCGTCGTCGAGCGCCACCGCCATGCCCACGTGGACGGCGGGGAGCAGGGCGATCCCCTCGTCGGTGATCTGGGAGTTGACGAGCGGATGTTGCACGAGCGCTCGCGCGGCGGCGGCGATGACGTAGTCGGTGTAGCTCGGTGCGGCGCCGGCCGCCTTGCGGTCGGCGCGGTCGGCGACGACGGCATCGAGATCGGCGTCCATGAACAGCGTCAGCTGCGCCATCTGGCGCAGCGACTGGTGCATCCGGCGGGCGATCGTGCCGCGCATGCCGCCGAGCCGGATCGTCCGCGTCGGCGGCTGCGTGGCAGCGGCCAGTGGCACCTCCGCGGCCTCGTCGGCCCGTCCGGCCCCGTCCCCGACGCGCCGCTGGTCGAGCAGTCGGCGGACGTGGCGTGCCACGGCCTCGCGCGTGACCCGGCCGTCACCGGGATCGGCCTCGACGGTGGTGAGGTCGACGCCGAGCAGATCGGCGAGCATCCGCGCCGCGGCGGTCGCCGGCAGCATCGACGTGGTCGCGGCGACGGCCGTGCCGGGCGTCGCGCTCGCCGCCGTCGGGGTCGGGCGAGGCGGCAGCGGCGACGATGGCAGGTCGTCGAGGTCGGCAGCGACGATGCGGCCGCCGGGACCGGTGCCGCGCAGCGGACGCAGATCGATCCCGCGCTCACGTGCCAGCCGTCGGGCGAGCGGTGTGGCGATCGTGCGACCACCGACGGCGACGGCCGCCGGCGCGCCCGTCGTCGCGCCGGCGGCGTCACCGTCGGACGCCGTCGCCGGCACACTCGTCGGCGCCGTCTGCGCCGATGTCGTGTGCGGCGTGCGGCCGGTCGGCGGTGGTTCGTCCTCGGTGAGGAACCAACCGATCAGTTCGCCACAGGCGAACGTCTCGCCGACGTGTCCGACGATGTGCAGACGCCCCGAGGCTGCAGCCTCGACGTCGGTCTCGGTCTTGTCGGTCTCGATCCGCAACAGCGGCTCGCCGGCGCTGACCGCCGCGCCGTCGGCGGCCAGCCATTCCGAGATCGTCCCTTCCTCCATCGTGAGGCCGAGCTTCGGCATCAGGAACTCAGTCGCCATGGAGGTCCTTTCGTGGTGGGTCGCCGAACAACCTGCGCTCGGCGGCCATCGTCAGCACGGTCCGCACGTCGATCACCCGGGGACCCGATGGCTCGATGGTGACCCGGATGGTCGTGCGGTCCGAGGTCGGTGTGGTGCGTTCGCCGTCGTAGGCCAACACGCCGGGGCCGGCGAGCTCGACGACACGGCCGGGCGGGATCGGCTCGACCGACTCGACGTCGACCGAGGCGAACGATCCGGGGGCGAGCGGCACGCGGATGCGCCGACCACCTGGCCCGAGGCGGATCAACACGCCCCCGGCGTCGTCGCGGTCGACCGGGTGGACGCGGCCGGCGATCGCCGCCAGCCCGCTGGCGACCGGATCGGCGATCGCCGCGACCACCCAGCGGATCGAGGCTGGATCGGTCACGGCGCGGGCGCCGACGTGTGCCGTGCCGATCAGGGCCACGTCGACGAGCGCCACGTCGTCGGCGAGGCCGGCGTCGGGGTCGTCGAGTTGCACGGCGACCCGCTTCGCCCGCCGGCTCACGTCGGCGACGTCGATCGAGGTCGTCGCCACGAGCCCCGCCGCGGCGCCCGCGGCCGTGCCGTCGCAGGCCACCGGGAACACGTTGTTGGTCCCCGTCGAGAGGGCGATCAACGGCGCGTCGGGCCAGCCGGCGGCGACGTCGCGGCACGTCCCGTCGCCGCCGAGGGCGACGACGACGTCGGTCTCTTCCTTCCACATCTCGCTCGCCGCGCTGACCGTGTCGAGGCGCGAACCGGTCAGTGGGCTCTCGACGAACTCGATCCGGCCGTCGAGACCGTCGACGGCCCGGGCACCGAGGTGGTGGGTGTCGGAGCTGAGGAGAACACGGGCGGCGCCGTGCTCGATGGCCCCGGCGACGACGCGGCGGACGATGCTGATCTTGGCCGCGTCCGACGTGTGTCCGGCAGCCGACACCAGCCGGCGGATGTCCTTGCCGGCGTGCGGGTTGACGATGACGCCGACGGTCGAGACGCGCGGCCGCGCCATCGCTCAGGCAGCTCCGGGTCGGGCGATGGCGGCGCGAATGCCCGCCTCGATGTCGTCGACCGACGGCAGGTAGTGGTGTTCGAGGACGGGCGAGAACGGCACGGGTGAGAACGGCGCAGCGATCCGGCCGACGGGCGCATCGAGATGATCGAACGCCTCCTCCTGGATCTGCGCCGCGACCTCGGCGCCGAGGCCGCCGAAGCGCACCGCTTCGTGCACGACGACGGCGCGGTTGGTCTTGCGGACCGACTCGAGAATCGTCGCCGTGTCGAGGGGCTGCAGGGTGCGCGGGTCGATGACCTCGACCTCGATACCATCCGCGGCCAAGCGCTCGGCGGCGCTGACGGACTCGTTCGCCATCCGACCCCAGCTGACCACGGTGACGTGCCGACCCTCGCGGAGCACCCGTGCCGATCCGAGCGGGATCTCGTACGACTCCTCGGGCACCTCGCCGGACATGCCGAGCAAGCGCTTGTGCTTGATCATGATCGTCGGGTTGTCCTCGCGGATGCAGGCCGTCATCAACCCCTTCATGTCGTAGGGGTTCGACGGATGCACGACCTTGAGGCCGGGGATGTGGCAGATGAGCGCTTCGAGCGACTGGCTGTGTTGTGCCGCAGCCGACAGCCCACCACCGCCGCCGGTGGTGATCGTCAGCGGGATCGTCGCCGCCCCACCGAACATGTACTTGAGCTTCGCCGCCTGATTGACGATCTGATCGAAGGCGACGCAGATGAAGTCCATGAACATGATGTCGACGATCGGCCGCAGCCCGGTGACCGCGGCACCGACGCCGAGACCGATGATCGCCTGCTCGCTGATCGGGGTGTCGACGACGCGCCGCTCGCCGAACTCAGCCTGCAATCCGGCGTACGACTGGAACACGCCGCCGAACGCGCCGATGTCCTCGCCGGCGCAGAACACCGACTCGTCGTCTGCCATCGCCTGGCGGACGGCCTCGTTGAACGCCTGCACGTAGGTCAGCTTGCGGCTCATGCCGGCACCTCGTGAGCGACGCGGGCGGTCTCGGTGTACACGTCAGCGAGCACGAAATCGGGATCGGGGAGTGGGCTCGACTCGGCGAACTCGATCGCCGCCTCGATGTCGGCGCGGACGGCGTCCCAGACGGCGTCGATGTCGGCGCGGGTGGACACCCCGCTGTCGATCAGGCGTGCTTCGAACGTGAAGATCGGATCGCGCTCACGCCACCTCGCCACCTCGTCGTCGCCGCGGTACTTGAGCCCGAGGTTCTGGATGCCGTGGTGGTTGTAGAAGCGGTACGTCTTGGCCTCGATCAGCGAGGGTCCGTCGCCCCGCCGGGCGCGGGCGCCGGCCTCGATCGCCGCCTCGTACACGGCGACGACATCCATCCCGTCGACGATCACGCCCGGCATGCCGTAGCCGGCAGCGCGGTCGACGATGTCGGTGATCGCCATCGTCTTGTCGCGGGCGGTGAACTCGCCGTACTCGTTGTTCTCGCAGATGAACAGGACCGGCAGGCGCAGTGCGCAGGCCATGTTGGCCGCTTCGTGGAAGGCGCCGATGTTGGTCGAGCCGTCGCCGAAGAACGCCGCCGACACGTTGCCGTTACCGGAATACTTGTTGGCGAACGCCGCGCCGACCGCGATCGGTGCACCGGCACCGACGATGCCGTTGGCGCCGAGCATGCCGACATCGAGATCGGAGATGTGCATCGAACCGCCGCGGCCCTTGCAGTAGCCGGTCGCCTTGCCCATCAGCTCGGCCATCATCTCGTTGAACCGACCCCCCTTGGCGACGAGGTGACCGTGGCCGCGATGCGTCGAGGTGATCTGGTCGTCGTCGCTGAGGGTGGTGCACACACCGGCGGCGACGGCCTCCTGGCCGACGTACAGGTGGAGGAAGCCGGGCAGCTTCGCCGCCTCGGCCAGGCGGCCGGCGGCTTCCTCGAACAGCCGGATGCGGACCATGCGGTGGTGCAGGTCGAGCTGGACGTCGGTCGTGAGTTCCATCGTGCTCCTCGGGCTCGTGGTTGCGGGCGGTCAGCGGCTGAGGATCGTGACGCCGCTGATGCCGGGCGCGCCGTAGACGTGGGTGTAGGCGACCTTCGGCTCGTTCGGCACCTGCCGCTCGCCGGCGTCGCCGCGCAGCTGGAGCACGTTCTCGTAGACCTGGCGGAGACCCGACGCGCCGATCGGCTCGCCGTTGGCCAGGCAGCCACCGTCGGTGTTGATCGGCAGCCGCCCACCGATCTCGGTGTCGCCGTTGGCGAGCATGCGTTCCTGTTCGCCGTGCTCGCAGAAGCCGTTCTCGGCCATGTGCATGATCTCGGCACCGGACTCGGTGTCTTGCAGCTGCGCGACATCGACGTCGTCGGGGCCGATGCCTGCCATCTCGAACGCCGCCTTCGACGCTGCGGTGGTCGGGCCGGGGTCGTGCTCGATGGCGATCGACGGGGCGAGCACCTCGAACGAGCCGAATCGACGCGTCCGCACCGCCGCAGCGCGCAAGAAGACGGGGCGGTCGGTGAACTCGCGCGCCCGGTCGGCGCGGCACAGGACCATCGCCACGCCGCCTTCGCCCGGCGAGCAGAACATGTACTGGGTCAGCGGGTAGGAGAGCATCTTCGATGCGAGGATCTCCTCCTCGCTGAGCGGCTTGCGCCGCCATGCCATCGGGTTGAGCGAGCCGTTGCGGAACGCCTTCGCCGCGACGCGCGCCAGCGACTGCTGGGTGATGCCGTGCTCGTGCATGTAGCGGTTGATCTTCATGCCGAAGAACTGCGTCGTCAGCGCCAGCCCCGACCCGCCGTACCAGTCCTTGCCCCGCGGGCCGCTGATCCGGAACGCGCCGGGTTCGTGCTTGTCGAAGCCGATGGCGATGCCGACGTCGGCGGCGCCGGACTGGATCGTGTTGACCGCCTGGGCGAGTGCCGTGCCGCCGGTGGCGCAGCCGTTCAAGACGTTGGTGAATGGCAGTCCCGTGAGCCCGATGCGGCTGACCATCGTGTCGGCGGAACCGCCGTCCATCGAACCGCCGACGGCGAACTGCATGTCGGACCACTGCCGACCGCAGTCGGCGAGGGCGCGTCGCAGGGCGACGACGCCTTGATCCATGCCCGAGACGCCGTCGGTGCGGCCGAACTCGTGCATCCCGATGCCGACGATGGCGACGTTGCTCATGACGATGCTCCCTCGGATGTCGGTGCGGATGTCGGTGCGGACGCAGTGGCGGGCGCGAACGCGTAGGTGACGACGTCGTTGCCGTCGTCGTCGACGCACAGCCGGTGGAGGACGAGCTCCATCGGCATCCCGACGCGCAGCTTGTCGGGGTCGGCTTCGGTCAGCCGGGCCTCGACTCGCAGTTGGCCCGGGAGTTCGACGTAGCCGACGCCGTACGGGACGAAGTCGTCGCCGACCGGGCCGAGGTAGGGCGGCGACTTCGGCGGGAAGGCCTGCACGGTCCAGGTCCAGAGCGTGCCGGTGGTCGCCAGCTCGACGTCCTCCTGGTCGTCGAACATGCACTTCGGACACCCCCGCTGGCGCGGGAACATGTGGTTGCCACAGTTGCGGCAGCGGCTGCCGAGCAGCCGCGGCTGCCCGTCGTCCACCGAGAAGATGCCGTCGGCCACGGCAACAGTGCTGGACATCTCGTTTCCCCTCCGAGGTCTCCACCGACGCGCGCCCCAACGTCGCGACGGCAATTCGGTAATTGATCGTTCGGTAAGTGATGTTAGCAGTCGGTCTGGTCCGGCGTACCAGCGAACCATCGGCCGAGCAGGGCCTCGACCTCGACGACCAGGTCGTCGAGGTCGACCTCGACGCCGGAGACGCTGTCGACGTGGGAGAGCCCGAGGAGCACCAGGTAGTAGGCCTGCACCTGGGCCGGCGAGAGATCGGCGAGCCGAGCGAGGCCTGCGGCGTTCTCGCGCTGCCAGTCGGCGAGGAGCTCGGCCACCTCGGGTTGCCGCGTCGAGGCGCTGTGCAGTTCGGCGATGAGGATCCGCGTCGTGCGGAAGTCGGGGCGCAGCCAGTGACGAACGAGGTCGATCAAGCCGGGGTCACCCGGGAGCCGCATCGTGCTGATCGTGTCGAGCTCGGCCTTGCTCGCCTCGACGAGCAGTGCCGCCTTGCCGCTGAAGTGGCTGTAGATCGCCGGCGTCGACACGTCGGCGCGCCGGGCGATGTCGGCCAGCGTGACGCCCTCGTAGCCGAACTCGACGCACGCCTCGACGGCGGCGCGGAGCAGACGGGCCCGCGTCGGCGTGCCCGCGGCGTCCACCTTCGGCGGCCGCCCGATGCGGGCTCGGGCGCTGGCGTGGCGGTCGTCCATCTCGGCGCCGACGCTAGCGACCGGCGCCGAGCGTTCGATCAGCTCGCCGCGCCGCGGGCCCAGCGCAGTGACCGGCGGAGCAGCTCGTAGTAGGCGGGCTGGGCCCACGAGCCGCGCTCGACCACCGGGTAGTAGTCGACGACCGGCACCATGTCGTAGTGGCCGCGGCAGTGACCGAGCGTGTTGTACAGCACGGCACCGTCGCCGAGCTGGCGCAGGTACATGACGAGGTGTCGATCGGACCCGGTGGTCCAGTCGGACTCGACGAACCCGCGCGCCGAACCCGAGTAGGTGGTCTCGAGCAGCGACACGAGACTGTCGCGGTCGGGGTACTCGGAGAGGTAGAGCTCGTCGTCGGTCTCGAACGGTTCGATCCCGGCGACGAGCCAGTGATCGGCCGTCGGCTCGACACGGTACGGGGCGATCGGTGGGTGGGCGACGAACTGCGATCCGAGGGTGTCGACCCACAGCGGGAACACGCGGGGCGAGTCGACGCCGTTCGGGGTACCGAGGTCGAGTGCCGCGTTGGTGCCGTGCAGCGCGACCCAACGTCCGCCCGCTTCGACCCAGCTGCGGATCCGTTGCTGGGCCTCGACGCTGGGCCGCACGTTGCAGGTGTAGCTCACGAGCACCGAACCGGCGCCGATGGCGTCGGTGTCCTCGAAGTCGGGTTGCACCCGGACGCGGAACTGGTCGTGTTCGGCGAGCAGCTGCAGCAGCTCGAGGCGGGCGAAGTCGATGTCGTGGTACATCCCGCCCGCCACGAGCGTGACGTCGATGCGGCCGCTGGGTTCGGCGTCCATGTCGGCGGTCAGTAGTCGACGCGCTTGAGGAACCCGCCATCGACGGCGACGTTGACGCCGTTGACGTGCCGGGCGCGCTCGCTGACGAGGAAGGCGACGACGTCGGCGACGTCTTGTGGGCTCCCCAACTCACCACCCGGGTGGTTCTTCTGCGTCGCCTCGTAGAAGGCGGCCATGTTGTCCTTGATCATGTTCCAGTCGCCGCCGTCGATGTAGATCGGGCCGGGCGACACGACGTTGCAGCGGATCCCCTTGGTGCCGAGCACCTGCGCCTGGCCGAGCGTCCAGTTCGTGACCGCCGCCTTGAACGCGCTGTAGCTCCCCGAACCCGATCCGAAGTGCTCGGCGGTGGCGGTGGTGCCGATGCTGACGACGGCGCCGCCCCCGTCGGCCAGCCCCTCGGTCGCCGCGCCCACCCCGAGCACCAGCGCCATCAGGTCGATGTTGAAGTTGTTGATCCAGGCGTCGGTGCTCCGCGCCGGCTTGCCGGACGTGTTGTGCACGTAGATGTCGATGCCGCCGAGTTGATCGGCCGATGACGTCACCCACGACGTGAGTGCAGCGGCGTCGGCGGCGTCGACGGCGGCGCCGATGACCGTCCCCAGCCCGGACATCTCGGCGAGGGCCGCGTCGACGCCCTCGGCGTTCCGTGCGCAGATCGCAACCGATGCCCCCTCGGCGAGCAGCGTCTCGGCGACCGCCCGCCCGATCCCCTTGGTCGCACCCGTGACGAGTGCCTTCTTGCCGGTGAGTCCCAAGTCCATGTCTGCCTCCTGAGCGTCGTCGTCTGCCATCGGCGATGGGCGCGTGCCGGAAACTAATCGATCGGTTAGGTGTGATCGACAGCCGGAGCGTCGTCGCCGCCGCGTCACGGTCTCCGTGTCGACGGGGGTGGGGATGTCGCCGTACGGTGCGCCGATGGCCGCCACCGCCACCGCCACCACCCAGTCGACGGACCGGCGGGTCGTCATCGTCACCGGTGCGGCGTCGGGGATCGGGCGGGCGACCGCCGAGCGATTGGTCGGCGACGGGGCGGCGGTCGTCGCCGTCGATGCGGACCCACCGGACCAGGACGCGGCAGGCGAGCGCCGCGCTGACGTCACCGCCGTCGTCACCGGCGACGTCACCGAGGCGGCGACGAACGAGCGGGCGGTCGAGGTTGCGCTGGCACGGTTCGGGCGTCTCGACGCGGCGGTCTTCAACGCCGGGCTGTCGATGAGCGGCGATCTGTTGAACTTGCCGATGGCACAGTTCGACCGCGCCGTCGACGTCAACGTGCGCGCCGTGGCGCTGGGGATCCGTGCCGTCGCCGGCACGATGGGCGCCGGTGGTGCGGGACGGATCGTCGTGACCGCCTCGACGTCGGGGCTCGGCGGCGACCCGGGCATGTGGGCGTACAACACCACGAAGGGCGCGGTGGTCAATCTCGTGCGCGCTGCGGCGATCGAGCTCGGACCTGCCGGGATCACCGTCAACGCCGTGTGCCCCGGCCCGACGGAGACGGCGATGACGGCGAGGATCGGCGCGCTCCGGCGGTCCACGACGACCTGCGACGGCGGATTCCGCTGCAACGGTGGGGTCGGCCCGACGAGATCGCGGCCGTGATCGCCTTCCTCGTCTCGCCGGCAGCATCGTTCGTCAACGGGGCGATCGTGCCCGTCGACGGCGGCATCACGGCGAGCACGGGACAGTTCATGCCGGCCACGGCGTGGTCGGTCGGCGACGACGCGGGACATACTTGAACGATGGGTCAACCGGTGCACACCCCAAGTGGACGACGTGTCGGCCGCCCACCCGACACCTCGTCCACCGAGACGAAGCAGCGGATCCTCGAGATCGCCCGGGAGCAGTTCGCCGAAGGTGGCTACGACTCGGCGACGAATCGCGAGCTGGCGCAGCGTGCCGGCATCACGGCGGGTGCGCTGTACTACTACTTCGGTTCCAAGCTCGATTTGTACCTGTCGGTGCACGAGGACGTCCAACGGCGCGTCTACGGACAGTTCAACGAGGCGACCGATCGGGAGGTCGGATTCCTCGCCAAGTTCGATGCCGTCCTCGACGTCGCCCACACCCTCAACGAGAGCGATCCGACGTTTGCCGCCTTCCTCGGCGTGGTGCGTGCCGACATGCGGCGGCATCGCGAGATCGCCGAGGCGCTCGCCGCCCACGCGGCGCGTCGCAACGAGTTCTTCGTCCGTCTCGTCGACGCCGGCGTCGAGACCGGCGAGATCGACGTCGCCGACCGTGAGTTCATGATCGAGTTCGTGACGATCATCCTGATCGGGCTCACCGACGGCGTGTCCGACGATTCGGAGCGGCATCAGCGGGCGGTGACCTCGATCAAGAAAGCCGTGCGCGGTGAGTTGGTCCGCTCGGCACCGCGACGGCGACGTCGCTCCTGACTCGGCGGTTCACATACTGACCGGCTAATATTCCCCGCCGAACGGACTGGGGGGTTCGCATGGGGGTATTGGACGGCCGTGTCGCCTGCGTCACGGGCGGCACGCGGGGAATCGGACTCGGCATCGCCAAGGGGTTCCTCGACGAGGGTGCGCACGTCGTGATCAACGGTCGCGATCGGCAGAAGGCCGAGCGGACGATGGCCGCGCTCGGCGTCGGCGACCGGGTGCACTTCGTCGCCGGCGACGTCAAGCAGCGCGAGTCGTGCGAGGGCATCGTCGACGGCACCGTCGAGCACTTCGGGCGGATCGACATCCTCGTCGCCAACGCAGGCGGCGGCTCGGGCCACGCCCCGATCGTCGACCTCACCGACGAGGCGATGCAGGATGCGCTGGTCTGGAACTTCTGGCACACGTTCTGGACGATGCGCCGGGCGTTCGGCTACATGATCCCGCAGGGTTCGGGCCGGGTGATGACCGTCAGCTCGCTCGAAGGCAAGGTGGGCAAGCCGGGCATCTCCATCTACGTCACTGCCAAGCACGCCATCAACGGCTTGGTGAAGTCGGCTGCACACGAGGTCGGGACGTTGGGCATCACCGTCAACTCGCTGTGCCCCGGCGCGATCGAGACCGACATCATGCAGGCCGAGGGTCCGGCCGCAGCGGCGGCGATGGGCACCGACTACGCCGGTCTGCTCGACATGTTCGCCCAGGAGTCGGCGATCAAGCGGCTCAACGAGGTCGAGGACGTGGCCGCCGTGGCGGTCCTGCTCGCCTCCGACGCCGGTGCCGGGATCACGGGGTCGCTGATCTCGATCGACGGCGGCACGGCGCCGTACTGACCATCACGCCGAGCGGGACGCAACGAAGGGACGCACGAATGGGAAAGCTGGACGGCAAGGTCGCCTGCATCACCGGCGGGACGCGGAGCATCGGGCGCGGCATGGCCGACGCCTTCGTCGCGCGAGGGCGCCAAGGTGGTGGTCAACGGGCGCGACGAAGCCAAGGGGCAGGCGTGCCTCGCCGAGATGGGTGCCGGCGACGCTGCGGCGTTCTTCGCCGGCGATGCCGCCACGCAGGAGGTGGTCGAAGGACTCGTCGACTTCACGATCGAGCGGTACGGGCAGCTCGACATCTGCTGCCTCAACTCCGGGGGAGTGCTGCAGACGGCACCCGTCTTCCAGATGACCGACGAGGAGTGGGCGCTGGAGATCGACTGGAACCTCAATCACGTCTTCTGGGGCATGCGCCGTGCCCTCCAGCACATGATCCCGCGCGGCGCCGGGCGGGTGATCGTCACCTCGTCGGTGGAGGGCAAGCTCGGCAAGCCCGGCATCCCGGGCTACGCCGCGACGAAGCACGCCGTGAACGGGTTGGTCAAGGCCGCAGCGCACGAGACCGGCACGACCGGCGTCACCGTCAACGCCATTCTCCCGGGCATCATCGAGACCGACATCGTGCGCGAGACCGGACCCGACTCGGCGGTCGCCATGGGGCTCGGCACGTACGAGGCGTTGATCACCGCGTTCTGCGCCGAGTCGGCGATCAAGCGGCCGAACACGGTCGACGAGGTCGCCGCCGTCGCCGTGCTGCTGGCGTCGGACACGGCGCGCAACATCACCGGCTGCATGTTCCCCGTCGACGGCGGGACGATGCCGTACTGAGCACGAGGGGATGACGATGACCGACACGCTGGCGCAACGGTTGGCGGGCCTCGCCTGCCCGGTCGGTCGGACGCTGCTCGATCCCGCGGTGCAGGACGAACCGTGGGACTTCTACGCCGAGTTGCGCGAACGGTGCCCGGTCTTCCCGATGCCGGAGATCGGCGCGGTCGTCGTCACCCGCTACGAGGACATCCGCGCCGTGCTCATGAACCCGGAGCTGTTCTCGAGCAGCGGCCGCGGCGGCGGGACGAAGTCGGGACTGCAGGTGGACAACGCGATCCGCTACCAACAGATCCTGCGCGAGCGCGGCTGGGGCCACGTCGAGACGTTGCAACGCACCGATCCGCCGGTGCACACCGCCTACCGCCAACTCGTGGCGAAGGCGTTCCTGCCGCGTCGCATCAAGGAGATGGCTCCACACATCGACGACGTCGCCACGGCGCTGATCGACGAGCTGCTCGATCGCGGCGAGTGCGAGTTCAACATGGACTTCGCGATGCCGTTGCCGGGGATCATCATCGCCGAGGAGCTGGGGCTCGATCGTTCGGAGATCGCCCGCTTCAACCGCTGGGCCGAAGCGATGCTGGCGATCGCCACCCGCCCGCTGTCGGAGGACGAGCTGCTCGAGACCGTCGAGATCGAGCTCGAAGCACAGCACCACCTCGCTGTCGAATTCGAGCGTCGTCGCCACCAGCCGACCGGCGACCTGATCTCGACGCTGGTGCACGCCCACGAAGACGAAGACGGTGCCGAACCGCTGACGGTGGCCGAGCTGCAGAACCTCATGCACCAGCTCGTGACCGGTGGGTTCGAGACGACCAGCAGTGCGCTCAACCACGGCATGTGGTTGCTGACGCGGATGCCCGACGTCCAGTCCCGCGTGCGTGCTGACCTGTCGCTCGTGCCGGCGTTCGTCGAGGAGGTGCTGCGCTTCGAGAGCCCGGTGCAGGGGTTGGCGCGGCGGGCCACGCGCGACGTCGAGCTCGGCGGGACGACGATCCCGGAAGGGGCCACTGTGGTGATCCGCTACGCGTCGGCCAACCGTGACGAGACGGTGTTCGAGGCCGCCGACGAGTTCGATCTCGATCGCGCCAAGGTGCCGCAGCACCTGGCGTTCGGCGTCGGGCCGCACTTCTGCGTCGGCGCCGCGCTCGGCGCGCCAGGAGTTGGTGACCTCGTTCACCCGGTGGCTCGAACGCACCTCGGTGATCGAGCTGGCGCGGCCGCTGGAGTCGCCGGTGCACCATCCGAGCTTCATCCTGTTCCCGATGCGGGAACTGCCACTCCGCTTCGAGCGGGCACAGAAGTTGAGCGAGAAGGAGTCCACGTGAGCGAGCAGACCGGACACCCGGAGAACTACGAGGACGTCACCGTGTACGGCCTCGATGCCGACGACGAGGCCGAGCTCCTCGCGGCGCAGAACGAGTGCACGTTCATCTGGTCGAACCGCGAGGGGTGGCCGGTCGGCGTGATCATGTCGTTCGTCTTCCACGACGGCCGGTTCTGGCTGACCGCCTCGAGCCAGCGGGCGCGGATCAGCGCCGTCCGTCGCGATCCGTGGGTCTGCGTGGTCGTGTCGTCCACCGGGTCGTCCGTGCGGCGGAACAAGACCGTCACCTACAAGGGCATGTGCACGCTGTTCGACGACCAGGCGACCAAGGACTGGTTCTACCCGGCGCTGTCGGCGGCGATCGTGCGCGACGATCCGGTGCGGCGCGACGCGTTCGCCAGCTTCCTCGATTCGCCGCGCCGAGTCATCCTCGCCGTCGAGCCGACGCAACGCATCGGCTACGACGGCACGAAGATGGGCGCCGCCACGTCGACGTGGATCGCCGCCCGAGCGACCGGGACGGACTGACCGGATCGATCAGGTCGCGGTGACCCGGTGGTTGCCGATGACCGGCCCGCCGACCCAGCCGCACAGCTGAGGGTCGCATTCGCGGAGCTCGCCCGACAGCCACCGTCCGGTGGTGGTGAAGATCCCGACCTTGCCGTCGAGGGTGACCCGGATGTTGCCCTCGCCGTCCTGCTCGTGGAGCGCGCCGGTGAACGGATGGACGATGCCTCTCACTGCCGCCGTCCGACGTTGACGGCCGTCTCGGACGGGGACGGATCGAGTTCGCCGACCCGCTCGCCGACCCACTCGCCGACCCACTCGCCGAGGAGACGGTGGAGCCAGCGGATCTTCGATTCCTGGTAGTTGGAGAACGTGACCCCGGGCTTGCGGGTCGACTCGAGCCCGGTCTGCACCCTCGCCATGTTGAACACGTCCTGCTCGAACACCTTGGCCAGCATCCCGAGCTCGGGCGCATCGGTCCATGGGTCGTCGACGCCGAGGCGTCGTTCCTTCGCCGGCGGTGGCCGATCGCCGCTGAACGGGGAGAGGAAGAACACCTCCATGATCGACGAGCGGTGGTCGTCGCCGTTCGGCCGGAAGCGGTAGGTGATGCGATTGAACGCACCCCACGGATGCATGTTCGGGAACAGCGTGTAGTCGATCGAGTCCATCATCTCGGCGTCGCTCATCTCGTCGACGACGTCGCCCGTGACCGGCCGCCATCGCTCGCGGGCCATGTCGGCGAGGACGGCGCGGGCGGTCTGCTCCTCGCTCAGCACGAGCGGTGCGTCCTGGTCGACGCGGACGTCGAGCATGCTGCGCAGCATCTCCTGCTCGCTGACCTCGCTGCCGAGCAGCGGGCTCGGCGTGCCGCCGGGGGTGATCACCCGGGCGCAGTGGTCCCACACGTCGACCTGACTGTTGACATCGCCGAGGTAGCTGAGGATCTGCGGGTGCGTGGCGTTGACGTGATACGCCTCGCAGAAGGCCTCCTGGGCGATCTTCCAGTTGGCCTCGATGATCCGTGACACGTGCGCCTCGACGTACCGGTCGGCGAGATCCCACACCTCGAACTGCTCGACGAGCTCACCGAGGTGCTCGGCGAGCGGCGCCGCGTCGGGGTCGGGGTTGATGAACACGAACCCGGCCCAGGTGTCGACCGCGCACTGCGGCAGGGTGAAGTCGTCGGGTCGCTGGTCGACGTGGGGGAAGTCCCACGCCGCCGGCACGTCGGCCAGGTTGCCGGCGAGATCCCAGGCGAAGCCGTGGAACGAGCAGCGGATCTCCGAGCAGTGCCCGTCGTAGTCCTTCAGCTGCCGACCGCGGTGGAGGCAGGCGTTGGGGAAGGCGCGGATCGAGCCGTCGACCTGGCGGACCACGACGTACGACGTGCCGGCGATCTCGTACACGATGTAGTCGCCGGCGTCGGGGATGTGCTCCTCGCGACAGGCGAACTGCCACACACGCGACCAGAGCCGTTCGACCTCGAGCCGATGCCAGGCGCGCGAGGTGTAGCGCTCGACCGGGATGTCGTCGCTGCCGAAGTAACGCGGTGACTCGAGACGCAAGACGTCGGGCACCGGATGGGTGTCGGAGTCGAGCAGCTGTTGGTACGTCGTACCGGGCGATCGGGCTCCGGTGTCGAGGTCGGCTCGTTCGGTCGCACTCATGTCTCCATTATTGACCAATCGGTAGGTATGTAACATCACCGTGCGATTCGTCGGGTGGGAACGAGGCGGTCGGTCGGCGTTCGGCGTCGTACACCGGCCCGCTGGCGTCGATGCGATGCTTGCGGCTCACCGCCGAGGTGAGCCCCGCTTCGTTGAGCATCGTGCGCATCGCCGTGTAGTTGGGATGGGTGAAGTGAGCGGCCAGCGCCTCCTCCGACTCCCACAGCTCGTAGACCTGGATCAGCTCCTCGCGGCACGGGTCGGCGGCGAAGCAGTAGACGAGGCAACCCGGTTCGTCGTCGCGGGTCGCTCGCTGGATCGGCGCAGTGCGTTCGATCAGCGCGTGGCGGACCGAGGGATCGGCGACAGTGATCGCGGCTTCGACGGCGATGAGCGCCATGGGCTCCTCCTTCACGCGGGCGCGCGGTGCGCGCCGTTGCCGGCTCGCCGGTCGAGTCGGCTCCTGCGAGTATGTCCACTCGCTGGCGACGGTCAGCACCGACGAGAAGGAGGTCGCTCATGCGCGCAGCGTTGATCACCGGTCGCCACACCCTCGAGCTCCGCGAGTTCCCGGCGCCGGTCCCGGCTCCCGGCGGGGTGGTGGTGGACATCACGGCGTGCGGCATCTGCGGCACCGATGTGCACGCGTACCAGTCAGGTCGGCCCTACAACCCGGCGATCTGCGGTCACGAGTGGTGTGGCGTCGTCTCGGCGGTCGGCGCCGACGCGGGCACGGTGTCGGAAGGCGATCGGGTGGTCGTGGCGGCCGCCCCGCCGTGCGGCGCCTGTGTGCCGTGTCGCCGGGGACAGAGCGATCGGTGTGCGATGGCGTTCGCCTCCGCGCTCGGTCGCGATCCGCTGGCACCCCCGCACGGCGGCTTCGCCCCGCAGCTCGCCGTCGCCGCGAACGCGGGTGGTGCGCACCGACCCGCGTCTGACCGACCGGCAGGCGGCGCAGGTCGAGCCGATGACCGTCGCCTTCCACGCTGTGCGCACGAGCGCACTGCGCCTCGGCGACGTGGCCGTGGTGCAAGGCGCGGGCCCGATCGGGTTGGGTGTGCTGCAGTGGGTGCGAGCGGCCGGCGCCGGCGAGGTGATCGTCGTCGAACCCGACGCCCGTCGGCGGGCGGTCGCGCTCGAGCTCGGTGCCCATGCCGCCGTCGCGCCCGGCGCCGAGGGGACGGCGGAGATCGACGACCGCACGCGCGGGCTCGGCGCCGACATCGTCTACGAGTGCGTCGGGCGGCCGCTGGCGATCCAGGCGGCGGTCGACCTCGCTCGGCGCGGTGGTGCGATGTGCCTGATCGGCCTCGCCGACGACGACGCCACGATCTCACCGGCGACGTGGCTCGTGAAGGAGATCGCCGTCACGTCGGCGCTGGCCTACCTCCACGAGGAGTTCGAGATGGCGATGTCGATGATCGCCGACGGTCGCGTCCGCGTGGAACCGATGCACACGTCGACGACCACGCTCGACGGTCTCGATGCGGTCCTGGCGGACCTCGCCTCAGGTGCCAGTGAGCAGATCAAGGTGCTCGTCGACCCGACCGCCGGATGATCGAACGCGCCGTGACCGATCGCTCTGGTGTGACAACAATCCAATCGATCGGTTAGTTTCTTCCCGTCCGGTCCGAGCGGGCCTGACGTCCGTGTCCGGGGGGACTACGGACAAACAGAAGATGGGGGAACTGTTGACATGAGACGATCACTCACGCCGTCACGCGTGCTGCTGGGGTTCGCCACCGCCATGGCGCTGGTGGTTGCCGCGTGCGGCAGCGACGACGACGGTGGATCCGACGAGCCGACCGAGTCGGTCGTGCCCGAGGCCACCGACGCACCGGACGTCACGGAGGCGCCGGACGATACCGACGCCGGCGCGGAGCCGACCGGCGACGACCGGTGACGACGAGGACTCGCCGTCGGGCGAAGCGACCGGCGAACCGATCAAGATCGGCGTCCAGAACCTCGAGGGCGATCCGAACGGTTCGTTCCCCGAGTACGGCGTGGCCATCAACGCGGCCGCCGACTACATCAACACCGAGCTCGGTGGTCTCGGCGGCCGGCCGATCGAGATCGTGCTGTGCAAGTCGGTGGTCTCACCCGACGACTCGCAGCGCTGCGCCAACGAGCTGTCGGCGGATGGCGTCGAGATGGCCATCTCGACGATCAACTTCTTCGGCAACAACTTCTCGATCTACCAGGGTTCGGACATCCCGGTCGTCGTCGTCACGCCCGTGACGATTGCCGACTTCACGTCCGAAGGGGTGTACTCCATCGGCGCCGGTGGCGGCTGTCTCGGGGTCCACACCGGGCTCGTGCAGTTCGCCACGGACGAGCTCCAGGAGGAGGAGGGCATCGTCACCGAACGCGTCGGTGTGCCGTGGGCGGACACGCCTCCCGGTGTGGTCTGCTACAACGACCTCGAGGCCAAGCCGCTCGACGTGCTCAACGGCACGACGCCCGGCGACTCCGAGCGGGCGGGCACGATGCCCGACCTGACGTACCTCGGTGTCCCGGTCGCGCCGGCCACGCCCGACGCCACGCCGCAGGCTTCCGAGGTCCTCGACTTCGATCCCAGCGTGATCATCTTCTCGGGACAGGGCGCCGACTGCTGGAACCTCGTCGACGCGCTCGGTCGCGTCGGCTGGACGCCGGCCGACGTGCCGCTGGTGCTCTCGGGCGCCTGCACCGACTTCACCGCGATGGAGGCCGCCGGTGACCTGATCGACGGCATCTACATGACCGGCTCGGTCGGCAGCATCCTGGCACCGCTCGACACGCTCGAGGGACAGCATCTCGAGGATGCGACCACGTACCAGACCAAGGGCCTGGAGTATGGGATGACCGACGACGACATCTTCAAGGGCTTCGCCACCCAGGGCTTCGCGGCGATGATGAACATCTGGGAAGCCGCCAACGAGGTCGACGGTGAGGTGACTGGGCAGGCGATCAGCGAGGTCCTCGCCGCCACCGACGGCTCGCAGCCGTCGTTCGGCGGGCCGCCGCTCAACTGTGCCGGTGCGCCGGCGCCGTACATCTCGGTGTGCAGCTCCGACATCTCGATCGACCGGTGGAACGCCGCCACCAAGCAGCTCGAGAACGTCATCCCGTCGCTCAGCGGCCTCCACCTGGTCGCCGGTACCGAGCTCCGTCCCGGCAGCTGATCCCATCCATCCACTCGTGACCACTCGGGTCGGGGCTGCGTCGCCAGCCCCGACCCGATCGAGTTCCTGCTCACTCCGCAACACGAGGGCTGTGTGAACAACATTCTCTTCACTCTTCTGCTCGGCCTCGGCCTCGGCTCGCTCTACGCGATGCTCGGCGCCGGGCTGGTCGTCTCCTACAAGGGCTCCGGTGTCATCAACTTCGCCTACGGCGCGATGGCGATGTACGGGCTGTTCACCTTCGACACCGCGTGGAACCGCGGCGAGTTCTACTTCCCGTGGGTCGACTTCTTGCCGACGCACACGCTCAACGTGCCGGTCAAGATCACGCTCGCCGACAGCGGCACGTGGCCGATGACCGCCTCGCTGATCCTGGCGCTGCTGATGGCCGTGCTGCTCGGGCTCGGCGCGCACTTCTTGGTCTTCCGCCCACTGCGGCACGCTGCGCCGTTGGGCAAGGTGGTCGCCTCACTCGGGCTCGCCCTCTACCTGCAAGGTGTCGCCCTCGTCAACTTCGGCAACGCGTTCCCACAGCCGCGCAGCATCGTTCCCGACGAGGCGATCAACAACTTCCTCGGCCTCGGCAAGGTGTTCCCGCGCAACACGCTCTACGTCGTCGGGTTCGCCGTGGTCGTCGGTCTCGTCCTGTGGGCGGGGTACCGCTTCACCCGCTTCGGTCTCGCCACCCGTGCCGCGGCGGGCAACGAGAAGGGCGCCGTACTGCTCGGCTACTCGCCGCAGCGACTGGCCGCCGTCAACTGGGTGATCGCCTCGGTCATGGCGACGCTCGCCGTCATCGTCGTCGGCCCGATCCAGGGAACGATCACCCCGGTCGGGCTCACCGCCCTCATCGTCCCGGCCCTCGCCGCCGCGCTGATCGGCGGACTGCGCTCGATTCCGATCGCCGTGGCCGGCGGGCTCGCCCTCGGCGCCGCGCAGACGCTGCTCGACGTGCGCAAGACCGACTGGTTCACGGGCAGCCTGGAGTGGCTGCAGTCCGGGGTGCGCAACTTCTTGCCGCTGATCGTCATCATCGTCGTGTTGTACGTGCGCGGTCAGTCGCTGCCGATCCGTGGTGCGGTGGAGGAGAAGCGTCTTCCGGTCGCCCTCGAGCCCCGGCGGATCTACGAGCACGCATTCGTGTGGGTCACGGTGCTGACCCTGCTGGCCTTCGTGTTCGCGGAGAGCGGTGGGCGCACCCGGTTCGCCAACTCGATCCAGACCGGACTCGTCACGTCGATCGTGATGCTGTCGATCGTGCTGCTGACGGGTTACACCGGACAGATCTCCCTCGCCCAGATGTCGTTCGGCGGCATCGCTGCGTTCGTCATGGCGCGGATGATGGCGGACGGCATCGGCCGCGGGTCGAATCTCGTGCCGGTGTCCGGACCCGGGCTGCCGTGGCCGATCGCCGGGGTGATCGGCATCGTCGCGGCGGTCGGCGTCGGGTTGATCGTCGGACTCCCAGCGGTACGAATACGCGGCGTCCAACTGGCGGTCGTCACGATCGCGGCGGCGGTGGCGCTGCAGGGCCTGTACTTCGAGAACGAGGCGATCACCCAGCTCCGCGCCGGTGTCCCGGCGTTCGTCAAGGACCCGACGATCTTCGGCATCGATGTCGGCGCCCGGAGTGCGCGCCAACAGAACGAGAACCCGGCCTTCGTGCTGTTCGGTGCGATCGTGCTGGCAGCGTGTGCGATCGCCGTCGCCAACCTGCGCCGGTCGGGCGTCGGTCGGCGATTCCTGGCCGTGCGCGCCAACGAGCGGGCGGCCGCAGCGGCCGGCATCAACGTGCCGCGCACCAAGCTCCTCGCCTTCGGTGCCAGCGCCGCCCTCGCGGGCATCGGCGGGTTGATGCTCGGGTTCAAGCAGGTCGAGGTCTCGTCGGCGAACTTCGCCTACGGGGCGAGCCTGTCCGTGCTCGCCTTCGCCTACCTCGCCGGCATCTCCTCGATCAGCGGGGCGATCGTCGCCGGCATGTTGCTCTCCGCGCTCGTCCCGACGACGTCGAACTACTTCTTCGCCGGGACCAACATCGACAACTACGTCGGCCTGATCAGCGGGCTCGGGATCATCGTCACCGCCATCGTCCACCCCGAAGGTGTGGCGCCGTACTTTGCCGACTCGGTCAGACATGCCGGGAACTGGCTCGTCAGCGCGGTCCCGGGCGCGGAGACACTGCGTTCGGAGTACCACGGTCCGAAGGGCGTCGTGGTCAAGGCCGGGCTCGCTGCGCTGGTCGTCGGTACCGCGTTCTGGCTCTACAACGCCCAGTTCGTCGATTCGGTGGTCGTGTGGGTCGCCCTCACCGCCGTGATCGTGGTGCTGATCGTCATCGGCTTCGCCGCGGCGATCGGCGGGATCCGGCCGACGTTCGGCGATGCCGGACACCGGTGGGTCGACGCCGGGCGCCGGTTCGGGCCGACCGCGCTCGTCGGCTACGCGGTCGGTTGGATCGTCTGGCCGTTCCGCGTCGACACCTACTCGAAGTTCTGGATGCCGATCCTCGGCGCCCTGCTGGCGTTGATGGTCCGCTCGATCGTGCTCCAGGTGCGAGCGCACCGGCAACCGACCGCGAGCGAGGAGCCCGCGGTCGAGCGCCGTCCCGACGTCGTCGAAGCTGCGAACCCCGCGAGGTGAACTGACATGGCACTGCTCGAAGCACGTGGGCTCACCGTCACGTACGGCGGCCTCCACGCCAACGACCGGATCGACCTCGACTGCGAGGCCGGCAAGCTGATCGGCCTGATCGGGCCGAACGGCGCCGGGAAGACGACGTTCATCGACGCCATCACCGGCTTCACGCCGCTGTCCGCGGGGCACGTGACCTTCGACGGTCGCTCGCTCGAGGGCCTCCGCCCGAACGCCCGGGCGCGGCTCGGCCTCGTCCGCACGTTCCAGTCGCTCGAGCTGTTCGAGGACCTGTCCGTCCGCGACAACCTGCTGGTCGCCGCGGAGCGCCCGCAGTGGTTCTCGCTCGTCGCCGACATCGTCCGTCCGAGTCGAGGGCGGCGGGCCCACACCGCGCAGGTGGACGCGGCGCTCGCGGCGATGGAGCTGACCGAGCTGGCGGACAAGCACCCGAGCGACCTGAGCCACGGCCAGCGCAAGCTGATCGGTGTCGCCCGCGCCCTCGCCGCGGACTCCAAGCTGGTGCTGCTCGACGAACCCGCGGCGGGCCTCGACACCCAGGAGAGCCAGCGCTTCGGTTCGCACCTGCGGCGCTTGATCGACACGGGGCTCAGCCTGTTCCTCATCGACCACGACATGGGCCTCGTGCTCAACGTGTGCGACTACATCTACGTGCTCGACTTCGGCGTCGTCATCGCCCAGGGCACCCCGGCGCAGGTGCGTGCCGATCCGGCGGTGATCGCCGCCTATCTCGGCGAGTCGGCGGGCGAAGCCCAGGCCGAGGTCGGGGCACTGCTGAGCGCCCACGTGGAAGGCGCCACACCGGACACACACCGCGACACACACCGCGACACACAACACGGGGAGGGCGCATGATGGACGCACCGCTGGTCGAGCTGCGCGGCGTCGACGCCGGCTACGGCGGCATCGCCGTCGTCCGCGACCTGGATCTCACGGTCGCACCCGGTGAGGTCGTCGCCCTCCTCGGCCCGAACGGGGCCGGCAAGACGACGACGCTGCTGACCATCTCCGGGTTGCTCACACCGCTCGGTGGCACCGTCGAGGTGCTCGGTGAACCCGTCGACGGCCACCGCGCTCACCTCGTGGCGCGACGAGGTCTCGCCCACGTCGCCGAGGACCGTTCGTTGTTCTTCGACCTCACGGTGGACGAGAACATCCGGCTCGGTCTCACCGGCGATCGCAGCTCGCGCCGCGCCGCCCGCGATCGCGCCTTCGAGCTGCTCCCGGCGCTGCAACCGCTGCGCAAGCGCCTCGCTGGCCTGCTCTCGGGTGGTGAGCAGCAGATGCTCGCCGTCGCCCGGGCGTTGGTGTCGGAACCGCGGTGTCTGCTCGTCGACGAGATGAGCCTCGGCCTGGCGCCGATCATCGTCGAGCGTCTGTTGCCGATCGTCGCGCGACATCGCCGATCAGAGCGGCTGCGGCGTGCTCATCGTCGAGCAGCACGTCCACATGGCACTCGAGGTGGCCGATCGCGGCTACGTGCTCAACCACGGCGAGCTCGTGCTGCAGGGCACGGCCGCCGAGCTGCTGTCCAATCGCCAGGTGCTCGAAGCGAGCTATCTCGGCGAAGCCTCGTTGGACGCCTGAGCGGACGGCGCGCCGCCGGTGACACCGGCGGCGCGCTGCCGATCACTCCGGTCGGGGCGGCTCGCGACTCCACAACACGTCGAAGTCGCGGGCGACGTCGAGCACGTTGAACGCCCGTCCCATGCCGACGCAGAATCCGCACGTCACGGTCAGCTCGAGGATCTCGACGTCGCTGAACAGCTCGTGCAGCCGCTCCCACATCTCGTCGCCGATCTCGCGGTGGTCGGTGGCGAACTGCTCGGCGAACTCGGCCGCCAGCCGCTCGCGCGGCGTGAGCCCGTCGAGCTCGGCGTACTCGTGCACGTGCTGGTACAGCTCGTCGGTGAGCCCCTGCTCCATCGCCGACGCTGCTCGGGTGTTGATGCACACCTGACACTCGTTGAGCTGGGCGATGCGCATCCGCGCCACCTCGCGCTCGCGGATCGGCAGGCTCGACTTCTCGTACACCGCTTCGCTCATGGCGTGCAGCCCGACACCCATGTGCGGTGCCAGCTGCCACAGCCGCGAGGACTCGCGACCCTCACCGGCAGGAACGTCGATCCGAGCCATCAGGCACCCACCTTGGCGACGGTGACCGGCGTGGCCTCGAGCAGGTCGTCGACCCATCGATGGAAGACCTGGTTGCCAGGTTCGTTGCGGCCGAACACGAACTCCGTGTTCGCTCCCGACGCCAGCGCCGACTGGATGCCGAGCCCGGTCTTGTAGTCCTCCTCGTTGACCACCCACTCCAAGAAGTCGGCTCGTTTCAGTGTCTCGGCACGCTCGTCGGCGGTGGCGCTCCTGGCGATCAGATGGGTCTGCACGGTTCGCGAGCGATCCGACGTGGGCCCGGGGAAGAGCTGGCTGACCATCGCCCCGCTCCCGCCGTTGCCGGCCACCGACACGTGGGGGAACAGGGTGTGCACGAACCCGATGTGCTTGGCCGGGGTCCACTCGGCCGGTGGCACGTCGCGCAGCTGGTGGGTGATCCGCCGGGCGAAGGCGACGCGCTGGTGCGGCCCCCAGGCATCCCACGTCATCACGTTGCCCAGCACGTCGACGCCGAGCGTGTCGCGGTGGAGGATGTCGAGGTGATAGCCGTCGACGTAGCCGTCGAAGGCGATCTTCCAGTTCGGGCCGATGAGCGTCCGCTCGTCGAGCAGTTCCATGTCGGCGAGCCCGAGCGAGTCGAGGGCGACGTCGTAGCCGCCGAGCCACGCCTCGAGATCGAGTGTGGCGTCCGGACGGAGGACGGCGAACACGAACCCACTGCGCTCCTCGCACGGGAGCTCGGTCAGCCCGTGCGTCTCGGTGTCGATGTCGCCGAACTTGTGCCGCCCCGAGACGCCGACGAGGGCGCCGCCCGTGTCGTAGCTCCACGCATGGTACGGACACGTGAACCGGCGGGCCTGGCCGCAGCCCTCGCCGACGACGAGCGCACCGCGATGGCGGCAGGCGTTGATGAAGGCGCGCACGCCGCCGTCGGCCTGGCGGACCGTCAGCACCGGCACGCCGGTGATGTCGATCGCCCGGTACGAGCCGGGCTCGGGCAGGTGGGCGCTCATCGCCGCCACGACCGGG
The DNA here is from genome assembly GCA_963707515.1 of Ilumatobacteraceae bacterium. Taxonomy (GTDB): domain Bacteria; phylum Actinomycetota; class Acidimicrobiia; order Acidimicrobiales; family Ilumatobacteraceae; genus Sva-07. The sequence goes on from CAVPQI010000003.1 coordinate 111,600, forward strand.
CCGTTGCGGAAGATCGTCTCGACCTCGCGCTCCCAGCGTGCCGGATCGAGGTAGTGGTCGACGGGCACGGTGACGGTGCCGTCGAGCGAGTCGGTGGTGTTCTCGTCGAGGTGGGTCAACAGCCGCCCGGCGACCTGATCCCAGTCGTACGCCCACGGGCGCCCGTGGTGGTCGGTCTCGGTCGGTTGCGGGAACCGCCCGTAGCTCGGCGGCGACGCTCCGTTGGTCACGGAGTCGCTGATCTCGCTGGTGCTCATCGTGCTGGTTCCTTTCTGACGGCGACCGGGATCGCACTCGAGACGACCATGCCCGTGACCGGGTCGTGGCCGGTGTCGACGGCGACGAGACGGCTCGTCGGCGTGCCGATGTCGCGGACCTTCTCGTCGGTGAGAGAGGCGCCGCCCCAGGCGTGCGCCATCGACACGACGCCGCGCTTGACGTCGGCGGCCGGCTCGACGACGCCGACGATCGACGCTCGCAACGACCGGATCTCGACGAGGTCGCCGGCGGTCAGGTCGAGGTCGGCGAGGTCGGCCGGGTTCATGTAGGCGGGGTTGGTCGTGCCCTTGCGGGCGAGCGCCGGAAGTTCGGTGCCGGTGGAGTTGAGCACGTGCTTCAACCGCCGGCTGACGAGGCGGAACGGGTAGTCGGACACGTCGTGGCCGTCGAGGTGCGACGGGTGGGCGAGGACGTCGGCGAGCTCGGCCATCAGGTCGTCGGGCGCCGGCGTGAACCGTTCCTCGGCGCCGGGGTCGGCCGGTTGCACGATCATCCGTCGTGACGGGTGCACGACACGCCGGTTGGCGCGGACCTCGTCGAGCGGCATCCGTGAGCCGGCGTAGGCGCGGTCGATGATCTCGTCGGTGTCCGGCCGCTCGTTCATGTCCGGTGAGCCGCCAGGGAACGGGAGGGTGCTGCCGAGGCGCGAGGCCAGCTCCCAGAACACCTCCCACTCGTTGAGCACGTCGCCGTCGCGTTCGACGACCGGCTCGGTGTAGTTGGTGTACGGCTGTCGGAACCAGCGATCCATCAGGTGCGGCACGTCGGCGCGCTCGAGCGACAACGTCGGGGCGATCACGTAGTCGGCGAACTCGGCCGTCGGGGTCATGCGGTGGTCGATGACGACGAGCAGCTCGAGGTCCTCCAGGGCGCGCATCGTGAGCGCCTGGTCGGGGAAGGCGACGACCGGGTTGCCCCCGCTGACGATCAGGGCGCGGATGCGGCCCTCACCCGGGGTCAGGATCTCTTCGGAGAGGGTCGCGGTGGGCATCTCGCCGCGGTAGCCGCGGAGCGATCGGATGCGCGCCGGGGGGCCGTTGGTGGGCGGCCGGGGCGCCACCACCTGAGCGCGGTGCGGTGTCTCCGGATACAGCAGCATGCCGTTCTCGATCGCGTCGCCGGCGCGGTTGACGCGGCCGAGGATGGTGTTGAGCACGGCGACGAGGTGTTCGGTCAGGCTCGAGTGCGGTGCCATGTTCGGGCCGGTCCCGGTGCCGGCGGTGCCCCGCCGGCCGGCGGCGAACATCCGGGTCGCGGCGACGATGTCGTCACGGTCGAGCTGGCAACGGTCGGCGACGACGTCGAGCGTGAAGCCGTCGACGGACGCCGCCAGTTCGTCGAGCTGGCTGACCCAGCGGTCGCAGAACTCGTGGTCGTGGAGCCCTTCGGCCAACACGAGGCGGATCATCCCGGCGAGCAGGGTGGCGTCCTCGCCGGGGCGGACCTGCAGGTGGACGTCGGCGAACGCGGCGAGCTCGGTGCGGCGGGGATCGACGACGACGAGCTTCATGCCCTCGGCCTTGCGGCGACGCATGACGACGAACGGGTTGGTGCCCTGCAGCCCGCCCAGCGGTCCGTACGACGAGACCATCGGGTTGTACCCGATCGCCATGTGGACGTCGGAGTCGGTGAAGTTGTGGTAGCCGCCCTCCCACGCCCCGAGGCGGAAGCCGGCGAGCCCCTTGGCGGGCTGGTCGATCGTCACCGACGTGTAGAACGACACCGACCCGAGCCCCTGGTGGAAGGCGCGAGCCGCCGGCACGGCGACCGAGTTCTGGTAGCCGCCGGTGCCGGTGTACGAGGCGACGGCGCGCGGTCCGTGGGTGTCGATGACCCGTCGCAGCGCGGTGGCGATCTCGTCGAGAGCTGCGCCGCTGTCGACCGCTTCGAACGTGCCGTCGGCCCGGCGCCGCAACGCCGTGCGAAGGCGGCCGGGGTCGGCCATCTGGTCGGGCAGCTGGCGTCCCTTGACGCACGTGTAGCCCTCGAACAATGGGTCGTCGGCGACGCCGCGCACGGCGATCACGCGACGGCCGACCACGTCGACCTCCATCGGGCAGCTGGCATGACAGACGCGACAAAACGTCGTCGTCGTGCGTACCTCCCCCGGCGGACCGTCGAGCGAGGCGTGAACCGGTGATGCCGTCACGTTGCCTCCGTCGTTTCCGTACGTCCATAAACTAACCTACCGGCTAGTTTCATGTCACAGCGGAAGTTCCGCACCGGGCGTGGGGCCCGACGCGCTGACGAACACCGGGGGAAGTGGACATGCAAGGTCGTGGGGAACCGGCGATGACACGGTGCGCGCCACGGCGCGCGACATCGTGGTGGACACGGCGCGTGACATCGTGGTGGACACGGCGCGCGACGGTGACGCGATGACGCGCCCGTTCCGTTTCGGGTTGCAGAGCTACGCCGCCGCCGACGCTGCCGACTGGCGCAACCAGGCGCGCCGGGCGGAGCAGCTCGGATTCGCCACGTTCAGCGTTGCCGACCACGTGATCGGTCCGGGTCCGGCGCTCGCCGCGACGAACCATCCCGTGCAGAACGTCGCCGCCGTCCCGGCGATGGCCGTGGCGCTCGAGTCGACGACATCGATCCACGTCGGCGCTCGCGTGTTCTGCGTCGACTACCGCCAGCCGGTGGTGTTCGCCAAGGAACTGGCGACGCTGGCGCTGTTCGCCGAAGGACGCCTCGAGATCGGACTCGGTGCCGGATGGCTGGAAGGCGAGTACGAGGCGATGGGGGTCCGGTGGGATCCTGCCGGCGTCCGCCTCGACCGGCTGGAGGAGACGATCGCGCTGATCCGCGCCCACTTCGGTGACGGCCTCGTGGACGTCACCGGCGAACACGTCCACGCCGGTGGCTTCGAGGGCGTCCCCAAGGTTGCGGGTGGCGTGCCACCGATCATGATCGGCGGTGGTGCCGAGCGGGTCCTCGGCATCGCCGGTCGGGAAGCCGACATCGTCAGCCTCAACTTCGACAACCGCTCGGGCAAGATCGGTGCGGCCGGTGTCGGCAGCAGCACCGCCGAGCTGACGAAGCAGAAGGTGGACTGGATCCGCGCCGGCGCCGGCGCGCGCTTCGACGACCTCGAGATCGAGATCGGTGCCTACTTCACCGTCGTCACCGACGATCGTGCGGGGACGCTGGAGAAGATGGCGCCGATGTTCGGCCTCACCGCCGACGAGTTCGGTGATCATCCGCACGCCCTGATCGGCCCCGTCGAGGCGATCTGCGAGCAGTTGCACGAACGGCGCGACACGTACGGCATCTCCTACGTCACGTTCGGCGCCGCCGCCGTCGATGCCGTGGCGCCGATCGTCGCCCAGCTCGCCGGCACCTGAGATCTGCCGGCACCAGTCCGTCGAACCCGCTCGCCCGCCCACCCACCCGCCGAAACCGCCCACCCACCCGCCCACCGAAACCGCCCGCCGAAACGAAAGAGGTCAGCACACATGAAGGTCGGAATCTCGCTCCCGTCGCAGTTCCCGTTCGCCAGCACGGCACAGATGCTGGAGGTCTACGAGCAGGTCGGGTTCGACTCGTACTGGTCGCCCGACCACCTGCTCGGCGTGTTCCATCCGGGTCTGTGGAGCGAGATCCCGCTCTCGGATCTGGCGGCCGATCCCGATGCCTTCTACGACCCGTTCTGCTACGGCGCCGTCGTCGGCACGATGACGGGGAAGCCGTTCGGGGTGTCCGTCACCGATGCCACGCGGCGCGGTGCGGCCGACCTGGCACGCACCGCGCTGACGTTGAACGACCTCAACCCCGGCGGTTTCATCCTCGGGATCGGATCGGGCGAGGCCGAGAGCCTCGTGCCGTTCGGCTACCCGTTCGACACGCCGGTGTCCGTGCTCGAGGACGTGCTCGTCGATCTCCGTTCGCTGCTCGACCACGGCGTGATGGCCGACGGCGGTGTCGGCCGGATGGGGCTGCCCCTGCAGGCTGACGGCCGCGGCAGCCCGCCGGTGTGGGTCGCCGGTCACGGGCCGCGCATGCTGCGCCTCACCGGACAGTACGGCGACGGTTGGATCCCAGCGTGGTGGATGAAGCCCGAGGAGTATGGCGAGAAGCGAAAGATCGTCGCCGAGCACGCGGCGGCCGCCGGACGCCCGGCACCGGTCTCGTCGCTGTTGCCGTTCGTCCTCTTCTCCGAGAGCCGTGACGCCGCCGCCGAGATGTTCGAGAAGGAGCCGCTGGGAAAGCTGTTCGGCCTCTTCGCCATGGGCCACATGTGGGAAGCGCACGGCCTGAAGCATCCGCTGGGCAACGACTCGCAGGGTTTCGTCGACGTGATCATCCACGACCTCGACGCCGACGAGCTGCGCGATCTCGCTCTGACGATCCCGTTCGAGATGGTCACCGAGGTGTTGTTCGTCGGCAACGCCGACGAGCTGGCCGCCCAGTTCGAGGGCTATGCCCGCAACGGACTCGAGCACGTCGTGCTCGCCAACATCACCGGCGTCGTCGGTGGCATGGACGAGATCCTCGCCCGCGGCATGGACCTGCCCGCCCTCGTCAAGGTCCTCTCGGACCTCTGATCCGACCGCTCGGAGCCTGTGATGACCAACGACCTCGCCGCCTTCAATCCCTTCGATCGCGACACCTTGCAGTGTCCGTTCCCGCAGTACGCGGAGATGCGCGACGAGCAGCCCGTGATGTTCATCGAGGCGATCGGCATGTACCTCGTGACCAGCCACGACCTCGTGATCCAGGTGCTGCGCGACCCCGAGACCTACTCCTCACTGTTCGGCGGTGCGAGCATGCCGCTCCCGGCCGAGGCGCGGGCGCGGATGGTGGAGGTGATGGCCGAGGGCTACCCGCGGGTGCCGACGATGCTCACCGCCGACATGCCCGAACACACCCGCTACCGCCGGTTGGTGTCCAAGGCGTTCACGCCGAAGGTGATCGCCGAGCTCGAGCCGGTGATCCGGTCGATTGCCGTCCGCCTGATCGACTCGTGGATCGACGACGGGCGGATCGAGTTCGTCACCCAGTTCGCCGTGCCGCTCCCCGTCGAGGTCATCGCCCATGCGTTGAACGTGCCCGACGACCGGTTGGCCGACTTCAAGCGGTGGTCCGACGACTCGGTCGCCGGCATCGGCACGGCGATCTCGATCGACGAGCGCCTCGCCGCCGAGCGTGGGGTCAACGAGTTCCAGCACTACTTCGCCGCCGAGCTCGATCGCCGCCGCATCCATCCGCAGGACGACCTGCTCACCGGGCTGCTCGAGGCGCGGGTCGACGACGACGACCCCGAGATCAGCGACAAGCGCCCGCTCGACGTGCCCGAGATCTTGAGCATCGTCCAGCAGTTGCTGGTCGCCGGCAACGAGACGACCACCAAGCTGCTCACCGAGACGATGCGGTTGCTCGCCGAACACCCACAGGAGTGGGCGGCGCTGAAGGCTGACCCGGGCCGCGCTCCGCTCGTGGTCGAAGAGGCGTTGCGGCTGTCGACGCCGACCCAGGGGATGTTCCGCATCGCCACCCGCGAGCACGAACTGGCCGGCGTGACGATTCCGGAGGGCGCCCGCCTGGTGATCGTGTTCGCATCCGCCAACCGCGACGAGGCGCTGTACGCCGAGCCCGACCGGTTCGACCCCGACCGCGAGCACCTGCGCGAGCACCTGGCGTTCGGCAAGGGGATCCACTTCTGCCTCGGCGCCGCGCTGTCGCGTCTCGAAGGACGCGTCGCCCTGGAGGAACTGTCGCGACGGATCGAGCGGTTCGAGCTGCCGCCGACGAACGAGCTCGAGTACTTTCCGAGCTTCCTCCTGCGCGGCCTGACGTCGCTCGACGTCGAGTTCGACGCCGAGGCGGTGGCGTGATGCCGACGTCGCTGGCGGGCAAGGTCGCCGTCGTCACCGGCTCGAGCCGCGGCATCGGGCGTGGCACGGCGGTTGCCCTCGGCGAGGCGGGCGCCACCGTCTACGTCACCGGACGCACCAGCGGCGACGGCGAGCTGACGATCGAGCGCACCGCCGCGCTGGTCGACGAGGCGGGCGGTACGGGGGTCGCCGTGCGGACCGACCATGGCGACGACGCCCAGATCGCGGCGCTGTTCGAGCGGGTTGCCGACGAGCAGGGACGCCTCGACATCCTCGTCAACAACGTCTACAAGATCCCCGACCCGCCGGCGTGGGGCGGCGGCTTCTGGGATCATCCGATCTCGATCTGGGACGACCAGGTCGGCATCGGCTTGCGCGCCCACTACGTGGCGTCGTGGCATGCGGCGCCGCTGCTGTTCGCCGCCGGACCGGGCGGGTTGATCTGCAACGTGTCGTCGCCGGGCGGGCAGAGCTACCACTTCAGCTCGTCGTACGGCGCCGGGAAGGCCGGCCTCGATCGGCTGACCGCCGACATGGCGATCGAGCTCGAACCGCACGGCATCGCCGCGATCGCGCTCTACCCGGGCTCGGTGTCGACGGAGTTCATCGTCGAGTGGTCCGGCAAGCGTGAGACCGACATCGAGGGTGCGCAGACACCGCTCGTCGTCGGGCGCAGCATCGCCGCCCTCGCCGCCGCGGACGACCTGCTGGCGCGCTCCGGTTCGATCCAGTGGGTCGAAGACGTCGGCGCCGAGTTCGGCCTCGTCGACGAGTACGGCCGACCGCCGGCGCCGTACGCCAAGCGGAGCGTTACCAAAGGGGTCTGACCCCTGATGTGACGGTCGGTCGTCAGCCGCGTCGGTCGTCAGCTCGGCGGGGCGAAGCCGTCGACGATGACGGCGCGGCCGTTGGCGATCGCGCCGTGGCGGATCCCGACCACGGCCTGGTACTCGTCGGAGTGGTAGGCGGCTTCGGCCAGCTCGCGCGTCGGGTACTCGATGATCACCGTCTGGTGGCCAGGCTCACCCTCGACCGCGGTCGACGCCGGATCGAGCACGAGCAGCGTGCCATTGGTGAGGATCGGTCCGGCCTTGGTCTGGTAGTCGAGATAGGCGTCGGCATCGGTGACGTCGTAGTTGACGACGAGGTAGGCAGGCATCGGTGTCTCCGTTCAGTGCTGTGTTTGCTGGGCGGACATGGCTTCGTTGGTGAAGGCATGGAACTTGTCGGTGTCGAAGGCGACGACGAGACGCGCCTCGGTCTCGATGATCACCCGGTGTGGCGAGTCGAGGAACGTGGCGAAGGCCTGCCGGTACGGGTCGTCCGGTTTCTGATCGAGCCGAGACAGCCGCGGGTAGAACCACCCCTTGAGGTCGTCGAATCCGTCGTCGCCCGGCGCGTGCACGATCGAGTTCCCCTTGAACGTGGCCGTCTTGCCGCCGGCGTTGATGACGATGCCGCTCTGCGGTCGGGCGCGCAGTGCCGGGACCCGCTTGCGGCGCTCGGCGCACGTGGTGAAGAAGCGGCCGTCGTGATGGACGAAGGCGACGACCACGCCGACGGGGAACCCGTCGCGGGTCGTCCAGTTGAAGACGCACTCGCCGCGGTGGGCGAGCAGGTCGGCGAGGTCGCCGTCGTCGAGCCGCATCGCGGTGAGGTCTTCGTAGTCGGTCTGGTCGTGGGTCATGAGCTCGCTCTCAGAAGCTGCCTTCGGTGACACGGTCGATGTGCTGCATCACGATCAGGTCCTCGTGCAGCTCCATCCAGATGTCGTGGTACGACTCGCACATCACGCCGGTGAAGCGGGCGCGGTCGCCAGCGACGACGCAGGTCTTGGCGTGGTGCAGCCGGCTCGCATAACGGGCGAGGCGCGGCAAGGCCGTCGCCAGTGCGGCGAACAGCTCGTCGCTGGCCGCGTCGAGCGCGATCAGCCGCTCGATGCAGTCGCGGTCGTAGTCGGCGTCGGTGTGGTCGTTCGGTGCGTCGTCACGAACCTGCCAGTCGGTGCACAGCGACTTGAAGCGGTCGTTGAGCTCGAGGAATCGCGGGTACGCCTCGGCGAGCCCGGCTCCGACCGCGGCCGTCGACGACTCGGCGAACAGCTCGGCGTGGCGCACCTTGCCCTCCGGGGTCAAGGCGTACATGTCGCGGGCCTCGATGTGCCGGACGTGCCCCGACTCGACGAGGGCGCCGAGCAGCTCGGCGGGATGCACCCCGATGCTGGCCTCGAAGCCGGCCGGGGTGACGAATCCGCGCAGGCGCATCGTGTGCAGGACCTCGATCTCGTCGGCCTCCGCTCCGATCTCGGTCGGAATCTGCCCGCTTTCCGGCAGGATCCGACCGAGATCGGTGGTGAGGGGGCCGGCGGGGCGGCGAGCGACGTGTCGAAGTCGACGTCGCCGATCTGCACCCGACCGCAGGCGAGCAACGCCTGGGCGACGCCGAGGCGAGCCATCGGGACACGGAACGGCGAGCAGCTCACCGAGTCGACACCGAGGCCGACGAGGAACGCCGCCGACGCCGGGTCGCCGGCGTGCTCCCCGCAGGCTCCGAGCTTGATCGTCGGCTTCGCCCGCCGTGCCGCTTCGCAGCCGATGCGCACGAGCTCGCCGACGCCCTGTTGATCGAGCACGGCGAACGGGTTGGCCCCGAGGATGCCGAGCGCCTGGTAGGCCGGCAGCAGCCGCGCCTCGACGTCGTCGCGGCTGAATGCGTACGTCATCTGGGTGAGGTCATTGGTGCCGAACGAGAAGAAGTCGGCATGGGCGGCGAGCGACTCCGCCACCAGTGCGGCTCGTGGCGTCTCGATCATCGCCCCCACGGTCACCGCGGCCGAGCCCAACTCGGGATGGCCGATGTCATCGAGCACGTCGCACACCCACGACCGGGCGATGCGCAGCTCGGCGGCTTCGACGACCAGCGGGATCATGATCTCGACGCGGTGGATGGCGTCCCCGGGCGAACAGGTTCGCCGCCGCCGTGCACAGCGCCCGCACCTGCATCTCGTACAGCCCCGGGCGGACGATGCCGAGCCGGACGCCGCGGGTGCCGATCATCGGGTTCGTCTCGCGCAGTCGACGCACCGCGCCGAGCTCGACGCACTCGACCGCCGTCAACTCACCGCGGGCGTCGCGCGCCGTCAGGTCGAGCACGTCGGGCAGGAACTCGTGCAACGGCGGGTCGAGGAGGCGCACGGTGACCGGCAGGTCGTCCATCGCGTCGAGCAGGTCCTCGAAGTCCTCGGTCTGGACGCGCTGCAACTCGGCCAGCGCCTCGTGCTCGCTCGACGGATCGTCGGCGAGGATGAACCGGCGCACGATCGGGAGCCGGTCGTGGGACAAGAACATGTGCTCGGTCCGGCACAGGCCGATCCCCTGGGCGCCGAGCTGGCGCCCGTAGGTGGCGTCGTCACGCGGTGTCGGCGTTGACGCGGACCTGGACGTGTCCGCGGGCGACGGTGTCGGCCCAGGCGAGCAACGTGTCGAGTTCGGGCGGAGCATCCGACCCGGACGTGGCGAGGCGGCCGGCGTAGATGCGGCCCGACGAACCGTCGATCGTGATCTCGTCGCCGGCGCGCGAGCGTCGTCGCACCGATCCGGACCTCGTCGCCGTCGATCGTGACGTCGCTCGCACCGACGACGGCGGGGATGCCCCAGCCGCGGGCGACGACGGCGGCGTGGCTCACCAGCCCGCCGCGCGACGTCAGGACGCCGCACGACGCCTGCATGCCGAGCACGTCGTCGGGCGTCGTCTCGGGACGGACGAGGATGACCTGCTCGCCGGCGTCGCCCGCGTCGACGGCGGCGTCGGCGCTGGTGACGATGCGGCCTGACGCCGCACCGGGCGACGCCGGGAGACCCTCGGCCAGCACGTCGGCCGCGACGTCGGCACCGGTGTCGGCCGGTCGGCTCGGTGTCGGCGTCGGTGGCGAGGCGCTGGTGGTAGAACTCGGCGAGCGCCGCCGGCTCGATCGACTGCAGCGCGGCGGCGATCGCCGCACCGTCGCCGGCACGTGCCGCATCGCGCACCGCGGCCGCGATCTTGGACCCCAGGTCCCCCATGGGTCACAAACTAGTCAATCGATCAATAAGGAAACGGTGCCGGAGTGAACACCGCTGCGGCGCCCCCGCCGGCGACGGCTCAGGTGGGCATCGACAGGGCGGCCATCGCCGCCTCGAGCGCGGCGAGCTGCCGCTCGGCGGGCCACGAGGCGGGATCGAAGAGCGCCTGGATGGCGACTCCGTCCGCCGCCGCGATCAGACGCTCGGCAAGGTCGCGGGCGTCGACCGGGGGGTCGGCCGCCGGGACGCCGAGCTCGCGCACGAGCTCGGTCAGATGGTGTCGGTATTCGCGATAGGCGTCGCGCTGGGCGTCGGCGAGGGCTTGGTTGCCCGAAGCCTGCGTGCAGCAGGCGAGCGTCACGAGCCAGTGGCGTCGTCGATCCTCGTCGATCGGGAGGGCGCCGACGAGCGAGGCGCGGAGCTCGTCGGCCGGGCCGAAGTGTGGGCCGAGGCGACGATCGAGGCGGCGTGAGCGACGCGAGGCGAGCGAGGCCTGGAACGTCGCCAGCAGCAGTGACTCCTTGTCGGCGAAGTAGTGCGTCAACACGCCGGTGGTCCAGCCCGCCTCGTCGGCGATCCGGCGCAGCGTGGCGGCATCGACCCCCGATCGGGCGATGACCCGTGCCGCCGCATCGGTGAGCTCAGCGCGTCGGAGCTCGGCGTCGACGACCCGTGGCATTGACGGAAAGTATCACAGGTGTTATGTATAACGATCGTTCGGTCACACGACGAGGGGGAAGCGCATGGTCCACGTACCGACGAGACGGTCCGATGAGCGCGAGGTGCCGGTCCGGCTGGGTCCGTCGATCCGCAACGTGCCCGACTATGGCCCGTCGACGATCCCCAGCGCGCCCTACACCGACCCCGTGCAGTTCGAGCTCGAACGCGAACGCGTGCTCGGCACCAGCTGGCTCATCGCCGGCCGGTCCGAGCAGGCTGCGGCAGCGGGCGACTGGCTGAGCTTCGAGAGCCACGGTGAGACCATCGTCGTGGTCCGTCAGCCCGAGGGCGACCTCGCCGCCTTCCACAACGTCTGCCAACACCGCGGTCCGGCCTTCGTCACCGAGTGGAGTGGCTGCGCGGCGACGGAGTTCACGTGTCCGTACCACGGCTGGACCTACGACCTGACCGGCAAGGTGAAGGGCGTGCCCGAGCGCGCCGACTTCGACCCCGACCACCTGAAGGGACTGCGCAGTCCGCAGGTCGCCGTCGGCGAGTGGGGCGGATGGATCTGGGTCAACGTCGCCGGGCCCGACCGCGCCCCGTCGCTCGAGTCCTGGATCGGCGACGAGATCATGGCCGACCTCGGCCAGTTCCGGATGGAGGACATGGTCCTCCTCGACGTCCTCGAGTGGGACGTGCCGGTGAGCTACAAGGCGATCGTCGACGGGTTCAACGAGATCTACCACACCGCCGAACTGCACCACGTCGGCAAGGAGTGGACGAAGACCGCTCGCGACACCAGCTTCTGGATGGTCAACGACCACAACTACATGTGCTTCGTGCCGAAGGCCCAGCTGACCGCCGAGTTGGCCGAGGACTGGGATCACCACAAGTTCGCCATCTGCCACTACGTCGTGTTCCCGAACACCGTGTTCAACTGCAATCCCGAACACATCCAGGTCTTCAATCCGATCCCGATCGACGTCGACCGGACCCGGTTCTTGTGCTGGGAGCTCATCTATCCGGGCGACGAGGGCGACCCCGAGTACGCCGAATACCGGCGCCGGATGCAGTCACACTGGGATCATCTGAAGATCGTCGTCGGCGAGGACATCTCCATCTACGAGCAGTTGGCGAGGACGAAGCGATCGAGTGGCTACACGCGCAACATCCTCAACGAGCGCGAGTGCAAGATCGCCCACTACCACGAGACGATGGCGCGGATGATCCGCGACTGACCGGTGATCAGGGGTCGAGCTGGTCGATCGTGACCGTGCCCGTGGTGCCGTCGACGGTCACCTGGGCGCCGTCGGGGATCACCACCGTGGCATCGGCGACCGACACCACGCACGGGATGCCGAGCTCGCGCGACACGATCATCGCGTGGCTGCCCTGGGCGCCGACGTTGACGACGACGGCCGCCGCCGACACCATCAGCGGCACCCACGAGGGATCCGTCTGCGGGGCGATCAGCACGTCGCCCGGTTCCAGGCCCGTCGGGTCGCCGGCGTCGAGGACGATCCTCGCCCGGCCGCTCGCAACGCCACCCGAGCCTGCGGCGCCGCGGAGCACGGTGCCGGACTCCCCGCGGGCGACGTCCTTCCCACCCCGCCGTGTCATCTCGTCGAGCGAGGGGACCCGCCCGTTGACCACGAACACCGGCTCGTAGTCGAACAGCTCCCGGTACTGCGCCCACCGCGCCGCGATGAGGTCGCGGAACGACTCGGGTTCGGCGCGGAGGGCGTCGAGCTCGTCGTTGGTGACCATGAACACCTGCTCGACGTCGTCGAGGATCCCCCGGTCGACGAGCCGGCGGCCGTACTCGTACATCGCCACGCTGATCTCGTTGATCACCCGGACGACGTTCGTCTTCGCCCGCTCGCGTCCGGCGAGGAACAGGCGGGCCGATTGCATCGCCGCCTCGAACAGTCCCGCGGTCTCGGGATCTGCGGCGATCGCCGCCCGGATCTCGGCGGCGACGCGATCGCGTTCGGCGATCGCCGTGGCCTGGCGGTGCGCCGGCGCCTGGGCCTCGTCGGACCGACGCATGAGGTCGATCGCGGCGAGCGCGACACGGGGCCGCAGCTCCCACGACGGTGCCCGCGGGTCGTACTCGTTCTGGCCGCGGAAGCCGTGGTCGCGCAAGAACTCGTCGAACTCGACGAGGAACGCCTGCTCGTCGTCGCCGCCGTCGGCCAGCAGCTCGAGCACGGCATCGGGTCCGGCGTCGAAGGCGGCGCTGATCGCCGGCGACGCGGCAGCCCGCCGGCCGAGCACCCACATGGCGTGGGCCGGGGCACCGGAGTCGACTTCGATCCCGGCGAGCACGCGGATGGCCAGCGTCGGGTCGCCGAGCCCTTCGCAGATCGCGCCGATCGCCCCCGTGCCGAGCGCCGACAGCGTCGAGACGGCCATCGCGTTCTCGAACGTCTGCTGCACGTACGGCGCCATGGCCCGCGCCCGGGCGTGCAGCGCGGCGTCGGTCAGGGCACGCAGGTCCGGCCGTCCATCGCGCAGTTGCTGTGCCAACTCCTTGTCGGCGTCGAGTGCGGGCAGCGAGTCGGTCGACATCGCCCACGCCATCGACTCAGCCAGCTTGGCCTCGGCGGCGGGCGAGTCGTGCCACGCCTGGTGCTCGTAGGGCGGCACCTCGTCGCGCTCGTCGAAGAAGGCGCGGTCGATCATCTCCGGCGACCCGCCGGGCATCCTCGCCCCGAACACCCGGGTCATCGTGAGGGGGTTGTACGGGTAGCCGCCGAACACCTTGAACACGTCGGGGGCCGTCGGGTTCTCGTACTCGTCGAACTCGAGTGCACCGATCGAGATGTACGCGTCGCGCAAGCCCGGGCCGAGCCCGCGGTGGATGACGAGCGTCTGGCCGAGCGGGCTGAACGGATCCGGGAAGACGTCAGCGGCGTTGCCGCGCGTCCACGCCGGAAAGCGTTCGCCGAGCTCGGAGTCGCCGAACCAGGTGTTGGTAGTGCTCACGTCGTTCCCCCCACGGGTGAGTGCGCCGCTGCCCGCGACGTCCGTCTCGCTGACGACTTACTGTAGTCAGTCTCAAGGTTCTGATCGACGGTCGGAGATCAGGCGCCGACGAGACGTGCTGCCAAGCGGTGCACCGCCGCCCGCAGCTGGGCATCGGGTTCGGCGCTGAGCGGCCCGTCGACGAGACGCATCGTGTGCACCGAGATCAACAGGTCGACGAGCGTGCGGGCGGTGAGCTTCTCCGCCGCCCGGCGGGCGGCTGCAGGACGCCCCGCCTGGCTGCCGGCGAGATATCCGAAGGCGCGATCGGCGTGCACCTCCTCGAACTCCTGGCGGAGAACGGCGATGCGCGGCGTGGCGCCCGGCAGCTGGAGGTAGAGCAGTGTCGCTTCGTCCGGGTGGGTGTCGATCCAGTCCCAGACCGCATCGATCACCCGATCGAGCGACGATGCGTCAACCGCTGCCTCCTCGGCGCGCGTCGCCGCGACGACGTCGGTGATCGACTGGAAGACCTGGTTCACGGCGGTGGTGAACAGCTCCTCCTTGCCGGAGAAGTGGTAGTAGACGGCCGTGGCGACGACGTTCGCTTCCTCGGCGACGTCGCTGATCGAGGCGTCGACGAAGCCCTTGCGGGCGAACTGGCGGATCGCCGCGTCGATGATCTCACCGCGGCGCGACGGCCGGTGAGCGGGAGCGGACACCGGGTCGTCGGGCACGAGCCCCATGATGCACCGTCGTGCCCGACGATGCCCGACGATGCACGGTGAGGCACGGTGATGCACGGTGATGCACGGTGGCGACGTGGCGTGTCGGCACGATGCCGCGGCGCCATGGACTCATCTAGGTTGTCGTCATCGACGACAGGTCCGCTCGACGCCCGGCACACCGACCCTCGCGCCGCCACGAGATCATCGATGCGGCGATGGCACTGTTCTCGGCGACGGCGATCGACGAGGTGACCGTGCAGGACATCGCCAGTGCGGTCGACATGACCCCGGCCGCGGTGTACTACCACTTCGCCTCGAAGGATCAGATCCTCGCCGAGGGTGTGCGTCAGTTCGCCGAACGCTTCGTCGGCGAGGTCCGCGACCGCGTCCCCGAACGCGGCGACCCCGGGGGCCTCGCCGCCCTGCTGTCACACCTGCTGGCGTGGATCGCCGAGCGCCCGACGCCGGCGACCGTCTACTTCGTCAATTCGATCGGTCTCAACCTGACCGTCGAGGCGCTGCGCCGCGAGACCCGCGTCGAGCTGGTCGAGATCCTGCGTGGCGCGGCCACGGCGGTTCGGCCACGGACCCGCCGTGCCGAAGCGGGCGTGGTGGCCGTCGCTCTGGTCTCGCTGATCGAGACGTCGTCGGCATCGATGCTCAACCGCGACGCCGTCCATCGCGGGCTGGGGCAGGCGCGGTTCGTGCGCGAAGTGGTCGCCGTCGGGAACCGGATCGCCGGCCTGCCGTGAGCGCCGACGACATGTGACCGCCGACGAGACGTGATCGCCGCCGAGCGACCCGGGCCTCAGATGTCCCAGTGCTCGTCGAGCCGGACGAGCGCCTTGCCGACGTTGCCGCCGGACAGCATCGAGATGAATGCCTCGACCGCTCGATCGAGGCCGTCGGTGACCGTCTGGGCGACGGTGATCTGACCATCGGCGAGCCAGGCCGACACGGTCCGCTCGAACTCCGGACGCAGGTCCTCGTGGTCGCGGACGATGAATCCGCGGACGGTGACACGGCGCAACACCGCCTCGATCAGGTGGTTGATGTCCTGCCCGCGGCCGGCGGCGGAGTACTGGCTGATCATCCCGCACAAGGCGATCCGCCCGCCGATGCGCATGTGGTGCAGCGCCGCCACGAGGTGTGGCCCGCCGACGTTGTCGAAGTACACGTCGATCCCGTCGGGCAGCAGGCGTTCGACGCCGTCCGATGGTGCTTCGGCGTGGTGGTCCATCGCCGCGTCGTAGCCCAGCTCGTCGACCAGGCGCGCCGCCTTGGCGGCGCCACCGGCACTGCCGATCACGCGCGAGGCGCCGAGCAGCGTGGCGAACCGCCCGGCGGCGGTGCCGACGGCTCCGCCTGCCGCCGAGACGAACACGGTGTCGCCGGGCCGCAGCTCAGCGATGCGGCGCAGCCCGACCCACGCCGTGAACCCCGTCTGGCCGAGGATGCCGAGCCACGCCCCGACCGTCGCCAGGTTCGGGTCGACGACCGACGCCGACGCGGCATCGACGACGGCCTGCTCGCGCCAACCGCCGCGGTGACGGACGATCGAGCCGGCGACGATGTGCGCGGCGGTGCTCTCGATCACCTCGCCGACGGCGGCACCGTCGAGTGGCTCGCCGATCTGGAAGTTCGTCGTGTACTGCTTCTCTCCGAGGTCGAGGCGTCCGCGCATCGAGGGGTCGACGCTCATCGCGATGTTGCGGACGAGGAGCTGGTCGGGCTCGAGCCGGGGGAGCGGGCGAGTCTCGACCGCGAACAGCTCCTCGGAGAGCGGCTGATCCGGCGCGGGTCGGGCGCGCAGCGTCACGACGCGCGTCGTGCGTGCGCCGCGAGTGCGTGGCTCGTCGGTCGACATCGGCCGACTGTCGCGCGTTGCCGTGCCCGGGCGAGAGTCGGGTGGCCGCAGTCCCTAGAGTCACGCCATGCGCGGTTCGGGGGGCACCGACGTCGATGAGGGCCAGGCGATGACCGGTGCGTTCGTGCTCGGCGCCCCGGTGCAGATCGCCTACGCCGTCCCCGACGCCGTGGAAGGTGCTCGGCAGTTCGCTCGGGACACCGGCGCCGGCCCGTTCTTCGTCGTGCCCCACATCGCGGTGGACGACGTGGTGATCCGTGGCCGACCCGGCTCGTTCGACCACACCTCGGCGTACGGTCAGTGGGGTCCGATCATGGTCGAGCTGGTCGAGGATCACGGTGTGGGGCCGAGCCCAGTGCGCGACGTGTACGCGCCGGGAGCGTCCGGCCTGCACCATCTGGCGTTCTTCGTCGACGATCCGGACGGGGCGATCGCCTCGCTGCTCGAACTCGGCGACACGCTGGCGATGAGTGCGCGCACCAGTGGCGGCGTCACATTCCACTTCGTCGATGCCCGCCACCGGCTGGGCCACATGCTCGAGCTCTACCGTCCGACCGAGCGGTTGACCGCGTTCTACGCGATGGTCGCCGCGGCGGCTGCGGACTGGGACGGGAGCACGCCGGTGCGGACGGTCGGACACGAGCGCGTGCGGGACTCGCGGCGATGACGCACCGAGCTCACGATCTCGCGTTCCCCGACCTCGTGTGGTCGCACTTCAGTCGTTCCCGGTTCGACGGGTTCGACGATCGGGTGGCCGCGGCGGCCGGCGCCGGCATGGCCGGCATCGGCCTGTTCGCCTTCGAATACGAGCGGTTGCGCGACGAGGAGGGACGCAGCCCGGCCGACCTGCGGGCGGTGTTCGACCGCCATGGCATCGTGCTCGCCGACGTCGAGGTGGCGATCGGCTGGTGGGCGACCGACGGGCCCGAACACGAGTTGGCGCAGCGCATCGAACGGTTGGCGTTCGAGATGGCCGACGAGTTCGGCGTCCGCTACCTCCAGGCCATCGGGCCGTACGACTGCGGGCTCGACCAGGCGGTGGACGGCTTCGGTCGACTGTGCGACCGTGCCGCGGCGCACGGCCTGCTGGTCGGGATCGAGTGGCTGCCGTTCACCAACATCGCCACCGCGGCCGACGCCCAGGCGATCGTCCGCGGCGCCGACCGGGCCAACGGTGGCTACTGCGCCGACATCTGGCACCACGCCCGAGGCGCTGACGATCTGTCGATGATCCGCGCCCTCGAGCCGGAGCGCGTGTTCGCCATCCAGATGAACGACGGTCCGGCGACGCCACAGCTCGACGACTACAAGGCGGACTGCCTCGCCAACCGGCTGCCGCCGGGCGCCGGTGAGTTCGACTGTGTCGGCTTCGTGCGCACGCTGCGCGAGATGGGCGTCGACGCGCCGATCTCACTCGAGGTCTGTTCGACCGAGTTGTGGTCGGCGCCCGCCGCCGTGGCGGCACAGCTCGCCGCCGACGGCATGCGCAGCGTGCTCGCCGCCGCCGCCGTGTGAGCCGACCGCTCGTCGGGCCGCCCCGTGCGCGTTGGAGGCAGGGCCGAACGTACCGAGTAACTAGAGTCGGTGTCGAGTTTCTGCGCAGGGTGCGTGTGATTCGAGGGGAGCGCGATGGGCACGATGACGGCTGACTTCACGGGTGAGGTCGTCGTGGCCGCGGCGGCGCTCCGGCTGTGCTCGGATGCGTCGTCTGCCACCACCGGTCATGCCCTGGCCGTCGATGCGGGAGACCTGGCGCGTTGAGCGTCCAACCGGCCTTCCAACCGGCCGTCCAGCCGGCCGTTCGCGCCGTCGTCTGGGACTTCGGTGGCGTGTTGATCTCGCCGATCACCAACCTGCTGGCAGAGATCGCGACCTGGCACGACGTGGAGATGGGGTCGATGCTCGACGTGTTGATGGGTCCTCGCGAGGTCTCGACCGATGACCATCCGTGGCACCGCGCCGAGCGCGGTGAGCTGTCGACTGCGTCGTTGCAGGCCGAGGTGGCGACGTTCGCCGAGGCCGCCGGGCTGACGCTGCGCGGCGACGAGTACGAGCGCCTGCTGTGCGGCGTGTTCGACGTCCACCACCACGTCATCGAGCGCATCGTGCAGTTGCGCGCCGAGGGGTATCGCACGGCACTGCTCACCAACAGCTTCCGCGAGTTCCGCGGGTTGATCGAATCGCACGTCGACCTCGGCGTGTTCGACGTCGTCGTCGACTCGTCCGAGGTCGGCGTACGCAAGCCGGAGCCGGCGATCTATGCGCTGACGACCGAGTTGCTCGGTGTCCGCCCCGACGAGATCGTCTACCTCGACGACTTCCGGGCCAACATCGACGGCGCGGTGGCGGCGGGATGGAGAACGATCCACGTCACCGACGTCGACGCCGCACTGCGCGAGCTCGACGGCGCACTCGCCGGGCGCTGACTGCGTCGCCCGTTCGGGCCGGGCGTTGACGTCGCCCGTCAGGGCAGGGCGTCGATCGTCACCGTGCCGCGGCTGCCGTCGATGGTGATCGTCGCCCCGTCGGGGATCCGCTTGGTGGCGTCGGCGACCGACGGCACGCAGGCGATGCCGAGCTCGCGGCTGACGATCACGGCGTGCGTGCCGACGGCGCCGATGTCGGTGATCACACCACCGGCGACGAGGAACAGCGGCGTCCACGACGGGTCCGTCGACGGAGCGATCAAGATGTCACCCGGCTCGAGCTGCGTCGGGTCGTCGAGGTCGAGCATGACGCGCGCCCGCCCCGTCGCCGTGCCGGGCGACCCGGCGACGCCCGTCAGCACGTCGCCCGCGTTCACCGCCTCGGCGGTCCGCTCGCCGCGCCGCGCCCACTGACTGAGCGGCGGGGCGGTGCCGTTGACGATGTAGGGCGGCTCCAGGTCGTAGAGCGCGGCGTAGTCCTGTTCGCGCTCGGTCAGCGTCGCCGCGAACGCCGCCGGGTCGGCGAAGAAGTCGTCGAGCTCGTCGGCCATCAGCATGTACACCTGGCGGGGATTGGCGAGGTAGCCGCGTTCGGTCATCCGCCGACCGAGCTCGTCGAAGCACATCCGCACCTCGTGATGGCAGCGGACGTTGCTCGACTTGATCCGCTCACGGGCAGCCATCCAGACACCGACCGTGCGCACCGCCGTCCGGAAGCCCTCCAGCGCCTCGGCCTCGTTGGCGAAGGCGGCCTCGTACTTGTCGATCAGCCGCTTGCGCTCGCCGGCGCCGCGTTCGGCGGCGAGCACCGGGCTGGCGGCGTCGTCAGCGTGACGCGTGCGCTCGATGGCCTGGACGAGCAGCTTCGGGCTGGTCTCGTAGCTCGGTTGGTAGATGTCCCACTCGTTGGGGCCACGACCGCCGTGGCGGTAGGTGAAGCCGTCGATCGCGTCGAGCAGGCGACTGGCATCCTCCGACGTCGCCGCCCGCACGCGATCGAGCACGGCGTCTGGCTCGCCGTCGAAGATCTCGCTGAGCTCGGCTGATTCGCGCACGATGCGCGACATCTCGAAGATCTCGCCGGCGATGCCTGCCGAGTCGACGTCGCCGATGCCGGTCATCAGCTTGGCGACCGCCTCGGGCTCGACGTCGCCGAGGAGTGCGGGGAGCACGCCGGGGCCGACCGAACTGCCCATCGACGCCCACACCACCGACGAGAACTGGGCGCGCAGGTGGCGCTGGATGCTGAATGCCCTCGCCAGCAGTTGTTCGTCGGTCTGGGTGGCCAGGTCGGGACGGCTGTCGCGCAGGGCCTTCGCCTCGCGCTTCTGCAGCTCCACCTCGGGGAGTGATTCGGTCGTGGTGACCCACGCCATCGTCGCCCCGAGCTTCTTCGTCTTGCACTCGTCGGCGTGCCAATCGGCCTCGACGTAGGGCGGGATCGCCTGGCTGGCGCCGTCGAAGAACGTGCGGTCGATCGCCTCCCAGCCCGCACCGGAGCGCACGCCGAAGAGCCGGCTCTGGGTCAGCGAGTTGTAGAAGTATCCGCCGAACAACCCGAACGACGCCGGCGGGTCGCCGTACTCGATGCGATCGAACACGCCCATCTGCTCGAACCCGTCGACGCAGCCCTGCACCGGTCCCGGCTCCCAACAGAACGTCCAGGCGAGCGGACTGACCGGGTCGGCGAGGACCTCGCCGGCATTGCCACGTGTGTAGTCGGGAAAGCGATCGGTCGGTACGCGATCGCAGATCCAACGGTCTCCGAGCATGTTCTCCCCCCAAAGGATGCACAGGTTGCGTGCCCGCCGGTCCGGGCCCCCGCCCGCCCCGTCGGGCTCGCCGTCAAAGTAACTTGAGATCGTATCCAGTTGCAAACGTCGGGTGCGGCACGCCTGACCGACGCATGCCCGACCGACGCACGGCGGGCGGCTCCGTCACGGCCGCGTCACGGCGCTGTGCCGTGGGCGCGTTCGTGGGTCAACACCTCGGCTGCCCAGTTCCCGACCTTCTCCCCGGCGAGGCGCGACCTCTCGGGCCACGGCGTGTCGAGGTCGACGAGGACACCGCGACTGACCACGGCCCGCAGCCGGTCGCGCTGCTGGAGGATGGTCACGTCCGCAGCGACGTTGCCGTCGACGACGAGCACGTCGGCGCGACGACCAGGCGCGACGACGCCGAGCTCGTCGGTCATGCGCATGGCGATGGCGTTGTGCTTCGTCGCGCACATCACGGCCTCGACGGGACTGATCCCCAGTTCGGCGACGAACACCTCCAGCTCGCGTGCGTGCCAGTGGCCGTAGGGCGTCAACGCGAAGCCGCTCTCGGAACCGCACAGGATCGGCACGCCGGCATCGAAGGCCTTGCGCATCATCGCCGCCGTCGCCTTGATCTCGCCCCGGAAGATCTCCTGCATGCCGGCACCGGCGCCGACCGACGCCCCGTAGTCGGCGAGGTTGGCGAGAAACGTGAACGTCGGGCAGATCGCTGCGCGACTGGCGACGATCGCCTCGAGCCCTTCGTCGTCCATGAACGAGGCGTGGAGGATGAGGTCGACGCCGGCGAGCGCGGCATCGCGCGTCGAGCTGGCGTTGCGGCAGTGCGCGGTGACGGGCACGCCGAGCTCGTGGGCGGTGTCACACACGGCCTTCATCTCGTCGAGCGTCCAGACCTGCAGCTCGCCCTCGTGCGTCGGGATCGAACCCGTGGCGTGGATCTTGATCCAGTCCGCGCCGCGCTTGACGTGTCGGCGGGTGGTCGTGACCATCTCGTCGCGCGTGTTGACGACGGCGGCGTAGCCGACCTCGCCGTCGTCGGGGATCAGCCGCCCGGCGGTCCCGCCGACCGACGTCAGCAGGGCCTGCACGCCGGTCTTGATGCGCGGTCCCGGGAACGCCCCGGACTCGACGACGTCGCGCACCTCCGGGCCGATGCCCATCACCGTGTCGGGATCCATCATCGACGTCACGCCGGCACGCAGCAGCTTGGGAAGGTTGAACAACGTGACCATCGCGGCCGTTGCCGTGGTGCGATGGAAGAAGAGCTCGTCGTTCGACTGCACGTCGTCGAAGGTGACGTGACAATGGGCGTCGATCAGGCCCGGCATCACGGTGCAACCGGTGGCATCGATCGTGATCGCCGCGTCCGGCACGCCGACGGTCCCGGTCGCGCCGACGGCAACGATCTCGTCGCCGTGGACGACGACGTCGACACCGGCAACCGGGTCGGCACCCGTACCGTCGACGAGCAGACCCCCCTGGATGTGGATCGCTGTCGACACCGCAGCCCCCTTTTCGGTACGTCGATTCCGGTCGGTCGAGTCGGTCCGTGAATTGGTCCGTCGATCTACTGACGCGGAGATGCGTCGTCAGTACTCTAGCGACGCAACTCGATCGGCTCCCTGCGGCCGTGGCAGGCTGGCGCCGTGCACAGCTCGACCGAGCCGATCGCCCTGGTCACCGGCGGGGCCTCGGGGATCGGCGCGGCGTGCGCCGCGGTGCTCGAGCGCGAGGGATGGCGGGTCGTGCGCGCCGACGTCCAGCACTCGGCCGACGGCGACGCGGTGGTCCCGCTCGACGTCACCGACGAGTCAGCCGTCGACGAGCTTTTCGCCAACTTCGGCCCGTTCCACGGGATCGTGTGTAGCGCCGGGATCCGCACCCGCAGCATGATCGTCGACACCCCGCTCGACGAGTGGGAACGCCACCTGCGGATCAACGTGACCGGCACGTGGCTGGCGCTGCGGGCGTTCCTCCGCCACGCCAGGAGCGACCCGGCGACGCCGCGCTCGGCGGTGACGATCTCGTCGGTCAACGCCACCGTCGCCGTTCCCGGACAGGCCCACTACGTCGCCTCGAAAGGGGCGATCGCCGCGCTGACGAGAGCTGCGGCCCTCGAAGGCGCCGGCGACGGCGTGCGCGTCAACGCCATCGCGCCGGGACCGATCCGCACGCCGATGGCCGCCGAGCGGCTGACCGACCCGGCGCAGGTCGAGTGGTTGACGGGGCGCGTCCCGCTCGGCCGTGTCGGCGAGGCGGACGAGATCGCCGAGGTCGCCGCCTTCCTCCTGTCGTCGCGATCGTCGTACATCACGGGTGAAGTGATCTACGCCGACGGTGGCTGGGCGGCCAACGCCGTCTGACCCCCGGCCGGGAATCGGCGGCCTTGTCCGAGGGTCGGCGAGATCGCACATAGGGTTGCAGCGCGACGCCTTCGACTCCTGGGGGCCAGCGGTCTACCTGTTCGAACCGAACGACGACCTCGTGCCGGTCCGCCAGATTGAGGTCTACGACGGCGGCCGACGGCTGCTCTACGACGCCGACCACGGCCACGATGGGGCACGTCGGGTGTTGGGCAGCGGGAACTGGCCGACGAGCACGAACGTCCAAGCCGTATGAGCGGTCTCCTCGGAATCAGCATCGTCGTCGCATTTGGGATCGCATTCACTGGTTGCGGCGACTCCAGTTCCAGCAACGGGACTGAGGCGACCACGGCTCCCGAGTCGACCGCGCTGGCAGCGGCGGGGCCATCGAGGCGGGCACTCGATGGGACCCGCAGACCAGCGAAGTGGTCCTGCCCAGCGGAAACCGCCTAGCTCCCGGCGACGAAGTTGAGGCGGGCGGCGGGTACCACTCGATCGGTGACCTCGCGGCGTTCGTCATCGACGTTGCTGCGATCGACAAAGTGCGCGACTGCTCGGACCGGACCAACGCCCGCACCACGTTCGTCATCCAGCACCCCGTCGACGCGTGACAGCGATGCGCGTGCTGAAGCACGCGTGTCGGCCCCGAGCCGGCGTTCGGGGGCGGTCGCAGCTACCGATGAAGTGTCAGTCCAGGCGTTTCCTCGAACACGGCGTCATCGGCGAGCAGCGATGCCCCGATGTGGATCGCGGAGGCCGCGATCCAAAGGTCGTTGGCGTGGCTTCGGTCATGCAAGGGATGACCTGCGAGCCGGCATTCGTAGCGGAGGGTGGCCGCGGTGCTCAGCAATGCGTCGCTGACCGGGATGACCGTGGTCGCTTCGATCGACTGCTCGAGCCGATCGCGTCGCGGCGCACCCCAGTGAGCGACGAGCGCCCCGTCTCGGAGTTCGCTGACGGTGACCGCGGCGAGGAAGATCTGGTTGCCGGCCATCCGCGCGACGTGGGCCTCAAGTCGAACGCGTCGACGACGGCTCAGCGAAGCGCTGAAGATCCCCGTGTCGACGACGAGTCTCACGCGTCGATCGCAGCGGCGAACGCGTCGTCTTCGTCGTCGGCGAGATCGTCGATGAGCAACGAGTCCAGCGACGTCACCACGGGCGCGGACGACAGCTGATCCTCGGTCAGGTCCGCTGGCAACTGTGAGGTGCCTCGGGCGTTGCCGTCCCGACGATGTACTGCGTCGCCCGTCTCACGGATCGGTCGGTGCAGAACGTTGTGGTGTTCGTCGTTGTGCACCTGCTCGTCACGCTGGTCGGTCTGATGCTGCTGAATGTGGTTCTTCTGCTCGGATGCGCAGCGATCGGAGCCGCCAACGATTGGGTGCTACCAGTGTCGTCAGCACTTGCAGTCGCCTGGGCGGTCGTGGTCACCGCTCGGGCGATCGGCGTGCGCATGACCGTCGACCACGGTGCTGGGGTACTCGAACTACGCAACCTGTTCTCGACGAACAGTGTGGAGCTGCGCCGCATCTCGGGGTTGCGTGTTGTCTATGTCGAGGTCGCCCCATGGCTCACGGTTCGTCGCCGTCGCCGGCTGTCAATTCCGATGATCGAGTTGAGCGTCTGCGACGACGGCTGGGTCCGTATCGATTCAACCGCCCGCACAACGAGGAAGGGGCGTCGGGCGTGCGCTCGACTTCCTCGATGACGCAGGGGTCGAAGTTGGTCGACGGTGTGACCGTCTCCCGTACCTCAGCGACCTGTAGCGAATGGACCCCCCCGTTCGCAGGTGCCCGAATCCACGCGGGCAGCCACGACCTGCCGAACGACGGCACGTCACGCTCCCGGCGTTCGGGGGCAGTTGGATTCACGTCGCGGATGACAACGAACCGCGCATAACGCTTGTCGTTCATAACGAGGTCCGTTATCTTGGCCTGGTGCTGCAGTCGTTCGGCGACAAGGACACCGAACGAGTGTGGCAACGACAACGATCGAAGCGCCTCGACCCGACGACCCAGCGCGCAGCCCTCCGCAAGCTGCTCATCCTCGACGCCGCCGACCAGATCACCGATCTGCGCATTCCGCCCGGCAACCGTCTCGAGAAGCTCAAAGGCGACCGCGCCAACAGCTACAGCATCCGCATCAACGACCAGTGGCGCATCTGCTTCCGGTGGACAACCGCCGGACCCGAAGACGTCGAGATCGTGGACTACCACTGAAGGAAGACGACATGACCACCACCATGGAGCCCATCCATCCCGGCGAGGTCTTGATGTTCGAGTACCTCGAGCCGCTCGGCATCGCACAGCATCGCCTCGCCGTGGCGATCGGTGTGCCGCCGCGACGGATCAACGAGATCGTGCACGGCAAGCGTGGCATCACGGCGGACACGGCGCTGCGACTCGCCCGGTACTTCGGCACCAGCGAACGGTTCTGGATCAACCTCCAGAGCCGCTACGAACTCGAAGTCGAACGAGACCGCCTCGCCGAAACACTCGAACAGATCGAACCGCTCGCCATCGCATAGACCAAGCTGATGTCACGATCCCCGGCGTTCCGGGGGCAGTCCAGGCGAGGCCGTCTCGGTCAGGTCGGTCAACGCAGGATCAGAATGACGACGGCGACCAGAACGGCCACGACCGCCGTCTGGAACAGCGTGCGCAGTCGACGCGAGCCGAACCACCGAAGGACCGGGCCCGGTGGCCGGAACGGCGACTCGTTGTTGAACACGGAACCGGCGTTCGAGGACAGGGCGAGGGCGCCATGGTCGCCTCATCTACCGGACGCATGCATAATGCATGTATGCCGAACGTGCAGGTTCGAGATGTCCCACCCGACGTCCACGAAGCGTTGATGCGACGCGCCGAGTCAGCGGGGCAGTCGTTGCAGCAGTTCCTTGCCGGGCAGCTCGCGGCGATCGCCGCGACCCCAACGATCGACGAGATCCTCGAACGCATCGAGCAACGGCCCAAGGGACGGCTGTCCGCGACCGACGCGATCGATGCAATCGATTCCGAGCGTGCTCGTCGTTGACGCATCGGTGCTCGCCCCGGTCGTCGCTGACGACGGGGAGGACGGGCAGCGCTTCCGGACCCGCCTGGCCCACGAGACCGTGGTCGGGCCCGATCTGCTGCGACTCGAGGTCACGTCGGTGCTCCGGCGCCACCTACACGCCGGGCAGCTGACCCTCGACCAAGCGTCAGCTGCGTTGGCGGATCTCGCAGAAATTCCAGTCCGCGTCTTCCCATC
This sequence comes from Ilumatobacteraceae bacterium, assembly GCA_963707515.1. Taxonomy (GTDB): domain Bacteria; phylum Actinomycetota; class Acidimicrobiia; order Acidimicrobiales; family Ilumatobacteraceae; genus Sva-07. The sequence goes on from CAVPQI010000003.1 coordinate 137,820, forward strand.
GGCGCCTTTACTCGCTCGAGTCTGGGGCCTGCGAGACAACCTCTCTCCGTACGACGCCTGTTACGTCGCGCTGGCCGAAGCGCTCGATGCAACGTTGCTCACCGCAGACATTCGACTCGCGAACGCCCCGCAAATCCAGTGCCGCGTCGAGGCGATCTGACCCGCTCCCGGCGATCGGGGCATGCAGGTTCAGACTTGTTGGATTGACACGGTCATCTTCAAGGCCTTCGCCGTGGGCCACTTCCGATCGGTGGTGATGAGGCGGTCGGCAGCGGACTGCTCGGCGGTGGCCAAGACCAAGGCGTCTGGCAGCTTCAGCGTGCGGTGCCGGGCACGCAAACGTGCCGCTCGCACGGCGATGTCCGCGTCGAGTTCGACGACCGATACGGGAAGACGCTCGAGGAGCGCTCTCACGACCTCGACCGCCTTTGGCCCTCGCCGCGCTGGGCCGACGAGACACTCCGCCAGCGCCGATGCGGCAATCGAGAGCCTGTCGGCGTTGTCGAGTGCATCGGAGATCGCCGATCGTGCGGCGTCGTGGTGGGCGTCGTCGGCATCGAGGAAGGCGATGATCACCCCGGCGTCGAGGTGGGTCAGTCCCATTCGGAACGGAGCTCGTCCAGTTCGTCAGGGCGGTAGGTTCCGGTGAGTGCGCCGGCGAACTCGGCGATGACGTCGTGTTCGCGTTCCAGGATCACGCGTCCGGCGCCGTCGGCGTGAGCCACGACGCGGTCGCCGGCTTCGAGTCCAGCGCTGCGGAGTGCTTCGGCCGGAATCGTGATCTGGTTCTTGGAGCTGATCCGGGATGCACCTCGTCGTCGTTCCTTTACCTTGGTCATGAATGTAAGGGTAGAACGCCGAGCGACTTCCGGCAAGCGGCCTGCGCACGCGTCACCGTCCCGGCGATCGGGGACACCGGTCCTTGCGCTGCGCTATGAGCGAACGGACCGAGGGATGGGCGTTTCGCTCATCGCCGTCGCTTGAGACGCCACCGATGAGAGGCAACCCCACCACGCCGTGCGTCGTCGAACTGGGCTCACAAGTCGGCGAGCGAGAGATCCTTGGGGCAACTCCCTCCGAACTCTGGCAAGGCTGACGGCTCGACGCGTGTCACGCACCCTGCGGGCGGGGGCAGTCTCGGTGAAGGGTTGGGCTGGTCGGCTCGCGGCGTGGGCCGTGAATGGTCACCTGGCAATCAGCGGGTTGGCCACATGGAGGCCGCGTCGACCGGCAGCGGCGCAGAGCTCCGCATCGGCGCTGCTGAAGATGGTCGCTCTGACGAACAGCGCGGCAGCGAGGTGCACAGCGTCATAGCCCCGAAGTCCCTCAGCCCCGGCGAGATCGGCCGCGACTCCGATCAGCTCCATCGTCGGTTCCACGAGGTGGAGATCCGCGACCAGCGCGTCGAGTTCGTCGGCGGCCGCTGACTGTTGTACGGCGGTGATTCGTCGACCACGCCGTGCTGCAGCGAGCGCGGCTTTCGCCTCGACGGCGACGAGCGTCACCGATGCAACCGTGTCCGCCGACGTCCAGATCGTGCCGGCGCGATCGGAGCCGTCCTCATCGATGACGAGCTTCAGCAACGTCGAGGTATCGACGTAGGTGATCATTCCGCGAATGTGCTCAGCGTCGTTGGTCGGCCACGAGGTCGCTCACCGGAGCCTTCGTCTTGATTCGGCGATCGGGTACGTGGCGCCCGTCGCTGGCTGGCGCACGAACCAGACCTGCCGCTACCAGGTCGGCCAGGCGATCTGCAGACGCGTCGACTGCAGACAGTCGCGCAACCGGCCGTCCTCGATCCGTCACGATCACCTCCTCGCCAGCACGCACACGTTCGATGTACCTACTGAGCCCGTTCTTGAGCTCCCGGATGCCAACCTCGGCCCGAACAGTAGCTACATCCATCCCGACATTGTAGCCACAATGCCATCGGCCTCGGCATGCGCCCGCAAGGGTGCCCCGCTCCCGGCGATCGGAGATGGTGCACAACTGCCGATGAGCAAGCGGACCGAGGGTCGGGCCGTTCACTCATCGCCGGGCGGTGCACGGGCAATCCGATGAGCAAACGGACCGACGGGTGGGCCGTTCGCTCATCGCGACGGCGGGCGGGCGGGTAGCCCCGAGGTGCCGATCGGGGGCACCCGATAACGGCGAGCGTGAGCCCGTTCCGGCAACGGTCCGTCGCGCCGCATCGCGGCCCAATCCCGCGCCGCGAAAGCACGTCACGGAGGCCCTTTTTGGATAGCGCCAGGCCGCCAGCTCTGCGCCACTCGCTGTTCTCATCGGACCCGTTCGACCACCTCGCGTGGGCGATACTTGCGCATGCGGCGACGACGCACGGCTGCCCGCGACCTCGTCGTCGCTGACTGGCGCACCTACAACGGGAGCTCCATCGGCTGGATGAGCGATGACGGTGTGCACCTCGTGCGGCGAGGGGCGCTCAGGCTCGTCGACTACATCGCGCGGTGGATCGCGCATCTCGAGGGGCGGGAGTCACCGTGACGGCATCGCCGGCCGCGATCGGCTTCGCTTTGAGGCCCGAGCCGAGGAATCCCGATCCGCCAACCAGGACAACCTTCAGCGCCGCCACCTCTCGAAGGTACAACGCGCGCTCTGCACCGTTCGCCGGCGGCGGTCTCGAATGGGGGCCGAGCCAGTGTTCTTCAGCGATCGAACGCAAGAAGCCACCGCGTCCCCGCAGCACGAGCGGTGCCGCGGGCCGTTGGAGGCTCCATCAACCGCCCGAGATCTCCCACAAGCGCACGGGAGGCACCGATCGGGAGCACCCGAGAACGGCCAGCGTCATCGGGAGCCACGGGACGCGAACGCTGGTCAGAGCCGGAGCAGGCGTCGGGCGTTGGCGTCGTAGCCGGCGACCCACGGGATCTGATCGGGCTCGGTCGGCGCGTCCCAGCCGGCGAGGTTTGTGCCGACGACGAGATGATCGCCGCCGACCTTCGACGTCAGCAGCGCCAGCGCGTCGGCGTCGTGGAGGTGGTTGTCGAACCACAGCCGACGCAGTCCGGCGCCGAAGTCGACGGGTGCCTCCCGCGCCCACGGTCGGCTGCGACCCTGGTGCTGCGAGCCGCCCGAACATGTAGGCGCTGGCGCCGCCGCCGTGCGACATGCACACGTCGAGACCCGGATGGCGGTCGAGCACACCGCCGAAGATCAGGCAGGCGATCGCCAACGTCTCTTCGTACATGAACCCGATCGACAGGTCGAGGTCGAACCGGCGGATCCGCTCGTCGCGCAACGGTCCGTCGATTCCCCACGGTGCGGGATGGATGAACACGGGCACGTCGAGCTCGACGGCCGTGGACCACAACACGTCGAGCCGTTCGTCGTCGAGGTCGAGGCCGAAGTCGGTGCCGATGTAGGCCGCCCGGAGGCCGAGGTCACCGACCGCACGGCGCAGCTCGGCCGCCGCCAGTGCGGGGTCCTGCATCGGCAGCTGCGCCGCACCGACGAAGCGATCCGGGTGGCCGGCGACGACGGCGGCCAGCTCGTCGTTGTGCCAGCGGCAGAACCCGTCGGCGACGTCGGCCTCGACGTGGTGGAAGTAGGTGATCGGATTCGGGGAGAGCAGTTGCAGCTCGATCCCGAGGTGGTCGTTGAGGCGCAGCCGGGCATCGACGTCCATGAACGCGGTGCCGCGCGTAGCGCACGCCGTGGAGCACGTAGTCGCCGACGCGGAAGAACGGCCGGCCGTCCGCATGGGTGCCGAGCTCGGGCCCGTAGTGACCCGCGCAGCCCATCACGCCGGGGAGCACCGTATGGGCGTGGACGTCGATCATCGGCGCCCGCCTCCACGTCGTACGTTGTCGGCGTGCCACTCGTCCTCGCCGCCGGTTCCGCGCTCGACAGCGATGCTCCCGGTCTGCTCCGCGCCGCCGGCGCTGCCGGCTTCGACGGCTGCGGGTTGCGCCTGTCGGGCGAGCACGGTGACCGGCCCGAGGCGATCGCCGCGGCGGCCCAGGCGGCCGGCATCGCCGTCCACGACGCCGAGGTCCATCGCATCACCGCCGACCGCACGGACCCCGAGCCGTTGCTCGCCGCTGCCGCGTTGGCAGGCGCCGCGGCGCTGCTCGTGGTCTCCGATCTCGCCGATCGTGACGCCACGACGGCGGCGGTCGCCGACCTGGTCGCACGGGCGGACCGTCACGGGCTCACGGTCGGCCTCGAGTACATGGCGTGGACCGACCCGTCGACGCCCGCGGACACGATGGCCGTGGCGGCGCGAACCGGGTGTGTCGTCGTCGTCGACGTGCTCCACCACATCCGCGTCGGCGGCGGGCCGGCCGAGCTGGCCGAGGTCGTCGCCTCCGGCCACTTCGGCTGGCTGCAGCTGTGCGACGCCCTGCTCACCCCGCCGCCCGACCTGCTCGACGAGGCGCGCCATCGCCGACTCCCGCCGGGGCACGGTCAGCTGCCGCTCCGCCAGTTGCTCGACGTCGTCCCCGACGACGCCGTGATCAGCGTCGAGGTGCAGAGCGACGCGCTGCTGGCGCTCGATGTCGACACGCGTGCCCGGTTGCTGGCGGCGGCGGCACGTGCGGTGCTCGGCGACGGGCCGAGCAGGTGACGGCGACGTCGCTCAGACGTTCGCCAGACGTTCGCTCATCCGAGCAGCACGGGGTAGCGCCCGAAGTAGGGGCGGGTCGTCGACGGATCCATCTCCGGCGGATCGTCGGGGTCCGGCCGCACGCCGTGGTCGAACATCGCCTGCACCGCCTCGGGGACGAGGCCGAACAGGTGGGCCTCCTCGGCCGCATCGGGCCGGTGGACGAGCCCGGCGGCGAGGTCCTGGCCGATGCAGGCGTGCATCCCGAGACCGAACGACAAGCCGTACCCGGCGACGTTGTCGGGCAGCTCGCGGTGCGGGTTGAACGTCGCCGCGTCGTCGCCGAACACCGACGTGTCGCGGTTGACGCTGAGCAGGTCGATGACGACCTTCGATCCCTTGGGGAAGCGGGTGCCGGAACGCAGCTCGACGTCGTCGAGCGCCCAACGCATCCCCGTCGGTGACGACGGTTGCAGGCGCACCGTCTCGTGGGTGCAGCGTTGCACGAACAATCGGTCCGTCCGTGCCCGGTCGGCGTCTTCGGGATGTTCGGCGATCCAGGTGAACATGTTGTGCAGCACGCGGGTGAACGCCGTGGCCGACGTGTGGGCGCCGGCGAGCAGGTAGAAGGCGACCTCACGCACGATGACGTCGTGTGGCAGGTGCAACGCGTCGACGTTCGACAGCAGCACCGTCAGCACGTCGCGGGGCGGCTCCTCGCCCCGGTCGAGCAACGCCTGGCGGCGGGCGATCGACGGCGCGACGAACTCGGTGTCGAACCGCGACAGGCCCTCGGCGACCTCGGCGGCCTTGGCGCTGCGATCGCCGGTCGAGTGGCCCAGCGTCGCCCCTTCGATGAACAGCATCAGGTAGCGGTACAGGTGCCGGGTCTCGTCCGCGGTGCCGAGCGGCCGATCGACGCCGGCGGTGAGCGCGGCGAGGTTCATCATCATCCGGTGCCCGAGGTCGACGAGCTCCGCCCGGCCGGCAGCGACCTCGGGCTCGATCGTCTCGGCGATGATCGGCGGGAACAGCTGGCGCTCGTAGATCTCGAACGTGTCGCGGCGGAACAGCCGGTTCTCGAGGCGCCGCCGGTCGCGGTGCTCGACCCCGTGGAGGTTGACGAGCACGTCGGCCATGATCACCTCGCCGGCGTCGTACAGCGCCTGGCGGAGATCCTTGCTGCGGTAGACGTCGCGCGCCTCGTGGAAGTCGGTGATCGTGAACACCGGCGGGTCGTCGTGCATGTCGTCTGCTCCCATCATGCGTTGGTGACGCCGAGTCCGAGACCGCCGTCGACGGTCATCACCCACCCGGTCGTCCATTCAGCTCGTGCCAGGTACTCGACGGCCTCGGCGATCTCGGCGGGCGTGCCGAGCCGGCCCAGCGCATGCGCCGGGGCGAGCCCGTCGAGGCGTGCCTTCGCCGTCGCGTCGTCGAACACGCCGGCGCGTTGGTTGATCTCGGTGAACACGCCGCCCGGTCGTACGCACGACACCCGCACGCCGGCGGGTCCGAGCTCGGCCGCGAGCACCCCGGTGAGCGTCTCCAGCGCACCCTTGGTCGCCGCGTACGGCGACGCACCCGGGAACGCTCGCTGCGAGTGCACCGAGCCGAGGAAGATCACCGCACCGTGCGCGGCGACGAGCTCGGCGTGGGCGGCCCGGGTCAGCATCATCGGGCCGATGACGTTCGACGAGAACACGTCGAGCAGTTGCTGCTCGTCGTAGTCGGCCACCGCGCTGCGGTACATGTTGCCGGCGTTGTTGACCAGCACGTCGAGGCGTCCGTCGCCGTGCTCGACCGCCGCAGCGACCATCGCCGCCCGGTCCTCGTCGCGGGTGACGTCGCCGGTGATGGATCGGCAGGCCGGTCCGATCGACGCCGCCACCGCGTCGATGCGTTGCGCTCGTCGCCCCGAGATGGTCACCCGGGCGCCGCGCTCGGCGAAGTGGCGGGCGATGCCCTCGCCGATGCCCGATCCACCGCCGGTGACGAGCACCGACATCCCGGCGACGTCACGCATCGGTCGGCCCTGCCGGCGGGTGATCCGACCCGAGCGTCCAAGCGAGCGCCTGGGTCACGAGTCGGGCGTGGTCGGGTTGACGGATCGAGTGGGCGTCGTGGCCGAACACGTCGTAGACCACTCGACCGTCGCCGTAGCGGTGGGTCCACACGACCGGCTGGTCGGCGTCGTCGGGTGTGCGGCGTGCGGTGGCGAGCACCTCCACGTCGCTGCCGACGTCGAGGTCGCCGTACACCTCGTCGTCGAGGGTGAACGTGGCGCCGACGTCGGCGACCACCGGATGACGGGCGCCGCCGACCAGTTCGGCGACGACCGGCCCCGCCGGCGGGTGGGACGAGCGCCCCCAGTGCCAGGTGCCGCCGACGATCGCCGCCCACTCGTCCCAGTCGTCGAAGCAGATCGATGCCGTGTGCATCGCCACCAGACCGCCGCCCGAGGCGACGAACGTGCGCAGGCCCGTCGCGGGTCGCTGCCGAGGGGCTGTAGCCGAACTCGTCGCGCCAGCCGTCGTAGGCGTCGCCGAGCATCCGCCACCAGAGGCCGTCGATCAGCAGCGCATCGGCATCGGCGAGACGATCGACCGCCGTGTCGGGGTCGGCCACGGCGCACGGGCGGTGACCGGCGGCATCGACGAGCGCCACCAGCGCATCGCGGACGGCATCGAAGTCGTGGGCGTGGGGCGACCCGCCTGCGAGGACGACGACGTCGCTCATCGTGGATGTCCGACCGAGTCGAGGGTCGCCGGCCGGGGGAGGTGGGCGATGACCGAACTGGTGACGCCACCGTCGACCACCAGATTCTGGCCGTGGATGTAGCTCGCCGCATCGGAGGCGAGGAAGAGCACCGCGTCGGCGACGTCGTGAGCCGTTCCCAGCCTCCCCAACGGCACCTTCGACTGGCGCGCCGCACGCGACGCCGGGTCGGCGTAGATCGGTTCCGACATGCCGCCGTCGATCAACCCGGGCGCCACGGAGTTGACCCGGATGCCGGCCGGCCCCCACTCGAGGGCCATCTGCGTGGTGAGCAGTGCGATCGCCGCCTTCGACGGACCGTAGGCACCGGCGTTCGGGCCGGCGGCCACCCCGTTCATCGACGTGATGTTGACGATCGTCCCGGCCCGACCGGCGGCGACCCAGCGGCGCGCTGCGGCGCGGGCGACGAGGAACGTGCCCACGAGGTTGACGTCCAACACGGCGCGGAAGTCGTCGACGGCGAGGTCCAACAGGGGAGCGAAGCGGACGATGCCGGCGTTGTTGACGACGACGTCCGGCACCCCGAAGTCGTCGAACACCGCCTCGATCGCCGCCTCGTCGTCGACGGAGGCGACGAACCGGGTGATGCCGTCGCTCGACGCCCGACGGGGCCACGACATCGATCGTGGCAACCCGATCACCGAGGTCGGCAGCAGCGCGGGCGATCGCCGCCCCGAGCCCGTTGGCGCCACCGGTGACGATCATCGTTCGTCGGCCGTCGTCGTGTGTGCCGTCGTGCACGGCTCGCATCACCCCCCTCGTCCTGCGCCGGATCGGCGATGATGGATAGTAGTGATAACTCTAACGACGTACGATTCGGCGCGGCTCGGTCTGCGCAGCCGAGACCTCCGACAGGCGCTCTACGACGCCGGTGAGCACGTGATGAACGGCGTCATCGTCAACCTCCACGGGCCCGAGCACATCGCCCGGCGGCGGCTGGAGAACCGGCTCTTCCGCCGCGACACCTTCGCCTGGTACGAAGCGCACCGGACGCCGCACATCATCGCCGCCGCCCTCGACGGACCGATCGCCGCCGGGCGTGGCGACCTGCTGGCGATCGCCCGCAGGACGATGATGACGCTGTCGGTGATCATCGCCGGCGTCGACGTGGCGACGGGTGCCGGCGATCCGAACGGCCAGGATCCGAACGCCCAGCATCCGAACGCCCAGCATCCGAGCGATGATGATCCGGCGGAGTTCGAACGGTTCGCCTCGCTGATGGAGCGACTCGCCCGGGCCGCCGTCGTCGCCCACACGACCGGTGATCCGGCCGACATCATCGCCGACGGTGACGCCGCGCTGGCGGAGTTCGACGTCGACTTCTTCCGTCCCTCGCGGGCGCGCCGCGAGGCCCTCGTCGCCGCCGTGCGACGCGGTGAGCTGGCCGACGACGAGCTGCCCAAGGACGTGCTGACGACCTTGCTCGTCAACCAGGACACACTGCACCTCCCCGACGACGTCGTTCTCCGCGAGGTCGCCTACTACCCGTGGGTCGGCTCACACTCCACGTCGGCGCAGCTCGTGCATGCCATGCACCACATCTTCGAGTGGCTCGACGAGCATCCCGACGACCGGGCGCGGCTGATCGGCGACGACCTGCTGCGACAGCGATTCGTGCACGAGTCGATGCGGCTCCACCCGGCGAGCCCGGTGGCGCTGCGCATCGCCACCTGCGATGTCGAGCTGACCCCGGAGATCACCGTTGCCGCCGGCGAGACCGTCGCCATCGACATCGAATCGGCCAATCGCGACCCCGCCCAGTTCGGCGACGCCCCCGGCCGCTTCGACCCCGGCCGATCACTGGCACCCGACGTCGCACCCTGGGGGCTGAGCTTCGGCCACGGAACCCACTCCTGCCTCGGCCAGGAGCTGGCGGGTGGCGTGGCACCGGACCACCACGTCGATCACCACCTGCTCGGCTCGGTGGCGGTGATGGCAGGCGAGCTGCTGGCGGCCGGCGCCCGGCCCGCCCCCGACGATCCACCGGTGCTCGACAGCGCCACGACACGCGTCGTGTGGGGCCGCTATCCGGTGGTGTTCGACCCGACTCACCCGGCCGACCCTGCCGACCGGTGATGACCGACGTGGCCCCGCGACCGCATTCCGCTACCGTGCCGAGCGTGTCGAACGGCCACGCGTTGGACCTCCTGGCGGACGCCGGATTCTCCGGCTACGAGGCCAAGGCCTACCTCGCACTGCTGGCCGCCGGCGAACCGATGAACGGCTACGAGGTCGCCAAAGCGTCCGGTGTGCCGCGCAGCACCGTGTACGAGACGCTCGCCAAGCTCGTCGCCCGCGGGGCGGCGTTCGAGGTCCACGCGACCAGCGACACCGTGGCCTACGTCCCGTTGCCGTCCGACGCGTTGATCGGCCGGCTGCGTCGCCAGACCCACGACACCATCTCGGGTCTCGAGACGGTGCTCCCGACGATCGGCCAGGCGCTCTCGGCGCGAGTGGTGCAGCCGCTGACCGGCCGCGATCCGGTCATCAGCCGGGCGATCGACGTCATCGAGAGCGCCCGCCGCACGCTCTGGCTGTCGATCTGGCCGCACGAGGCGGCAGAGCTCGTCCCGGCGGTCGAAGCCGCCGTCGAGCGAGGTGTCGACGCCTTCACGATCGCCTATGGCGACGTGGGACCGCTGTCCGGACGCGTGTACGCCCACTCCTACAGCGCCCCCGAGGTGGTCGAGGAGCGGCTGCAGTGCCGCTTGTCGATCGTCGTCGCCGATCACGACCAGGCGATCATCGCCGGCGTCACCGCCGATCACGTCTGGGGCATGTGGAGCGACGACCGCGCCGTGGCGCTGCTCGCCGCCGAGCACGTCCGCCACGACATCGCACTGCAGCTCACGGCGGAACGCCTCGCCGCCGCCGGACTGCACGACTTCTGGGCCCACGACGACGATCTCGAGGCGCTGCGCGACGCCAGTGCGGCGGCGGTCCACACGGCGACCGAATGAGCCTGGACGTTGGAAGGCCGTGCAGTCGAGACGACGCTCAGCTCGGCGTCGACTGCTCGATCGCCCAGCGCACCGAGCGGACGATCATCTCGTAGCCGGTGCACCGGCACAGGTTGCCCTCGAGCCCGGAGCGGATCTCGTCGTCGGTGAGGTCGCCATCGCTCTCGTCGATGAGTCCGGTCGCTGCCATCACCATGCCGGGCGTGCAGTAGCCGCACTGCAGGCCGTGGCACTGACGGAAACCTTCCTGCACCGCGCTCATGCCGTCGTACGGTCCGCTGAGCCCTTCGATCGTCGTGATCTCCGAGCCGTCCGCCTGGACGGCGAGCAGCGTGCAGCTCTTCACCGGACCGACCGTCGACGTGCACGGTGCACGCCCCGCAGTTCGACGTGTCGCACCCGACGTGGGTGCCGGTGAGACGGAGGTTCTCGCGCAGATGATGGACGAGCAGGGTGCGGGCGTCGACGAGACGCCGGTCCGTGCGGCCGTTGACGGTCACCTCCACCTCGACCCGGCGCTGCGGTTGATCGCTCATCCCATCCCTAGCCCTCTTTCCCGCCCTGTTTCCCGCCCGGTTTCCCGCCCTGTTTCCCGCCCTGTTCGGCGCTGCCGTGGATCAACGCCCAGACCTTCTCCGGTGTCGCCGGCATGTCGACGTGCTCGACACCGAACGGCGCCAGCGCGTCGACGACCGCGTTGATCACCGCCGGCGGGGCCCCGACCGCGCCCGACTCGCCGATGCCCTTCGCCCCGAGCGGGTTGTTCGGGCACGGCGTGACGATGCGACCGGCGATGAAGTCGGGGAGGTCGGCGGCCGACGGCACCAGGTAGTCGAGCAGGTTGGCGGTCAGCGGTTGCCCCGAGTCGGCTCGTGGACGAACTGCTCGTACAGCGCCTGGGCGATCCCCTGGGCGACGCCGCCGTGCACCTGCCCCTCGGCGAGCAACGGGTTGATCACGGTGCCGCAGTCGTCGACGAGGACGGCGTTGCGCACGGTCACCTCGCCGGTCTCGCGGTCGATCTCGACGACGCACGCCGTAGGCGCCCGACGGGTAGGAGAAGTTCGGCGACTCCTGGAACAGGCGCTCCTCGAGCGAGCCGGCCTGCAACTCCGGCGGCAGCGTCAGCGGCTGGAACGAGGCCCACGCCACCTCGGACCAACCGACCTTCTTGCCGGGCGAGCCGCGCACGTTGAACGCATCGTCGGCGACCTCGAGGTCGTGCTCGCTCGCCTCGAGGAGGTGGGCGGCGATCTTCTTCGCCCGCGCCAGCACCCGCTGCGAGGCGACCTTGACCGCCGAACCGCTCGTCGGGACGCCCCGCGAGCCCATCGTGCCGATGCCCTGGATGCACGGTCGCCGTGTCGCCGGTGCGCACCTCGATGCGGTCGAACGAGATGCCCAGCTCGTCGGACGCGATCTGGGCGAACACCGTCTCGTGGCCCTGGCCGTGCGGCGACGAGCCGGAGAACACGATCGCCGACCCGTCCGGGTTGACCCGCACCTGGGCCGACTCCCAGGAGGCGAGGTGGCCGAAACCTTCGAGCGAACCGTTCGGCCCGAAGCCGGCGATCTCGAGCCAGGTGCGACAGACCGATGCCGAGCAGCGGCTTCGTCGGATCGGATCGTCGAGCGGCCTGCTCGGCGCGCACGGCGTCGTAGTCGAGCAGGCGCTGGCACTCGTCGAGCGCCGCCGGGAAGTCGGCGGAGTCGTAGACGACCGGCTCGTTGTGCGTCGCGTACGGAAACGCCGACGGCGGGATGAAGTTCCGACGGCGCACCTCGGCCGGGTCGAGACCCGTCCGCCGCGCCACGAGGTCGACGACGCGTTCGATCGTGAACGCCGCCTCGGGCCGCCCCGCACCGCGATAGGCAGCCACCGGCGTCGTGTTCGTGACGACGGTGCGGAACGAGGTCTGCACGTCGGGGATGCGGTAGGCGCCGGCCGCCATCCACGAGGTGAGGACGGCGAGGCCGACCCCGGTCGGATCCGGGTAGGCGCCGAGGTTCTGGGAGATCACGACGCGCAGCGCCTTGATCTTGCCGTCGCGGTCGAAACCGACGTCGACCTCGTGCTCCTGGTCGCGTCCCGGTGCCATCTGCAGCATCGCCTCGGTGCGCGTCTGGGCGAACTTGACCGGCCGCCCGAGCCACTTCGACACCAGCGGGGCGACGAACAGCTCCGGATACCAGACGATCTTGCTGCCGAAGCCCCCACCGACATCCGGGGCGATCACCCGGCAGCGCGTCTGGGGCACGTCGAGCCACGTCGCCAGGTAGTTGCGCAGGTGATGCGGGGCCTGGAACGTCGCCCACAGCGTGAGGCCGTCGGGCTTCCAGTCGGCGAGACAGGCCAGCGCCTCGATCGGCACCGCGGCACAGCGCTGGTTGACGATCCGCAGGTGGGCCCGCTGGTCGGCCTTGTCGAGTTGGCGTTCGAGATCCTCGAGCATCGGCACGACCGTCGCCACGTTGGACCCGTGCGACGGGTGGATGACGGTGGCACCGTCCGCCGTCGCTCCACCGATCGTGGTCAACGCCGGCAGTGTCTCGTAGTCGACGACGACTGCCTGCACGCCGTCTGCGGCGATGTAGCGGTCCTCGGCGACGACGATCGCCACTGGCTCGCCGACGAAGCGGACGACGTTGCGGGCGAGCACCGGGCGCTCGAGATCGGGCAGGCCGCCGGGCAGGTCGGGGTGGTCGGCGAAGTCGGCGGCCGTGTACACGGCGAGCACGCCGTCGATCGCCAGTGCGTCGCGGACGTCGATCGAGTTGATCCGGGCGTGGGCCTCGGTGGACATGACGAACGTGGCGAAGGTGCATCCCGCCGGGGCGAGGTCGTCGACGAACGTCCCGGTCCCCGTCAGCAGTCGGGGGTCCTCCTTGCGCAACACCTTGGCTCCGACGAGGCTCATCGTGCGGCTCCTTCCGGTTCGGTCGCCACCTCGGCGACGATCATGAGGGCTTCAGGTGGTGACCTTCGGAATCCTCCGGGTCGTACCACCACTCCTGTGCGTTCTGCTTCGACTGTTCGCTGCCGGCGCGGCCCCATCCGAGCAGCCGCCCGAGGAAGTACTCGGGCCCGCTCTCCTCGCGCCGCCACCAGCGGCGCTGACCGCCGTGGACGCGCTTGCGGTAGGAGGAGAACCCGACGGCGACGATCAGCGCCACACCGAAGAACAGCGATTCGATCCACGTCGTGCCGACCCCCGCCAGCTGCAGCCCCTTGACCCCGTACTGCAGCACGTAGACCGACAGCACCGTGCCCCAGACGTTGAACCGGCGCTTGAACTGGGTCGCCCCGAGGAACGCCGCGGCGAACGCCGGGAGCAGGTACGGCGAGCCCGACTGTGCCTGTGTGGAGCCGAACTGGGAGGCCAGCAGGACACCGCCGAGCGCGGCGAACGTCGCCGAGGCGACGAGCGAGCCCCACAGGTAGCGGTCGGTCTGCACGCCGGCGAGTCGGGCGGCCTCGCGGGCGCCCCCGGTGGCGAAGAGGTAGCGCCCGAGCGCCGTGTGCTCGAACACGAACCACAGCACGAACGCCAGCACGAGGGCGTAGAAGACGGTCTTGTTGAGCCCGAACGCCAGCTCGGTGGTGAGCGACTTGAACGAGTCCGGCACGCCGACGATCGAGCGGTTGCTCGAGCGCCACACGGCGTAGGCGGTGAGGATCGAGCTCATGCCGAGCGTGGCGATGAACGAGTCGATCTTGATCTTGACGACGAGCAGCCCGTTGATGTTGCCGACCACCACCCCGACGAGCAGGGCGGCGGCGATGGCGACGGGCACCGACCAGCCGGCGTCGACCATCCCCCACGACACGGTCACCGCGGCGGCGGACATCGTGCCCGCGATCGACAGGTCGAAGACCCCGGTCGCCAACGGCACGAGCAGTCCGAGGGCGACGACGACGAGGATCGCCTGCTGGTTGAGGACCGAGCGGTGCGTGAGCCACGTCAGCCAGGTGTCGGGCACCCAGGTCGTGAACACGACCCAGAGCAGGAGGTACAGGTAGACGACACCGATGTTGCGCGGCGAGAACGACTTCCACTTGATCGGTGATCGGCGGGTGTCGAACTTCGAGTCGATCGCCTTGTCCTTGTCGACCCGCTCGCTGACGACGCGGTGGCGGCGGGTGATCGGATGCTTCTTGAGCACGGTCCGGTGGGTGACCTCACCGGTCCGGTCGTCGATCCGTGTGCCGCTCATCGTCGTCTCCAACTCGTGACGGCGGCAACGAGCCGGCCGAAGCGTCCGGTGCGTGCCGGTGGGGCCGGACGGGTGGTCGGCGCTGCCACCGCCGGCGAGGTCGTGTCCGGGGCGTCGTCGTCGGTCCGGATCACCCGCACGCTGATCGCCTCGCGGGCGGTGCGCATCCCCTTGCGATGCGACGTCGCTCCGAGTGTCTCGGCGATGATGCGCTCCTCGCTCAACGCACCACCGCGCAACTCGACCGCCGCCGCCCCCGACCGGAACACGACGACACGATCGCAGAGTTGGGCGAGCTCCTCGGCGTCGGAGGAGGCGACGAGCACGGCGGTGCCGGCGTCCGCGGTGTGGCGGACCTGCTGGTAGATCGATGCCTTGGCACCGACGTCGACGCCCTGCGTGGGCTCGTCGAGCAACAGCACCTTGGGCTCGGTCCGCAGCCAGCGTGCCATTACGGCCTTCTGCTGGTTGCCGCCGCTGAACTTCTCCATCCGCCGGTCGAGGAGCGGCGGCTGGACGTCGAGCTGGTGCACCCACGACGCCGACTCGCGACGGACGGCGCGGGTCGACAGCACACCCCGCTTCTGCAACGGACCGAGCCGCGGCAGGGGGATGTGGTCGCGGAGACGGTCCTCGGGGTCGAGGCCGGCGACCTTGCGTTCGGCCGGCACGAGTGCGACACCGGCCGAGATCGAGTCGCGCGGCGACGCGAACACCTTGCGCTTGTCGACGAGGACCTTGCCGGCGAAGCGGGGGGTCGCGCCGAACAGCGCGCCCGCGATCTCCTCGCGGCCGGACCCGACGAGGCCTGCCACGCCGAGGATCTCGCCGCTGTGCACCTTGAGGCTGACACCGCGCAGCACCATCCCGAAGATCCCCTCGGCCTCGAGCACGGGACGCCCGGAGGCGACATGGTGCTCCGGGTAGAGATCGGCGACGGCGCGGCCGACGATCAACTCGACGAGCGCCGCCTCGTCGAGTGCGGCGACCGGAATCCCGGCGGCGACGACGCGGCCGTCGCGCAGGACCGTGATGCGATCGGCGAGGCCGAGCACCTCGTCGAGGATGTGCGAGACGAAGAGCACGCCGGCTCCCTCGGAGGCGATGCGCCGGACCTCGCGGAACAGTGCGTCGACCTCGCGCCGATCGAGCGAGGCTGTCGGCTCGTCGAGGATCAGCAGACCCGGATGCGAGGTGTCCCAGTCCTGCAGGGCACGCATGATGGCCACCGCGGCGCGTTCGGCGGCGGTGAGCGTCGCCACGGGTTGCCGGACGTCGGGGGCGAGCCCGAAGGCGAGCAGCAGATCCTGAGCGCGGCGGACCTCGTCGCGCCACCGGATACGACCGCCGACGCCGGTGTGGAAGTGGCCGCCGAGCCCGAGGTTCTCGACCGTCGACAGCGTCGGCACGAGTCCGAGGTCCTGGTGGACGACGCGGATCCGGTCGCGGGTGTCACGGTCGAGGTTCCACAGGTCGACGTGTTCGCCGTTGACCCGGACCTCGCTGCCGTGGTCCGCCTGCACGTAGCCGGCGAGGAGCTTGATCATCGTCGACTTGCCGCTCCCGTTCTGTCCGACGAGCGCGTGGATCTCACCGGGTCGGATCTCGAGCGATGCGGCGTCGAGCGCGACCTGGCCGGGATAGGTCTTGGAGAGGCTGACGATGTCGAGCACAGGAACGGGGCCCGTGGTGGCACGGGCCCCGTCAGGTGTGTGGAGAAGGTCGGTCGTCATCGACGGCCGCGGGGTTCAGACCCCCCACAGCTCCTTGAACTTGTCCTGGAACCCGTCGACGCCGACCCACAGCGCCGACGGGTCGTCGATCGACTCGGCGGTGAGGATCTGCAGCGGGAGCCCGCTGACGAGGATGTCCGGGTGGCCTTCGATCACCGCGGCGGACGGGGCCGTGGCGGTGCCGGGGCCGTCGCCGGCGAGGATGCGGGCGGCAGCGTCGATCGCCCGCCAGCCGAGCAGCTCCGAGGCGATGCCGATTTCGGCGACCTGGTGCTGACCGTTGGCGATGAAGCCGAAGTTCATCGGACCGCCGGCCTGCGAGATCCCCTGCGCCTGGTCGGCGAGCCCGGCGGCGTCGAGCGCCTCGGGGACACCGAAGAGCATGCCGCCGAAGGCGTAGACGACGGTGTCGATCTCCGGGTTCGCCTGCAGGGCCGACACGACGGTGCCCGGCACGTTCGTGCCGATGTCGGTGACGGCGACCTCGATCACCTGGACGTTGCAGTCCGGGCAGGCCGTGGCGATCTCGGACTCGAAGCCCTCCTGCACCGTCGACAGCACCGGGAACGTCGGCAGTCCGACGAAGAGGATCTCCTGGTTCTCGCTGATGGTCGCCGCGTAGTCGGCCATCAGGACGCCGTAGAAGAAGTAGTCGTCGTTGGTCAGCAGGTTGACGTCGACGCCGTCGCCGGGCTCGTAGCCCTCGGGCATCGACCAGGCGACGACGGGGACGCCCTGATCCTCGAGGGTCGCCAACTGTGTCGCGAACCACTCGCGCGGGTTGCCGCTCGTCATCACGACGTCGGGCTGGGCGGCGATCGCGGCGTCGAATGCGGACGCCACCGTGTCGGGCGTGTCCTGGTGGGAGGCGGTCTCGTACTCCCAGCCGGCGGCCTCCGCCGCCGACTCGAGCCCGATCGCGATCTCGGCGCAGACCGGCACGGAGCACTGGACGTAGAAGAGCGTGTTGCCCGTCTCCAGCGCCACCGGCTCGTTCAGCGGGAGCTCGGTGACCGGCTGCAGGAACGCCTCGACGCGCGCCGCGGCGTCGGCGTCACCCGCCGTGCCGCCGGTTGCGGTGTCGTCGGTCGCCGTGTCGTCGGATGCCGTGTCGTCGGATGCCGTGTCGTCGGATGCGGTGTCGTCGGATGCGGTGTCGTCGGATGCGGTGTCGTCGGTCGCGGACGGCGTCGGATCGTCGGATCCTCCGTCGTCGTCGCTGCCGCATGCCGTCATCACCAGTGCACTCACGGCAAGCGCAGCCGCGAGGCGGCGTGCGCCGCGCTTGGAAGCGAATGTCATCTGTTCCCCCTCGTCGTGCCGCCCGTGGCGACGTGATCCGTCGGTGGCTCGACGTGAGTCCGACCGGCTGGACGAATAGTAGTCATAACCCTCACGACTACCGCAATGCGGCCCCCGCCCGCGCCAGGTCGACGTGCAGCTCCTCGATCGCCGCGGCGATCCAGTCAGCCGCTCGACGGGTCGGTCTCGGCCGGCTCGAGGAGGCCGACGTCGTGGTCGTGCCGGAGCGCCATGATGCTCAGGTACGTCATCATCGAGAACTCACCGATCGAGACGTGGGCGACCATCAGCCCATCATCGCAGCCCGTCCGCGGCGACCGCGCGGGACCGGAACGAGGCGACCAGGATGTGCAGGCTGAAGACGAGGACCCACAGCGGGAAGATGATCTCGATCCACGGGAGGCGACCGGTGGAGACGAGCAGGACGAGGCCCGTCGCGAACCCGAAGCGCTGAGCCACCGCGGGGCGAGCCCGAGTCGGGTGGCGATCGTCGTCGTCGAGATGGTGAACACGGCGGCCATCCGCATCGCGTACACGGTGAGCAACGTGTACGTCACGTGCCGGCCGAACGTCCACACGCCGGGCGGTGGGCGCTGCTCGGAGGAGAGCAGGAGGCCGCCGGCGACCGCGCCGGTGGCGAACAGCATGGCGATGAACAGCAGTCCGCTGCCGAGGAACACGGTGGCGAAGAACCGATCCTCCCCCTGGCCGATGCGGTCACGCACCACCCCGATGAACCACAAGAAGGCGATGCCGGCGAAGGGAAGCAGGTTCATCGCCAGGATCACCGCCGATCGCTTCCCGTCGTTGGTCAGCCAGGTGCCGGCGTCGCCGGGATCGTGCGGCACGGCGATCCGCACGAGGATCAGCGCCGTGGTCAGCAGGACGGCGAAGGCGATGCCGGCGATCGCCGCCGCTCGTGGTGTCCGGATCGCGGGCCGGGTGATCGGTGTCGGTTGCGTCACCTGCGGTGGGGTCGCCATGTGTCTCAGCCGTCCGCGTTCGTCGATGGAGATCGAGACCGCCGGGGCGCGAACAGCGCTGGCCGGTGGCCCCGGACATCGAACCCCACGGGCGTCGCATGGCGCATCACACGATGTGGATGATTCGCCGCGTGAGCGGCGTACCGCGTGGGCGGCGAGGGCTCGTGTGAGATCCCGGAATTGGTCCCCGCATGCGAACGTCACCGAGAGGAAACGTCCAGCACAACGGCCCGAAATGAGGCGTCTCTAGCTTCAGCGGCCACACACGCTCCCGTGTGGCTGAGAGGAGACGTTCATGTACAACGGGACACAGCGCCGCCGGCATCTGGCCGCGGCAGCTGTCGCGGGCCTCGTGCTGGTCGCCGCAGGATGCGGCTCCGACGACGATTCGTCGAGCGACGACACGGCGAGCAGTGCCGCGTCGGACGGCACGACGGCGTCGGACGGGACCGGCAGCGCCGACACCGGCGGTGACACGGCGTCGGGCGACACGTGCGTCGACGGTGACACCGTGACGCTCGGCTTCTTGAACTCGACATCGGGCCCGATGGCGATCAGCGAACAGACCGTGCGCGACTCGCTCATCCTCGCCGCCGAGGAGATCAACGCCGCCGGCGGGATCCTCGGCAAGCAGATCGAGTACGTCGAAGAGGACGGCCAGAGTGAGCCGACGGTCTTCGCCGAGAAGATCAACAAGCTGCTCACCGAGGACGAGGTCGCTGCGGTGTTCGGCGGCTGGACGTCGGCGTCGCGCAAGGCGATGCTGCCGGTCGTCGAGGGTGCCAATGGGCTGCTCTTCTACCCGGTCCAGTACGAGGGCCTCGAGGCGTCGCCGAACATCTACTACACGGGTGCGACGACCAACCAGCAGATCATCCCGGCGATGGACTTCCTCGCCTCCGAAGGTGTCGAGACGCTGTTCCTCGCCGGATCCGACTACGTCTTCCCGCGCACGGCGAACAAGATCATCAAGCAGTACGCGGCAGACCTCGGCATCGAGATCGTCGGTGAGGAGTACGTGCCGCTCGACAGCGACGACTGGACCACCCAGGTCGCCAAGATCGCCGCTGCCGAGCCCGACTTCGTGTTCAACACGATCAACGGCTCGTCCAACGTCGGGTTCATCAAGGCCTACGACGAGGCGGGCCTCGGCGCCGACAACTCGCCGATCATCTCGGTGTCGATCGCCGAGGAGGAGGCACCGGCGATGGGCGTCGACCTGACCGGTCAGTACGCGGCGTGGAACTACTTCCAGAGCGTCGACAGCCCGGAGAACACGGCGTTCATCGAGGCGTTCCAGGCCAAGTACGGAACGGACCGGCCGACCTCGGACCCGATGGAGGCGGCGTACACGTCGCTGTACCTCTACAAGAACATGGTCGAGAAGGCGGAGTCGTTCTGCGTCGACGCCGTCAACGCGGCAGCCGATGGCGTCACGTTCGAGGCGCCGGAAGGCCTGGTCACGATCGATGGGGAGAACCACCACATCGCCAAGACCGGGCTGATCGGCCAGATCAACGCCGACAACCAGTTCGACATCGTCTGGAGCTCGGACGGGCCGATCGAGCCGGATCCGTTCCTCGAGGGCTACGCCTGGTGGGACCCCAACGCCGAGTGATCCCGGGTCCGCTCGCCGGGGGTGCTGCGTGGGGAGCGCGGCGCCCCCGACCGGGCGGACCCGTCCCCGGCCTCGATGAGGCCACCGCAGGACGGATCTGAAAGCAGGACGATGGACGTACTCACCACCCCGTTCCTCACGGGCACCGCGACCGGCGCGATCTTGTTGCTGGCCGCCCTGGGCTTGACCCTGACGTTCGGTCAGATGGGCGTGATCAACATGGCCAACGGCGAGTTCTTGATGGTCGGTGCCTACGTCGCCTACCTCAGCCAGCAGGTGATCGACAGCGTCGGTCTGTCGACCGTGCTGGCGTTGCCGGCGGCGTTCGTGGTGGCCGGGCTGCTCGGCCTGTTGCTCGAGGTCTCGGTCATCCAGTGGATGTACAAGCGGCCGCTCGACACGCTCCTCGCCACCGTCGGCGTGGCGCTGGTGCTGCAGCAGCTCGCCCAGGACATCTTCGGCGCCCAGGGCGATCCGGTGAGCGCACCGGCGTGGTTGCGCGGGCGCATCACCGTGTTCGGCTACGACTGGCCACACCGTCAGCTGTTCACGATCGTGCTGGCGCTCGTCGCCCTCGGCGGCCTCAGCGCCGTGTTGCGGTACACCTCCTTCGGTCGCCGGATCCGGGCGACGGTGCAGAACCGGGAGCTCGCCGAGACGGTCGGGGTGTCGACTCGCAACGTCGACCGGATCACGTTCTTCCTCGGGTCGGGCCTGGCCGGTGTCGGCGGCGTCGCCATCGCCCTGATCTCGGGAACCAATCCGACACTCGGCAGGGCCTACATCATCCCGGCGTTCCTCGTCGTCGTCATCGGTGGGGTCGGGCAGATCAAAGGGACGGTGTTGGCGGCGTGGGCGGTCGGCGTGGTCACCGCCTTCCTCACCGACTGGACGAGCGGAAGCATGGCGCAGGTGATCACCTTCGCCCTCGTCGTCGCCTTCTTGACCGCGCGACCACAGGGACTGTTCACCGTGCGGACGCGGTCGCTGGCATGACCCGGCGGCTGAACACCTACGGGCCGTTGATCGGCATCGCCGTGCTGGCGCTCGTGCTCCTGGTGTGGGCCCCGGCCTCGCTCAGCGCCTTCCGGCTCGGCAACCTCGGCAAGTACTGCGCCCTGGCCCTCGCCTCGATGGGCATCGGGCTCGCCTGGGGGCGTGGCGGCATGCTCGTGATGGGGCAGGGCGTGTTCTTCGGGCTCGGTGCCTACGCCATGGCGATGCACATGAAGCTCGAAGCTGCGGGCCCGGACGGCATCCCCGACTTCATGACGCTCTATGGCAACGGCACGATGCCGGGTTGGTGGGAACCGTTCCGCAGCGGGCCGTTCACGCTGTTCGCCATCGTCGCCGTGCCGGCCGTGGTGTCGTTCGTGCTCGGCTACGCGATCTTGAAGCGGCGGGTCAAGGGCGCCTACTTCGCCATCCTCACCCAGGCGATGGCGGTCGCCTTCGCCACCTTGCTGATCGCCACGATCAAACAGACCGGCGGATTCAACGGCCTCAACACGTTCTCCACGTTCTTCGGCCACAACCTCTACGACCCGCAGGTCAAGAAGAACCTCTACCTGATCGCCGCCGGGTCGGTGATCGTGTTCCTGGTGGTGCTCTGGCAGCTCTACCGCAGCCGCTACGGCGAGTTGCTCGTCGCCACCCGCGACGCCGAGGAGCGGGTCCGCTTCCTCGGGTACGACCCCGCCAACGTCAAGCTCGTGGCGTTCGTGGTCGCCGCGATCATGGCGAGCATCGGCGGCGCGATCTTCGTGCCGCTCGCCGGCATCATCTCGCCGTCGAACGTCGACGCGCCCGCCTCGATCATGCTCCTCGCCGGGGTCGCCCTCGGTGGCCGGGCGTCGCTGTTCGGCCCGGCGCTCGGGGCGATCGCGGTCGGGTACGGCCGGTCGGCGCTGTCGGAGAAGTTCCCCACCCAGTGGACGTACTTCCAGGGTGCGTTGTTCATCGTCGTCATCGTCCTGCTGCCCGGCGGCGTCGCCTCGCTCTGGTCGCGGATCCGATCGCGATGGCCCGCCCCGGCGCCGCGCACCGCACCGGCGGGCGACCTCGCCCACGTCACCTCCGAGGTGCCGGCGTGACCGCCTCCTTCCTTGCCGAGGACTACCTGGAGATCCGCGGCCTGACCGTCGACTTCGACGGCTTCACGGCCGTCGACGGCGTCGACCTGACCTTGCTGCAAGGACGGTTGCACTTCCTCATCGGCCCCAACGGCGCCGGGAAGACGACGCTGGTCGATGCCCTGACCGGGCTCGTGCGCAGCACGGGCGAGGCGAGGTTCCGCAACCGAAACCTGCTGACGATGAAGTCGCACCAGATCGTGCGGCTCGGGATCGGTCGCACCTTTCAGACGGCATCCGTCTTCGAGCAGCTCAGCGTGCTGCAGAACCTCGACATCGCCGCCGGCGTGCACCGCAGCGCCCGCCGCTCGTTCCTCGCCCGCCGCACGGTGCCCGAACGCGTCACCGAGGCGTTGGACACGATCGGTCTCGGTGACCTGGCGCACCGACCGGCGGGGATCCTCGCCCACGGGCAGAAGCAGTGGCTCGAGGTCGGGATGCTGCTCGTGCAGGACGCCAAGGTGATGTTCCTCGACGAGACCGTCGCCGGCATGAGCGGCGGCGAGCGCGACGAGACGGGGGCGTTGCTGCAGCGCATCGTCGGTGAACGGACGATCGTCATCATCGAACACGACATGGACTTCATGCGCCGCTATGCCGACTTCGTCACCGTGATGCACACCGGCAAGGTGCTCGCCGAGGGAACGGTCGCCGAGGTGCAGGCGAACCCGCGGGTGCAAGAGGTCTACCTGGGCACGACCGCGGAGGCGACGGCACATGACTGAACCGATGCTCGAGCTGGTCGGCGTGACCGCCGGGTACGGACGCACGATGGTGCTCTTCGACGTCGACCTGTCGGTGCCCAAGGGCGGTGCCGCGGCGGTGATGGGCCACAACGGGGCGGGGAAGACGACGCTGCTGCGCGTCGCCGTCGGGCTCGTCCCGGTGCGTGCCGGGACCGTGCTGCTCGACGGCGAGGACGTCACCAGCACGCGTCCCAACCGCCGCGTCCGCAACGGTCTCGGCTACGTCCCGCAGGGCCAGTTGTGCTTCCCGCAGATGACGACGCTGGAGAACCTCCAGCTGGTCTCCAATGTGCGGACGCAGATCGACGAGGTGCTCGACACGTTCCCGGCCCTCGTCGGCCTGCTGGGCCGGCCGGCCGGCCTGCTGTCGGGGGGTCAACGGCAACAGCTCGCCATCGCCAGGACGCTGCTCGGCCGACCACGCCTGCTGATCCTCGACGAGCCGACCGAGGGCATCCAGCCCAATGTCGTGGCCGAGATCGAACAGGTCATCGTCGACCTCACCCGCCGCGGCGATCTGACCGTGCTGTTGGTCGAGCAGCACGTCGGCTTCGCCCTGCGCTCGACCGACCAGTACTCCGTGCTCGAGTCGGGCCGCATCACCGGCAGCGGCCACGGTGGCGAGGGCTCGCTCGACGAGGTCCGCGCCGCGATGGCCGTCTGACAGGCGCCACCGAGCGGGTGGTAGCAATGCCGGATGAGCGTGGAGCTCGCGGCCAGGTTGCGGCGTGGCTGACCAGCTGGCCCTCGGCACCGCCCGCGGGCGAATCGCCCTCACCGGCACGGTCGCCGCCAGCGGGATGGCCGCGCTCGACGCGACGGTGGTCAACGTCGCCGTGCCGCACATCGGCGACGACTTCGGCGGCGACGTGGGTGCGCTGCAGTGGGTGCTGACCGGCTACCTGCTGACGCTGGCCTCACTGATCCTGCTCGCCGGCGCCCTCGGCGACCGCTACGGACGGCGACGCGTGTTCCTCATCGGCACGGCGTGGTTCGCCCTCGCGTCGTTGCTGTGCGGTGCGGCACCGAACCTCGAGCTGCTGATCGGCGCCCGCCTGCTGCAGGGCGTCGGTGCGGCGCTGCTCACCCCCGGCAGCCTGGCGATCCTCCAGGCGAGCTTTCGTGAGACGGATCGGGCGAGAGCGGTGGGGGCGTGGTCGGGGTTGGGCGGCGTCGCCGGTGCACTGGGGCCGTTCGTCGGCGGGTGGCTGGTCGACGGGCCCGGTTGGCGCTGGGCGTTCCTGATCAACGTGCCGGTCGCCGCGTTGGCGGTCGGCTGCGCCGTGGCGGCGATGCCCGAGACGCGCGACCCGAGCTCGACACGGCGGCTCGACATCACCGGGGCGGCGATCGCCGTGGTGGCGCTGGGCGCGATGACGTGGACGCTGACCGAATCGGGTGGACGCGGCTGGTCCGATCCGACCGTCGTCGCCGGCGGTGTCGTGGCAGTGGGCGGTGCCGCCTGGTTCGTGCGGCGGATGATGACGACGGCGGACCCGCTGGTCCCACCGGCGCTCTTCGCCAGCCGCGCCTTCGTCGTCACCAACCTGCAGACGGTGTTGCTCTACGCCGCACTGGGCGTGGCGTTCTTCCAGATCGCCTACGCCCTGCAGGTGGCGGCCGGATGGACGGCCCTGGCCGCCGGTGTCGCTCTGCTGCCGACGACGCTGATGATGCTCGTCGGCTCGGCCCGCTCCGGTGATCTGGCGGCGCGCATCGGACCCCGACCGCAGCTGGTGATCGGTCCCGTGCTGACCGCCGTCGGTCTGCTGCTGCTCACCAGGATCACACCGGACGCGCACTGGGTGCGGCAGGTGTTGCCGGGCGCACTGCTGCTCGGCCTCGGGCTGGTCTCGTTCGTCGCCCCGCTGACGGCGACGGTCATGGGCTCGGTCAGTGCCGACCACGTCGGGCTGGCGTCGGGCGTCAACAACGCCATCGCTCGCACGGCGGGGCTGGCCGCCCTGTCGATCGTGCCGGTGGTGTCCGGGCTGACCGCGGCGAGCGATGCCGAGTCGGTGGCCACGGCGTCGCGCCTCGCCCTCGTG
Organism: Ilumatobacteraceae bacterium; assembly: GCA_963707515.1. Lineage (GTDB taxonomy): Bacteria > Actinomycetota > Acidimicrobiia > Acidimicrobiales > Ilumatobacteraceae > Sva-07. Next base: position 162,899 of record CAVPQI010000003.1, read on the forward strand.
ATCGCAGCGGGGCTGGCACTGCTCGCCGCACCGATCGCCTACTTCGGGCTGCGGTCACGGGTGCCCACCGAGACCTCGGCGCGGCGCACGCACTGCCCCGTCGACGGTCCACCGCTGCAGTGCGACGGCCCCGAGGCGGCGCGCCTCGGAGCGCGCTCGTGGCGACCCGTCGACGACGGGCGTCGTCGCTCGTGACGAAGGTGCCTCGCCGCCGTCACGCCCCCAACGGTCAGTCGCCGCCGCCACGCCCCGAACGGTCATCGCTGCCGCCACCGTCGCGTTGGTCACCCATCAGATGCAGGGCGGCGATCAACGTGGCGCGCTCGTCGTCGGTCAAGCGAGCGTCGCGGTGGATCAGGGTGAAGCGTCCGAGCGGCATCTCGCCCGCCTCGATCATCTCGATCGCCTCGTCGGCATCGCCGGCGTCCCAGTCGGAGAACGAGAACTCGTCCCGGCCGCGGTCGACATCGAAGCGCACGAGCCACGACATCGGTGCCACGTAGGAGTACCAGGGCCAGTCGGTCTCGTTGCTGTGGCAGGAGTAGCACGACGTGCGGGCGATGCGCTCACTCGCCGCGTCCGGCCAGGGTGCGGCGTTGATGACCGGTGGGTTGCTGTGCTGCCACCCGTAGGGCACGAGCTGCATCAGGACGAACACCGCGGCCAACGTCACGACGACCGGCACCGCGATGCGCCGGACACGGCCGCGCCGTTCGGGCGTCGGCAGGGGATCGCCGTCGTCGGTTCGCTGCTCGCTCATCGGTCGTGCCCGTCCCTGCGGCGGCGGGCGATCGAGCGCCGCGCGTTGGAGGGCGGTGCCGGATGCTCGACGTCGGCGAACATGGTCCGATGAGATACGTCGCCCTGCTTCGCGGTGTCACCCCGACCAACCCGCAGATGCGCAACGTCAACCTCCGCCGGGTGGTCGAGTCGCTCGGGTACACGGACGTGGCGACGGTCATCACCACCGGCAACGTCGTGTTCAGTTCGTCGTCGCGATCGACGGCGAAGCTGGAGGAGGCGCTGGAAGCCGCCTGGCGCACCGAGCTCGGGTTCGCGAGCACGACCGTCGTTCGCTCGCGCACGCAGCTGCACGAACTGATCGACGCCGACCCGTTCGCTGCCGCCGCCACCGACGAGCGCGGCTGGCAGGCGACCTTTCTCAAGCACCGACCGTCGGAGCTGCTCGACGTGCCGTTCGTGCCCGACGGGTTCCCGCAGATGACGGTCGTGCGCAGCGACCACCTCACCGTCTGCACGGCGCTCGAGCTCGACGGCGGGGGAGGTCCGGCAGCGATGGGCTGGCTGGAGCGGCGCTACGGACCGGCGATCACCACCCGCACGTGGAAGACGGTCACGCGCGTCGTGGCGGCGATGTCGTGAGCACCGCCGGGCGCCCGACCGCGACATCAGGTGGCGACGCCCGGAGGCGCCTCGCCGGTCGCCTTCTCCCACCCGGCGGCCGTGGTCCGCAGCGCCACCACCCGGGCGACGGCGGCGCCGGCGGCGGTGGCCAGGGCCCAGGTCAGCGCCTGCTTCCAGGTCACGCGTCGGTCGGCCGGGTTGAGCGGCGGCTCGGTGCTCCCGCGCCAGAACGCGGACACCAGCTTGCGCGCCGCCATGGCGGCGACGATCCCGGCGAGTCCGGACAGCGCCCGGTAGATGAGCTTCTCCATGCGATTGGCCTTTCGACGTCGGTCGGTGGATCGAGCGTGTCCGGCTTCCGCCGGGCTGAAACGGGACGCCGGCCGTCGGGTCAGTGCCGGGGCAGACGGACGATGGTGATGAAGAACTCGTCGACCTGGCGGATGACCTCGAGGAACCGGTCGAAGTTGACCGGCTTGGTCACGTACGCGTTGGCGTGGAGGTCGTAGCTGCGCAAGATGTCCTCCTCGGCGTCCGACGTCGTCAGCACGACGACCGGGATCCGCCGCAGATCGGGATCGGCCTTGACGGCGGCGAGCACCTCGCGCCCGTCGACGCGCGGCAGATTGAGGTCGAGTAGCACCAGGTCCGGTCGCGGCGCGTCCTCGTACGGCGCCTCGCGGCGGAGGAACTTGAGCGCCACCTCACCGTTCTCGGCATGGTGGACGCGGTTGATCAGCTTGCTGCTCTGCAGCGCCTCCGTCGTCAACATGACGTCGCCGGGGTCGTCCTCGACCAGCAAGATGTCGATCTCGCTCACGTTCCGGTCGTTGCTCATGCGTCCTCGCTCGTTCCTGCAGTCGTTCGGTCGGTGACAGTACCGGCCGCCGGCTCGACGGTCGGCACGAGTCGTCCGGTGGGCGTCGGGTCGCGGTCGTCGTCAGCGCGGTCGCCCGCCGGCAACGTGAACCGCACCGTCGTGCCGACGTCGTGCTGGTCGTCGGGGATCCACATCCGGCCACCGTGGCGCTCGACGATCTTGCGGCAGATCGCCAGCCCGATTCCGGTGCCGGCGTACTCCTCGCGGGTGTGCAGGCGCTGGAACACGACGAAGACCCGCTCGCGGTACTGCTCCTCGATCCCGATGCCGTTGTCGGTCACGTCGAACTGGAACGGCTCGTCGCCGCCCCCGCTGACCCGGATGTCGACCGTCGCCGGCCGCGACGGCTCGCGGAACTTGACGGCGTTGCTGATCAGGTTCTGGAAGAGGGCGACCAGCAGGGTCCGCTCGCCGAACACGTTCGGCATCGCGTCGGCGGTGACGGTCGCCTCGGCGGCTTCGATCGACGCCGACACGTTCGACCGGGCTCGGGCGACCACGTCGTCGAGCGACACCAGCGCCATCGGTTCACTGGAGCGGCCGACCCGCGACAGCGTCAGCAGGTCGTTGATCAGCTCCTGCATGCGCGTCGCCCCGTCGACGGCGAAATCGATGTAGGTGTCGGCCCGCTCGTCGAGCTGACCGCCGTACCGCTGCTGCAGGAGCTGGCAGAACGCGGTCACCTTGCGCAGCGGCTCCTGAAGGTCGTGGGAGGCGACATAGGCGAACTGCTCGAGCTCGCGGTTGGAGGCGGTCAGCTCGGCTCGGTTCTGGTCGACCTCGCGGAGCTGCCCGACGATCTGGCGGCGCATCGCCTCGGTCGCCACTCCGAGCTGTTCGAACTCCAGCGGTCCGTCGACCACCACTTCGCGGTCGAGGTCGCCCCCGGCGATCAGCTTGACCTGATCGACGACCGAGCCCAGCGGCCGCAGAACGCTGCGCCGCAGCTCGACGGCGATCCCGATCAGCATGCCGACGAGCACCACGGTCATCGCGATCAGCCAAGCGCGCAACCAGTCGGCGGCACGTTGGAGGTCGCCGCGGGCGTCGACGAGCAGCTCCTCGACGGTCCCCTCGAGGGTGGCGTGTGCGCTGCGGACGTCGTCGAACAACGCTTTGCTGTTCTCCAGCTGCGGCTCGGTCACCGAGTCCTGCGCCGCCTCCATCAACGGGGAGCCGCCTGCCTCGCGCCAGGCCGCGGCCGCCGCCGAGAGTGCCTGGAGCGCCTCCAGCGCCCGGGGGTCGTCAGCGAGCAGCCGGGCGAGCTGTGCGGTGAGCTCGGCCTCGAGCGCCTGCCCGTCGTTCCACGGTTGGCGGAACTCCTGCTCGCCCGACAGGACGAAGCCGCGGACGCCGGTCTCCTGGTCGACCAGGGACCCCAACAGCTGGGCGGTGTCGACCAGCGCCGGGTTGAGCCGGTTGACGACGCGGCTGCGAGCGGTGCTGAGGTTGTTCAACGAGAGGAACGCGCCGGTGACCATGATCGCCACGGCGACCCCGACGAGGATCAGCAGCAGCCTGACCCGGCGGCGTAACGAGGGCCGCGGGCGGTGCGCACGAGTGGCGGCGTCGGGAACTTCGTCGCTCACGGATGTGCGGGCCTCGACAACAAGAACAGCGCGACGTCGTCGGGCAGCGGGCCGCAGTTCTCCGCCTCGGCGGCGGCGATGATGCGGTCGAGCACGTCGCCGTCGGCGTCGCCGCGCCAGCGGCTCCGGACCACGTCGACGAAGGCGTCGATGCCGAGGCGGCCTCCGGCGGTGCATCGACCCTCGAAGATGCCGTCGGTGAACAGCAGCAGGCTCCACGCTTCGGGCAACTCGACGAGGGTCGGGGTCCCGACGTCGAGGCCGAGTCCGATCAGCCCGCCGCCGGTCACCCGCAGTTGGTCGACCGCGGTCGCGGTGACGAGCAGCGGCGCGTCGTGGCCGGCGGAGAGGATCGTCGCCCGGCGGTGCTGAGGGTCGATGTGGACGTCGCACAGCGATGCGAACATGGTCGCGCTGTCGCGTTCGGCGACGAGCAGTTCGTCGAGCGAGTGGATCGTCGCCAATTGGTCGGAACCGCCGAGCACCAGCGAACGCCAGCCGATGCGCAAGCACGCCCCGAGCGCGGCCTCCTCCGGGCCGTGGCCCGAGACGTCGCCGATGACGACCCGCAGCGAGCCGTCGGCGGCCTCGACGGCGTCGATGAAGTCGCCGCCGAGCAGCGCCTGCTCGCTCGCCGGCGTGTACCGCGACGCCCAGCGCAGGTCGGCGGCCGACAACTTCGGTGTCGGCAGCAGCCCGCGCGTCAGTCGCACGTTCTCCTCGCGGCGCAGTGCTGCCTCGAGCAACATCAGATCGCGGTCGACGTTGCGGCGGCGCTCGACCGCGTAACGCACCGAACGCCACAACGTGCTGCCCGTGAGCTCGTTCTTCTCCAGGTAGTCCTGCGCTCCGGCGTTGACCGCCGCCACGCCCTCGCGCCGCCCGGCCAACCCGGTGAGGACGACGATCGGCACCGATGGAGCGGCCTCGAGGAGCGACGTCAGGGCGACCATGCCATCGGCGTCGGGCAGGTTGAGATCGAGGAGGACGCACGACGTCGACGGCGAGATCGACGCGAGTGCCTCGCGCAACGACGAGGCGCGCACGGTGCGCACCGAGTCGTCGGACTGTTCGAGGATGTGTTCCTCGGCGAGCAACGCATCGCCGGGATCATCCTCGACGATCAAGACCTCGGAGATGCCCTCGATCGCCGGCAGGCTCAGCGTCACGGCGTCAGACCCCATCACGGGGGAGGCCCGACGGTGGTGTCAGGAGGTGCCATCGGGGCGCCTCCGGGCCATCTCGGCCCAGACCATCTTGCCGGCACCGTGAGGTTCGCTTCCCCACCGGCTGCTGAGCCGATCGACGAGCAGCAGGCCGCGGCCGCCCGGCTGGTCGACCGAGGGCTGGGCCTGCGACGGCATCGTCGGGTCGTCGTCGTATGCCTCGACCCGGATCGAACGCGGAGACACGTAGACCCGCAGTTGGGGTGCGCTCGTCGTGTGCACCACCGAGTTGGTGACGAGCTCGCTGACGATCAGCTCGAGGTCGGCAACGAGCTCGCGGTCGACGCCGGCGAGTAGATCGGTCGTGAACCGGCGTGCCTGGCTCGGAGCGATCACGTCGGAGGAGAGCTCGATCGTGTGGACACGCGCCGCCTCGGTGAGCATCGCCGCCACGAGGATCTCGTCGACCAGACGTGACGGTGCGGTGGACTTCTCGACGAAGCCGATGGCACCGCGGCGCACGACCTCGTCGAGGAGGCGTCGCCGGGAGAGACTCGACAGCACGACGATCGTCGCCTCGGGCGACGCGGCGCGGAGCTCGGGGAGCACGTCGAGGCCGGAGCGGCCAGGCATGGACAGGTCGAGCAGGACGAGGTCGGGCTGCTGTTCGGTGACGATCTGCAGCCCGGACTCGGCGTCGGAGGCCGACGTCACCCGCCGGATGCCGTGCGAGGCGAGCAGCTCGGCGATCGTCAACCGCTGATCGGCGTCGTCGTCGACGTGCACGACCCGGAGGTCGTCGAGTGTCGATCGGTCGCTCATGGGGCCTTCGGCAGCTCGACGGTGAACGTCGAGCCGCGACCTTCCGTCGAGCGGACCGTGAGACGGCCGCCCTGCGCCTCGGCCAATGCCTTGGAGATGAACAGGCCGAGCCCGCTGCCGGGCGCACGGTGCTGCCCCGACAGCCGGCTGAAACGTTCGAAAAGGGCCTCCTGGTCGGCAGCCGGGATACCGGGTCCGTGGTCGGTCACGGCAACCCGCACCGCACCCTCGCCGTCGTCGAGGGTGACCTCGATCGGTGCGTCGGCGGGGGAGAACTTGGCGGCGTTGGTCAACAGGTTGGTGAGGATCTCCCGGGTGCGTCGAGGGTCGCCGAGCACCCGCACGTCGCCGGGTCCCGACACGGCGACTGCCGGTCGACGCCCGTCGTCGAGCGAATCGGCGATCGCCGCTTCGACCACGCTGCCGACGTCGAAGGACAGCTGCTCGATGCGCAGCTCGCCGGCGTCGATCTGGACGACGTCGAAGAGATCGTCGACGAGATCGTTCATGATCGTCGTGCGGGCGAGGATGCGCGCCGTCCGCTGGTGCCGCTCCTCGTCGGGGATCGACTGCCAGCCGGCATCGAGTGTGTAGGCGAGGTTCTGGATGGCAGCGAGCGGTGCCCGCAGGTCGTGGACGACGAGCTCGAGGACCTGTGTGCGCATCGCATCGAGCTCGCGCAGTCGCGCCGCGGCGTTGCGCTCACGTTCGAGGACGCCGCGCAACGCGTCCTCGCTGCGCTTGCGGTCGGTGAGGTCCTTGGTGACCTTGGCGAACCCGCGGGGGGTGCCGTCGGGGGATCGCAGCGCGGTGATGACGACCCCCGCCCAGAACGGTGAGCCGTCCTTGCGCACCCGCCAGCCCTCGCTCTCCACGCGACCGGCCTCGAGGGCGGTCGCCAGCAACCGTTCGGGGACGTGCTCGCGGAGGTCGTCGGTGGGATAGAACAGCGAGAAGTGCCGCCCGATGACCTCGTCGGCCCGGTAGCCCTTCAGCCGCTCGGCGCCGAGGTTCCAGCTCGAGATGCGGCCGTCGACGTCGAGCAGGAAGATGGCGTAGTCGGCGACGCTGTTGACCAGCAGTCGGAACCGCTCCTCGCTCTCGCGCAGCAGCACTTCCGCGCGGCGTCGCTCGGTGAGGTCGCGGACGACGGTGCCGAAGCCGGTCAGTCGCCCGTCGGGCTCACGCAAGGTCGTCAGCAGCATGCTCGCCCAGTAGTGCGAGCCGTCACGACGGACGCGCCAGCCCTCCTCTTGGAGGTGACCGTCGGCCATTGCGATCGCCAGGTCGCGATCGGGCTTGCCCGCCTCGACGTCGGCCGGCAGGTAGAACCGCGAGGCTGAACGGCCGATGATCTCGTCGGCCGAGTAGCCGCTGAGTGCGGCGGCGCCGGCGTTCCACGTGGTGATCCTGCCGTCGGCATCGAGGGCGTAGATCGCATAGTCCTCGATGCTGTCGACGACGAGACGCAGCAGGTCGCCGGAACTGTGGTCGAGCTTCCCGCCACTCGACGGCAGCGCACTCACGAGGGGGCGCCCCGCGTGACGGGCACGGCCGCCGACCGGATCCGGCCCCGACCGCCGAGCACGGCGGAGCAGAGGGCCCGTTGCTTCGAGATTCCCTTCGTGTGCACGCTGCTCCGTTCTGGTTGACCCCGGCCGTTTCCCCGTGCCGGGGATCCCCAAACGTCGGACTTGCAGGTCGTCGGCGCGTCACCGCAGCGCCGTCCCGCTGCTGTTGTCGGACCACACACCATCACCCGCACCATCACCTCGAACCATAAGTCAAGCGGTGGGCGACAAGTGTCAGTGAGTCCGACTCGATCGACGGTGCGCGGGGGAGGGCTAGCGTGTGCGACGGGGCAGCGGTCGGCGGGTGGTGCCGGCATCGGCGGTGCGAGGAGATGAGATGAGCACACCAGGCGACGACACGACCGGCACGGGGTACCTCGACGTCACCGTGGAACCATCACCCGACCGCGACCAGTTCTTCGCGGCGAGCGTGGAGACGGTCGGCTTCGTGATGAACACGACCCGGCTGTGGGCGCTGTTGCCGGACCTCCACGGCAAGCTGTTCGGACTGCTCGACGATCTCGCCGGCGTCGCCGGGTTGACGTTCCGTCAGCGCGGCATCCTCGTCACAGCTTGCGCGTCGACGCTCGGTGACTCGTACTGCTCGTTGGCCTGGGGCCGCAAGCTCACGGACCGCGATGGACCCGAGGTGCCGGTGAGCGTGATCATCGGAGCCGACGACGCGCTGACCCCCGACGAACGGGCGCTCGCCGCGTGGGCGCGGCTGGTCGCCGGTTCGCCCGCCGACACGGTCGCCGCCGACGTCGAGCCGTTACGGGCGGCGGGCTACGACGATGCCCAGATCCTCGCCATCACGGCGTTCGTCGGGCTGCGCATGGCCTTCTCCACGGTCAACGCCGCGCTCGGCGTGCAGCCCGATCACGAGTACGACGACGACAGCCCGGTCCGTGCGGTCGTCGGCTTCGGCCGTCCGATCGCCGCCGGAACCTGACCGGACCGGCCGCGCCGGCCGGCCGCCCCCGGTCCCGTTCGCCGCGGGCGGGCGACCGGCGTCGAAGTAGGCTCCCTCCGCTTGGAGCGGGCAGACGATCTCACGGCGGCACCCCGGGAACCCGCGCTCTACCGGTCGCTCAGGCGATCGCGGACCGACCGGACGCTGCGTCGCGAAGGTGACGTCATGGGGCTGACGACGGCGATCGCACTGCTGGTCGCGCTGAGCGCGGGTGACGACCTCGCGCCGCACTCGAAGATCGACGTGTTGGCCATCGTGTGGGGAACGACCGTCGGCCTGGCGCTGGCCCATGCGTTCGCCGTGATGGTCTCGGCCCGCCTCGTCAGCGATCCGACCACGGTCCATCGACCGGTGGACCTGCTGATGTCCCAGGTGGCGATGTCGGTACTGGTCGCCCTCGCCGCGTCACTCGTCGTGATCGCCGTGTCGAGCAGCGTCGATCGGCTCGGCGCTCGCCTCACCGCCGCCGTGTTCATCGGCGGCCTCGTCGGGTTCGAGAGTCGCGCCGGCGGTTCGTCGACCGGTCGGGCGGTGACGCTGGCCGTGACGGTCACCGTCGCCGCCGTGGCGGTCGCGTTGACGAAGTGGTTCCTCAGCCGGTGACCGCCGTCGAGTCGGAATCGGCGCCCCCGCTCGACACGCCTGCGCGCCGTGGCGGGTGGGCGATCCTCGGCGGGCTCGGTGGCGGCGCGGTGGGAGCGGCGTTCGCAGCGGTGATCACCGAGGCCATCAAGCGCGTGTTGGCCGTGGTGTCGCGGCAGGACGACTGGCTCCTGGTCGCCGCACCGTTGGTCGGCATCGCCATCGCCTGGGGCATCCTCCATGCGATCGGGCAGGGCGAGGCGGTGCAGCACCTCGACGACGCGCCGGCCGCGGCGCGCGTCCGCCTCCACCCGTGGCGCTCCTTCCCGCTCGACCTCGCGCGCGCCGACCTGACTGCCGACGTCGTCGCCGCTGCCGGTCGCGAGGAACGCTTCCCGTGGCGGCTGGCACCGATCCGCGCCGTGGCCATCTTCGCCACCGTGGGATCGGGGGCACCGATGGGCACCGAGGCGCCGGCTGCTCACCTCGGTGTCGCCGCCGGTGCCGCGCTCGGGAGTCGCCGGACGACGAACGGCGTCGCCCGCTGGATGGCGCTCGGCGGTGGGGCGGCGGCGGTCGCCACACTGATGGGGCTCCCGCTCGTCGGGGCCGTGTTCATGCTCGAGCTCGGGCGTCGTCGCCGCCAGCCGGTCACGCTGGAACGCGTGCTCGCCGCGGGCAGCGGGGCGATCGTCGGGTGGCTGGTCAACGTCACGTTCGGACTCGATCTGATCCGATTGGCGGTGCCGACGCTCCCGCCTGGCGGTCTGTTCGATGCGGTGGCGACGACGGTCGTCATCGGCGCCATCTCCGGGGCCATCGCCGCGCTCACCGGCGTGGCGATCTACGAAGTGCGCGGGTGGGAGTCGTCGCCGGCACTCAAGACGCTCGGGGGCGCGGTGGTCCTGTCCGTCACGGCCGTGCTGTTGATCGCGGTCGCCGCGCCCGCGGCGGCGATCGGCCCGGGAGCGGGGGCTGTCGGTTGGGCGGAGACGTCTGGTGCAACCGGCTGGTCGCTGCTGCTCGTCGCCGGCCTCCGGGCGCTGGCCACGACCGCGGCGGTCGCCGCCGGTGGATGTGGCGGCGTGTTCGTGCCGTTCCTCGCCATCGGCGACGTCAGCGGACGGGCCGTGGCGCCGTTGCTCGGCGTGCCGCCGGACCTCGCCGGAGCGGCGGGTGCGGCGGGCGGCATCGCCGGTGGCTACCGGCTGCCGCTGACGGCCGTGGCGATGGTCGTCGGCCTCGGCGGCCCGTTCACCGCCACCATCACCTGTCTCGCCACGGTGATCGTCGCCGCCGGGTCGGGGCTGGCGATCGCACTCGCCATCGATCGGGTCGTTCTACGCTCTCGCCCATGACCGATGCTGCGGGCCGGGTCCTCGACGCCGTCGACGAGCTGGTGCCCGCCCTCGTGTCGCTCGCCGCCGAGCTCGTGCGGATGCCCAGCGTCAGCGGCACCGACGGCGAGAACGAGGCCCAGGCAGCGATGGCCGCGCACATGGCCGCGGGTGGTCTCGACATCGATCACTGGCGACTCGATCTCGACGCCCTGACCGCCCATCCGGACTTCCCCGGCATGGAGGTGCCGCGCCGCGAGGCGTGGGGGCTCGTCGGTGTCCTCCCCGGACGAGGCGACGGTGCATCGCTGATGCTCAACGGCCACATCGACGTGGTGCCCGTCGGCGATCCGGATGCCTGGACCGATGATCCGTTCGCGGGCGACGTCCGCGACGGACGCCTCCACGGACGCGGCGCGTGCGACATGAAGGCCGGCCTCGTGGCGGCGTACATGGCGGTGCAGGCGTTGCGTCGATCCGGGATCGTGTTGCGCGGCGACGTCGTGCTGGCGTCGGTGCAGGGCGAGGAGGACGGTGGTCTCGGCACGTTCGCCACACTGCAGCGGGGCTGGCGTGCCGACGCCTGCGTGATCCCGGAGCCGACGGCGCTCGACGTGATCCCGGCGAACGCCGGAGCGTTGACGTTCCGACTGCGCGTTCGCGGCTCGGCCACCCACGCTGCCCGGCGCGATGAGGGCGTCAGCGCGATCGAGAAGTTCTGGCCGATCTGGCGAGCACTGACCGAGCTCGAAGCGCAGCGCCACGTGTCCGTCGACCCGCTGGCCAGTCGATGGGGTCTCGCCCATCCGATCTCGATCGGCACGGTCCAGGCCGGCGACTGGGCGTCGTCGGTGCCCGATCTCCTCGTTGCCGAGGGACGGCTCGGGGTCGCCGTCGGCGAGCCCGTCGAGGCGGCGAGGGCGGCGCTCGAAACCGCTGTCGCCGACGCCTGTGCAGCCGACGCCTGGCTCACCGAGCACCCGGTGGACGTCGAGTGGTGGGGCGGGCAGTTCGCCTCCGGGCGCCTCGATCCCGGCAGCGACCTCGTCGAGCGGATCGTCGCCGCGCACTCGGCGACGGCTGCGGCGCACGTCCCCGACGTCTACGCCGCCCCGTACGGCAGTGACCTCCGCTTGCTCACCGGGCTCGGTGGGATCCCGACCGTCCAGTACGGACCCGGTGACGCCGCCGACGCCCACGGGCCGCGCGAGTCGGTGGCGATCGACGATGTCGTCACGGTGGCGAGGACGCTCGCCCTCGTGGCGCTCGACGTCTGCGGCCCGGCCTGATCCGGCCGGGGTTCCCCGGAGGCCGCGATCGCCGACTACAGCCAGTCGCGGCGCTTGAACGCCACGTACAACACCGTTGACGTGCCGAGCATCAGCGCCCCGGCGGCGACGACGCCAGGACCTGATCCGGCGCCGGGGTACGGCACGTTCATCCCGTAGAACCCGGTGATCAGCGTGGGTGCGGCAATGATCGCCGCCCAGCTGGTGACCTTCTTCATGATCTGGTTGGTGCGGTAGTCGCGCAGGCTGAGGTTCGTCTCCACCAGCGTCGACACCAGGTCGCGCAGCGCGTCGGTCGACTCGGTCACCCGCAGGATGTGGTCGTACAGATCTTGGTAGTAGGGATCGAGGTGTGGGTCGTCGGCCCCGTGCCGACGTCGCATCAGCCCACTCACCACCTCGCGGAGCGGCACGACGAGGCGATGGAACTTGGTCAACGACTGGCGCATCTGGAACCAATGGCGCTGCTGCGACGGTTCGATGGGATGCTCGGTGAAGATGCCGTTGCTGACCTCGTCGTAGAAGTCGTCGAACACCTGCACGGCGTCGAAGTAGCCGTCGACGACGGCGTCGAGCAGCCCGTACAGGAGGAAGCTGATCCCGGACGCGGCGAGGTCGGCCGAACGGTCCCACCGCTGCATCACCGACGTCATCGAGAAGTCGTCGTGCTTGCGCACCGTGACCAGCCAGCGCTTGTCGATGAACGCGTCGATCTCGGTGATCACCAGATCGCCTTCGTCCGGGTCGACGCGTACCGCGTGGCAGGCGATGAACAGATGGGTCGCGTAGTAGTCGATCTTGGGTCGTTGGTGTCGCCCGAGGGCGTCCTCGACGGCGAGCTCGTGCAGCCCCAACTCGTCGGCGAGCGAGCTCAGTTGTGCCGTCGACGGCCCACAGAGATCGACCCAGACCACCGTGTCGGGATCGGCCAGGTGATCGGACACCTCGCGCAGCGGGAAGTTCTCGGCCGCCACCTCGCCCTTGCGGTAGGCCCGGGTCAACACGGCGTGTTCGTTGCCGTCCCCGACAGCTGCTGGGTGCACGCCCCCCATTCAACTGCCTCGCCCCGCACTCGGGAGGCGATGCGGCGCGGCGGCGACGGCAGCGGGCAGCGGCACCCTGGCGGTGGCGTAGGCGCACGACCTGCCCGGGGGCCGGGTCCACGGGCCGTGCGCCGACCTCGTTCAGCACGAGCGGCGACGCGCTCCACCAGAAGTACCAGAAAGCACCGGCCACGCTGACGAGCACGGCCAGCGCACCGACCGCACCGGCACCCCCGGGTGCCCAGGCCCACACCGGGCTGTCGACGAACGCCGCACCGGTCGCCCAGCTCCAGCACCGGGCGGTGGTGGCGAGGACGATCATCAGCAGCGCCGCGGTGCTGAGCCCGAAGATCGACGCACCAGCCGGATGACGCCTCCGCCGTGCTGCGGTACCGTCGACGGCAGGGAGATCAGCCCGGGAAAGCATCAGGCGACATCACCAGGGGCGAAGGCCAGCGGTGAGGGTCGGGGAGATCAGGCCCAGGAGACACCAGGGGAATTGGAGGGGGAATTGGAGGGGGACATGGGCCAACGTGCCGTCGACCACGGTCGCACCGACCTGGCGCTGCTCGACGAGACGATCCCGGCCAACCTGCGCCGGACGATCGAGCAGCACGCCGATCGCGAGGCGCTCGTCGCCGTCCACCAGGGGATCCGCTGGCGTTACGGCGAGTTCGGCGAGCGCGTGCGGGCGCTGGCCTCGGCCCTCGCCGGCGCCGGGCTGGAGGTCGGCGACCGGCTTGGCATCTGGGCGCCGAACGTCGCCGAGTGGACGCTCGTGCAGTACGCCACCGCCGAGATCGGCATCATCCTCGTCAACATCAACCCGGCGTACCGGACCCACGAACTCGAGTACGTGCTCAACCAATCCGGCTGTCGGTGGATCGTCGCCGCCCCGGCGTTCAAGACGTCGGACTACACGGCGATGGTCGAGGCGATACGCGCCACGACGCCGGTGCTCGAGCGGGCGGTGTACTTCGGGACCACCGAGTGGGCCGAACTGGCAGCCGGCGCCGGCGGGATCGGCGCCGGCGACCTCGAGGGCCGCACCGCCGCACTGCGACCCGACGATGCGATCAACATCCAGTACACGTCGGGCACCACCGGGTTCCCGAAGGGTGCCACGCTGACCCACCGCAACATCCTCAACAACGGCTACTTCACCGCCGAGGGGCAATCCATCACACACGACGACCGCGTGTGCATCCCGGTTCCCTTCTACCACTGCTTCGGCATGGTGATGGGCAACCTGGGATGCACGTCGCACGGGGCGACGATGGTCGTCCCCGGCGATGCGTTCGAGCCGACGGCCGTGCTGCGCGCCGTCGAACAGGAGCGCTGCACGTCGCTGTACGGCGTGCCGACGATGTTCATCGCCGAGCTCGCCCACCCCGAGTTCGACTCGTTCGACCTGTCGTCACTGCGGACCGGCGTGATGGCGGGGTCGCCGTGCCCGGTGGAGGTGATGAAGCAGTGCGTCGATCGCATGCACATGGCCGAGGTGACGATCTGTTACGGGATGACCGAGACGTCGCCGGTGTCGACCCAGACACTTCCCGACGACTCGCTGCACCATCGCACGGCGACCGTCGGTCGTGCCCATCCGCACGTCGAGGTGCGCATCGCCGACCCGCACACCGGCGAGACGATCGAGCGCGGCGCCACCGGCGAGTTCTGCACCCGCGGCTACTCCGTGATGGCGGGCTACTGGAGCGATCCGGTGAAGACGGCCGAGGCGATCGACGGCGATGGCTGGATGCACACCGGCGACCTCGCGGTCATGGCCGACGACGGCTACTGCAACATCGTCGGGCGGATCAAGGACATGGTCATCCGCGGCGGCGAGAACATCTACCCCCGCGAGATCGAGGAGTTCCTCTACGGCCATCCCGACGTCGAGGACGTGCAGGTGATCGGCGTGCCCGACCCGCGCTACGGCGAGGAGTTGATGGCGTGGATCAAGCTGCGCCCGGGGGCGACGCTCGACGGCGACGGCGTCAAGGCGTACTGCCGAGACACCATCGCCCACTACAAGGTGCCGCGCTACGTCAAGTTCGTCGATGCGTTCCCGATGACGGTGACCGGCAAGGTGCGCAAGGTCGAGATGCGCACCGTGTCGATCGACGAGCTCGGCCTCGGCGCGGTTGCCGAGACCGGCACCGCCTGAGCGTCAGCTGCCGGCGCAGATCCGTTCGATCATCGCCGCCAGGGTCTGCTCGTCGGGCAGTGCCAGACCGAGGATGGCGCGGAGGAACAGGCCGTCGGCGGCGAGTTGGACCTCGGCGCGGAGCACGGGGTCGTCGAGCGCGTCGAGCGGTGCGAAGAAGCCGTCGAACAGGTCGGCCAGCCCGGTGGTGGTGATGTCACCGCTGGCGTCGGCGCGAGCGGCGGCGATGAAGGCGGCGTACAGCGCCGACTCGGTGTCACCGATCGCAGGGATCCGCAGGTACCACTCGACGAGCCCGTCGCGTTCGGACGGGGCCTCGCTGATCGCCTCGATCGACCGACGCCATCAGCCGCTGGCGCAGACCGTCGAAGAGGGCGTCGCGGCTGGGGAAGTGGTAGAGGAGGCCACCCTTGGACACCTGGGCCTCGGCGCACACCGCGTCGAGCGTCGCCGCGGCGACGCCGTTGCGCACGACGACGGTCGACAGCGCGTCGAGGATGCGCTCGCGTGCGCTCGGACGTGCCATCAGCCGCCGCTCATGGTCATGGCGTCAGCGTGCCGCGACGGGCGGGGACGTGCCGCCCGAGCGACGAACAACGCGGATCCGAAAGCGAGCACGGCGGCGACGATGCACGCCAACCGTAGACCGTCGGCGAACGCCGCATCGGCGACGTCGCGCAGGCGCTCGGCGGTGTCGCCCCCGAGCCCGACCGCAGTGTGGTGCGCGGCGCCGAGGGTCTCGCGTGCCTCGCGGCGGGCGTCGGCCGGGATGTCGGTCGCGGCGTCGACGCCGGACCGGTAGCGCAACCCCACGAGCGAACCCAAGAGCGCCGTGCCGAGGGCGATCCCGAGCTCGTTGCCGGTCTCGGAGACCGACGCCCCGGCTCCCGCCCTGGCGGGTGGGACGGAACCGACGATGACGTCGATCGCCACGGCCATCGACGGGCTGAATCCGCCGTTGATGACGAGCACGGCGATCATCGCCACGACGGCGTTGCCACCTGCGTCGGCTTGGGCGAGGAGCAGCATGCCGACGCCGCCGACGGCGAGTCCGGTGGCGCTGACGCGGATGGCGCCGAACCGCTCGGCGAGCGCCGGGGCCGCCAGCGTCGCCGTGATCGTGCCGGCGATCGCCGGCAGCAGCACCAGGCCGGCCTCGATCGGGCTGAGGCCGACGACGAGCTGCAGGTACTGGGTGACGATGAACATCGAGCCGGCGAAGCCGAAGCAGGCGACGACGTTGCCTGCCGTCGCGGCGCGGAAGCGGGGGAGACGGAACAGCGTCGTGTCGATCATCGGTTCCGGCAGCCGCCGTTGGCGCTTGATGAATGCCACACCGGCGACGACGCTGCCGACCACAGCGACCCACACCGTCGACGACAGCCCGGACTCGGCGAGGCGCTTGACGGCGTAGACGGCGGGCAACGTGGCGGCGACGGACAGCGCCGCACTGAGGAGGTCGAACGGGCCCGGTGCGGGGTCCTTCGACTCCGGCACCAGCGCCGGCGCCACCGCGAGGAGGAGCACCGTGACCGGAACGCCGACGAGGAACACCGATCCCCACCAGAAGTGTTCGAGGAGGAAGCCGCCGACGAGCGGTCCGATCGCCGAACCGACGGCGAACGTGGCCGCCCACACGGCGATCGCCGTCTGCCGCCGGCGCGGGTCGACGAACACGTTGCGGATCAGCGACAGCGTCGACGGCAACAGCGTGGCGCCGGCGATGCCGAGCAGGGCACGGGCGGCGATCAGCTCCGCCGAAGTGGTGGCGAACGCGGCGAACACCGAGGCGACGCCGAAGCCCGCCGTGCCGATCATCAGCAGCCGACGCCGACCGATGCGATCCCCGAGGTGACCCATCGTCACGAGCAGACCGGCGACGACGAAGGAGTAGATGTCGATGATCCACAACAGCTGCGAACTCGTCGGCTGCATCGACTCGCTGAGCGCCGGCACGGCGAACCCGAGGATCGTTGCATCCATCGAGATCAACAGCACGGGCAGCGTCAGCACGGCCAACGTCAGACCCTGCCGAACAACGCTCGTCTCCTCCACCGGTGTCTCGATCACCAGTTGACTGTACCGGCTGGACGGTACAGTCAGGAGCGGCTCGGCGGCCTCACCCGGACCAGATCGGCCGATCCTGCTGGTCGACCTCGTCGAGCAGCACGACGGTCTCGGCCGACCGTACGCCGTCGAGTTGCTGGATCTCGTGGAGGGCGACGTCGCGGAGGTGCTCGAGCGAATCGGCGCGGACCAGCAGGACGAAATCGAAGCGTCCCGTCGCCAGCCCGACCCACTGCACCCCGGCCAACGCACTGAGACGCTCGCGGAGGTCGCGCCACTGCGTCTGGCGAACGGTGACGAGGACCAGCGCCGACACCGTCCATCCCACTGCCACCGGATCGAGGCGCGCCGAGAACCCCACGATCACGCCGGCATCGAGCAGCCGGTCGAAGCGGTGGTACGCGGTCGCCCGACTGACCCCGACGATCTCCGCGAGTGCGGGCGCCGACCGGCGCCCGTCCTGGCGTAACGCGTCGATCATCCGGCGATCGATGTCGTCGAGCACGATCATCGAGACGAACGTATCTCCAACCGCACTCTGCGTCGATGGACATCTCGAATGACGCCGATCGGTGCGTCGAACGGCGGTCGTGTGCGACGGTGGACGGATGGAGCCGCCGGACGGCTACTGGCGCCGTCGAGCCGAGATCAGCGGCCTGGCCGCCGGTGCCGACGCACCACCGGTCGACATCGACTACACCCCCGTCGAGCACGAGGTGTGGGCGGCGGTCGCGGCGACGCTCGATCCGTTGTGGGAGCGCCACGCCGCGCACGGTGTGCTCGAGGCGCGGCAGCGTCTCGACCTGCCGACCGATCGCGTGCCGCAACTGTCCGAGGTGAGCGCCCGCCTCGGCCCGTTGACCGGGTTCACCTATCGCGGGGTGCCGGGGCTCGTGCCGGTCGAGCAGTTCTTCGCCATGCTGGCCGACCGCACGTTCGCCTCGACGCAATACGTGCGGTGGGCCGGCTCGCCGCTGTACACGCCCGAACCCGACGTCATCCACGAGGTGATGGGTCACGGCAACTGCCTCGCCTGCCCGCAGATCGCCGAGCTCCACCGACTCGCCGGCGCGGCGATCACGGCGACCGACGACGCCGTCCGGCGTCAGGTGCTCGCCGACGTGTTCTGGTTCAGCGTCGAGTTCGGCGTCCTCCACGAGCCGTCGTCGTCGGCACCGCCGAAGGCCTACGGCACGGGGCTGCTGAGCTCCCCCGGCGAGCTCGCCTGGTTCGCCGAGCACGCCGCGATCCGTCCGCTCGACATCGGTGAGATGGGCTCGACCGCCTACGACATCGACCACTACCAGCCGCTGCTCTTCGCCGGGAGGTCACTCGATCACGTGCTCGACGTCGTCGGCGGCTACTTCGCCCGCGCCCAGCTGAACGGGTAGTGCTCGTCGCTGGCGTGGCGGGCGGCGGCGGAGACGCGCAGCGGGGCGAACGTGTCGAGCATCACCGCCACCTCCTCGGTGGCGGCCTGGTCGTCGCTCGCCTCGACGCTGCCGGGTTGCGGGCCGTGCACGAAACCGGCGGGGTGGTAGGAGATCGAGCCGATCCCGATCCCCGAGCCCGCCCGACTCATGAAGTTGCCGGCCGAGTAGAAGAGCACCTCGTCGGAGTCGGTGTTGGCGTGGTGATACGGCACCTTCACGGCGTCGGGATGGAAGTCGAACGGCCGCGGGACGAACGAGCAGATCACCGCACCCGGCAACTCGAATGTCTGGTGCACGGGCGGCGGTTGGTGCAGGCGCCCGACGATCGGCTCGAAGTCGGCGATGTTCAGCGCGTACGGGTACACGCAGCCGTCCCAGCCGACGACATCGAAGGGATGGGAGCAGTGCACGTGGCGTGACCAACCGGCACGGTTGCGGACGACGACCGGCACCGGACCGACCGCCGACTCGTCGAGCAGCGCACCGGGCACCCGGAGGTCGCGCTCGCAGTAGGGCGCGTGCTCGAGGAACTGACCGAACCGCGACAGGTGCTTGGCCGGCGCGGCGACGTGTCCGCGACTGGCGATCACCAGCGCGCTCAGCGGCCCGTCGCCGGTGACGATCCAGCGGTGAGTCGTCGAGGCGGGCACGATCACGTAATCGCCGGGCCCGACGTCGAGCGAACCGAACACCGACTCCAGTCGCCCGGTGCCGTGCTGGACGAAGAGCAGTTCGTCGCCGATGGCGTTGCGGTGGAGCGCGCTGTCGGCGCGTGCGTCGACCCACGACACCTCGACGTCGTCGTTGACCAGCAGCACCTGCCGGCCGAGCACGAGATCATCGTCGGCGGGTCGAGCCACTGCCGACGTGCGGATGTGCCGTGGGGTCAACGGCACGTCGGCGGTGGCATCGACCACGGCGCGCGGCAGCGGCTCGATCGCCAGCAGCGCCGACGGTGAATGACGGTGGTAGAGCAACGACGAGTTGGACGAGAAGCCCTCCTGGCCCATCAGCTCCTCGGCGAAGCGATGCCCGGAGTCGTCGCGATGGTGGACGTGGCGCTTCGCCGGGACGTCACCGACGGATCGGTAGTACGGCATGTCACCCGACCTCGCTCGCGCTCACAGGTTCCCTCGCCGTGCCTGCTCGCGCTCGATCGACTCGAACAGCGCCTTGAAGTTGCCTTCGCCGAACCCGGTCGCTCCGCCGCGCTGGATGATCTCGATGAACACCGTCGGCCGGTCGGCGATCGGTTCGGTGAACAGTTGCAGCAGGTGGCCGTCGGGCTCGTGGTCGACGAGGATCCCGAGGTCCTCGATCTCGCCCCAGGGCACGTCGAGGAAATGCAGCCGGTCACGGACGTCGACGAAGTACTCCTCGTTGGCCTCCAGGAAGCGGACGCCGCGGGCGCGCAGTGCGCTGATGGCGTGGACGATGTCGCTCGTGGCGAGGGCGATGTGCTGCACGCCCGGACCGCGATATGTGTCGAGGTACTCCTGGATCTGGCTGCGCTTGAGCCCGGCCGCCGGCTCGTTGAGCGGCATCGTCACACCGTGGTCGTTGGTGACGACGGTCGAGCGGAGGGCGCTGTACTCCGTGGCGATCTGGTGCTCGTCGAAATGACGCAGCTGGCGGAACCCCATCACGTCCTCGTAGAAGGCGACCCACTCGTCGAGCTTGCCGACCTCGACGTTGCCGACGACGTGGTCGATCGTGTCGAGTCCGACCGGCGCGTTCGACGGCTCGGGCGGCAGCCCGGTCGTGACGTATCCCGGGCAGTAGGGGCCGTGGTAGTCGCGGCGGTCGACGAAGGTGTGCTTGGTCTCGCCGTAGGTGCCGATGGCGGCAAGGCGGAGGGTGCCGAACTCGTCGCTCAGCTCGTACGGCTCGCGGACCGCTCGGGCGCCGCGATTCACCGCCGCCTCGAAGGTCGCCGCGGCGTCGTCGACGACGAAGGCGAGGTCCTGGGCGCCGTCGCCGTGCTCGCGGACGTGGGCCCAGATGGGCGAGTCGGGAGTGAGCCCGGCGGTGACGACGAAACGGATGTCGCCCTGTTCGAGGAGATACGAGGCGATGTCGTTGCGGCCGGTTTCCGGGCCGGCGTAGGCGGTCACCCGGAAGCCGAAGGCGGCGGTCAGGAACCCGGCCATCGCACGGGCGTTGCCGACGTAGAACTCGAGTGAGTCCCACCCGCGGAGGCGGGCGCCCGGGGCCAGCGTCGTCTGTGATGAGCGTTGCGACGAGACGGCGGCGGACGTCGACGACGGGGAGACGGAGCGCTCGGTCATGGGGTTCCTCCCGGTGGGGGTGCAGACTGCGACTGCATCGTCATGCGGCCTGACAATCCGATCAAGCCACCCGCCGATCACCGTGCAGATCGCCTACTGTCGAGCCATGGTCGTGGCAGAACGCTGGACACATTGACCAGCCCGTCGCCGTCCGGCTGGGACGCGCTCGACGTCCGCCTCGTCGCCCTGCTGCGTTCCGCGCCGAATCTGCCGGTGGTCGAGATGGCGAGGAGGCTCCGCGTCGCCCGGGGCACGGTGCAGTCGCGCCTCGACCGCCTGACCCGCGACCGCGTCATCGTCGGCTTCGGCCCCGAGCTCGACGCGACCGCTGCCGGGTACGGCGTGCTGGCGTTCACGACCCTCGAGATCGCCCAGGGCAGTGGCGACGAGGTGGTCGCCGGTCTCGCCGCGATCGACGAGGTGCTCGAGGTCCACTCGGTGACCGGGCCGGGTGACCTGCATCTGCGCGTCGTCGCCCGATCGAACGAGCACCTCTACGACGTGCTGCAGCGGATCCTCGAGTTGCCGGGCATCACCCGCACACAGACGCAGTTGGCGTTGCGCACGGCGGTCGACCGCACGGTGGCCGACCTCGTCGCCGCGTTGCGCTGAGCATCGCCGCGGCGTCAGACCGGGCCGCTGCGCCGCGTGGCTCGCAGCTCGTCGGCGACAGCGCTGGCCTCGCCGACGAGCTCCACCCGCACGACCGGCGCATGAACGACGAAGTCCTCGGCCGAGCGCGAGTGCTGGCGGTAGTACTCGCTCTGGGCGGCGTCGAACAGGCGTCGGCGCTCGGCCGGGTCGTCGACCGCGGTCGCCCGGGCAGGCAGGTCGGCGGCGATCGACTGCTTGAGCCGCAGGGTGAACGACGGCTCGGCGAGCAGGTTCGCCAACCAGTCGCGCCGCGCCGGTCGGCGGTCGGTGGGTGCGGCTGCCGGCGTCCCGCAGATGAAGAGGTCGCCCTCGACGAGCGTCGTCCAGATCTCGGTGGTGCGCGGCTCCCCGCTGTGTCGGCCGGTGGTGACGATGTCGACCGTACGCTCGGTGGCCAGCGAGGTCACGACGGCCGCGACGTCGAACGTGCTCATGGCGTGGACGTTAGGCGTCGCCGCGGCGACGCGACCTTCGTGTGCGGCCCACGCGGCAGCGTCGGCGAACTAGCGAAGGTCGCGTCGGGCGTAGGCGACGAAGCCGAGGGCCGTCAGCGCCACGGCGAGGGCCCCCATCACCGCCGTCGACATCCAGTTGACCGGGTCCGGCGGGGCGACGGCGACGTGCGCCCACGGCGACAGGTCGATCGCCCACTGCGGAGCGTCGACAGCGGGAGCGAGGAAACTCCACACGTAGAGGCCACCGGCGGCCCCGCCGACGAGCGGCATCGTCAACGTCGGGTTGAGGCCGTGGAGCGCGATCGCGGCACCGAAGAACACGGCCACCAGCGCGGTCAGGTTGGCGGCAGCACCGACGGCCGCAGCGAGCGTCAGGTCGACGCCCGCCACGACGCACCCGACCCACGTGCCGACGCCGGTGAGTGCCAGGGCGGCAGCGGCGCCGACGCCGGTCGTCGCGGCGGCCGCCGCCAGCCACCGGGTGCGGCTGACCGAGGCGGCGAAGACGAGATCGAGTCGGCCGAACTGCTCGTCCTCCCACAGGCGGTGGATGCCGGTGACGGCGTAGACCGCCACGACTGCGGCGCACATCGCGATCATCGACGAGACGAAGCCCTGCGGGTCGCCCAGCGACGTGTAACCGAACTGCTGGGTGAGCTCGGCGATCTGCTCGTCGCCGGCGACGAAGTCGACGAAGGCGTCGGTGATCGCACCGAGTACGAAGCCGAACACGAACAACGACGCACCCCAGATGATCACGCCGCTCAGTCGTTGCCGCCAGGCGAACGCCAGCGGGTCGCACAGCAGCGTCAACCTCGCGCGGGCCGTTCCCGGATCGGCGAACACCCCGTCGTCGGTGTCACGCATGCCGTCGAGCGCCATCGCCGCGACGAACAGTGCGATCGGCGCCAGGGTCAGCGGCACCAGCGGCAGCAGGTGGTCGCCGGCGAAGGCCTGCAGGTTCTCCACCCACCCGAGCGGGCTCAACCACCGCAGCCAGGCGGCGTCAGCGACGCTGTCGGCGATCATCCGCACGACGTACGACGCGCCGAGCACGGCACCGGCGACGCCGGCCGCTCGGCGTCGAGCGGCGAAGAGCTGTGACGTGACGGCACCCACGCCGACGAAGGTCAGCGTCAGCAACGTCATCCCGAGCGCGAACAGCCCGGACCCCTCGACCGGCTGCCCGTTGGCGACGAAGGCCACGAACACGGCGGCACCGATGGCCACACTGCCGCCGGCGAGGATCCCGGCGTGGGTGCCGAGCACCCGGCGTCGTGTGATCGGCGCCGTCAGCAGCAGGTCCCAGCGGCCCGCCTCCTCCTCGCCGCGCAGCACGCGGGTGGCCGCCAGCAGTCCCCACAGCCCGGTGAAGATGCACAAGAAGACGCTGCCGCGCCACACGGCGAACCCGCCGGCGGTGGTGACGTCGAACGGCATCCCGTAGAGCGCCCGGACCGCGGGGTTCTCCAGCAGGGCACCGAAGCCGGACGCGGCGCCGAGGTCGGTGCGGTCGAAGCTCTGCACCATCGCCGACATCATCACGACCGACGTCGCCGCGAGCACGGCGACACCGGTGCGCGTCTCGCGGACGGCGAGTCCGGCGACGGCGCGCTCAGGCCGCGTCGCCGTCATCGCGGTCGCCGTCATCGCCCTCGCCGTAGTAGGTGAGGAAGATCTCCTCCAGCGACGCCTCGGCCGAGCGGATCGCCCTCACGGTCGACGTGTCGATCGCCGCCAGCAGCGGCCCCGGCGAGCCGCTCAGCTGCAGGCGCAGACCGTTCGGCGTGCGCCGGCAGGTGTCGACGCCATCGACGTGGGCGAGGTCGGGAGGCTCGCCGTGGAAGTCGATCTCGAGCTCGCTGGAGTGCATCTGGCGCAACGTCTCGACGTTGGCGACCTCGACCAGCCTGCCGTCGCGCAGGATGCCGACGCGGGCGCACAGCTCTTCGACCTCCGACAAGATGTGCGACGACAAGAACACGGTCTGCCCGCGTTCGGTCGCGTCGTGGATGCAGCGACGGAACTGCTGCTCCATCAGCGGGTCGAGCCCGCTCGTCGGCTCGTCGAGGAGCAGCACGTCGGGACGTCGGGCGAAGGCGGCGACCAACGCCACCTTCTGGCGGTTGCCCTTGGAGTAGGCCCGGGCCCGCTTGGTGAGGTCGAGCTCGAACCGTTCGACAAGCTCGTCGCGGTACGTCTCGTCGACGCCACCTTGGAGTCGGCCGAAGAGCGCCAGGCACTCGTGCCCGGTCAGCCGTGGCCACAGGCTGACGTCGCCGGGCACGTAGGCCAGCAGCCGGTGCACCTCGCGGGTGCGGGTGACGTCGATGCCGTGGATCATCGCCCGCCCGGCGCTCGGTCTGATCAGGCCGAGGAGCAGCTTGAGCGTCGTCGACTTGCCCGCCCCGTTGGGACCGAGGAAGCCGAACACCTCGCCGGCGGCGACGTCGAGATCGAGCGCATCGAGCGCGGTGACGTGCCCGAACCGCTTCGTCAGCCGATCGGTGCGAATGGCCGGCTCGGTCACGTCGCAAACCGTACCGACCGCCGGCAGACGCCTGCGGCACGCTGTGCGCTGCCGGGGCACTGGTCGGCGAGAGGGTGGGGGCGGGCGAGATGGTGGGCGAGGGGGTGGGCGAGCGGGTCGGTCAGCTGCCGGTGGAGGTGTGCCGAGCGGCGACGAACTCGTCGCGTTGATGATCGTCGTCGAAGCAGACGACCGCCCAGTACTCGCTGCGGCCACTCCGGCGGAGTCCCTCGATGCGGTGGTTGCCGTCTTCGACGGTGAACTCGCCGTCGCGGTACGACACCACGAGCGGCGGGGGCTGCCAACCGTCTTGGATGCTGTCGTCCATTTCCTCGACGGTCTCCAGGTCGTCCTCGCCGAGCGGCGCCAGGGCCGGTTGGTCCGGTGGGCCGGCGAGGCGCTGGAGCTCGTCGAATGGCAGCTCGACGGGACCCCACCACGACGCCTTCTGGTCGTGCAGCTGCTGGGCGAGGACAGCGTTGTCGCTGCCCGGGCTGCGCAGGAACGCCGCCACCCATGCGGCGAGATCCCCGCGGTCGGCGGCAATGCGGGCATCGTCGACGGAGAAGTCGTTCACGCCGCCCCCCGTACCCGGTTGTCCGCGCCGCGCAAACGGCGCGCCGATCACGACCCCTCGTCGAAATGGGGGGCGTCGAGGTGGCGGGCGTCGAGGTGGCGGGCGTCGGGGCGGCGGGCGTCGAGGTGGCGGGCGTCGTCGTAGGAGCGCAGCGTCCACTGCTCGCTGTCGTCGAACTCCCAGGTGGTCATGCCGGTGTTCGTCGGCACGAGCCGGATGCCGCCGGTCAGCGGTCCGCCGAACCGCACCCGCATCGCTGCGGCGATGACGCCGCTGTGGCTCACCGTCATCACCGTCTGACCGGGATACTCCCGAGCCAGGCGTGTCATCGCCGTGTCGACGCGGGCGTGGAAGCTGTTCCAGCTCTCCCCACCGGGCGCGAACAGTCGCTCCGGCTCGGCGTGCATGTCGACCGAGCCGAACTGTTCGGCGTAATCGGCCCAGTCGAGACCGTCGGCATCGCCGGTGTGCACCTCGCAGAGGTCGCAGTCCTGGGGCACCTCGTCGAAACCGAGCGCCGGGGCGATGATGCTCGCCGTCTCGATCGCCCGCGGGAGCAGGCTGGTGAGCAGGACGTCGACCGCCGGAGCGCCGGTCTCGAAGATGCTGTCGCGCAGCGCCTCGGCCTGGCTGCGCCCGAGGTCGGTCAGTCCCCGGCAGCCCAGTGGCCCGGCGATGATGCCCCGCAACCCTGCGTAGGCGTCGGCGTGACGGACGAAGATCAGACGCATCGGTGACGAGCGTAGGGTGACGCCGGCTCGCCGGCCACCGCACGTCCATCGCACCTCCATCGCACCTCCATCGCACCTCCATCAGGCGCCCCCATCAGGCGCCGGTACCGGGCGAGCCCGACCGGAGCGGTCGAGCGTGCCATCATCCATGCGGTGATCGCCATGAGAGGCCGACGGTGCTGAAAGCGCTCGGCTCGACCGTCGCCAACGCGACGGCCCGTCTCGTCGTGGCGCCGCGCACCGAGGCGGACGAGCGCACGCAGCGGCTGGCCCGTCGAGCGCAGCGCCGCCGGCAGCTGAAGACCGTGTTCGTGCTGGTGCTGGCGTTCGTCGCCATCGTCGCCGTGTTCAGCTCGGTGTTCCACGCCCTGATGGACCGCGAAGGTCGGTCCTACTCGTGGCCGACGAGCGTCTACTGGACGCTGACGACGATGACCACGCTCGGCTTCGGCGACATCACGTTCGAGTCCGATGCCGGCCGTGTCTTCTCGATCATCGTGCTCCTGTCCGGATCGGCGTTCCTGCTCGTGATGCTGCCGTTCGTCTTCATCCAGTTCGTGTTCATGCCGTGGATGTCGGAGCGCGAACGCCGCCGGACGCCGCGCCAGGTGCCGGCGGGGATGCGCGATCACCTCATCCTGACGTCGATGGGACCGGTGGAGGAGGCGCTGATCGAGCGCGCCGGCCAGGCCGACGTCCCGTACGTCGTCGTCGTCGAGGACATCGTCGAGGCCGGCCAACTGCACGACGAAGGACGCAGCGTGATGGTCGGTGCGCTCGACGACCCGGACACCTACCACCGCGCCAACGTCGAGCAGGCGGCGCTCGTGGTGGCCACGCGCAGCGATCCGGCGAACACCAACATCGCCTTCACCGTGCAAGAGATCGCGCCGATGGTCGACGTCGCCGCCAGCGCCAACTCGCCGGCCTCCGTCGAGATCCTCGAGATCGCCGGTGCCGACCATGTCGTGCAGCTCGGCGAGATCCTCGGTTCGGCGATGGCGGCACGGACGCTGGGACTGGCCGGCCGCAGCCAGGTGATCGGTGAGATCGCCGGCCTGCTGATCGCCGAGGCCGGCACCAGCGGGACCGACCTCGTGGGTCGGACGCTCTCCGAAGCGCGGCTGCGGGAGCGTCTCGGGGTCGGCATCGTGGGGGTCTGGAACCGTGGCGTGTTCGAGATCGCCACGGCCGAGACGCGGCTGGCGACCTCGACGATCCTGCTGCTCGCCGGCACCGCCGCGCAGCTCGCCGCCTACGACGCGCTGCACACCGACACGGCGACCGAGCGGCATCACCACAAGGTGATCATCGGTGGCGGCCGGGTCGGCCGTGCCGCCGCGGCGGCGTTCGCCGCCGAGGGGATCTCGTGCACGATCGTCGAGAAGCTCGCCGGTCGCAAACGCCGCGGCGTCGCCTACGTCATCGGCGACGCCGCCGAACGGGCGGTGCTGCAGGAGGCGGGCATCGACCACGCCACCGCCGTCGTCATCACCACCCACGACGACGACATCAACGTGTACCTCACCCGCTACTGCCGGGGGTTGCGACCCGACGTTCGTCTCGTCTCGCGGGCCCGCCTCGACCGCAACGTGTCGACGCTCTACCGCGCCGGCGCGGACGCCGTGCTCTCCTACGCGGCGACCGGCTCGGCGGCGATCTGGAACCAGTTCCGCGGCGACGAGACGCTGCTCGTCTCCGAGGGACTGAACGTGTTCCGCACACCGATCCCCCGAGAGCTCGTGGGCAAGACCCTGGCCGAGGCGCACGTCTACCGCCGGACCGGCTGCAATGTCGTCGCCGTCGACCGCGGTGGCACGGTCGAGGGCAACCCCGACGCTCACGTGCCGCTGCCGGCCGACGGCGAGCTCGTCCTCGTCGCCACCGACGAAGCCGAGGCGGCGTTCTCGCGTGAGTACCCGCGAGCGCGCCGCCGGGCACACGTCGAGCGCGTGCTCCGGCGGCGTGCCGAGTGACGGGCGGCCCGGTCAGACCGTCGTCGGCACCCGATCGGGGGCGTCGCCGACCGCCACGGTCGACCGCTTCGAGTAGATGACGGAGGCGATGAGGACCAGTGCCGAGACGACCGCGATGGCAACGCCGGCCGGTTTGGGGCTCGAGACGACGACGTTGTCCTCGTCGATGTTCGACAGGGCGATCACCGCCGGCAGGATCAGCAGCGACACCAGGTTCATCACCTTGATCAGCGGGTTGAGCGCCGGCCCGGCGGTGTCCTTGAACGGATCGCCGACGGTGTCGCCGATGACCGCCGCCTTGTGCGACTCGGAACCCTTGCCACCTTCGTGGCCGTCCTCGATGTACTTCTTGGCGTTGTCCCAGGCGCCGCCCGCGTTGGACAGGTAGTTGGCCATCAGTTGGCCGGTGAGGATCACCGCTCCGAGGAAGGCGCCGAGCGCCAGGTAGCCGATGCCGAACCCGACGATCACCGGGCTCAACACGGCGAGCAGTGCCGGCGTGATCAGCTCACGCAGCGACGCCTTGGTGCAGATGTCGATGACCGGGCCGTAGTCGGGCTTGCGCTCGCCGGACATGATCTTGCCGTCGGCGAACTGGTTGCGGACCTCTTGCACCACGACGCCGGCGGTACGACCGACGGCGCGGATGGCGAGCGCCGAGAACAAGAAGCTGATCGAACCACCGAGCAGCAGGCCGATGAAGACCTTGGGGTCGGCGACGTTGATCGGGATGGCGTCGAACACGCCGCGTGACGTGTCCTGGAGCGCATCGACGACCTCGGCCGGCAACGTCTCGTTCGCTGCGGTCTCGATGTAGCTGGCGAACAGGGCGACGGCGGCGATCACCGCCGAGCCGATGGCGAAGCCCTTGGTCACCGCCTTGGTGGTGTTGCCGACGGCATCGAGGCTGACCATGATCCGCGCCGGCTCGCCGGAGAACTCGCCGGACATCTCGGCGATTCCGGCAGCGTTGTCGGCGACCGGGCCGAACGTGTCCTCCGAGACGATGACGCCGGTCGTGGCGAGCATGCCCATGCCAGTCAGGGCGACGAGGTAGAAGGAGAACAGCAGGTTGCCGCCGCCGAGCGTGAGCGCCACACCGAGTGCGATGGCGATGGCAACGATGGCGTAGACCGACGACTCGAGTCCCGACGACGTGCCCGACAGAATCGTCGTCGCGGGACCGGAACGGGTGGCTTCGGCGATCTCACGCACCGGCGCGTACTCCGTGCCGGTGAAGTACTCGGTCAGCCTGCTGACGACCTGGGCGAGGACGAGGCCGATGACGACCGCACCGAAGCACTTCCAGCCTTCGTTGGCGTTGTCGTTGCCGACGTAGCCGAGGGCGATCGCCAGCGTGCCGATCACGGTGATGATGCCGGCGGTGAGGAAGCCGCGGTTGATCGGGCGCAAGGCGTTGGTCTCGCCCTCCTTGGCGCGCACGGCATAGACGCCGGCGATCGAGGCCACGACACCAACGGCGCGGGCGGCGAGTGGGAACACGAGGCCGAGCGCCGGGTTGGCGCCGATCGCCGCGAACGCCGGCACGCCGAGGATGATCGACGCCACGAGGGTGACCTCGTACGACTCGAACAGGTCGGCGGCCATGCCGGCGCAGTCGCCGACGTTGTCGCCGACGTTGTCGGCGATCGTCGCCGGGTTGCGCGGGTCGTCTTCGGGGATGCCCGCTTCGACCTTGCCGACGAGGTCGGCACCGACGTCGGCAGCCTTGGTGAAGATGCCGCCACCGACGCGCAGGAACAGGGCCAGCAACGAGCCGCCGAATCCGAAGCCGATGAGGATCGCCGAGCTCGTGTTCTGGAAGATGAGGATGATCAGCGTCGCCCCGAGCAAGCCGAGGCCGACGGTGAACATGCCGGCGACGCCACCGGTCCGGAAGGCCACCTTCAGCGCCGCGGGAAGCGATCCCGCCCGCGCCGCGGCTGCCGTGCGGACGTTGCCGCGCGTCGCCAGGGTCATGCCGACGTAGCCGGTCAGACCCGACAGGACGGCGCCGGCGATGAATGCCAGCGTGCGGAAGAGCCCCGATTGGAAGAACGTCAGCGCCGTCTCACCGTCGGGCTTGAGCACCTCGGTCGAGGTGACGAACACGATGACCGCCAACGGGATCATGATGACGGCGATCGTGCGGAACTGGCGCCGCAGGTACGCCGCGGCGCCCTCTTGGATCGCCGCCGCGATCTCGATCATCTTCGGTGTGCCCTCGTCTGCGGCGAGCACCCCGCGCATCAAGTGGAAGCCCACTGCGAGCGCCAACAGTGCTGCCAGCACGGACAACCCGAGGACCGCGTACTCACCTCCTTGGAGGGAGAATTCCTGGTAGCCGCCCTCGGCTGCTACCAATCCGGACGCGACACTGAGACGTGACAACTGGTACCCCCTCTGCGTTCGTTGACCGGGCGTCGCCGCCCGGATCCCCAATCCCCACACGGATCGCTCCGTGGCTCGTGCACTTCAGCCCCGCTGCACGAGCGTCCGCACTCTAGACGCACCTCCCGACGCCACCAGGAACCGGGAGCACACTCGGTCGTCGGCGACCATCGCCGCGTACGCCGGTGAGCGTCATGTCGTTCTCCTCGAAGTCGGCGAGTGTCGGCAGCGGCGGCATCAACCCGCGCGACGGCTTCTACGGCTGACCCGACGATCTCGGTCGGAATCGTCCCGGAAAGCGGGCAGGTCTCGACCGGGATCGTGCCGGTGATCGTGTGCCGGGGATCGTGGGTGACCGAGGTCGGTGTGTCACCCTTCGGGGATGGACGCCACGGTGGACGATCGCAACGGACGGAGCTGGCTGGCGCGGTTGTTGACCCTCGACGACGGCGGACCGGACACCTTCGTGTTCCGCGAGCCGGAGGCGCCCCAGGGCCGGCTGTTCGGCGGCATGATCGCCGCCCAGGCGCTCGCCGCCGCGGCGGCGACGGTCCCCGACGCCAAGCTCCCGCAGTCGCTGCACGCCTACTTCGTGCGCGCCGGCAAGCCCGACATCGACGTGCACTACCGCGTCGCCCGCACTCGCGACGGCCAGTCGTTCGACACCCGCCAGGTCACCGCCACCCAGGACGGTGCGGTGATCCTCGAGCTCGTCGCTTCGTTCCACGTGCCGGAGGTGTCGGTCGACTGGTCGCCGCCGTCGACGCCGACCGTCGAGTTCGACGACGCCACCGAGACCGTCAAGATGGCCGAGATGTCGGACCGCTTCGAGATCCGCGTGCCCGAACTCGGACCGCACGGTTACGCCGGCTTGCCGTACTGGATCCGCATGCGTCACGTCGCCGAAGACGATGCCGTCACACGCGCCTGCGCCCTCACGTTCATGTCCGACATGGGCCTGATGGGTGCCGCCCGACCGCCCGGAGTGCCGTTCGCATTCGGTCGCGGCATGGCCGCCAGCCTCGACCACGCGATCTGGTTCCACCGGCCGTTCGATCCGGCGCGATGGCACCGCTACGAGGGCACCGGCCTCAACTTCAACGACGCCCGTGGCCTGGCGATCGGCTCGCTGCACACCGAGGACGGCACGCTTGTCGCGTCGATGATGCAAGAGGCGCTGTTCCGGCTCTGACGCTGTTGCGACGCCGACGATCAGACGACCGGCGGAGCGAGTAACAAGGGGTGCGGACCGCTCGGCGCGAGCGGTGAGGAGGAGCACCATGGCACCCGTCGTCGCCACCATGTCGATCTCGCTGGACGGCTTCGGTGCCGGCGACAACCAGACCGAGGAGCGCCCCTTCGGCGACGTCCCGGCAGAGCTCCTCCACCGGTGGATGTTCGAGGACGAGGGGGAGAGCACCGACGAGATCGAGGCGATCCTCGCCGCCGGCGCCTACGTGATGGGTCGCAACATGTTCGGGCCCGTGCGCGGCGAGTGGCACGGCGACTGGCGCGGCTGGTGGGGTGACGACCCGCCGTACCACCGCCCGGTCTTCGTCCTCACCCACCACGACCGCCCGCCGCTCGAGATGGAGGGCGGCACGACGTTCCACTTCGTCACCGACGGCATCCTCAGCGCCCTCGAGCAGGCACGTGCGGCTGCCGGCGAGCTGCCGGTCCACGTCGCCGGCGGACCGTCGACGGTCAATGAGTACCTCGGCGCGGGTCTCGTCGACGAGCTCCGTCTGCAGATCGTGCCTGCCGTCCTGGGCGAGGGCAAGCGGTTGTTCGACGGCGTCCCGCTGTTCGCGCTCGAGCAGATCTCGTCGCGCGCCGTCTCGCTCTGCACCCACGTCCACTACCGCGTCATCCGCTGACGTCGCGCCGCCGAAATGGCGCGGACGGTGCGCCGCTCCTACCATCACCCGGCGTGTCCGACCTGCTGCCTGCCCTGTCCGGACGTCACGGTGACCATCGCGACGCCGTCCGCATCGGCGGTGAGGACGTCTCCTGGGAGGAGTTGCGCCGCCGGGCCCACGCCGCCGGTGCCCGGCTCGGCGGACACCGCAGCGTCGTCGTCGAGGCCCAGCCGACCCTCGACACCGTGGTCTCGATCCTCGCCGCGCTGGCGGCCGGCGTACCCGTCGCCACGATCCCGGGAGATGCTGGACCCGTCGAGCGCGAGCACATCGTCCGCGACAGTGCGGCGACCGCCGTCCTCGGCGCGCCGTCGTGGGACGCAGGTGACCTCGACGTCGTCGGCGTCGATGTCGTCGGCCTCGACTCGGCGGACGGCGCCGACCTGCCGGAGCCGCCGCCGGACGCGCCGGCGCTGATCGTCTACACGTCGGGCACCACCGGCTTGCCGAAGGGTGCGGTGCTGTCACGACGGGCGCTCGCCGCCGATCTCGACGGACTTGCCGAGGCGTGGGCCTGGACGCCCGACGACCACCTCGTCCACGGCCTGCCGCTGTTCCACGTCCACGGCCTCGTCCTCGGTGTGCTCGGGCCGTTGCGCGTCGGCTCGAAGCTGACGCACACGGGACGACCGACGCCCGACGCCTACGCCGCGGCCGGCGGCACGATGTACTTCGGCGTTCCGACCGTGTGGTCGCGGGTGTGCGCCGAACCCGATGCCGCCCGCGCCCTGCGGAGTGCTCGGCTCCTGGTGTCCGGGAGCGCGCCGTTGCCGGTCCCCGTCTTCGAGCAGCTGACCGAGCTCACCGGATCGTCGCCGGTCGAGCGCTACGGCATGACCGAGACGCTGATCACGCTGAGCACACGCGCCGACGGCGAGCGCCGTCCGGGTTGGGTGGGCACGCCGATCGCCGGTGTCGAGGCGCGCCTCGTCGACGACGACGGACAGCCGGTCGCGGCCGACGGGGTCACGGTCGGTCACCTCCAGGTTCGTGGCCCGACGCTGTTCGACGGATACCTCTCCGGCAACCGCCCCGAGGACATGGTCGACGGCTGGTTCGTCACCGGTGACTCGGCGGTCGTCGACGGCGGCGGCTTCCACCGCATCGTCGGCCGCACGTCCATCGACATCATCAAGACCGGCGGCTACAAGGTCGGCGCCGGCGAGGTCGAGACGGCGATCCTCGAACACCCCGCCGTCCGCGAGGCCGCTGTCGTCGGTGCGCCCGACGACGATCTCGGGCAGCGCGTGGTCGCCTACGTGGTCGCCGACGGCGTCGGGGCCACCGAGATCTCGACGTTCCTCGCCGACCGCCTGACCACCCACAAGCGTCCGCGCGACATCCGCCTCGTCGGTGAGCTGCCGCGCAACGCGATGGGCAAGGTACAGAAGAGCCGTCTCGGCTGAGCCGGCCGGGACCGGCGCACGTTCAGGACGCGGTGGCGGCGAACACGCTCGGATCGATGGCGATGAACGTCGCCCGCGAGCGGGCGAGCACCTGCCCCGTGTCGGCGACCGTCAGCTCGCCGTCCATGAACAGCTTGCGGCCCTCGATCCGGTCGAGGCGGACCCGGCAGGTCAACGGCACGCCGATCGGCACACCCGCCTCGTAGCGCACCCACAGCTCACCGGTGAACGCTGACTGCGCCTGGATCTCCAGCACGAACCCGTAGACGTCGTCGAACAGCGCGGCGACGATGCCGCCGTGGCTGCGTCCGGGGGCGCCCTCGTGCGCGGATCGCAGCGTCAACGAGCCGACTGCCTCGTCGCCGTCGCGGTGCACCTCGAGGTCGAGACCCCACGGACTGGCTGGGCCGGACACCGGACGCTCGTCGTACGTCGTCATCAGCGACCCGTCAGGCGGCGGCGAACCGAACTGGCCCTCGCGGCGGACCTCGGCTCGCGACCGCGGCCGTCCCTCGGCGAGGCGCGCCGACAGCGCATCGAGGGTCGCCGTCACCTCGTCGAGCAACTCGATCGAGGCGTGGTGGCCGACGAGCTCGTGGCCGAGGTCGCGGATCGCTCGTCCCGCCGCCACCCGTGCCACTGCGATGGCGTCGGGATGCTCCGGCTGAGCGACGTGCATCAACGGATCGAAGTGGGCGTCGGACATCGCCACGACGTTACGCCCGCTACGTCCGAACCTCGCCGTCGACCCGGGCGAGTGCCGGTCTGGTGCCGGTCAGGTGCCGGTCAGGCGCCGGCGAGGTGATCCGTCGCGCCGAGCGACACGACGGTGCGATTGCGCCAGTCGTCGTCGTGGCGGAGGTGGGTGATGGCGCCGGGACTGGTGCCGAAGGAGACGAAGCCGACGGCGTCGACGGGCAGCTGCAGCCACGTGGTGATCACGAACGTCTGCGCGTAGCCGTGGGTGACGACGATGTGGTCGTGCACGGTGTCCGCCATCAGCTCGCGCACGCACTCGCCGACGCGGACCGCCACCTCGCGTCGGGTCTCAGCGCCGGCGACGGGTCCGCGGTGGTCGAGCCGATCGTCGTCGGGCGCGGGAATCTGGCGCTCGTGGAGCCACTCCTCGGGTCGGCCCTCCGCCTCACCGAAGCTGATCTCGCGGAGCCGGCGGTCCGGCACCGCGCGCACCCCGAGCCGCACGGCGACGATCTCGGCGGTCTCCAGGCAGCGGGCGAGGTCGGACGTCGTCACCCGCACCGGCCGTGCGGCAGGGTCCAGCCGGGCAGCGAGCGCCTCGGCGACCGCCCGCGCCGCATCCCGCCCGGCGGCGGTGAGGTGGGAGTCGTACCAACCGCCGACGAGCCGCTGATCGTGGTGATCGGCGGTGGGATGGGTGACGACGTACATCTCCTGCATCCGCGGAGACTAGGCGGCGTGATCGGCCGCCGAGTTCGACGGTGGCGGCGTCAGGACGACCGGCGCAGGCCGATCCGGGGACGCACGATGCGAACCCAGACGAACCATCCGACGAGGCCGACGATGGCCACGATGACGAGCCACTGCAGGATGCCGACGTAGTCGCCAACCTGTTCCCAGCGGTCGCCGAGGAGTGCGCCGGCACCGATCAGGGCGGTGTTCCAGACGGCGCTGCCGGCGGCAGTGAGCAGCGTGAACCGGATCAGCGGCATGCGCCGGAACCCTGCGGGGATCGACACCAGTGAACGGATCAGCGGGACGCAGCGCCCGACGAGCACGGCCATCGTCGCCCGGCGGTCGAACCAGTCCTCGGCGCGCTCGACGTCGCCGGTGTCGACGCCGAACCAGCGGCCGTACCGCTCGACGAACCGGTGGACCCGATTGCGCCCGATCGCCGCTGCGACGCCGTAGAGGATCCATGAGCCGATGACCGAGCCGAGCGTGGCGGCGAGGATCATGCCGATCAGGTTGGCGTCGCCGCGGCCGGCGACGAAGCCGGCGAGCGGGAGGACGATCTCGGACGGGATCGGCGGGAACACGCTCTCCAACGCCACGAGCAGCGCCACACCGACGTAGCCGATGGCCTCGACGACGTCGGTCACCCAGTTGGCGATGCTGTCGAACACGTTCAGTCCCGCGGGCAGGCGGCGGAGAAGAGGGCCCGGATCATCGGCCGCACGCTAGGCGTCATTCCCGTCGATGCCACGCCACACCATCTCCCCCCGCTGCGATCTCGGTCAGGATCTGCCCGCTTTCCGGGAAGAATCCGACCGAGATCGGGGGGGGGGGATCGATCGGGGGGACGGGTCAGGGTGGGGCGTCAGGGGCGGGCGATGGCGTCGACGAGCGGGCGGACGTCGTCGAGGTCGGCGATGCCGAGCGACAGGTCGACGATCTCGCTGACACGGGCATCGGTGAAGTGGGCGCCGATCAGACTGCGCGCCTTGTCGACGACCTCGTCGGCGTCCATCGGGTGTGACGGATAGCCGCGGACGTGGTCGACGTGAACCGACCGCCGGCTGCCGTCGACGAAGTCGATGGAGATCGTTGCCGACTCGGACCGCGGCACCGTCTCCTGCGCCGGGTCGTGGCGGATATCGATTCGCTGCATGACGGCGCGCACCTGCTCGTCGCCCCGCAACCGCTCCAGTGACTGGGCCGACTCGAAGTCGAGGTGACCGTCGACGGCGATCAGCGAGATCAGGTAGCGGGCGTTGAGCGCCGGCATCCGCGCCCCGGAGAACGTGTCGGCGGCGCCGGGCATCAGCACCTCGATGCGCTCGACCTCACCGTTCGACGGTGCGGACAGCAGCTCCAGCGCGCCCTGCACGATCGGTTGCACCGGTCCACCCACCGGGAAGCGCTTGTAGCCCACGAGATCGAGCTGGAAGTCGACGCCGAGTCCCGCGACCAACGTCTCCAGGCCGGAGCGGTCGCGCCCGGCGAGCAGCCCGCCGGCGAGCCATCCGCCCTCGACGTCGAGCGCGTCCGGGACACCGGTGAACCCGGCCTCGACGAGCAGTGCTGCGTGGAGCCCGTCGTGGACGGCCATGCCACCGAAGACGAAGCTCTTCTCGAGGTGTTCGATGTCGAGCAGCCACTGCCAGGATCCGCCGGCCTGTTGGGCGCACAGCGCCACGAGGTCGACGACTTGGTCCTCGTCGAGCCGCAGCATGGCGGCGGCGGCGGCGGCGACACCGAACAGCGAGCCGATGCTGTGACACGCCACGCCGGCGGCGCGGAGGTGCTCGATGCCGATCGCCTTTGGCGTCCGACAGGCGACTTCGTAGCCACCCGCGATGGCGCGGATGGTCTCGGCACCGCTGCGCTGCCGGTCGACGGCGGTGCACAGCGCGGTGCTGACGACGCCCGGCCCGGGCTGCACGAACGACGAGGGACAGAAGTCGTTGATCTCGGCCCCGTGGGCGATGATCGCCGACGAGAACGCGGCATCCAGCAGGGAAGCACGGTCGGTGCTGCCGAGGATCGGCACGTCGCCGCGTCCCGCTCGCCCGGCGTAGGTGCGGGCCACCTCGCCGGCGCGCAGGTCGCGGCAGGCGACGACCGAGGCGAGGGTGTCGAGGAGGTGCAGCGTCGCCAACGCCTCGACGTCCGCCGGGAGCTCGGTCTCGGCGACGGCGGCGAGGTAGCGGGCGAGGCGTCGCGTGACGGACGGCGAGTCGGGGGCGGGAGCGTTGGTCATTCAACGATACGGTATCAGCGAACGAACCCGCGGTGCGATGTGGTGCGATGTGGTGCGATGCGACGCGGGATGCCTCGGTCGCCATCCCCGCTTGCCTGCGCCCTCGTTCACCGATACATTATCGGCAACTCACCGTTAGAGTATCGGTGAGGTGACAGAGGGGGATGCTTGTGATGATCCGCGGAACGGCCCGCCGAGGCCGACACGTCGTGCTGCTCACCGCGTTCGCGCTCGCCATCGCGGCCTGCGGCAGCGACGGGGGCGGCGACACCGCCGCCGACGACACTGCCACATCGGTGGACGGCGGCGGGACGACGGGCACGACGGAGAGTGACGCCGGCGCTGCCGACGACGCCGACACGTCAGCGACGATCGTCGTCGCCCTGGATGGCGAGACGAACTCGTGGCGACCCGGGACGGCGAGCTTCGCCGCCGCCGGCTACAACGTCGCCTACTCGATCTACGACCCGCTCGTCGTCCGCGCCGCCGATGGCACGTACCAGCCGTACCTCGCCGAGTCGATCGAAGCGAACGACGACTTCACCGTGTGGACGGTCACGCTCCGCGAGGGCGTGCAATTCCACGACGGCACGCCCCTCGACGCCGAGGCCTTGCTGAGCAACTTCACCGACTACCTGATCGCCGAGGACTCCGAGGTCTCGGGCGAGGATCAGCTCGGCCAGGTCGACGAGCTCGCCGTGATCGACGAGCTCACCGTCGAGTACCGACTGATCGCCCCGAATGCGGCGTTCCCCGACATCTTGACCACCGACGCCGGGTTCCCGTTCTCGCCGACCGCAGCCGCCGACGATCCGAACGGCGAGCACCCGGTCGGGACCGGGCCGTTCGTGTTCGAGGACTGGGTGCGCGACAGCGAGCTCACCGTCGTGCGCAACGAGGAGTACTGGCAGGAGGGCCAGCCGTCGCTGGCCGGCATCACGTTCCGGCCGATGCCCGACGCCGACACCCGCGAGCAGGCACTCGCTGCCGGTGACGTCGACGCGCTGCTGTCGCTCACCGGTTCGGCGACGGTCGGCGACATCGACGGCGTCACCGTCACCCGTCGTCCCGGCAACGTCGCCGCCGCCGTCCTGTTCAACAACACCGCGCCGCCCTTCGACGACGCCCGCGTCCGCCGGGCACTGTCGACGGCCATCGACTCCGAGGAGCTGATGATCGTGTCCGACGCCGAGGGCACCGAGAAGGCGAACCAGATGTTCGGCCCCGACAGCCCGTACTACTCGGACGAGGCAGCGCAGATCGCCGGCGAGCTGGCGAACGATCCGGACGCGGCGGCCGCCGAGCTCCAGGAGTACCTCGA
Organism: Ilumatobacteraceae bacterium; assembly: GCA_963707515.1. Lineage (GTDB taxonomy): Bacteria > Actinomycetota > Acidimicrobiia > Acidimicrobiales > Ilumatobacteraceae > Sva-07. Next base: position 201,113 of record CAVPQI010000003.1, read on the forward strand.
CGACCCGGCACGCTCGGACGGCAAGGGTGCGGGCGAATCGCTCTCGATCACCCTGCACTGCAACTCGTCGCCCGGTCCCATGGCGGTGGCGCAGTTCTACCAGAGCGAGTGGGGCGAGATCGGCGTGGACGTCGAGATCAGCCCCGTCGAGTCGGCGACGCTGCAGGCCCAGGCGCGCAGCAAGGACTACCAGGCGCAGTGCTACCGGGTCGGCAAGGAGTTCGACGCCGGGCGGGCGCTCGCCGCAGCGTTCGGTGACGGCTCGTCGCAGAACTTCACCGGCTACACGAGCCCGGAGGTCACCGCCCTGCTCGACGAGTTGCAACGCGTCGCCGATCCCGACGAGCGCGTCGCCCTCGTCGAGCAGATCTCGGTGATCCTCGCCGGCGACGTGCCACAGCTCTACGGCGCTCCGACCGTCGCCACCTGGGCGGTCGACGACTCGATCACCGGCACCGACACCTGGCTGCTGCCCGACGGCAGCGAGGGCGCCTACCCGGTCTATCTCGGCACGGTGATGTGGGGTCAGGTCAGCGCAGGACGGTGATCCAGCGGCACGCTCCCGGCCTACGATGACCGGGAGCGTGCTGCCGGGTGCGATGAGCTCGGTGCCCTGAGAAGTGACGAGGAAGCCGGTGGCCCGAGCAGAAGCGAAAGCGCGGTCGCGGCAGCGTCTCCTCGATGCGGCGCTCGAGATCCTCGACGAGGGCGACGTGTCCGACCTGACCACGGTCGAGATCACCAAGCGCGCCGGCATGGCGCAGTCGAGCTTCTACGTCCACTTCGCCTCGATCGATCAACTCCTCCGTGACCTCGTCGACGAGGTGTGGGAGGCCCGGCGCGAGCTCAACCGCAAGGCCCGCGAGTCGGCCAACCAGGACGCCATCGACGAGTACTACCGGGTGCGTTTCACCGCCCACGTCAACGGACTGATCGCCCATCCGTCCGTGTTCCGCCTCGTTGTCCGCAGCCGCCTCGACCCGACCAGCATCGTCGGCGAGGACGCCCGGCTACAGCAGGCCAAGAGCCGCGAGAACCTGACGGCGTGGCTCGTCGCACTCGGCGCGCCCAATTCGTCCGAAGCCGACCGCCGCCGGTTGCGGATGATCGCCGCCGGGCTGCTGGCCGTCAACGAGACGATCGCCCTCGGCCACCTCGACGGCGACTTCCCGGACCTCGACGAGGTCCTCGAAGTGCTCCAGCTCTTCCACGAGAACGTCGGCCGCGCCGCCGCTCGGACGCAGGAGCGGTCAACCCAGGGCTGAGCGCTCGACCCGGTCGACGACGACCGGTGTGTCGAGCGGGAAGTGGCAGGCCACGAGGTGCGTCGTCCCGACGCCGGCGCTGGCGGGCGCGAGCTGTGGTTCCTCGTCGGCGCACCGTTGTTCGGCGCGCGGGCAACGGGTGCGGAACCGGCAGCCCGACGGCGGCGCCGCGGGCGAGGGCACCTCGCCGCTGATCGGCGGGGCCATCGCCGACGTGTCGACGTCGATGTCGGGAACCGACGCCAACAGCGCCGCGGTGTAGTGGTGTGCGGGGGCGGCGAAGATCGTCCGCACGTCGGCGATCTCGCAGACCTTGCCGAGGTACATCACAGCGACCCGATCGCTGATGTTCTTCACCACCGCCAGGTCGTGGGCGATGAAGATCATCGTCAGTCCGAGCTCGGCCTTGAGGCGGCGCAACAGGTTGAGCACCTGCGCCTGCACCGACACGTCGAGCGCCGAGACCGGCTCGTCGCAGACCAACACGTCCGGCTGGAGGACGATCGCCCGGGCGATCGAGATCCGCTGGCACTGGCCACCGGAGAACTGGTGGGGTCGCCGGTCGCCGAGCCGATCAGGGTCGATGCCGACGTTGCGCAACGTGGCGTCGACATCGCGATCGTGGGGAAGCGTGCGCCGCCAGATCGTCGGTCCCTCGGCGACGATCTGACGCGCCGTGCGCCGCGGGTTGAGCGACGAGATCGGGTCCTGGAAGATCATCTGCAGCCGGGGACGGAGACGCCGGAGTTGCTCGCCGTCGAGCGACGCCAGGTCGATGCCGTCGAACGACACGCGACCGGCTGACGGCGGCGGCGCCTGGACGATCGCCCGCGCCAGGCTCGACTTGCCGCAGCCCGACTCGCCGACGATCGACAGCGTCTCGCCCCGCGAGACGTCGAGGGTCACGCCGTCGACCGCCCGGAACCGGCCGCGTCCGCTGCCGTACTCGACGCTGACGCCGTCGAGGGTGAGGATCGGTGCACTGCCGGGCGTCGCGTCGGCTGCAAGGTCGTATGCCGCCGGTTGGTCCGTCATCCGACTACCTCCTCGTCGTCGCGGGCGGCGGTGACGAGGTCGAGGTCTCGTCGTGCGACGCGCAGCCCGGTCACCGTGATCCCGGCGTCCTCGTTGCGTCGCATCGCCGACTCGCCGCCCGCCGTGCCGAGCGGAAACAGGCAGGCGTGGACATGGGTGTCGGGACCGTCGGCATCGCCGCCGTCGGCCGGCACGAGTCGCGGCGTCGTCGACAGACATTCCGGCTGGGCGAGCAGGCAACGCGGTGCGAACGAGCATCCGGTCCCGCCGGCGATGACCACCGGCGGATTCCCGGTGATCGTCGAGAGCTCACGTCCGGGTTCGTCCGACAGGCGGGGGATCGATCGCAGCAGGCCCGCGGTGTACGGATGGGACGGCCGCTCGAACAGCCGTCGCGCCGGAGCGCGCTCGACGGTGCGGCCGGCGTACATGACCATGATGTGGTCGGCGCGTCCGGCGACGACGCCGAGATCATGGGTGATCAGGATCATCGCCATGCCCCGCCGCTGTTGCTCGTCGGCCAGCAGGTCGAGCACCTGGCGTTGCATCGTGACGTCGAGTGCGGTCGTCGGCTCGTCGGCGATCAGCAGCTCGGGCCCGCACGCCAGGGCGATGGCGATCATCGCCCGCTGGCGCATCCCGCCGGACAGTTGGTGCGGGTAGCTGCGCAGGTGCCGTTCCGGCTCGGGGATGCCGACCGACCGCAGCAGGTCCACCGCCATGCGACGGCGCGTCGCCCGATCGACGTCGAGATGCTCGCGCAGCGATTCGGTGAGCTGCGTGCCGATCCGCATCGTCGCGTTCAGCGCCGTCATCGGATCCTGGAAGATCATCGCCGCCGTGCGCCCGCGCAGCGCCCGCAGCTGCCGGCCCGAGAGCTTCGACAGGTCGTGACCGTCGAGCACGACGTCGCCGGTCACGTGCGCGTGGTGAGCGTCGACGAGACGCAGGATCGATCGCGACAACACCGACTTGCCCGATCCGGACTCGCCGACGATCCCCAGCGTCGCCCCGCGGTCGAGACGCAGACTGACCCCGTCGACCGCCACGACGCGCCCGGTCGGCGTGTCGAACGTCGTCCGCAGGTCGTCCACCCGCAGCAGTTCGCTCATGCCGAGTCTCCGCGGACGTCGATGCGGTGGCGCATCCGGTCGCCGACGAGGCTCAGGCTGAGCACGGTGAGGAACATCGCCATCGACGGCACGGTCACCGGCCACAAGGTCTCGGAGAGGTGGCGTTTGCTGTCGGCGATCATCTGTCCCCACGTGGGATCCGGCGGCTTGACGCTGAGCCCGAGGAAGGCCAGCGACCCCTCGAGGACGATCACCCGTCCGAGCGCCACGAAGGCGTAGGCGCTGAGCGGCAAGACGATGTTCGGCAGCACCTCGCGGAACACCGTCCGTCGTCTGGTGGCGCCGAGGATGCCGGCGGCGCGCACGTAGTCGTGTTCGGTGACCGACAGCGTGTTCGCTCTGGCGACGCGGGCGTACAGCGGGATCGACAACAACCCGATGATCAACGAGATCGCCAGCAGGCTGCGCCCGATGTACGCCAGCAGGACGAGCAGCAACACGAGTCCCGGGAAGGCGAGCACGACGTCGCTCACCGCCAGCACCGCGCCTTCCACACGCCCGCGGAGGTAGCCGGCGAGCACGCCGAGCAGACCGCCGACGATCGCTCCGACGGCAACCGCGGTGACGCCGACGATCACCGACACCTGGGCGCCGTGCACGACCCGGCTCAGCTGGTCGCGGCCGAGACCGTCGGTCCCGAGCCAGTGCTCGGCGCTCGGCGGCTGCAACGCGCTGCGCGGGTCGATCTCGTTGGGGTCAGGGAGCGGCAGCAGCCAGGCGAACGCTGCCGCGAACAAGACGACGCCGAGCCACCCGCACGCCAGGACGAGGACCACCCGTCCGCGCCGTGGCCGTGTCGAGTCGAGGTGCTCGACGATCTGCGGAGGCGCCTCTTCGGTCAGGACGTCAACGCTCGCGGCCATCACGGATCCTCGGGTCGACGAGTGAGTACACGGCATCGGTCACGAAGTTGACGACGACCACCGAGACGCCGATCACGAGGGCGATTCCCTGCACCGTGATCAGGTCGCGTCCGGCGATCGAGTCCACCAGCAGTCGCCCGACGCCGGGCAGCGCGAACATCGTCTCGATGATCACCGAGCCGCCGACGATGGCGCCCATCTGCACGCCGACGATCGTCAGCAGCGACAGCGAGCTCGGGCGAAGGGCGTGGAACACCATGATCCGCGTCGTCGACAGGCCCTTCGACCTGGCCATCGTGATCGAGTCCTGCTGCAGCGTCGTCACCAGGTCGGAACGCAGCACGCGCAAGAAGATGGCGATCTCGTTGGCCCCGAGGGCGATCGCCGGGAGGATGATCGCTTCGATGTTCTGCTTCGGGTTCTCGGAGAATGGCACCCAGCCCGACGACGGCAGCAGCTGCAGTTCGACGGCGAAGACGATGATCAGCAACATCGCCAACATGAAGCTGGGAATCGCCATCACCCCGAACGACGTCGTCGTCAGCACTCGGTCGATGAGGCTGCCCGAGCGGTACGCCGACCAGATCGCCAGCGGAATCGAGACGACGAGCGACAGCGCCAGCGACACCAGCCCGAGCTCGATCGTCACCGGGAGGCGTTCGACGATCGCCTCGGTGACCTCCTGGCCGGTCCGCGCCGAGGCGCCGAGGTCGCCGGTGATGGCGTCGCCGAGCCAGTCGACGTAGCGCACGAGGATCGGGTCATCCAGCCGCAGCTCCTCACGCAGCGTGGCGATCTGTGCGTCGGATGCGTTCTCGCCGAGAATCGTCAACGCCGGGTCACCGGGCAGCAGGGCGGTGAGCAGGAACGTGCACAGCGACACCGCCAGCAACGTCAACACGAGACGCGGCAAGCGGTTGACGATGCGCCGGACACCGGCGTTCATCGTTCCCTCCCCCCAGATCGACCGGACATCTTACCGATACAGTATCGGTGAAATTCCCCGACGGTCAAACCGCCAACCCGAGCGATCTCGGTCAGGATCTGCCCGCTTTCCGGGACGAATCCGACCGAGATCGGGGTGCGACGGGTGGGAACGGGTGGGATCGGGTGTCAGCCGGCGGCGGTCCACCGGTCGACGGCGGCTCGGATGCGGGCGGCGGTGGCGGCGGGCGACCGGGTGACGGCGCGGTAGGTGAACCGCAACGTGATCCACCCGGCAGCGGTCAGCTGGGCGTCACGCACTCGGTCCCGCTCGAACTGCTCGCGGACGAGGCCGTGGTGGGTCCAGCCATCGCACTCGATGATGACGTTGGTGCCGACGACGCGGAAGTCGACCTCCCACCCTTCGACGATGGCATGGAACTCGACCGGCGGCAGACCGAAGCGATGTACCAGGCGGCGCATCGCCACCTCGAGCACCGAGTCCGCGGGACGGCCGTCGATCGTCCACTCCTCGATGGCGTGACGGAGGGCCACGATGCCGTGGCGTCCGTGCTCCGAGTGTTCGACGACGACGCGCTGGAGTTCGTCGACCGTCGTCAACCGAGTCGCCAAGGCGTGACCGACTGCGCCGCGGACCGCCCAGCGATCGACCGCTCCCAGATCGAGGAGTGTGCGCGTGACGACCGTGCACGGGATGCCCGACCGCGCCCAGTGCCGGAGCCGCAGCTGGTCGTTCGGACGGTGCAGTTCGACTCCGTCGTACAGCCGCACCGGACGACGGTTCGGGACGATCACGTCGACGGGATCGTCGTCGTCTCGGGGGACGCCCCAGAGTCGAGCCGCCGAGCGGTGTGACGCGAGGGCACCATCGCCGCAGGCCAGCACGGCGGCGGCGATCCGCAGTTCGGTCGTCTCGGTCGCCCCGGCGAGCCGTGCCACGTCGGGATGCACGGCGACCAACAACCCGGAGCGGTGGGCCCGCGACCATGCGCTCGTGCTGCATCCCGTGTGGTCACGGTGGATCGCGCCATGGTGTCGCTGGGCGAGCGCTTCGAGCCTCGGGATGTCCACACCCCGAAGTGGGCGCCGGCAACACGCGAACGGAAATCACCCCGATCTCGGTCAGGATCTGCCCGCTTTCCGGGAAGAATCCGACCGAGATCGGGGGGGGATCGGGGGTCAGCTGGTGGCGGCAGCTTCGAGGGCAGGGCGGATGTCGTCGAGCGAGTAGGGGATCGACAGCGGGGTCGGCGTGTTGAGACCCGACACCGGGGCCAGCTCGAGCACGGCGACGGCACCGCTCTGCACGGCAGGGAGCGCGTCGTACCCCGGGATCTGCGACGTGTCCGCACCGTTGGTGAGGATCATCAACAGGTCGGCGTCGAGCGCACCGATGTTCTCCAGGCTGAGGTTGACGCGACCGATCTCGGCGCCCTCCATCTCCGAGATGTCGGGGTCGATGCTCATGCCGAGCGCGGCGAACAGCTGGGCGGCGCCGTCGTCGGGGTCGGCGACGACGTAGATCGCATCGCCCGGCACGTAGTTGGCGAGCACGTACGTCTTTCCCTGCAGACCCGGGAGGTCGGCGGCGAGGGCGGCGACGTACTCGTCGGAGTCGGTGATCAGCTGCTCCGCCTCGTCCGGCATGCCGAGCAGGGCGCCGGCCGTGGTGGCGATCTGCTGCCACTGGTCGACGCCACTGCTGCCGAGCAGCGGGATCGTCGGAGCGATCGCCGAGAGCTGCTCGTAGATGCCGTCGTCGGCAGCGACCCATGAGGCGACGATCAGATCGGGCCGGGCGGCGGCCACGGCTTCGATCGGGATCGTGCCGTTCTGGGCGCTGAGCTTGTCGACGCCGTCGAGCTCCTGCCACGGGAAGAACTCCCCGGTCGACATGTCGTCGGCGGCGGCCACGAGCGGTGCGTCGAGTGCGGTGAGCACGTCCGACCACTGCACGTCGAGCGACACGATGCGCTGTGGTTCGGCGTCGATCGTCGTCTCGCCGAAGACGTGTTCGACCGTCACGGGCCAGGCGCCCGCCTCGTCGCGGGCGTCCGACGTGGGCGAACGAGTGTCGCCCGGCGCAGCGTCGGTGGTGGGCGGCGCCGACCCGGCCGGGTCGACGGCGGCGTCGTCGGAACCGCAGGCAGCCAACGTCAGGCCGGCGACGACGGCGAACGCGCCGATGCGTCGGGTGCGGCGGCTCGAGCGTGCGCCAGCGACCGAGTGGAGACGGATGAGATGTATGCCAATCATCGGTTGCTAGGTCTACCTAACATCAAGTCGTCTGGCAAGACTGCTGCGTGGGAGAGCCGTCTGGCACGGCTGCATGGCGAGGCTGCATGGCCAGGCTGCAGGGGAGGGCCGTGTGGCCAGGCTGCACGGGAGGGCCGTGTGACGAGGTCCGGGCGAGTCCGTCGTGGCGGGTCCTCCTGCACGGCCGTCCGGCACGATGACCACGGGCGCCCTGCGAGAGAATGACCCCGCATGACCGACACCCAGACCGATCCCCGCGCCGCGGATGAACTGCCCGACGTCGACGAGTTCCGCGCCGGGGCGGCGGCGTTCCTCGCCGAGTCGGTCGCCCGCGACGAGCACTGTCCGGCGTTCGGGGCGATCATGCCGCCCGCCCTGCACGACCGCGCCCGCGCCTGGCAGCGGCGGATGTTCGACGCCGGATACGCCGGCATCCACTGGCCCGCCGAGTACGGCGGGCGCGGGCTCACCCGTGACTACACCGCCATCTGGACCGAGGAGTGCGCCAAGGCGCGCGTGCAGAACATGCTCAACCTGCAGGGCATCGTCCTCGCCGGCGAAGCGATCCTGCGCACGGGCACCGACGAGCAGAAGCGGCGGTTCCTCGAGCCGACCCTGTCCGGTGAGATCCTGTGGTGCCAGCTGTTCTCCGAACCGGGCGCCGGCTCCGACCTCGCCAGCCTGCGCACCACCGCCGTACTCGACGGCGACCGGTACGTCGTCGACGGTCAGAAGGTGTGGTGCTCGAACGGCCAGCACGCCGAGTACGGCATCCTCCTCGCCCGCACCAATCCCGACGAGCCCGGCCACCGCGGCATCTCCTTCTTCCTCCTCGACATGCACGCGCCCGGCGTCGAGGTCCGCCCGTTGAAGCAGATGACCGGCGACGAGGAGTTCTGTGAGGTGTTCCTCGACGAGGTCTCGACGCCTGCCGACACGCTGCTCGGTCCCGAACACGGCGGCTGGCTGGTGGCGATGCAGGTCCTTCAGGACGAACGTGGGTCGAGCGGTTCGGCCGGGCTGATCAGCCTCGAACGGCGCCTCGCCTACCTCGCCTCGCTGAAGGGCGACGATCCGGTCCTCGGCGACGAACTCTTGCGGCTGCTCGTACGCGGGCACACGCTGAAGACGATGTTCATGCGCTCGGGCGGCGGTCCGGCCTCGTCGTCGGCCTCGAAGCTGATGCGCACCGAGCTCGAGTTCGACGCTGAGCTGCTGGAGACGAAGCTGCGCGGCGCCGATGCGATGCTGCTCGACGAACGCACGGCGCGCTTCCTCTACGCCCCGGGGATGAAGATCGCGGGCGGCTCCAGCGAGATTCAGCGCAACATCATCGCCGAACGGATCCTCGGCCTGCCCCGCTGATCGTCCCGGCCGCACGTGACGAATGGGTACGTGACGAATGGGGACGGGTCCCTTTCGTCGCTTGGCTTCTGGTCACGCCGCGCAGCTGGGAGGGGTGGATCGACCACCACGGGGTGCTGGTCGAGCGCGGCGACGTCGCCACGGCTGCGAGCGACGCGTGATGCGACGCCCTGCGCACTGCGCCACGATGGGGGGCCACGGTGCGCACGACCGATCGGGAGGAGACACGATGAGCCGGATCACGCGAGGATTCACGGGCCGCCGGCGCGAGGGCCGGGACGATCTGCCGCCCGGCCAGTACGACGCCGGCAGCAGCTGGCCGGTGCTGACCGCCGAACCGACCCCTCGGCTCGACCCGGCGCAGTGGACGATCCGCGTCGACGGGCTCGTCGAGACGCCGACGACGTGGACGTGGGACGACGTCCACGAACTGCCGCCGTCGACGTACCGAGGAGCGATCCACTGCGTCACGACGTGGTCGAAGTTCGACATGGAGTGGGTCGGCGTCTCCGTCGACACGTTGTTCGAGGCGGCCCGCCCGCTGCTCTCGGAGGGATTCGTCCTCGTCCACTCGCACACCGGCTACACGACCAACCTGCCGCTCGCCGATCTCGTCGGCGGCAGGGCGTGGATCGCTTGGGAGGTCGACGGCGAGCCGCTGACCGCCGACCACGGCGGCCCGGTCCGCCTGCTCGTGCCGCACCTCTACTTCTGGAAGAGCGCCAAGTGGGTCGCCCGGTTGGAGGTGATCGAGTACGACCGCCCGGGCTTCTGGGAGCAGAACGGCTACCACGACCGCGGCGATCCGTGGCTGGAGCAGCGGTACCACGGTGACTGACGGACCGCCTCCGGGTGTGTCGCGTTGGCAGGGTGCGACGGTCGTTGCCATCCGCGACGAGACGCCGACGGCGAAGACCTTCCGACTGGCACCCGAGCAGCCGCACCCACACCGACCTGGCCAGCACTTCATCGTCCGGCTCACCGCGCCCGACGGGTACACGGCGAGCCGCTCGTACTCCGTGGCTTCGATCGCCGACCCCACCGGCGAGTTCGAGCTGACCGTCGAGCGGCTCGACGACGGCGAAGTGTCGACGTTCCTCCACGACGTGGTCGAGGTGGGCGATGAGCTGGAGGTGCGCGGCCCGATCGGGCGGTGGTTCGTGTGGGACGGTGTGTCGCCGGCACTGCTCGTCGGCGGTGGATCCGGCGTCGTGCCGCTGATGGCCATGCTGCGTGCCGCCCGCGCCAGCGGCCATCCGGAGCTGGTGCAGCTCGTCGTGTCGGTCCGCCGGCCCGGCGAGCTGTACTACGCCGCCGAGCTGCCCGGCCCGGAGACGACGATCGTCCACACCCGCGAGGCCCCACTGGGATCCGGACGCGCTCCTGCCAGGCTCGGGTCCGCCGACCTCCCTGCCCTGCGCCCCGGCGTGATCGCCTTCGTGTGCGGCGCCCCCGGCTTCGCCAATCACGCCACCGACCTCCTCGTCGCCGCCGGCCTCCCGCCCGACCGCATCCGCGTCGAGCTGTTCGGCCCCACCGGCACGTAACCCGCCGGTGCTGGTCGCGCCGGTGTCCGAGCCGCGATGAGGGAGTGGCCCGGGCCCCGGCCCGTTCGCTCATCGCTGGTGTCCGGTCGGGCGCTGCGATGAGGGTGTGGCCCGCGTGCCGGCCCGTTCGCTCATCGCTCTTGTGTGGGGCCAGCGATGAGGGAATGGCCCGGGCCCCGGCCCGTTCGCTCATCGCTGGTGTCCGGTCGGGCGCTGCGATGAGGGAGTGGCCCGAGGCCCGGCCCGTTCGCTCATCGCGGAGCGCGGCGGGTGCGGCTCGGGCTGGGTGGGACGGCGGGTCTACGGTCGGCGGGATGGGGAACGCCGGTACCGATGAGGGGTTGCGGGTCGAGGTGGACGACCCGGTGGCGCTGATCACGCTCGATCGACCCGAGACGCTCAACGCCCTGACCCATCCGATGCTCGCTGCCTTCCGACGTGCGGTCGAGGAGGCGGCGGCGGATCCCGCCGTCGTCGGCATCGTCGTCACCGGCGCCGGACGGGGCTTCTGTTCCGGCCTCGACGCCAGCGTCCTCGCCCGCACGGCGTCCGCCGGTTCGGCGGCGAGGCCGGTCACCGACGACGTACCCGGCCTGTTCACGTGGCTGCTCGAGATCCCGAAGCCGGTGATCGCCGCGGTCAACGGCGTCGCCGCCGGCGGCGGGTTCGTGCTGGCGGCGATGGCGGACCTGCGCATCGCCTCGACCGCCGGGTCGTTCACGACGATCTTCTCCAAGCGCGGGCTGATCGCCGAACACGGGATGACCTGGATCCTGCCGCGCCTCGTCGGTGCCGGCGCGGCGCTCGACCTCCTGTGGAGCTCGCGACGCTTCGATGCAGCCGAGGCGCAGCGGCTCGGGTTCGTCCAGCAGGTCGTCGAGCCCGACGACCTCCTCGACGCGTGCCGGCGTTACGTCGTCGACCTCGCCGAGCACGTCTCCCCGGCCTCGCTCGCCGACACCAAGCGGCTCGTCTACGCCCACCTCGGTACCGGCTACCCGGAGGCGCTGCGCGAAACCGACGACGTGCAATATGCCGCGCTCGATCGCATCGATGCCCGCGAGGGCGCAGCGGCGCTGCTGGAAAAGCGCCCCCCGAACTTCCCCCGGTTCGATCTCGGTCGGAATCTGCCCGGAAAGCGGGAGGATTCCAACCGAGATCCGAGTGGAACCGCGACCGGGGGAGGGGGCGTGGGCGGATGAGCGAGTTCGACACGCTGCGCTACGAGGTCGACGGTGGGCTCGCCCGCCTGACGCTGAACCGACCCGAGGCGATGAACGGGATGACCAACCAGATGGTGCGCGAAGCCTGCGATGCGCTCGAGCTCGCTGCCGCCGACGCGACGGTGCGGGTGCTCGTGCTCACCGGCGAGGGACGTGCGTTCTGTCCAGGCGCCGACCTCAACCACTTCACCAGCGGTGGCGCAGACGAGCGGCTGACCGCTCGCCAGTTCCAGGTGACGACGCTGCTGCACGAGATCCCGGCGGTCACGGTGGCGGCGATCAACGGCGCCTGCGCCGGTGCCGGGCTCGGCTGGGCGCTGGCGTGCGACCTGCGGGTGATGACGGCGCGGGCGAAGCTCAACACGGCGTTCCTCGACGTCGCCGTCGCCGGCGACATGGGCATCCCGTGGACGCTTCCCCGGCTGATCGGTGCGGCCCGCGCCCGCGAGCTGTCGTTCCTGCCGCGCAAGATCGACGCCGACGAGGCCCATCGCATCGGTCTCGTCGCCCGCGTGTTCGACGACGACACGTTCCACGACGACACCGAGGCGGTGCTGTCGTCGCTGTTGAAGAAGTCACCGACGGCCCTGCGCGGGCTGAAGGTCAACTACGTCGTCGCCGAGCGGACGACGCTGCGCGACTTCGTCGACGACGAGGCCGAACGCCACCTGCGCATCGCCGCCAGCGCCGACACCGCCGAGGCGTTCCGGGCGTTCATCGACAAGCGCGAGCCGAACTTCGGGAGCACCTCGTGAGCTGGATCCGGCTCCGCCAGGTCGCCCTCGTCGCCCGCGACCTCGACGCCGTCGTCGCCGATCTGCACGCCGCGTTCGGCTTCGACGTCGCCTTCAACGACCCCGCCGTCGGCGCCTTCGGACTCGTCAACGCCGTGATCCCGTGCGGCAACCAATTCATCGAGGTCGTCTCGCCGACTCGCGAGGGGACCGCAGGTGGACGTCAGCTCGAACGCCTCGGCGGCGACGGGGGCTACATGGTGATCTGCCACACCGACGACCACGGCGCGGTCAGAGCTCGGGTCGAGCAGCTCGGCGTGCGCACGGTGATCGATGCCGTCGAACCGCACCTGGACGGCTACCACATCATGCAGCTGCACCCCGCCGACACCGGCGGGTCGTTCCTCGAGATCGACTTCCAACCCGGTGGCGACGATCCGCAGGGGCCATGGGCGCCAGCCGGGCCGGACTGGCAGCGGGCGCGTCGCACCGGCGTCACCGACGGCATCGTCGCCGTGGAGGTCGCCTCGCGCGACGCGGAGTCGACGGCGGCCCGCTGGGCGGCGATCACCGGGATCGAGCTCGACGGTGCCGCGCTGCGCCTCGGCGACGCCACGGTGACGTTCGTCGACGGACCGGTCGAGTCGCTCGTCGCCGTCACGCTGCACGCCACCGACCGCAGCCGCGTCGGTGAGCGACGCACGATCTGCGGCGTCGAATTCGCGCTCAGTTGAACGCAGCCCATCGCTACGTTGGCGGCGTGATCGAACTGCGGCCGATGCGCGTCGACGACATCGAGCTGCTCGAGGCGTGGGACGAGGACCCCGACGTCGCGGCCTCGGGTGGCGACTCCGACTGGTACGACTGGCCTGCCGAACTCGCACGCGGCGAACTGCCGTGGCGCGAGTTCCTCATCGCCGAAGAGGACGGCCGGCCCGTCGGCTTCGTCCAACTCATCGACGCTGCCGACGAGGAGGATCACTACTGGGGTGACATCGGCGCCGGGACGTGGGCGATCGACATCTGGATCGGTGCCCCGGAGGATCGCGGCCGCGGGATCGGCGAGACGATGATGCGCCTGGCGCTCGAGCGCTGCTTCACCGATCACGGTGCCGTCGAGGTCGTCATCGATCCGCTGGCGTCGAACACGCGGGCGATCCGCTTCTACGAACGGCTCGGGTTCGAGTTCGTCGAGGAGCGCGACTTCGACGACGACCACTGCCACGTGTACCGCTCTCGCCATCCGGACGGGTGACGCACCGTCGCGGAACTCGATGCCCGCGATGCGGTCAATCGACCGATCAGCGGGCGAGCACCGACGCCCAGAGCGCCCGCTCCGCTTCGAACGGCGCATCCTGCTGGCCGCACTGACGGCCGAAGATCATCGTCGACCGCCGGTCCTCGTCGTACGGCGCCCAGGCGCCGATGCCCTCGTGGCTCGGGTCGCCGGTGCGGGCGAACGCGATCCAGGCATCCATCATCTGCGACGTGAGGGTGTCGGCGGCGGGACCCGAGCCGGTCATCCGGTCGTCGCCGTTGGCCCCGATCGTGCCGAAGACGAACGGGACCTCGATGCCGTGGCAGGCGCCGAGCGCGCCTCGCCGGGCCGGCGACTCCCAGTCGACCTGGTAGAGGTACGTCTGGGGCTGGTGGACGCGTTGCGCCTCGGCGAGCCGGGTCGCCGGTAGCCGGAAGCGCGATGCCGTGGCGACGGCATCGGCGATGTCGAGGTTGCTCGACGGCAGGCCGTGGTCGGCGCGCGAGGTGCGGTACACGGAGGCCATCTCGGCTGCTCGATCGGCAGCCCGCGTCGGCAGCCAGGCAGCGATCGCCTCGACGAGTTCGTCGTCGCTCAACGGCGGCCGATCGGGGGCCACGTAGAGCTTCTGCTCGTCGCGCGCCGTGCCGACCAGCAACGCGACGTCGGCGACCGCGCCTTGACGCACGGCGTTCAACGGGTGGGTCGGGATGCTCGCCCCGTCGACCAGCGGCGACAGCGGTCCCCGTGGCCCCTGGGCCTGCAACAGATCGGCGACAGCGGCCGTGCGCAGGTCGAGCGGATCGGTGACGTCGAGGCGAGCGAGGTAGCGCTCGGTCACGGTCGCCGCATGGGCGGTGTCGCCGAGGCGGTTGGCGGTGCCGCTCTGGGCGATCGCCTTGTGGAAGTAGGGCCGAGCGGCCGGCATGCCCAGCAGCGTGGACACGGCGACGCCGCCGGCCGACTGTCCGAAGATCGTCACGTTGGTGGGGTCACCGCCGAAGGCGGCGATGTTGTCGTGCACCCAGGCGAGCGCGGCGATCTGGTCGAGTTGCCCGGCATTGCTCGTCGCGCCCCAGCGGTCACCACCGTGGGCGCCAAGGTAGAGGTAGCCGAGCGCGCCGACGCGGTAGTTGATCGTCACGACGACGACGTCGCCGCGCTCGGCCAACGGCCCACCGTCGTACGTCGGCTGGCTGCCGGCACCATGACTGAATCCGCCGCCGTGGATCCAGAACAGCACCGGGCGTCGAGCATCGTCGAGCCCGGGGGTGTACACGTTGACGAACAGACAGTCCTCGTCCTCGGGTGGCTCGGCGCGATACGGGAACGGCACGAACGGATCCTGCGGGGCGACGGGGCCGGAGGCGATGGCGTCGACGGTCCCGGTCCACGGCGTCACCGGCACCGGCGCGGTGAACCGGCGGTCGCCCGCGGGCGACTCGGCGTAGCGGATACCGAGGAAGGCGAGATGGGCATCGCGGCGGAGACCGCGGAGGGTCCCGGCGGCCGTGTCGACGAGCGGAGCAGGCATCGGTTGCATTGTGTCACTGACGGTTGCGAGGGGGCGAACGGCACCCGCCGTGACGGGGGAACGACGAGCTGTGGTGGTCGCCCCGTCACTGCGCGCTCTAGGATCCGGACTGGTCGCTTCGCGATCGCAGCCTGAACAGCGTGAACACCATCGAGACCCTCCCCCCGGGCTCCACCGGCGTGCTCAGCGCGCCCGGCGAGACCCGCCGTGCCCCGCGTGCGATCCGACGCGGGCCGATGATCGGGTTGATCGGCGTCGTCGTCATGTACCTCGCCATCGGTTCGTTGTTCGCGATGCAACAGACACCGTTCGTCGGCGCCGACGAGAAGGCGCACCTCGGCTACGCCCACCTGGTCGCCGACGGTTCGTTGCCGACGATCGATCAGCACCAACCGATGCCGAAGTGGGCGACGCAGTGGTTGCAGGAGACGATCTACACCCACGAGAACGAGAACCGAACGGTCTGGGTCGCCAACCATCCGCCGCTGCCGTATGCCGTGTTGGTGCCGGCGATCGGCTTCGCCGAGGCCGTCGAACGGCCCGACGGCGGGTTGCTGCTGCTGCGCCTCGCCAACGTCGCGTGGGGTGCGGTCGGCATCGTCATCACCTTCTTCATCGCCCTCGAACTGACCCGGTCCGATCGCCTGGCGTTGCTGTCGGCAGCCGCCGTGGCGATGGTCACCCAGCTCTACGCCTCGCTGTCGTTGGCGATGACGGACGGCATGACGTTTGCCGCCGGTGCCGCCGTCACCTGGGCGGGCCTGCGCTGCCTGCAGCGCGGGGTCACCACACGCAACCTGGCGTTGCTGTCGGCGGCGACCGTCGTCGCCGGTGGCGTGCGCGCCGTGACGTTGCTGTTGGCCGGCGCGGTCGTGATGACCGTTGCCGCGTTCGAATACCTCGACCGACGGCGGGCGGGTGACGGCTGGGCACGGATGTGGCGGGTGGCGCTGATCGGCGTGGTGCCCGCGGTCGTCGCCTGGGGATGGTTCTACGTCCGCAACATCGTGCTCTACGGCGACATCGGCGCATCGAAGTACCTGCTCGAGCGGTTCG
Source organism: Ilumatobacteraceae bacterium (assembly GCA_963707515.1). Classification (GTDB taxonomy): domain Bacteria; phylum Actinomycetota; class Acidimicrobiia; order Acidimicrobiales; family Ilumatobacteraceae; genus Sva-07. The sequence goes on from CAVPQI010000003.1 coordinate 217,327, forward strand.
ATCGGGAACCCAACGGCAGCCTCTTCGCGATGTTGAACAACAACGAGCTGTGGCGCTCCCTCTACACCCGTTCGATGAGCGCCCAGACCTACGCCGGGGCGCGACCACCGTTGATGATGCTCGTCGCCGCGCTCGTCATCGGCGGCCTCGTCGGCGTGATCCTGACCCGCCGCACCGGAGACCGCGACGGACGCGGGCGTCCGTACCCGATCGCTCGCCGCTCGATCCTGCTGCTGCTGATCGGCATCGCCGTGATCGTGGTCTACATCGCCCAGCACGTGAGCGGTGGCGGATACCTCCACCCGCGTTACGTCTTCCCGGTGATCGGTTCGGTGGCCACGCTGCTGGTCCTCGGTCTCGACCGCCTCGTGCCGCGGGTGCTCCCGACTGCGGTGGTGGTCGGCATGGCGGCGTGGACGATCAGCCAGATCCCCGTCGACATCGACCCGTCCGGTGCAAGCCGGCCGCGCGATGGCCGCCGGCTTGCGCCGGCGGCGTTGCGAACGCTGCCCGGCAACGATCTGCTGCGGTTCCTCGCCGGTTGCGGAGTCGCCGTCGGCTGTGCGCTGGCGGTGGTCGGCCTGATCCTGGCGCTTCGTTCCGAAGGCCGTCCGGCAGCCGGCGACGAGGTCGACACCGACGTCGCCGACCGCAGCACGTGGCCGGGATGGCGCGGCCTCGGCAGCTCGTCGCCGCCGGCGTGGTCGTCGCTCAGGAATCGGCGCTCGCCGTCGGAGTCGTCCGCCTCCGGAGCCTGACCGACGCGACGACGCCCCGCCCGGAACCCGGACGGGGCGCTCGTCGAAGGGCGGTCCGGCGACCGCTCGTGATCAGTCGAGGTCGAAGCGGTCGAGGTTCATCACCTTGTCCCACGCCGTCACGAAGTCGCGGACGAACTTGTCCGTGCCATCGCTCTGGGCGTAGACCTCGGCGATCGCCCGCAGCTGCGAGTGGGATCCGAAGACGAGGTCGGCAGCGGTGGCAGTCCACCGCACGTCGCCCGACTGGCGGTCGCGTCCCTCGTACACGTCGGCCGTGTTCGTCGACGGCTTCCACTCGACGTTCATGTCCAAGAGGTTGACGAAGAAGTCGTTCGTGAGCGTGCCCGGGGTCGCCGTGAAGACGCCGTGTGCCGAGTCGCCGACGTTCGTGCCGATCATCCGCAGGCCGCCGAGGAGCACCGTCATCTCGGGCGCGGTCAGCGTCAACAGGTTGGCGCGGTCGAGCAGCAACGTCTCGGGCGAGAGCTTCTCGCCGTCGCGGAGGTAGCTGCGGAACGCATCGGCGCGCGGTTCGAGGACCTCGAACGACTCGACGTCGGTCTGCTCCTGTGTGGCGTCGGTGCGACCGGGCGTGAACGGGACGGTGACGTCGTGGCCGGCGTCGTTGGCGGCCTGCTCGACTCCCGCGCAACCGGCGAGGACGATCAGGTCGGCGAGCGAGATCTGGACGCCGCCCGACGCCGAACCGTTGAAGTCCTGCTGGATGCCTTCCAGCTCGGTGATCACGTCGGCCACGCCGCCGAGGCGGTTGATCTCCCAGTCGCGCTGCGGTTCCAGGCGGATGCGGGCACCGTTGGCCCCGCCGCGCTTGTCGGTGCCGCGGAAGGTGGCCGCCGACGCCCACGCCGTGGTCACCAGCTGGCTCGCCGTCAGCCCCGACTCGCGCACCCGCTGCTTGAGCGCCGCGATCTCGCTCTCGCCGACCAGCTGGTGGTCGACGGGCGGCACCGGGTCCTGCCAGATCTGCGGTTCGGCGACCCACGGCCCGAGGTAGCGCGAGAGCGGACCCATGTCGCGGTGCAGCAACTTGTACCACGCCCGGGCGAACGCATCGGCGAGCTCGTCGGGGTGCTCCATGAACCGGCGCGAGATCGCGTCGAACTCGGGATCGACCTTCATCGCCATGTCGGTGGTGAGCATGATCGGCGAGTTGCGCTTGCCCTCGATGTGGGCGTCGGGCACGAGGTCCGCGGCGGCGGGATCGGTCGGCTTCCACTGCTGAGCGCCGGCCGGGCTCGTGCTCAGCTCCCAGTCGTAGCCGTAGAGGTTCTCCAAGAAGCCGTTGTCCCACTGCGTCGGGTTGTTGGTCCACGCGCCTTCGAGGCCGCTGGTGATCGTGTCGGCCCCCTTCCCGGTGCCGTTGGCGTTGGCCCAGCCGAGGCCCTGCTGCTCGATCGCAGCCGCCTCGGGTTCGGGGCCGATCAGGTCGGGATCGCCGGCACCGTGCGTCTTGCCGAAGGTGTGGCCGCCGATGATCAGCGCCGCCGTCTCCTCGGAGTCCATCGCCATCCGCTTGAACGTGTCGCGGATGTCGTGCGCCGCCAGCTTCGGGTCCGGGTTGCCGTTCGGCCCTTCCGGATTGACGTAGATGAGGCCCATCTGCACCGCCCCGAGCGGGTTCTCGAGATCGCGCTCGCCGGTGTAGCGCTCGTCACCGAGCCAGGTGTCCTCCGGACCCCAGTACACCTCGTCGGGTTCCCACGTGTCGGGCCGACCGAAGCCGAAGCCGAACGTCTCGAAGCCCATCGATTCGAGGGCGACGTTGCCGGTGAACACCAACAGGTCGGCCCACGAGATGGCGTTGCCGTACTTCTGCTTGATCGGCCACAGCAGTCGCCGGGCCTTGTCGAGGTTGGCGTTGTCGGGCCAGCTGTTGAGCGGGGCGAAGCGCTGGGCGCCGGTGCCGGCGCCGCCGCGGCCGTCGGCGATGCGGTACGTGCCGGCCGCGTGCCACGACATGCGGATGAACAGACCGCCGTAGTGGCCCCAGTCGGCCGGCCACCACTCCTGCGAGTCGGTCATCAGGTCGACCAGGTCCTGCTTCAACGCCTCCACGTCGAGGGAGGCGAACGCCTCCTTGTAGTCGTAGTCGGGGTCCATCGGGTTGCACGCCGCATTGTGCGTGTGCAGCACCGACAGGTCGATCTGGTTCGGCCACCAGTCCTGGTTGGTGTGCGGCCGTCCCGGCTTCGCCGTGGGTGCGTCGATGACGGGGTTCTCGCTCTCACTGCCCTCGTTGTGTTCGGTCACGTCGGTCACGTCGATGCTTCTCCTGTGTTGCGCTGGCGCGGTGTGGGTGCGGGTGTACGGGTGGTGGGTGTACGGGTGGTGGATGTGGGATGGGTGGGCTGGATGCCGGTCGGGCGTACCCCGTCGGCGGCGACGAACGGAGCGCCGACGATCGGAGCACCGACGATCGGTGCGCCGTGGGGATCGCCGACGCAGGTCGGGCACTGCCCCCAGAAGATCACCTCGGCCTCGTCGATGGCGAAACCGGCGTCGTCGGACGGCGAGAGGCACGGCACGTCGCCGACCGCGCAGTCGACGTCGACCATCCGGGCGCAGCTGCGGCAGATGAGGTGATGGTGGTTGTCGCCGGCGCGGTCCTCGTAGCGCGCTGGTGACCCGGCGGGCTGGATGCGACGCAGCACGCCGCGCTCGGTGAGCGTGGCGAGGGCGTCGTAGACCGCTTGCCGCGAGATCGCACCGATCTGGGTGCGCACGGCGACGCCGATCGTGTCGGCCGTGCTGTGCGGATGGTCGGCAACGGCGCGCAGGACGGCGAGGCGCTGCGCGGTGACCTGCAACCCGTGCAGGCGAAGCACGTCACCGGCTTCGCCGTCGGTCCCCCCGGACATGCGAGCGACCGTACCGCGGCTTCTGGAACGTGTCCAGAAGTTGTCATCGGCCAGATCGCACCGGGCCGTCGAGACCGGGACGGGCATTGCGGCGCTCGAACGGGCGGACATGGGTCACGTCGCCCGCCGCCCGCTGCCCGGCGTGGGCAGCCAGACTCCGAGGCATGCGTTCTCGCCCCTCACGGACCCTGCTCGCCCTCACCGCCGCCGGCGCGCTCGCCCTCGCCGCCTGCGGCAGCGACGACGACAGCTCCGATTCGTCCGTCGAGCCGAGCGAAGCGACCGTGGCGACCGTGGTGACCGCCGACTCGACGGCACCGAGCGACACGTCGACACCGGTGACGACGGATGCGCGGCCCGACGGCACGGCGCCGGACGTGACGGCCGCCGAAGGCCCGGCCGCCGCTGGCACCGATGGCACGGCCACCGATGGCACCGATGGGGGCGACGAGGGAGCCGGGGAAGCCGACTTCGTCACCGCGATCGGGAACAACTACGCCGTGTTCAACGACGAGGCGGGCAACGAGTGCGTCGGCCAGGCGATCGTCGATGCGGTCGGCTTCGAGGCGATCCAGTCGGCGGGGATCGGTCCCGGCGATGTCATCGGCATCGTGTTCCTGTCCGAAGTCGGGCTGTCGATCGACCCGGCGGCGTTCGAGTCGGCGACGGCGCAGCTCGCCGGCTGTGGCGACCTCGCCGCAGTGGCACTCGATGGCGGCGCGGGCACCCAGGAACAGACCGACTGCGCCGCCGAGGTGATCACCAGCGAGCTCGCCGCCGAGCAGTTGCTGACGCAGATCGGTGAGCTCGACCCGAGTCCCCGTCTGGCCGCCGCCATCGAAGCACTCAACGCCTGCCTCGAACTCTGAGCGTCACCACGACAGCGTCACAACAGGGGTCAGACCCCTGTTGATGACGCTGGCCGTCAGGCGGGTTGCGGCACCAGCGCCGCGCCGAGCATCTCGGCCATGTTGTCGTAGTAGAAGCGGGCCTTGGCGTCCTCGGGTGTCGTGGTCATCTCGGCTTCGAACTTGGCCAGCGGATCACGCCCGCCCTCGGGGTGCGGGTAGTCGGTGGAGAACATGAACAGGTCGGCGCCGGCCTGCTCGATCATCCACCCGACGGGCTCGCCGGGGAACGGTGTGAACTTGAGATGCCGGTGCACGTACTCCGACGGTGCGAGCGCGAGCTCGGTGAGCGGCTTCTCGGTGCGTCGGAATGCCCGCTGGGCGAAGTCGAGCTGGCGCATCCACGACACCACCCAGCTCGCACCCTCTTCGATCACGCCGCCGCGGAGGTTGGGATGGAGGTCGAACACGCCGTCGAGGATCATCGTCCCGAGGAACAGCGCGGGCGAGTGGGCGATGCACAAGAAGTCCTTGGAGCGGATGTTCTCACCCCCGCCGAGGTGGTCGGTCACGGGACGGCCGTTGTTGTGGAACGCCCGGTCGAGGAGCCGCCCGCCGCCGCCGACGTGGAGCACGAACGGCACGCCGGCCTCCTCGAGCAACGACCAGAACGGTTCGAGGTCGGGATGGCTGGGGGAGCGCTCGCCGGCCGCGGTCGACGGCACGTGGATCGACGCGCAGCCGGCGTCGAGGGCGTGCTGCAGCGTGTCGACGGCGCGGCCCGGATCGTCGAGCGGCACCCAGCCGACGGGGAGCAGGCGGGGGTCGTCCTTGCAGAAGTCGACGACGGCGAGGTTGTGGGCCCGGCTGCCGGCGTAGTGCAGGTCGAGGTCCTTGCCCATGAACATCGCCGCAGCGAACGTGGCGAACACGAGCTGACCCTCGAAGCCGAACATGTCGACGACGTGGCTGCGCTCGGCGGGGTCGAAGGCGCCGATCGCGTTCCATCCCTTGTCGACGAGGAGGCGCTCCTCGGCCTCGGCGCGCGCCGTCTCGTCGGCGCGGCGGGCGGCGGCGCGCGCCGTCGCGTGATCGAGCACCGGGGCGAGCTTGGACATCGACCTGCCCTTCAGCTTGTCCACCATCGCCTCGTCGATGAACGCGTCGAGGAACCCCGGCAGCTCCATCAGGTGGCTGTCCGCATCGAGGATCGGTCGTCCGTTGGCGTAGGTCATCGCATCCCCCTGAGGCTCCGGTGCCGCACCGGCACGCGTGGTGACAAAGTGTAACCAGATCCCCGACATCGAGCGCAAGCCCCGTGGGAAGCTTGCGGCCCCGCGGGAGCACTGTGAACCGTGGGCAGCCCCCTTCTTCTCTTCGTTCTTGTCTTTGGGTGGGGTGGGGGCCGTCGAGTCCGGGCGCGACTCAACCGCGACTCAACGACCGCGACTCAACGACCGCGACTCAACGACCGCGACTCAACGACCGCGACTCAACGACCGAGGCGCATGCCGAACACGTGATGGCGATCGTCGTGCGACAGCTCCTCGAACCCGAGGGCGCGGTAGAAGCCGACCGCCTCGACGTTGCGTGTCGCCACGCCGAGGTGCACGCCGATCGAGCCGCCGTCGCGCAACGATGCCAACAGCCGATCGACCAGTCGGCGCCCGTCGCCGTGCCCCTGCGCCTCGGGGAGGAGGTCGATGTGGAGATGCGAGGGATAGTCGGCGACGACGGCGGCATCGGCGCGAGCGGGGTGGTTGATCAGGTATCGGGCGATGCGCTCGCCCGGCAGGCCGGCGCCGGTGCCGGTGCCGGTGCCGGTGCCGGTGCGATAGCGCCGGCGCAGCGACGGCCACCACTGCGCCTCGAGCCGCTCCTCGAAGCGCACCGAATCGAGTGCCCCGAGGATGTAGCCGATCGCCCGGTCCTCGGCGTCGACGACGACGAAGCCGTGCTCCGGTTCGAGGGCGACGTAGGCACCCGCCCACACGTGGCCGGGCAGCTCGGGATCGGCATAGAGGTGGCGGCCGTCGCCGCCGGCATCGGACGTGCGCAGACAGATGTCGTAGATCGCGTCGCGGTCGCCGGCGCGGACCTGACGGATGGTGGCGCTCACAGCGCGCCGACGCTCACCAGCTCGATGCCACGCCGTTCGATGACGCTGCGGACCTCCGGGTCGGTGAGCGCAGCGAGGTCGGCGACCCGCCACGTCTCGGCCCACACCGCGTTGTCGTCGTCGGGATCGCACAGCCCGCGCAGTTCGGCGGAGGCGACGGCCGGATGGGCCATCACGAAGTGCACGCCGTCGCCGATCCGATCCAGCCAGTCGACGAAGTGCCCGGTGCGCGCTGCCAGGTCGTCCGCACTCGCCATCGACAGCACGTACAGCGACTCGAAGTCGTGGTGCGGCTCGACCCCGCGGTAGATGAAGCGCACCCCGAGGTCGTCACAGGCGGCGGCGAACGCCGGCGGGACCGAGATGCCCATGTGGCAGTCGACGTAGGTGAGGTCGAGTCCGCAGGCCCGGGCGCGAGCGGCCTGCACGGCGAGCTCGCCGGCCGCTTCGGCGGGATCGATTCCCGCCGCGGCATCGGCCACGGTGCGCCGCATCGTGCCGTCGTCGAGGCGCAGGGTCGACCCGGTCGACAGCGGCGCCCAGCGGAGGTATCGCCATTCGCAGGTCAGCGTGCCGTGCAGCCCCGTCGTGACGCCGAGGCGGCCGACGCGCGTCGCGCCCTCGACGAACCACGGCGTCGGTGCCATCACCGAGGTCTGGGTGACGATCCCGTCGACGATCGCGTGCTCGATCCCCTCGTTGACCGCCCGGCACATGCCGAGGTCGTCTGCCTGCACCACCAACCGGATCGTCCCCACGACCGCCGACATTACGCCGACTCGTCGTCGCCACCGCCGACCGCAGGTGCGCCGAACTGCGGCGTGGTGCGCCACGTGCGCCACACCGACGATGCCGATCCGAACCGTCCGGCACGGTGCGGTGCGGTGCGGTGCGGTGACAGATTGTCACCGTGCACTACGGTCGCACCGGGCGCCGGTGGTCGGCGCCGACGAGGGGAGAACGATGGACCTGACGAGCGACCCGATCGCGGCCGGCCTCGACGCGGCGCGCCTGGCGCGCATCGACGAGCACTTCCGCAGCGCATACGTCGAGACCGGCAAGATCGCCGGCTGTCAGGTCCTGGTGGGTCGTCGGGGTCACGTCGCTCATCGGGCGACGATCGGTCACATGGACGTCGAGTCCGGTGAGGCCCTGCACGACCAGGCGATCTGGCGTTGGTACTCGATGACCAAGCCGGTGACCGCGGTCGCCCTGCTGTCGCTGGTCGAGCGAGGCGAAGGCCAAGCTCACCGACCCGATCCATCGCTTCTTGCCCGAGTGGCGCGACCCGAAGGTCAGCGTGCGCCGCGCCGATGGCACGTTCGACCTGGTGCCCGCCGATCGCCCGATCTCGGTCAAGCACGCCCTGATGCACATGACCGGCATCGGTCCCGGTCCGGAGGGCGCACGGCTGAGCCTCGAGAATCTGAGCGGCGGCGAAGCCCGCTCGATCGACCCGTCCACCACGCTGGCCGACCTCAGCGTCGCTGCTCGGCGAGTGAACCGCTGCGCTTCCATCCCGGCGACCACTGGTTCTACTCCTGGTCGACGGACATCTGCGCCCGGTTGGTCGAAGCGATCTCGGGTGAGACGTTCGGCGACTACCTGCAGCGCACGATCTTCGACCCGTTGGGCATGAACGACACCGGGTTCCACGTCGACGACGCCGATGTCGGACGGGTGACCTCGCTCTACGCCCGCGGTGCCGACAAGCAGTTGCGGTTGATCGACGATCGGGCTCGTGGCCGCCTGCGACGGAAGCCGGCGCTGCAGTCGGGCGGCGGTGGCCTCGTCGGCACGATCGACGACTACGCCCGGTTCTGCGCCATGCTGACCGGCGGCGGCGTGCTCGACGGGCACCGGGTGCTCGGGCGTCCGACGATCGAGCTGATGCGCACCAACCACCTCCCCCATGGTGGACAGCTCCGCGACGTCGCGCTCCCGGGTGGGTACGGCGAGGTCGGCTTCGACGGCAACGGGTTCGGGCTGCAGGTCGCCGTCGGCCTCGGGCCGGCGGCAACGGCCGGCGTCGGTGCGGCGGGGGACTTCATGTGGGGTGGCGCGGCGTCGACCGCCTTCTGGATCGATCCGACCGAGGAGCTCTACGCCATCTTCATGACGCAGGTGCTGCCGAGCGGCGTGTACGACTTCCGCGGCCAGCTGCGCTCGCTGGTCTACGCCGCCATCGCCTGACGGCGACGTTCGGAGGTCCGACGTTCAGGGGAGGGAGGGACGACGTTCGGGGACAGACCCCGAACGTCGTCCCTCACCACGCCACGCCGCACGTCAGGACATCAACGTCACGAGCTGGTCGAAGGCGGCCCCCCAACCCTCGTGGAACCCCATCTCCGCGTGCTGCGCGGCGCCGTGCTCGTCGGCGTGCATGGCGACGGCGCGGTAGTGCGTGCCGCCGTCGGCGGTCGGGCTGATCTCGATGCGCGTCGTGAACGGCATGCCGCCGTCCTCACCGACGGCGGGGCGGAAGTCTTCGAGCAGGGCACTGGTGAACACCAGCAACCGCTCGGGCTCGACAGCGAGGTAGCTGCCCTCGCTGGGGAACTGCTCACCCTCGGGTGACTCCATCGTCGTGCAGTACCGGCCGCCCGGACGCAGGTCGACGTCGACGGCGACGGTCTTCCACGGTGCCGGCGTGAACCACTGCACGAGCAGCTCCGGCGTCGTCCACGCCGCCCACACCTTGTCCGGGGACACGGCGATCGTGCGCTCGAGCACGAGGTCGAGGTCGGGGTTGGGGGTGTATTCGGTCATGGTTGCTCCTGTCGGTAGCGGTGCTCTGCGAGCAGTAGTTGGTCGAATTGGTCCAGCCGCCGCTCCCAGTGGGAGCGAAACGTCTCCAGCCATGCCGTCGCCATCTGGAAGGCATCGGGGACGAGCTGGAAGACGCGGGTGCGTCCGGTCTTGTGGGAGCTGACGATCCCGGCGCGCTCCAGCACGGCGAGGTGCTGCATGAACGACGGCAACGCCATCTCGAACGGGCGCCACAGCTCGCTGGCCGAGGCGGGTCCGATGCTCAGCCGCTCGACGACCGCCAGACGTGTCGGATCCGACAACGCCTGGAACACCGTCGCCAGCGACGGATCGATCGGTGAACGCTGAGGCATGTACCTCACTATGACCGCGTCAGACACTCAGGTCAACACCTCAGTATCAACGGGTTGTGGTGAGCAGCGCCGCGATGAGGTGTCGCGTGTCGCGGTGAGGTGTCGCATGTCGCGGTGAGGTGTCGCGACGTGTTGCGGTGACGGCGACGTGTCGCGGTGCGGCCTCGCGCGGTGCAGTGTCAGCGGGCGGCGAGTCGGGCGAGGGCGCCGAGGACCGTGTCGACGTAGATGTCCTCGAGGTCGGCGCGGTCGTCGACGTGGTTGCGGGCACGCACCAGCACCGCCGGCATCCCGGCGAGCAGCACGGCCATCGCCGCCCGAGCCGTGGCCGGGTCGAGTTCGTACTCCTGCACCGCCAATTCGGCGAAGTACGTCACCGAGCGCGAATCCCAGTTGCGGCGATCGCGCCGCGCCGACGGATCGGTGCGGGCGTCCTGCAGCGGCGTGAAGAACGGCGCGTGCTCGTCGATGGCGTCGATCGCCGCAGTGATGAACGAGCGCACCTTGCACTCCAGCCCCGGCGGGGCCGCCTCGACGATGCGACGGATCTGCTTGTCGAGTCGCTTGGCCTCGCGCCGGTAGACGGCGAGGAGCAGGTCGTCCTTGTTGTCGAAGTGCTTGTAGACGAGGGCGCGGGTCACCTCGGCGCGATCGGCGACGGCGCCGATGTTGATCGAGTGCGGGCCGACCTCGAGGACGAGTTGGCGTGTGACGTCCATCAGGCGCTCGCGCCGTTCGTCGGCGCGCAGCCGTTCGACGGTCACCGTGCCCCCATCGCCGGGCCGGGTGGCGCTCGCATTGGGCGCCGGCGTCATTGCGCCCACCGCCGATCGTCCACGTCTGCGACCCTACCGGCGCCGGTCAGATGACCGGGACTTCCACGTGCCGGCCGAACTCGGCCTCCAGGGTCGCCATCATCTCGCCGAGCGTGGCGTAGACGCCCGCCGCATCGATCAGCGCGGGCATCAGGTTGGTCTCCGGATCGGCGGCTTCGTGGGCGATGCGCCGCAGCGCGGCGTCGACGGCGGCGTCGTCGCGGGTGTGGCGCACCTGCTCGAGGCGCTTGCGTTGGCGGGACTCGTCCTCACCCGTGATGCGCAGCAGGTCGAGCGCCGCGTCGTCGTTGCCGTCGGTGTAGGCGTTGGCGCCGACGACGATGCGTCGTCCGGTGTTGAAGCGTCGCTCGAGCTCGTACGCCGAATCGGCGATGCGTCCCTGGAACCAGTTCTCCTCGATGCCGCGGATGACGCCGTCGAGCATCGACCCGTTGCCCAGGTCGTCGAGGTGGGCGAACAGCTCTTCCGCCTGGCGTTCGACCTCGTCGGTCAGCGATTCGACGAAATAGGAGCCGCCGAGCGGGTCGGCGACGTGGGCGACGTTGGTCTCGTTGGCGAGCACCTGCTGCGTGCGCAAGGCGATGCGTGCCGCCTTCTCGGTCGGCAGCGCCAGCGCTTCGTCCATCGAGTTGGTGTGCAGCGACTGCGTGCCACCGAGCACGCCGGCGAGCGCCTCGATGGCGGTGCGGACGATGTTCACCTCCGGCTGCTGCGCGGTCAGCGACACCCCGGCGGTCTGGGTGTGGAAGCGCAATTGCAGCGAGCGCTCGGCCGTGGCGCCGTAGCGATCGCGCATCCAGCGGGCCCAGATGCGACGAGCCGCCCGGTACTTGGCGATCTCTTCGAAGAAGTCGATGTGGGCGTTGAAGAAGAACGACAGCCGCGGTGCGAAGGCGTCGACGGCGAGGCCGGCCTGCTTCGCCAGCTCGACGTAGGCGAAGCCGTTGGCGAGCGTGAAGGCCAGCTCCTCGACCGCCGTCGAACCGGCCTCGCGGATGTGGTAGCCGGAGATCGAGATCGAGTGCCAGCGAGGCATCTCGGCGGCGGTGAACGCAATCGTGTCGCGCACCAGCCGCATCGACGGTCGCGGCGGGAACACGAACTCCTTCTGCGCCTGGTACTCCTTGAGGATGTCGTTCTGCAGCGTGCCGCCGAGCGCCGCCCGTGGCGTGCCGGCGCGCTCTGCCTGGGCGACGAACATCGCGCAGCAGCACCGCAGCGGGGGAGTTGATCGTCATCGACGTGGTGATCGCACCGAGGTCGATGTCGCGGAACAGGTCCTCCATGTCCGCCAGCGTGTCGATGGCGACGCCGCATCGGCCGACCTCGCCGAGCGCCATCGGGTGATCGGAGTCGATGCCGAGCAGTGTCGGCATGTCGAACGCCGTCGACAGCCCGTCGCCACCGGCGCGGATGATCTCCTTGAAGCGCCAGTTGGTGTCGTCGGCGGTGCCGAAGCCGGCGAACATGCGCATCGTCCAGAGCTTCGAGCGGTACATCGACGCGTACGGCCCGCGGGTGTACGGGAACTCACCGGGGAACTCACCGTCGTCGGGGCCGTAGACCGGGTCGAGCGGGATCCCCGACATCGTCGCGAAGTCGGCATCGCGGGTCGGGGAGGCGTCGTAGGCCTGGCGCCAACGTTCGGCGTTCGTCGGCATCGGATCGGACATGTCAGGAGATTACTTTGACGGCAAAGTAAAGTACAGTCTCGTCGATGGTGGTGCGGAGGCGTCCGCTCGAGTCGGATCCGATCGACGAAGCGATCGGTCACTGGACCGCTGCGGGATGGGGCGACGTCGCCGAGGGCATGGCGCTGGTCACGTCGGTGATGCGGGTGCAGCAGTTGCTCGTCGCCCGTGTCGACGCGGCGTTGCGCACGCACCGCCTCTCGTTCGCCCGCTTCGAGGTGTTGATGCTGTTGCTGTTCAGTTCGCGCGGCTCACTGCCGATCGGCAAGATCGGCGAGCGGCTGCAGGTCCACCCGGCCAGCGTCACCAACGCCGTCCAGCGTCTGGCCGAGGCCGGGATGGTCGAGCGGTGGACGAACCCAGACGACGGGCGCAGCACGTTGGTCGCCCCGACCGACGCCGGCCGCGCCGTGGCGCTGGAGGCGGCGGCGACACTCAACGCCGAGGTGTTCGCCGACGTCGGCCTGGGGCCCGACGACCGTCCGCGCGGCGCTCGACATGCTCGCCCGGTGGCGCCACGCATACGGAGACTTCGAGTGAGTCGGCGCCGCGGGCTACTCGTCGTGCCGCTCGTGGCAACGGCCATCGCATCGGCCGTGGTGGGCTGCGGCAGCGACGGTCCCGATGTCGCTTCGCCGACGTCCAGCGCCGTTCCGGCGAGTGCTGTTCCGGCGAGTGCTGTTCCGGCGAGTCACGGGTCGACGTCCGACGGCCGGCCGGCGGCGAGTGACGACACGGCGACGACCGCGGACACGAGCGTCTCCGGACCCGGCATCGACGGCGTCACCGGCGCGTTGGTCCTCACCCGTCAGCGCGACCTCATCGACCGCGGGCTGATCAACGTGATGATCGACAACCGGTCCGGCCGCGACCTGATGGTTGCCGACCGTGCGCTCGTCGCCGACCACTTCGAGATCCCGCCGGCGCCGCCGCGCACGGTCAAGATCACCGACGGACGGCAGGTCGCCGTGCAGGTGCCGTACGGGGAGGCGCTCGATTGCACCGACGCGGCTCCGGTGACGGCGCACCTCGCATTCACCGACGCGGGGGTGAGTCGCCGCCTCGAGTTGGCCGGCACCGACATCCTCGACGGCATCCGCGCCGAGCAGTGCATCGGTCGGGCACTGCACGACGCGGTCGACGTCGACCTGCGCGATGCGACCGTCGTCGACGGCACCGTCGAGGCGACCCTGCATCTCGAGCTCGCGGATGCCGACGCGGTCTTCGAGATCGGCCGCGTCGGCGGCACGATCCTCATCGCCGCACGCCGCAGCAACGACCAACCGGTCGTGCTCGACGGGGAGCACCGGGTGGCCGACGTGCCCGTGACGTTCACCGTCAACCGGTGCGATCCGCACGGCCTCGCCGAGGTGACCCGACCGTACGGCCTCGACGTGGAGGTCGGCCAAGGTGGCAGCGAGCGCGCCGACGTGGCGATCGACGTCGGAGACCTGCACGACGACTTCGCCGCGATCGTCGAGCAGTGCCGCGCCGCGTCCGGCGGGTGATCGCCGGCCCGGTCACGCCGCAGCAGCGGCGCCCCGGGAGCGCGTCACCGGCGCCGGCGGAGGCGGCGCAGCACCGAGCGGCGCTTCGATCCGCGGACTGTCCGGGCGCGCAGCCGGTCGCTGACCGGCTTGCCGCGACGTACGACTCGCCGGAGGTCGCGACGTTGCGTGCGCGAGCGGATCCGCTCGAGCACCAGCGGTCGGTCGCTCGCTGGGCCGACGACGATCACCGGCCCCCGACACAGCCCGAGACATCGGGTCTCGACGACGTCGACGTCCGCGAGTGCCTCGCGGACGTCGACGAACTCACGTCGTCGCCGGCAGTGCTTGCCGGTGCAGAGGGCGACAGGGATCAGCGGCGGTTCTCGAAGTACTTCTTGTAGCGCTCCGCCGACGCCCGCAGCTCGGGATCGGACGCGAACTTGGACTCGAACTTCTCGTACGCCTCGGCGCGCTTGTAGGGGATGTACTCGCGGGAAGTAGCCCTCGTGCGGGCGGTACTCCTTGAGGACGCGCCGGGCGACGGTCGACTTGTGGACCTCGTCGGCGCCGTCGGCGAGCCCCATCGTCGGCGCGCCCGCATACATGTCCTGCAGCGGCGTGAGGTTGGTGGTGCCGAGCGAGCCGTGGATGTGCAGGGCGTCGAACGAGATCTCGCGTAGCACCCGCGCCATCGTGAACTTCACGGCGGCGATGTCGGTGCGCGTCTCCTGGCCCGAGGTCCGGTCCATCCGCCACGCCGTCTCGAGCACGTACAGCCGCAGCATCTTCAGCTTGGCGTAGCTCTCGGCGATCTTCTCCTGCACCATCTGGTGCTCGCCGATGATCTTGCCGTGCGACTCGCGTGACAACGCCCGCTCGCACATCATGTCGAAGGCCAGCTTGCACTGGGCGATCGTGCGCATCGCGTGGTGGATGCGGCCACCACCGAGACGCCGCTGAGCGAGCACCTTGGCGCCGTCCTCGGGGCCGAGGAGGTGGTCGAGGGGGACGCGGACGTCGTTGTAGATGATGTGGTTGTGGTTGCGCGGCTCCGGCAGGATCTCGACACCGGGCGTCTCGCGCGGCACGACGAACATGCCGTTGGTGCACATGACGAACAAGATGTCGGCGGCGCGGCCGGCGCTGGTGAACCACTTCTCACCGTTGATCACCCATTCGTCGCCGTCGCGGGTGGCGTGCGTGCGGAACAGGTTGGGGTCGGACCCACCCTGCGGCTCGGTCATCGAGTAGGCGGAGAACATCTCCTGGTTGAGCAGCGGCGTCAGCCAGCGCTCCTTCTGCTCCTCGGTGCCGTAGGCGGCGAGCATCTCCATGTTGCCGGTGTCGGGCGCGGCGGCGCCGAACAGCTGTGGCGCCGCGGGGTAGCGACCGAGGATCTCGTTGAGCAGGCCGAGCTTGAGCTGACCGAAGCCCGGACCCCCGAGTTCCTCGTCGAGGAAGATCGCCCACAACCCCTGGTCCTTGACCTGTTGCTGGAGGTTGCGGACGAGCTCTTTGACCTTCGGGTCCGGGGAGCGGACGGCGTACGGGAAGACGTAGTGGAGCGGCTCCACTTCCTCCTTGCAGAAGCGCTCGACCCAGTCGAGCTTCTCCTGGAATTCCGGTTCGGTTTCAAATGACCACATGCATTGGAACATAATGCATATGCATGATCCGCGGCGAAGTCAAGTGCACCTCCCCGAAATTTGTCCGCTGCGTCTCGCTGAGCGGCACGGCACCGACACATTTCGGTTATGCACCGGGATCGACGCGATCGTGAGCGCGGGCACGACGCGCGAACGGATCATCGACGCCGCCGAATCGTTGATCGCCGAGCGCGGGCTCGACGCGGTCAGCCTGCGGATGATCAACAGTGCCGCCAACGCCGGCAATGCCAGCGCGGTGCAGTACCACTTCGGTGACCGTGCCGGCCTGATCCGCGCCGTGCTCGCCCGGCGGCGTCCCGACGTCGAGAGCCGGCGGCACGTCCTGCTCGATCACCTCGAGGCGGCGGGGGCCGACGATCTGCGCGAGCTGGCGGCGGCGTTCGTCCGCCCGCTGGCGTCGGAGCTCGACGACGGCGCCGGCTACCTGCAGCTGCTGTCCGACCTCGCCCACCAGCCACGGCCGACGTTCGATCCGGAGATCTTCAGCGACGCCAACGACAGCGTCGTCCGCTGGCGGGCGATGGTGAAGCCGCTGATGGACCCGTTGGCGGTCCGACTCCACCGCCGTCTGATCGCCATGCAGTTCACCTACGACGAGCTCGCCCGCCGCGCCCGCGACCGCGCCGATCGCGATCACCAGCTCTTCATCAGCCAGACGATCGACCTCGTGGCGGCCCTCCTCGACGGCCGCCTCTCCGACGAGACCCGTGCCCTCGTCGACGCTCGCCTCTCCCGCACCACCCCCTGACCGCGAGCGACCCCACGCGATGAGCGGACGGCCCGACCCCTGGTCCGCTGGCTGATCGCGCCGCCGGCCGCGCATCCACGCGATGAGCGGACGGGCCGAGCCCTGGTCCGCTGGCTCATCGCGCCGAGGCCGCGCGTCCACGCGATGAGCGGACGGGCCGAGCCCTGGTCCGCTGGCTCATCGCGCCGAGGCCGCGCGTCCACGCGATGAGCGGACGGCCCGAGCCCTGGTCCGCTGGCTCATCGCGCCGAGGCCGCGCGTCCACGCGATGAGCGGACGCCCCGAACCCTGGTCCGCTGGCTCATCGCGCTGATGACGCGTGCGCGGGTGCGCGGGTGAGCGGGTGCGGGAAACGCTCATCGCGGGACGGGGTGGGGGATGCGATGCTGGCGCGATGGACGAGGTGCGACGCGACGGCGACGGCGAGTTGTGCGGGTATGTCCGCCGCAACGACGACGAGGACGGACGGTGGCAGGCGATGACCGTGTTTCGCGGCGTGCTCGGTGCCTTCGACGACGAGGATGCCGCGCACGGGCACGTGCTCGCCGAGGGCCTCGTGGCCGTCGCCGATCGGTGGACGCTCGTCGACCGCGACGCCGCCCCGGGCGACCAGACGGAGCAGATCGTGTGCATCCAACAGATGAGCCCCGACGAGGTCACGCTCGCCCTCGGCTACTCCTCGCTCCCCGGCGTGCCGACGCTGACGCTCGCCACCGACGAGCTCGGCGATGGTCGGTGGAGCCTCGAACGCCGCTCCTGACCGCTCGGCTACCCTCGACGGCATGACGATCGATCACGACGACGACCTCGCCGGACTGCAGCGCGCCGGACGGGCGGTCGCCGAGGCCCGCGATGCGATGCTCGCTGCCGTGGCGCCCGGCGTGACGACCGCCGACCTCGATGCCGTGGGTCGTGAGGTCCTCGACCGACACGACGTCACGCCCGCACCGCCGACGGTCGGATTCCCGGCGGCCACCTGCGTCAGCGTCAACGACGAGGCGGCGCACGGGATTCCGTCAGCCGAGCGGGTGCTGCGCGAGGGTGATCTCGTCAACGTCGACGTGTCCGGCTCCGTCGACGGGTACTGGGCCGACACCGGCGCCAGCACGGGGGTCGGCGTCGTCGCGCCGCTCGCCCAGCAGCTGATCGACGCCACCCGCGGCGCCAACCGCGACGCCCTCGACGCTGCCCGCGCCGGCCGTCCGCTGCGACACATCGGCCGCGCCGTCGAGCGCCGGGCCCAGCGCCATCACTTCAGCGTCATCCGCAACCTCTGCGGTCACGGCACCGGCCGCGCCTTGTGGGAGGAGCCGAGCGTCCCCGGCTTCGAGGTCCGGCGCGACCGCACCATGCTGTGGGAGGGGTTGGTGATCGCCATCGAGCCGTTCCTGTCGACCGGCGCCAACCATGCCATCGAGGCGTCCGACGGCTGGACACTGCGCACCCCCGGCTGCCTCAGCGCCCAGTTCGAGCACACGATCGTGGTCACGCGCGGTCGGCCGATCGTCCTCACCGCCTGAGCTGATCCGCGACGTCGCTCAACGTCGCCCAACGGCGCTCGACGTGATGCGACGTGGTGCGACGTACACGGCGAGCACGGCGAGCACGGGCCGCACACCGCTCGTGGCATCAGCGGGGCGACGTGTCAGACTCGCCGCATGATCGAGCGCGAGATCGACGTCACGACACCCGATGGGACGATGAAGACGTTCGTCTTCCACCCGACCCACGGCGGTCCTCATCCGGTGGTGCTGTATCTGATGGATGCGCCGAGCATCCGCCCGGCGCTGAAGGACATGGCCACCCGCCTCGCCAGCGCCGGCTACTACGTGATGCTGCCGTTCCTCTTCTACCGCGGCAGTGAGTACCGCGAGTTCGGAACGAGCGACGAGGACATGCACGCCCGCCGGGAGCTGATGGGTTCGGTCGACCCGACGAACATCGTCGGCGACGCCGAGGCCCTGTTGGCGGTCGCCGACGGCGATCCCGCAGCTGCCGACGGTCCCATCGGCGTCGTCGGGTTCTGCATGAGCGGCGGCCTCGCCGTCTCGCTGGCGCGGGCGCTGCCTGACCGAGTTGCCGCGGCGGCATCGATCCACGGTGCGTGGCTGGTGCGCGACTCGAACGACTCGCCGCACCTCGACGCCGGGCGGATCCGTGCCGAGCTCTACTTCGCGTGGGTCGACCCCGACGAGACGGCGCCGATGTCGACGATGGAGACGATGCGCGACGCACTCGAGGCCGCCGAGGTCGAGTACACGATCGACGTCATCACCAACGCAGTGCACGGGTTCGCACCAGCGGGCCCGCGCTACGACCGCGACGCCTCCGAGCTCCACTGGGAGCGAGTGCACGCCCTGTTGCGCCGGCGAGTGGGCTGACCCCGACGCCGACCGTCAGCGCCGAATCGCCGGAACGGTTCGGCCGTCCGGCGGGCCGTCGGATTCGTTCACGACACGCCGACGGGCTGGTTCACGAGACGCCGACGGAGCCCGCATCGTCGCCGTCGTCGCCGTCATTGCCGTCATTGCCGTCGTCGCCGTCATCGGCGGTGCGGTCGGTGGGGGCGGCGTCGGTGGACCGGCGCGGCTCGTCGGCAGCGGAGCCGCTGGCGGTCGCGTCCGTGCGCTTGGTCAGGCCGACCGCATCGATCGTGTGGCGGTGCATCGCCAGCACTTCGATCACCCAGCCGTCGACCTCGCAGCGGTCGCCGATGTCGGGGATCCGGCCGAGCGACTCGAGCACCAGGCCGGCGATCGTCGCGTAGTCGCCACCGGGCAACTCGACGTCGATGTCGGGCAGATCGTGGATCGGGAACCTGCCGGGCACGATGATGCGGCCGTCCGGCTCGTGACGCACGGCGATGATGTCCTTGTCGGTCTCGTCGTAGATCTCGCCGACGAGCTCTTCGACGAGGTCCTCGACCGTGACGATGCCCTCGGCGCCGCCGTGCTCGTTGATCACGACCGCCAGTTGCGCCCGCCGCAACTGCAGCTCGCGCAGCGTGGTCAGCACGCGCGCTGCCTCCGGGAACACCGGGACGTTGACGGCGACCGAGGCGATGTCGCCTTCGTCGGGGCCGATCAGCTGGCGCAGGTGGACCACGCCGATGACGTGATCGAGGCTGCGCCCGGTCGCCACCGGGGCCCGCGAGTGGCCGGATTCGACAAGCACCTGGCGCGCCTCGCTGAACGACCACGCGGCGTCGACGACGATGACGTCGCTGCGCGGAACGAGGACCTCGTCGAGTGTCCGTTCAGCGACCTCGAACGCACCCTCGATCAGCTGGCGCTGCTCGGGCGTGAATGACGGCTGCACGGCCACCATGTCGCGCAGCTCCTCCTCGGTCACCTCTTCGCGCTGCACCTTGGGGTCGCCGCCGGCGAGCTTGACCACGACGTCGGTCGACTTCGACAGCAGCCAGACGATCGGCCGGGTGACCGTCGCCAACATGGCGACCGGGCGGGCCATCAACATGCCCCACCGTTCGGCGCGCTGCATGGCGATGCGCTTCGGGGCGAGCTCGCCGAACACGAGCGTGAGGTAGGACAAGATCAAGGTGACGACGATGATCGACGCGGGACCGGCTGCACCACCGAGGAAGTCGAGCGGCTGCTCGAGCGGCTCGGCCAGCGACACGGCGGCGGCGGCGGAGGCGAGGAAGCCGGCGAGCGTGATGCCGATCTGGATCGTCGCCAGGAACTGGTTGGGGTTGCGGGCGAGGCGGGCGAGCAGCGCGCCCGTGGCCGATCGCGACTCGAGCCGCTGCAGCTGCCCTTCGCGCAGCGAGACCAGGGCGAGCTCGGTCCCGGCGAACGCCGCGTTGAGCACGACCAACACGACGATGAGGACAAGCTGCGGAAGCACCTCGCTCATGTGCGGTCCGGTTCGTCAGGCGACGTCTGGCGTCGGCGGGATGTGCTGGTACTCGGAGGTTCGTCCACGGCGGTTCGCCGACGAGGATATCCAGCGCGTGTGACACTTGCAGCCCGTGGATCTCGACGCTGCCCTCGACATCGCCCGACAGCACTACGTCGCCCGACGCCCCGTGAGCGCAGCGTGGCACCGGCGCGCTCGCGACGTGCTGCCCGGTGGCAACACCCGGTCGGTGCTCCACTTCGCGCCGTTCCCGTTCCGTGTGGCGCAGGCCACCGGACGTCGGCTGATCGACGTCGACGGCCACGAGCTCGTCGATCTGCTCGGCAACTACACCGCCGGGCTGCTCGGCCACTCGCCCGGCGCGGTGGGCGAGGCAGCCCATCGCGCCATCGACGACGGCTGGGCGCTCGGGGCCGTGCACGCCAACGAGGTGCGTCTCGCCGAGCTGATCACCGGCCGCTTCGACTCGATCGAACGGATCCGCTTCACCAACTCGGGCACCGAAGCCAACCTGATGGCGCTGGCGCTGGCGTGCCACGTCACCGGCCGCTCGAGGATCGTCGTCTTCGACGGCGGCTACCACGGCGGCGTGCTGACATTCGGAGCGGCCGGCCGGGCCGTCAACGTGCCACACCGCTGGGAGCTGTGCCGCTACAACGACGTCGCCGAGCTCGACGCGGTGTTCGACCGGGTCGGCGACGAGATCGCCTGCGTCCTGATCGAACCGATGTTGGGTTCGGCGGGCTGCATTCCCGCCGAGCGCGAGTTCCTCGTCGCCGTGCGCGAGCGCTGTGATCGCCACGGTGCACTGCTCGTGTTCGACGAGGTGATGACCTCGCGGCTCGGGCCGGGCGGGGCGCAGGGATCGGTCGGCGTGACGCCGGACCTGACGACGCTCGGCAAGTACCTCGGCGGCGGATTCAGCTTCGGGGCGTTCGGCGGGCGGGCCGATCTGATGGCGGCGTTCGACCCCGACGAGGGCGGAGCGCTCGGGCACGCCGGCACGTTCAACAACAATGCCGTCACGATGGCCGCCGGCATCGCCGCCGCCGAACTGCTGACACACGAGGTGCTGGCGTCGGTCAACCGTCGCGGCGACCGTCTGCGGACCGGGCTCGGCGAGGTGTTCACCGCCCACCAGCTGCCGATGTGCGTCACCGGATGGGGCTCGCTGATGAACGTCCACGCCACCGCCGGACCTGTTCGTTCCACGGCCGACCTCTCGACCGCCGACGACCGGTGGCGCGAGCTGCTGTTCTTCGACTCGCTCGAGGCGGGGTTCTTCTTCGCCCGTCGCGGCTTCATCGCCCTGTCGATCGAGATCACCGACGACGACGTCGACCACTTCGTCGGGCACGTCGACGAGTGGGCGCGCCGCGTTCGGCAGTGAGCGATGGCGTGCCGGCCGCCGCCGTCACCGCCGCGGCCGTACGATCCGGTGGCGTGGATGCGCTGCGGATCGTGCCGCCGGGACGACGGGGTCGTCTCCTCGACGAACTGCGCGAGGAGGTGCCCGGCGCTGTCGACGATCCCGACATCGTCGACGCCCTCGTCGACGAGCTCGACTACGCCCTCCATCCGCCACGTCACGAGCGCCGGGTGCCGAGCTACGGCGCGCTGGTGCTGCCGACGGTCGAGTCCGATCGCTGGTCGAGCAAGACCGGGCTCGGTGTGCTGATCGCCGACACCGAGGTCCGCCGCGACGACGAGGTCCGGCGTTACGCCGACGGCCTGACCAGCTGGACCGTGCGCACGTCGAGTGGGATCTCGTCGCTCGCCGTGTTCGACCGATCCGCTGGATCGGAGCGTGACCTCGTGGTGCTCGCTACCGCCTCGGGGGCGACGGTGGTGCAGCGCCATCCGGGTGGCGAGGTGCGCCTCGTCGGTGCCGACGGCGTCGCTCGATGGGACGGCATCGCCTGGCACGTCGAGCCGCCCGTGCTGTCGTGGCTGGCACCGTCGTTGCGGGCCAGCCTCGTCGACGACGACGTCATCGTCCAGGCGTTGCGCTTCGCCGTCCACGACCTCGGCGCTCGCGGGATCGGGGCGATGCTGGTGCTCGGGTTCGACGAGTCGAGCCCGGCCGGTGTGGAACGCCGGATGCCCAAGCCGCCGGCGCTGTCGATCGTGCGTCCGGCGGCGCTGGGTCCGCTGCGCCACGTGCTGGGCCAGATCGACGGCGCCTCACTGTTCGATCGCAGCGGTCGGCTGCTCGAGCTCGGGGTGCGCTTCGTCCCCAGCGAGCGCGCCGAACGTGAGGTCGGTCCGCATGGCGGGACGCGCCACACGACGGCGCGGCGGATCAGCGCCGACGATCCCGAAGCCGTGGTGATCGTCGTCAGCGAAGCGGGGCCGGTGACGGTGTTCATCAACGGCGAGGCCGCCGGCACCTCACCCGACGACTGACGTCTGGGACCGGCGACTGCGCACCGGTGGCTGCGCACCGGCGACTGTGCATCGGCGGCTGCGCACACCGGCGACGCGAATCGGTGACTGCGACTGCGACTGCGACTGCGACTGCGACTGCCGATGACGGTTGCCGGGGTCAGTCGTCCCGACGCCACAGGACCGGGAACTGCGGGTGGTCCATCGGCGCGCCGGCGGGCAGCTCGTCGGCGAGCCCGTCGAACGGCGGCGACGTCGTCCACGGTCGAGGTGCGTGGACCATGTCGTCGCCGAGGAAGCGCACCGACAACACTCGCCGCCGGCGCCGTCCGGACACGCCAGCCGATCCGTGCACCGTGAGCATGTCGAAGAACACCGCGTCGCCGGGCTCGAGCGCCCAACCGATCACACGCCACCGATCGGGGTCGGCGTCGAAGTCGGGGCGGTCGGCGAGCGTGCCCTCGGGGAACCACTTCGCCTGCTCGTCGAGGAACGTCCGCGGCATGTACCACGGGCCGGTGTGGGTGCCGGCCACGAACTCGAGCGTCGACGCCCGGTCGACCGGATCGACCGGCAGCCACATGCTGGCGTTCTGCCGGCCGGCGACGTTGTAGTACGGCTGGTCCTGGTGCCACGGCGTGCGCTGACGGGTGCCCGGCTCCTTGACCAGCAGATGGTCGTGGTAGAGGCGGATCGTCGACGACCCGGTCAGCTCACCGGCGATCGCCGCCCCGGGCGACTCGCGGATGAAACGCTCCATCGGGGCGATGCGGTCCCAGTTGCAGAAGTCCTCGACGAACACCCCGTCGTCGTCGGCACTGGCTCGCTTGGCGAGCGGGGATGGGTCGGCGAGGTTGCGCTCGATCGCCTCCTCGGCCAGCGCCAGATCGCCGGCATCGAACGCGCCGCGCACGCACACCGCGCCGTCGCGTTCCCAGTCACCCTCGATCTCCCAGCCCATGCGCCGCTCATCCCTCCGCCGTTGTGATCCCGGCCCGATTCTTGCCGCAACGTGGGAGGAATCCGACCGGGGGCTGACGTCGACGGACGGCGTTACGGTGACCGTCGTGGCCCAGCGCATCGTCAGCCTCGTCCCGTCGGTGACCGAGACCCTCGCCGCCTGGGGGATCGAGCCGATCGCGTGCACCCGCTTCTGCGAGCGCCCGGACCTGGCCACCGTCGGTGGCACGAAGAACCCCGACGTCGCAGCGATCGTCGCCCTGCGACCCGATGTCGTGGTGATGGACCGGCAGGAGAACCGTCGCGAGGACGCCGAGGCGCTGGTCGCCGCGGGGATGACGGTGGTCGATCTCGACGTCCGCTTGCTCGACGGGCTGGCCGACCAGCTGCACCACCTCGCCACGGCAGTCGGCGTCGAGCGGCCGCCGAGCGACCTGCCCACGCCCGACGAGGTGGGAGCGCGGATGCGGGCCTTCGTGCCGATCTGGCGCCGCCCGTGGATGACGATCGGCGGGTCGACCTACGGCTCGTCGCTGTTGGCCCACATCGGCGTCGAGAACGTGTACGCCGACGCCGTGGGCGACTACCCGACCGTCGAGCTCGACGATGTCGGCGCCCGATCTCCCGACGTGGTTCTCGTGCCCTCCGAGCCATACGCGTTCAGCGAGGACCACCTCGGCGAGCTGGCCGACATCGCCCCGGTTCGCCGTGTCGACGGTCAGGACCTCTTCTGGTGGGGTACGCGTACGCCCGCAGCCATCGCCCGGTTGACGGCGACCGTCGCCGCGATCGGCGACCCGCACCGCTGAGCGGTGTGGGACATGCCGCCCGGGAACGGGGCCGGACGGGCAGCGGACAGGCCTGACGGGCGAACCGAGGCCCGTGGGAACGGGGTCGGACGGGGCAGGCGTGCCGTCGTTGTCGTCGTGGTCGTCAGGTCGCGGACGCGGTTGCGGGCGGCGCTGGCCAGCAGACGTCGGGCGACCTCGGCGACGCGGTCGCGGAGTTCGGGTGGTGACTCGATCTCGAAGTCGAAGCCGATCGTCGCCACCTCGATCACCAGGTAGTCGAGGTTGTCGGCGCCGGCCGTCAGCCTCGTGACGTCGTCGTCGACGGCTTCGAGCATCCCCACGCCGGGCGGGATGAGGCGTTCGAGGTCGGTGATCGGGGCGTGGATCAGCACCTGCGCCTGGTACGGGTACGGCGCGGTGGTGATCGCCCGGTGGACGAACGACGCCGCATCGGGCGGATCGGGCAGCGTGACGCCGTGGCCGGTGCGCACCGCTGCGCCCATCCGGTCGAGGCGGAACGTGCGCCAGTCGGTGCGGTCGAGGTCGTAGGCGACGAGGTACCACCGCCGCCCGACGCTGACGACGCGATACGGCTCGATGCGCCGGTCGGTCGAACGTCCCTGGGCGTCGCGGTAACCGACGTGCAGCCGCTCGCCCGCCGCGGCAGGCGTTGGACACGGTGACGAGCAGGTCGTGGTCGACCGCGTCGCCGCCGGAGGGGAGGCGGACGGTCGCCGCCGCAAGCGCTTCGGCCTCTGCCCGGGCGGTCGGCGGCAGCGACGACTGCAACTTGCCGAGCGCCCGGTCGGCGGCGTCGGCGATGCCGACCACCGAGTCGCCCGCAGCGGCGCGGACGCACACGGCGAGCGCCACGGTCTCTTCTCGGTCGAGGATCAGCGGTGGGATCGCGCTGCCGCCGCTGCCGAGTGAGTAACGGCCCTCGACACCACGCATCGCGTCGATCGCGTACCCCAGCGTGCGCAGCCGATCGATGTCGCGACGGACGGTGCGCACCGTGACGCCGAGGTCGTCGGCGAGCTGCGGTCCGGTCGGCTGCTCGCCGCGTTGCAGCTGGGAGAGGATCGCCAGCAGGCGCTCGGTCGACATCGTCGAACATTCTGCCAGAAACAGGAACGTTCCTGTCCTGATTCCGTCGTACCGTCGAACACGTCAGCAACACCAACACGTCAACCACGGACATCGACCGTGGCGGCGCAACCGTCCCACAAGGAGCGAACCATGTATCCGATCCTCGATCACCTCGACCGCCTCGAGATGCTCCGCCGCGAGGCCGTCGAGTATCGCCTGGCACGCGAGTACCGGCGCCGCCGCCGCGAGGCCCGAGGGCGCGACCCGGCGCGCTGACCGGGCGTCTCCACCGCTCACCGATGAGCGTGACCACCGGATGGGGTGGTCGCGCTCATCGGTGGCGCGTCCGGGGCGCGCCGGCACAGCGCGGTCGCCGCGATGCGCAAGGCCCGCCGATGCGGGGGTCCGCTCATCGTGGCGCGGGCTAGCGTCCCGCCGATGAGTGACCTCCGACGTGGCCACGTCGCCGATGCGTGCCGGTACTTCGATTCGTGGCTGGCACTGCGGCGTGAGGTCGACCGGGTCCCTGGCATCCAGGCGGCGATCTTCCACGACGACGCGGTGGTGTGGTCGGCGTCCCACGGCGTCGCCGACCTCGACACCGGTGAGGCGCTCACCGACGGCCACTTGTTCCGCATCGCCTCACACTCCAAGACGTTCACCGCCACGGCCGTGATGCAGCTCGCCGGCGGCGGTCGCCTGCGCCTCGACGACACCGTGGGGGCGTGGATCGACGAGCTGTCGACGTCGCCCATCGGCGCCATCACGCTGCGCGAACTGCTGTCACACGCCAGCGGGCTGGTGCGCGACGGCTGGGACGGCGACTTCTGGCAGCTCGACCACACCTTTCCGGACCGTGACGAGCTGCTGCGGATCGCCTCCGACGCAGCGGACGTGCTGCCGCGCAACGAACGCTTCAAGTACTCGAACGTCGGCTACTCGCTGCTCGGCGAGGTCGTCGCCCGAGCGAGCGGGAGCTCCTATCGCGACTACGTGCAGGAGCACGTCATCGACCGCCTCGGCCTGGCCGACACCGGACCGGATCTCGACCCGGCGCGTGCCGGCGAACTCGCCGCCGGCCACACGGCCCTGGGCTACGCCGATCGCCGGATCACGATCGATCACATCGACACGATGGCGATGACGGCGGCAACCGGGCTCTACTCGACCGCCCGTGACCTCGTCACCTACGCCTCGGCGCACTTCGTCGACGACGAGCGCCTGCTGAGTGCCGAGGCGAAACGGGAGATGCAGCACGCGGCATGGCGCATCGACGGGACGGAGAGCGAGTACGGCCTCGGCTTCGAGATCCTGACCATCGGCTCGCGGCGCGTGCTCGGGCACGGCGGCGGCTATCCGGGGCACATCACCCGCACGTACTTCGATCCGGTCGACCGGTTGGCGGTCAGCGTGTTCACCAACGCCATCGACGGTCCGGCGCTCGGCATGGCGACGGTGGCGATCAAGCTCGTCGACCTCGCCGCCACGGGTGTCGGCGGATCGACGGCCGACGCCGTCGGCGTCGATCTGCAGTCGTTCTGCGGGCGCTTCGCCACGTTGTGGGGCGTGTACGACATCGTCGATCTCGGCGGCCGGCTGTACCAGCTGTTGCCGACACTGGTCGACCCGACGGTCGCCCCGACGCGGCTCGAGGTCGTCGATCGTGACACGCTGCGCATCGCCCACACATCCGGCTACGGATCGCGCAACGAGCGGTTGACAGTGCAGCGCCGTGCCGACGGCTCGATCGCCTCGATCCGTGGCGGCAGCGGCTCCACCGCCTATCCGCTCGACGAGTTCCGCGGCGCCGTCGCTCGGCGCGACCGGGTGCGCCTCGGCGACCCGATCCGTCCCTGACGCCCCGGCGCCACCCGGGCTCGCGCTCCCGCCGACTCGTTGCGATGACTGCGAGCGCCGCAGGTGCAGGCGATCGTCGTCGCCACGAGCGGGTGGAAAGATCGCCGCGATCTGGGGCGTCGCCGGGGCGATGAACGAATACCTGGCGATGGCGGCGTACACGCGAATCGGTGCCATCCTCCATGCCCGCGGCGAGCACGCCGCCGATCCGCGCGGCGTGCGCATGCTCGAGCTCGCCGGGCACTGAACCCGCCGTCGCTCACCCCGGCGGGGCGAGTTTGGCGACGATCGTCGGAAGGAACTCCGCCACCGTGGGGTGGATCGGCAGCCACGTCTCGAAGGCATCGGCGCGCACCCCGGCGTGCATCATCATCGACACGGTCTGGACGATCTCGTCGCCGTGCAGTCCGAATGTCGCCGCGCCGACGAACTGCCCCGACTCGTTGTCGACGAGGAGGCGGATCAGCCCGGCGGTCTCGCCGTCGAGCACCGCCTTGGTCAGTTCGGCCATCGGGAAGGTGACGACCGAGTAGTCGACGCCGCGCTGGCGGGCCTGTGACTCGGTCATCCCGACCCGACCGAGCGGCGGGTCGGTGAACAGGGCGTAGGTGGTGGTGCGATCGGCGACCGTGCGCGGTCCCCCGGCGAGGTGGTCGGCGAGGATCTCGAAGTCCTGGTACGAGGTGTGGGTGAAGGCGCCGCGGCCGTTGACGTCGCCGACGGCGTAGATGCCGACGACGTTCGTTGCGAACACGTCGTTGGTGGTGACGTAGCCGTGGTCGTCGCGGTGCACCCCGACGGTGTCGAGTCCGAGTTCGTCGGCGTTGGGGATGCGTCCGGCGGCGACGAGCACGTGCGAGGCCTCGAGCACCGACCCGTCCTGCAGCGTGAATCTGGCCGCGACACCGTCGTCGCCGGGCGCGGCGCGCTCGATGGCGACACCGGTGCGCACGTCGATGCCTTCGTCGGCGAGCATCGCCTCGATGGCGTCGGTGACGTCGGCGTCCTCGCGTCCGATCAACCGCGGCCCCTGCTCGACGATCGTCACTGCGGCGCCGAAGCGGGAGAACATCTGCCCGAACTCGAGCCCGATGTAGCTGCCACCGATGACGACGAGGTGCTCCGGCAGGTCGGTCAGGTCGAGGATCGAGTGATGGTCGAGCCAGTCGATCGAGTCCAACCCGTCGATCGGCGGCGGGACGGAGCGGGCCCCGGTGTTGAGGATCACCCGCGGGGCAGCGAGGCGCCGCGTGCCGCCGTCGCCGAGGACGTCGACGACGTGGACCGGCGACGCGCCACCGTCCACCGAGCCGACGAAGCGTGCCCAGCCGTGGAGGTAGGTCAACGACGCGTCGTCGGTGTAGCGCTGCTCCGACGAGTCCCGCCAGTTGTCGATCATCTCGTCCTTGCGGGCGACGACCGCCGCCAGGTCGACGCGCACCTCGCCGACCTCGACGCCCCACTGCCGGGCGTTCCGGGCGACGTGCGCAACCCGCGCCGAGGCGCGCATCGCCTTGGTCGGACGGCAGCCGTCGTTGAGGCAGGTGCCCCCGATCGGACCATGGTTGACGAGCGCCACGCGTTCGCCGCGGTCGTCGAGCGTGGTCGCCAGCCCGGGTCCGGCCTGGCCAGCGCCGATGACGATCGTGTCGAAGCGTTCGGCGCCGTCGAGCCGGACATCGTCGAGTCCGGCGTCGAGTTCGCCATCGAGTTCGGTGTCGAGCCCGCCATCGAGTTCGGGGGTGACTGCATCGGTGGTCACGCATCGAGCGTAGTGAGCGCCGTCGGGCCGCTCGACCCGACCCGTTCGGCGGGCCGTGCCGCACCCGGACGGTCGAGGCGGTCGCCGTGCCGAGGGCCGGTACGGTTCGGCGGCATGTGGGAGATCCGGTCGCACGCAGCACCGCCGAGCGCGCTGCTGGCCCGCCGCGACGGCGCCGGCGCCGGCACCGAGACGGCCGCCGATGCCGGTGGCGCAACCGGAGTCGCAACCGGTGTCACAACCGGTGTCACAACCGGTGTCACAACCGTTGTCGGTGTCGAGCAGACGTCGGCGGGCTGGACGTTCCGGTGGGATCACTGCGCGCTGATGGGGGTGGTCAACGTGACCCCCGACTCGTTCTCCGACGGCGGTGAGCACGACACGCCGACGGCGGCGATCGCCCACGGGCGCCGTCTCGCCGACGACGGGGCGACCTTCCTCGACGTCGGCGGCGAGTCCACCCGCCCGGGCGCCGCGACGGTCCCGACCGACGTCGAGATCGAGCGCGTCGTGCCGGTGATCGCCGCCCTGGCTGGTGACGGTCGCACGATCGTCAGCGTCGACACGCGCAAGCCCGAGGTCGCTGCGGCCGCCCTCGACGCAGGCGCACACCTGGTCAACGACGTCGGTGGGTTGCGCGATGCGGCGATGATCGCGGTCTGTGCCGGCCGTGGCGTGCCGGCCGTCGTCATGCACATGCAGGGCGAGCCGGCGACGATGCAACGCGATCCGCGATATGACGACGTCGTCGCCGAGGTCGCCGGCTGGCTCCACGAACGGGCGGCGCGGGCGCTCGCCGCGGGCCTCCCGTCGGTCGTCGTCGACCCCGGCATCGGCTTCGGCAAGACGGTCGAACACAACGTCGCCCTACTGCGCGCCCTGCCGCTCGGTTCCGCACATCCGGTGCTCGTCGGCGCCTCCCGTAAGCGCACGGTGCAGGTGCTCGCCGGCCTCGACGGCCCGGAGCACAGCGACGTGGCGAGCGTCGCGGTGCACCTCTTCGCCGCGCAGCGCGGCGCGGCGATCGCCCGCGTCCACGACGTTGCCGCCCACCGCCAGGCATTCGCCGTCGACGCTCGGCTGCGCGCCGACGGCTGAGCCGGCGCCCGCGCGCCGTTCCGGTGGGGCGTTCCGCTGCGTCGGCTGGGATGTGCTCAACTCGTGCCATGGCTGAGTTCCTCACCGACATCGAAACCCTCCGGGCCCGGGCGCGCATCAACATCGAGCAGGGCCCGATCACCGAGTCGTACGGTGCCGATCGCGACCGCGTGATCGACGTGCTCAACCAGGCCTTGGCAACCGAGCTGGTGTGCGTGCTGCGCTACAAGCGGCACTACTACACGGCGAGCGGGCTCAACGCCGCGCCGGTCGCCGCCGAGTTCTTGCAGCACGCCAACGAGGAGCAGGCACACGCCGACCAGATCGCACTGCGCATCACCCAGCTGCAGGGCGAGCCGAACTTCGATCCCGAGGGCCTCGCCACCCGCTCGCACTCGGAGTACGACGGCTCGACCGGCCTGTTGGAGATGGTCAAGGAGGACCTGATCGCCGAGCGCATCGCCATCGAGAGCTACGGCGAGATCATCCGCTGGATCGGTGACAAGGATCCGACCACGCGGCGCATGCTCGAGGACATCCTCGGCGTCGAAGAGGAGCACGCCGACGACCTGCTGAGCATCCTCCAGGACATGAACGCCTGACGCCGGACCGTGCGGGCCGCGTCAGGGGTGCTCGATCACTTCTTGTTGACCCGCTTGTAGCGGTTGACCGACAGCGGGGCGAACACGGCGATGATGATCACGACCCAGATCAAGGTGTAGACGACCGGGTTCTGCAGCGGCCACGCCGTCGGCTCGGGCGCACCCGCCGGGATGTTGCCGAACAGCTCGCGCGCCGCCTGGGTGACGGTCGACACCGGGTTCCACTCGGCGACGGTCTTCAACGGCCCGGGGAGCTCCTCGGCGGGGACGAACGTGTTGGCGACGAACGTCAGCGGGAAGATCACCATGAACGAGGCGTTGTTGATCACCTCGACGCTCGGCACGAGCAGGGCGATCCACGCCATGATCCACGAGATGGCGTAGGCGAACACGAGCAACAGCACGAACCCGGCGACCGCGTCGAGCAGCGACGACCTGATCCGCCAACCGATCAACAGCCCGGTCAGGGCCATGATGATCAGTGACATCAGGTTGTAGACGACGTCGCTGAGCGTGCGTCCGGCGAGGACCGCCGAGCGCGACATCGGCAGCGAGCGGAAGCGGTCGATGATCCCCTTCTGCATGTCCTCGGCGATGCCCGTACCGGTGAACGTCGAGCCGAAGACCACCGTCTGGGCGAAGATCCCGGCGATCAGGAACTCGCGGTAGGCGTTGCCGTCGCCCGTTGCGCCGGCACCGACACTGATCGCGTTGCCGAAGACGTAGCCGAACAGCAGCACGAACATGATCGGCGAGAGGAGCACGAACACCATCACCTCGGGCACGCGCACGATCTTGATGAGGTTGCGGCGAGCGATCACCGCGGTGTCGGCGGCAACCTGGGTGATGGCGGTCATCGTCCGGCCTCCGATTCGTTGGGGGATTCGTCTGCGCCGGGTCGTCGCGGTGCGGCGCCGTCGCCACTCCCATTGTCATTGCCCCCCAGCTCCTCGGCGCGGCGGCCGGTGAGCGTGAGGAACACGTCGTCGAGGGTCGGACGGCGGAGTCCGACGTCGCCGACGGCGACCTGGGCGTCGTCGAGCTCGCGCAGGGCGTTCATCAACGTCGCCGCACCGCCGGTGATCGGGGCGAGCAGTTCACGGTTGTCGACGTCGACGTCGACCTCGCCGACCGCCAGCCGGGCCACGATCTGGCGAGCCATGTCGAGATGTTCGCTGTGGGCCACGGTCACGGCGAGACGCTCGCCGCCGACCTGCGACTTCAACTGCTCCGACGTGCCGTGGGCGATCGCCTGGCCGTGGTCGATGACGACGATGTCGTCGGCGAGTTGATCTGCCTCTTCGAGGTACTGCGTGGTCAACAGCAGCGTCGAGCCCTTGGCGACGAGCTCGCGGATGATGCCCCACAGCTCGATCCGGCTGCGCGGGTCGAGGCCGGTCGTCGGCTCGTCGAGGAACAGCACCGGCGGTTCGGCGACCAACGCCCCGGCCAGGTCGAGCCGCCGGCGCATGCCACCGGAGTACGTCTTCACCGGTCGGTCGGCGGCGTCGGCGAGGTCGAAGCGCTCGAGCAGTTGTCGTGCCCGGTCGCGGGAGGGCTGCTTGCCGAGCCGGTAGAGCCTGCCG
The DNA here is from genome assembly GCA_963707515.1 of Ilumatobacteraceae bacterium. Classification (GTDB taxonomy): domain Bacteria; phylum Actinomycetota; class Acidimicrobiia; order Acidimicrobiales; family Ilumatobacteraceae; genus Sva-07. The sequence continues at coordinate 249,497 of CAVPQI010000003.1, forward strand.
ATCATGTCGAGGTTCTCGTAGCCGGTGAGCACCTCGTCGACGGCGGCGTACTGGCCGGACAGGCCGATGCGCCGGCGCACCTCGTTCGGCTGTGTCCGCAGATCGGCACCGGCGATCGTCGCGTTGCCGGCGTCGGGCTCGAGCAGAGTGGTCAGGATGGACACGGCGGTGGTCTTGCCGGCACCGTTGGGTCCGAGGAGCCCGAGAACGGTTCCCTCCTCCACCGACAGGTCGAGTCCGGCGAGTGCCGTGACTGCGCCGTAGCGCTTCACCAAGCCGGTGGCGCGGATCGCGTCGCTCATATGGGGAGCGAATCTAACCACGGCCGCTCGCGCCGGAACGATGCGTATCCTGCGGGTGTCCGTAGCTCGCGCCGAGGGTACGGCGCCGACTCAGGGGGTTCGGGATGACCGACACGAAGATGTCCGAGACAGAGCGCGAGGAGTTTCTCGCCGGCCTGCACGTGGGGGTGCTCGGGGTCGAACGTGCCGACGGCGCGCCGCTGGCGGTGCCCGTCTGGTACTCGTACGAGCCCGGCGGCGAGGTCGTCGTGCTGACGAGTCGCTCGTCGATCAAGGGCACGCTGCTCGCCGCTGCCGGCCGGGCGTCGCTGGTCGCCCAGCAAGAGGACCCGCCGTACAAGTACGTGTCGGTCGAGGGTCCCGTCGAGCTCGACGACCTCGGTGGCGACGCCCACGACGAGCTCGAGTCGATGGCGATCCGCTATCTCGGCGAGGAGATGGGCCGCGGGTACGCGGCGGCCAACCCCGGCGGTGACAACACACGGGTCCGGCTGCGCCCGCAACGCTGGTTCACGGTCGACTACGGCAAGACGATGGGCTGAGGAGGCCGAGATGAGCGACACCGACGACCAGCCGGCCGGCCAGTCCGACGGGAGCGCGACGAGCGACGCGGCGGCGACCCGCCGGATCGAGGTCGACCGGATGATCGCCGCCGATGCGATGGCGATCTTCGATGTCCTGCGCAGTCCCAACGGTCACGTGCAGATCGACGCCTCGGGGATGCTGATGTCCGCCGAGGGCGATCCGGCGACCGCTCCCGGTGACCGGTTCCTCGTCCACATGGACCGCGACTCGCTGCGCGACTTCGATCTCGGTGAGTACGACGTGACGGTGGTGATCACCGAGTTCGAACCCGGCCGCGAGATCGCCTGGACGATCGACGGGCAGATGCAGCCGCCCATCGGCCACGTCTACGGGTACCGGTTGGAGGAGGTCGACGGCGGCACGCGCGTCGTCTCCTACTACGACTGGTCGAACATCCACGAGCAGTACGAGCCGCTCGCCGACACCATCTTCCCGGTGATCTCCGAGACCAACCTGCGCGCCACCCTCGGCATCCTCGCCCGCACCGTCGCCCCCGGCCGCGGCCGCCCCGACGCCTGAGCAGCGCCCGGCGACGGTCTGCCCGGAGCGTCAGGTGCCGCAGAACGTGCGGTAGGTGTCGGTGAACTCCCGCGGTGCCGGCTCGCCGTAGCGATCGCTGCCGGGAATGCCCGGACTGCCTGGGCTGCCCGGACTGCCATGAGCGCTCGGGCCGTCGTCGAACGGGCGGCGCACGGCGTCGAGCAGCGATTCGAACGGCGCGAGGTCACCGGCCGTCGCCGCCGCCAGCGCCTCCTCGACGAGGTGGTTGCGCGGCACGACCCGCGGGTTGCGCCGATCGAGCTCGTCGGCGTCGACCTGCACGAGCGGCAGCCACCGCTGCGTCCACGTGTCGAACGGCGCTGGATCGTCGAACCAGCGATGCGCCGCCTCGACGTCGCCGCGCACGACGGCCGACAGCGCTCGCAACGTCGCCGTGTAATCGGCGTGCTGGTCCTCCATCACCGTCAGCAGATCGCCGACCAACTCGGCCGCACCGTGCTCGGCAGGGTCGATGCCGAGCTTGGCGCACATGCCGGCCAGCCACGCGTCCTGGAAGCGTTGCGGGAACCGCTCGAGGCGCTCGGTGGCGAGGGCGACGGCGGCGTCCTGGTCGTCGGCGAACAGCGGCAGCAACGCCTCGGCGAGGCGGGCCAGGTTCCAGGCGGCGATCGCCGGCTGGTTGCCGTACGCGTACCGGCCGCCGTGATCGATCGAGCTGAAGACCGTCGCCGGGTCGTACGTCTCCATGAACGCGCACGGTCCGTAGTCGATGGTCTCACCGGAGATCGTGACGTTGTCCGTGTTCATCACGCCGTGGATGAATCCGACGAGCATCCACTGCGCGACGAGGCTCGACTGGACCTCGACGACATGGTCGAAGAGGGCGACGACCGGGTGTGGTGCGTCGGCAGCGTCGGGCACGTGGCGGGCGATGGCGTGGTCGACGACGCGCCCGAGCAGCTGGCGGTCGCCGGTCGCCGCGGCGTACTGGAACGTGCCGACGCGCAGGTGGCTGGCGGCGACGCGGGTGAGCACGGCCCCGGGCACCTCGACGGCGCGGCCGTCGACCTCGCGCACGATCGACTCGCCGGTGGTGGCAACGGCCAGGGCGCGGGTGGTCGGGATCCCGAGAGCGAACATCGCCTCACCCATCAGCAGCTCGCGCAGCATCGGTCCGAGCGCCACGCGGCCGTCGCCCCCACGGGCGAACGGTGTGCGTCCGGACCCTTTGAGATGGACGTCGCGCCGACGGCCCTCGGGGTCGGTCAACTCGCCGAGGAGGAGGGCGCGGCCGTCGCCGAGGCGCGGTGAGTAGCCACCGAACTGATGGCCGGCGTACGCCTGGGCGACCGGTCGGGCGCCTGCGGGTACGGCACTGCCGGCGAAGACGGCGGCGGCGTCGTCGCCACGGAGGGTGTCGACATCGAGACCGAGATCGCCGGCGAGCGACTCGTTGAGGATCACCAGGCGTGGTGCACTGACGGTCTGCGGTGGGCGTTCGACCGCCAGCTCCGGGAGCTGGCGAGCGAACTGGTCGTCGAGGTCGAGCACGGGCACCGTGGTGACATCCACATCGTCAGGCTAACGAGAGCGCCCGGCAGCGTGCGGCGGCCGGCGGCCCCGACTGGCAGGATCGGGGCCATGGGGTTCCGTCTCGCCAATGTCGCCGGTCGAGCTGCACTCGTCGTCGGCGACCACGACGCCGCTCGCTACATCGACGTGGCCGAGCTCAGCGGTGGCACGCTCGGCCCGGACCCGATGACCGTGATCGCCGATCCACGCGCCGCCACCGAACTCAACCGGCTTGCCGAGCTGGCGGCGGATTCGGGAAGCGGCCGGCAGCTCCTGTCGTCCGGTGGCGTGTCGGCGACGGGCGCACCCGACCGCGCCGATCTCGGTCCGCCCGTGCCGCGACCACAGAAGGTCTTCGGCGTCGGGCTCAACTACCACGACCACGCGACCGAGGGCGGCGTCGTCGCCCCGGATGTGCCGCTCGTGTTCACCAAGTTCCCCTCCTGCATCGTCGGCCCGCACGCCGTCGTCGAGCTGCGCGGCGATCGCTGCGACTACGAGGGTGAACTGGTCGTCGTGATCGGTCCGGGCGGCAAGGACATCGCCCGTTCCGACGCCTGGGAGCACGTGTTCGGGCTGACGGTCGGCCAGGACGTGTCCGACCGCCGCGTCCAGCGTTCGTCGAACCCGCCGCACTTCGATCTCGGCAAGTCGTTCGACACGTTCGGGCCGACCGGACCGCTGCTCGTCTCGGTCGACGAGCTCGCCGACCGCGATCGACTGCGGATCGTCACCGAGGTCAACGGCGAGGTCCGTCAGGACGGGGTCACGGCGGACATGATCTTCGACGTGCCGACACTCGTCAGCTACCTCTCGCACATCACCACGCTCGTGCCCGGCGACCTGATCTTCACCGGCACACCGGCCGGGGTCGGGTTCGCCCAGGGTCGCTACCTCGACGACGGCGACGTCGTCACGACCACCATCGAAGGGATCGGCACCATGATCAACCGCTGCGTGCGCGTCAGTGACTTCCCCGGGATCGACGGGCGATGAGCCCCCGCCCGGACCGAGCTCGGATCCAGCCGATCGAGGCGGACGACGTCGATGGCGAGCTGGCCGAGATCCTCGCCGGTTCGCTCACACGCGACGGTCGACCGCTGAACATCTTTGGCGTCCTCGGCCGCCACCCGAAGCTGCTCAAGCGGTTCAACCTGCTCGGCGGCTTCCTGCTCAACAAGGGCCTGCTCCCCGAGCGGGAACGGGAGTTGGTGATCCTGCGCGTCGGTTGGAACGCCCAGGCGAAGTACGAGTTCGGTCAGCACACGGTGATCGGGCGCCGTTCGGGCATCACCGACGACGAGATCGTGGCGGTGACGAAGGATCCCGGCGCCCACCCGTGGAGCGACGACGACCTCGCCCTGTTGGCGTTGGCCGACGAGTTGTGCGACGACGACTGCGTCAGCGACGCCACGTGGCACGCACTGGCCTCGCGCTGGTCGGATGCCGAGCTCGTCGAACTGCTCGTCGTCGCCGGCTTCTACCGGCTGGTGTCCGGCTTCCTCAACAGCACCGGCGTCGAACTCGACGACGGCGTGCCCGGGTTCCCCGACGCCTGAACGCCGGGGTGACCCGGCTCGCTCAGGACTGGACGGCCAACTGCAGGCCGTCGCCGTTCTCCGTCGTCATCAGCATCGTGTCGCCGTGGATGGCGTAGTCGACGGTGCCGCTGAGGGTCTGCAGCACGCTCGTCTCCAGTGCCATCACGTCCTCGGGGCATGCCATGCGGGTGGTGGCGATCGGCCCGAACGTCAACGTCGTCTCGGTGACCTCGACGGTGCCCGACCCGGTGTTGCATCCGGCATCGACGGCGACGTTGCCGTCGGTGATGGTGATCGTCGCCTTCGGGTCGGCGGGCACGGACGAGACGCCCTGGTTGGCGACCGTGCCGGTGACCTCCCAGGTCGTTCCTTCGATCGGGGCGTCGGCGATCTCGGCGAACGAGATGACGACACCGTCGCCCTCGAGCGTCATCGCGTCCCCGAGTAGGCGATCTTCGGCAGGCCCATGAGGAATTCACCGAGCCAGGTGTCCTGGTCCATCAGCGCCTGATCGCAGGCCATCTGGGTCGAGGCGATCTGGTCGACCATCAATGCGTTCTCGTCGAACTGGTAGCCGCCGAAGAGGGTGTTGCAGCCGGCCTTGGCCGAGATCGATTCGGCCTCGAACAGCAGGCCGATCGTCGTGCCCTCGACGAGGTCGTACCCGGTGACCGAGGTCGATTCGAACGCCCGGTTGCTGAGCTCCTCCTGGGTGGGCACGAGCGACGGGCTCTCGTCGTCGTCGGGCGTGGTACCGGCAGAGCTCCCGCCGTCGTCGCTGCCACAGGCGGCCAGGGCGAACGCCGCCACCGCAACGACACCGATGACCCTGCGGGCGGTCCGACGCGGGCTGCGGCGGGAGTGGATGGGCGAGTTCGAGCGCCGGTTGATGAGCGAATCCATGGGCGAGTTCATGATGATGTGACGCTCCTCAGGCGAAGGTGGTTCCGTGCCGACGACTCCCAGGTTCGACGGTGCGTGGGCATCATGACACGGCGACCAGGCAGCCGATGCGCATCATCTGATCGACGCCGGCGCGCAGTTCGGCGTCGCTGATCCGCGCCGATCCACCGTCGTCACCGAGCAGGTCGCTGACGGTCATGATCGCCAACGCCTCGACGCCCTTCACGGCGGCGATGGCGTACATCATCGCCGCTTCCATCTCGACGCCGAGGTGGCCGAGCCGGTTCCAACTGGCGAACGCGGTGGTGTCCGGGTCGTAGAACAGCCCCGATGTGACGACGCCACCGACGTGCACCTCGCCGCCCTGCTCGCGGGCGATCCGCGCTGCGGTCTCGGCGAGCGTGAACGTGGCGGTCGGCGCGTACCCGGCGATGCCGGCGTAACGCAGCGGCGTCTGATCGTCGGCGGTCGCCGAGACGGCGATGACGGTCGACCCCATCGCCGCCCGACCACCGAGACCGCCGCAGGTGCCGACGCGGACGAGTCGGGTCACGCCGAGCTGGATCAGTTCCTCGAACACGATGCCGGCGCTCGGGCAGCCCATGCCCGTTGCCTGCACGCTGATCGGTTGGCCCTCGAAGGTGCCCGTGTAGCCGAGCATGCCGCGCTCGGTGTTGACCTGGCGGAACCCCGCGTCGAAGAACGTCTCGGCGATGTAGGTGGCGCGGACGGGGTCGCCCGGACACAACACGTTGGGCGCGTAGTCGCCCGGCTCGGCTCGCAGGTGGATCGGCATTGCCGTGAGCGTAGGCGCCGCCGACGTTTGTCGGTCCACCGGCTCGGACCGTGCTGGTGCGTGCGCGGGCCGCGCGCCGGACCGTACCGGACCGCACCGGACGGCGCTCGGCCTGCGCTGGGACATGGTGGTGCTCACGCGACCCGTCTCCGCGTGCTCGCCTCGCCGTCGGCTCGGTGCCGGTCGACGGTCGGGCCGACGTGGTGGACGCTGCCGTCGGGACGGATCCACGTGGCGATCCGGTCGGCGGTCATCGACAGCGTCCAGCCGCCCTCGTGCACGAGGTGGTGGCACCGCTCGCAGACCGGCGCCAGGTTGGCGATGTCGGTGGCTCCGCGGTCGCGGGTCCACCACTCGATGTGATGGGCTCGGGTCTGTGAGAACGGCACGGTGCAGTCGGGTCCGATGCACGTGCGGTGCATGGCTCGCAGAGCCCGGCGCTGATCCGGGGTGGCGGTGCGTTTCGAGCGGCCGACGTCGAGCGCTCGTCCGTCGCCGTCGAGGACGATCGGGATGAGCTCGGCGTCGCAGCACAACCGGCGGACCGTCGAGACCGGCAGCGGCACGCCGTCAGCGGTCTCGCAGATCGAGTGCTCGTGGAGCCCTTCGAGCAATGTCCGATGGTCGAGGTGGATGCAGATCTCGGGCACCCGTGCGTCGATCCGGGCCAGCGTGCGCTCGACCACGGCCGGGCCGGCGTCGCCATCGAGGGCGTCGGTCACCGCCGTGGCACCGGAGTCCCGGTCGACGATCACGCCGCCCGAGGGCGTCGCACCGGCGACGATGCGGTCGAGCGCATCGGTGGCGGCCGCGGCGACCTGGGACGCCGTCGGCGGGTGCCGTCGGCCCGCATCGTCGTCGACCTCGTCGACGATGACACCACCTGACACCGCGTCGACGAATGCGTCGACCTGCAGCTGGTCCCACGGGGTCCGGGCGTTGCCGTCGACCTGCCGTCGCCGCCCGATCGCATGATCCAACGCAGCTTGGAGCTTGGCGTCACGTACCGGGTCGAGGGCGACGTGGGTGTGGTGCATGCCGTCGAGGCGATCGACCCAGCGGCGGATCTGCGATCCGCGCCGCTGACGGTCGAGCTCGTCGGTGTCGCTCGTCGATCGTTGTGCCGAGAGCCTTCGGGCGAGCTCGCGGCAGCGGCGGGTGAACACGTCGACTCCCTCGTGGCATGCGTGTTCGAGCAGCTCCGACTCGTGGACGGCGAAGTCGGCACGAACCGCCGGCTCGAGGCGTCGCGTGGCGTCGGCGATCGCGTCGAGGTGGCCGGACGAGACGCCGCCGCGAGCGAGGGAGTCCTCGAAGCCCGTCATCGCACTGGCGACGGCCTCGCGATCGGTGATCGTGGAGGAGTCCTTCGACGATCGCCCGCCACATCGGCCGAGCAGCGCCGCCGGCGACTCCGCACTGCCTGCTGCGGCGAGCTCGCGGCCGCGCCGGGCACAACGAACGTCGAATGCGTCCACCCATCCACGCACGTGCGCCGAGCGGGCAACGACCTCGGCCAGACCTTCGCGGTCCATCGCCGAGACGTCCGCTGCGATCAACTGCTCGAACAGTTCGAGCACGTCGGGCATCTTCGGTTCCTCCTTGCGATTCGAATGAACGGCGAGGTGACCGGTCGGTCACGAGGAGGGGAGTCGGTACGAACAAGCGTACCATACGGACTCGAACCCTGCAACACCAGTTCGACGCGTAACACCAGCCGGGGAAGACCCCGACACACGGTTTAGGATTGGATATCAGCGAATACCGCAAGGAACGCAGTCAGCCTCGACCGAGGATGCGGTCGACGGCGATCTCGATCACCACGCGGTCGGGCCGTGTGCCGGGCTGCCGGTACCGCCGGGCGTACATCTCGACCGCGGTGGCGACGCGTGCCGGGTCATCACTCATCGCCACGGTGCCTTCGAGCGTCAACCACCGGCCACCGTCGACCTGGCAGACCGCGGCACGTCCACCCGCGCCGCGTTGCGCGACTTCACCGAACTAGCAAAGGTGATCACCCGCACCAGCCGCTCGTGCGGGGCGTAGGTGAAGCCGATGGCGACCACGTGCGGCGAACCGTCGGCACGCAGCGTGGTCAGCGTGGCGAGGTGTCGCTCGGCGAGGAACGTCAGCACCTCGTCGCCCGGCTCGTCGAGATCGACCACACCTGCGACCGTAGCCCGCCCCCGACGACCGTCGCGCCCGACGTCGACGGCGACGTCAGCCCGCCGCCGGGGCTCGCCGACGAGCTGCAGCGCCGGGTGACCTACTTCAAGAACTTCGAGGTGGTGTTGTCGGCGAGCACCTTGCCGCCGGTCTGGCACGTCGCGCAGTAGTTGACCGTGTAGCCGGAGTACGACACGGCGCGGACGACGTCGCCGCAGTCGGGACATGGGTCGCCGGTGCGGCTGTGCATCGCGCTCGGACGGTCCTTCGACGAGCTCATGTCGGGCCGCAACCGTTCCTCGGCGAGCCCCTCGTCGATGCAGGCGCGGATCGCCGCGGCCACCTGGGCGGCACCCTCGGCGCCGAGCTTGCGGGTGTTGGCGAACGGCGAGACGCGGGCCCGGTGGCACACCTCGTTGGCGAGGCGTCGGCCGATGCCGGCGATCATCCGCTGGTCGCGCAGGAACCCGTGGACGCGCATCGAGTGCTCGGCGAACAGTGCCGCCAGCTCGTCGTCGGTGATCGTCGCCGCCTCCGGGCCGAGCGCGGACAGGGGACGCGTCGTCTCCAGCTCGTCGGACCGGATGCACCACACGCCCGCACGTCGTTCCTTGCCCTGCTCGGTGAGGAGCAACGCCGTCGGCTCACCGTCGCGCTCGTCGAACGTGAACCGGGCCTGGCCGCCGCGTGGCTTCAACGACAGCTTCTCGTCGGGGACGAGGCGACCGCCCTGCATCAGGTGGACGACGAACGTCACCGGCTCGAAGCGCAGCATCAGGTACTTGCCCCGCCGCCCGACCTCGCCGAGGGGGAGGCCGTAGGCGACATCGGGTGCCGGGACGGCGGTCTTCAGCGCGGTGAAGTTGAACGGCGTGAACCGGGTGAGCGGCCGTCCGGCGAACGACGCGGTGAGCCGTTCGGCGTGCGCCTGGATCTCCGGCATCTCGGGCATGACGGGTGCCGGATCAGCTCACTCGTAGGTGGTCCGCTCGCGGACCGTGGAGAACACGGCGTCGAGGGCGCCGAACACGGCCTGCGACTCGAGCAGCTTCTGGTGGTCGCCCCACAGGAGGATCTTGCCGCCGATGAACGCCTCCTGAGCGTTGAGCTCGCCGGTAGCGACGGCCACGGCGGTCTCCCAGTCCTGTTGCATCTTGACGTCTTCGGGATCGGCGGGCCCGGCGCCGAAGTGTGCTTCGCCGTCGCCGACGGACAGGTGATAGGTGACGTCACCCTCCGGTCCGTTGGTGACGACCTGGGTGACGCCGATGCGGTGGTGCTCGGCGATCGAGCCGAGCTCGTCGCTGCCGGCGACCTCGGCCGACAGCGCGTCGATCCAGTCGAGGCTGAGGTAGCGGATCATGGCCCGTAGTCTGCCCGATCGTGGACGCCAACGCCGACGGCCGCCACCGCGATGCGGCGGTCGAGGAGTGGGTGTTCACGGCGTGGAACGCCGACGCCACCGTCGGTGTGATCTCCGGCCACCGCCTCGTCGGCCGGACCGCGTGGTACTGGGCGGCGCTCGCCCGCGCCGGTCGCCCGCTGCTGCACGTCACCGACTTCGAGGTGCGCGTCCGCGCCGACCCGTTCATCGTCAAGGGCGAAGCGTTGTGGGCCGAGCACCAGTGCGACGCGGCGATGGAGCAGTGGTCCGTCGGCAACGAGACCTACGCCGCCGCCATCGACGAGCCCGACGAGGCGCTCGGGCGGGGGTACGGCACGCCGACACCGATCGCCTTCGACCTCGAGTGGTATGCGGTCGAGGAGCCGACGGCGCTGCCGGCGGAACCCGGCACGGCGGTCGGGTACGCCCAGCGGGGCGTCGTCCACGGACGCATCGAGCTCTTCGCCGAACCGCCCGTCGAGCTGGTCGAGGTGCCGGCTCACCGGTGGCATCGCTGGACGGTCGACGGCGGCAGCGAGCTCGGGCCGTCACCGTGGCCGACGGCGCTCGCCCACACCGGCATCCGGGCGCCGTTCGCGTTCCCCGACGGCACCGTCGACGACCTCGTGCTGACGGCGAGCGGCTGGGCCCGCCGGCGAGCGCACGACCGGCATCTGGGCCAGCCGCAGGTTCAGCGGAACGGTCCGCCGTGACGTCGCGGCTGAGTCAGCGCTCCGTGTCGGCGAGCGACTGCAGCGGGCCGGAACTGGACGTCAGGTCGCCGAGCGACAGGCCGTCGTAGGCACCTTCGGGATTGGCCCGCACCGCGGCGTCGAGCTGCTTGGCGTCGGCCCCGATCAGCAGACGCCAACGACCGGCGCGCACGCCGTCGAGGATCTCCGTGCTCGCCTCGGCAGCCGACGTCGGTGCGGTGTCGCGGAACATGTCCGAGGCCATCTTGACGAGCTCGGTCGACTCCATGTCGAGCTCCATCCCGCCGTGGCGCATCGAGTTCTGGACGATCGAGGTGCCGATGTGTCCCGGCATCACGACGGACACCTTGACGTGCGGTGCATTCACCCGCAGATCGGTGATCAGCGCCTCGCTGAACCCCTTGACGGCGAACTTCGCCGCCGAGTAGGCGGTGTGCGGACGGTCCGGGCCGATGCTCGCCCAGAAGCCGTTGACGCTCGACGTGTTGACGATGTGGCCGTCGTCGGAGGCGATCAGCAGCGGCAGGAACGTGCGCACACCGAGGTAGACGCCGCCCCAGCACACGTTGAACGTCCGCTCCCACGACTCGCGGGTGTCGGTGACCACCGATCCGCCGCCACCGATGCCGGCGTTGTTGAACAACAGGTTGACGTGGTCGGTGGCGTGTTGTTCGACGACCGCGTCGCGGAATGCCAGCCACGACTGCTCGTCGGCGACGTCGCAGGTGTGGGTCGTGACGACGGTGCCTGCCGGGGCGTCGGCGAGCGCCTGCTCGCGTGTCTCGGCCATCTCCTCGACGGACAGGTCGCACAGCGCGACGTGGCAACCCTCCGCTGCGAGCTGGCGCACCAGCTCCCGTCCCATGCCGCTGGCGCCGCCCGTGACGACCGCGATCTTGCCCTCGAAGCTCTCCATGGCGGGCATCGTGACACAACGTCACTGCCGTCGTGGAGCCGAAGCGCGCCGCGAGACGCGGCGAGACACGGCGAGACACGGCGTGATCGCACGCCGTGTCGCCGTCGCGGTGTGACATTGCTGCGCCGTCGCCGTCGTCCGCTGCCAAACTCGATCGATGGCCTACTCCGGCGACATCCTCGACGACTTCGAAACCGGCCGACGGCGACCGACGTACCCCGACGTCACCGTCGAGGTCGGGATGCTGGTCGAGGACCGGGCCAGCCACTTCTGCGGCGATGTCGTCCGCTGGAGCGCCGAGGGGGTCACCCTCGAGGATCGCAACCACTACGTCCGGCACTTCACGTGGAAGCCCGGTGGGTTCCTCATCGAAGGCCGACCGGTGACCCTCGTCAGGCCGGCCAACGTCGCCGCGGCGACGCAGCGGATCACGGCGTCGGGCTCCGTCGCCGGCGACGGCCGCGCCCGTGTCGCCGCGGCGAGCAGGATCTGGGTCGAGGGCAAGCACGACGCCGAGCTCGTCGAGCACGTGTGGGGCGACGACCTGCGCGAGTTGGGCATCGTCGTCGAGCCGCTCCACGGTGCCGACGACCTGGCCGCCGCCGTCCGTGACTTCCAGCCGAGACAGGACCGCCGGTTGGGCGTGCTGCTCGACCACCTCGTGCCGGGATCGAAGGAGTCACGGATCGCGGCGAGCGTGCGCGACCCGAACGTCCTCGTGACCGGCCACCCGTTCGTCGACGTGTGGGCGGGCATCCGCCCCAAGGTCATCGGTCTCGAGGCGTGGCCCGACATCCCGAAGTCCGACGTGCCGTGGAAGGAAGGGATGTGCGCGGCGCTCGGCGTGCCGTTCGACGGGTTCTGGCCGCGTCTTCGCAACCAGGTCAAGACGTTCGCCGACCTGCGCCCCGAGCTCGTCGGCGCCGTCGAGCAGCTGATCGACTTCGTCAGCGAGTGAGCAACCCGCCGACGAATAAGTGACGGACGGGGCCTGGCCCCGCCCGTCACTTATTCGCTCAGACGAAGGCGCCGGCGAAGACCAGGCTGACGATCGTCATCACCTTGATGAGGATGTTCATCGCCGGGCCGCTGGTGTCCTTGAACGGGTCGCCGACGGTGTCACCGACGACCGCCGCCTTGTGCGGGTCGCCGCCCTTGCCGCCGTGGTGGCCGGCCTCGATGTACTTCTTGGCGTTGTCCCAGGCGCCGCCCGAGTTGGCCATGAAGATCGCCAGGGCGAAACCGGTCACCAGCGAACCGGCGAGCAGGCCGCCGAGGGCATCGACGCTGATGAACCCGATCACCAGCGGGACGACGATCGCCAGCGCACCGGGGAGGATCATCTCCCGCAGCGACGCCTCGGTGGAGATCGCCACGCACCGGGCGGAGTCGGGCACGACCCCGGGAGCGCCTTCGCGCAGGCCCGGGATCTCGCGGAACTGGCGGCGCACCTCCTCGATCATCTTCTGCGCCGCACGACCGACGGCGTCGATCGTCAGCGCGGCGAACACGAACGGCAGACCGGCACCGATGAACAGGCCGATGAACACCTCGACCTGACCGATGTTGAGGTTCAGCACGGCCGACGGATCGGCGTCGAAGATGGCGAACTCGAAGCTCTTGAACAGCGCCAGCGCGGTGAGCGCCGCCGAACCGACGGCGAAGCCCTTGCCGATGGCGGCCGTCGTGTTGCCGAGCGAGTCGAGGGCGTCGGTCACCTGACGCACGCTCGGGTCGAGCTCGGCCATCTCGGCGATGCCGCCGGCGTTGTCGGCGATCGGGCCGTAGGCATCGACGGAGACGACGACACCGGTCGTGGCGAGCATGCCGATGGCGGCGACGGCGATGCCGTAGACGCCCCCGAACTCCCCACCGAGACCACCGAACGCAGTGTCCGAGAAGGCCATCGTGCCACCCCAGTAGGCGACGCCGACGCCGACGAGGATGAGGGCGATCGAGGCACCGACCGAGATCATGCCGGTGCTGATGCCACCGAGGACGGTGGTCGCCGGGCCGGTCTCGGTCTGGTCGGCGATCTTCTTCACCGGGCCGTACTGATCGGAGGTGAAGTACTCGGCGCACTTCCCGAGCGCCCAGCCGACTGCGAGTCCACCGATGACCGACACGGCGAGTCCCCAGGCGTGCTCGAAGTCGTCGCCCGAGAACATCCAGTACGAGATGCCGACGACGCCGACGGCGGTGATCGCCATCGCCACGTTGGTGCCCATGTGCAACGCCCGACTGAGCGCGTGGCCGTCGGTCGAGTCGCCGCCCTTGACGAAGAACGAGCCGATGATCGAGGCGATCATGCCGATGAAGGCGATCGCCATCGGGAACGTCAGCAGGCTGACCACGCCGTCGGCGCCGGCGTTCTCGGCGGCGAGGGCGAGGGCGAAGGCGGTCAGCGAGATCGGGGCGATGATCGAGCCGGCATACGACTCGAACAGGTCGGCGCCCATGCCGGCGACGTCGCCGACGTTGTCGCCGACGTTGTCGGCGATCGTCGCCGGGTTGCGCGGGTCGTCTTCGGGGATGCCGGCCTCGACCTTGCCGACGAGGTCGGCGCCGACGTCAGCGGCCTTGGTGTAGATGCCGCCGCCGACGCGGGAGAACAGGGCGATCGACGATGCGCCGAGGCCGTAGGCGGTGACGATCTCGAAGGCCTCGTCGACCTCCATCCACACGACGAACACGAGGTACGTCAGCATCAGTCCGAACAACGCCAGACCGGCGACCGAGAAGCCCATCACGGCGCCGCCGCGGAAGGCGATCGGCAGCGCTGCCGCCGGGCCCGACCTTGGCCGCCTCGGTGGTGCGGGCGTTGGCCATCGTCGCCACCGTCATGCCCACGTAGCCGGCGCCGGCTGACAGCGCGGCCCCGAGCAGGTAGGTCACCGCGGCGAGCGGATTGATCACCACCGCCAGCAGGATCATCATCGCCACGACGAACACCGAGACCCACTGGTACTCCTTCTTCAGGAACGCCCGGGCGCCGTTCTGGATCTCGGTCATCAAGAAGACCATGCGCTCGTTGCCCGGCGACGCCTTCTTGACATCTCGGTAGAAGAAGTAGGCGAGGGCCAGCGCGGCGAGGGCCGAGATGGCGGCGAGGTAGGGAATGGCGTCCACGGGGTTCGAGCCTCCTGGGGTCGTGAGTGGAACCTCCGACGCGCGGCCCGAGGATCGGGCCATGATGGTCGGCGGGGTGCGTGCCCATGCAACTCCGACGGTTCCGCGATCGGGGCGACGGGTAGCGAATGGCCATGACCAAGATCCGATCGAGCCGCAGCGGCCGGGTGCGCGACCGGCGGGGGAGCGGCGGCGGAATGTCGATCCCCGGCCTCGGCCGCGGCGGCGGTGGCGGCGGTGGTGGCCTCGGAATCCCGATGGGGCTGGGCGCCGGAGGTGGCCTGGTCGGTCTGCTGGTGATCGCCGCCGTGATCTTCCTGCCACAGGTCTTCGGCGGCAGTGACGGCACGTCGTCGAACATCGCCGGCAGCGGCGACAGCGGTGCAGCGACGGACTGCGAGACCGAGCTCGAACAGGTCGTCTGCGGCGCGGTCGACGACGTCTCCAACTACTGGGACGAGCAGTATCCGCAGTCGTTCCAGGGCGCGTTCCCGGGCACCGACACCGTGTTCTACTCGCAGTCGACCCCGACCGGGTGCGGCACCGGCTCGGCCCAGGCCGGGCCCTTCTACTGTCCGGCCGACCAGCTCGTGTACTTCGACATCGACTTCCTCGCCCAATTGCAGTCGCAGTTCGGCGCCACCGGCGACCTCGCCGCGCAGTACATCGTCGCCCACGAGTACGGCCACCACGTCCAGAACGTGACCGGCATCGCCGACCGGGTGGGCGAGGCCGAGCAGCGGTTCCCCAACGCCGCCAACGCGCTGAGCGTGGCGATGGAGCTGCAGGCCGACTGCTTCGCTGGGGCGTGGGCCGCATCGGCGGCAGCCAGGGGACAGCTCGACCGGCCCGACGAGATCGGCGAGGCACTGAACGCCGCCGAGGCGGTCGGCGACGACCGGATCATGGAGTCGGCGGGCCAGCAGGTCGACCCGGACAGCTTCACCCACGGCAGTGCCGAACAACGCCGGACCTGGTTCCAGACCGGCTTCGACACCGCCGACCCCGAGGCCTGCACCACGTTCGAGGGCTCCCTCGCGCCGTGATCGATCGACCGCCGCCGTCCGCAACGGGAATCGCCACCTCGGTGGGCGGGTTGGAGCTCCCATGACCCCAACGCCGCACACCGTCACCACCGAACCGTCGTCCGCCCACGTCGTCGTCCGCGTCGACGGCGAGGTCGTCGGCGACACCACGAGGGCGCTCGTGCTCCACGAGACCGGCCTCCGCGACCGCTACTACATCCCCGAGGCCGACGTGCGCACCGACCTCTTCACGCCGACGACCACGTCGACGCACTGCCCGTACAAGGGCGACGCCAGCTACTGGAACGTCACCGTCGACGGCACCGTCCATCCCGACATCGTGTGGGGCTATCTGCGCCCCCTCGAGGTGGTCGCCGAGATCGCCGGGCACGTCTGCTTCTACGACGAGCGCGATCCCGGGATCGACATCCAGGTCGAGCCGGTTGCCGCCTGACCGGCGGAGCGCCACAGGCCCCGTGACCTGCACTCGGATGCCCGCGACGACCGAACGCGATTGGGCTCCCGGCGGCACACGGCGAGTAGCGTCCACGTCATGGCACAAACCCTCAGCCGCGGCCCCGTGTCCGGGACCGCCGCCGACTCGGCGAGGAAGAAGCGCAAGCCATTCCTGGTCGACTTCTACTCGACCGCCGTCGGCAAGAAGTACGTGATGGCGATCACCGGCATCATCGGGATCGGCTTCGTCGTCTCCCACATGATCGGCAACCTCAAGGCGTACCTCGGTGTCGTCGCCGAGGGTGACGCCACCGCCTACGACCTCGACATCTACGGCGAGTTCCTGCGCGAGCTCCTCGTGCCGATCCTGCCGCGGACCTACTTCTTGTGGCTCCTGCGCCTCGTGCTGATCGGCGCCGTGCTGCTGCACATCCACGCCGCGTACTCGCTGACGGTGATGAACCGCAAGGCCCGACCGGTCAAGTACCAGTCGGCGCGCGACTACGAGGTCGCCAACTTCGCCAGCCGCACCATGCGCTGGACCGGCGTCATCGTCGGCCTCTTCATCGTCTGGCACCTCGCCGACCTGACCTGGGGGTTCGCCAACCCCGACTTCGTCCGCGGCGCCGTGTACTGGAACCTCGACACCTCGCTGTCGCGACTCCCGGTGGCGATCCTCTACGTCGTCGCCAACATCGCCCTCGGCATCCACCTGTTCCACGGCACCTGGTCGTTGTTCCAGTCGCTCGGTTGGAGCAACCCGCGCTTCAACAGGTGGCGCCAGGGTCTCGCCGCCGGTGTGGCGACGATCATCGTCGTCGGCAACTGCTCGTTCCCGATCATGGTCCAGGCCGGCATCATCGAATACGACCCGACCGCCGTCACCCACCCGGTCGAGGCCGCCGTGGAAGAAGGAAGCTGACCGATGGCACTCACGCTCGACCCCAAGATCCCCGCCGGTCCTCTCGCCGACAAGTGGAAGAACTTCATCGCCGACGAGAAGCTCGTCAACCCGGCGAACAAGCGCAAGTTCAAGATCATCGTCGTCGGCACCGGCCTCGCCGGCGCCTCGGCGGCGGCGACGTTCGGTGAGCTCGGGTACCAGGTCGAGGCGTTCACGTTCCACGACTCGCCCCGCCGCGCCCACTCGATCGCCGCCCAGGGCGGCATCAACGCAGCAAAGAACTACCAGGGCGACGGCGACAGCATCCATCGCCTCTTCTACGACACGATCAAGGGCGGCGACTTCCGCGCTCGCGAGGCCAACGTGCACCGGCTGGCCGAGGTGTCGGTCGACATCATCGACCAGATGGTCGCCCAGGGCGTGCCGTTCGCACGCGAGTACGGCGGCCTGCTCGACAACCGCAGCTTCGGCGGCGCCCAGGTCAGCCGCACCTTCTACGCCCGCGGCCAGACCGGCCAGCAGTTGTTGATCGGCGCCTACCAGCAGCTCTCCCGCCAGATCGGTCTCGGCAACGTCAAGCTGTGGAACCGCATGGAGATGGTCGACGTCGTCGTCATCGACGGTCGCTGCGCCGGCATCGTCTGCCGCGACCTGATGACCGGTGAGTTCTCCTCGCACTCGGCGCACGCCGTCGTGCTCGCCACGGGCGGCTACGGCAACGCCTTCTACCTGTCGACCAACGCGATGGCCTGCAACGTCACCGGCGCCTGGCGCGCCCACCGCCGCGGGGCGGCATTCGCCAACCCCTGCTACACGCAGATCCACCCGACGTGCATCCCGCAGTCCGACGAGTTCCAGTCGAAGCTGACACTGATGTCGGAGTCGCTGCGCAACGACGGCCGCATCTGGGTGCCGACCAACCCCGACGAGACGCGCCGGGCCGATCAGGTGCCCGAGGCCGAGCGCGACTACTACCTCGAACGCATCTACCCGAGCTTCGGCAACCTCGCCCCGCGCGACGTCTCGTCGCGTGCCGCCAAGCGGATGGTCGACGCCGGCCAGGGTGTCGGCCCGTTGAAGAACGGCGTGTACCTCGACTTCTCCGAAGCCATCAACCGCCTCGGACGCGACGTCATCGAGGAGCGCTACGGGAACCTCTTCGAGATGTACGAGCGGATCACGGGCGAGAACCCGTACGACGTGCCGATGCGCATCTACCCGGCGAGCCACTACACGATGGGCGGCTTGTGGGTCGACTACGAGTTGATGACCACGATCCCCGGCCTGTACGCCGCGGGTGAGGCCAACTTCTCCGATCACGGCGCCAACCGCCTCGGCGCCTCGGCGCTGATGCAGGGGCTGTCCGACGGCTACTTCGTGCTGCCCTACACGATCTCGCAGTACCTGTCGCAGTGGCTCAACAAGCCGATCCCCGATGCCACGCACGAAGAGTTCATCAAGACCGAGAGCGAGAACCGCGACCGGTTCAAGAACTACATGTCGATCGGTGGCACGCGTGGCCCCGACTACTTCCACCGCGAGCTCGGCAAGATCATCTGGGACTACTGCGGCATGGACCGCAATGCCACCGGCTTGGAGAAGGCACTGTCCGAGCTCCCGGCACTGCACGAGGAGTTCAAGACCGACCTCAAGGTCACCGGTGACGACACGAACGTCAACCAGACGCTGGAGAAGGCCGGGCGCGTCGACGACTTCTTCGAGCTCGGGATGTTGATGTGCCGCGACGCGCTCAACCGCGAGGAGAGCTGCGGCGGTCACTTCCGTTCCGAGTACCAGACCGACGAGGGCGAGGCGCTGCGCAACGACGAGGATTTCGCCTACGTCAGCGCCTGGGAGTGGACCGGCGATCCGTTGGCCCCGATCGAGAACAAGGAACCGCTGGAGTACGAAGTCGTCAAGTTCCAGACCCGGAGTTACAAGTGAACAGCATCACCAACATCACCCTCAAGGTCTGGCGCCAGGACGGCCCCGAGGGCCAAGGTCGCTTCGAGACCCACCAGGTGCCCGAGATCAGCGACGAGGCGTCGCTGCTCGAGCTGCTCGACATCGTCAACGAGCGGTTGATCGAGGAGGGCAAGGATGCCATCGTCTTCGACCACGACTGTCGCGAGGGCATCTGCGGCACGTGCTCGCTGATGATCGACGGCAAGGCGCACGGTCCGCAGCGCGGCACGGCGACGTGCCAGGTGCACATGCGGGTGTTCGAGAGCGGCAGCGAGATCGTCCTCGAGCCGTGGCGGGCGGCGGCGTTCCCGGTGATCAAGGACCTGATGGTCGACCGCGCCCCGTTGGACCGCATCGTCGAGGCCGGCGGCTACATCACCGCCCCGACCGGCGGCGCGCCCGACGCCAACCTGATCCCGATCCCCAAGCCGGTCGCCGACGCCTCGATGGACGCCGCGTCCTGCATCGGGTGTGGTGCCTGCGTCGCCGCCTGCCCGAACGGTGCGGCGAACCTCTTCACGGCCGCCAAGGTCGCCCATCTGAACCTGCTGCCGCAGGGCCAGGCCGAGCGCTACAAGCGCGCCGAGGCGATGGTCGAGAAGATGGATCAGTACTTCGGATCCTGCACGAACCACGGTGAGTGCGAGGCGGCGTGCCCGAAGGAGATCTCGATCGACAACATCGCGCTGATGAACGCCGACTACCTGAAGTCGAAGTTCAAGAACCGCAAGTCGCTCAGCCGCTGACGCCGGCGTTTCCGTTCGGCGCTCGTCGCCGCCCACTGCACGGGTATGAGTCGTCGGCGCCGTCGCGCGTTCGTCCCCCGCCCGACCGTCGCGCCCGGCCCTGGGTCGTCCGCGCCCGGTCCGCTCGCTCGGGCCGCGCTCGTCTCGTGCCTCGTCGCGCTGGCGTCGGGCGCCTGCGCCGGCGACGACCACGACGCGGTCCGCTCGTCCCCGAACGCCCCGCTGTCCACCCCGCCCTCCACCCCGCTGGCCACCCCGACCCCCACCCCGCTGGACACCCCGCCGCCCACCCCGCTGGCCACCGCGGCCGCCGGACCGATCTCCAGCACGCACGCCGGTCCGTCGCCGTCCGTCGCCGCGTCGGTCACTCCGTCTGTCACTCCGACCCGCGTGGCGCCGGAGACGACCGTGGAGGTGCCGTCCGCCCGGCCACTCGACGCGCCGGGGCTCTGCGACGTGTTGCGCACGGCTGGGTTCGAGTCGCGCAAGGCGACGCTCGTCGAGTACGTGGCAGCCGTCGGCGGCGAGGGCCTCGACGCCGTCCGGCAGCATTGCCAGGCCGACATCGAGCGGCTCGATGCGGCGCTGGCGATCGAAGCGCGGCGCGATGCCGCGCTCGCCGTCGATCCGCCGATCGGGGTCGAGGGGCTGGGGTGCGACGACCACGGCTTCTCGGGGGTCGTGACCAATCGGACCAGCGAGCCACTCGGGGCGATCCTCACCTTCCGGTACGTCCTCGTGCCGAGCGACAAGCTGATTGCCACCGCCGACGAGCCGGTCGTGATCTGGGCACTGGCGCCCGGCGAGTCCGTGGGCATCACCGGGACCGCCAGCTATCAACCGAAGATCGAGGTCGGGTGCCGCCTCAGCGGGGAGGTGTTCCTCGCCGACGAGTCGCGGGCCGACGCCGGCCTCGCCGAGCCGGTCGACATGGCTTTGACCGGCGATGATCCGACCAGCTGGCTGCCGGCGCTGCTCGACGCGGAACTGGCCGCGCTCGGGGTCCGGCGTCGCCGATGCGGCATCGTCGATCGAGGACATCCGTTCGGCCGCCTATCCGAGCGTCGTGCACGACGTCGTCGCACCGTTCTCCGACGGGCGGTCGGTGCACGTGCACGTCTGTCCCGGCACCGTCCGCCAGCCCTCCCCGGACCTGATGACGCTGCTGTTCTTCCAGTCCTGGACCGACGGACGCGTCGAGCGTGGGGACGGTGTGCAGATCGTGCCCGCCGGGTCGCGGTTGCACGCCGGCGTGTTCCGCCGCGGCGCCGACGGTCAGTGGCGCTGGCTCAGCACATCGCAGCCCTACGCCTCGTCGTCGCAGTGGGAGACCTGCGGCAAGCCGACCGACTGACGATCGGACGGTCGTCGGACGCTCGCCCGTCGGTCGGTCGCCGATCGCTCGTCGGTCGGTCGTCGGTCGTCAGAACGGGAACCGACCCGACGCCGCGCAACAGGTCGGCCCATGCGTCATCGGTCTCGGCGAGCCCGTTCCAACGCAGCCACAGCGGCCAGTCGAGGGTGTGCTGGCGGAGTCGGCGGCACAGGTCGTCGGGCGGCTCGAACGGGGTGCCGAGCCCGACGCACACGTCATGGGCGTGGAGGATCAACTCGAGACCCGCCCGCGGCAGGAAATCGCGCGGCGGCGCGAGCGTGATCTCGGGCCACTGCCAGATGATCGCCCGCTCGTCGGGATCGGCGTCGTCGACGACCGCTCCGAGGATGCGCGTCGCGACGGCCAATGCCTGCACGAACTGCGCCGCGCCGGCACCCTCGCCGAGCGTGTACACGCCCATGTCCGGGTAGGCGGTCGTGCATCCCGAGGCGAGGAAGAACGCCGGGGCGAACACCGTGTCGACCGTGTGATCCGCAGTCTCCGTACACGTCCACTCCAGCGTTCCCGCCGGCCGCTCCCAGTCGGCCGCCGCACCGGCCGACCAGCACTGCTGGACGAGTGCGCTCAACGTGTCGAGATCGTCTCGCCGGAACAGGTCCCCATCGCCCATCGCCGCGAGTCTGCCAGGCGCCGAGCTCGCTCTCCGTCACCCCAGATTCGGTGAGATCCGTACGCCCGGGCGGGCTGCGGTCAGCGGGTGGCGGCGACGGTGGTGGAGTGGTTGGTGGAACGGATCGCACCGGCGGCGAGGGTCAGCTCGAGTGTGATCAGCTCGTCGACCTCGGGAACCTCGAACTCGAGATGCCCCACCTTGACCACCTCGTCGGCAGGGACCGGACCACCGAACCGCCAGCGCTGCTCACCTCCCGGCCACGACATGACGGCGTCGACGACGGCGAACTCGATGCCGGTGCGGAGGTCACTGACGACGTGCACGTCGACGTCGACCACGTCACCCGAACGGACGACGTCGGGCAGCGGATCGGCGACCACCAGCACCGGCGCGCACGCTGCCGCGACCACGTCGTAGGCCACCTTGCGCCGGCGTTCGTGGTCGAGGATCGCCGACGAGATCGCCGGCGCGGGGTCGGCGAGGGTGGAGAAGCAGAAGCCACCGGTCGGCCGGTACTTGAGCCGCCGCAGCGCCTCGATCTGCACCTTGAGGACGTGCGCCTGATAGTGCTGCGCGGTGTCCCGCCACGCCTCGAAGCTGGCGAAGTCGCTCGGCGGGAACGTCCGCTCGAAGACCTCCCCCTGGTAGCCGTCGTCCTCGGCGAGCCGGTCCCAGTCGAGGTCCGGCCAGCGGTGGGAGCGCAGCTGGTCGTCGAGGAACGGCGCCGATTCGGGTGGCGAGTCGGAGCCGAAGGCGCTGACGAAGCGAACCAGGCGCGGGATCCGCGCGGCGAGGTGGGCGAGGTCCTCCGCCTCGCCCCGCCGCCACCCGTACCACAGGTGGCTGTCGGTGCCGTCGAGCAACGGCAGGTGCGGTGGCACCCCCGAATGGGCGACGACCTCGCGGGTGCCGTCAGCGCGCTCGAACGCCCGCTTCACCCAACGGTCGAGGACCGACTTGTTCCACGACGGCAGCTGCTGCGCGACCAGCCGCTGCGTGCGGCGGCGCCAGCCGACCGTGTCGATCGCCGCATCGTTGGCCGACGGATCGTCGTGGGCGCTCCACAGCGCGATCGAGGGGTGATGGCCGAGCCAGTCGACCGCCGCCCGCGCCTGCTCGATCGCCTGCGTCCGAACCGAACGGGCGTGGCTCCACTGCAGCGGGAAGTCCTGCAGCAACAGCACCCCGCGTTCGTCGGCGGCGTCGTACAGGGTGCGGTTGGCGATGTGCCCGTGGACCCGAGCAGCGTCGAGACCGAGGTCGACCACGGCGTCGAGGTCGGCGCGGATCCGTGCCGGCGTCGCATCTGCCGGGAGATCGCGTGGTGGGCAGCAGGTTGACGCCCTTCAGGAACAGCCGCTCACCGTTGACCGAGCACACCCAGTCGTCCCAGCTGATCTGGCGCAGCCCGGTGCGCCGCTGCCGGCGGTCGCTGAACTCGCCGTCGACGACGATCTCCACGGCGACCTCGATCAGCGGCTGCTCGCCGAGCGTGTGCGGCCACCACAGCGCCGGGTCGACGATGTCGACGCTCCACTCGAAGTCGTTCTGGCCGGCGGCGATCGAGTGCTGCTCCTCGTCGGCGACCTGGCCGTCGAGCAGCGTCCGGACCGTCACCGGCGTCAGGCGGTCACTGTCGAGGCGCATGGCAATGCGCAGGTGGGCCCGCTTGGGGTCCGCGTCGCGGCACAGCACACGGAGCCGATCGATGCGCACCGGGCCCGTGTCGTAGACCTTGACGCCGCGCCACAGCCCGCCCGGGTTGCGCGTCTGGCGCACGCCGCGGGGCGGCTGGTAGACGCCGGTGATGTTGCGCCGGCCGGTCGCCATCGGCTGCGGGCTGCAGGTCACCTCGACCGCCACGACATGGTCGTCGCCGAGGCGCGAGAGGGCGGTGATGTCGAAGCTGTGCGGGAAGAAGTAGCCCTCCGGGTCGCCGAGGTAGGCGCCGTCGAGCCAGACGTCGGCCTGGTAGAAGATGCCGTCGAGGGTGATCCACCGCCGCCGCTCCGGCGCTGGTGCGGGCATCGAGAACGCCCTGCGGTACATCAGCGGCCCGTCGCTGGTGGCGAACTTGGCGACGTTGCTCCAGTGGCCGGGGACCGGGACCTGCTCCCATCCGCTGTCGTCGGCGTCGATGCCGATCCCGTAGCGGCGAACGTCGTCGTCGGCCTCGGCGGCCAGCCAGACGCCGGACAGATCCATGTGCGGAGCGTACCCAAGGCGTTCCTCCCCGGATCCCCACGTCGCCGCGGATGGGGCTAGGTTCGGTCCATGGCAGACACGGTGCGTGAACGACCCGCCCACCTCGCGACCACGCTCGGCGAGCTCCGTGCGTCGGGGTGGGTGTCGCGGCCGGTGAAGCAGGAGATCCGTGAACACGCGGTCGAGAAGGTGGCGGCCAGCGCGCCGCTCTTCGACGGCGTGTCCGGCTACGAGAACACGGTGATGCCGCAGCTCGAGAATGCGCTGCTCGCCGGCCACGACGTGATCTTCCTCGGCGAGCGTGGCCAGGCCAAGACGCGGATGATCCGCTCGCTGACCGGCCTGCTCGACGAGTGGATGCCGATCGTCGCCGGCAGCGAGATCAACGACGATCCCTACGCCCCGGTCTCCAAGCACGCCCGTGACCTGATTGCCGAACTCGGCGACGAGACGCCGATCGACTGGGTGCACCGCGAGCGACCGCTACGGCGAGAAGCTGGCCACGCCCGACACCTCGATCGCCGACCTGATCGGCGAGGTCGACCCGATCAAGGTCGCCGAGGGGCGCTACCTGTCCGACGAGCTGACGATGCACTACGGCCTGGTGCCGCGCACCAATCGCGGCATCTTTGCCATCAACGAGCTGCCCGACCTCGCCGAGCGGATCCAGGTCGGCCTGCTCAACGTGCTCGAAGAGCGCGACGTGCAGATCCGCGGCTACAAGATCCGTCTGCCGCTCGACGTGATGCTGTTCGCCTCGGCGAACCCGGAGGACTACACCAACCGCGGGCGCATCATCACCCCGCTGAAGGACCGCTTCGGCAGCCAGATCCGCACCCACTACCCGCTCGAGGTCGACACCGAGGTGGCGATCATGCGCCAGGAGTCGGTGGCGCTCGAGGTGACGACGCCCGAGGGACCGGTGACGATCGAGGTGCCGGAGTACCTCGCCGACGTGGTGGCCACGTTCAGCCATCTCGCCCGCTCGAGCAACCACGTCAACCAGCGTTCCGGGGTGAGCGTGCGGCTCAGCGTCGCCAACTACGAAGCGCTCGCCGCCAACGCACTGCGCCGCGGCCTGCGCTCGGGCGAGCGGCACGTCGTCGCCCGCGTCGACGACCTCGACGCACTCGCCGCCAGCTCGATGGGCAAGATCGAGATCGAGTCGCTGGAAGAAGGTCGCGAGGGCGCGATCATGGACAACCTGATCAAGGGCGCCGTGCTGACGGTGTTCAAGGACGTCGTCCCGCCGGACCAGACCCGGGCCGTGATCGAGGCGTTCGAGACCGGCGTCGTCGCCCACACCGGCGAGACCATCCCCAGCGCCGAACTGGCCCGCCTGATCGACGACGTGGACGCCTTGCGGGCACCGGTGATGGCGCTCACCCGCGGCGACGAGTCACCGGCGGCCGTCGGTGCCGCCGTCGAGTTCGTCCTCGAGGGGCTGCACCTCAGCAAGCGCCTGAACAAGGACGCCAGCGGCGCCAGCGCCACCTACCGCAGCCGCACCTGACAGGCGTCGCCGACGCTCACCGCGCCGCCCGTCACCGCTGGCGATGAGCGAACGCACCGGACGTCGGGCCGTTCGCTCATCGGATCGGTGGACGCTGCGTGTGCGATGAGCGAACGCACCGGACGTCGGGCCGTTCGCTCATCGGATCGGTCGACGCTCCGTGTGCGATGAGCGAACGAACCGGACGTCGGGCCGTTCGCTCATCGCGATGGCGAGCCGGCGAGCTCGGCCGGACGACGCTCAGATGAACGGCGAGCGGGTCCAGAGCTCGGTGGTGTCGACGTTCGACGGCACCGGCGTGCCGGTGAGGCTGACGACGTCGATCGCGCCGGGGAAGCCGCGCAACTCGACCTCGCCGTAGGGCTCGGCGCGCACGCCCTCGGGGAGATGATCGATCTGCATCGTCGGCATCAGCACCTCGATGCCGCGGGCCCGGTCACACAGGCGGGCGGCGAGGTTGACGGCCGAACCGATGTAGTCGTCGCCTTCGAAGAGCAGGGCGTGGCCCGTTGCCAGGCCGGCACGAACCGTCAGCGGGGCGCAGACATCGGTCGCCTGGCGCTCGAGGTCGAGCACGAAGTCGATCGCGTCGCGCTGCTCGACGGCGACGATCATGCAGCCGTCGCCCAACCACTTGGCGATGCGCACGCCACGGTCGGAGGCGACGGTGCGGACGATGCCGCGGAACGTGCTCAACAGGCGGCCGGCGGCGTCGTCTCCGAACGCGGCGGTGTAGTTGGTGAAGCCCGACAGGTCGACGAACACGAACGTGCGGGGGACACGCATGCACGCCGAGCCTACAACCCAGTACATTCGTCACATGGGTAGGCGTTTCACGTACTCCCGCTGGGACGGGACGCAGACCGGCTTCGAGTTCGACGCCGACGCCGCGTTCGACGAGCTGACCGACGAGCTGCTGTACCACGGCGACGTCAACGCGGCGCTGCGGCGGATGATGCAAGAGGGCATGCAGGACCGCAACGGTGAACGCATGCAGGGGCTGCGCGAGCTGCTCGAACAACTGCGCCGCGAACGTCAGCAGCGTCTGGAGAACTCCGACCTCGGCGGCGTGTACGACGAGATCAAGGCCGAACTCGATGACATCGTCGACGAGGAGCGCCACGCCATCGACAACGCCCGTCGCGACGCGGCCAACTCGGGTGACGAGCGTCGCGCCCAGAACGCCCAGGACACCGCCGACGACCGCAACCTGCGGCTCGACCTGATGCCCGACGACCTCGCCGGCAAGGTGCGCGAGCTCAGCGCCTACGACTTCGAGTCCGACGAGGCGCAGCGGCGTTTCGACAACCTGATGGACAAGTTGCGCGAGCAGCTGATGCAGCAGATGGTCGACCAGATGTCCGGGGCGATGCAGTCGATGACCCCCGACGACATGGCCCGCATGAAGGACATGATGGCCGCCCTCAACGAGATGCTCGACAAGTACCAGCGCGGCGACGACCCGGGCTTCGACGAGTTCATGGAGCAGTACGGCGACTTCTTCCCGGAGAACCCGCAGAACGTCGAGGAGCTGCTCGAGCAGATGGCCCGCCGCATGGCGGCGATGCAGGCGATGATGAACTCGATGACGCCCGAGCAACGGGCGCAGCTGCAACAGCTCTCCGACCAGCTGCTCGAGGACATGGACCTGCAGTGGCAGATGCAGCAGCTGTCGGGCAACTTGCAACAGCTGTTCCCGCAGCTCAACTGGGACCGCAGCTACGACTTCGAGGGCCAGGACCCGATGGGGTTCCAGCAGGCGATGCAGACGATGCAGGACATGGGCGACCTCGACCAGCTGGAGAACCTGCTGCGCAACGCATCGAGCCCGTCGGCGCCTCGCCGAGGCCGACATGGACCGCGTCCGTGACCTTCTCGGCGACGACGCCGCGAAGTCACTCGATCGTCTCGCCGAGCTGACCAAGCAACTCGAGCAGGCCGGCCTCATCGAGCAGAAGGAGGGCCGACTCGAGCTGACGCCGAAGGGCCTGCGCAAGATCGGCTCGAACGCGCTGCGCGACCTGTTCTCCAAGCTCGCCAAGGACAAGCTCGGCCAGCACGACACGAGCAACATCGGGCAGGGCCACGAGCGCACCTACGACACCAAGGTGTACGAGTACGGCGACCCGTTCCAGCTCGACCTCAACGCCACGATCCGCAACGCCTTGCGGCGCACCGGCGGCGGCACACCGGTGCTGCTCGACCCGGAGGACTTCGAGATCGAGCGCACCGAACACCTCACCCGCTCGTCGACCGTGCTCATGCTCGACCTGTCGCTGTCGATGCCGATGCGCGACAACTTCCTGCCCGCCAAGAAGGTGGCGATGGCCCTGCACAGCCTGATCAGCTCGCAGTTCCCTCGCGACTACCTCGGCATCGTCGGTTTCTCCGAGACCGCCCGGGTGCTCACCCCCGAGCAGCTGCCGGAGGTGTCGTGGGACTTCGTGTACGGCACGAACATGCACCACGGCTTCACGCTCGCCCGGATGCTCCTCGCCCGCCAGTCGGGTACCAAGCAGATCATCATGATCACCGACGGCGAGCCGACGGCGCACATCATGGACAACGGCATGCCGTTCTTCAACTACCCACCGGTGCGCGAGACCGTCGAGGCCACGCTGCGTGAGGTCGTGCGCTGCACCAAGGAGCAGATCCGGATCAACACGTTCGGCCTCGGGGCCGACGGATCGCTGCGGGCGTTCATCGAACAGATGACCCAGATCAACCGGGGACGGGCGTTCTTCACCACGCCCGAACACCTCGGCGACTACGTGCTCGTCGACTTCATGGACGGCAAGCGCGAACTGGCCCGCCGCGGCCGCCGGGCCAGCTGAGCAGCCCGCCCAGGGGCGCCTCCGTCGTCGTCGCCGCCCTCCCGCGACCCTCCCGCGACCCGGACTCGACCCCGTTTCGAACGCCCGCCGGTGTCGCCTCGACGCTGGCCGCAGCGGATCTCGCGCGCTCCGCGCGAACCGGAAATATCCCCCCTTGCGCAGTTCGCGTGTGCTATGTCAAAATGACGGCACTGTAATTACATCGTTGTCCGGCCCAGATTCTGCACCGCCCTCGGCCGCACGGAGTCGCTTCGTCCCCTCGCTCCGGCAGGGAGGAGATCCGCAATGCAATTCATCACCACCTCGAGCATCACGGTCACTGCGGTGCCAGTCGAACCCGATCCGGATTGGCACGACTACGCCAACTGTCTCGGCGTCGATCCCGATCTCTTCTTCCCCGAGCGTGGCGCGTCCACCCGCGAGGCCAAAGAGGTCTGCCGCGGCTGCGAGGTGCGCACGGACTGCCTCGAGTTCGCCCTCCAGAACGGCGAGAAGTTCGGCATCTGGGGCGGGCTCTCCGAGCGCGAGCGGCGGCGCATCCGCCGCCAGCGCGCCCAGGTGGCACGCAGTTCGATCACCGCCTGAGCGGCCAACGGTCGCTCCGCCGTACCGCTCCGCCGCGGTCCGTCTCGCCGCATCGCCATCGGCGGCCGCCGGCGGCGTTGCCGGGGGCAATCTCACTCGGCCTGCGGGCGAGGGCCCACATCGATGCGGTAGCGTGACGGCATGTCCTTTGGTGGCCCCGAGATGATCATCGTCTTGATCCTGGTGCTCGTGCTCTTCGGCGGTTCCCAGCTGCCCAAGCTCGCCCGCAACCTCGGCAAGGCACAGAAAGAATTCAAAGACGGCATCGCCGACGCGGAGAAGTCGGGCACCACGCCCGATGCAACCGCCGATGCGTCGGCGAAGACCGCCGGCGACGACGTCTGATCGCCGGCGACGTCTGATCGCCGGCGACGTCTGGATCGACGCTCATCGGAGCGTCCGACAGCCACGGTCGACGCCCGCCGTGTGATGCGCCAGGTGACGCGGGGCGTGGGTGCCGTCAGACGTCGGTGTCGACGCGGCGGCGCTTGAGGATCCGGCGCCGCTCACGCTCGCTGCAGCCACCCCACACGCCGTGGTCGATGCGCTCGTCGAGGGCGAAGTCCAGACACGTCTCGATCACCGGGCACGAGGAGCAGATCTTGCGGGCCCGATCGACGCCGACGCCATCGCTCGGAAAGAACGTCGCCGGCGGGTGCAGGCGACAGTTGCCGTCGGCCATCCACGCCGTTGCCGAGTCCGGATCGTGGGGCACATGGTCGGCCGTGTCGGCCAGTTCTGACCGGTCGGCCGTGTCGGCCCGGTCGGACCGGTCGGCGAGGTCGACGGACTGCGTCGTGATGCGGAGCGAGCGCGTGGTGCGGTTGGTCATCTCGAGCCTTTCGTGCGGGGTGAAGGTTCGACGTCCCCGTGGCGAGCGTGGTTCCCAGTGTTCGAATGCCCGGGCGGTGGAGGCCGAACTGTTGCGTTCTCGACGCCGAACCGTAACACGTCCGTAAAGAAATTGGCGACCTGCCTGACACGTTGCCCCTCCGGCCCAGCTCACCGCACCGCTAGAGTCGCCAACATGACCGACGTCGAGACCCGAGCGCCACGAGCCCATGCCCGGATCGTCTACCACGGTCCGGTGGCCCCGCACTGGGAGGTGTACGGCGACTGGGGTGACCGCCAGGTGCTCGACGAGTTCCGAGCCCGGGTGCTCGCCCGACTCGTGCTGTTGCCGCGTGACGACCCGCAGTTCCGCCGCAACCGCGAGCGCATCGTGCGCGACGCCGAGCGCGAAGCGATCACCATCGAGTGGGACCTCGGCTATCCCGACGACAACGGTTGACGCGAGACGTGTGAGGACCCCGCACCTCGTCGACCGAGCCCGCCGCCGATGACCGACGAACGCTTCCTCAACCGAGAGCTGAGCTGGGTCGCCTTCAACGAGCGGGTCCTCGACCTGGCGTCCGAGCCCGGGATCCCGTTGCTCGAGCGGGCCAAGTTCTGCGCCATCACGGTCACCAACCTCGACGAGTTCTTCCAGGTGCGCGTGGCCGCGTTGCAGGACCAGATCGTCGCCAACATCGACCGCCCGTCGCCCGACGGCCGCACCCCGTCACAGACGCTGGCCGAGATCAACCAGGCGGTGCTCGAGCACGTCGAACACATCGACACCACGTTCGTCGACGGGCTCGTGCCCGCCCTGCGCAACGAGGGCATCGACATCATCTCGTGGGACGACGTCGACGCCGAGGAGTGCGAGGCGCTCGATCTGTGGTTCGAAGAGCGTGTGTTCCCGGTGCTGACGCCATTGGCGGTCGACCCCGGCCACCCGTTCCCCTACATCTCCGACCTCGCCCTCTCGTTGGCCGTCAACGTCGCCGATCCCGAGACCGGCGAGCGTCGCTTCGCCCGCCTCAAGGTGCCGCGTCTGTTCCCCCGCCTCGTCGAGGCATCGCCGGGCCGCTTCTTGCCCGTCGAGCAGCTGATCGCCGCCCGCCTCGACCGCCTCTTCGTCGGCATGGTCATCGAGGACTGGGCACCGTTCCGGGTCAGCCGCAACGCCGACCTCACGCTCGAAGAGGACGAGGCCGACGATCTGCTCGAAGCGGTCGAGATGGAGCTGCGCCGGCGCCGTTTCAACAAGGCGGTGCGCCTCGAGGTCGCCCACGACATCGGTGCCGAGGTGCTCGAGCTGCTGGTGCGCGAGCTCGACCTGACGATGGCCGACGTCACGTTCCACCGTTCACCGCTCGACCTGTCGATGCTGTTCCAGCTCGTCGACCTGGACCGGCCCGATCTCAAGGACACGGCCTGGCCGCCGGTCACGCCCGGGCGCATCGCCGCCGCCGACGAGAGCGACCGCCCGATCTTCGACGTCATCCGCCATCGCGCGTTGATGGTCCACCACCCGTACGAGAGCTTCGCCGCCAGCGTCGAGGCGTTCATCGCGCAGGCCGCCGACGACCCACGGGTGCAGTCGATCAAGATGACGCTGTACCGCGCCGGCGGTGACAGCGCGATCATCCGCGCCCTGATCCGCGCCGCCGAACGCGGCGTGCAGGTGGCCGTGCTGGTCGAGCTCAAGGCCCGCTTCGACGAGGCGAACAACGTCCACTGGGCGCGCCAGCTCGAACGCGCCGGTGTGCACGTCGTCTACGGCATGGTCGGCCTCAAGACCCACAGCAAGGTCGCCCTGATCGTGCGCGACGACGGCGACCAGCTGCGCAAGTACGTCCACGTCGGCACGGGCAACTACAACTCGAAGACGGCCAAGATCTACGAGGACCTCGGGGTGCTGACGTGCCATCCCGACATCGGCGACGACGCCGCCCAGCTGTTCAACCACCTCACCGGGTACAGCCGCACCGAGGACTACCGCGACCTGCTCGTCGCTCCCCGCGATCTGCGACGTCAGCTGGTCGACCTGATCGAGCACGAGGCATCGTTCGGGCCCGACGGCCACATCGTGTTGAAGTGCAACAGCGTCGCCGACGGTCAGATGGTCGAGACGCTGTACGCGGCGAGCGCCGCCGGCACGCGCATCGACATGGTCGTGCGCGGCATCTGCTGCGTGCGCGCCGGCGTGCCCGGGCTGTCCGAGACCATCCGGGTCCGCAGCGTGCTCGGCCGCTACCTCGAGCACAGTCGCATCTACCGCTTCGGGCACGGCAACGTGATCCACGGCGCCCGCATCCCCGGTGCCACGTCCGACGCCGTGTACTTGATCGGGTCGGCCGACCTGATGCCGCGCAACCTCAACCGTCGCGTCGAGGTGATGGTGCCGATCGAGCACGCCCGCCACACCGCGGCGCTCGACCAAGCACTCGACTTCGCCCTCGCCGACGATGTCGTCGCCTGGGAGCTGCAGCCCGACGACACGTGGCTGCGGGTCGGTCCGACGGCGACGTTCGAGCCCCATCCGCAAGAGCGGATGTACCGCTGGATGGTCCGCCAGCAGCAGACCGGTCGCCACTGACCCGACACCGCTGACCCGCCGCTGACCCGACGCCGCTGACCCGGGCGGGCGGCAGCTCCGTGCGCATCGTCCCTGGTGAGGCCGTGACATCGGCCACTGTCGACCGTGCGGTCAGGTGAAGTTCACCTCTCGTTCACCTCGACCTGGGTTCGGGTTCATGTCGGCTGTTTACCGTGCGCCTCGTCAACAACATCGGACCAACGACGGGAGCCCCCTCGCGTGAACACCTCCAAGCGCCGGCTGGTCGCCGGAGTACTTGCCCTGACCGTCCTCGCCGCCGCCTGTGGCAGCGACGACTCGACGTCGGACACCGGCGACAGCTCCCCCACGAGCGCGAGCGGCGGGGTCAGCGGCACGCTGATCGGCGCCGGTGCGTCATCTCAGGCGGCGGCGATGGCCGGTTGGCAGGCCGGGTTCCAGGCCGACAACGCCGACGCCACGGTCGAGTACGACCCGGTCGGATCCGGCGGCGGGCGCGAGACGTTCCTCGCCGGTGGCGCTGACTTCGCCGGTTCGGACGCCGCGCTCGATGAGGAGGAGTACGCCCTCTCGATCGAACGCTGCGCCGGCGACCAGGGTGCGATCAACCTCCCGCACTACGTGTCGCCGATCGCCATCCCCTACAACCTGCCGTCGCTCGACGGCGAGACCCTCAACCTGAGCCCCGAGGTGATCGCCGGCATCTTTGCCAACGAGATCACGTCGTGGGACGACCCGGCGATCGCCGCCGACAACCCCGACCTCGAGCTGCCCGACACGCGGATCAACCCGGTGCACCGCTCCGACGAGTCCGGCACCACCGAGAACTTCACCGACTACCTCAGTCAGGCCGCTCCCGACGTGTGGACGTACGGCGCCCTCGAGGTGTGGGGCGACGGTCCCGGTGGCGGCGAAGGCGCTCCGCAGACGCAGGGCGTGGTCTCCGCCGTCGCTGCCGGTGAGGGCTCGATCGGCTACGCCGACGCCAGTCAGATCGGTCGTCTCCCGGCCGCCGCCGTCGGCGTCGCCGGCGAGTTCGTCGAGTTCTCGCCGGAAGCCGCCGGCCGCATCGTCGACTCCTCGGAGCGCACCGGCGGGCAGAGCGAGCTCGACTTCGCCATCGAGGTCAACCGCACGCCGGACACCGCCGACACCTATCCGATCGCCCTGGTCTCGTATCACATCGTCTGCGTGCAGTACGACAGCCAGCAGACGGTCGACCTGGTGAAGGCGTTCATGACCTACGTCGGATCCGACGCCGGCCAGGCGGCCGCCGCCGAGTCGGCCGGGTCGGCGCCGATCTCCCCGGAGGTCCAGGCCGAGATCCAGGCGTCCGTCGAACAGATCTCGGTCGGCTCCTGATCGGTGTCGTCGTCTCACCGCCGTCCCGGGCCGGGACGTGCGGCGGTCGCTAGCGTGCTCGCTCGACGGCCCACCGTCTCCGACCATCCATCGTTCGCTGCCGACGACGTCGGCACGGAGGAACCGTGACCATCTCCGACATCCCGTCGACACGCAGGCCGCCGTCGACCGAGCGGATCAGCAAGCTCGGCGACCGCGTCTTCGGTGGCGTCTCCATCGGCGCCGGTGTGCTGATCCTCGTCACGCTCGCCGCGGTGGCGCTGTTCCTGATCACCGAGGCATGGCCGACGTTCGGCGCCGAAGAACTGACCGAGCCGTTCACCGAGTACGTCGCCCCGCTGCTCTTCGGCACGATCTGGGCGGCGTTGCTGGCGCTCCTGATGGCCGTCCCGCTGGCGGTCGCCGTGGCGCTGTTCATCAGCCACTACGCGCCGAAGCGCCTGGCGGTCACGCTGGGCTACTTCATCGACCTGCTGGCGGCGATCCCGAGCGTCGTGTTCGGCATCTGGGGGATCGCCGTCCTCGCCCCGATCCTCGCCCGCAGCGTCTACCCGTGGCTCGAGGACAACCTCGGTTTCGTCCCGTTCTTTGCCGGCCCGGCGTCCACCAGCGGCCGCACGATGATGTCCGCAGCTGTGATCCTCGCGGTGATGATCCTGCCGATCATCACCGCCATCTCCCGTGAGGTGTTCCTGCAGACCCCGCGCCTGCACGAGGAGGCCTCGCTCGCTCTCGGCGCCACGAAGTGGGAGATGATCCGCCAGGCGGTCATCCCCTACGGACGCTCGGGCGTGATCAGCGGCGCCATGCTCGGCCTCGGCCGGGCACTCGGCGAGACGATGGCCGTCGCCATCATCCTGTCGCCGGCCGACATCATCTCGTTCAACGTCATCAGCAACCAGAACCCGCCGACGATCGCCCAGAACATCGCCCTCAAGTTCCCCGAGTCGTCGGGCATCGAGGTCAACCGTCTGATCGCCACCGGGCTGGTCCTGTTCGCCGTCACGTTCATCGTCAACGCCCTTGCCCGGCGTGTCGCCAACGCCGGATTCTCGGGAGCGGACGGATGACCCTCGTCGAGGAACGCCCGGCGACGACGCCGGGCCCCCGGCGCACGTCGGTGTCGATCACCGCCAACCGGCTCGGACGCCCCGCTCACGGCGCGATCATCGGCGGCGCCTTCGTTCTCGGTGCGCTGTCGTGGGTCACCCAGGGCGAGCCGAACTGGGCGCGCTGGATCATCGTCACGCTGCTCTCCTACACGATCGGCATCTACGCCATCTCCCGCGCCGTCGAGGGACGCCGCCGGGCGACCGACCGGCTGATGCTCGCCGTCGTCTCCACGGCGTTCGTCATCGTCGTCATCCCGTTGGTCTCGCTGATCTGGACGGTCGTCGAGCGGGGGACCGGTCGGTTCGACTGGACCTTCTTCACCACCTCGATGCGCGGCGTCGTCGGTGCCGGTGGCGGTGGCTACCACGCCGTCGTCGGCACGTTGATCGTCACCGGCCTGGCGACGCTGATGTCGGTGCCGTTCGGTCTGTTCACCGCCATCTACCTCGCCGAATACGGCCACGGCACCCGGCTCGCCAAGGCGATCCAGGCGATGGTCGACGTCATGACGGGCATCCCGTCGATCGTCGCCGGCCTCTTCGCCTACGCCCTGTTCGAGCTGATCTTCGGTCCGGGCACCCGCTCCGGGATCGCCGGTGCCGTGGCGCTGACGGTGTTGATGACCCCCGTCGTCGTGCGCTCGTCGGAGGAGATGCTGCGCCTCGTGCCCAACGAGCTCCGCGAGGCGGCGTACGCCCTCGGTGTGCCGAAATGGAAGACGATCGTCAAGGTCGTCCTGCCGACGGCGATCGGCGGCCTGATCACCGGCATCGTCCTCGCCATCGCCCGCGTGATCGGCGAGACCGCCCCGTTGCTGGTGACCGCGGGACTCGCCCAGGGCGTCAACTGGAACCCCTTCGACGGCCGCATGACCACCTTGCCCGTGTACACCTACTACCAGTACGTGCAGCCCGGCATCCCGCCCGAGGCCGGCCAGGACCGCGCCTGGACCGCGGCGCTGGCCCTGATCCTCATCGTCATGGTGCTGTTCACGATCGCCCGTGTCCTCTCCCACGTGCTCAAGCCGAAAGGTCTACGGTGACCATGAACGACGCACCCCAGCCCCCGACCCTCGAGGAGACCCTCCCCATGACCGACGACGTCGAATCGGTCACCGCCGACGTCACCGCCGCCGCCGTGGACCCGTCCGAGGCACCGGAGCAGGGGATCGTCGTCAAGGACGTCAACATCTACTACGGCGACTTCCTCGCCGTGCGCGACGTCAACATGGTCGTCGCCCCGCGGTCGGTCACCGCGCTGATCGGGCCGTCGGGGTGCGGCAAGTCGACGTTCATCCGTTCGCTGAACCGGATGCACGAGGTGATCGCCGGCGGTCGTGTCGAAGGATCGGTGTACGTCGACGGTGAGGATCTCTACGGCGACGGTGTCGACCCGGTCGCCGTGCGGCGCAAGGTCGGCATGGTGTTCCAGCGACCCAACCCGTTCCCGACGATGTCGATCGCCGACAACGTGCTCGCCGGCAAGCGGCTCAACAGCAAGCGGCTGTCGAAGTCGGCCGCCGCCGAGCTCGTCGAGCAGTCACTGCGCGGCGCCAACCTCTGGAACGAGGTCAAGGACCGTCTCGACCGGCCAGGCTCGAGCCTGTCGGGCGGCCAGCAGCAGCGTCTCTGCATCGCCCGGGCGATCGCCGTCGAGCCGGAGATCCTGCTGATGGACGAACCGTGCTCCGCGCTCGACCCGATCTCCACACTCGCCATCGAGGCGCTGATGAAGGAGCTGCGCGAGACGTACACGATCGTCATCGTCACCCACAACATGCAACAGGCCGGTCGGGTGTCGGACCGCACGGCGTTCTTCAGCATCGACGGACCCGGCGAACCCGGACACGTCGTCGAGATGGACGACACGGAGAAGATCTTCTCCAACCCACGCGAGCAGGCCACGATCGACTACGTGACGGGACGGTACGGATGATGGAGAAGGAGCTGCGGTTCGAGTTCCACAAGGAGCTGGAGGAGATCCGCACCGGCACGGCGCGCCTCGCCGCCGGTGTCACCGAGCTCGTGCCGCGCTGCACCGAGGTGCTGCTCGACATGGATCTC
Source organism: Ilumatobacteraceae bacterium (assembly GCA_963707515.1). Taxonomy (GTDB): domain Bacteria; phylum Actinomycetota; class Acidimicrobiia; order Acidimicrobiales; family Ilumatobacteraceae; genus Sva-07. Next base: position 286,188 of record CAVPQI010000003.1, read on the forward strand.
GAAGGTGCCGAGTACATGATCCTCGGCGACGAGGAGTACGACCAGCGCTCGATCGAGCTCGAGGAGCGCTGCTTCAAGGTCATCGCCCTCCAGGCGCCGGTCGCCAGCGATCTGCGCGCCCTGATCTCGACGATCAAGATCATCGCCGACGTCGAGCGGTCCGCGGACCTCTGCGTCAACATCTGCAAGGCGGCACGGCGGATCTACGGTCACGATCTCGACGCCCATCTCCGCGGGGTGATCCAGAAGATGGGCAGTCAGGCGCAGGTGCTGTTCAAGGAGGCGACCGAGGCCTATCTCAACCTCGACGGCGTGCGCGCCGCCGCGCTGCACGACATGGACGCCTACCTCGACGATCTACAGCGGCAGTTCATCCAGGTCATCTTCGAGAGCCACGCCGCCGGCAACATCGACCTCCAGGTCGCGGTGCAGCTGGCGGTCGTCGCCCGCTTCTACGAACGCATCGGCGACCACGCCGTCAACGTCGGCGACCGCACCCGGTACATCGTCAACGGCTGGCTCCCGGATCATCCGTACCCCGAGAGTGACAACGACCCGCCCGGGCTGGGCGCGGTCGCCGCCGGCGACGGCTGACGATGGCCATCGCCATCGCGGCCGTGCTGGGCATCGCCGTCGGCATCGTCGCCGGGGTGCTCATGGCCAGGACGAGCGGCACCCGTACGGCGGTCGACGGGGAGCAGCCGCCGTCGGCCGTTGCCGACGATGATGTCGAGCTGTCGCTGCGCGACGCCGTCGATCACCTCGAGATCGGGGTGCTCGTCGTCGATGCCCGGCAGGTGGTCCGGTTCCGCAGTGCGATGGCGAGCCAGCTGCGCGGCACGCACGTCGGCGTGATCCTCGAGGAGCGGATCGGTGAGATCCTCACCGCCCACGCCGGGGGGCCGCGTCACATCGAGGTCGCCGAGTTCCACGGTCCGCCGCGGTCGTGGCTCGAGCTGGCGGTCGACGCCCTCCCGGAAGGGGGCTCGGTGGTGACGATTCGCGACGTCACCGAACGGATGCGCATCGAGTCGATCCGCACCGACTTCGTCACCAACGTCAGCCACGAGCTGCGCACGCCGGTCGGTGCCATCGCCGTGCTCGCCGAAGCGCTGCTCGACGAGGACGACCGGGCGGTCGTCGACCGGGTTGCCACGCGCCTCGTCGAGGAGGCGCATCGAGCGGTGCACACGATGGATGACCTACTTGCGCTGTCGCAGATCGAAGGGATGCGTCCCGGCGACCACGTCGTCGACCTCAACTCCGTCGTCGCCCGGGCCGTCGACCGCGGTCGTGCCGCCGCCGTCGGACGCGCCATCGAGGTGCAGCTCCTCGACCCGCCGGTGTCGTTGTCGATCCGTGGTGACGATGCGCAGCTGGTGTCGGCTGTCGGCAACCTCGTCGAGAACGCCGTCAAGTACAGCCACGACGGCGGGGTCGTGCAGGTTCGCACCCGCGTCGCCGAACGCCAGGTCGAGGTGATGGTCGCCGATGACGGCATCGGCATCCCTGCCCGCGACATCGATCGTGTCTTCGAGCGCTTCTATCGCGTCGACCGGGCGCGCAGCCGTGAGACGGGGGGCACCGGCCTCGGGCTGTCGATCGTCCGCCACGTGGCATCCAACCACGGCGGTGAGGTGCTCGTGTCGTCCCAGGAAGGCGAGGGGTCGACGTTCGTGTTGCGGTTGCCGATCACCCGGCTCGTCGACATCACCCGCACAGGAGAGACCGCATCATGAGTGAAGCCACCGTGCTCGTCGTCGAGGACGAACCGAGCTTCGTCGAGGCGTTGACGATGGGGCTCGAGCGCGAGGGCTTCGACGTCGTCGTCGCCACCGACGGGGCCAAGGCGCTGGAGACCTTCGACGAGGTGGCACCCGACATCGTCCTGCTCGACGTGATGCTGCCCAAGGTCAGCGGCATCGAGGTCTGCCGCCAACTGCGCAAGCGCACCCAGGTGCCGATCATCATGGTCACCGCCAAGGGCGCCGAGATCGACACCGTCGTCGGTCTCGAGGTGGGTGCGGACGACTACGTGACCAAGCCGTACCGCCTGCGTGAGCTCGTCGCCCGCATGCGCGCCGTGCTGCGCCGCGCCGAACATGCAGCCGCCGAGGCCGACGCGCCCGTGCCCGGGGTGCTCCAGGTCGGTGACGTGTCGCTCGATCCCGCCGAGCACCGCGTGTCGGTGGGCGGCACCGTGGTGTCGCTTCCGCTGAAGGAGTTCGAGCTGCTCCACCTGTTGCTCGCCAACGCCGGACGGGTGCTGCCGCGCGAGACGCTGATCGACCGGATCTGGGGCAACGACTACGTCGGCGACACGAAGACTCTCGACGTCCACGTCAAGCGCCTTCGTTCCAAGATCGAGGATGATCCGGCGGTGCCGACGAGGATCGTCACGATCCGCGGCCTCGGCTACAAGTACGAACGGGCGTGATCGGCTGGTCGGCCCGACTCTGGCTCGTCGCCGGCGCTTCCCTCGCCGGCGGCGCCAACGGGTGGGCGAGGTCGCCGACCGACCTCCCGTAGCATCGGAGCGGTGGATCGGGTGAGTGCGGCGCGACGTCCGCCGTCGAAGTTCCGGCGACTGGCGATCACCCATGCGCTGATGAGCGGCGGCGACGCGGCGATGATCGTCGCCCTCGCCGACTCGCTGTTCTTCGACATCGACCTCGATGCGGCGCGGTCGCGGGTGCTGTTGTTCCTCGTCGTCGGCTTCGCCCCGTTCCTCGTGGTGGCGCCCCTGATCGGGCCGCTGATCGACCGCGTGGCGGGCGGCCGCCGGCTCGTGATCCAGCTCGTGGCCGTCGCCCGCGTGGTGCTGTGCGTGCTGATGGCGATGTACATCGACTCGCTGGCGTTGTTCCCACTCGTCTTCGCCGCCCTCGTGCTGCAGAAGACCTACGCCGTGTCGAAGTCGGCGATCGTGCCGTCGACGGTGCGCTCGGAGGAGGAGCTCGTCGAGGCGAACTCGAAGCTCGGCCTGATCGCCGGCATCATGGGGGCGGTCGCCGTGGTGCCCGCCGGCGCCCTGTTGGCGCTCGCCGGTGCCCCGGCGGCGCTGGTCTACGGCGCCGTGCTGTTCGCCGCCGGCTTCGTCGCCGCGACGCGACTCTCCCCCGACATCGTCGCCGCCGAAGCCGTCGACGACGACGAGGTCCGCGAGCTGACGTCGGACAACGTCCAGCTCGGTGCGTTCGCGATGACGGTGCTGCGCGGTCTCGTCGGTTTCACGTTCTTCCACCTCGCCTTCTGGCTGCGCGACCAGGACCAGGGCACGTTCTGGTTCGGTGCGGTGGTCGCCGTCTCGGCGCTGGCGACGATGGTCGGCAACGCCGTCGCCCCCACGGTCCGCGACCGGGTGCGCGAGGAGACGATGCTCCAAGCGGCGTTGTTCGTCTCGGCCGGCGCCGGGCTGCTGGTCGCCGCACTCGGCGGGCCGGCCGGCGCGGTCGCACTCGCTGCCGTGCTCAACCTGATGGCCGCGCTGGGCCGGTTGAGCTTCGAGAGCATCGTCCAGCGTGATGCCCCCGACGCCAACCAGGGCCGGGCGTTCGCCGTGTTCGAGACCCGGTTCCAGCTGGCGTGGGCCGGTGGCGCGTTCATCGCCGTGGCGATCCAGGTGCCCGGTCAGCTCGGGTTCTTGATCGTCGGCGCCGTGGCGGTCGGTGCCTGCATCCAGATGATCGGACGGCGCCGGATGAACCCCGGTCGGGCAAGCCGATCGAGTCGCCGGTTCAGCCTTCGGCGACCCGGGCGAGCCAGAGGCCGGGAGCTTCGATCTCGTTCGGAGTCGGAAACGCGCCGGGATCGTTGAACAACGGCGCCAGCCCGTTCTCTCCGGCACGATCGACGACACCTTGCACGAACGCCTTGCCGCGTGCGGTCTGCTCACTGCCGAGGCGAATGCCCAGCAATCGCTCGACGAACAGGTCGTCCGGTGACGACTCCGCCCGGCGGCGTCGAACGGCCTCGGCGATCTGCAGCGCGTTGCCGCCGATCATCCGCACGGCGACGGCGTCGACCGTCCAGTCGATGACGCCGATCGTCACGGCGACCGCCGTGTCGAGCTCGGGTTCGAGGGCCAGTTGCTCGGGGGAGCGGACCGCGCCGAGGAGCATCTCGGGGTCACCGAAGGCCTGCTGCAGGGCGGCCATCGGGTCGTCCGGGGTGACGTCGAGCGTCGCCAGCTTGTCGGAGATCGCGCCGGCATCGGGCCGGAAGGCGCCGACGTGGCGCTGCACCAACGAGCGGAGGTGCTCGGCGACGTGGTCGATCGACAGCAGTGTCAGTCCGGCGAGTTCGTGGGCGAGCACCCACAGGCGCATCTCGTCGAGATCGATCGACCATTCGGCGGCGAACGTGTCGATCGTGGTGGGGACGAGGATCAGCGCCGGTGTGGGCCGCGGGATCGGCAGGTCGTACACCCCGAACGCCCGGCGGGCGAGGTTGCCGACCATCGAGCCGACGCTCATGCCGAGCATCGCCGGTGCCATCAGCTTGCCGATGCTGGCCATCATCTGGGCCATCGGATCGGCGGCGACCTCGGCAGGGAGGTCGTCGGACGGTCCGAGCGAGGTGGCGAGGTCGATGAACAGCGGACGGTAGGCCTCGAGCGTCTGCTGGGCCCACTGCTCGGGCGTGGCCACCGACGGTTCGGTGGCGGGGACCTCGAGCTGCATCACGTCGGCGACGTGCAGCCGGGCGATCGACGCCAGCTCGCCGTACTTGATCCGCACGGTGGGGTCGACGTTGCCGAGCGACGGCACCTGGGTGCCGCTCAGCAGACCCCCGCCGCTCGCCGCCAGCATGGCGAACTGCCGAGCTGCGTCCCAGTTGATCGGCCCCTGGCCGGACAGCGCCCGGGAGATGTCGCCGAACAGTGGGAGGCCGGCAAACGGGTCGATCGGCTCGCCCATGTCGTCATCAGCCATGCCGTCGATGCTACGGCGTCGCGCACCGTTGGCGCCCGCGTCGGCACCGGCGTGGGCTCCCGGGATGGCGTCGGGGTGGGCGGCCGGGATGGCGTTGGGGTGGCGGCCGGGATGGCGGCGCGGTGACGGCGCGGTGACGGCGCGGTGGCGGCGGGCGGGTGGCGGGTCCGGCGACCCGGGGGAGGGGCGGTGCAGGCAGGGTTATCGTTCCGGCGATGGAGGTCGTCCTCACCGGAGCCGAAGGTCCGCTCGGCCGACGCGTCGCCGATGCCCTGCGCGCCGCGGGGCACGTCGTCCACGGCATCAGCCAGCGCGACCTCGCCGCCGACCAGCTCCCGGACTGGTCGACGAGCGACGGCGCGGCGGCGAGCGGCGGCACCGTCGTCGTCGATCTCGGCAGCAGCGACTACGACCGCCGGGCGACGCGACGCCAGAGCGCGACGGAGGTGGCAGCGGCGACGTTGTCGGTCGCCGACCGGATCGGCGCCCACCACGTCGTGTTCGTGTCGTCGGCGCTCGTCTACGGCGCGGCGGCGAACAACCCGCTGCCGCTCACCGAGGACGCCACCCTGCGACCGGAGGTCGACTTCGTGTTCGCCCGCCAGCTGGCTTCGGCGGAGGAGCTCGTCGAGCAGTGGCGGCTCGCCGCCCCGTGCCGATCGACGACGGTCCTGCGCCCGGCGGTCGCGCTCGCCGCCGATGGCACATCACGCCTCGCGGCAGCGCTCGTCTACGGCCTCGGTCGGCGCTTCGCCGAAGCCGATCCGCCCTCGCAGTATCTCCATCTCGACGACCTCGCCTCGGCGGTCGTGCTGGCGGTCGACGACCGGCTCGACGGTGTCTACAACGTCGCACCCGACGGATGGGTCGCCGGGGAACGGGTGCGCGCCCTGTCGGGCGAGCGACCTCGACTGCCGCTGCCCGAGCGTCTCGGCGAGTTCGTCGCCGACCTCCGCTGGCGCTTCCAGCGCGGACCGATCCCGCCCGGGCTGCTCGCCTACACACGCGAGCCGTGGGTGATCTCCAACGGACGCCTGCGCGAGGCGGGTTGGGCACCGACGGTGACCAACGAACAGACCTACGTCGAGGCGACGGACGCGCCATGGTGGACGTTGATCTCACCGAAGCGGCGCCAGGAGCTGGCACTCGGCGCGGCGGTGGTCGGCGCGTTCGCGGCGGCGCTGGTCGCCCTGGTGGTCGGACGTCGACGGCTCAGTCGCCGACGAGCGTCCGCAGCTCGCCACCGATGACCCGAGCGATCACGTCACCCGCGAGGTCGAAGACGACGGTGCCCTCCGGCACGGCGAGCAGCGGGACCTGCGACCACTTCAGCCGGTAGGTGACCTTGTCGGTGCGCACGAGGACGTCGGCCGACCCGCTCGGCGTGGCCTCGGCGACACCGGCGCCGTCGAGCGCGGCGAGCGAGCTCGAGGCGATGGCGTGCGGATAGGCGGTGTACGAACCGAGCAGCTTGCCGACCGTCGGTTGCGCCGGCGACGGCGTGCGGGCGGTCTCGGCAGCGGTGGCGACACTGCGGACGAACGGGGTGGTGGTCGCCGAGATCGCCAGCGGGCCCGAACCCGGCCGCGGCGTGACGACGACCACGAGGGCGGCGACGACGAGGACCGCGCAGGCGCCGGCGATCAGCACGCCGACGTGGCTGCGGCCACCGAGGTCGACGTCGAACTTCGTCGGACCCAGCTCGGAAGGATGCCGCCACGAGCGCTCGTGCGGTGGCTGAGGTGCCTGGTCCACGGGATCGAGATCGTACCCGCGCTCTGTGCTCCGCCGATCGCGGCCAGCCATGACGTCGATACGATGCCTGCCGTGGAGGCTCCCGGAGACAGAGACGATTGGTTCGCGCTCACTCCCGAGGAGCTCCCGGTCAACGCCGCCTACGAGTGGGCGGTGCGCCCCGACTGCGGCGCCGTGGTGCTGTTCAGCGGCACCGTGCGCGACCACGCCGAAGGCAGAACGGGCGTCGAGCACCTCACCTACGAGGCGTACGAGGAACAGGTCGTCGAGCGGTTCGCGGCGATCGCCGCCGAGCTGCGTCACCGCTGGCCGGACACCGGACGGGTGGCGTTGTTGCATCGCATCGGCCGCCTCGAGGTCGGGGCGTCGTCGGTGATCACGGTCGTCTCGGCACCGCACCGCGCCGAAGCCTTCGAGGCCGGTCGCTTCGCCATCGACGCGCTCAAGGAGTCGGCGCCGATCTGGAAGCACGAGGTGTGGGCCGACGGCGCCGGCTGGGGCACCGGTGCCCACGACGTCCGCGGTGCGGGCGACGTCGGGCGGGCCGTATGACCCCGTGGCTGATCCTCGCCGTCGTCGTCGTCGTGGTCGCCTTCGTGCTGGTGGCTCTCGTCGGTCGCCGTCGTGCGGCGCCGGACGACATCGCCTCCTTCCGCCGGCAGATCGACGCGCTCTCGCCGGAGGCCCGTCGGCCGACGATCGAGCGGATGAACCCGGCCGGACGTGACGCGAAAGACGATGATGGTGCCGATGGCAAGTGAGGAACTCATCGACGTCGCGCGTCGCAGGTGACGTGAAGGTGGGTTCCGATGGCACGTGACCTGGCCATCGACCTCGGGACGGCGAACACGCTCGTCTACATGAAGGGTCGCGGCATCGTGCTCAACGAGCCGTCGGTGATCGCCCTCAACCGGCAGACCGGTGAGGTGCTGGCGACGGGACGCGAGGCGTGGCAGATGATCGGCCGCACGCCCGGCTACATCGTCGCCGTCCGGCCGCTGCGCGGCGGTGCGATCACCGACTTCGAGATCACCGAGCGGATGATCCGCCTGCTGCTGCAGCGCGTCGGTGTCAGCCGGTTCACGCGACCGAAGGTGGTCATCTGCGTGCCGTCGGCGATCACCGAGGTCGAGCGGCGCGCCGTCACCGACGCCGCTCGCCGGGCCGGCGCCGCCGACGCCAACCTCATCGAGCAGCCGATGGCGGCGGCGATCGGCGCCGACCTGCCGATCGACGAGCCGGTCGGCAACATGGTCATCGACATCGGCGGCGGCACGAGCGAGACGGCGGTGATCAGCCTCGGCGGCATCGTCGCTCTCGAAGCCGTACGTGTCGGGTCGTTCGACATCGACGCGGCGATCCAGAACTACGTCCGCCGCGAGCACGGCATCGCCATCGGCGAGCGCACGGCGGAGGAGATCAAGGTCGCCATCGGGTCGGCCGATCCGACGCCCGACGAGAACCAGGCCGAGGTCCGCGGTCGCGACCTGATGACCGGCCTGCCGAAGACCGTGCTGCTCACGCCGGAGGAGGTCCGCTACGCGATCGAGGACGTCGTCAGCTCGATCGTCGCCTCCGTGATCCGTTGCCTGTCGAAGGCGCCGCCCGAGCTGTCGCAGGACTTCCTCGTGCGCGGCATGTACCTCGTCGGCGGTGGCGGTCTGCTGCGTGGGCTCGCCGAGCGCATCGAGCGCGAGACCGAGGTGCCGGTGAAGATGTCGAACGTGCCCCTCGAGGCGGTCGTGCTCGGCGCCGGGCACGTGATCGAGCACTACGAGGCGCTCAAGGGCATGTTCATGGGCGCCCGCCGTTGACCTGATGGTCGTCCTCGACACCGACGCGTTGCACGACTTTGGCCTCGGTCTCGAACGGATCCGCAGCGAGTTCGAGGTCCCGGGAGACCACCCGGCCGACGTCACCGCCGAGGCCGAGCGCGTCGCCGGCCGACCGTTCGGGCCCGGTCACTCCGACCACGTCGATCGCACTGCGGTGCCGTTCGCCACGCTCGACCCGGCGTCGAGCACCGACCTCGATCAGGCGTTCGCGATCGACATCGACGGCGACGACGTGGTGCTGCAGTACGCGATCGCCGACGTCGGCTGGTTCGTCGAACCGGGCGGGGCGATCGACGGCGAAGCCTGGCGGCGCGGCGTCACCGTGTACCTCCCCGACGGACGGGCCGGCCTCCACCCGCCCGAGCTGGCCGAGGGTGCGGCGAGCCTGCTGCCCGACGGCGACCGTCCGGCGGTGGTGTTCACCGTGCGCGTCGGGGTCGACGGCATCGCCGTGATCGACGGTGTCGAGCGGGCCGTCATCCGCAGCCGGGCCAAGCTGGCCTACGAATCGGTCGGCGCCGACGACCTGCCGGACGGGTTCACCGAACTGGCCCGCCGCATCGAGCAGGCCGAACTGGCGCGCGGTGCGGCGCGCATCGAGTTCCCCGAGCAGGAGGTCACCCGCGAGGGGACCGGGTACGCCTTGCGGTTCCGTCCGCGCAGCGACATCGAGCGACGCTCGAGCGCCCTGTCGCTGGCCACGAACCTCGCCGTTGCCGACCTGCTGTTCGACGCCGGGACCGGGCTGTTCCGCACGATGCCGCCGGTCGACGGGCGCGGTGAACGGCGCCTGCGGTACACCGCCCGCGCGTTCGGCCTGACCTGGCCCGCCGACCAGACGCTGGCGCAGTTCGAGCGCACCCTCGATCGCGCCGACCGGCGGGCGGAGGCGTTCCAGCTGGCCGTGCGGCGCATCAGCGGTCGGGCGACGTACGAACCGTTCCGCGATGGTGTGGTGCCGTGGCACTCGGCGGTGGCGGCGACGTACGTGCACGCCACGGCGCCGTTGCGCCGGCTCGGCGACCGCTTCGTGGTCGAAGCGGCGCTGGCCGTCGCCAACGGTCGTCGTCCCTCGCCGGAGGTCGCCGATGCATTCGACCGGCTGCCGTCCGTGATGGATGCGGCCAACGCCCGCGCCGCCCAGGTCGAGCGGGCAGCGATCGATCTCGCCGAGGCGATCGTGCTCGCCGGCCGCGAGGGCGAGGCGTTCGACGCCGTGGTCACCGACGAAGACGATCGCGGGGCGCGCATCCAGCTCGCCGACCCGGCGGTCGTCGCTCGCGTCGTCGCCCACCGCGTCGATCCCGGCGACGAGATCCGGGTGCGGCTCGACGCCGCCGACCCCGCAGCTCGCGCGCTGCGCTTCTCCCGCCTGGCCTGAGTCGAGCTCGCCAGCGAGCAGCTCGGGGTCGCACCGTGGCCCGCCCGCGGTCGTGGATATTCCTTCGCCAGCACCGGGCCGCGCCGCCTACGGTCTGCCCCGTTCCGCCGATCGAGAGGAGGTTGTACGCGATGACTGTGTCCGTGTTCACCTCCACCGGTCGCGCCTGCGGATCTCGCTGAGACCCGACGACCGGTTCGTCCGGTCCGTTTCTCCATCCGGCGCGTCGATGCGCCGAGCGAGGTCCACTCATGTCCAGCGTTCCACCCGACGGGCCCGACTGGCTCGTCGTGGCTCCCTACGACGACATCGACCACGGCGTCGTCAAGTCCGGTAAGGAAGCCCAGGTCAACCTCGTCGAACGCATCGGCGCCGATGGCCGCTCCTGCCTGATCGCCCGCAAGCGGTACCTGCCACGCACCGTCACCCACAAGGGTCAACTGGAGGCGATGGGCGTCCAGCGGGCATCGACGTTCACCAACGACGTGCAGTACCGAGAAGGCCGTCAGTTCCGCAAGACCCGCGACCGGCGCGCCGTCGAACGCATGTCGACGTACGGCAAGCACCTGCTTCAGGACCGTTGGACGGGGATGGAGCACGAGGTGATGTCGACGCTGTGGGTCGCGGGGTCGCGGTGCCGTACCCGATCGCCTACGGCGACGACATCTTCGATCTCGAGTACATCGGTGACTGGGAGCGCGCCGCGCCACAGCTCCGAGCCGCTCGCCTGTCGTCCGCCGAGCTCGAGGATGCGTTCGCCCAGCTGCTCGTCGGGCTGCGCTCGATCACCGCCGCCGGGTACGCCCACGGCGACCTCAGCGCCTACAACCTCTTGTGGTGGGAGGGGCGGTTGTGGTTCATCGACTTTCCACAGGCGGTCGATCTGGCGGCCAACCTGCGCGGGATCGACTTCCTCCACCGTGACGTGCTGAACGTGTGCGAGTGGTTCCAGTCGCGCGGTCTCGTCGTCGACGGCGAGGAGGTGTTCGCCGACACGTTGTCGTTCCTGTGACGTGCCGCGCGCGCAGGCGGCGGGTCAGGCGGCTGGGGTCAGGCGGCTGGGGTCAGGCGGCTGGTCAGGCGGCGGTGATGCGGGCGATCGGGCCGGCGTTGGACACGGCGTAGACCTCGCCGTCAGGGCCGGCGTTGACGGCCGCCAGCCCTGGGAGCGACCCGATCGGCACGACCCGTGGCGCGTCGCTGCCGGCGCTCGGATCGAGTGCCCAGATCTCGCCGGTGCAGTAGTCGCCGAACACGTACCACCCGTCGAGGTCGGGCACCGGGCTGTCGCGCACGACGACGCCGCCGCTCACCGAGCAACGCCCGTCGCTGTGGTCGTAGACGTAGACCGGCGGCACCGCAGCGTCGGTCGGCTGGTCGGCGTTGAACGGCTCGAAGCCCTCGAAGGCGCTCCACCCGAAGTTGACGCCGCGACCGGCGCCGTCGGCGGCCGGGGCGTGATCGATCTCCTCGAACTCGCCCTGTCCGACGTCGGCGATCCACAGGTCGCCTGTGGCGGCATCGAACGAGAAGCGCCACGGGTTGCGCAGCCCGTACGACCAGATCGTGGGGTCGGCGTCACCACTGTCGACGAACGGGTTGTCCGCCGGGACGGTGAACGGCTGCCCGCCGGCGCGGCGGGGATCGATGCGGAGGATCTTGCCGAGGCGACTGCCCAGGTCGAGTGCAGATCGCTCCGGGTCGTCGCGGCTGCCGCCGTCGCCGAGACCGATGTACAGGTATCCGTCGGGCCCGAACGCCAGTTGCCCGCCGTTGTGGTTGCTGTACGGCTGATCGACGGTCAGCACCTCGCGCAGCGAGTCGCGGTCGAGCAGGCCAGATACCGGGTCGACGGCGAACTCGGCGACGACGGTGTCACCCGAGGAATCGGTGTAGTCGAGGTAGGCCAGCGGCTCGGTGGGGTGGAAGGCCACGCCGAGCAGCCCTTGTTCGCCGTTGGCGTCGGTCAGGTCGGAGATGTCGAGCGCGATCTCGCTGCCCTCGTCGGAGCCGACGACGAGGCGCCCGGGCTGTTCGGCGACGTACCACCGATCGTCGCCCGGGCGGGTGACGAGCTGCACCGGCTGGTCGAACGTGTCGACCTCGAGCAGGCTGACGGCGGGCTCGACGAGCGGCCCGGGGCTCGCCGACGCCCGACTGTCCGGTGTCGCGGTGCCCGGTGTCGCGGTGTCCGGTGTCGCGCCCGACGTTGCGGTGTCGGGTGATGCGTTGTCGGCGGGCAGCGAACCGGGCGCCGTGGTCGGGGTGGTGGCCGACGGTGCGCCGGCCGTCGCCGGCTTGGTCGACGGCGGGGCGCCGTCATCGCCGCCGTCGGCACAGGCGGCGACGAGCAGTGCCAGGGCGATGCCGGCGGCGACGAGACGGGTGTCGCGGTGGGGGCTCACGAGATCTGCTTCCTCACGACGACGGTTCCAGGGCGTCGGCGTCGGCATCGTCGGGCATCGAGGCCGGGAGCAGACCTGCGCGGCGGGCCTCGGCGACGCTGCGGTGGGGCGACGTGGCGGGGTGGGTGCGGGCCCGGCGGCGAGCGGCACGCTGGGCGACCACGGAGCGGCGGCGGGCGACGACGGCGAGCACGAGCAGCAGTGCGACGGCAGCGGCGACGACCGGCCAGCGGAGCAACGTGGTGCCGGCGTCCGCAGTCGATCGGGGCTCGTCGGTGGCGTCGTCGTCGCCGGCTGCGACATCGTCCGCCGACGCGGCGTCGTCGACGCGGCGGTCGCCGCTCAGGTCGAAGAACAGCGTGTCGACGGCTGCGCGGTCCGCGGTCGGCGGACCATCGGCCGATTCGCCGATCACACCGAGGGCGCGAGCGGTGGCGATGTCGACGGCACCGGTGACCTGTAGCCCGTCGACGGTGCGTTGGAATGCCGCGACCGCAGCCATCGTGTCGTTGCCGTACGCGCCGTCGGCGCCGCCGGGGAGGTCGATGCCGTTGGACAGCAGCGCCTCCTGCACGTCGACGACCGGCGCCCCGTCGGCGCCGGGCACGAGCACGGTCCAGGGTGCGGCGGCAGGGCTGACGTCCTCACCGGCGAGCACCCTGCCGACGGTGCCGGCGAGGAACGCCGTCAAGGCGTCGACGCCGCTCGGTGTGAGGTGGACGCCGTCACCCTCGAACCATCCGGCGGCACCGGAGGAGTACGTCGCCCAGTCGGCGACCTGCAAGAAGCCGTCGGATGCCGCGGCTGCCTCGACGAGCTGGGCGTTGTACTCGCGGAACGTGTTGATGCTCGACTGCTCTTGGGGATCGGAGTAGTCGACGTCGGGACTCGTCCGCAGGGTCAGCCACACCACGTGACCGACGCCCTGGCGGCGACCCTCGGCGACGACCTCGGCGATCGCCTCGTCGATCGTCCACAGCGGATCGTTGTACCCCGACATCACGACGAGGACCTCGCCGAGCTCGCCGTCGAGGGTACGCATCGCCGACACGACGTTGGCCGACCGGTACCCCTCGCGGCTGATGCACGACTGCTCGATCGTGCGGCGGCACGACTCGGCGCTGAGCACGAAGTCGTACTGCACGAGCGGTCCGTAGTCGGCGTACCAGCGCACCGCCGTCAGCGTCGAGTCGCCGATCAGGCTGATGTGCGGCGCCCCGTCCGGCCCGTCGGAGCGCACCGTCTGATCGGCTCGTGCCGACGGCGAGCAGGCCAGGACGGCGACGACGACCGCGACGAGCGAGGCCACCAGCCCGCGGAGGGGGAGCGAGCCCGGACGAATCGACATCGAACCGTCACACTAGAGCGACCGTCGGCGAGACGCTTCATCGACCGCTCATCCACCGCTCATCCACCGTTCATCAAGGGTGGCGCACGAGGGCGGCGAACGACCGTCAGGCCGAGATGCGGGCGAGCCCTTCCTGCACCACGCTGACCGCCAGGCGGCCGTCGGCGGTGAAGATGGCACCCTGGGCGAGGCCGCGCGCCGACGACGTCGACACCGCCGACTGGTCGTAGAGCAACCACTCGTCGGCGCGGAACGGGCGGTGGAACCACATCGCGTGGTCGACGCTCGCCATCTGCATGCCGGGGCTGTCCCACGACAGGCCGAACGGCAGGATCGTCGTGTCGAGCAACGTCATGTCGCTGGCGTAGGTGACGACGCAGGTGTGCAGCACCGGATCGTCGGGGAGCGTGCCGTCGGCGCGCAGCCAGACCCGCTGCTTGGTCGACGGGTTGCCCTTGCGGCTCATCGGATCGCCGTCGACGTAGCGCAGATCGATCGGTCGCGGGCGGTCGTACCAGTCGCCCATCTGCTCGGCATAGGGGGCCATCCGCGTGCGGAAGTCCGGCAGCTCGCCCGGCACGCCCATGCCGTCGGGCATCGTCAACTGGTGGTCGGGCCCGGGCTCGTCGTCGTGGAAGCTCGCCTGGAGGTTGAAGATCGCCCGCCCGTGCTGGATGGCGACGACGCGGCGGGTCGAGAAGCTGCGCCCGTCGCGGATCCGGTCGACCTCGTAGAGGATCGGCACCGTCGGGTCACCGGGCCGCAGGAAATAGGCGTGCAGCGAGTGGACGTGTCGTCCCGGCTCGTCGATCGTGCGCGCCGCGGCGACGAGAGCCTGACCGGCGACCTGACCGCCGAACACCCGTTGGCGGTTCTCGTCGGGCGAGCGCCCGCGGAAGATGTTGACCTCGATCGGCTCGAGGTCGAGCAGATGGACCAGGTCGTCGAGTGCGGACTGGTTGTCCGCCACGGCGTCGCTGCCCGTCGCCGTCACCTCCGGTCGTGCCTCGCCGCCGGTCTCGTGCTCGCTGTCGCGTTCCATCTGCGCTCCCATGGCATCGATCATGTTGGCACGTCCTACAGTCCAGGCCCATGACGCTGATCGATCTGACCGCTGACGAGGTGTTGACCACGACGCGCGCCGTGCGCAAGCGCCTCGACTTGTCCCGCCCGGTCGACGACGACCTGATCCGCGAATGCGTGGCCACGGCGATGCAAGCGCCGTCGGGTTCGAACCTGATGACGATGCAGTTCGTCGTCGTCAAGGACGAGGCCAAGAAGCGGGCGATCGGCAAGATCTACGAGGAGTGCTTCGCCATCTACCGGACGCTGCCGTTCTACGCCGGGGCGATCTCCAAGGAGACACCTTCGGAACAGGCGCAGCAGACGCGCGTCGCCGACTCGGCGGATCACCTCGCGGCACACATGGGCGAGGCGCCCGTGCTGGTGCTCGGCTGCACACTCGGACGTGCCGACAACGTCCCGGGCCTGGCGGCGGCGTCGACGCTCGGCAACATCCTCCCCGGCATGTGGAGCTTCATGCTCGCCGCTCGCGCCCGCGGCCTGGGCACGGCGTGGACGACGCTGTCGTTGATGCGCGAGCAGGAGGTCGCCGAGATCGTCGGCATCCCGCACGGCGAGGTCCAACAGGCCTGCCTGACACCGCTGGCGTACACGCTCGGGACCGACTTCAAGCGGGCGCAGCGTCCCGACCCCGACACGATCATCCACTGGGACAGCTGGTGACGCCGGTGCGCCGCCAGCTGGCGCTGGCGACGAAGGGCTTCATGCCTGCCGACGAGGGCGATGCGTTGTGGGACGCGGCGACGGTCGCGGCCCGCGCCGTGCCCGGCGCTCCGCTGCTCGAGGTCGGTTCGTACTGCGGCAGATCGACGATCTGGCTCGGTGACGTCGCCGAACGGGAGTCGACCGTGCTCTTCGCCGTCGACCACCACCGCGGTTCGGAGGAGAACCAGGACGGGTGGGAGCATCACGATCGTGAGGTCGTCGACGCCCGCACCGGTCGGATGGACACGCTCCCGTACTTCCGGTCGGCGATCCACGACGCCGGCCTGGAGGACGTCGTCATCGCCGTCGTCGGTCGTTCCCCGATCGTCGCCGCCCACTGGACCACGCCGCTGGCGTTGTTGTTCATCGACGGTGGCCACGGCGAGGAGCCGGCACGGCAGGACTACGAGGGCTGGACACCGCACGTTGCCGTCGGTGGCACGTTGGCGATCCACGACGTGTTCCCCGATCCCGCCGACGGCGGCCGACCGCCGTACGAGCAGATCTTCCGCCCCGCCGTCGAATCCGGCCGGTTTGCCCTCGTCTCGGCGACCGGATCACTGCGCGTCCTGCGACGCGTCGACTGACGCGGCGGACGACTCAGTCGTCGAGTTCGCGCTGCAGGCCGGCGAGTGCGTCGGCGATGACGTCGCGCACGCGGGTTCGCAGGTCGTCGAGATCGTCGCGGGTCAAGCCCTCGGTGCTGATCGGCTCGAGCACGCGCACCTCGGCGCGGGCGTAGCCGAGGCGCCAGTCGTGCTTGGGCAGCGCGTTGCGGGCGCCGTGCACCGCGAGCGGGAGGATCGGCACCTGGGCATCGATGGCCAGGCGGAACGCGCCGGCCTTGAACTCGCCGAGCTCGCCCGATGCCGAGCGGGTGCCCTCGGGAAAGATCATCACGGAGACCTTCGAGTCGAGGCGCTCGCGCGACGCCTGCATCGCCTTGACGATCGACTTGGCGTCGCCGCGCTCGAGCGGGATGTCCCGAGCGAGGCGCATCATCCAGCCGACGAGCGGGATGCGCATGATCTCGACCTTCGACATCCACTTCATCTCCGTCGGCAGATGGGAGATCAGCAAGATGTCGACGAAGCTCTCGTGGTTGGACACGACGACGTACGGCCGGCGCATGTCGTCGGGCAGCGTGCCCGAGACGCGGAAGTCCCACAGCGGGGTCAGCTTCTCGTGGACGACGGTGAGCTTGCGGAACAGATACCCCGCGGCGTACGCCCCGCGGTCGAACGGCATCGTCACCAGCCGGACGATCGCCACCATCGGCGTCCACACGATGACGATCACGCCGAGCGCGAACCAGCTCCAGATCGACAGGACGGTCCGCACGAACGACGATCGCATCGCCGAGGAAGGTAACAGCGAATGGCCGATCCCCCCGACATCGTGCTTCAGTCACGACCAGACGTGGTCGATGACTCGGCGTGAACTCGTGGGCGGTGTGCGTGGTCGGCGCGTTCGTCGTCGTCGCGCTGGTCGGCCTGGCGTTGTACACGCTCAACGCCCGTCGCCTTCTCGAGCGGACCGCCGGCGACGACGGTCGCGTCTGGCGCCGCGCGTACCACCTCGCTTCCGAGCTGGCGTCGGGACGCAACGTCGGCCCCAACGCGGCCGACATGTGCGCGATGATCGTCGCCAGCGACGAGCCGGTGCTCGTCGCCTCGGCCATCGCCGTGGCGGTCCGTCAACACTCCGACGACATCGATCCGGCCCTGTTCCGGGCACTCGATCGCAGTTCGCTGTCGACGCGCCTCCTCGCCCGACTCGACGTCAGGGACGCCAACCTGCGCATCGAGGTGCTCGAGATCGCCGAGGTGTTGCGACTGCACGATGCCTTCGCCGAAGCGGCGGTGCTGACTCGTGATCCGGATCCGGGTGTCGTGCGCGCCGCCTGCGACGTGCTCGTCGCCCTCGACCCGGCGGTCGGTCTGACCGTGCTGATCGGGCTCTCCGGACGGCACGAGAGCTGGGTCATCGACTCGATCGGGCGCGCCGCCCATCGACTCGCAGCCGACGGTGGGCGGCCGGTCCCGTTGGCCCGGCAGCAGTGGCGCAACGCGCCGATGCTCGCCCAGCGGGCGATCAACGAGAGCGCGACGTTCGACGCGGCGACGGTCGCCGACGCGGTCAGCACGCTCATCGGGTCGCTGGACAGCGACTCGGCATCGGTCCGTCTGGCGGCGGTCAACGCCCTCGCCGGCACGGTCGAGAATCACCCGCCGGCTCAGCTGGCACTCGCCGCCGCCCTCGGCTCGTCGGATCGCATGGTTCGCTTCGCCACTGCTGCGGCGCTCAGCGACACCGTCATCGGACAGTCGATCCTGCGGTCGGCGGCGTCGACCGCCGACGGCTCCGACGCCGCCCGGATGGCCGCGGAGATCCTCTGGACACGCGATCCCTTCGCCCCGCCGGCCGCTGCGGTCGCGTCGTGATCAAGGCGCTGCTGTTCGCCTTCGCCACGTTCTGCCTCTGCTTCACCGTCGCCCAGTACGCGACGCTGCTGGGGTACGGCATGTTGTCCGGACGTCTGCTGCGCGACCACCGGGCTGGGCGCCGGCCGGTGGCGTTGTCCAAGGTCGCCACGGATGTCGCGATGCCTGGGGTCTCGATCGTGATGCCGGCGTACAACGAGGAGACCGTGATCATCCACACGACCGTCAGTGCCCTCGCTCAGGAGTATCCGCACGTCGAGGTGATCGTCGTCAACGACGGTTCGAAGGACTCGACGATGCAGGTGCTGATCGACCACTTCGGCCTCGAGGTCTACGAGGAGGACCCGCCGCCGGGTCCGATCGCCACGGAGCCGGTGCGGGCGGTGTACCGCTCGCGTCGCGAGCCGCGCATCGTCGTGATCGACAAGGCGCCGTCGGGGGCGAAGGCCGACGGCTCGAATGCCGGGATCAACGTCGCCAGCCACCCGTGGGTGGTGGTGATGGACGCCGACGAGTTCATGGAGCGCGACACGATCGCCCGCTGCATGGTCGAGGCGTCGCGGTCACCCGATCGCGTGCTCGCCATCGGCGGCACGTTGCTGCCGGCGAACGACATCGTCATCGACGGATCCGACATCGTCGAGCGGCACGTGCCGCGCAACTACTGGGTCGGCTGTCAGCTGATCGAGTACCTGACCGCCTTCCTCGTCGCCCGCCCCGGCCTCGCCCGGCTGGGCGCGATGCCGATCGTCTCGGGCGGTTTCGGGCTCTTCCGGCGCGACGCCGTGATCGCCGTCGAGGGGTACCGGCACGGCCACCTCGGCGAGGACATGGACATGTGCCTGCGGCTGCAGCGTCACGAGGCCGAACACGGACGCGAGTACGCCGTGGTCCAGGTGCCCGAGTCGCTGTGTTGGACCGAGTTCCCGTCGACGCGCGAGGTCTTGCGACGTCAGCGAATCCGCTGGCATCGTGGCCTGCGCAGCATCATCGCCGACCACGGGTCGATGATCGGCCGGCAGCGGTACGGATCTGTCGGCTCGGTGGGCGTCGGATCGCTGCTCGTGTTCGAGTGGGTCGGCCCGTTCCTCGAGGCGATCGGCTGGGTGGTGCTGGCGGCGATGATCGCCGCGGGCTGGGCGAGCGTCGGCGGTGTGCTCACGGTGCTCGTGCTGACGCAGCTGTTCGGGATGCTGACGACGATGCTCGGCGTGACGATGATGACCAAGTACGTGCGGGTGTACCGGACCCGCGGCGACGTGCTGCGCCTGCTCGGCTGGTCGGTGGCCGTGAACTGGGGCTATCGGCAGTTGACGTTGCTGTGGCGGATCCGCTCGATCTTCCGCGGGTCGACCGGCTGGGGCGAAATGCCTCGCGCCGGCTTCCGCACCGCCAGCCAGCCGACGCCGACGTGACCGTGACAACAGGGGTCAGACCCCTGATGTAACGCGGTGGTCAGGCGGGGGCGAAGACGTCGCTGGCCGGGGTCGTGCGGGTGATCGCGTCGACGGCCAGGACGACGGCGGCGGCGGTGTAGCTGGTGTGCTCGTCGACCGGGAACAGGATCTGATCCGGGTAGACGATGCCGGTCCAGTACGAGCCGTCGTCGCGACGATGGGTGCGCGTCCAGCGCAGCAGGTCGGTCGCCGTCGACACGTCGCCGATCGCCGCGTAGGCGAGGGCGCACTCGGCGGTCTCCGACGCCGTCACCCACTCCTCGTCGCTCACGCAGCGGATGCCTCGGCCCTCGATGGCGAACGTCTCCCACCCCTCGGCCAGGCGCGCCTTGGCGGCCTCGCCGCGCAGCACGCCGGTGAGGACCGGGTAGTACCAGTCCATCGCCCACCGCGTCTTCGGCTCGAACGAGTCGGGCGACGTGCGGACGACCTCGGCCATCGTGTCGGCGGCGGCGATCCAGTCGGGCCGCGGTTCGGCGACCCGCGAAGCGAGCCGGGCGCCGCAGCGCAAGGCGTGCTGGATGCTCGACGTCCCGGTGATCAGGGCGTAGTCCCACGGCCGGGCGTCGGGCTCGATCGCCCACAGCGGCACGCCGTCGGCGCGCCGCAGCGACAGCACGAAGTCGAGCGCCCGCTCGACGGTCGGCCACATCCGCTCGGCGAAGTCGGCATCCCAGCGCGACCGCAGGTGATGACAGACACCGGTGGCGACGTAGGCGCACACGTTGGTGTCGAGCTTCGGATCCTCGATCGTGCCGTCGGCGGCGTAGTAGGCGTGCCACGAACCGTCGGGTCGCTGGATGTCGGCGAGCCAGCCGTAGGCGCGGTCGGCCTCGTCGTGGAAGCCGGCAACGTCGAGGGCCATCGCCGTCTCGACGTGGTTCCAGGGGTCGCAGTGACCGCCGTGGAACCAGGGGATCATGCCGCTGGCGAGCTGCAACGAGGCGAGGTGCTCGCCGGTGCGGACGAGCTCGTCGGCGTCGAGCACGCCAGGGAGATCCGGGAGGAGGTTCACGCCGCGGCCGGGGCCTTCACGCCGTAGAACACGATGCTCTTGCCGAGGACCGGAGAGAGCACCCGGTCGGCGACAGCGCGTCGACGCCGGCTGGTTGACGATGTCCCACTCGAGGAACTCGCGGTACCGGCGCACGGCGGGATGGTCGTCGTTCCTCGGACCGACGGCGCACTTCAACCACCAGTACGGCGAGTGGAGGGCGTGGGCACGATGGTGGCCCTGGAGGTCGAGACCGGCGGCGCGCAGCTTCGCCGACAGCTCGGTGGCGCTGTAGATGCGGACGTGGCCTCCCTCCGACTTCGGGGCGTGGTACTCGTCGGAGAGCATCCAGTTGACCTTCTCCGGGAACCACGCGGGCACGGTGGCCGCGAAGTGGCCGCCCGGCTTGAGCACGCGCACCATCTCGCGGATCGCCGCCACGTCGTCCTGGATGTGCTCGAGCACCTCCGACGTGATGACGATGTCGAACGATCCGTCGGCGAACGGCAATCGGGTGGCGTCGCCGCGCAGCACACCCTTGAAGCGTTCGACGTCGATCTCGCCGCTGTCGACCATCGCCCCGAGCGTGGCCCGGGTCTGTACGACCTCGTCCTCGGCGTAGTCGAGGGCGACCACGTCGGCACCTCGCCGGGCGCACTCGAACACGTGGCGGCCGAAGCCGGCGCCGACGTCGAGCACGCGGTCGCCCGGCTGCATGCCGAGCTCGTCGAAACGGATGGTGAGCACGGTCAGATCCGCCCGTTGGCGCGCAGCTTGGCGACGTTGGCCGGCATCGACAACACGTCGCGGTACTGGTCGACGGTCATCTGGGCACAGCGCTTCCAGGTCCACCGGTCGAGGACCCGCGCCCGTCCGGCGGCGCCGATACGGGCGCGCAGCTCGGGGTCGTCGAGGCCGCGGGCGATCGTCGCCGCCAGCATGTCGGCGTCGCCGGCCTTGCACTGCAGCACCGTCTCGCCGTCGTTGCCGGTCACCTCGGGCAGCGCGCCGCCGTCGGTGGCGACGAGCGCCGTGCCGGTGCACATCGCCTCGATCGCCGGGAGGCTGAACCCCTCGTAGAGGCTCGGCACGACGGCCAGCTCGGCTTCGGCGTAGAGCTCGACGATCCGCTCGTCGGGCACACCGGACACGAAGTCGATGTACGGCGCCAGCCCGTACGAATCGATGAGGTCCATCGAGTGGCCGGGGCGCGGCTTGCCGATGATCGTCAGCGTGACGTCACGCTCGGTGCGCAGCTTGGCCATCGCCT
Source organism: Ilumatobacteraceae bacterium (assembly GCA_963707515.1). Taxonomy (GTDB): domain Bacteria; phylum Actinomycetota; class Acidimicrobiia; order Acidimicrobiales; family Ilumatobacteraceae; genus Sva-07. The sequence continues at coordinate 307,799 of CAVPQI010000003.1, forward strand.
CGAGCAGGTACGACAGACCCTTCAGGGCGACGTCGGCCGAGGCGGTCGTGATCAGGCGACCCGGGGTTCGCTGGACGTGGTCGAGCGGCCGGAACAGGAGCGGGTCGACGCCGACCGGGACGAGGCGCATGCGGTCGTAACTGACGCCCATGTCCTTGTGGATGTCGTCGATCGAGTTCTGGCTGACGACGACGATGCGCGGCATCTTCGAGGCGACCTTGCCCTGCATCTTGACGAACGAGTACCAGCGGCCGACCGACCAGCGCTTCATGCGCGACTTGGCGTGGCTCATCTCGAGCTCACGGTCCTTGGTGATCGGATGATGGAGGGTGACGATCGTCGGGATCTTCTCCTCGATCTTGAGGATCCCGTAGCCGAGGCACTGGTTGTCGTGGACGAGGTCGAACTCGGAGGCCCGCGGGCGCAGCTCACGTGCGGCTCGAGCGCTGAAGGCGAGCGGCTCGGGGAACGTGCCGGTGAGGAACTGCCCCATCTCGAGCAGGTCCTCGCGGTTCTTGATCTCCCAGAAGCCCGGCACCCGGCCCGGGTACTGGTCGTTGAACGTGTCGAGGCTCGGCAGCTTGGTCAACTGCACCCGCTCGTCGAGCACCGGGTACGGCTGGCCGCCGAACACCTCGACGGAGTGGCCGAGGTCGCACAGGGCCTTGGTCAGGTGGCGGGTGTAGACGCCCTGGCCACCGACGTGCGGCTTGCCGCGATAGGTGAGGTAGGCGATCGACAGCGGGCCGTCCGGATCGAGCCCTGCGGGCGTTGTTCGTGGAGCGGGTCCGGAGGACGACATCCTGGCGAGGCTATCGGTCGCCTGTTACCGCAGGGTAACGGGGGTGCGTCGCACGCCGACCGCCGCCGTCACCAGGCAATGGTCATGCTGCGGCGCAGCGGGGCGTCCGCGGTGACGACGTGATGGACGAGGTTGAACGCGTCGGGTGGGCCGGACTGCGGCTCGACGCAGGTGGCATCGGCGGGATGGTCGTAGACGACCCAGTCCGCGCAGTCGGAGATCAGCGTGACCGTCGGGACGTCACGCCGCTGGTAGTGCAGGCGAACCGGCTCGTTGTTGACGAAGCAGTCGTCCCACGGGCCGTCGGTCGGGGCGACGAGCTCGCCGGTGGGGATGCCGTACGGATCGCGGCGATACATGGCGACCGGGTTGAACGACAGCCGGTCGGGACGTCGGAACCACGGATGCCAGCCGAGCTCGACGGGCATCGGCGCCTCGGCGGTCGTGACGGTCAGGGTCAGCACGAGTCGGTCGGGATGCAGCTCGAGGGCGTGGTCGACGGTGCCGTCGAACGGCCAGCCGAGCGCCCCGGCGAGGGGGCAGCGGAGGTCGGCGGAGCGTTCCGTCGCCGCATCCACGGTCCAGCGGCGGTTGAACACCGTGCCGTGGATGCTGTGGGTGCGCCGGGCACCGTCATCATCGCCACCGTCCTCACCGCCACCGTCGTGATGGTTCGTGTCGAGCTGGAAGTGGCGGCCGTCGAAGGCGAACCGACCCTCGCGGATTCGTCCGACCCACGGCGCCATCACGTACGCACCCCACGCCAACGGCGTCCGCTCGGGTTCGGCGGGCACGTCGACGAGCAGGGGGACGTCGCCGATCGTGATCTGGGCGATCCGACCGCCGCGTTCGGGGAGCAGGGTGACCTCGGCGTCGCCCTGGCGCAGCGTCAGCACGTGGGCAGCGTCGTCCATTGGGCGATACTGCCCTGATGCGCGCACTGGTGCAACGGGTCGTTCGGGCCGAGGTCACGTTCCGCGCCGACCCCGAACAGGGCTGGCAGGAGGCGGGCGCCATCGGGCCGGGGTTGTGCGTGCTCGTCGGCGTCACCCACGACGACACGCCGGCGCACGCCGAACGGCTGGCCGACAAGCTGTGGGGCCTGCGCATCTTCGACGACGACGCGGGTGTCATGAACCGGTCGGTCGCCGACGTCGGCGGGTCGCTGCTGGTCGTCAGCCAGTTCACGTTGTACGGCGACCTCAGCCGCGGCCGCCGCCCGAGCTGGATCGCCGCTGCCCGCCCCGAGCACGCCGAACCGCTCGTCGATCACGTCGTCGAGTCGTTGCGCGGCCTCGGGGCGACGGTCGCCACCGGACGCTTCCGCACCGACATGGAGGTGTCGCTCGTCAACGACGGCCCCGTCACGCTGATGATCGAGGTGTGAGCGCGCCCTGATGGGCGGACGCGTCGAGGGCCGACCGGAGCAGCAGCTCCGATCGGCCCTCGCGTCATCCGACATCTGGTGGGACTCGTCGTCGACGACGATCGTCACCAGATCTGGGATTGCTGATTCCTGATTCCTGATTCCTGATTCGGGTGTCGGGTCAGACGACGATGTTGAACGAGGCGAGGACGTTGTCCAGTGCTTCGAGGTCGGCGTCGGTCACCACCTGGACGGCGACGAGCACGCCGTAGGCACCGTCTGCCGAGGTCGACGCCACCACGATGTACTGCGTGGCGGTTCCGCCGCAGTCGGTGAACAACTCGAACTCGCCGACGAAGAAGCCGTCGTCGTAGGCGTCGCGACCCTGCGACGTGCAGTCGGGCGGGGCCACCATGTCGAGCATCTCGGACGTCGAGAACTGGGTCAGGGTCGGGCTGGCGAGGAAGTCGAGGCCGGGAGTCGTCCAGCTGTTGTGGTACTCGGCGATGTTCGGCGAGGCGACGACCGACGGCGACGCCGCGCCGTCACCGAGATCGGTCGAGGAGCCATCGACGTCGGCCCAGGCGGTCGGCACCGTGACCGAGATCGTCCCGGTGTCGTCCTCGACCGTCATGTAGTCCTCGTAGGCGGCGCCATCGGCCGGCGTATCGTCCGAGTACTCCTCGGCGAAGCTGAAGCTCTGCACGAGCACGTCACCGTTGAACTCACCTTCGAGCACTTCGCTCGTCGCATAGCGCAACACCTCGACCGACAGCTGGGCGTCGGGGGCGTGCGAACGGAGGACGTCGCAGTAGTCCTTCATCGTGCCGTCGCGACCGATCGAGACGCCCTCGACGCGGGTGACGATGTCGCCCGCCTCGATGCCGACCTCGTCGGCCATCGAACCCGACGCCACGCCCGAGACCCACAGCCCGCTGATGGATCCGTCCTCGCTCTGCACGATCTGGCCGTTGATGCCGACCGAGTCGACGTCGTTGCCGGCGGCGAGCTCCTCGACGATCGGTGCGGCGACATCGGCGGCGATCGCCAGGAACTGCGATTGGTTGGTCTGCACCGACGAGGCGTAGTGGATGCCGGCGACCTGGCCGTCAGCGGTGACCACCGGGCCGCCGGAGTTACCGGGCTGGGCAGCGGCGTCGTGCTCGAGGGTGTGGTCGATCGACGCCCACTGCGTGTCGCCGTTGGCCCGCTCCTTGGCGATGACGCCACGGGTCAGGGTGTACTCCGGGTCACCGAGTGGGAAGCCGGCGACGTAGATCTCCGTGCCGGGCTCGTTGGCGGACTCCGCCCACTGCAACGCCGGCAGTTCGGCACCGTCGATCTTGATGACGGCGAGATCGGAGCACTCGGAGACACCGAGGACGCGGGCGTTACGCGGCTCGTCCTCACCGTCGACGTAGACCTGGAGCAGGCCGGCGCCGGTGACGACGTGGTTGTTGGTGACGGCGAGGCCCGACGAGTCGATGACGAATCCGGAGCCACGACCGGCCCCCTCCTGGGCGCCGAATTCGGGATCGACGAACGTGCCGGTCGCCTCGATCTGCACCACGGCACCCTTGACGGAGCGGAGGTCACCGACGCCGCTCGCCGTCGTTTCGGGCGGGGTCGAATCCGGTTCATCGGGGTCGGTGCGCTCCGGCGCTTCTGTGGTCGATGGCTCGTTCAGGCTGACGGTGTCGTCGCCGCAGGCGGTGAGCGCAGCGAGCGAGCCGACGGCGAGAAGCGCGAGTGTGCCGCGGCGTGCGGAGCGGCGGCGGAGGCCGCGAGTGGTGGGAGACATGGTCATGCCTTTCGTGTTGTCTGTGCTTGGTTGAGATCTGGTCAGGGGGTGAGGGGCGCGGGAGCGCCCGCCGGCGTCGTCGGCCAACGGGCGCCGAAGGCGCCGGCGACGAGCCGCCGGTACGTCCGACGGCGCGCCGGCTGGGCGAGGCGGGCCGGCATCGGTGCCAACGCCGCCAGCGAACGCCCGACATCGGGATCGACGGTGGCCGAGAGCCACGGCAGTGCGAACCCGCCAGGCGTCGTCGTCACGGCGCGCCCGACGCGTTCGTCGAGCGCCGCGCACTCGTCGGCGGAGAAGTGTCGCTCGAGGACGGCCAGGACGTCGCGCTCCTCGTCGTCGAGGTGGTCGGCGAAGAGCTGCTCGAGCTCCGCCGTCTGGGCGACGGCGGCGGCATGGTCGTCGTCCCACGACGGCGTCGGCTCGGTCAGTCGGCGCAGCGTCGACCCGGCGGCCGCGGCGAGCTCGTCGACCAGCCGGTGGTCGGCGTCGAGCGCCGGGGCACATTCGACGAACGTCGGGACCCGGGCGAGGAGTGCCGGGAAGACGATCGTGTCGGCGATCTCGTGGTGTCGGGCGATCTGGGTGGCGTAGCCGGCGAACCAGCGATGCAGGGCGGGCGCGGATTCGTGACGGGCGCTCACCCGGAGGTCGATGACCGCATCGACGAGCAGTGCGTTGGACGTGCTCGAGCGCGCCGTGGAGGGCGCGCGTCAGCCTCAGCTCGGGCGCATCGACGCGGCGCGCCGCACCCGGGGCGGGCTCACGTCGGGGGGCGGGTTCCGTTGGCATGCCGCCACGATGGACGAGCGCACTTGCGGGGGACTTGCGTGTGACTTGTCGTCAGCTGACCGTCTGTCCGATGCGTCGCTGGACGTAGACGAGGCCGTACCGCCGTGCCAGCTCGGCGGCGCGATCGAGTGCCGCCTCGCCCGCCTCGTCGTCGCCGATGGCAGTCAGGAACCGGGCCTGATGAGCCAGAGTCCGGGCCAACCACGGCTCGGCGCCTGCCGCCTCGGCGAGGTCGACGGCGGCGGCGAAGCGTCGACGTGCCTCGTCGTCGTCACCGGTCGCCGCCGCACAGCGGGCGAGGGCGAGGTCGGTCGGCCCCATCGAGAAGGGCGTCGTGCCCGCGCTCGCCCAGCGGCGAGCGGCCGGCCGAAGGAGGTCGGCGATCGCCGCCGCTGCAGACACATCGCCGAGGTCGACGCGCACGTGGACCGCCGCCGACATGCACGCGAGGGTCATGTAGTCGTCCGGGAACGGGGTCGCCCGCCCGAACGGCGCCACCAGTTCCGCGGCGACGTCGTGACGTCCGATCTCCAACACGCTGAAGGCGATCGTCTCGGCGACCGTGCGGCCGTACGGGCTCGACGATGCCACGTCCTGGGCCACCGGGATCAGGTCCTCCACACCGCCGTGCTCGAGCGCGACCGCGGCCAGGTACGCCAGCTCGAGCGCCTCGGTGTCGTAGCGACGGCCGCGTCGATGGAGCTCGTGTGAGTCGCGGATCAGCTGGTCGGCATCGTCGTAGCGACCGCGGGCGAACGCCAGGGCACCCTCGAACCCGTACAGCTGGCTGCGCAGACGGAGGCTCGACACGAACTCGATCGTCCGTCGCGCCGCTGCCAGTTCCGCCTCGGCGGCGGCGAGGTCACCCATCTCGGCGTGGGTCTCGGCGAGGTGGTAGTGGGCGGCAAAGATCTGGTCGGCGTCGAGCTGCTCGCTCTCTGCGAGGGCGAGGATCTCCTCGGCGTTGCGCCGGCGGATCTCGATGTCGAACGGCCGGCACGGCACGGTGACGCTGTTGAGGACGGCTGCCAGCGTCGACGCACGTCCGGCGCGGCGGGCCTCGCGCACCGCCGAGGCGCACACGTCGCGGTGACGGGTCGGTCCTGCGAACACCAGCTCGGCGGCGAGCGCCCCGAGCAGGAGGGCGCGGGTGTCGACGTCGTCGTCGGGAAGCAGCTGCAGCGTGCGCTCGAGGGCACGGACGATCTCGTCGTCGACGACGCCGTACGGCTCGTTGGCCCACACGTGCTCGTGGTTGGCGAGCAGCGCCGCTCGGGCCATGTCGGCGACCGAGCCGATGGCGGCGGCGGCATCGACGGCAGCGATGATCGGCGCCTTGACCGCCCCGACCATGTCGGCGGCGAGCATCGCCTCCGCCTGGGCGATCAGCACGTCGATGCGGGCGGCGATGTCCGCCGGTCGACTGCGGGTGATGGCGTCGGCGACGCGCGCCCAGTGCACCGCGGCGTCCTCGTGGGCGAACTGTTCGGCCGACTGCTTGGCGGCGATCGTGCTCGCCTGGATCGCCAACTCGCCGGTGCCGGCGAGGATGCCCTCGTAGGCATGACGGGCGACCTCCGCGGCGCGGAGCCCGAAGCCGGGTCCCGCGGTGGCGGCCATGGCCCGGGCGGTGCGGGCGTGATAGGCGGCCCGGCGGACGGCGTTGACCTCGTCGGCGAGTGCGTCGGCGACGAGCACGTGTGAGAAGGCCAACTGGCCGCCGAGCTCGACGAGCAGGCCGAGGTCGATCGCCGGCTCGAGCTCGTCGAGGACGTCGACGACGTTGCTGTCGACGGCGGCGGCGAGCGACTCCACATCGATCGCCCGGCCGAGCGACGCGGCGACCGGGAGCAGTTGCTGGGTCGCCTTCGGCAACCGCGACACCCGCCGGCGGACGACCGCCTTGACGCCGGGCGGGATCGCCCGTTCGGCGCGCGCCATGTCGATCGTGCCGAGCCGTCCCTCCGACGCCAGCAGCTCGACGAGCTCCTTGATGAACAGCGGGTTGCCGGCGGTCCGGCGGTGGACGAGCGCCGCCACCTCGGCGGAGACGTCGACGTCGGAGCGGTTGCCGAGCCACGTGACCACCTCGTCGGCGCGGAGTCCGCCGAGCACGATGTGCACGGCGTCGGCGCCGCGGGCGATCTCGGCGAGACAGTCGACGAGCGCCGGGTTCTCGTGGTCGGGAACGGGGCGCACGGTGGCGACGACGAACGTCTGCGTACTGCGCAGCTCGTGCGCGGTGTGCTCGATGATGCGCAGCGAGTCGGGATCGGCCCACTGCAGATCGTCGATGACGAGCAACAGCGGTTGACCGATGCGTGACACCGCGTCGAGGACGGCGCGTGAGAAGCCGAAGCGCTCGGTCGGCGCCGTGATGCTGCCGCGGTCCAGTTCGCGCACCTGGAGGTCGGTGAAGCCGGCGGCGCGCAACTGCTCGCCGAGCTGGGTGAGCGGCCAGAACGGTGGTGCCGACCGATGCTCGGGGCAGCGGGCGCAGGCGGTGACGACGCCGCGCTCGGCAGCGATGGCGGTCAGCGACTCGGAGAGCCGAGTCTTCCCGATGCCCGGCTCGCCGGTGATCAGGGCGAAGCCGCCGCGCCCGCGGATCGCGGCGTCGAGGCCATTGGCCAGCACGGCGAGCTCCTGGGTCCGGCCGACGAGGCTGGCCGGTCCGTCGGGGCGTTCACCGGCGGCCGGCCCGCCCGGATCGGGAGCGTCCGGCTCGGGCGTCTCCTCCGCCTCCGCCGTCGGCGCGGCATGCGCCGGCCGGGTCGCCGGGGCATCGCCGGTGAGCGCCGGATCGTGTTCGAGGATCCCCACTTCGAGGCGCTGCAGATCCGGGCCGAGCCGCAAGCCGGACGAGTCGACGAGGGCGCGGCGGCAGCGGTCGACGACACGCAGGGCATCGGTCTGGCGTTCGCAGCGATACAGGGCGAGGGCCAGCAGCCACTGCATGCGCTCCCGGGCGGGACGGTCGGCGGCCTCACCTTCGAGGAGGCGGATCGACTCCGCCGGGTTGCCGAGCCGCAGCTGGGCGTCGGCGGCACCCTCGAGCGCCGTCAGCCGCGCTTGCTCGACCCGCTCGGCGTGGGCGATGACAAATGGCTCGTCGGCGAACTCGGGGAGCAACGGGCCGGACCAGCTGGCGAGGGCGGCGGCGAGCGTCGCCGCGGCGTGGCTTGGGTGGTCGTCCTCGAGTGCTCGCAGCCCGATCGCCACCTCGTCGACGAAACGGTGGGCGTCGACGTCGTGGCGGCTGGCGGCGAGGCGGTAGCCCGGCGGCTGGGTGAGCAGCACGCGGGCCGGTTCGCGCGGACGGCGGTCGGGTTCGAGTGCGTTGCGCAGGCGCGACACCTGGGAGTGCAGTGAGGCGATGGCGGTCTCGGATTCGTCGTCCCAGAGCGCGCCGAGCAGGCGGTCGACCGACACGACCCGATCGACATCGAGCAGCAGCACGGCGAGCAGCGCCCGCTGCTTCGGGCTCAGGGTGTCGACGCGGCCACGGTCACCAACCACCTCCAAGCCGCCGAGGACACGAAAACGCACCGGCGGATCGTAGCCAGATCGTCACGGTCGGTGGGCGGACGAGGGAACTCTGCCCGTCCGGGCACCCGGTCGGGCACCGGCGCGAGCCACCCACGTGACGATCGCCAGGGCGGCCAGCAGCACGACGATGATCGGCCGGTCACCGAGCCGGGTGTACCACGTGAACCCCTCGCGCATCGGCACGTCGGCGTCGAGGATGTTGCGTTCGCTGACCGACGTGCGTTGCAGGACGTCGCCGTCGGAATCGACGATCGCCGTGAACCCGGTCGGTGCCGCCTGCACCACCCAACGACCGGTCTCCAACGCTCGCAATCGGCTCGAAGCGACCTGTTGGGTCTGCACGATCGTGCCGCTGTAGCTGGCGCCGTTGGTCGGATTGAGGATCGCCTGGCCACCTTCGCGCACGCCCTCGCGGGCGCGTCCGGCGAAGAACACCTCCCACGAGATGACGACGGCGAGGCGAGGTCCGTCGGGCAGGTCGAGGACGGCAGGTCCGGTGCCGGCAATGGCGTCGCGACCGATCTGGTCGACCGGCGCACCGAGCGTCTCCAGCAGGCCGCGTAACGGCACGTACTCGCCGAACGGGACGCGACGGACCTTGTCGTAACGGTCGGCGATCTCTCCGTCGGGCATCACGATCACCTGGGCGTTGGTCCGGCGTGTGCCGTCGCGCAGCTCCTCGGTGATGCCGACGGCGATCGGCACGCCGAGCCGAGCCGCCTCCGCGGCGACTGCCTCGTGGGCCCACGAGCCGTCGAACGTGTCGACGTCGATCGTGTTCTCGGGCCACAGGACGAGGTCGAGCTCGGGGTCCGGCTCGATCGACTGCGTCGCTTCGAGGTGGCGTCGGGTGACCTCCGACGACGGCACCTCGAGCGCGCTCGTGCCCTGCTCGCCACCGCCTTGCACGGCGGCGACCTGCAGCGACTCGCCGGTCTCGCTGCCGCGCGGGGCCACGAGGGCCACCGCCCACAGGGCGACGCAGACGCCGAGGGCGACTGCCCCCGGTGCGACACGACGCACCGCCGGCGGGAATCGTCGGGCGAGCGCCGGGATCGCGGGCGCCCATCCGGCGAGGACGTGACCGATCTGGAACGCGAACCACGTCAGGGCGAGCACGCCGCCCACGCGCACGATGCCGACGAACGGTCCGCCGACCTGGGCCATGCCGAGCGTCGCCAACGGCACGCCGCCGAACGGGAACGAGAACCGCAACGCCTCGGCGAGGGTGTGGGCGATCGGGCGGCCGATGACCCGCCAGATGCCGATCGGTGCGACCAGTGCGGCCACGGCGTGGTAGCCCGAGAACACCGCCGCGGCGGCGAGGTAGCCGGGCAGCGTGAGCTGGAACATCCACGCCATGCCGAGGTACATCCAGCCGACGCCGAAGGCGAAGCCGACGACGAGGCGTTGGCGTCGCGACGGTTCGGCACCGAGGGCGACCTCGAACAAGATGATGCCCGCGAACGTCAGCGGCCAGAAACCCCAGGGCGGCATCGAGAAGGCCACGAGGAGGCCGGCGAGCAACCCGAGGGCCGGCCGCGCGGCCCGGCGTCGGAATGGCACCGACGGCGCGTCGGTGCGCTCGGCGGTGTCGGTCACGTGCGCAGGGCGAGGGAGACGACGATCCGCTGGGCGGTCGATCCGAGCGGATGGCAGGCGAACAGAGTGGCCGTCGCGGTGTCGGTCGGATCGATGATCCAGAGTGCGTCGGGCCCGACGATCTCGGTGCCGGTGACGAGATAGGTGAATGTGCCCGACTCCGTGGTGAGGACCATCTCGTCGCCGGGCACGAGCGAGTCGAGGTGGCGGAACTCGGCACCGTGGCTCGTGCGGTGGCCGCCGACGACGACGTTGCCGATCTCCCCCGGCATCGCCGATCCCGGCCAGTGGCCGGGGCCGCGATCGAGGGTGGACAGGCGGATGCCTTCTTCGAGCCCGGTGTCGAGGCCGATCTTGGCGATCGTGATGCGCCCGATCGGCGGGTTGTTCTCGGGCGTCCGGGCATCGGGTGGCGGTGCAACCGGCTGCGTCAGCTGGCGCGGCAGCGGCGCGGTCGTCGTGGTGGTCGTCGTCGAGGTGGAGGTGGTGGTGGTCGTCGAGGTGGTGGTGGTCGTCGGCGCGGTCGTGGTCGTCGTCGGCAGCCGGATCGGCGCCAGTTCGGCGGATGCCGTCGGTGTCGAGCCGCAGCCCGCGGCGGTCGCCGCCGCCAGCAGCACGGCCGCCGCGACCCCGAGGACCGCTCGCGCCGACGTTCGTCGGCGCATCGTCGACCGTGGCTCGGCGAGCCGGCTCATGACGGCGATTCTTCCAGACCACCGGCGGTGGTGAGGACGCGCCCGGCCACTGCACGGGCGTCGCGGATGCACGCCGGGATCCCGATCCCGCGATACGAGGCGCCGGTGACGGCGACCCCGGCGGGAAGCGACCGCTCGACTGCGGCCACCCACTCGCGGTGGTGCGGCCGGTACTGGGCGAACGCCCCCGGCCAGCGGGTGATGCGCAGCGCCTGCGGGGCGAGGTCGAGCTGGAGGTGCTGGCCGACGTCGGTGACGACGGCGTCGACGACCGCCTCGTCGTCGAGGTGGAGGACCGGGGCGCCGTCGCGTCCGAGCGAGATGCGCAGGATCTCGCCGCCGCCGGGCGGACGCCAGTGAGCCCACTTCTGCGATCCGAAGGACACCGCCGTGACCGAACGTTGGACCGGCTTCGGGACGAGGTAGCCGCTGAGGCCGCGCAGGCGTTCGGGCCACTCGTCGCCCGACACCAGTGCGGTGACCATCACCACGTCGGCGCGCTCGGCCGTGCGCAACAGCCGCGCCGCCTCCGGCGCCGAGCCGGCGAGCAGCAGCGCGGCGACGTCGGCCGGTGCGGCGATCACGACGTGGTCGACGTGGTGCGTGTCGCGCTCGGTGGCGATCACCCAGTGGCCGTCGCGGGCGAGCGCGACGACCGGTGTGGACAGGTGGATCGCGGCACCGGCGCGGGCGGCTGCCTCCGCCGTCGCCGAGGCGAGCGCCCCGACGCCCGCGCGGGGTGGCGAACACGGAGCCTGCGGCGGCGGTTGCCGTTCCCGGCGTGCTGCGGCGTTGTCGCCGGGCCGTCAGCAACATGCTCCGCCCACTGTCGGCGAGTGCCGCCAGCTGTGGCACCTCGGCCAACGAGAAGCGGTCGGTGTCGGTGGCGTAGATGCTGCCGACGAGGGCATCGACGAGCCGTTCGTGGACCTCGTCGCCGAAGCGGGCGCGGACGAACGCCCCGACCGAGTCCGGATCGGTCGAGGTGCGTGGCAGCAACGGTTCGCAGGCGGCGCGAGCCTTGCCACGCCACGACAACAACCCGGTGCGGGCGAGTGGCCCGAGGCGTCCCGGGAGCCCCAGCATCAACCCGTCGGGGATGGCGTGGAGTCCGTCGTGCCACACGGCCGCACCGACGGGTTCCGGGGCCGTCAGGTCGTCGCCGAGCCCGACCCGCGTGGCCAGCGCGACGGCGTCGGGGACGCGGGCCAAGAACGCGTCGGCACCTTCGTCGACGTGGGCGACACCGGCGAACGGGGAGGTGGCGATCTTGCCGCCGATGTGGTCGGCGGACTCGAACAGGGCGACCTCGGCGCCCCCCTCGGCGAGTTCGAGGGCTGCCGTGGCCCCGCTGATGCCGCCACCGATCACGGCGACGCGCGGCGTCACGGGCACACTCCCGGCGTCGATCGATGGTGGTCGCCCGGCGGCGCGTTGTGGTGTGTCACGACGCGCTCGCGCGGACCAGCTCGGCGAGGGCCCCGATGACCGCCTCGTCGGCATCGACGCTGGCGGTGCGATCGAAGGCGAGGCCGCGCTCGGTCGCCCTCGTCGCCGCCTCGATGTCGAGGTCGAAGAGCACCTCGAGGTGGTCGGCGGTGAACCCGCAGGCGCACACGATCAAGCCGGCGATCTCGGGGTCGTCGGCGAGATCGTCGATGACGGTGAGGATGTCGGGGCCGATCCACGGCTCCGGCGTGCGACCGGCCGACTGCCACGCGATCTGCCAGTCGTCGCCCTCGGCGAGGTCGAGTCGTTCGGCGACGGCGGTGGCGGTCGCCCGGAGCTCGTCGACGTACGGGTCACCGCCGGCGATGACCCGTTCCGGCAGCGAGTGGGCGGTGAACGCGACCCGGACCTTGCCGTCGACGCCGGCGCGCATCGCCGCCAGCCGTCGGCCGAGGTCGTCGGCGAGGAACTCGACGAACGCCGGCAGCGTTGCCCAACTGCGGATCTCGACGACCCGCGGCGAGGCGTCGAGACCGGCCTCGGCGACGCCGTCGTGGAGCCGCTGCTGGTATTCGCCGATCGACGCCGACGACTCGTGGGGCGCGAGGACGAGGCCGACGATCGTCTCCACGCCCGACTCGGCGGCCAGGCGCGCCGTCTCGGCGACCTTCGGGGCGGCGTGCTTCATGCCCAGCACGGCGGTGAACCGCCCGGGCTCGAGCCGGTCGAGCGCTTCCTGCAACACGTCGCGCTGCGCTTCGGTGATCCGGGCCAGCGGAGACACACCGCCGATCGCCGCGTAGCGAGCGGTCAGGTCGGCGAGCTGCTCCTCGGTCGGCGGGCGGCCACGGCGGATGTCGAGGTAGTACGGCTCGATGTCGTCGGGCGACCGCGGGGTCCCGTACGCCATGACGACGACGGCGACCGGACGGGTCACGGCTCGGTCCGCGCCGCGCCGTGATCGGCGATCGACGTGTCGCTGTTCGTCGGCGCACTCGACGCCGGGCCGGTGGCCGGGCTGGTTGCCGGATCATGGACCGTCGTCGCCTCGTGGACCGCGTCGACGATCGCCTCGAGCACCGCCGGATCGGTGTCCGGCTGGACGCCGTGGCCGAGGTTGAAGATGTGTGCCGGGTGCTGGGTGCCGTCGGCGAGGGCGTTGTCGCGGAGCACCTCCAACGCCGCGTCGACGGCGACCGCTGCGCCGGCCAACACGAGCGCCGGGTCGAGGTTGCCCTGCACCGCCTGATCCGCGCCGAGGCGGCGTCGGGCGTCGCCGATCCGGGTCCGCCAGTCGAGACCGACGACCGTCGGCGCCGCGGTCACGACCGACTCGAGGAGATGGTCGCAACCGATGCCGAAGTGGATGCTCGGCACGTCGGGATGGCGCGCCCGCAACTCGGCGACGACGTGATGGGTGTGGGGGAGCACGAAGTGGTCGTAGTCGCGCCGACTCAGCGCACCGGCCCACGAGTCGAACAGCTGGTACGCCGCGGCGCCGTGGCTCAACTGGGCGTCGATGAACGTGATCGCCGACTCGGCGAGGCGCCCCATCACGTCGTGCCACAGCACCTCGTCGGTGTGCATCAACGCCTTCGTGTGGCGGTAGTCGCGACTCGGGCGGCCCTCGATGAGGTAGCTGGCGACGGTGAAGGGGGCGCCGGCGAACGCCAGCAGCGGCACGTCGAGCTCGGCGACCAGACGCTCCACCGTGTCGATCACGTAGCCGACGTCGTCGAACTCCAACGGTCGCAACCGGTCGACGTCGGCGCTCGTGCGCAGCGGGTGCTCCGCGACCGGACCGGTCCCGGGGGCGACGTCGATCCCGAAGCCGACGGCGTGCGCCGGCACGACGATGTCGCTGTAGAGCACGGCGGCGTCGACGCCGTACCGGCGCACCGGCTGGAGGGTGATCTCGGCGGCGAGGTCGGGCTGCTTGATCGCATCGAGGATCGACCCCTCACCGCGCACCGCCCGGTACTCGGGCAACGATCGGCCCGCCTGGCGCATGAACCAGACCGGGGTGTGGGCGCTCGGACGGCCCCGAGCGGCGGCGAGGAACGCCGACGTCGGCGTTGCAGCGAGCATCGGCGAGCACGCTATCCGTGCCGTCGTCGGGCCGTCGCTTCACCTGCTGGGCTCGTCGCCGTCATGCCGTCCGACCTCCGGCGGGCCCGCAAAGTCGCTGTCGTGGCAGGCGAGCGGCCGATAGCATTGCATGACTCAATATGACGCAGCAGCACCCTGATCTCGCCGAGGAACAGGCGTACATCGATCACGCGTACGAGTGTCTCGACAACAGTCGCGAGGCGGCCTGGCGGCTCCGTGACCTCAGCGAGGCCGACCTCGGGGGCACGTTCCAGGCTCGTTTCGAGCGCAACGCCTTCGACGAAGCCCTGCTCAAACGGCTCGCCGACCTCGACCTCGGCGATGCCTCGCTGGTCTTCGGCCGGATCGACCGGTCGGCCGAGTCGCCCGACTCGGTGGAGAGCTTCCACATCGGTCGCCTGGCGGTCGCCGACGAGGACCGCGAACCGGTCGTCGTCGACTGGCGGGCACCGGTCGCCGAGCCGTTCTACCGGGCGACCGGACGCAACGCGATGGGCCTCCTGCGACGCCGCCACTTCGCCGTCGAGGGCCCGCGGCTGCTCGGCATCGAGGACGAACTGTTCGGTGAGGGCCACCTCGGCGTCGGCCACGACGAGGGGCTCGCCGCCGAAGGTGAGCGCGGGGCGTCGTCGCTGCGCGGCTACTCGACGCTGCTCGCCGCCCTCGAGCGGGGCCGCACCGGCACACTCGGCGACATCGTCGCCACCATCCAGGGCGAGCAGGACGAGATCATCCGGTCGCCGCAGCACGGTGTGCTCGTCGTGCAGGGCGGGCCGGGCACCGGCAAGACGGTCGTCGCCCTCCACCGCGCCGCCTACCTGCTGTACACGCACCGCTTCCCGCTCGAGGATCAGGGCGTGCTGGTCATCGGGCCGAACCGGGTGTTCCTGCGCTACATCGAGCGGGTCCTGCCGTCGCTCGGCGAGGCCGGTGTCGAGCAGGTCGTGCTGGCCGACCTCGTTCCCGGCGTCCAGTTCGCTCGTCCCGACGAACGGGCCCACGCCGACAGCCCGACCGCCGCTCGCCTCAAGGGCGACGCACGGATGTCCGACGTCATCGACCAGGCGATCCGCGACCGTCAGCGACCGCTGCGCGACCCGTTGCGCCTCCCGTTCCGCACCGGCTACGTGCGACTGCGCGTCGAGGACTCCGAGCGCATCGTCCGCGCCGCCCGCCGCCGCTTCCGGCGCCACAACGCGGGTCGCAGGTTCGTCGAGTCCGAGGTGTGGTCGGCGCTCGCCGCCAGCTACCACGACCCCGAGATCGGCCCGCGCCACGTGCGCGAGGTGTTGCGGTCGACGCCGGAGATGCGCGCTGCGCTCGACCGGATGTGGCCGGTGCTCACGCCGGCGCAGCTGCTGCACGACCTGTTCGGCTCCAAGGCGCTGCTCAAGCTGGCGACCCGGGGAGTGTTCGACGAGTCCGAGGCACTGGCACTGTTCCGGCCCCGGTCGGAGCACGTCGACGACGTGCGGTGGACCGCTGCCGACGTCGCCCTGCTCGACGACGCCCGCGACGTGCTGGGGCCGAAGCTGGCCCGCGGCGGCAAGGTCGACGAGGCTGACGAGATCCGCACCTACGGGCACATCGTCATCGACGAGGTCCAGGACCTCACCCCGATGCAGCTGAAGATGGCGACGCGACGCTCGTTGAACGGGGCGATGACGATCGTCGGCGACCTCGCCCAGGCGACCGGCCCGCTGGCGCCCGACGACTGGGACGACGTGCTCGCCCACCTGCCCGACCGCAAGCCGTCGCGGATCATCGGGCTGTCGGTCGGCTATCGCATCCCCGGCCAGATCATGGAGCTGGCCAACAAGGTGATGGCCGCCGCCACGCCGCAGTTGCGGGCACCGCAATCGGTGCGCGTCGGCGACACCCAGCCCTCGATCGTGCGCGCCGCCGTCCGGCGGTCAGCTCGCCGCCGCGGTCGTCGAGCAGGTGCGTGCGCTGGCCGACACCCACGCCGGCGGCAGCCTCGGCGTGATCGCCTCCGACTCGATGATCGACGAGCTGTCCGAGCAGTTGACGCTCGCCGGCGTCAACCACGGCACGGCGACCCGCACCGGCCTCGACGAGGGCGTGACGCTCGTGCCGGTCAGCGTCACCAAGGGGCTCGAGCTCGACACGGTCGTCGTCGTCGAGCCGGCGCGCATCGTCAGCGACCACGAACACGGGCTGCGCAGCCTCTACGTCGCCCTCACCCGGCCGACGCAACGCCTGACGATCGTCCACGCCGCCGACCTGCCGGCGCCCCTGCGCTGACCGTGACCTCAGCTGACCGTTACATCAGGGGTCAGACCCCTGTTGTCACGCTCACTCGGCGCTGCTCTGCACGCCCGTCCGCTCGACGAGGTCGACGAGCAGCAGGTACGCCTTGTCCGCGTCGGCCGGCCGAGTGCGGGTGACGGCGGTGTGCGCCATCTCGACGGTCGTGTCGAACCCGGCGACGAGTTGCGGATGCTCGGTCTCCACCTGCGGACGAGCGGCGGTCCAGACGGCCTCGATGTAGGCGAGCGCCTCGTTGTCGCCACTCCCGCCGTCGATGATCAGCTGGCTCAGCGCGCTCATCGCGCCCATCAACTGCGGCAACAGCTCGGCCGTCGTCCCGCTCGGCAGCGTGGTCGTGGTCGGCGGTGTGGTGCCGGCCACGTCGGTCGAGGCGACGGACCCGTCCTCGATGACCGTGTCCGCGCAGGCCGTGAGCAGCACCGTGGCGGTGATCGCCAGCACCGCCGCGCTCCGGCGGCGAGCGGTCACGTGGTGACCAGGATGCGTTTGCTGGCAAACGCGCCGACCCCGATGTGGCGGCCGAGGATTTCGACCGTCATGGTGCCGTCCGGCGACGCGGCCGTGACGGTGCCCGCGTTGCCCGGCTGGATCGCCGACGCTTCGAGGTACTCGAGCAGCCCCGGCTCGAATTCCAGCTCTTCGGTGATCCGCCGCACGGTGAACGAGTCGCCGATGTTGATCGCCGCCAGCGGCGACGTGTCGGGCGCCTCGTAGTCGGACCCCGGGATCGGGTTGCCGTGCGGGCACGTGGTCGGCGCCCCGAGGAGTTCGTTGATCGCCCGCTCCACGGCGTCGCTCATGATGTGTTCCCACTTGCCGGCCTCGTGGTGGGCCTCGGCCCACGACAGCTTGAGGACGTCGGTGAGGAACACCTCGGCGAGGCGGTGGCGGCGCACGACGCGCTCGCCCAGCCGGCGGCCCTTCGGCGTCAGCTTGATCTCCTTGTCGGAGATGATCAGGCCCTCGTTCTCCAGACGCTTCATCATCTCACTGACGGCCGGGCGTGAGACCTGGAGCCGTTCGGCGATCCGCGCCTGGATGACTTCGACGTCGTCCTCGTCGAGTTCGAAGATGCACTCGCAGTACTCCTCGAAGGCGGGATGGTGCTCCCCACTCGCAGGCATGGCGGCACTCTACCGGGGTCGTCCGCCGGGGGACATCGCCGACGGGTCAGCGTTGGAGGCGGCGCAGCCAGCTCTCGGCGTAACGCAGGCGTCGTTCCAGCTGCTCGTTGGTGGCGCTCGAGACGCGGGAGATGCCGGCCAGCCGGTTCATCTCACCCTGCACCTTGGCGTGACCCCACCCGGTGATGTCCACGAGGCGCTTGGCGACGTGGGCGTTGCGGGTGCGCAGGTCGTCCTTGCGTTCGGCGACGCTCATCGAACCGGGCGGCACGAGCCCCGCTTCGGTCGGTACTTCGGGGATGTCGATCGCCAGCTCGGGGTCGGCGGCGAACTTCGGCTCGGCGATCTCGAGCTCGTCGTCGAAGCGCGGCGGACGGAGGTCGACCGGGTCGAACGCCGGCTCGTAGCGGATGCCGTCCTCGGTGACGGTGTGCACCGTGATGCCGGTCGCCTTTGCCGACACGACGGAGAACAGCGTCAGCTGCTCGGCGTCGTCGTCGTGGACGAGGTCGTCCAACCCGCCGTCGACCTCGAACTCGTCGCCGTCGTCGTCGGTCGACGGTGGGCGCAGCACGTGCCGACGCGCCTCGGCGATGGCGAACGCATGGGCCCGCAGTCGCGGATCGTCGGGGATGTAGACGTAGGCCTTCTGGCTCGGACGTCCCGACTGCCAGCGCACGAATCGGCCGACGGCCTGGCGGAAGAACAGCTCGGTCGTCGTCGTCGTGGCGTACACGCCGACGCGCAGCCGGGGGATGTCGACGCCCTCGGAGACCATCCGCACGGCGACCAGCCACGGACGGTCGTTGGCGGCGAACTCGGCGATCTTGCGCGACGCCGTCGGGTCGTCGCTGACCACGACGTCGGCGGGGGCTCGGAAGCGGTCGCGCAGCACGCGGGCGATCGCTTGCGCGTGGTCCTGGTCCATGGCGATGACCAGACCGCCGGCGTCGGGCTGCTCCTGGCGGATCGTGCGCAGCTGCTGGTCGGCGCGGGCGATGACGCTGGGCATCCACTCGCCCTCGAGGCTCAACGCCGTGCGCAATCGCATCGACCGCTGGTCCTTGGCCAACTCGTCCTGGAAGCTGGCGACGATCGTGTCGCCCGCGGCGGTCGTCCACTCCATCTCACCGTCGACGCGGTGGGAAGTACACCGGGCGGACGACACCACCATCGCGCAGGGCGTCGGCGTAGCCGTAGGTGTAGTCGGCGTGGGCGAGGTCACCCTCGCCGGTGGCGTCGTACCGGACGAACGGAATCTGGGCGGAGTCGCTGCGGAAGGGTGTGCCCGACAGCGACAGGCGGCGGGCGGCGTGGGCGAAGGCGACGCGGATGCCGTCGCCCCAGGCCCGCTCGTGGCCGGCGTGGTGGATCTCGTCGAGGATGACGAAGCCGTCGGCGCTGAGCCCGGCGAGCTTGGCGGCGGCGTTGCCGGTGGCGATCTGTTGGTAGGTGGTCACGAGGCCGTGGACGTCGCGGGCGAGCCCGTCGTTGGGCGTCCAGTTGGGATCGAGTTGCAGCCCGAGGCGGTGCGCGGCGCGCGACCACTGGATCTTGAGGTGGCTCGTCGGGGCGACGACGACGAGCGTGCGCGGCTCGTCGGCGAGGTGGGCGCGGGCGCAGGTGAGGGCGAAGGTCGTCTTGCCGGCACCGGGCGTCGCCACGGCGAGGTAGTCGGGCGACGAGGAGGCGCGGAACAGCTCGTAGGCGGCGCGCTGCCAGGGTCGGAGGGTGACGGTCGCCATCGGCCGACCGAGTGTGTCGTCACCCCCCGCCCACGACAACCGCCGCCGCCGACGTCACCGACATCCCCCGACAACCCCCGGCGAAACCTCCGCCGAAATTTGTCGGGGATCTCTCGCTGGGCGACACGATTCGGACAAATTTCGGCGCGGCTGCCCGTCGACCACCGAAATTTGTCGGGGATCTCTCGCTGGGCGACACGATTCGGACAAATTTCGGGCGAGGTGGGGTGGGGGCGGCGCTACGGTGGGCGGCGATGTCCGACCGCTGAGCCTTCCACCGTCCATCCGTCCACTCGGAGGTGTGTCTCAATGGCTGCGTCGCTCATCACTCGTTCCCTCACCGTCGTCCGCGGGCCGCTCGTCGTGCTCGATGCGGTCGACCTCACCCTCGCCCCGGGCCACCGCGTCGGTCTCGTCGGCCCCAACGGCGTCGGCAAGTCGACGCTGCTGCGGGCGCTGGCCGGCACTGTCGATCTCGACGCGGGCTCGGTCAACCTCACCCCACCGACGGCGTCGGTCGGTCTGTTGCCGCAGGAGCCGGAGCGTTCGGCCGACGAGACCGTCCGCCAGTACCTCGCCCGGCGCACCGGTGTCGCGCCGGCGCAGCTCGAGCTCGACGCGGCGACCAACGCGTTGGCGGCATCCGACTCCGGTGCCGACGACCGGTATGCCGACGCCCTCGACCGGTGGCTGTCGCTCGGTGCCGCCGACTTCGACGCCCGCGCCGGCGAGGTGTGGGCCGACCTCGGGCTGGAGGCGCGTCTGCTCGACCAGCCGACGCTGACGCTGTCGGGCGGCGAGGCGGCGCGGGCCTCGCTCGCCTCGCTCTTGCTGTCGCGCTACGACGTGTTCCTCCTCGACGAGCCGACGAACGACCTCGACCTCGACGGGCTGGCGCGACTCGAGCGTTGGGTCGTCGGTCTCGACGCCCCGGTGATGCTCGTCAGCCACGACCGGACGTTCCTCGAGCGGACGATCACCGACGTCGTCGAGATCGATCACCACACGCATCGCGCCAGCTGGTACGCCGGCGGCTGGTCGGCCTACCTCGCCGAGCGCGAACTGGCCCGGCTCCACGCCCAACAGCGTTACGACGAGTACGACACCAAACGGACGGCGCTCGCCCAGCGTGCGCAGCGGGAACGGGAGTGGGCGACGCAGGGGCTCGGCAAGGCGAAGCGGTCCGACGAGCGCGACAAGTTCATCCGCCAGTACAAGATCAACCAGACCGAGCAGCTCGCCGGACGGGCGGCGCGGACGCAGAAGGCGATCGAACGGCTGGATGCCGTCGACGAGCCGCGCGATCCGTGGGAGCTGCGGCTGACGATTCCTGACGCCGGACGCAGCGGCGACGTCGTCGCCACCGCCCGCGCCGCGGTGGTCGAGCGCGGCGACTTCCGCCTCGGCCCGGTCGACCTCGATGTCCGCGTCGGCGACCGCATCGCCATCGTCGGCCCCAACGGCAGCGGCAAGTCGACGCTGATCGGGTTGCTGCTCGGACGCATCGACCCTGATCGCGGGACCGCCGGGTTGGGATCCAGCGTCGTCATCGGCGAGATCGAGCAGGCCAGAACGGCGCTCGTCGGCGACGAGTCGGTGCTCGAGGCGTTCATGTCGGCGACGGGGATGTTGATGCCCGAAGCGCGCACGTTGCTGGCCAAGTTCGGCATCGGTGCCGAGCACGTCCACCGGCCGGCGGCGACGCTGTCGCCGGGGGAGCGGACGCGTGCGTCGCTGGCGCTGCTGATGGCCAACGGTGCGAACCTCCTGGTGCTCGACGAGCCGACGAACCACCTCGACCTCCCGGCCATCGAGCAGCTCGAGCAGGCGCTCGACGTCTTCACCGGCACCGTCATCCTGGTCACCCACGACCGGGCCTTGCTGGCGCGTGTCCACACCACGCGCACGCTGCACGTCGAAGCCGGTCACGTCACCGAATCCGGCTGACCGAGGGCCGCCGCCTGGCCAACCGCCGCCGGCTGACCCGCGGCGACCGTCTGACCGCCGCGATGAGGGAACGGCCCAGGGCGCGGACCGTTCGCTCATCGCGTCGACACCGGTGTCGCTGGTGATGAGGGAGTGGACCGGGGGTCGGACCGTTCGCTCATCGCGTCGACGCCGGTGTCGCGGGTGATGAGGGAGTGGACCGGGGGTCGGGTCGTTCGCTCATCGCGTCGACCGATGCCGGGGACAGGGCGGGGTGTCGGGCGCGGGGTCGGGCAGCTGGGGCGCTCAACGCGGTGACACCCCCTCGGTAGCGTGATCGCCATCGCTGCCCATCCGGTGCTCGAGGCGTTCTCGCCGGCGGTCCGGGAATGGTTCGCGTCCTCGTTCCCGGAGCCGACGCCGCCCCAGGTGCAGGGATGGCCGCACATCGCCGCCGGCGAGCACACGTTGATCTGCGCTCCGACCGGGTCGGGCAAGACGCTGACCGCCTTCATGGCCTCGATCGACCGGCTGACCACCACGGCGCGGCCCGAGGACCGCGCCGTGCGCACGCGGGTGCTCTACATCTCGCCGCTGCGGGCGTTGGCGTTCGACATCGAGAAGAACCTCCGTTCCCCGCTGGTCGGCATCGGCCTGGCGGCGGAACGCCTCGGCGAACCGTTCGTCGCTCCGGAGGTCGGCATGCGCACGGGCGACACGCCGGCCAACGACCGCCAGAAGCTGATCCGCCGGCCACCCGACCTGTTGATCACCACGCCCGAATCGCTGTACCTGATGCTCACGTCGTCGGCGCGCGAGACACTGGTCGGGGTCGAGACGGTGATCATCGACGAGATCCACGCGATGGCGACCACCAAGCGCGGCGCCCACCTGATGCTCACGCTCGAGCGGCTCGAGGAGGTGACGGCGAGTCCGCCGCAACGGATCGGCCTGTCGGCCACGCAGCGTCCGCTCGAGGAGGTCGCGGAGTTCCTCGGGGGGTTCTCCGAGCCGGGCGTCAAGCGTCCGGTGCGGATCGTCGACGCCGGCATCCGCAAGCCGCTGGAGGTCGAGGTCGTGATCCCCATCGAGGACATGTCGACGCTCGGCCAGAAGGTCGTCGAGCTGACACCCGGTCCGGCCACGTCGGCGCTCACCGAGCGACGCACGTCGATCTGGCCGAGCATCTATCCGGAGATCCTCACCCGCATCCTCGCCAACCGCTCGACGATCATCTTCTGCAACGCCCGGCGGTCGGCGGAGCGGCTCGCCGCCAAGCTCAACGAGCTGTACGACGAACGCCGTTGGGGTACCGGCGACGACATCGACCGCATGTTCCGCGAGGAGGCCGAGCGAGCCGCGCAGGTCGAGGGCGCGGCGGCCGGTCTGCCCTCGGGGGACGGGGCCGGACGCGCCGGGCTGCCCGTCGGGGACGGGGCCGGACGCGCCGGGCTGCCCTCGGGTGACGGGGCCGGACGCGCCGGGCTGCCCGTCGGGGACGGGGCGGCACGGGCGGGGGAGCAGGGGGACGGGCCCCTCGTGATGGCGCACCACGGATCGCTGGCGCGCGAGCAGCGGATCGTCATCGAGGACCGCTTGAAGCGCGGTGAGCTCCGAGCGATCGTCGCCACCTCGTCGCTCGAGCTGGGGATCGACATGGGTGCCGTCGACCTGGTCATCCAGGTCGAGTCCCCCGGTGCGGTGAGCCGCGGGCTGCAGCGCATCGGCCGCGCCGGGCACTCGGTGGGCGAACCGTCGCGGGGGTCGATCTTTCCCAAGCACCGCGGCGACCTGATCGAGGCGGCGATCGTCACCCGTCGCATGGTCGACGGCCAGATCGAGTCGACCCGCTACCTGCGCTCGCCGCTCGATGTCTTGTTGCAACAGATCGTCGCGGACGTCGCCGTGCTCGGTGACACGACGGTCGGCGAGCTGGCGGCGATGGTTCGGCGATGCGCCAGCTTCGCCCAGATCTCCGACGAGTTGCTGACCAACTGCCTCGACCTGCTCTCCGGTCGCTACCCGAGCGAGGAGTTCTCCGAGCTGCGGCCCCGTCTCGTCTGGGATCGCCTCACCGACACGCTCCGCGCCCGCGACGGATCGAAGCGCCTGGCGGTCACGTCGGGTGGCACGATCCCCGATCGCGGGCTGTTCGGCGTGTTCCTTCCCGACGGCACCCGCGTCGGCGAACTCGACGAGGAGATGGTCTACGAGAGCCGGCCGGGCGAGACGTTCATTCTCGGAGCGTCGACGTGGCGCATCGAGGACATCACGTTCGAGCGGGTCACCGTCTCGCCGGCGCCGGGTCAGCCGGGCAAGATGCCGTTCTGGCACGGCGACCGTCCCGGGCGCCCGCTCGAGCTCGGACGGGCACTCGGCGCGTTCGTGCGCGAGATCCGTGACCTCGACGAGCGGGGGGCGATCGAACGGCTGATGCACCACTACGCCCTCGATGCGTTCGCGGCGAGCAACGTCGTGCAGTACCTGGCGGAGCAGTCCGAGGCCACCGGGGCGGTGCCCGACGACCGCACGATCGTCGTCGAGCGGTTCCAGGACGAGATCGGCGATTGGCGAGTGTGCATCCTCAGCCCGTTCGGCACGCCGGTGCACGCGCCGTGGGCGATGGCCATCGAACATCGCCTGATGGAGCGATACGACATGCCGGTCGAGACGATGTGGGGCGACGACGGCATCGTCGTGCGGCTCCCCGAGTCGGCGGCCGAGCTGCCACTCGACGCGCTGCTCGTCGAGCCGGAGGAGATCGACGAGCTGGTCGTGGCGAAGTTGCCGCAGACGTCGTTGTTCTCCGCCCGCTTCCGCGAGTGCGCCGGCCGGGCACTCCTGCTGCCCCGTCGCCGCCCGGATCGGCGCACCCCGCTGTGGCAGCAACGCCAGCGGGCCGCCGACCTGCTGGCGGTCGCCGCCAAGTACCCGACGTTCCCGATCCTGCTGGAGACGTCGCGCGAGTGCCTGCAAGATGTGTTCGACGTGCCGGCGCTGCGCGAGGTCCTCGGCCAGCTGCAGTCGCGGGCGGTGCGCGTCGTCAGCGTCGACACCGGCCACGCCAGTCCGATGGCGTCGAGCCTGTTGTTCAACTGGATCGCTGCCTACATGTACGAAGGCGACGCCCCGCTCGCCGAGCGGCGGGCGGCGGCTCTGGCCCTCGACCGCGACCTGTTGCGCGATCTGCTCGGGGCCGAGGAGCTGCGCGAGTTGCTCGATGCCGACGTGCTCGCCGATGTCGAGCTCGAGCTGCAGTGTCTCACCGAGGGGCGCCGAGCTCGTTCGGCCGACGAGTTGCACGACGTGTTCCGCCGGGTCGGCGACCTCACCCTCGACGAGATCGACCTCCGTTGCGGGCCTGACGATGCCGGCACGTCACACGCCAAGGTGTGGCTCGAAACGCTGCTCGGGGCGAAGCGGGTGATCGAGGTCGTGCTCGGCGGCGAGACCCGCTACGCGGCGGCCGAGGATGCGGCGATGTTGCGCGATGCGTTCGGTTGTTCGCTGCCGCTCGGGCTGCCGCGTGCGTTCACCGAACCGATCGCCCGTCCGCTGGAGGTCGCTGTCGGTCGCTACGCCCGCACCCATGGCCCGTTCCTCACCGTCGAGGTCGCCCGCCGCTTCGGTGCGCCGGCCGAGCGGATCGCCGGGGCGCTGGCCGCCCTTGAGGGAGCCGAGCGCCTGGTGGTCGGCGAATTCCGGCCCGAGGGCGTGAGCCGCGAGTTCTGCGATGTCGACGTGCTGCGCCAGCTCCGGCGGCGATCGCTGGCCGCGCTGCGTTCGCGAGGTGGCGCCCGTCGAGCAGGACGCCCTCGCCCGCTTCGTCACCGCCTGGCACGCGATCCCGGCCGGTCGGCGCGGGCTCGATGCCCTGGTGGAGTCGCTCGGTCTGCTGTCGGGGGCGGCGCTCGTCGCCTCGACGATCGAGCGCGACATCCTGCCGGTGCGCATCGTCAACTACCGCCCGACGATGCTCGATGAGCTCTGCACCGCGGGTGAGGTCGTCTGGGTCGGCGCCGGCGGGCTGGGTGCACGTGACGGCCGCGTCCGTCTGTGCTTCGCCGACCAGCTGCCGCTGTTGGCGCCCGGATGGGAGCGCGGCGATCCGCTCGACGGCGAGCTCCACGGCGCCATCCGCGTGCACCTTGCGGCGCAGGGTGCCTGCTTCTGGAGCCAGCTGCGCGGTGCGTCGCCCGGTGTGTCCGACGACGAGCTGCTCGCCGCCCTGTGGGACCTCGTGTGGGCGGGCGAGGTGACCAACGACTCACTGGCACCGCTGCGCGCCGTGCTCTCGGGGGCCAAGACGCGGCCGGGATCGCAACGTCCCACCCCCGGTTTTCGTGCACGACCACGGCCGGGCCGGCTGACGCGCATCGGCCCGCCCGCCGGGCAGGGTCGCTGGAGCCTCGTGGCGCCGCTGCTCGAACCGCCGCCGACGCCGACGGAGTCGGCCCACGCGTTGGCGATGCAGATGGTCGAGCGGTACGGCGTGGTCACGCGCGAAGCGGTTCTCGCCGAGGGGCTCGTCGGCGGCTTCACGTCGGTGTACGGCGTGCTGAAGGTGCTCGAGGAGCGCGGCCAGGTGCGCCGGGGGTACTTCGTCGACGGGCTCGGTGCGGCCCAGTTCGCGATGCCGGGTGCCGTCGATCGCCTGCGGTCGGCACGCGACACGCCTGACCCGCTGCTGCGCCCGGAGGACCTGCCCGACCCAGTGGTGCTGGCCTCGACCGATCCGGCCCAGCCGTACGGTGCGGTGTTGTCGTGGCCCGACAGCGCGGGTCGTCCGGCACGCACCGCGTCGTCGGTCGTCGTCCTGCGTGCCGGGAAGGTGCTCGCCTGGTACGACCGTCGCGGCCACCACCTGGTGACGTTCCCCGAGTCGTTCGTCGACCCGACCTGGTGCCGTGCGCTGATCGACCTGGCCCATGCCGGGCGGGCGAAGACGGTCGAGATCCGCAAGATCGACGGCGCCACCCTCGCCTCGCCCGACGCCCCCGCGGGCGTCGTCGAGATGCTCCGCGCCGCCGGCTTCAGCGACGGCTACCGCGGCCTCGTCGCCCCCCGCTGACGCCGCGCTTCTGTGTCAGCGACAACGTTGGGTGTCGGTGTTTGTGCTGACGCTGAGCGTCGTTTGCCGGGCACGCCGGTTCTGTGTCAGCGACAACGTTGGATGTCGGTGTTTGTGCTGACGCTGAACGGGAGCGTGAGCAGCGTGCGGGGGTCAGGGGGCGGGGTGGACGGCGCGGAGGCCGGCCCAGGCGAGGTCGCTGACGACCTTGGCGATCTCGTCGGGGTCGAACTCGTCGCCGCGCTCGACGAGCAGGCGGCTGGCGCCCTCGGCGAGGCCGACCAGGGCGTGGGCCAGCGTCGTGCGGTGGGCGACGTCGATGTCGACGGCGATCAGCGGGGCGATGGCGGCGGCCGCCTGGGCGGTGATGCGCTGGACGGCGGCGTTGAACTCGTCGTCGCGGCGGGTGCCCGACCCGAACAGGAAGCGGAACGCGTCGTGGTCGTCGGCGACCCAGCGGAAGTAGGCGCGGAACCCGAGTTCGGTCTGCGACTTGCCGTCGGTGGCCTCGACGACCGCCTTGGTGATCGAGCCGATCAGGCGCTCGCCGACATCGTCGATGAGCGCCTGGTAGAGGTCTCGCTTGGAGTCGAAGTGCTGGTACAGCACGGGTTTGGTGACCCCGACCGCCTCGGCGACCTCGTTCATCGACGCCCCGTGGAATCCCGACGAGGCGAACACCTGGAGGGCGATCTCGAGAATCTGTTCGCGACGTGCGGGAGCGGAGAGACGGGTGGACATCAGGGTTCGGAGCGTAATTGGCGATCGGCGGAGGCGCCCACCGACGTCAGAAGCCGCGCTCGCGGTCGTCGCGCTCGGCAGCCTTGACGGCGTAGCCGAGGATGATCGACGGTGCCAGCAGCGCACAGCCGATGACGAAGGCGACGATCACCAGCGTCGCCATCGTCGAGGAGAACCCGACGGCGAAGGCGATGAAGAACAGCGCCATGGCGACGGCGACGAACAGGTAGCCGATGCGGTTGGCGAGCAACGTCCACCTGGCCACTTGGGCTCGGCGGACGCGGACGGGGTCGGGGGAGCCTTGGGTGGCGGAACCGGGGTTCGACATACAGTCGGCTCATGCTACGAGTCCCGCTCGGAGAGTCCCTCGGCGACCGCCCCGATCACGGCGACCGCCCCGATCGCGGCGGTCGGTTCGATCGTTCCGACCGCCACGTCGACGAGCGCGGATCGGCATGAGCGTCGAGCTCACACGCGACGGTGCGGTCGTCGTCGTCACCCTCAACCGCCCGCAGCGGCGTAACGCGGTCGACCACGCGACGCTGCTGGCGCTGCGTGAGATCCAGGCCGACATCGCCGCCGGGGCTCCTCGCGAGACGCGTGTCATCGTGCTCACCGGGGCGCCGCCGGCATTCAGCGCCGGCGCCGACCTGGCGGGCGTGGAGGAGGCCGAGTTCGCCCGCGACCTGGGGATCGTGCTGCGTGGCTTCGGGCAGCTCCCGTTGCCGGTGATTGCCGCCATCGACGGTCCGGCGCTCGGTGCCGGCGCCAGCTCGCCGTCGCCGCCGACCTGCGGGTGGCGACCCCCGACTCGGTGATCGGCGTACCGGCCGCCAAGCTCGGCCTCGTCGTCGACCGCTGGACGGTCGCCCGGGTGGCCACCGAGCTGTCGCCGCCGATCGCCCGGGCGATGCTGCTGACGGCGCAGACCTACACCGGCGCCCAGCTCCACGTCACCGGCGGCGTGCACCGCCTCGGCGGCGTCGACGAGGCGGTGGCGTGGGCGCACGAGATCGCCCAGCTGGCCCCGCTGACGATCGCCGGGCACAAGCTGGCGCTCGAGCGGGGCATCGCCGGACTTCCCGACGACGACGAGGTCGAAGCGGCGCGGCGGCGGGCCTGGGCGAGCGACGACGCCCGTGAGGGTCGCACGGCGTTCATGGAGAAGCGCCCGGCACGCTTCACCGGCAACTGAGCCGGGTCGGCCGCGACGCCCCTGCTCAGAGGTTGGGCGGCAGCAGCCGGTTGACGTTCTGGTAGAAGAAGTAGAGGCAGAACACGAACGGCACGGCGGCGGCGATCCACCCCACCCAGCGCCGTCCGACGAGCCGGCCGAGGGCGACCCCGCCGACGGCGATCGCCGCCAGCACCAGCCCCCAGAGGATGACCTGTGGCCACGCACCCGGGTCGCTGAACCACCCTTCGGAGAAGGCGTCGGCGATCTCGTCGTGCTCGGCGTCGATCGGGACGTCCGGCTCGGGTACGACGGAGTCGACCGGCGCCGATGCGCCCGGGACCGGCTCGCCGGGCACCGTGTCGGCGGTCTCGGTCGGCGTCGGCTCGACGGCCTGGGTGCGTCCGTAGTCGATGACGGCGCGCCCGGCCGGTGCCGACGACGCGGCGGCGTCGAAGTCGGCGAACACGACGATGCGATCACGCGCCGTCCACTTCGGGTGACACGACGTCAGGGTCAGTGTCGCCCGCGTCGGGTCGGTGGTGGCGACGACCCAGTAGTCGCTCGGGGTCACGATCTCCGTGCCGGTCACCCGGTACACGAACCGCCCGGCCGGGGTGGTCATGACGACCTCGTCGCCCGGTTGTAGCTGGTCGATGTCGAAGAAGGGCTGCCCGTACGTGGTGCGGTGGGCGGCGATCGCCGAGTTGCCGAGCTGGCCGGGGAGCGGCGTGTCGGGATAGTGGCCCGGGCCCTTCTTGAGGTCACCGGTCGACACGCCGGCGACGACGATCTTGTCGACGCCGATCGACGGCATCTCGATTCGGGCGATCGCATCGCCTTCGCTGAACGTCGGCAGCACCTGCTCGGGCGCCTGAGCGGCGGTCGTCGGGGGCCCGCTGGCGTCGGGCACGGACGCCGACGGCGCCGAGCCGGGTGTCGAGCTGGTGGCGAGTCGGACGGTGTCGGGGCGGCCGTCGTCGGGGTCCCGCCGAGCAGGTCCTCGAACTCGCTCTCCAGCTGGCTCTGGGCGCGGGCAGTTTCGATGCCGGTGCCCCACAGCTGATAGGCGACGAAGCCGAACATCAGCAGTCCGATGGTGATCAGCGTCTTGCCGAGGCCCCCGACCCACCAGCGCCAGTCGCCGAACCGCGACGGCGCACGGGTGGTGTCGGCGGTGGCCGGCGACATCGCCGCGCCGCCGTCATTGGCGGTCGGGGCGCCGTGATCGGGCGCCGTCGAGGGGTCGTCCGCATCCGGCACGACGCCCGACGCTAGCTGCCCGGTCGGCGCCTCGGATCGCGACTCGGGCGGAGCGCGGCCGCGCACGAATCCGGCCGTAGCGTGGTCGGCCATGCCGTCGCCGGTGATCGAGCTCGAGGACGCGGTCGCCGTGCTCGGGGCGTTCCCGGCGCTCGCGGGGGCGTCGTTGCGTGTCGAACAGGGCGAGATCGTGTTGCTGCGGGGGCCGAACGGCGCCGGGAAGACGACGTTGCTGCGGCTGTGCGCCGGGCTCGTCCCGCTCGTGCGAGGCAGTGGGCACGTGCTCGGTCTCGACCTCACCGTCGACCGCGAGGAGATCCGCCGCTCGGTCGGGCTGCTGGGGCACCACAACGGGCTCTACCTCGACCTCACCGTGGACGAGAACGTCCGCTTCTGGGGGGCCACCGTCGGTGCCACCCCCGATGAGCTGCGGGCGGCGAAGTCGCTGGTCGGCATCGCCGAGCGCATCGAGACCGTCGCCGTCCGGCGCCTGTCGGCGGGTCAGAAGCGGCGGACCGCGCTGGCCTGCCTGATCGCCCGTCGGGCTCGGCTGTGGCTGCTCGACGAGCCGCACGCCGGCCTCGACGCCACCGCCCGCGACGACCTCGACGACATGCTCCGCCGTGCCGCGGGCTCCGGCGCGACGGTGATCGTCGCCAGCCACGAGCTCGAACGCGCCGGGTCGCTGGCGACGCGCTCCGTCGACGTCGTCGCCGGCCGGATCGTCCCCGCTCCCACGCCGGTGCACGAGGCGATCGACGACGCGGAGATCGACGGATGAAGCTCTGGCGGATCGTGCGGTTGATCGCCGCCAAGGACCTGCGCATCGAGTGGAACAGCCGCGTGCTGATCAACCAGGTGGTGCCGTTCGCCGCGGTGACGATGATCATCTTTGCCTTCGCCCTCGACGCCGACAGCGTGCTCGAGCGGGTCGCGCCCGGACTCGTCTGGCTGGCGACGATGTTCAGCCTGTTGCTCCTGGTGCAGCGTTCGTTCGCCATCGAAGCCGACGACGGGGCGCTCGACGCCTTGCGCGTGGCCGGCGTCGACGCCCGGGCGATCTACCTCGGCAAAGCGCTCGGGCTGGTCGTGCAGCTGCTGGTCCTCGAAGTCGTGCTGCTCGTGGCGGCGATCGTGCTGTTCCGCCAGACCGTGCCGCTCGACGGCGCTGTGCTCCTCGTCACGACCTTGCTCCTCGCGACCGTTGGATTGGCCGCGGTCGGTACGCTGTACGGTGGCCTAGCCGCTGGGTTCAGGGGCCGCGAGACGTTGCTCCCGCTGCTCACGCTCCCGGCGGTGGCGCCCGTCCTGATCGGAGCAACGCGAGCGGTGGAAGCAGCGCTCGGCACCGCAGGTGCGGTGGTGTCGGACGGCTGGTCCTGGGTGGGCCTGCTGGCCGTCTTCGCCGTCGCCTTCGGGGTCGGCGGATCGTTGGCATTTGGTCCGCTGATCGACGAATGATGGACTGGCAGCAGGGACGACCGCTCGGCGACACATGCCGACGACCGTCACGAGATCGCACGGTGAAGGAACGCCCATGACGACGACCGATCCCGCCCGACTCGACGAGACGACCTCGTCGAGCACTGCGGTCCTCGGCACCGGCACGAAGGGACACGCGCCTCCTCGGGATCGCCACCATCGTGACGATGGGATGGCTCGTCGCCTTCGGGCTCGGGTTCTCCCCGAAGGACCAGGACCAGGGCGAGTCCGTGCGCCTGCTGTACATGCACGTGCCGACGATCTGGATCGCCTACCTCGCCTTCATCGTCACCGCCGTCTCGTCGGCCGCCTACCTCTTCTCGAAGCGCAAGTCGCTCGGCTGGGATCGCCTCGCCGGCGCCAGCGCCGAGGTCGGAACGGTATTCGTCGCCGTGACGCTGGTGATCGGCGCCATGTGGGGCCGCCTCACCTGGGGTGTGTTCTGGCAGTGGGACGCCCGCCTGACCACCACCGCCCTCCTCTTCATCACCTACGTCGGCTACCTCGCCGTCCGCCGCCTCGACGGCACCCATCAGCAGCGGGCCAAGCGCAGCGCGGTGATCGGCTTGCTGGCGGTGCTCGAGATCCCGCTCGTCCACTTCAGCGTCGAGCTGTGGCGCAGCCTGCACCAGACGGCGACGATCAACGACGGCGACGCCGACGTGAAGATGGACGGGCTGATGCTGTTCAGCCTGTTCGTCGGCGTCGTCGCCTTCAGCCTCTACTACGTGTGGTGGGTGCTCCACCGCACCCGGGTGATGGCGATGGAGGACCTGCTCGACGACCGCGAGCTCGACGATGCGGTGGCCGCCCGTCACGCCGAAGGCGGCCAGCTGACCGGCCCCGACCGTTACAACAGGGGTCAGACCCCTGTTGTAACGCCTCAGCCTGCCGAGGGCACCGCACGAACCGACCAGGGAGGAGTGGCCTGATGCTGGCACTCATGGACGACGCCGGGTTCATCCTCGGCGGCTACGCACTGACGTTCGCCGTCGTGATCCTGATGGCGTGGCGCGTCGTGCGCAACGGGCGACGCCTCGCTCGCCGCATCCCCGACCAGGACAAGTACTGGACCTGATCCGCACGTGACGACCGACACCCCCGACCTCGATCTCTCACCACACGATCCCGACGGACCCGCACCGCGCGCCCGCCGTCGGCGGCGCAACTGGCTGCCGATCGGCGTGCTCGTGCTGGTGATCGTCGCCGGCGGCGTGGTCGTCTCGCAGTTCCTCAGCTCGGCCGTCGACTACTACTGCAACGTCGACGAGATCGGCGTGCGCGACGGTTGCGACCCCGATCGCCGGATCCGGCTCCAGGGCACGGTCGACGAAGGATCGATCGAACACGCCGGCAACGCCACGCTGTTCACGATCTCGTTCAACGGCGCCACGGTGCCGGTCGAGTACGACGGCGACCCCGGCGGCATCTTCAAGGAGTGCCTGCCGGTCGTCGTCCACGGCGTGATCGAGAACGAGACGCTGCTGGGCGACCGCGTCGAGGTCAAGCACTCCGACGAGTACGTCGCCGCCAACGACGCCCGTCTCGACGATGCCGAGACGGCGGCGTGCACGGACGCGCCGACGCAATGACGGGGTCCTGATGCTCGCCGTCAGCGTCAACGCCGCACTCGGGCACGCCGGGCTGCTGTTGATGCTCGCCGCCTCGGTGTTCGGCGCCCTCTCGGTCGTCTACGGCATCCGCCAGCACGACGGCCGCCTGCTGCGCCAGGCGCCGATCTACGCCTTCTTGGCCTTCGCCGGCATCGCCTTGTCGGTGATCATGATGCAGCGAGCGCTGGCGATCCGCGACTTCTCGCTGGCCTACGTGCAACAGGTCGGATCGGCCGACACGCCGCTGCTCTACAACATCGCCGCCATGTGGTCGGCGCTCGAGGGCTCGATCCTGCTGTGGGCGTTCATCCTCGGCGCGTTCACGGCGGCGGTGGCGTGGCGCTTCCGCAAGCGGACCGACGACGTGCTCGTCGGTTGGGCGCTGATCGTGATGTTCGTCATCACCGCCTTCTTCGCCATGTTGAGCTTCGGGCCCGCCGACCCGTTCGCCGCCGGTGCCGCGGGCGTCACGTCCGGTCCCGGGCCGAACCCGCTGCTGCAGAACCACATCCTCGTCCTGTTCCACCCGCCGATCCTCTACCTCGGGTACGTCGGCTTCGCCGTGCCGTTCGCCTTCGCCATCGCCGCCCTGATCACCGGACGCCTCGGCGAGGGCTGGCTGATGGAGACCCGGCGCTGGGCGCTGTTCTCGTGGGCGTTCCTCACACTCGGGATCCTGCTCGGCGGCTGGTGGAGCTACGAGGTGCTCGGCTGGTCGGGCGTGTGGGCCTGGGACCCCGTGGAGAATGCCTCGCTGCTGCCGTGGCTGACCGGCACCGCCTACATCCACTCGGTGCTCGTCCAGGAGCGGCGGGGGATGCTGCGGGTGTGGAACCTGAGCCTGCTCGTGGCGACGTTCGCCCTGACGATCCTCGGCACGTTCCTCACCCGCTCCGGCGTGCTGCAGTCGGTGCACGCCTTCGGTGACGGGCCGGTCGGGTCGTGGCTGCTGGCCTTCTTCGGCGTGATCGTCGTCGTCTCGCTCGGTCTGATCGCCTGGCGCGGTGACCGGCTGCGCTCGCCGGGCACGATCGACTCGCCGCTGTCGCGGGAGGGGGCGTTCCTCGCCAACAACGTCTTGTTCACGGTGTGGGCGTTCGTCGTGCTGCTGGGCACGCTGTTCCCGCTGCTCGTCGAGGCGCTGCAGGACCGTCAGACGGTCGTCGGCGCGCCGTACTTCGATCGTCTGTCGCAACCGATCGGCCTCGTCCTGCTGTTCCTGATGGGCGTCGCCCCGGTACTCCCGTGGCGCAAGGCCTCGAAGGAGCTGCTCCGCGACCGGCTTTTCTGGCCGGCGTGGTGCGGTGTCGCCGCGCTGGCGATCGCCGTGTCCATCGGCGCCACCGGATGGGCACCGCTCGTCGCCTTCGGCCTCGCCGGCTTCGCCGCCGGTGCCGCCCTGCGCCAGCTGGTGCTGGCGACGCGCCGCCAGGGCTGGCGGGGCCTCGTCGGCCGGGCCAACGGCGGGATGATCGTCCACCTCGGCGTGATCATGATCGCCGTCGCCCTGGCCGCGTCGAACAGCTTCACCCATTCGGCGACGCTGACCCTCGAGCAGGGTGAGCCGA
This sequence comes from Ilumatobacteraceae bacterium, assembly GCA_963707515.1. Taxonomy (GTDB): domain Bacteria; phylum Actinomycetota; class Acidimicrobiia; order Acidimicrobiales; family Ilumatobacteraceae; genus Sva-07. The sequence goes on from CAVPQI010000003.1 coordinate 341,963, forward strand.
CCTCGTGGGGCGGGCACACGTTCGAGCTGGTGTCGGTCGACGAGCGGTTGAACGACGCCGAGAGCGAGCGGCGCATCGCCGCCAACGTCATCCTCGACGGCTCGACGACCTACCGGCCCGGCGATCACCACCTACCTCAACCGGGGCATGGAGATCGGCACGCCGTCGGTCCGCACCGGCATCACCGAGGACGTCTACCTCACGCTCGACCAAGGTGCGTCGCCCGGCGACACGGAGGCGACGATCCGCGTGTTCGTCAAGCCGCTGATCCTGTGGCTGTGGCTCGGTGGCGCGCTGATGGCGGTCGGCACGCTGCTCGCCGCGTTCCCCGGCACCCGCCGGCGGCGACCGATCGATCCCGTGTCGGCACCGGTGCCGATGGGTGACGAACCGCCGGAGCGGGTGCCCGCCCTCGACGAGGAGCCGACCCTCGACGACGAACCGACCGGAGTGCCGGCATGACCATCGACGACCGCTCGCCCGCCGGCACGTCCGGCCCCGTCCCCGACGGGCACGAAGCACCCCGCTCGTCGTCTCGTCGGCGTCGTGTCGCACCGCTCGTCGTCGGGGTGATCGCCGTGTTGATGGCCGGGCTGTTCTATGTGCTGCTGACCACCGACGGCGGCGGCGGCGACAGCGCCGCCACGCCGCTCCTCGGCCGCCCGGCGCCCGAGGCGGTCGGCACCCTCGACGACGGCACGTCGTTCGACCTCTCGCGCCGCAAGGGCAGCTGGGTCGTGCTCAACTTCTTCGATCCCGACTGCGTGCCGTGCATCCAGGAGCACCCCGAGCTGGTCCAGTTCGCCGAGGACCAGGAGCAGCTCGGTGCCGACGGTGCCGAGCTGTACTCGGTGATCACCCGCGGCAACCGCGACCAGATCGACGAGTTCTTCGCCGACAACGGCGGTGAGTGGCCGCAGATCTATTCAGAGCACGACGAGTTCCCGGTCGCCTTCGGCGTCGCTGCGGTCCCCGAGACGTGGGTCATCGACCCGAGCGGGGTCGTCCAGCTGCGGCTGATCTCGAAGGTCACCGCCGACGATCTGAACTCGATCCTGCGTCAGTTCCGGGAGCAGTACTGATGTCCGCATCGACGCTCAACCGGCGAGTGAAGCGCTGGCCGGGCTGGCTGGCGCTGGTCGTCGTCGTCACCGCCCTGCTCGCCGTGGGTGTCACCAGCGCCGGCGGCCCGCAGACCCAACAGGACCGTGTCGACCACCTGACCCGCCGCGTGGCGTGTCCGATCTGCGACGGCGAGAGCGTCTTCGAGTCGCGCAACAACGCCTCGCAGGCGATCCGCAACCAGGTCGCCCAGCTCGTCGCCGAGAACGACCTGTCCGACGCCGACATCATCGCCTTCATCGAGACCGCGCTACGGCGCCCAGGTGTTGCTGGTGCCGAAGGCCACCGGGTTCGACGCCGTGGTCTGGGTGCTGCCGGCGGTCGCCTTCATCTCCGCGGTGGCCGGACTGATCGTCGCCTTCCGCCGTTGGCACGTCGATGCCGCGCTGACCGCCGCGCCGACCGCCGACGACCGCGCCCTCGTCGACGCCGCACTCCGTGAGGACGACGCGCCCGATGAGTGAACCGACGTCGCCCCGTTCGGTGCCGTCGGTGGGGGATGTCGTGAACGCGACGCGCCCCGTCGCCGCAAGCGGTTGGCCTCGGCACCGTCGGAGCGCCGGATGACGGCGTCGGGCCTCGAACTCGACCGGCTCGCCGAACTCGAGGAGGAGCGCCGGTTCCTGCTCCAGTCGTTGCGCGACCTCGAACGCGAGCACGACGCCGGCGATGTCGACGACCTCGACTACCAGACGCTCAAGGACGGCTACACCGTGCGCGCCGCCGCCGTGCTCCGCGACATCGAGGAGGGCCGGGCGGGGCTCCCGGCGAAGCCACCGCGCCGGTGGGGACGGATGATCGTCGTGACCGCGTCGGTCGTGATCGCCGCCGTCGGTGCCGGGTACGTCCTCGCCGACGCATGGGGTGAGCGGTCGGCGGGGCAGGAGATCACCGGGATGACGCCGGGGGACGAGTCGCGCATCTTGTTGACCAACGCCCGCGACGCGCTGTCGCAGGGCGACTTCGAGCTCGCCAACGCGCTGTTCGGTCGCGTGGTCGAGAACGAGCGGGAGCGAGGCCGCGACAACGCCGAAGCGGTCGCCTACTTCGGGTGGACGCTGGCGCTGATGTCACAGCAGTTCCCAGACGAGCCGCAGTCCGCGGCGCGCCTCGATGCCGGGGTCCTCGCGCTCGCTCAGGCGGTGGAGATCGAACCCGACTACGCCGATCCGCAGTGCTTCCTGGCGATCGTCGAGTACTCGTTCCGCGACGACGCGGCCGCAGCACTGCCGTACGTCGAGCGTTGCCAGGAGCTCGACCCCCCGGGCGACGTGGCGACGATCATCGCCTCGTTCGCCGAGGAGATCCGCGCCGCCGCCGGTCAGTGAGCGGGCGGGGGCCAGACCTTGCCCTTGGCGATGTGTTCGCCCTTGCGCTTGAGCACCCACGTGCTCGCCTTGCGCCAGTCGGGCGGCGTCTGGACGTCCATGCCGCGGCGGTGCAACGCGTTGATGACCGCCGGCAGGATGTCGCCGTGGGTGCACAGCACCGCCCCGTCGGGGACCTCGAAGAGCATCTCGAGGGCGGGCTCGAACGGTGACTCCTCCTCGAGGCGCGAGTCGATGTTGATCTCGACGCCGAGGCGCTTGGCCAACGGTTCGAGCGTCTGCACGCAGCGCACGTAGGGGCTGGAGTAGAGCGAGGTCGCACCCTTCGCGGCGAGCCGCTTGCTGACGAGCTCCGACTGCTTCCAACCGTGCTTGCTCAACGGTCGCAGGCGGTCGTCGCCGTCCCACGTGCGCCGCTCGCCCGCCTTGGAGTGGCGCATGAGATAGATCGTGGAGGAAGCGGTCATTGCCCGGCCTGCCCCGACGTGGTCACCGCTCGTGGGTCAACTGCGTGTGGCGTGCGGTCAACTGGCGGACGAAGACGATCCACACGACCGCAGCGACGGTGTTGACGAGCGCCGTGACCCACCCGAGGGCGCCGAAGTCCTCCAGTTGCTCGGCGAACGACTCGAGGTTGCTCTCGGGCAAGCCGGCCGAGGCGAACGAGCCGATCTGCACCACGAGCAGGACTGCCGGCACGAGGCCGAAGATCACGAACCACACCCACAGCACCGGGTTGTCCGACTGCTTCTTCCAGCGATCGGTGCCGTCGAGGCTGGTCGGATCGGATGCCTTCCACAGCTCGCGCAGGACGAGGAAGGGGATCACGTAGAGCACCATCGGCGGCAGGAACCACCCGAAGATGGCGAACAGCGGGCTCCAGGTGGTGGCGCGACCGAAGGCCCGCACGTTGTTGGCGATGCGGAATGCCCACATGATCGTCAGCACGCCGGTGGCCAGCGTGGCCACGCCGGTCACCAGCTGGACGCCGCTGGCGGCGGCGATCGCCTCTTGGAACTCGTCCTCGGTGAGGTCGCCGGCGAGGAAGTCCGTGGCGTCCTGGGCGGCGCTCGCCGAGAAGACGGCGGTGAGGATGGTGGCGACGGCGACGACCGCGGTGGCGGCGATGATCGCCTTCGCCAGCCCGCCGATGCGACTGACACCACGCTGCGTGGACGCCAGGTCGCTGGCGGCGAAGCCGGGTGGCGGCGCCAGATCGGGTGGCGGGGGAGGCGGCGGGGCAGTGCCGGCTGGGTCGGAGCCCGTCGGCTTGTCGTCACTCACCCGGGACACCGTATCGGCAGGCAGCGTGACGGGGAAACGCAGCGCGTCGCGCCCGGTGCCGGGCGGCGCCGGCCCGGCCGACACGGCACCCCCAGCGGCGCCGCGCGCGTCCACACGCCGTCCACCCTCGGTCCGCCATCCCGTCACTTGGCGTCGGACCACCGCCGGACGATGCTCGTCTCGCTGATGAACCGGACGCTCGGTGCGCCCGTCTGGGCGAGCCATCGGGCGGCAGCTTCGACCAACGCGTCGTCGACGGCGGCCAGCGCCTCGTCGGCCTGCGACTCGGCGACGTGGACGAGCAGCTCGTCGTGGAGGCACATCACGATCTGCCCGCCGAGCGCGCCGAGGCGGGCGCGCACGATCAGCGCCCACGTCTTGAAGAACTCCGCCGCCGCGCCCTGGATCATCGCGTTGCGGCCGTAGCGACCGCGGGCGGCGGCCCGTGAGCGGAGGTCGCGCTCCGAGGTCTCGGGGTCGTCGGGCGACGGCGAACCCGGCCCCATCCGCACCAGCCGGCCGCCCCGTGTCCGCAGGTCGCGGCCGGCCTCGGCGGTCGCCGCCGACTCGTCGAGGAAGCGCATCGCCGTCGGGTATGTCGACCGCAGGCCGTGCAGTGCGGCGGCGCCGTGGCCCGTCGTCTGGCCGTACATCGCTCCGAGCACGGCGACCTTGGCGACGTCGCGGTCGACGCCGAGCTGGGCGGCGACGGGCCGGTAGAGGTCGTCGGCGTCGGTTGCCGCGACGAGGGCGCGGTCGGCGGTCACCGCGGCGAGGATGCGCGGTTCGATCTGCCCGAGGTCGGCGCGCACGAAGACGTGATCGGCGTCGGCGATGATCGCCACGCGCAGGTCGGCGGGCAGGTTGTGCAGCCCCACGGTGGCCGTCATCCGCCCGGCAGCGCCGTCCGATCCGGACCACGTACCGCGCAACCGTCCGCCGGCCACGTGTTCGTCGAGCCAGCGATAGCCGAACGTGGTGGCGATGCGTTCCGCCTTGCGCCACTGCAACAGCGCGTCGACGACCGGATGGGCGTCGCGCAGCCGCTCCAGCCGCCAGGCCCGGGTGTCGTCGACCTCGACGCCGGCCCGGCGCAGCAACGACTTCACGCTGGCCGGGTTGCGCAGGTCGATCTCGCCGGCGGCGACGTGTCGGAGCACACGCTGATCGCGCTCGGCGATCAGCGTCAGCTCGTGTGCGGCGTCGGTCGGGCGCGGCCCGATGAACTCGGCGATGACCCGCTCGGCCTCGGCGAGATCGATCGGCAGGCCGTCGTGTTCGAGCTCGGCACACAGGATCTCGGCGGTCGACTCGCAGTGCGCCGTCGATGTCGCCGCCGGGCGCGCCGCCAGCTCCTCGAGCTGCGCCGACTGGAGCCGTTGCACGTCGAGGGCGAGCGCGGCCCACCGTTCGAGGTGCTCGTGCGACTCGTGCCACCGGCCGTCGATCCAGGCGGGGGAGAGATACCCGTCGGGGCGCACCGGCTCGCCGTCGTCGTCGTCGAACACGTTGAAGAGGTCGGGCCGCTGGAGTTCGGGGATGCCGTGGCGATCGAGGCGGTGCGCCGCGGCCCAGGTGCGCGCCGGCCCGCCCCGCCAACCGCCGTTGATCAGGCGGTGGACGGCGTCGAGATCCCAACTCCTGACGGGACGGATCCCGGCGGCGACGAGCCGACGCGCCGTGGCGCCACCCCACCACACCCAGCGCGGCGGCGACGTCCGCTCGATGCGGACGATCTCGGCGAGTGCCTCCTCGACATCGGCGAACGTCCGCCGGAACGGCCCGCCGACGATCGCCGCACCGGCATCGTCGTGGATCGTGACGGCGACCGGCCCGCGCGGTCCGCCACCGACGGTCATGCCCAGCCGAGCTCGTGCAGACGCTCGTCGTCGATGCCGGCGGCGTGGGCGACTTCGTGGATGACGGTCACGTAGACCTCCTCGGCGAGGTCGTCGAGGTCGTCGCACATCTCACACAGCGCCAGGCGGTAGATCGACACGACGTCGGGACCCTCGTGGCCCGTGCGCTCGGTGTGCGGGGTGCCCTCGTAGAGGCCGAGCAGATCCGGCTCGTCGCGATGGCGGTCCTCCACCCGCACGACGACGTTGTCGAGCACGTGCACCAGCTCGTCGGGCAGGTCGTCGAGGGCGTCGGCGACGAGCGCCTCGAACTTGTACCGCGGGACGACGTCCATCGGGGACAGTGTTACCAAAGGGGTCTGACCCCTGTTGTCACGGTCCGGTCAGAGGACCTTGAGGGCGTCGGAGAAGACCTTCTTCGGCTTCATCTCGACGGCGATCGTGCGGGCGATCTCGTGGAACATCTGCGCCGCTTCCGACTCCGGATCGACCGCCGTGATCGGTCGGCCGTCGTCGCCGCCCTCGCGGAGCGCCGGCACCAGCGGCAACCGGCCGAGCAACGGCACGCCGAGGTCGTCGGCGAGCTTCTGGCCGCCACCGGAGCCGAACAGCTCGTAGCGCTTGCCGTCGTCGCCGGTGAACCACGACATGTTCTCGATCACGCCGCGCACCGTCAGGTTGACCTTCTCGGCCATCGCCGCCGACAGCGCCGCCACCTTCTGGGCCGCGGGCTGTGGGGTGGTGACGACGAAGACCTCGCCGCGTGGCAGGTACTGCGACAGCGACAGGGCGATGTCGCCCGTGCCCGGCGGCATGTCGATCAGCAAGAAGTCCGGCTCGTCCCAGAACACGTCGGTGAGGAATTGCTCGAGCGCCTTGTGCAGCATCGGACCACGCCAGATGATCGCTTGTCCCTCGGGCACGAAATAGCCGATCGAGATGCAGCGCACCCCCCAGGCTTCCGGCGGGACGAGCATCTCGTCGATGACGACGGGGTCGCGGTCGGCGCCGAGCATCCGGGGGATCGAGTAGCCGTAGATGTCGGCGTCGACGACACCGACCGAGTACCCCTGCTGGGCGAGGGCCACGGCGAGGTTGGTCGTCACGCTCGACTTGCCGACGCCACCCTTGCCCGACGAGATGAGCAGTGGCCGCGTCTTCGACCCGGCCTTGGCGAACGGGATCTCGCGGCCTTGGGCGTGCCCGTGGGCCTGTTGCGTTCCGGCCGAGCCGGCGGCGTCGCCGTGCAGCATCTTGCGCAGGTTCTCGCGGTCCTCGTCGGACATCACGGTGAACTCCAGGTCGATCCGTTCGACGCCCGGCAGCTGGGTCGCGGCGTCGGACACGCGGCGCTGGATCTCGCTCTTCAGCGGGCAGCCGGGCACGGTGAGCGCGATCAGGACGCCGACGGTGCCGTCGTTGTCGATGCGGACGCCACGCAGCATCCCGAGGTCGACGATCGACCGGTGCAGCTCGGGGTCCTGGACGGGCCGCAGGGCCTCGATGATCTCGGCTTCGGTCACCGTGGGGGCTGTGGCCATGACGACCATTGTGGCAGCGCGCCCTGAATTTGCACTACGTGCATAGGAAGAATGCCATCGTGGTGTGCCGGTAGGCTCGATGCATGCGCTCGGGGGCCACGTTCACCGCCACGGTGTCGGCGATCACCGACGCGTTCGGTGACCCCACCCGGCGGTCGATCTACCTCTTCGCCCGCGAGCACTCGACCGGCGGTGCGGCCGTCGGCGACGAGCTCGGCGTCACCGCCTCGACGGTTGCCGCGCACGTCGGCGTCCACGCCAACGTCGCCCGCCACCACCTCGACAAACTCGCCGCGGGTGGCTATCTCGAGGTGATCACCGGCAAGGTCGCAGGCGCCGGTGCCGGCCGCCCGTCGAAGCGCTATGTCGTGGTCGGCGACGCGATCGACATGAACGACGTCGAGTTCCCCGTGCGCAGCGACGACCTGTTGCTCTCGCTGCTCGGGCGTGCGCTCGACCGCCTCCCCCAGGACGAGGCGGAATCCCTCGCCGAGGAGGTCGGTGAGGAGTACGGCCGGGCGATGGCTGATGGCCTCACCGGCGACGCCCTCGCCCGCGGCCGCCGCTCGGTGCGCTCGGCGATCCAGGCGGTTGCCGACGCCCTCACCGCCCACGGGTTCGCGGCGCACACCGACGCCCGCAGCGACCGCCTGCGGATCATCAACGACCACTGCCCCTTCGGCGACGTCGCCACGGAGCACCCGGTGATCTGCGCCGTCGACCGGGGCATGGTCAAAGGCATGCTCGGCGCCCTCGTCGACGCCGGCGACCCCGACGCCCGGCAGATCGTCACCGAGTCGAGCATCGCCCGCGGCGACACCTGCTGCGCCACCGCGGTCTAGTTGTCGGGCCCGGTCTGATCGTCGGGCCCGGTCTGATTGTCGGGCCTCACAGCAGCCCGGTGGTGGGACCGGTGGGTCGGCCCGACTGCGGCTCGTCGCTGGCGCTTCCCGCCGCCTGCTGTCCGTCTGGCCCCGTCCCCAACGGACACCTCCCCCAACGGACACCCCGTCACCGCCACCTGTCCGTCCGGCCCCGTCCCCAACGGACACCCCCTCACCGCCCGCAGCCATCACCGGTAACGTGCTCGGCGTGGACGTACGCATCGGAGTGACCCAGGCCCCTCGCGAGATCAACATCGAGCTCGCGGACGACACCGATCGCGCCGACCTCAAGGTGCGCATCGAGGCTGCCCTCTCCGGCGCCACCGACGTGTTGTGGATCAGCGACAAGCGGGGCAAGGACGTCGGCATCCCCTCCGCCAAGATCGCCTACATCGAGCTCGGATCGGCGGACGGCGACCGGCGCATCGGCTTCGGGGGCTGACCTGCCGCCTGGCGCGCGACCAGGCCTCCTCGACCTCGACCTGATCTGGGTCACGGGGAAGGGTGGTGTCGGCAAGACCACCGTCGCGGCCGCCATTGCCGACGTCGCGGCGCGCCACGGCCGTCGCACGTTGGTGTGCGAGATGGACGCCAAGGGCGCCCTCGCCAATGCCTACGACGTCGGCGCGCTGGCCTTCGAGCCGCGCGAAGTGGCGCCGAACCTGTGGGCGATGACGATGAACACCGAGGACTCGCTGCGCGAGTACCTGCGGTTGTTCGTCCGCATCCCGTTCATCGGTCGCGTCGGTCCGCTGGCTTCGACGTTCGACTTCGTCGCCGACGCGGCGCCCGGCGTCAAGGAGATCCTCGGCGTCGGCAAGCTCTGCTACGAGGTGCGCGAGCGGCACTACGACCTCGTCGTCGTCGACGGAGAGGCCACCGGCCACATCGTCAGCCAGATCGGGGCGCCGAAGGTCATCGCCGACCTCGTCCAGGTCGGCCTCGTCCGTGACCAGACGCAGTGGATGCTCGACATCCTCGACGACCCCCAGCGCACCGGCGTCGTCGTCGTCACGACCGCCGAGGAGATGCCGGTCATCGAGTCGATCGACCTGATGACCCGCCTGCGCGCCGAGACCGGCGTCCACGTCAACGCGGTGATCGCCAACCGCGTGCTGCCGGTGATGTTCAACCGGCGCGAGCAGGAGATCGTCGACCGCCTCGACGAGGTCGCCGACCTGCTCACCGCCACGGCGGGTCCGGCGGTCGGGACCGTCGTCGAAGCGGCGCGCTTCACCGAGCAGCGCCGATCGACCGGAGCTCGCCACCTCGATCGGCTGCGGTCGGCACTCGACGAGCTCCACGATGCCGACGGTGAGCTCGATGCGCCGCCGATCTACACGATCCCCGAGCTGTACGCCCGCGCCGCCGGCCCGCGTGTCGTGACGCTGGTCGCCGAGGCACTCGCCCAGGAGCTCGACCCGTGATCGCCGCGGGTGCCCGGAACCGTGATCGCGATGGGTGACCTCGGCAACCTCCTCGCCGCCCGCGAGATGATCCTCGTCGCCGGTTCCGGTGGCGTCGGCAAGACCACCACCGCGGCGGCGTTGGGGATCGCCGCCGTCATCCGCCAGCCGGGGCGGGTGCTCGTGTTGACGGTCGACCCGGCCCGCCGGTTGGCCACCGCGCTCGGGCTCGACGAGTTCGGCAACACGCCGATCCGCATCGACGACGGGGCGTTCGCCGACGCCGGCATCGCCGTGCGCGGTGAGCTGTGGGTGGCGATGCTGGACACCAAGGCCGGCTGGGACGAGCTGATCACCCGCCACGCGCCCGACGCCGCGACCCGCGACGCCGTCCTCGCCAACCCGCTCTACGAGAACATCACCCGCCGCTTCGTGCACAGCCACGAGTACCTGGCGATGGAGCAGCTGCACGACCTCCACGCCAGTGGCGAGTTCGACCTCGTCATCGTCGACACGCCGCCGTCGCGCAGCGCCCTGTCGATCCTCGACGCCCCGGGCCGGATGGTCGACTTCTTCGGCAGCCGCCTGCTGCGCTGGCTCACGGTGCCCTACCGATCGCGGCTGTTCAACGTCGCCTCCAAGCCGTTCTACCAAGTGGCCGACCGGGTCCTCGGCTCCCGCTTCCTGCAGGACATCGCCGACTTCTTCATGCTGTTCCAGAAGATGGAGTCGGGGTTCGTCCGCCGGGCACGCGACGTCGAAGCGCTGCTCGTCGACCCGCGCAGCGCGTTCGTCGTCGTCACGACGTTGGAGACGGCGCCGAGCCACGAGGCGCGCTTCCTCGCCAACGCCCTCGTCGAGCGGCAGATGTCGCTCGGGGCGATCGTCGCCAACCGGGTCCTGCCGGCCGCGCTGTCGACCGCCGAGGTCGCCGGCGGCAGCGGGCGCGCTCGCCGCCGGCGCCGCCGAGCTGGCTCCTGCCGTCGCCGCTCGCCTCGACGTGCCCGCGGCCGCCACCCGCAGCGCGCTGACCAAGGTCGCCGCCCGCTTCGACGACGTCGCCCTCGTCGCCGCTCGCGAGGCGGACCGGCGGGCGTCGCTCGCCGCGCTCACCTCAACGCTCGTCACCGTGCCGTGGTTGCCCGGTGACGTCAACGATCTCGCCGGGCTGGCGGTGCTCGCCGGTTACCTCCGCGACGGCTGACACACGGCACGGCAGCGGCCGGTCGATCAGGCATCATGGGAGGGATGACCTCCCTCGCCGAGCTCGCCCGAGAGCACTCCACGCTCGACCGCGACGACATCGATCACCTCCACCGCCTCACCGCCGAGTGGGGCTTCCTCGCCGACCTGTGCTTCGCCGACCTGCTGCTCTACGTGCGCTCCGCCGACCGCAAGTGGATGATCGTCGATCAGGTGCGTCCGGCGACGAACCAGACGATGTACGCCACCGACTACGTCGGTTCGTGGGCGGCGAGCGACGAGGCGACGCTGATGGAGCAGACCGCCAGCACCGGTCATCGCACCGAGGGTGCGATCAAGGTCGACGGCGCCGGCGACGGGATCCACCACGCCCGCATGCTGGCGATCCCGGTGCGCCGCAAGGACAAGGTCATCGGCATCTTGTCGAAGGAGTGGAAGGTGCGCGCCGGCCGCCCCCTCGGTGAGCTGGAGCGCGCCTACTCGGGCATCTTCGAGCAGTTCGTCGAGATGATCGAGGTCGGTTCGTTCCCGTTCGCCGGCCGCGTTGCCGACTCCAGCGCCGCCCCGCGCGTCGGCGACGGTGTGCTCACCCTCGATGCCGCCGGCACCGTGACGTACGTGTCGCCGAACGCCAACTCGGCGCTTCACCGCGTCGGCATCCAGGCCAATCCGGTCGGCATGCGACTCGCCGAGCTCGGCTTCCACGACGGTCCCGTGCGTCAAGCGTTCGAGCGCCGCGAGCCGGTCGTCGAGGAGTTCGAGCAGGGTGCCGAGGTGACGCTGCTGTGCCGCTGCGTGCCGATCATCACGACCAACGACAACGGGGCGCAGCAGATCGCCGGTGGACTGCTGCTCGTGCGCGACGTCACCGAGCTGCGCAAGCGTGATCGCCTGCTGCTCAGCAAGGACGCCACGATCCGCGAGATCCATCATCGGGTGAAGAACAACCTGCAGACGATCTCGTCGCTGCTGCGCCTGCAGGCCCGGCGGCTGACGAACCCGGAGGCGAAGGCGGCGGTGCAGGAATCGGTCCGCAGGATCCGCACGATCGCCCTGGTCCACGAGTCGCTCTCGCGCGAGCCGGGCGAGGACATCGCCTTCATCGAGATCGTCCGTCCGCTGCTGCGCCTCGCCGAGGAGGGCCTGCAATCACCCGACCGCCCGATCGACTTCAGCGTCGCCGGCGACGGTGGTCGCATCCCGGCGCACACGGCCACGCCGCTGTCCGTCGTGCTCACCGAGCTGCTGCAGAACGCGGTCGACCACGGCTTCCCGGAGGGCAGTGGCGGCGGCAGCGTGCGGGTGTCGCTCATCCAACGCGACGGTCAGCTCCGGGTGCGAGTGACCGACAACGGTCGAGGCGTCGATCCGACGTTCGAGCTGGAGAATGCCAAGGGACTCGGGTTGTCGATCGTGCGCACGCTCGTCACCACCGAGCTGAACGGCACGATCACGATCGAGCCGGCGACCTCGCAGGACCTGCTCGACGCCCGCATCGACGACGGCTCCGGACGTCAGCACGGGACCGTGATCGAGCTCATCGTCCCGACCGTCGACTAAGTAACGCTCGGGGCCAGGCCCCAACCGTTACTTAGCCGGGTGGCTCGCCGGCGTGCGGTGAGCCTCCGACAATCGATTCAGCTGACGCGGGCGGCGCGAGCGGCGGCGACCCGGCGGCGGCGGATGACCCGCCGCTCTTCTTCGGTCAATCCGCCCCAGATGCCGGAGTCCTGGTTGGTCTCCAGCGCGAAATCGAGGCACTCCTGCGCGACCGTGCACTCGCCGCAGACCTGCTTCGCCCGGTCGATCTGGACCAATGCGTGCCCCGTGGTGCCGACCGGAAAGAACAGATCCGGATCGGTGTCGCGGCAGATGGCGTCGTCTCGCCACTCGTAATCCGCGGCTCCGAGGGCGAGGCTGGACGCAAGGATCGACACGTTTGGTGCTCCTCGAGGGTTGGTCGGCGGGTGTGACGCCACCGGAAGTCGGCGCCGCGTGGGGGGTGCGACGGGCCGATTGCAGGCCGGAGCAAACTGTAAGCGCGAAATTGCCGGGTCGCAAGGAACACTTGACCCGCCGTTCAATTGTCATTCATTCGTCATTCACGCGCCGTTCCGCGCCGTCTGGGGCAGATCTGGGGCAGATCTGGTGCCGGAAAGCGGGCAGAATCCGACCCAGATCGCTGGTCGCGACATGATGGGGCGATGTTGATCCTCGGTCATCGTGGCGCCTCGGCGGCAGCACCGGAGAACACGCCGACGGCGTTCGTCCTCGCCGACGAGCTGGGCGCCGACGGCGTCGAGCTCGACGTCCGCCTGGTGCCCGACGGGCGGCTGCTCGTCGCCCACGACCCGCTCCCGGAGTCGATCGCCGAGATCGACGCCCTCGGGTGCGCCAGCTTCGCCGAGGTCCTCGATGCGTGCGGCACGCGCATGGTCGTCAACGTGGAGATCAAGAACTGGCACGAGGACACCCACTTCGACCCAACGGCGAAGCTGGTCGAGCCGATCATCGACGAGCTCCTCCGGCGTGGCGACGACGACGCCCACCGCTGGTTGATCTCGTCGTTCTCGTTCCGCACGATCAACGCCTGCCGCGCCTACGCGCCCCAGATCCCCACGGCGTGGCTGTGCTACGAGGCCTCGCGGGCGACGATCGAACGCACCGCCGACGGTGGACACGCCGCCATCCACCCGTGGGAGCCGGCGTTGACCGCCGACGCCGTCGCCGCCTGCCACGAGGCCGGCCTCATCGTCAACGGGTGGACGTGCAACGAACCGGCGCGCCTCGTCGAGCTGGCGGCGATGGGCGTCGACGGCGTGTGCACCGACGTCCCCGACGTCGCCCGACAGGCGCTCGGTGGCGACCCGGCCGTCACACCGCGGTGGCCAGCGGCTGCTCGCTGAGCGCCGGCTCGGCGCCCGGGAACACCAGCTGGACCGCATCGGGCACGTGGAGGAAGTCGAGCCGCGACGTGGACCCGAGCGCGTCGCCGTCCACCTGGTACGGGAACGGCGTGTCGTGCTCGATCGTCAGCCGTTCGAGGTCGGTGTGGATCTCGAGGTGCGGCGCCGGCTTGACCCCGCCGCCGCGCAGCGCGCCGGCAAGTGACCGCAAGATCGCGCCGGCGCTCATCGTCGTGAACGTCACGGCAACGAGCCGGCGGTCGAGCCCGGCTTCGGGCGACAGGTCGAGCGGCCGGTTGCCGAGGTAGGTGTACGGGTTGGTGTTGAGCACGATCGTGAAGTACCCGTCGTCGACGTCGTGACCGTGGTCGTCACGCACGGAGAAGTGCGGCTCGTGCCGGTCGTAGCCGCGCATCCACGTCGACACGCCCGCCCAGATGAACAACGGGTGGCCGATCCACCGCTTCAACGAGGCGTGCCGTTCGACCTTCTCGACGACCGCGGCGTCGAAGCCGACGCCGGTGTGGAAGCAGAAGTAGCGGCCGTTGACCTGGCCGAGACCGATCGGGCGGAAGTCGCGGGCGTCGATGCCGTTCGCCAGCAGCTCGACCGCGGCGACGGGATCGTTGGGCATGCCGAGGGTGCGGGCGAAGACGTTGGTCGAGCCGCCGGGCAGGACCCCGAGCGCGCTGTTCGACCCGGCGATGCCGGTGGCGACCTCGTTGAGGGTGCCGTCGCCGCCGAAGCCGATCACCACGTCGACCCCACGACGGGCGGCGTCATGGGCGAAGCGGGTGGCATGGCCGCGCCGGTTGGTCTCGACGACGTCGACGTCGTGGCCCTGCCCGAGGCGACGGTGCACGATCACCGTGTTGCGCGCCGTCACCGACGAGGCGAACGAGTTGACGATCAGCAAGATCTTCAAGGGCACCGACCGTACCCGGTGCCGAGCCGGTCGTCCGCGGCGCCGACCGTCCGCGGGTGACGGCCGTCGCCGCATTTGGGTGCCAACTTGACCCGCCGGTAGCTTGGGAGGCCTTATGAACGTGATCGTCTGCGTGAAACAGATCCCCGACCCGGCACTGCCGGGCGAGTTGGATCCCTCGACCAACACGCTGAAGCGTGACGGCAAGCTGATCCTCGATGAGTCCGACAGCTACGGCGTCGAGATGGCGCTGCAGCTGGTCACGGCGGCCGGGGGTGGCGAGGTGAGCCTCGTGTCGATGGCGCCGAACGACGAGACCTCGGGCCTGCGCACGGCGTTGGCGATGGGTGCTGCGAAGGCGGTCCTGGTGAGCGATGCATCGCTGGCCGGCGCCGACGCGCTGACCACGGCCAAGGTGTTGGCCGCGGCGACGAAGAAGCTCGGCGACGTCGATCTGATCATCGCCGGCACCGAGTCGTCCGACGGCTACACGGGCACCGTGCCCGAGCAGATGGCCGAAGTGCTCGGTCTCCCGTCGATCACGTTCGCCAAGACGGTGACCGTCGCCGACGGCACGCTGAAGGTCGACCGCCAGACCGAAGCCGGCTACGACGAGGTCACGTGCTCGCTGCCGGCCGTCGTGTCGGTGACCGCCGGCGTCGTCGAGCCGCGCTACCCGAGCTTCAAGGGGATCATGGCCGCCAAGTCGAAGCCCGTCGAGACGGTGACCGCCGCCGACCTCGGCGTCGAGTCGGTGTCGTGGGCACAGCAGATCGTGTCCGTCGAGGACGCGCCCGCCCGCGAGGCCGGCGAGGTCATCGAGGACGACGGTGAATCGTTCACCAAGATCGTCCAGTTCCTCGACAACCTGAAAGTGATCTGAGGAGACACGACATGGCTATCGACAACATCTGGGTGTTCGCCCAAGCAATCGACGGCGTGCCGACCACCGGCACGCTGGAACTGCTCACCAAGGCGCGCAGCCTCGGTGGCAACGTCTCGGCGTTCATCGCCGGTGACGGCGCCGCTGTCGCCGCAGCGCTCGGTGACCATGGCGCCGCCAAGGTCTATGCCACCGGCGATCTCGCCGGCGCGCTGCCCGGCGTCGCTGTCTCCGCGGCGATGCAGGCCGTGATCGACGGTGGCGATGCTCCCGACCTGATCATGTTCCCGCAGAGCTACGAGGGCCGCGACGTGATGGCCCGCCTGTCGGTCAAGCTCGACCGCACCGTGCTCACCAACAACACGGCGATCACGGTCGACGGTGACTCGGTGACCGTGCAGACGCCGATCTTCGGTGGCACCAAGCTGGTCAACTCGACGTTCAGCGGCGAGCGCCCGTTCATCGCCGCCTTCCGCCCGAAGAGCTTCGTCGCCGAAGGTGGCGCCGGCGCTGCGGGCGAGGTCGTGTCGGCTCCTGTTCCCGACCTCGGCTCGACCGGCGGTGCGACCGTCACGGCCGTGCACGTCGAGGAGACGTCGGGTCCCAAGCTCGACGAGGCCGCCGTGGTCGTCGCCGGCGGCCGCGGCCTCGGCGAGGCCGACAAGTTCCAGATGATCGAAGACCTCGCCAAGGCGCTCAAGGGCGCCCCGGGTGCGTCTCGTGCGATCGTCGACGCCGGCTGGGTGCCGTACAGCTACCAGGTCGGTCAGACCGGCAAGGTCGTCAAGCCCACCGTGTACATCGCCGCCGGCATCTCCGGTGCGACCCAGCACATGGTCGGCATGAAGGGCGCCAAGAACATCATCGCCATCAACAAGGACAAGGAAGCCCCGATCTTCGGCATCGCCGACCTCGGCATCGTCGGCGACGTCCACAAGGTGCTCCCGCAGCTCCTCGACGCGCTGAACGCCCGCTCCTGAATCCCGGCGCGACCGGGTCGCGCTGCTCGCACACATGGTGAGATCCGTGCCCCGCCGGCACGGATCTCACCATTTTTCGCCTGGATGCGTCAGACGGCGTCGCGGGCGAGGAACGCCCAGGCGGTCGACTCGTTGGGGTCCTCGACGGCGAGCTGCAAGGTCCAACCCGACAGCGGCTCGTGGGCGTCCCAGCGGTACCAGCGCAGCTCGCTCGCCAGCTCGCCGAGCTGATCGGGCGGGACCGGCCAGTCGTCGAGTAGATCACCGAGGGCGGCGAGCGTCCACCATGCACCGAAGCGACCCGACGCCGCGCCACGGCGCCGCCCGTGGGCGCCACCGCTGGCGCCTGCCCAGCCGAGCCACGCCAGCGCCGACGCCGGGTCGAGCTCGACCACCCGCGCCCGCCGCACCCCGATCGCACCGAGCGCGCCGGTGACGTCGCCGTCGACGCAGACCACGTCGAGCTGGCCGTTCGATCCGGTGAGCCACGGGTCGACGAGCTGACGGACGGCCACCTCGACGTCGTCGTCGAGCATCTCGGCGTGGTTCGGCGTGACGTCGACCCAGTCGTCGGGCAGGTCCGGCATCGGGAACTCGGCCCCGGCGTCGCGGTACGTGGCGACGGGGTACGCCGGTTCCCACGCCTGCAGCGACCCCGGGAGATCGAGCACCTGCGCGAGCTCCGTGTGATCGATCACGTCGCCACGGATGACCCGCTCGTGGGCGACGAACGCCGACCTCGGCCCGACGTCGAACACGCCCCGCAGCTCCTCCCACGAATGGTCCTGGGCAGCCACCTCGGTCAACGGACCGATCGTGAAGCGCCCCGACAACCCGTCGGTCTCGTCGAGCACGGCGGCGACGAACCGCGGATCGGCACGCAGCGCCAACCGGTACTCCGCCAGGGTCGCCGCCGGCCACAGCTGGCGGCCGGTCTCGACGGCGTAGCGCGCTCGATCACGCACGCGCAGCAGTCCGGCCCAGTCGCGCTGGGCGGTGCGGTCGTCGATCATCCGCACCAGCGCGTCGAGGTCGCCGCGATGGATCAGCAGATCGAGGTCGTCGTCGACCGCACCAGGCGAGGCGTCGTCGAGGTCGGGACCGTCGTCGCTCATACGAGCGGCCACGGATAGCGACGGCCGGTCGGGTCCGTCGGGAAGCGACGCGACTCGAGGCAGCGACGCGCCCGGCGCTGGACGGCCTCGACCTCGTCGTCGCTCAAGAGGGCGGCAACGTCGAGCGGCACGGCGTCGCGCAGCGGCTCGAGCCGGGCCAGCAACCCCTCGGGGATCCGCTCGCCACCGAACTCCCAGATCACCGTGCGCAACTTGTCCTCGGCGGCGAAGCACAGCCCGTTGTCGATGCCCCAGATCGACGCCGGCTCGCCGTCGCGGGCGGGGATCAACAGCACATGGCCGCTCTTGCGGTCGGTGTTGTTGGCGATCACGTCGAGCAACGCCATGCGGCGCAGGGCGTCGTGCAGTTCCGGATGCGTCTCGTGGATCGTGAAGTAGTGCTGGCTGTGATCGGCGTCGACGAACCACTGCACGGACCCTTCACCGAACGGCCCGTCGCGCAGCACCGTCGGGGGGATGACCCCGAACCCGAGCGACTCGCTCATCAGGTACGTCGCCACCTCGCGCCGGTGGAGGCCCGGCTCGAAGTCCCACAGCGGACGCTCGCCGCGGACCGGCTTGTAGATCGCCGGATGCGATCTGCCCTCGTCGATGACGTGGACGAGGAAGGTGGCGTTGCTGCTGTAGGGCATCCGTCCCTCGACCTCGATCTCGCCGCGCAACAGGTGGCGCACCGGGTCGTCGACGTCGTCGATCCGCAGCACCACGCCGACCTCGTCGCCGTCACTGTCGTCCTCGCCGTCGTCCTGGTACTCGCCGTCGTACTCGCCGTCGTCGTCGTGGTCCTGGGGCGCACTCATCGGGCGTCGGTCATCCGTCGACGGGACGTCAGTTCATCCGCGGGCAATCGTGCCCGTCGGGATCGATCGGCAGCCCGCACCACTGGCAGGGCGGCCGACCGGCCTCGACGACCGAGTCGGCATGGTCGCAGAACGCCGCCGCCTGGCCGCGGCTGAGGTAGAGGCGCACGTGACCACGGTCGTCGTCCTCGATCGGCTCGCCCTCCTCGTCGACGTCGCCGACCTCTTCGAGCTGGATCAGCACGCGGTCGGAAGCGCGGTCGTACCCGAGGCCGATCGGGCCGACGATGAACGCCGCATCCAACGGGTCGCGCAACTCGAACGCCGCGGCGACCGGCCGGTCCTCGGCCGGCGGGAGGTCGGCGAGGACCCGCCGCAGGTACTGCACGATCGCCGCGGTCTGCTGCTTCTCGCACTTCACGGTGACGCGTTGGCCGTCGCCGCGGGCCTGGAGCAGGAACGTCCGGTCGCCGGGGCGTCCCACCGTGCCGACGGTGAACGCGGCGACCTCGTCGAACTCGTAGAACACGCTCATGAGGGCTGGAGTTCGGCCAGCGGGCGTCCCGTCGAGTTGACGGCGAGGACGGTCGGGCCGCCCGGGCCGTAGGCGATCACGGAGACGGACGCCGGGCTGACGACGATCCGTTGGAACAGGTCGATGTGCGTGCCGAGGGCGTGGGCGACGGCGGCCTTGATCGTGTCGGCATGCGACACGCAGACGATGGTGCCGCCGACGTGGGCAGCGCGCAGCCGATCGATCGCGGAGACCATCCGCGTCTGCATCTCGGTGAAGCTCTCGCCGCCGGGGAAGCGGAACGTCGATGGCGCCCGCTGCACGGTCGCCCATTCGGGGAGCTTCATCAGCGACGCCAGCTGGGCACCGGTCCACTCACCGAAGTCGCACTCGTTGAGACCCCGGTCGACGACGGTCTTCAGGCCGCGCGCCCGGGAGATCGGGGCGGCAGTCTCGCGGGCACGCTCGAGCGGTGAGCTGTAGACGGCGTCGACACGAGCCAGCTCACCGATCCGCTCGGCAGCGATGTCGGCCTGTCGGCGCCCCTCGTCGGCGAGCGAGAGTCCCTTGGCGCGGCCGGGAAGCACCTTGCCGGTGGTCGGCGTCTGACCGTGGCGCACGAGCAGCACGGTGGTGATCGGTGGGGGAGTCCGCTTCTTCGTGGCCATCCGGCTTCCAACCTACTGTCGGTGGGATGGGTCCCCTCGTCGAGCTGGCCGCTGACGTGATCGGTTGCCGAGCGTGCCCGCGCCTGGTGCAGTGGCGTGAGCAGGTCGCGGCGGAGAAGCGGGCGGCGTTCCGCGACGAGGCGTACTGGGGTCGTCCGGTGCCGGGCTTCGGCGACCCGGAGGCGCGCATCGTCGTACTCGGGTTGGCGCCGGCGGCGCACGGTGCCAACCGCACCGGACGGGTGTTCACCGGCGATCGCAGTGGCGACTTCCTGTTCCGCTCGATGTACCGCGCCGGGCTTGCCAACCAGCCGACGTCGACGTCACGCGACGACGGCCTGGCGTTGCGCGATGCGTGGGTCACGGCGGCGGTGCAAGTGCGCGCCGCCCGCCAACAAGCCCACGCCTGACGAGCGCGACAACTGTGCCCCGTTCCTGACCCGCGAGTTCGAGCTGCTCGGCGCTGTTCGGGTGGTCGTGTGCCTCGGCCAGTTCGGCTACGACGCCGCGTGCCGCCACTTCGGCGTGCGTCCCCGCCCACGCTTCGGCCACGGCGTCGAGGTGCCGCTGGCCGACGGACCGACGCTGTTGTGCTCGTTCCACCCCAGCCAGCAGAACACGTTCACCGGTCGGCTGACCGAACCGATGCTCGATGCCGTGTTCGCCCGCGCCGTCACCCTCGCCGCCGTCTGACGCCCCGACCACCTGGGCCGGGCGGGTGGTGGGGTGCGGGCCGGGCGGGTGGTGGGTGCGGGCCGGGCGGGCGGTGGTGGGTGCGGGCCGGGCGGGCGGTGGTGGGGTGCGGGCCGGGCGGGCGGTGGTGGGGTGCGGGCCGGGCACCGTTAGCCTGGGAGCGCTGTGATCACCTCCCGCCGTCCCGTTGTCGCCCTTGCCGTCGCCGCGATTTCGCTCGTCGGGCTCACGGCGTGCAGCTCCGACCCGAGTGCCCAGCGTGTCGCCGAAGACCTCGTCAAGACGATCGCCGCCGACGAACCGGAGGTCCGCGACTGCATGCTCGACGTGATCGACGGCTATGAGCAGAGCGAGCTCGAAGCGATCGGCGAGGATGCGATCGACGGCGACGCCGCGGCGCAAGAAGCGGCCCAAGCGGCGCTCGACAAGTTCGAAGCCGATCTCGCCGCCTGCCGCGAGTGAGCATCACCGCCGCCCGGCGGGACCATCGGCCCTGACGCCCCACCGGAGGATCGACGTACAGTCGAGTTGTCCGGCCACGCCGTGAGCGGCAGCGCCATCGGCGAGCGCCGGCTCTGAGCGGAGGTACGTGATGAAAGCACTGCAGCTGGTCGGCTGGAAGAGCCCGCCGGAGTTCCGCGACGTCGACGACCCGGTCCCCGGGCCGGGGGAGGTCGTCATCCGCGTCGCCGGCGCCGGGATCTGCCACTCCGACCTCCACCTCCTCGACGAGTTCGAGGACGGGATGATGCCGTACGACCCGCCGTTCACGCTCGGTCACGAGAACGCCGGCTGGGTCGACGCACTCGGCGACGGCGTCACCGGCCTCGACGTCGGCACGCCGGTCGCGGTCTACGGATCCTGGGGCTGCGGTTGGTGCCGCAACTGCCGTCAGGGGATGGAGAACTATTGCGAGCGCAGCGCCCAGATCGGCGCCGGCGGCGGCGGGCTCGGACGCGACGGTGGACTGGCGCCGAAGATGCTCGTGCCGAACGCCCGCCTGCTCGTGCCGCTCGGCGATGCCGATCCCGTCACGGCTGCGCCGCTCACCGACGCCGCGCTCACGCCGTACCACGCCATCAAGCGGTCGTTGCACCTGTTGACGCCGGGGAGCACGGCGGTCGTCATCGGCGTCGGCGGGCTCGGGCACATGGCGGTGCAGATCCTCCGCGCCCTGACGTCGTCGACGATCATCGCCGTCGATCAGCGCCCGCAGGCCCTCGACCTCGCCCGTGAGGTCGGCGCCGACCACGCCGTGGCCGCCGACGACGACGCCGTGGCGACGATCCGCGAGCTGACCGGCGGGCTCGGCGCCGACGTCGTGGTCGACTGCGTCGGCGTCGACTCGACGTTGCGGCTCGGGGCGGCGGTCGGCAAGGTCCTCGGCCACCTGACGATCGTCGGCATCGGCGGTGGTGCGCTGCCCGTCGGCTTCTTCACCGTGCCGAACGAGCTGTCGGTGGCGACGACCTACTGGGGGAGTGTGATCGAGCTGATGGAGGTGATCGCCCTCGCCGAGCGCGGCGACATCAGCGCCCACGTGACGACGTTCCCTTTCGCCGAGGCAGCCGCGGTGTACGACCGCCTACGCGCCGGCGAGATCGCCGGTCGCGCCGTCGTCATCCCCGACTGACCCGCCGGGACACGATGTCGGCGGGCGGCCCTCCGCCCGTCAGTCGGCGGGTGCCGCGGCGGCGTCGCTCGCCGGCGTTGCCGTTTCTGCCGGCGTTGCCGTTGCCGTTGCTGCCGGCGGCGTTGCCGTTTCTGTCGGCTGCACGTCGGCAGGTGGGGCGGCGGGCTTCTTTTTCGGCGGCGGGACGCCGACGGCAGGTGCCCGGTCGGCCTCTTCTGGCCAGCGGCGGCGGCTGACGATCGACAGCAGTCGCAGCAGGCGCATCGCCGTCTCGTCGGTCTGGGCGGGCTTGGCGATGATCGAACCGTCGGCGATCATCCGCTCGATCACGGCCTCGCCGAGCTCCGTGCGCACGATCGTCAGCGTCCAGTCGTTGTCCTCGCCGATGCCACCGGTCGACACGTCGGCATGCTCGGCAGCGAAGTCCGGGCAGTGCTTGCAGCCGTTCGCGCGTCCAGCCGTGGCACTCCTTGAGGTCGACCTCGTGATACGAGCCGTCCTTCATCCAGATCTGGAAGACGCCCTTGATGTTCATCTTCACCATGTCCTGCTTCTTGAGGCCGTACTTGGCCTCGAACAGCTCGGTGAAGATGGCGTCGTCGAAGGTCTTCGAGCACAGCAGGCCGATGTTGAACAGGAACGGCTTGGAGACCTTGCCGGCCTTGCGATCCCACATCGTCGGCGGCGACGACGTCTGGCATCCCATGCCGACGAGGGCCAGGCGCTCGTAGCCCTTCTCCTTCGCCTCGGGCAACGCCAGTGGGTTGGCGCAGTAGGTGTAGCGGCTGCCGGCGGTGGCGAGGATCTCCTCCTTGGTGGCCACCACGGCGGGCTTGGCCTTCCACGCGTCGTCGTCCTCGACGCCCGACACGAGGGCGGCATCGATGTAGTCGTGCTCGCGCAGCCAGATCAACATCGCCGACACGAGGCCGCCGTCCTGGCCCATCTTGTGGACCATCTCGTCGCTCGCCCGGGTGAGATACAGCTGGCGCCACACGCCGGCCATCTCGTCGGGTTCGCGCACCCGACCGAAGAGGTGCATGTCGGCGCTCGGCTCCCACGCCCGGAACCGTGGGCACGCACGGGTGCAGGTGGTGCAGCCACCGCCCTCGCCGAACCCGTGGATGCAGTTGTCCGGACCGAGCTCGTCTTCGAGGTGGAACGGGATGTACTTGCCCTCTTCGTGCTCGTAGCCGATGACGTCGTGGGGACAGGTGACCACACAGCCGGCGCAGCCCGTGCACAGCCCGGTCGTGATGACCTCGGCGTAGAGCTCCTTCCACTGGGCGGTCCAACGACCGGCCTGGGCGGGCGTCTCGGGAAGGGCGTCCGAATCGATCACCGTCATGCGGCCGACACTACGCGAGACCGTCGCCGGCGCGGGAAGCGCCGGCGACGAGGCGGAGTCGGGCCGACCAGCCGTGGCCGACCCCCGGGTCGCCGTGAGGCCCGACCAACAACCGGGAAGCGCCGGACGAGGCGGAGTCGGGCCGACCAGCCGTGGCCAACGCCCGGGTCGCCGTGAGGCCCGACCAACAAATACGAAGGTCCCCGAGCCTGGCCCCTCTGAGGACGCAAAGGGAGGCTCGGGGACCAACGGTGGGAGCGCAGTGATGCGCCCCGATCGGTGGGGTCGGTGACGACTGCGACGCTCAGATGGCGTCGGCACCCTCCTCGCTGGTGCGGATGCGCACGAGACGCTCCACGTCGGTGACCCAGATCTTGCCGTCGCCGATCTTGCCGGTGGCTGCCGTCGAGACGATCGTCTCGACGACGCTGTCGAGCACGTCGTCACCGACGACGACCTCGAGGCAGACCTTGGGGACGAAGTCGATCTTGTACTCCGCACCGCGGTAGGTCTCGGTGTGGCCGCCCTGGCGGCCGAAGCCGCGGACCTCGGACACCGTGATGCCGGCGACGCCGATGCCCTTCAGGGCGTCCTTGACGTCGTCGAGCTTGAACGGCTTGATGACCGCTGTCACGAGTTTCATGGTGATTCCTTTCGAACCGTCTCGGACTCAGTGGGCGTAGTGGACGTCGTCGGGGTAGCCCTCGAGGCCGTGCTCGAGGACGTCGAGGCCCTGGATCTCCTCGTCGGCGGCGACCCGCAGGCCGAGCGTCTTCTTGACGACGAAGAACATGATCGTCGTGGTGACCGACACCCAGGCGATGATGATGACGGCCATCAGGGCCTGCATCGCGAGCTGTTCGAAGCCGCCACCGTAGAACAGGCCGGCCTTCTCGCGTCCGAGGAAGGCGTCGTCGTAGCGGGCGAACAGCCCGATCGACAGGAGTCCCCACAGGCCGCAGATGCCGTGGACGCTGACGGCGCCGACGGGGTCGTCGATGCGGCGCTTCTCGAAGAAGAACACCGAGAACACGACGAGGACACCGCCGATGGCGCCGATGATCACCGACATGCCGGCATTGACCGCGCCACACGGCGCCGTGATCGACACGAGGCCTGCCAGCACACCGTTGCCGATCATCGACAGGTCGGGCTTGCCCGCCTTCAACCAGATGACGATCGTCGTGGCGACACCACCGGCGGCCGAGGCGAGCAGGGTGTTGACCGCGATGCCGGAGACGAACTCGTCGGCCGCCAACTCGGAGCCGGGGTTGAAGCCGAACCAGCCGAACCAGAGGATGAACACGCCGAGCATGGCCATCGGGATGTTGTGGCCCGGGATCGCCCGGGCGTTGCCGTGCTCGTCGTACTTGCCGATGCGTGGCCCGAGGAACATCGTGCCGATCAGGCCGACGATGCCGCCGACCATGTGCACGATGCCGGATCCGGCGAAGTCGGAGAACACCGCGTCGCCGACGTTCATCTGGGCGATGAGCCCGCCGCCCCACGTCCAGTGGACGACGACCGGGTAGATGAAGGCGGTCATCACCGCGCTGACGACCAGGTACGAGATGAACTTCGTCCGTTCCGCCATCGCCCCGGACACGATCGTCACGGCCGTTGCCGCGAAGACCACCTGGAAGAAGAAGACGGTCGCTGTGCTCAGGCCACCCTCGGCCGGGATCGACAGATCCTGCCCGCTGAGGAAGAACGCCGAGTCGCCGATCCACTTGCCGTCGCCGCCGAAGGCGAACGCGTAGCCGACGGCGAAGAAGCACAGCACGCCGACGAGTGCGTCGGCCATGTTCTTGGCGAAGATGTTGACGACGTTCTTCGCCCGGGTGAGCCCGGCCTCGACGAGCGCGAAGCCGGCCTGCATGAAGAACACGAGCACGCCGGACAAGAAGACGAAGATGTTGTCCAGGTAGGCCTGGGTGTCCGGGCCTTCCTGGGCGAAGCCGACGGATGGGGTGATGGCCAAGATGGCGACCACGCCACCGAGGCCGGAGATGATTCGGAGCGCACGATTGCGCACGGGTCCTCCAGGTGTCAGGGAACAGGGATGATCCGAGGTGCCACGCTGCCGCCCGGATTGGGTGGGCAACCTAAGGCCCTGCGATTTCGCGCTTGTCGCCGCGTTGTTTCATGCGCGTGAATGGTGACCGGTACGACGGACTTGACCCGCGGGTCAAGTTGCGGGGCAGAATGGGTCCATGGATCTCTCCTATCCCCCAGAAGCCGAGGAGTTCCGGACCGAGATCCGGGCCTGGCTGGAAGCGAACCTTCCCGACGGATGGTTCGACGACGGCTTCGAGATGACCGAGGCCGAGCGCAAGCAGTTCAACGAGGAGTGGCCCGAGAAGCTGTTCGAGGGCGGCTGGATCTGCGCCACCTGGCCTGCCGAGTACGGCGGCAAGGGCCTGTCGACGATGCAGGGCGTCGTCCTCTCCGAAGAGTTCGCTCGCGCCAAGGCGCCGATGCGCGGCGACTTCTTCGGCGACACGCTCGTCGGCCCGACGATTCTCCAGTGGGGGACCGAGGAGCAGAAGCGGCAGTTCCTCCCCGGCATCTTGCAGGGCAAGACCCGCTGGTGCCAGGGCTTCTCCGAACCGAACTCGGGCTCCGACCTCGCCAGCTTGAAGACGACCGCCGTGCTCGACGGCGACGAGTGGGTCATCAACGGCCAGAAGGTGTGGACCACCCAGGGCCATCACGCCGACTACTGCTTCCTGCTCACCCGCACCGACCCGGACGCACCGAAGCACGCCGGCATCTCCTACCTGCTGGTGCCGATGCACCAGGAGGGCATCGAGGTGCGTGGCATCACCCAGCCCGACGGCACGGCGGAGTTCTGTGAGGTGTTCTTCGACAACGCCCGCTGCCCCAAGGACGCCGTCGTCGGCGGCGTCAACAACGGCTGGAAGGTCGCCAACTCGACGCTGGCGTTCGAGCGCGGGCAGTCGGCGACGACCGGCCACCGCCGCTTCCAGGAGGAGTACCGCCTGCTCGTCGACGCGGCGACCGAGAACGGCACGATCGAGGATCCGATGATCCGCCAGCGGCTGATGGAGTACTACACCAAGATCCAGATCCTGCGGATCAACGGGCTGCGCAACCTGTCCGCCACGCTGTCGGGCAAGTCCGACATGGGCACGATCGCCCTCGGGGCGACGAACAAGATGTTCTGGTCGGAGATGCACAAGGCGGCGATGGAGCTGGCCCTCGACATCTTCGGTGCCGAGTCGATGCTCGTCGACGCCGGCCCGGCCGGTGGCAGCTGGCCGGGCGCCGCCCGCGACAAGCGTCGCGAGGGGTACCCCGTGAGCTCGATGATGTCGTCGTTCTTCTTCTCCCGCTCGGAGACCATCTGGGGCGGCACCAGCCAGATCCAGCGCAACATCGTCGGCGAGCGCGTCCTCGGCCTGCCCAAGGAGCCGAAGCCCCCGACCGGCGAGTGACCGCATCGTTCTCGTGAACTCGTGCGGCAATAGTTGCCGCCCGAGTTCACGAGAACGTCAGACCGCGACGGCGGTGCGGCGCAGTTCGTGCAGGCGGACGAGTTCGTCGATCGTGCCCGCCATGTCGTCGGCGACGTCGTGATCGGTGACCCGCTCGATCTGCCATCCCACGAGTCGCGCCGCACGATCGCGCGCCTTGTCGCGCTGCGCGTCGAGCCTCCCTCCGTGCCACGTGACGTGGTCGATCTCGACGCCCCAGCGGATCTCGGGGTCGGCGCCGTCGAGATGGATGACGGAGCGGTCGCCGAGCACGACTGCGTGCTGCTGCACGAGCTCGATGCCCCGGCGTCGCAGCGCCGTCAACACGCGCAGCTCGAGTCCGGAATCGGCCGGCTTCTGCCAGTCCGTGCGCCGTTCCATGACACGGCGAACTCGTGCCGAACCCGGTCGTCCGTGCGCGCAGAGCCGGGCTGCGGTCCGCCAGAGCGTGGGCACGTTCGAGTGGTGGTCGAGCACCCACTCCGTCAGCCGTTCGAACCGTTCGTCGTCGATGTCGCGAGCGCACTCGAACCAGGCACGTGGCGGACTGGTGACCCGGATGCCGTCGGGCCGATCCACGACATCGCCTGCGTCGATGACGTTCGATCGTCGGAGTACGACGCCGTGAACGAGCGGTGTCCGGTCGTGGGCGACGAGCACGTGGGGTAACTGCGGGCGCCACACGTGGCGGAACTCCCACAACGCCGCCGCCGACACGCCGGTGATGGCGGCCGAGGGATCGGCTGCGCACACCGCTGCGCAGCGGCTCGAGAAGGTGTCGGGCGACGTGGCGAGGCGGTGCACCCCGCGATGGACGGTGATCAGCGCTCCGTGCCGGGTCAGGTAGCGAACGGCACTGATGGCGTGCCCGTCGGCGAGCAACTCGTCGGAGGTGACGATGCCGTGTCGGCGCGCCACTCGGGCGGCGAGCTCGGGCGAGAAGGTGGCCATGCGGCGTCTCCTTCGGTCGGCGTGGTTCGTGGGCCATCGGCCGAGCGGGCGAACCCGTGCGACCACGGTACGGCCTGCACCACGACGTCCCTCACGCAGCTCGTTCTCGTGAACTCGTCCGGCAATAGTTGCCGCGCCAGTTCACGAGAACGTCGGAGAGCTCGTGAACAGATGGTTACGCCGGATCGTCGGCTGGTCGTCGGATCGGGGGTGGCGGGTACGGTCGCGGGGCCATGGACGAGTTGCTGGAGGGGGACGGGAGCCCGCGGCCGATCGCGCAGGACCTGATCCAGCTGCTGCACCGTCTCGGCGTCGACAAGCTGCGCGAACGCCAGCGCGTGTCGGACCTCGAGATCTTGACGCTGGGGATCTCGTTCACCGTCTACAGCGACGGCCAGAACATCGACCGCGCCTGGCCGTTCGACATCATCCCGCGGTTGATCGCCGGCACCGAGTGGGCAGCCGTCGAGCGCGGGCTGGCGCAACGGCTGCGGGCCGTCAACCACTTCATCGACGACATCTACAACGACCAGCGGATCATCGCCGAGGGCGTGTTCCCCGCCGAGCTGCTCGCCGACTCGGCGAACTACCGGCCCGAGTGTCGCGGCATCCACCCCAAGTTCGGGGTGTGGGCGCACATCTCGGGATCAGATCTCGTCCGCGCCGGTGACGGGCAGTTCTACGTGCTCGAGGACAACCTGCGGGTCCCCTCCGGCGTCAGCTACGTCCTCGAGAACCGCAACGTCGCCAAGCGCACGTTCCCCGAGCTGTTCGAGCGCTACCTGATCCGCCCCGTCGACGCCTACACCGACGAGCTCAACCGGCTGCTGTCGTCGCTCGCGCCCGACGGCCGCACCGACCCGACGCTCGCCGTGCTGACCCCCGGGATCTTCAACTCCGCCTACTTCGAGCACTCGTTCCTCGCCCAACGGATGGGTGCCGAGCTCGTCGAGGGTGACGACCTGGTCGTCGGCGACGACGACATCGTGTACATGAAGACGATCCAGGGGCACGAGCGCGTCGACGTCATCTACCGCCGCATCGACGACCAGTTCCTCGACCCGGAGGTGTTCCGGCCGGACTCGATGCTCGGCGTCCCCGGCCTGATGCGCGCCTGGAAGGCGGGCAACGTCGGCATCGCCAACGCGCCCGGGGCGGGCGTCGCCGACGACAAGTGCGTCTACGCCTGGGTGCCCGACATGGTTCGCTTCTACCTCGGTGAGGAACCGCTGATCGCCAACGTGCCGACCTACCGCTGCATGTACGACGACGAACGGCGCGAGGTGCTCGCCAACCTCGGTGACCTCGTGCTCAAGCCGGCCAACGAGAGCGGCGGCTACGGCATCCTGATCGGCAATCGGGCGTCGAGCGACGAGCTGGCGCGCGCCGCCGAGGCGATCTGCGCCGACCCGCGCAACTGGGTGGCACAGCCGATCCTCGACCTGTCGACCGCACCGACGCTGGTCGAGGACGGGATCGAGCCACGTCACCTCGACCTGCGGCCGTTCGTACTCACCGGCGAATCGAGCTACGTCACCGCCGGCGGCCTGACCCGCGTGGCGCTCACCAAGGGATCGTTGGTGGTCAACTCGTCGCAGGGTGGTGGCAGCAAGGACACGTGGATCGTCGACGGTCGCGCCGGTGCCCACACCGAGGTGCCGCCCGGCGCATACGACACGGCGGCGACCGGATCGATCCCGATCACGCCGCCACCCAGTGCCGGCCAGTCGCAGGTGCAGCGCTGATGGCACTCCTGTCGCGTGTTGCCGATCGCATCTACTGGGCCGCCCGCTACCTCGAGCGGGCCGAGGACTCGGCACGCATCCTGCGCGCCTACGGCGACGTGTTCGTCGACTTCCCCAGCTCGGCCATGCGGTGGAGCCCGCTGGTCACGATCTGCGGCAGCGACGTCAAGCTGCCGGCGGTCCACGGTTCCGACGAGCAGCAGGTGGCCCAGTTCCTGATCGCCGACCGGGAGCAGTCGAACAGCATCGTCAACGTCGTCGACCAGGCGCGCGAGAACCTGCGCACGTGCCGCGAGGTGCTCCCGCGCGAGGCGTGGCACACGGTCAACGACCTGTCGATCTACGTCCGCGGTGCAGCCAACACGTCGGTCGACCGGCGACGCCGTGACCGTTTCCTCGGCCGGGTGATCGACGAGAGCCGCCGCCTCGACGGCGTGCTGCAGTCGACGATGACACGCGACGAGGCCTTCGAGATGTGGCGCCTCGGCCGCTACATCGAACGGGCCGACATGACGACGCGCGTGCTCGGTGTGCGCGCCGCCACGCTGCTCTCGCTGCCACCCGGGGCGCCCGACCAGTTCGCCGAGGTGCAGTGGATGGGCGTGCTGCGCTCGGTGTCGGCGCTGCAGATGTACCAGCGGGCGACGCGCGGGCCGATCACCGGGCCTGCGGTGGTGCGATTCCTGCTGTTCGACCACCGCTTCCCGCGCTCGGTCGCCGGTTGCCTCGCCGAGATGCGGACCTCGGTGTTGCGCATGCCGTCGTACGCCGTCGTCCTCGGTGCCGTCGAGTCGGCGGACCGCAAGTTGCGCCGCAGTCGTCCGGCGGCCGACGACGGGGCGGCACTCGATGCGGCGATGGAAGAGGTACAGGTGGCCATCGGCCAGTTGAATGCGGTGATGCACGAGCAGTACGTCGTGCACTGAGGCACGACGATGACCACCTTCGACGCGACCGTTCCCGAGACGACGAACGCCGACGCGCTGATGTCGTCGATCGCCGCGTTCGCCGACCTCGGCTCGCGGCAGATCGACGCCGACCGGTTGCTGGCGGCGGAGGGCGCCGGCCACATCGTCCACGACCTCCCGCTGCGTGCCGACGGTCGCCTGGTCGCCCTCGAGTCGCGACCATGGCGGCTCGATCCCGTCCCGTTGGTGATCAGCGGCGGCGAGTTCACCGCCCTCGCCGATGCGGCGATCGCCCGTATGCAGATGCTCGAGGCGATCCTCGTCGATCTGTACGGCGAACGCGAGCTGCTGCGCGACGCGGTCGTCGATCCGGTGCTGTTGTGGGGGAGCCCGAAGTACCGGCTGGCGGCATTCGGTCAGCGACCGATCGGCCGCTGGATGACGAACTACGCGGTCGACGTGATCCGCGACGCCAACGGCCGCTGGCACGTCGTGCGCGACATCACCGACGCACCGGCGGGTGTCGGCTACGCCCTGCTCGGCCGGGCGGTCACCGCCCGGGTCCATCGCGACATCGTCGCCAAGCTCCCCGCCGGCCGGGCGCTGCGGTCCCTCGATCCGTTCGCCGATCGGCTGCGCGACGGACTCGCCGATGTCGCCGCCACCGACAACCCGCGCATCGTCGTGCTGTCGGGCGGCGTCGACCATGCGTCGTTCGTCGAGCAGTCCTACCTCGCCACTCGGCTCGGTCTGAACCTCGTCGAAGGCGCCGACCTCGTCGTCCGCCGCGGTCGGGTGTGGCTCCGGTCGCTCGCCGGGCTGGAGCCGGTCGACGTGCTCTTCCGACGCCTCGAAGACGATCGAATCGACCCGATGGAGGTCAACGCGGAGGGTTCGGTCGGGGTCCCCGGCCTGCTCCTCGCCGCCCGCACCGGTGGGGTCAGCCTGGCCAACGCCCACGGCACCGGCGTGCTCGAAGACGCCGGGCTGGCGACCAGCTGGGACGATGCCGGCGCCTGGCTGGCGACGCGTCACGGACGTCACCCGGCGGCGCAGCCACTGCGGATGTTGACCGTCGACGAACGCCAGCGCGGCACGTGGAGCACGTATCCGGGCTTCGACGGTTCGACCGACGTGATGCGGGCGGTGACGCTGCGCGTCCATCTCGTGGCCAGCGACATGGGCGTCGACGTGCTGCAGGGTGGCAGTGCCCGGGTGCTCGGCGACGGCGACGACCCACTGCTGTCGACGATCGCCACCGCCAAGGACGTGTGGGTCGTCGGCGGCACGATTGCCCCACCGGCGGTCCGCCGACGCGAGCCGTTGCCGCAGGTCGACCTGATCGCCTCGGTGCCGACGCGCGCCGCCGAGGCTCTGTTCTGGGCGGGCCGGGCGATGGAGCGCGCCGAGCTCGTCGCCCGCTCGATCCACGTCGTGCTCGACCGGACGAGCGGCGCCATCGACACCGACGTCGCCGAAGCCTGGGTGGCACCCGGGCTGGCGATGATCGCCGCAGTCACCGGCACTGGTCAGAACCGCCTCGTCGAGCCGGGCGGCGACCCGGCCGGCACGGCGCTCGCCGCTGGCATGGATGCCCTCGTCCGGCAGCTCGGCTCCTTCCTCGCCGAGGCGTCGTCGGTGCGCGAGTACTTCTCGGTCACGGCCGGGCACGCGCTGGCGCGCCTCGCCCAGACGCGCGGGTGGTTGCGGTCGCACCTCGACGCGGCCGTGCAGGGCGGCGCCCCGGGTTCGGTCGACGTCTCGCGCATCCACGGCGAGGACCTCGAGCTGGTCCTCGGTGACCTCGCCTCGATCGTCGGGTTGTGGAACGAGAGCGTCGTGCGTGGACCCGCATGGTGCTACGGCGAGGTCGGCCGGCGGTTGGAGCGGGCGTTCGGGGTGATCGACGTCGTGCGCGGTGCATTCGGCCTGGCCCCTGGCGCGCTGGCCCTCGACTCGTGGTTGACGGCCGGTCGCCAGACGGGGATGGGGATCGACGACCATCGCCTCGACTTCCAGCGCCAGCGAGTCGTGGAGATGGTCCTGGCGACGAACGAGAGCCTCGTCGCCTACCGCCGACGCCACCGCTCCGACATCGAGTTCACGCTGGCGCTGCAGCTCGTGGTCACCGACGTCGAGAACCCCCGCGCCGTCGCCGCGGCGGTGCGCGCGGTCCGCCTCCAGGCCGAGCGCCTCGGCTGGCAGGTCGGCGTCGACGGTGCGAGCGAGTTGGAGGCGGCGCTGGCGACCGCCGACCTGACGACGCTCGCCGAGACGGCGGCACTGCTCGACCACGTGTGGGCGGGATGCGATCGCCTGGCCCGTGACGTCGTCGGTTCCAGCCTGGCGACACCGGTCGACCCGCGGATGATGGGGCGCACGTGACGGACCCGCCGACGCCGTTCCAGCGACGTGCCCAGCGAGGCGCCCAGCGACGTGCCCAGCGACGTGCCGGTCGCCGTGCCCACGTCGGCGCGGCGCTACCGGGTGGTGCACCGCACCGAGTACCGGTACGGCGCGCCGATGCTCGACGGCTACAGCGTGGCCTGCGTGCTCGCCCGGCCGACACCGTCGCAGCAGGTGATCAGCACCGCCCTGACCACCGACCCCGCCACCGACGAGCGCGACGAGCGCGACGACGTCTTCGGCAACCGCATCGTGCAGGTGGGCGTGCACCATCCCCACGACGGCCTCGTGCTCGAGGCGGTGACCGAGGCGCTGGTCTGGCGCCAGGAGCTGCCGCGCACGGAGGTCGCCTGGGAGCGGGTCAGCGCCCAGGTGTCCGGTCTGCGCGGACCGCCGGCGCTCGACGTCGCGCCCTACGTGGCGCCGTCGCGCTTCGTCCCGATCGCCAGTCACCGCGACGCGTTGGAGTCGTTCGTCCGAGCGTCGTTCACGCCCGGGCGGGGCGTCGTCGAGGCGACGATCGCGTTCTGCACGCAGATCTTCGAGAACCTCGTGTTCGATCCGACGTTCACCGAGATCAGCACCCCGCTCGACGTGGTGCTCGCCGAGCGCCGTGGCGTGTGCCAGGACTTCGCCCACCTGGCCACCGGTGGGCTGCGGGTGCTCGGGCTCCCGGCGCGCTACGTCAGCGGCTACATCGAGACCGACCCGCCGCCGGGGGAGCCGAAGGTGTTCGGCGCGGATGCCTCGCACGCCTGGTGCTCGGTGTGGATTCCCGACCACGGGTGGCTGGACCTCGATCCGACGAACGGCATCGTCCGACCGGATCGCCACGTGACGATCGGGTGGGGACGCGACTACGCCGACGTCGCCCCGGTGCGCGGCGTCGTGATCGGCCCGGCGTCGTCGCAGTCGCTGTCGGTCGCCGTCGACGTCGCCCGCATCTGAGCCGGCGCTCCCTCGCCGTCGCGCCGCGCATGTGACGAATGGGACCCGTCCCCGTTCGTCACGTGGCTTCTTCGTCACGTGATTGGCGCCACACGATGGCAGACGAAGGAATGTCTACCAAGTAGGTTGACAATAGGGCTGTTGACTCGTAATCTCGGCAAGTCCGATCGAGAACGTCAACTATTGAGGAGATCCGATGAAGACCCCCCGCCCGTCCCGCAAGCTGGCTGCTGCGCTCACCGCCGCAGTCGTCGCCTCCCTGGCGCTCGCGGCGTGCGGCAGCGACGGCGACGATCCTGCGGCCGCCGCCGACGACGGGTCGACGCCGGGCGCCGCCTCCTCGCCCGCCGCCGACGCCGGCGGCGACACCGAGCTGTCGCTCGTCGGCTTCGCCGTCCCGAAGGCGGCGAACAACGCCATCCAGGCCAAGTTCGCCGAGACGCCCGAGGGCGCCGGCGTCACGTGGGTCGAGTCGTACGGCGCCTCCGGCGACCAGAGCCGGGCCGTCGAGGCCGGGCTCGCTGCCGACTACGTCCACTTCTCGCTGGAGGGCGACGTCACCCGCCTCGTCGATGCCGGCCTCGTCGCCGAGGACTGGAACACCGGGCCGACCGACGGCATCGTCTCCGACTCGGTCGTCGTCCTCGCCGTGCGACCCGGCAACCCGAAGGGCATCGACTCGTGGGACGACCTCGTCGAGGAGGGCATCGAGATCGTCACACCGAACCCTGGCTCGTCCGGGTCGGCGCGCTGGAACATCATGGCCGCCTACGGCCACGCCTACGCCGGCGGTGCCACCGACGAGGAGGCCGACGCCTTCGTCACCAAGCTCTTCGAGAACATCGTCGCCCTGCCGGGGAGCGGGCGTGACGCCACCACGGCGTTCCTGTCCGGCACCGGCGACGTGTTGCTGTCGTACGAGAACGAGGCGATCCTCGCCCGTCAGAACGGCGAGAAGCTCGACTACGTCGTGCCGGACACGACGCTGCTGATCGAGAACCCCGGCGCCGTGCTGATCGATGCCGATCCGAAGGCCCAGGCGTGGCTCGACTTCGTCCTCTCGGCCGACGCGCAGTCGGAGTTCGCCAAGCTCGGCTTCCGTCCCGTCATCGACGGTGTCGATCCGGGCGAGGTCGAAGGCGCCAACGATCCCGCCAACCCGTTCCCGGCACCCGCCCAGCTGCTGACGATCGGTGACGACTTCGGCGGCTGGCCCGAGGTCAACAAGGTCTACTTCGACGCCGACAACGGCCGGGTGACGGCGATCCAGCTGGCCACCGGCAAGGCGTCGTGACGGCACGGCGATGACGGTCACCCTGGACCCCGGACCGGTCTCGCCGGAGGCGCAGTCGATCGCGCCCGAGGCGGGCCCGGCGAGGGGCCGCCGCAGGTTCCGCGTCGGCACGCTGACCGCCGGTCCGGCCGTGGGTCTCGGCGTCACGCTGTTGTGGTTCAGCCTGCTCGTGCTGATCCCCCTCGCCGCCATCGTCGGCCGCACGGCCTCGGGCGGCTGGGAGGCCTTCTGGCGCACGATCACCAACGAGCAGACGGCCGCGGCGATCCGCCTCACCGTCACCCAGGCCGCGCTGGTCACGCTGCTCAACATCTTCATGGGCACGTTGATCGCCTGGGTCCTCGTCCGCGACCAGTTCCGCGGCAAGCGCCTGATGGAGGTCGTCATCGACATCCCCTTCGCCCTGCCGACGATCGTCGCCGGGCTGGTCCTGTTGTCGCTGTACGGACCGAACAGCCCGATCGGGATCGACGTCGCCAACACCCGCGTCGCCGTCTTCTTGGCGTTCGCGTTCGTCACCTTGCCGTTCGTCGTGCGCACGGTGCAGCCGGTGCTCGAGGCCCTCGAGCCGGAGGTGGAACAAGCCGCCGCCTCGCTCGGTGCGACGCGCTCGACCACGTTCCGTCGAGTGATCCTGCCGTCGTTGGCGCCGGCGATCGCCTCGGGGGCGGCGATGTCGTTCGCCCGGGCGATCAGCGAGTACGGCTCGCTCGTGCTCCTGTCGGGCAACCTCGCCCTGCGCACCGAGGTCACCTCGGTCCGCATCTTGACCTACGTCGAGAACGGCGACCTGGCGGGTGCCGCCGCCGTCGCCACGGTCCTGCTCGTCATCTCGGTGGCGGTGATCGTGCTGCTCGACCTGATCCAGCGCCGGGTGGCCCGCCGTGGCTGAGTCGAGCGCCCTCGCCCCGCACCGCTCGTCGCGTCTCGCCCTGCGCCTGGTGGCCGTCGGTTACCTGTTCTTCCTCGTCGTCTGGCCGGTGTCACTCGTCGTCAAGCACACGTTCGCCGACGGCGTCCAGAACGTCGTCGACACGTTGACCGACCCGCTCGTCATCGATGCGCTGCGGTTGACGCTCGTCGTCGCCGTCAGCTCCGTGGTCATCAACACGGTCTTCGGCGTCGGTGTGTCGCTGCTCCTGGTGCGTCAGGAGTTCCCCGGCAAGCGGCTCCTCAACGCCCTCGTCGACGTGCCGCTGGCGGTGTCACCGGTCGTCGTCGGCCTCGCCCTGCTGCTCGTCTACAACGGGCGCGACGGATGGTTCGGGGCGCCGCTCGAAGAGCACGGCTTCCAGGTGATGTTCGCCACACCGGCGATCATCATGGCGACGACGTTCGTCGCCCTGCCGCTCGTCGTCCGCGAGGTCGTGCCCGTGCTGGAAGAGGTCGGCACGGACCAGGAGCAGGCGGCGCGCAGCCTCGGCGCCGGCCCGTGGCAGACGTTCCGCCGCATCACGTTGCCGGCGATCCGGTGGGCGTTGGTCTACGGCGTGGTGCTCAGCCTCGCCCGGTCGCTCGGCGAGTTCGGCGCGGTGAAGATCGTGTCCGGCAACGTCATCGGGCGCACCCAGACGGCGACGCTCGTCGTCGAGGAGCGCTACCAGGAGTTCCAGCAGAGCTCGGCGTCGGCGATCGCCTTCGTTCTGATGTCGGTGTCCGTCCTGTGCATCGTCATCGTCTCGTTCATCCGCCCGAAGGAGGCTGCCTCGTGAGCATCGAGATCCAGCACGTGTCCAAACGCTTCGGCGACTTCGTCGCCCTCGACGACGTCAGCGTGTCGGTCCCGACCGGCAGGCTGACGGCGTTGCTCGGCCCGTCCGGAGGTGGCAAGTCGACGTTGCTGCGCATCGTCGCCGGCCTCGAGGAGGCGGACAGCGGCACGGTGGTCATCGACGGCGACGATGTCACGACGGCGACGCCGCAGCGGCGCAACGTCGGCTTCGTGTTCCAGCACTACGCCGCGTTCAAGCACATGACCGTCGCCCGCAACGTGGCGTTCGGGCTGGAGATCCGCAAGGTGCCGAAGGCGCAGGTCCGCGAGCGGGTGCACGAACTGCTGTCGCTCGTCCACCTCGATCCGTTCGCCGACCGCTTGCCGTCGCAGCTGTCGGGTGGCCAGCGTCAGCGGATGGCGCTCGCACGCGCCCTCGCCGTCGAACCGAGGGTGCTGCTGCTCGACGAGCCGTTCGGGGCGCTCGATGCCAACGTCCGCCGCGAGCTGCGCGACTGGCTGGTCCGCCTCCACGACGAGGTCCACGTGACGACCGTGTTCGTGACCCACGACCAGGAGGAGGCGCTCGAGGTCGCCGACGAGATCGTCGTCATCAACCACGGTCGCGTCGAGCAGACGGGCAGCCCGGATGCCCTCTACGACGAGCCGGCGAACGACTTCGTGATGGGGTTCCTCGGCCCGACGACGCACTTCGACGGGCGCTTGGTGCGCCCGTACGAATTGGCGGTCGTCGCCGCCGACGCCAGCGACGACGGCGTCACCGGTCAGGTACGGCGCGCCGTCCGCGTGGGGAGTGAGCGGCGGGTCAACGTCGCCCTCGACGACGGCGGGGAGGTCGCCGTGACCGACCAGTGGCAGCCGGGTCGCGACGATCTCGCGATCGGCGACCGGGTCCGTGTCGTGCCGGCGGCGGCGGGCGTCCGTCACGACGACGCGATGGCGGGCTGACGTCGTCGCATGGGCATCGGGCCGCACCGCTGATGGGCAGCGTGCAGATCTCCGCCAAGGCGGACTACGCCGTGCGGGCGCTGCTCGTGATGGCGGCAGCGCCGGCGGGTGCACCGCAGACCGGCCGGACGATCGCCGCCAGCCAGCAGATGCCCGTCAAGTTCCTCGAGAACACGCTGGTCGAGCTGCGGATCAGCGGCCTCGTTCGCAGTCAACGCGGCGCCGGCGGTGGCTTCTCGCTCGCCAAGCCGGCCGACCAGATCACGATCGCCGAGGTCGTCCGGGCGGTCGACGGCCCGCTGACCCAGGTGCGTGGTGACCGGCCCGAGACGCTCGAGTACGACGCCCCGGCGACCGCCCTGCAACACGTGTGGATCGCCGTGCGGGCGAGGATCCGCAGCGTGCTCGAACACGTGACGCTGGCCGATGTCGCCTCCGGGCGGATCCCGCCCGAGATCGAGGCACTGACCCACGACCCAGACGCCTGGCTTCCGCACTGACGGTGCGGGCGGTCAGACCCGGGTGATGGCGCTGCCGTCGTCGCGGCCGACGCGGCCGACGCGGCCGACGCGGCCGACGTGGACGTCGCGGTGGCGGCGGCCGGGTGAGACGACGGATGCGTCCGTCGTGTTCGAGGCGAACGATGGCGGGATCGTCTCCGCTGGGTGCGCTGTGACATCGGTCGAGACCGGCGTCCGACGCAGGCGCGGCCGCCGACGAGCGCCACCATGGTGGGAATGTCGAGATCCGCCGCCGTGACGCCGTCCGCGGACCGGCTGATCACCCGACCGTTCCTGACGGTGACGTTCGCCGCCCTCGTCTTCTTCGTCTACATCGGCATGCTCGTGCCGATCGTCCCGCTGTTCGTCGAGGGCCCGCTCGGCGCGGGCGAGTTCGGCATCGGGTTGACGATCGCGGTGTTCGCCATCACGGCGATCCTTGCTCGACCGCTCATCGGTCGCCTCGCCGACCGCTACGGACGGCGCGTGTTGATGGTCGGCGGCGCCGCCGGCGCGGGGGTCGCCGGCATGTTGTCCGGCCAGGTCGACGAGTTCTGGCAATTGCTCCTGCTGCGCGGCGTCACGGGCGTCGGCGAAGCGGCGGTGTTCGTCGGTGCGGCAACGCTGATCGCCGACCTGTCGCCGCCCGACCGACGGGCCGAAGGCGCCAGCTACTTCTCGGTGGCCGTGTTCGGCGGCATCGGCTTCGGTCCGATCATCGGTGAGTGGCTGCTCGACGACACGCGGTACGGCCTGGCGTTCTTCGTCGCCGGCCTGTTCGCGCTCGCAGGTGCCGTCGTGTCGTTGTGGGCACCGGCGCGGGTGGCGACCGCCGGTGGCACCGATGCCGACCTCGCCGATGTCATCGCGCCGCGCGGCATCCGCCGCTTCATCCATCCCGCCGCCGTGATGCCCGGGATCGTGCTCGCTGCCGCCACCGCGGCGTTCGCCTGCTTCAGTGCGTTCGTCCCCGACCACGCCCGTGAGGTCGGCTTGGCGACGTCCGGTGGGTTGTTCGCCGTCTACTCGTTGACGTCGCTGGTCGTGCGCCTGTTCGGCGCCAAGCTGCCCGAGCGGCTCGGTCCTCGCCGCGCCGTGACGATCGCCCTCGTCAACGTCGCCGTGGCGCTGACGATCCTGGCGACGATCCCGACCGTGCCGGCGCTCTGGGTGGCGGCGATGTTCGTCGGGTTCGGCATGGCCCTCAACTATCCGTCGCTGTTCGCCCTGACGGTGAACAAGGTCAGCGACCGCGAGCGGGCGTTCGCCATCAGCTCGTTCACGATGTTCTTCGAGATCGGCTCGGCGTTCGGCGGGTTGGCGATCGGCGGACTGGCGCAGGCGGTCGGCAAGCAGGACGCCTTCTTCGGCGGGGTCGCCTGCTGCCTCGTCGGGCTCTACCTGTTGCGCTTCCGGTTGGTGCCCGCAGGTTCACCCGATGCCGGTCCCGCGCACACCGCGGACGCCACGTTGCGCCCCGTCCCCTGCGACTGACCGCATCAGCCGGGCGCCGACCGTGCTGTCCGATTCCCGCTGGTCATCATCCTGATGGGCGGGCAGGATGGGTTCGTGCTCGATCCCGACTCCTGCTACCTCGCCGTGCAGAGCCGCGACCGCCGGTTCGACGGGCAGTTCGTCACGGCGGTCCGGACGACCGACATCTACTGCCGCCCGAGCTGCCCGGCGATCACGCCCAAGCGTGGCAACGTCGACTTCTACGCCACCGCCGCCGCCGCCCAGCAACGTGGCTTCCGGGCGTGCAAGCGCTGTCGACCCGACGCCTCGCCGGGCTCCCCGGACTGGAACGCTCGTCACGACGTCGTCGCCCGGGCAATGCGCCTCATCGTCGACGGTGTCGTCGAACGTGACGGCGTCGGCGGTCTGGCGCGACGACTCGGCTACAGCGACCGGCACCTGACCCGCCTGCTGACCGACGAGCTCGGTGCCGGCCCGCTCGCCATCGCTCGCGCCCAGCGCGCCCACACGGCGCGGCTGCTCGTCGAGACGACGTCGATGCCGCTCACCGAGATCGCCTTCGCCGCCGGGTTCGGCAGCGTGCGTCAGTTCAACGACACGATCCGCGAGGTCT
Source organism: Ilumatobacteraceae bacterium (assembly GCA_963707515.1). Lineage (GTDB taxonomy): Bacteria > Actinomycetota > Acidimicrobiia > Acidimicrobiales > Ilumatobacteraceae > Sva-07. The sequence continues at coordinate 382,094 of CAVPQI010000003.1, forward strand.
TCGCCTGCTCGCCGACGGAGCTGCGCGCCGGCGCCCGTGGCGACCGGACTGCGGCGTCCGCCGTGCCCACCGGTCGCGGCGTGGCGGTCTCGTTGCGGCTGCCGGTCCGCTCCCCGTTCGCCGCCGACGAGGTGCTCGCGTTCATCGGCGGCAGGGCGATTCCCGGCGTCGAACGGTGGGACGGTGAGCGCTACGAACGGACGATGACGCTGCCGCGGGGCACGGCGCACGTGTCGCTCGTCGCCGGCACCGCCGGTGCCGCCGGTGCCGGGACCCCCGCCGACGTCATCGTCGCCGCCGTGACCGTCGAGTACGCCGCCGACCTGACGCCGGCAGTCCAACGTCTCCGTCGCCTGCTCGACCTCGATGCCGACCCGACCGCCGTCGACGAGGTGCTCAACCGCCATCGCGTCCTCGCCCGGCTCGTCGAACGGACGCCCGGACGCCGAGCGCCGGCGAGCATCGATCCCTTCGAGACGGCCGTTCGTGCCGTCGTCGGCCAGCAGGTGTCCGTCGCCGGGGCGCGCACGGTTGCGGCGCGACTCGTCGATGCGTGCGGGCCCGTTCTCGACGCCCCGGAGGGTCCGGGGGCGCCGCTGACCCGACGCTTCCCCTCGCCCGAAGACGTCGCCGAGGCGCCGGACTCGGCGTTCGCCATGCCGGCTGCACGACGCGACACGATCCGTCGGCTGGCGACGGCGGTCGCCGATGGATCGGTCGAGCTGCACTTCGGCGTCGACCCCGTGGCCGCCCGCCGGCAACTCGTCGAGCTGCGCGGCATCGGTCCGTGGACGGCGGACTACGTGGTCATGCGCGGTCTCGGCCATCCCGACGTGGCGCTGACGAGTGATCTCGGTGTCCGCCACGCGCTGGGCCGGCTGGGACTCGGTGACGCCGACCTCGAGGCCGCAGCGCCCTGGCGGTCGTACGCCGTCCACCACCTCTGGGCGAGCCTCGCCGACGAACCCGTGACGGTGACGCCGTCGCCGATCCCACAGCTCGACGTCGAACGTCGATTCCCGACCTGACCAACGAGGAGCACGAGATGCCCGACGATCGCACCGTCACCACCAGCAACCGCGACACCAGCAACCGTGACACCAGCCCCCGTGACACCAGCAACCGCGACACCAGCCGTCCCGACGACAGCGCGACCGGGCTCGGTTCGGCGATCGTCGTCACGCCGATCGGGCCGTTGACGATCATCGCCAGCGACGTCGGCCTGCGCGCCGTGCTGTGGCCCGACGACGAGGGCCGGGTGCCACTCGCCGGCACCGTCGAGCGCCCCGATCACCCGGTGCTCGTCGCGACCGCCGAGCAACTCCGGGAGTACTTCTCCGGCGAGCGCCGCGAGTTCGACCTGCCCCTCGACCCGGTCGGTTCGAGGTTCCAGCGCGACGTCTGGGAGGCGCTGCGGACGATCGACTACGGCGACACGATCTCGTACGGCGAGCAAGCGGCACGGATGGGCGACCGTCGCAAGGCGCGCGCCGTCGGAGCGGCGAACGGCAAGAACCCGATCTCGATCATCGTGCCGTGCCATCGCGTCGTCGGCGCCGACGGGTCGCTGACCGGATTCGCCGGCGGGCTGGCGACCAAGGCCTGGCTGCTCGACCACGAACGCCAGGTCCGATTCGCCGCCGTCGACTGAACGACGATGGCAGCGACGATGGCAGCGCCTCGCGGCGAACAGCAACGTTGCGGGTTTCACAGTGGTCGCCCTTGACCTCGGCGGCGGGATTGTGCAAGCGTTTACAGCGACCGGGATTCAGCCCGGCGTACCTGAAGGGGGAACACATGAGGAAGCGCTGGCTCAAGTTCGCCGCCGTGCCGATTTCATTGGCGCTGGTGGCGGCTTCCTGCAGCACCGAAGACGATGGTGACGACGCCGATTCCGGCAGTTCGACGCCCGCCGGGACCGAAGCGCCCGGCGACACCGCCACCGACGACACCGCCACCGACTCGAGCGAACCGGCGACCGAGGGCACCGAGCCCCTGCCGTCGACGCCGGGTGCCGGCAGTGCCGGCTCCGTGACGGTGTTCGGCGTCGAGGACTCCGAGAACGAGGCCGGCGCCATGCAGGACGCCTTGACCGAGTTCGGCGACGGCCAACGGGATCGACATCACCTACGTCGGTCGCCGCGACTTCGAGCAGCAGATCAACGCGCAGGTGCTCGGCGGCAACCCGCCCGACATCGCCGCCTTCCCGCAGCCCGGCAAGCTCGTCCAGTTCGCCAAGGACGGCGACCTGCTGCCGCTCCCCGACGACGTCGCTCAGCGTCGGTGCAGGAGAACTGGGCCGACAGCTACCTGGCGTTCTCCAACGTCGACGGCACGCAGTACGGCGTGCCGTTCAAGTCCGACCTCAAGTCGCTCGTCTGGTACGTGCCGAGCGTCTGGAAGGAGAAGGGCTACGAGGTCCCCAAGACGCTGACCGAGTTCAAGACGCTGATGGACAAGATGATCGCCAACGGCGACACCCCGCTGTGCGTCGGCATCGAGTCCGGCGCCGGCCACCGGCTGGCCGTTCACCGACTGGGTCGAGGAGCTGGTCCTGCGCGAGCAGGGCATCGACTACTACAACCAGTGGGTCGCCCACGAGGTCCCGTTCGACGACCAGCCGGTCGATCGACACGTTCAACGAGGTCGCCGGTCCCGACGGCCTGTGGACGAAGGAGGGCGCCGTGTACTCCTCCGGCGGTTCGATCGCCGCCACGGCGTTCGGTGACAACGGCCGAGCCGCTCGTCCAGGGCAAGTGCATGATGCACCGCCAGGCGAACTTCTTCAGCGCCTTCTTCCCCGAGGGCACGCAGTTCGGCGACGGCGACGGGCAGGTCAGCACGTTCTACTTCCCGTCCGACGAGGGCCACCCGGTGCTGGTCGGCGGCATCAGCGCCGGCGCGTTCCGCGACGCTCCCGAGGTGTGGAAGGTGATGGAGTACCTCGGCTCGGCCGAGTTCGCCAACGCCCGCCAGGCGGCGCAGAGCGAGCGTGTCGGCGGCGGCACTCTCCGGCTTCCTCACCGGCAACACGAACGCCGACACGACGCAAGTGGGCACCGCTCGAGCAGGGCTTCATCGAGCACGCTGCAGACGGCCGAGCCCGGCGGCGTTCGACGGCTCCGACCAGATGCCGGCCGAGGTCGGCTCCGGCACGTTCTGGACGGAGGGCACGTCGTTCGTCAACGGCGACGAGGACGCCAAGACGGCGACCGCGAACATCCAGGCGTCGTGGCCGAGCTGATCGGCTGAACCGATCGCCGTCGGCCGAGCACGACGGTGCCGGTGACCCGCGAGGGTCACCGGCACCGTCCGTCGTGTCACGTAGTGTCGTCACGGACGCAGCGGCCGAAGGGGGGTGCAGCATGACCGTCGTCGAGGACGACGGCGCCGCAGCGCCTGCCGCGCCGATCGGCGCCGATCCCCAAGCGCACGCCCGACGAGCCGCCGCGCGCCGGCTGCTTCACCGTCGGCAACGTCGTGCCGGCTGCTGGTGTTCGTCGCGCTCGCGGCCTTCCTGCTCTACTACGTCGGCCCGCGCAACATCGCCGAGACGACGCTCAAGGTCGTCCTCGCCGTCGTCCTCACGGTGGCGCTGTGGGTCGGTGCCAACCTGCTCTTCGACCAGGCGTACGCGCACTGGACCCGCTTCAACACCATCCTCGGCGCGGTCGCTCGGCTTCGTCGCGCTACTTCGTCGCCGAGGCCAACGGCTCGCTCGCCACGCTGTTCGACGACCGCGTCCAGCTCGTCGGGCAAGGCGTGTTCGACGACATCACCGGCTGGCAGCACCCAGCCGTTCGACATCAACGGCCTGCTGTGGGGGCTGATCGGCGGCGCCGCGCTCGGCGCTGGTGATGTTCCTGCTCAGCGCCGCCGCGCCAGCAGCTCGCCCGGCTTGCCGCTGTCCATCGTCGGGTTCACCGCGCTTCGGGCTCCTCACCGCCTTCGCCCTCGACGAGTCGGCCTGGCCGGCGATCGACTGGGCGCAAGCTGTGGGTCTGCGTCGCGGTCGGCGCGGCGCTGTTCGGGCTGATCGGCCTGTGGCGCTACGGCGCGCGCGCGGCCCCGCTGTCGGTGCTCACCGGCGTCGCCGTCGGCTGGTTCATCGGCGCGTGGGGCGGCGCTGACATCGGCGCGCGGCAACTTCGTCGAGGTCGTCGTACGCCACCGTCGTCCCGGCGGCGATCTTCGGCGTCCGCTTCGGGCTGCCGCGTCCCGCCCGACGCCACGAAGCGCCGGCGCATCGAGCAGCGCTCACGGTCGTGGATCTTCGTCACGCCGGCGCTGGTGTTCATCGTCGTCGGTCTGCTGGCGCCGCTGGTGCGCACGATCTACCTGTCGTTCCACAACCGCAACGGCACGCGAGTCGGTCGGCTGGGACAACTACGTCGACGATCTTCACCAGCAAGAACTCGATCAACTTCGACAACTGGCAGGACATCTTCACCAGCCGGCTGTTCTTCATCGCCCTCGCCCTGCATCGCCATCGGCCTCCTCGTCGGCGTCATCGCCGGGCGGCGCACGAGCCAGCCGTTCGAGCGCGGCCCGAGCTCGCTCGGCCCGATCACTCGTCGGCTTCTTCGTGCTCGTCGTGCGCCATCCTCGTCTCGATCCGCGGCACGATCTTCAACAACATCTGGTGGGTCATCGTCGTCACGTCGCTGGCGACGGCGCTCGGGCTGGCCGTCGCCGTGCTCGCCGACCGCGCCAAGGCCGAGAACGCGGCCAAGTCGCTGATCTTCTTGCCGATGGCGATCTCGTTCATCGGCGCCGGCATCATCTGGCGCTTCATGTACCAGGCCCGCGACGTCTCCCAGGACGCAGACCGGCGTGCTGAACGCGCTCTGGGTCTGGATCGGCGAGGTCGACCACGTCGACCACGGGCAAGGTGATCTGGCTCGTCGTCGCTGTTCGTGCTTGATCGTCCTCGCTCGGCTACTTCATCAAGCTGGGCTCGACACCAAGTCGAACACGATGGTCGGCTTCGCGGTCGGCTTCCTGCTCCTCGTCGCTCTACCTCATCTACCGCATCCTCGGGCCCGGGCTCGGTGGCTACGTCGAGACGCAACGGCGTCGATCAACGCCAAACCGGTGCTGTTCATCCAGGAGGCGCCGTTCAACAACATGTGGCTGATGGTCGTGCTGATCTGGGTGCAGACCGGCTTCGCCATGGTGATCCTGTCGGCGGCGATCAAGGCGGTGCCGACCGAGCTCGATCGAGGCGGCCAAGGTCGACGGCGCGACCGAGTCGCAGGTGTTCTGGCGGATCACGCTGCCGCAGATCGCGCCGACGATCGGCGTCGTCATCACGTCGCTGTTCGTCACCGTGATGAAGGTCTTCGACATCGTCTACGCGATGACGAACGGCAACTTCGGCACCCAGGTGATCGCCAACCAGATGTGGATCACGGCGTTCGGCCAGAGCAACCTCGGCCTCGGCTCGGCGCTCGCCGTCGTGCTGTTCGTCTCGGTGATCCCGGTCATGTGGATCAACATCCGCCGGATCGCAGAAGTCGCCGGCATGAGCGCTCGGAGGCTGCCGCATGACCGCCGGGATCGTCAACCCGGAACGGCCCACGAAGGGGGCGACCGGCGTCGCCTACCGCTTCCTGCGCATCGATCCCGACGTGGGTGCTGTGGCTGCTCGTGGTCGTCTGGAGCATCCCGACCGTCGGTCTGCTCGTCAACTCGGTGCGCTCACGCGACCAGCAGCGCAGCAGCGGCTGGTGGACGGCGTGGCGCGAACGTCGGCGACCTGACGCTCGACAACTACCGCGAGGTCCTCGGCACGACCGCGGCGGGCGGCATGAAGCAGGGGCTGACCAACTCGTTCGCCATCGCCCTGCCGGCGACGATCATCCCGATCGCCTTCGCCGCGTTCGCCGCCTACGCCTTCGCGTGGATCGACTTCAAGCACCGCCAGGGGCTGTTCATCGGCACCGTCGCCCTGCTCGCCGTGCCGCTGCAGGTCGCCCTCGATCCCGCTGCTGCTGATGTACGTCAACGGTGCCCACTGGACGATCCCGTGCCTCGACAAGACGATCACGGTCTTCCCCGACCTCGACCTCGCCGGCACGACCACGGCCGTCTGGCTCACGCCACACGGCGTTCGCCATGCCGTTCGCCATCTTCCTGCTCCACAACTACATCTCGTCGCTGCCCAAGGACATCTTCGAGTCGGCGCGCATCGACGGTGCCAACCACTTCAAGATCTTCTACCGCCTGGTGCTGCCGCTGTCGGTGCCGGTGCTCGCCGCGTTCGCCATCTTCCAGTTCCTGTGGACCTGGAACGACTACCTGATCGCCGTGACGATGATCGGCGTCGAACCAGTCGGCGGCGCCGTCGACGGTCGTCATCGCCGCCCAGACCGGCCAGTTCGGCCAGTCCGAGCACCTGCTCACCGCCGGCGCGTTCCTCCAGGCGGCGGTGCCGCTCGCCGTGTTCTTCCTGCTGCAGCGCTTCTTCGTCCGCGGCATCCTCGCCGGCTCGGTCAAGGGCTGACCCCGCCGTCACCGTCCCCCGGGGCGACAGTACGTGACGAATGGGGACGGGCCCCGTTCGTCACGTGGCACGCGGCGGCTGGAGGCGGCTGGCCTACTTGCGCTTGGCAGCGGCGGACTGCGCCTTGCGAGCCCGCTCGGCGTCCTTCTTGGCCTGCTTGGCTGCGGCGCGCTTGGCGCGCAACGCCTCCTGCTCGGCGTCGGAACGCTTCTTCGTGTCGATCAGCGGAGCGATCGTGATCTCGTCGGCCTTCGGCAGCGCGACGAGCTCGTCGTTCTTCAGCAGGTCGCGGATGATCGCCGATGCCGGCGCCTCGCCGGCGACCGTGGCGGCGAGCATGATCCGCGTGGTGGCGACACCGTGGCGCTCGACGATGCCCGGCAGGACGTCCTTGAGCTGCTCGGTCGAGGGGTTGTCGGCGTGGTCGCCGAGCTCCTTGATGCAGTCGGCGAGGCTGGCGTCGGTGAGGATCGCGGCGACCGCCTCCATCTCGCCGTTGATCCGTCCGGCCTTGACTGCCTCGCGGATGCCGTCGGGGGTGAGCTCGTCGACGAAGCCCTCCAGGCCCTCACGGTGATCGTCGTCGAGGGCCTCGACGGCAGCCGTGAGCTCCTCGTCGGTCGCCGCTCGAAACGAGCGGTCGAGCAGCCCGAGTGCCTGCATCCGGTTCTTCGCCTGGTTCACGGCGCTCGACGCTATCGCCGCGGCCGTGATCGCGACCGCGGACCGCTGCGCTGAAATACACTCGCAGGCTCACGGACGATCGAGGAGAAGGAACGACCTATGGGGCTCATCCGGGCGGCAGTTGGCGCTCTCGGCGGAACGCTCGCCGATCAGTGGAAGGATTTCTACACGGTGCCCGACGGCCTGGCGCCCACGGCAGCACTGTTCGCCGCCGTGCCGCGAGGCACGAACGAGGGCCGAGGTTCGAACACACGCGCCTCCGACGGCGTGATCTCCAACGGCAGCCGGATCCTCGTGCCGGAGGGCTACGGCCTGGTGCTGATGGAGCAGGGTGCGATCACCGGCTTCGCCGCCGAGGCCGGCGCCTACGAGTGGCACAGCGACGCCCAGGACTCGGAATCGATCTTCGCCGGCGACGGGATCGTCAGCCCGCTGATCAAGACGTCGTGGGAGCGCTTCAAGTTCGGTGGTCGCCCGGGGTCGCAACAGCGCGCCTACTTCGTGACGCTGAAGGAGTTGCCGAACAACCGCTTCGGCACGCAGTCCGAGATCTACTGGGACGACGCGTACATGAACGCCCAGGTCGGCGCCGTCACCCGCGGCACGTACACGTTGAAGATCATCGACCCGATCCTGTTCGTCAAGGCCTGGGTGCCGGCGAAGTACCTCGAGCCGGGTCAGGTGTTCGACTTCACCGACCTCGACAACGACGCGGCATCGCAGCTGTTCAACGAGGTCGTCGGTTCGCTCGCCCCGGCGTTCTCGATGTACACCAACGATCCGTCGAAGGGCAATCGGATCACCAAGATCCAGCAGGACTCGATCGGCTTCGCCCAGAGCCTGTCGGCCGCCGTGGAGCAGAACTACCAGTGGAGCTCGGGTCGCGGTCTGGCGATCGTCGCCACGGCGATCGTGTCGATCGAGTACGACGAGACGACGCGCGAGCTGCTGCGCAACGTGCAGCGCGCCGACGCCCTGTCGGGCGCTCGCGGCAACTCGAACCTCCAGGCGTCGGTCGCCTCGGGCTTCGAGGCGGCGGGTGAGAACGCCGGTGGTGCCGGCCTGATCGGGATGGGCATGGCAGCGGGAGCGACGGGCCTCGGCGGGCTGCAGCAGCCGGTCCCGGGCATCGGCCCGAACAGCGGTCGGATGCCTCCGCCGCCTCCCGCCGGCGGCGCATCGGCACCGCCACCACCGCCCACTCCGGCGGCCCCGGCGGCACCGGCTGCCGACGATCCGATGGCGCAGCTGACGAAGTTCAAGGAGATGCTCGACGCCGGTCTGATCACCCAGGAGGACTACGACGCGGCGAAGAACAAGGTCCTCGGACTCTGAGCGCGCCTGCGAGACCTGAGATGACGAGCCTCCCCCCGCCGGGCGACCCCGCCCCGCCACGCCTGCCCGGCGCCGACGGCGCGCCCTCGACCAGCGCCGACGTCGCGCCCTCGACCGGCGCCGAACCGACGATCGAAACCGAGAACGTCCGCCTCGACGACGGCGTCAACCGTTGCCCGAAGTGCGGTGCGACCGAGATCCAGTTGCGACCCTCCACGGAGTCGCTGATCTGCCTCTTCTGCCGTCACGAGTGGTCCGAGGCGCGACTCGACGAGACGCTCGCCAACGGCGACCTGACGGCGCTGCGCGGCACCACGATCGGTACCGGCGCCGCCGACATCGACATCGACGTCGACGTCGCTGATCACGATGAAGTGCAGCGGGTGCGGTGCCGAGGTGGTGGTCAACACGGCCGAGCAGATGGGGGCCCGGTGTCACTGGTGCCGGCACGTGCTGACCGTCAACGAGCAGGTGCCGAACGGGGCCGTGCCCGACGCCGTGCTCCCGTTCCGCATCACCCACGACGATGCCGTCGCACGGATCCGCGAGTTCGCCGGCAAGCGCCGGCTGTTCGCCAACCGTGGCTTCGTGCGTGAGTTCACGCCCGAGAACGTCGTCGGCGTCTACATGCCGTACATGGTCGTCGACGGCAACGTCAGCGCCGACGTCGCCGGCACCGGCGAGATCCAGACGCGTCAGTACACGCGCGGGTCCGGAAACGACAAGGAGACCTACTACGACGCCGACGTGTACCAGGTGCGCCGGCACGTCGACTTCACCGTCGACGACCTGACGCTCGAGTCGTCGTCGGACCGGGCGCACATGAACGCCTCGGTCAACACCAACAACGTGATCAACACGATCCAGCCGTTCGACACCGAGAACGCCGTGCAATGGAACGCCAGCTACCTCACCGGGTACACGTCGGAGAAGCGCGACCGTGACGTCGCCCACCTGGCACCCGTGCTCGAGGACCGGCTGCTGTCGATCGCCAGGTCGGAGGTCGCCTCGAGCGTCGACCGGTACGACCGCGGCGTGCGCTGGGAGCGGGAGTCGCTCGACGTGCACGGCACGCGCTGGCTGGCGATGTACCTGCCGGTGTGGCTGTACTCCCACTGCCGACGACCCGAGCGGCACGGGCATGGTGCACTACATCGCCGTCAACGGGCGCACCGGTGAGGTGATGGGCAGCGTGCCCGTTTCGCACGGCCGGCTGCTCGCCGCCGCGCTGGGCGTGTTCGTCGTCGTCGAAGGCATCGTCATCGCCATGTTGGCGAGCCGCAGGATGATCGTCGCCACATTGACCTCGATCGCCGCCGAGGTGTCGCCGCTGCTCACGGCGGCGAGCGACGACAGCGGATCGGGATGGCTGCTGGCCCTCGGGCCCGCCGGCGGCGGCGCCGTCTACTTCGGCCTCTGGCGCTACTACCGCAACACGCACGTCTCGCACGGCTTCGAGCGCGAGACCCGCATCACCGCCCAACCGGTGACCGGCGACGACGTCAAGGTCGACACCGTCACCGGCACCAAGCGGCGGCGCATCAACGGTGACAACGTCGACGATCATCGCCGACGAGTGGAGCGATCGTGACCGACACGCGGCTGCCGGCCGTTTCACGACCCGCACGCGACCGCATCAGCTAGCGTCACCGGTGGGGCGCGCTGCCGGAACCCTGGCGGCGCGACGACTGATCAGGAGGATGGCCGATGGCGACGCTGGAACTCGACGGGCTCAACAAGGTCTACGACAACGGCTTCCACGCCATCCACGACCTCGACCTGACGATCGCCGACAAGGAGTTCCTGGTGCTCGTCGGCCCCTCCGGTTGCGGCAAGTCGACCGCGCTGCGGATGATCGCCGGTCTCGAGACGATCACCAGCGGCACGCTGAAGATCGGTGACCGCGTCGTCAACGACGTCGAGCCGAAGGACCGTGACATCGCCATGGTCTTCCAGAACTATGCCCTGTACCCGCACATGACGGTGTACGACAACATCGGCTTCGCCCTCAAGCTCGCCAAGGTGCCGCGCAACGAGATCGACACCCGGGTGCGCAAGGCGGCGGCGATCCTCGAGCTCGAGCCGTACCTCGACCGCAAGCCGGGCCAGCTGTCGGGCGGCCAGCGCCAGCGCGTCGCCATGGGCCGTGCCATCGTCCGCCAGCCGGCCGCCTTCTTGATGGACGAGCCGTTGTCCAACCTCGACGCCAAGCTGCGCGTCCAGATGCGCGCCGAGATCGCCTCGCTGCAGCGCGAGCTGGCGGTGACCACGGTGTACGTCACCCACGACCAGGTCGAGGCGATGACGATGGGCGACCGCGTCGCCGTGCTCAAGGACGGCTACCTGCAGCAGGTCGACACGCCGCAGAACCTCTACGACCGGCCCGTCAACGTGTTCGTCGGCGCGTTCATCGGGTCGCCCTCGATGAACCTCTACGAGGCCAAGATCAGCGTCAACGGCGACGTCGGCACGGTCAGCATCGGCAGCAACATCGTCGGTCTGCCGCGCCAGACGTTCGAGAAGCAGCCGGCCCTGCGCGACTACGACGGCAAGAGCGTCATCGTCGGTATCCGGCCCGAGGACTTCGAGGACGCGGTGCATGCCCCGAACGTGCCCGAGAGCCAGCGCCTCACGGCGCCGGTGGCGCTGATCGAGGCGCTCGGCTCGGAGATCATGGTGCACTTCCGCGTCGACGCCCCGACGGTCGACTCGGGCGACCCCGATGCCGCCGACGAGCGCGAGGGCGTCGACGTCGCCAACGCCGTCGGCCGCTTCAACCCCCGTTCGCAGGTGCGCATCGGCGACACGATCGAGATCGCCGTGTCGAGCGAGAACATGCACTTCTTCGACCCCGAGACGCGCCTCGCGCTCTGGGCGTGAGCGCACTCGCCGCCGCGACGCCGTCGGGGGCCCCCACGCCGCCCGAACACCCGTGGTGGCGGCATGCCGTCGTCTACCAGGTGTACCCGCGCTCGTTCGCCGACGGCAACGGCGACGGCACCGGTGACATCGCCGGACTCCGCAGCCGCCTGCCGTACCTGCGCGACCTCGGCGTCGATGCCATCTGGCTCAACCCGTGGTACCGCTCACCGCTGCTCGACGGCGGGTACGACGTCGCCGACTACCGCCAGATCAACGAGCAGTTCGGCGACATCGACGAGGCCGTGGAGTTCATCGCCGACGCCGCCGACCACGGCATCCGGGTCGTCGTCGACCTCGTGCCCAACCACACCTCGTGGGAGCATCGCTGGTTCGTCGAGGCGCTCGACGCGGCGCCCGGTGATCGCGCCCGCGACCGCTACCACTTCCTTCCGGGCCGCGGCGACGGCGGTGAGCTGCCGCCGAACAACTGGACGTCGGTGTTCGGCGGTTCGGCATGGAGGCGCGTCGACGACGGCCAGTGGTATCTCCACCTGTTCGCCGAGAGCCAGCCCGACGTCAACTGGTCGCACCCCGACGTCGTCGAGGAGTTCGAGTCGGTGATGCGCTTCTGGCTGGACCGCGGCGCCGCCGGGTTCCGCGTCGACGTCGCCCACGCCCTCGTCAAGGCGCCTGGCTACCCCGATGTCGAGACGAGCCCCTACGCCGACCACCGGGCCTGGTACCCGGGTCATCCGTTCTGGGACCGCGACGAGATCCACCCGATCGTCCGGCGCTGGCGGGCGGTGCTCGACGAGTACGACGGCGACCGGATGATGGTCGCCGAGGCCTGGGTCAAGCCCGAGCGCCTGCCCAGCTATCTCCGCCCCGGGGAGTACCACCAGGCGTTCGACTTCGACCTGTTGAGCGAGCCCTGGGACGCCGATGGGTTCCGCAGCATCATCGCCGCCGCATTCGCCGCCGCGACCGAGGTCGGGTCGACGTCGACGTGGGTGCTGTCGAACCACGACGTCGTCCGTCACCGCACCCGGTACGGCCTGCCGAACGATGTCGACCCGGCGCGCTGGTTGTTGGACGGCCCGCACGACGTGCTCGACGACGCCCGCGGCATGCGCCGTGGGCGGGCGGCGGCGCTGCTGACGCTCGCCCTGCCCGGCTCGGTGTACGTCTACCAGGGTGACGAGCTCGGTCTGCCCGAGGTCTGGGACCTCCCCGTCGACGTGCTCGACGACCCGGTGTGGGAGCACTCGGGTCACACTCGCAAGGGGCGCGACGGGTGCCGAGTGCCGGTTCCGTGGACGACGGACGGACCGTCGTTCGGGTTCGGCGATGGTCCCGGATGGCTCCCGCAGCCGCCGGAGTTCGGTGCCCTGTCGGCGGCGGCGCAGGCCGACGATCCCGACTCCACGCTGTCGCTCTACCGACGGGCGCTGACGCTGCGGCGCCGGCTGCTCGCCGACCGGGAGGAGCTGACGGTCATCGAGTCGACCGCCGGCGTCGTCGACCTCGACCGCGGCGTCGTCCGGGTGACGATCAACATGTCCGACGATCCGGTGCCGATGCCGCCCGGTGAGGTGGTGCTGGCGTCGTCGCCGCTGGACGACCCGAGCGTGCTGCCGCCGGACACGGCAGTCTGGCTGCAGCACACGGGCTGACGGGTCCGGACGGCGAGGACGTTCCGATGGAGCTGGTCACCACACAGGGACACCCGGACTTCTTCGACCTGCCGTGGGACGTGCCGCTCGACGAGTGGGACGATCCCCGGTTGGTGAGCATGGCGCACGGACTGAGCCGTCACGTCGTGCGTTTCGTGCGGTACGGCGAGCGGGCGTACGCGCTCAAGGCGACGTCGGAGGATGCGGCGCGCCGCGAGTACCGCACGCTGCGCGACCTGTCGCTCGACCACCTGCCGGTCGTCGAGCCGGTCGGCGTCGTGTCGTCGGCACCGCGCCCCGGCGAGGCGGTGCTGATCACCAGGTACCTCGACTACTCACTGCCGTACTGGTATCTGCTCGGCCAGGCGGATGCATGGATGAGCGACCGCCTGATGGACGCCGGGGTCGCCCTCGTCGTGCGGCTCCATCTCGACGGCGTCTTCTGGGGCGACTGTTCGCTGTCGAACATCTTGTGGCGGCGCGACGCCGGGGCGATGATGGCCTACCTCGTCGACGCCGAGACGACCGAGCGGCACGCCACGATCAGCGAGGGGATGCGCACACACGACGTCGACCTCGCCGTGGAGAACATCGCCGGTGGTCTGATGGAGCTGCAGGCCCGTGGTCGCGTGCGTGCCGACCTCGATCCGGTCGTCGTCGCCGAGGCGCTGCGCGTCCGGTACCAGCAGTTGTGGAACGAGCTGACCCGAGTCGACGAGGTGTCGTTCGACGAACGGTGGCGGATCGACCAGCGGGTGCGCCGGATCAACGAACTCGGCTTCGACGTCGACGAGCTGTCGATCAGCCGCGACGGCGACCGGCTGTGGGTCAAGCCGATCATCATCGAAGAGGGGCACCATGCTCGTGAGCTGCGCGCCCGCACCGGTCTCGACGTCCAGGAGAACCAGGCGCGACGGCTGCTTGCAGACATCGACAGCTTCGGCGCCTGGCTGGAGCGGATCGAAGGTCATCCGGTCCCCAGGGCGGTGGCGACGGCGCGATGGATACTGGAGGTCTACGAGCCCGTGGTGGAGTCGATCCCGCCCGAGTGGGAGGGGCGCCTCGAACCGGCCGAGGTCTTCCACCAGTTCCTCGAACATCGCTACCTGACGGCGGAACGGCTCGGGCGCGACGTCCCGAACGAGGAGGCGCTGCAGTCGTACCTCGACTCGGTCCTGCGCCCGTTGCCGGAGGAGCGCCATCTCCGTCTCCACGCCGAGCCGCCCGACGATACGGTCATCTCCGTGAGTCACGCCGAGCGCCACGCCCTGGCCCGCCGGGTGATCGGGTTGATCGACCTGACCGACCTCGCCGACGACCACGCCGCCGACGGCATCGACGAGCTCTGTGATCGAGCGGCGCGCCACGCCACGGCGGCGGTGTGCGTGTGGCCGGAGTTCGTCGCCCGGTGCGTCGATCGCCTCGCCGGCAGCGGGGTGCGGGTCGCCACGGTGGTCGACTTCCCCAGCGGCGACGAGCCGCCCGCCGACGTGCTGGCGGCAACGGCGGCCGCCCTCGCCGACGGCGCCGACGAGATCGACCTGGTGGTGCCGTACCGGGCCTTCCTGGCGGGTGACCTGGGTGTCGCCGAGCGGATGGTCGCCGACGTCGCCGCCCTCGTCCACGCCGAGCACCGGGTGCTGAAGGTGATCCTCGAGACCGGCGAGCTCGGCACCGTCGGCCGGGTGGCCGAGCTGGGTCGCCTCGCCGTCGCAGGCGGGGCGGACTTCCTCAAGACCTCGACCGGCAAGACGGCGGTCGGCGCCACGCCCGAGGCCGTGCGGGCGATGTTGACCGTGGTCGCCGAGGCGCTCGCCGGGGGCAGGCACATCGGCATCAAGCCATCGGGCGGCATCCGGACCCTCGACGACGCCATCCGCTACCTCGACCTGGCGGCGTCGGTGATGGGGCCGGAGTGGGCCACGCCGTGGACGTTCCGCTTCGGTGCCAGCGGGCTCCTCGACGCCCTGCTGGCCGAACTGGGTGAGGGCGAGGGGCACCGCGAGAGCGAGGGGCACCGCGAGAGCGAAGGGCACCGCGAGGGCGACGGCGAGCGAACCGGCTACTGACGGCGGCGGCGTCCGGGTCCGCGCACCGCACCGCCGGCAAGATCCGTCGAGCCCGCCGTTGCAGGAACCCCGTCAGACGGCGCGGTCGTTCGTCGCACCACGAGCTCGACGGGGACGTCGAGCGCTTTGGTGACGCCGTCGGGACGCGGCGGCTCGAGCAGTTCGAGCAGCGCCCGCGCCGCGATCGCGCCCTGCTCGGCGACCTCTTGGCGGATCGTGGTGAGGCCGACAACCTTGGCGAACTCGTGGTCGTCGACACCGATCAGCGAGATGTCGGTTCCCGCCCGGAGCCCACGCTGGTCGAGCACCATCAGCGCCCCGAAAGCCATCTCGTCGGACATCGCGAACACCGCCGTGGGCGGAGATTCGGCGGCCAGCAGCGCGGTCATCGCCTCGCTCCCGCCGTCGACGCCGAAGTTGCCGCTGGCCACGAGCGCCGGGTCGAGCGCCAGGCCGTGGTCGGCGAGCCCGTCGACGAACCCGTCGTACCGCAGTCGGGGCACCTCGACGTTCATCGGATCGTCGCTGGTCCCGCTGATCACGCCGATGCGGCGATGGCCGAGCTCGGCGAGATGGGCGGCGGCGAGGGCACCGACGGCGTGGTCGTCGACACGGACCGAGGGGCAGCGGTCGGCCGCCGAGCCGACGGTCGAGATGCTGACGCCGCGGGCGCGCAGCGATCGGACCTGGGCGGCGGTCGGGGAAAGGTTGACGAGGATGATGCCGTCGGCGCGCCGCTCGAGGTGATGGCCCTCGTTGAGCAGCCGGTGGCACTCGTCGAGGCTGCCCACACCGAGGATCAAGAAGTCGTAGCCGGCCTCGGCGCACACCGCTTCCGCACCGGCGACGACGTTGGAGAAGTACCAGCTGGAGAGGTGCGGGACGAGCACGATCACGGTGCGCGCCCGGCCCGCGGCGAGACGCGAGGCGACGGGATCGGGCCGGTATCCGAGTTGCTCGGCGATGTCGGTGACCCGTTCCCGCGTCGAGGCGGCGACGTTGGGAAGGCCGCGTACGGCACGCGAGACGGTGGCGACCGAGACGCCTGCCGCGGCGGCGACGTCTTCGATCTTGGCTCTGCCTGTTCGCTGCATGTACCCCCCTCTCGTCCCCTGCGGCCGTGCACCGATCGGTCGGATGCAGCCTCGCGACGCGCAGTGTAAGCGCTTGCAGCCGCACGTGCCAGATCCCGGCCGCAACCGCCGAGGACCACCGCCGGGCGGGCCCGTCATGCTGCCGCGTTCCGGCGCCCCAAGCGCCGCCGGCGCCGCTAGCCTGCCGAATCGCGCCCTCGTAGCTCAGGGGATAGAGCATCGGCCTCCGGAGCCGTGTGCGCAGGTTCGAATCCTGCCGAGGGCACTCGTGGCGGTGTCGGGCGACACCGCCACGCGCTGGCGGGGGCCGACGGCGCGTGCTGTCAGGAATCCGAGGTCTGCGGCGCGACCATCGTGGGTAGATCGTGGCGGCACGACCGCAGCGGGCGGGGAGAGCAGGCACGACGATGGACCACGAGGTTCCGGAAGGCTCCCGACGTTCGGGAACCAGCTATGCGTTCGCGTTCGAACGACCGCTCGACCGCTGGGCGCGGTTGTTCGCCGTCGTGCCGACGCGCTGCTACGTGCACGTCGACGAGGACGGATTCGAGGCGGTGTTCGGCTTGTGGCGGGTGGCGACGGTGTGGTCGAACGTGGTCGACATCGAACGCACGGGTCCGTACACGGCATGGAGGGTCGCCGGACCGGCGCACCTGTCGCTGGCCGACCGCGGCATCACGATGGCGGCGACGACCCGCGGCGGCGCCTGCCTCCGGTTCCGGGAGCCGGTTCCGGGCATCGAACCGCTCGGGCTCGTCAAGCACCCCGGGATCACGTTGGGTGTCGACGACCTCGACGAGTTCATCACCGACGTTCGACGCCGCCTCGCCGACGCCCCGGACCGTGCCGCGCAACCTGCCGCCGACACCGCGGCGCCCGACGCACCCGCGGCGCCCGATCATGCCGAAGGCGGCTACCTCGGAGCCGCACGGGCGATCTGGCGCTGGAACCGGCGCGACGTCGTCGACGAACGCCGCGACGTCGCACGCGTCGAGATGCCCCGCCGCGACCGGGCCGGCGACGCCGACGACCAGCCCGTCGAGGTCGCCACCGGCCCCGTGTTCCATCGGCGGTACACGATCGAGGCGCGCGACGCCACCCTCGACGCGGCGCAGGCGATGGCCGCGATTCGCTCCGACCCGAACCTCCTCGCCGACGAGCGGTTGGCGCCGTTCGCCAAGTCACGTGGAGCGACCGGCTCGATGGCGGTCGGTGACCGCTTCGTGATCGGCATCACCGGGCCGTGGAAGGGGGCGGTCGAGGTGATCGAGGTGACCGACCACTCGTTCCGGCTGTCGACGCTGGAGGGCCACATGGAATCGGGCGTCATCGAGATGCGCGCCACCGACCGTGGTGCGGGCAGCGTCGAGTTCATCATCGAGTCGTGGGCCCGCAGCCACGACACCATTCTCCACGTGATGTACGACAAGGTCGGACTCGCCAGGGTGCTGCAGAGCGAGATGTGGTCGACCGCGCTCGAGCGGTTCGCCGACATCGCCGGCGGTACACAGGACGGTCCACTGCGCATCGTCACCGCCCGGGCGCCGGAGTTCTGACGACTCGTCGGGGATCGGCGCGCCGGCCTCGATCCGCCAGGCAGCTCGCCCACGACGACCGCGCCGAGTACGCCGCCCGCGGCGGTCCGCGCACCCGGTGACGGCGTCGCCCGACGGGTCGACGTCGCGCCGCCGTTTGGTGACCGGGCCGCCTCCCGGTGCCATGATCTGCTCTCGGGCCCGGCCGAACACGAGCGATGGAGTGATCGAGACGACATGACCACGAACGACGGGACTGCTCCAGCGACCGCATCCGGCTCGGCGGTGCCGGCGCGTGCGCCGGTCATCCTCGGCTGTCTGATCCTCGTGGCCGCGGTGGCCAACCTCAACCTCTCCGTCGCCAACGTCGCCCTCCCCGACATCGGCCGCCACTTCGACGCCAGCCAGACGCAGCTCAACCTGGTCGCCGTCTGCTATTCGCTCGGCCTGGCCGCGTCAGTGCTGTGGTTCGGTGCGATCGGCGACCGCTACGGGCGCAGGTCGATGATCCTCGTCGGGATGGGTCTGTCGATCCCGGCGTGCCTGCTCGCCGCCTGGGCGCCGTCGATCGAGGCGCTGATCGTCGCCCGCCTGCTGGGTGGGCTCTCGGCCGGCATGGCCTATCCGACCACCCTGGCGCTGATCACCGCACTCTGGGCACCCGGTCCCGCACGGACCAAGTCGATCGCCCTGTGGTCGGCGGCCGGCGGCGGCATCGCAGCGCTCGGCCCGCTGGCCGCCGGCGTCCTGCTCGAGCATGCGTGGTGGGGATCGGTGTTCCTGATCACGTTGCCGATGGCCGTGGCGGCGCTGATCCTCACCGTCACCCTCCTGCCCGCCCACGTCAACGAGTCGTCCGAGGCCGTCGACAATCTCGGCGGCCTGCTGTCGCTGATCGCCGTCGGCGGAGTCGTGCTGGGCATCAACTTCGCCCCGGTGTCGGGCAAGCTCGACGAGTCACTCGTCCTGCTCGCCGTCGGCGCCGTGTTCGCGGCGTTCTTCTTCGTCCGTCAGCGGCGGGCGCCGAACCCGCTGTTCGACCTCCACGTCGCCGCCCGCCCGACGTTCTGGGTGGCCGCGGTCGGCGGCATCATCGTCTTCGGATCGCTGATGGGTGCGATGTTCATCGGTCAGCAGTACCTGCAGAACGTGCTCGGCTACTCGACGATCGAAGCGGGGCTCGCCACGCTGCCCTCGGTGCTGTTGATGTTGTTGGCGGCGCCGCGTTCGGCGAAGCTCGTCGGGTCGATCGGCTCGAGGAACACGCTGCTCGCCGGCTACGTCTGCTGCTTCTTCGGCTTCGTCACGATGTGGGCGTTCTGGCGGGATGACACCGGCTACGCCTTCGTCGCCCTCGGGTACGCGCTGATCGGGCTCGGTGTCGGTCTCGCCGGCACACCGGCGTCGAACTCGCTCACCGGGTCCGTGCCGGTCCGCCGTGCCGGCATGGCGTCGGGCACCGCCGATCTGCAGCGCGACCTCGGCGGGGCGATCATGCAGTCGGTGCTCGGCGCGCTGCTCACTGCCGGCTACGCCAAGGCGTTCAACGCCACCCTCGCCGGCGCGCCGACGTCGGACCAGGCACAGATCACCGGCCGGGTGCAGCAGCAGCTGACCAGTTCGTTCAGCAGCGCCGAGGCGACGGCGCAGCAGTTCCCGCAGTACGCCACGCAGATCGTCAGCGCCGCTCGCGAGTCGTTCGTCGACGGCCAGGACTGGGCCTACCTCGCCGGCATGATCGCCATCGCCGTCGGCGCCGTGGTGATCGCCACGATGTACCCGAAACACGACCGCGAGTTGACGTTGCTCGCCGGCTACCACCGCGAGGCGCAGGTCACGTCGGATCGAGCCGGACGATGACGGCCTTCGACGTCGGCGTGTTCGACTCGTCGGCGACGCTGTCGAGGGGCACCAGCACGTTCGCCTCCGGGAAGTAGGCGGCGCACGTCCGCCGGGCGATGTCGTAGCCGACGACGCGGAACGCCGGTGCCCGGCGCTCGCCGTCGGCCCACTCGCTGACGATGTCGACCATGTCGCCGTCGGCGATGCCCAACTCGGCGAGGTCGTCGCGGTTGCAGAACACGACCCGTCGCCCGCCGGTGACACCGCGATAGCGGTCGTCGAGCCCGTAGATCGTCGTGTTGTACTGATCGTGGGAGCGGACCGTCTGCAGCAGCAGCCGGCCGTCGGGGATCCGCACCGGATCGGCGACGTTGACCGTCAGGCGAGCACGGCCGGTCGCGGTGTGGAACGTGAGCGAGTCGCGCGGCGGATGGGGGAGCGTGAAGCCGTCGGCGATGCGCTCGTTGAAGTCCTCGAAGCCGGGGATGACCCGGGCGATCGACTCGCGGATCGTGCCGTAGTCGTCGCGCAGCGACGGCCAATCGATCTCGTGCCGCCCGCCAAGGGCGCGCTCGGCGATGCCGGCGACGATCGCCACCTCGCTGCGCAGTTCGGGGTCGGCCGGCTCGACCTGCCCACGCGACGCGTGGACGGCACTCATCGAGTCCTCGACCGTGACGAACTGCTGCCGACCACCGGTGCGGTCGATCTCGGTGCGGCCGAGGCACGGCAGGATCAGCGCGGCATCTCCCGGCGTGGTGTGCGAACGGTTGAGCTTCGTCGAGATCTGCACCGTCAGCCTGCAGGCAGCGAGCGCCTCGGTGGTCGCCTCGGTGTCGGGCGCGGCGGCGACGAAGTTGCCGCCGAGGGCGACGAAGACGTCGATCTCGCCGCGCCGCATCGCCCGGATGGCATCCACGGTGTCGACGCCGTCGAGGCGCGGGGGCTCGAACCCGAACTCGTCGGCGAGGTTGTCGAGGAACCACGGCGCGGGTTTCTCGTAGATGCCCATCGTGCGGTCGCCCTGGACGTTGCTGTGCCCGCGCACGGGGCACACACCGGCGCCGGGCTTGCCGATGCTGCCGCGCAGCAACAACGTGTTGACGATCTCGCGGATCGTCGGCACCGCCGCCTTGTGCTGTGTGAGACCCATCGCCCAGCACACGATGATCCGTTCGCTCGACGCGATCGTGTCGCTGAACTCGTCGATCTCGGCCGCCGTCAGTCCGGTCGCCTCGCGCAGTTCGTCGTCGTCGACGCCGGTCATGTGGGCGGCGAGACGTTCGAAGCCGTCGCAGTGGGCGGCCACGAAGTCGTGGTCGACGGCGTCGTCGGTGATCAGCCGACGGTTGACGAGCGTGAACAGGGCGAGGTCGCCGCCGACGCGGATCTGCAGGAACTGGTCGGCGAGGCCGGTCCCGCGGCCGAGCAGGCCGCCCGCCCGCTGCGGGTTCTTGAAGCGCAGCAGCCCGGCCTCCGGCATCGGGTTGACGGCGACGATCCGGGCTCCGTTGGACTTGGCGCGCTCGAGCGCCGTCAGCATCCGTGGATGGTTGGTGCCCGGGTTCTGGCCGACGATCACGAGCACGTCGGCGGCGTGGATGTCGTCGAGCGTGACGCTGCCCTTGCCGATGCCGATCGTCTCGATCAGCGCCACCCCGCTCGACTCGTGGCACATGTTGGAACAGTCGGGGAGGTTGTTCGTGCCGAGCGCCCGGGCCAGCAGCTGGTAGAGGAAGGCGGCCTCGTTGCTCGTCCGGCCCGACGTGTAGAACGCGGCACGGTCCGGATCGTCGAGCGCGGCGAGCTCGTCGCCGACGATCGTCAGCGCACGGTCCCAGGTGACCGGCCGGTAGTGATCGTCACCCGGCGCCTTGTACATCGGCGTCGTCAGTCGGCCCTGCTGGCCGAGCCAGTAGTCGCTCCGCTCGGCGAGGTCGGCGATCGAGTGCTCGGCAAAGAACTGCGGCGTGACACGGCGCAGCGTCGCTTCCTCGGCGACCGCCTTGGCGCCGTTCTCGCAGAACTCGAAGTGCGAGCGGTCGTGCGGGTCCGGCCATGCGCAGCCGGGGCAGTCGAACCCGTCGGCCTGGTTGACGCGCAGCAGCAACTTGGTGCCGCGTCGCAGCCCGAGCTGGTCGCGGGCGTGTGCCACTCCGTGGAGGACGCCCGGCATGCCCGCCGCGGCGAGCGAGGGCGGGCCGATCTCGAGGGCCCGATCACCGGGGTCCGAGGTCGGGGCAGGCTTCGTCATCGCCTCCGAGCGTACGGCCTGCGCCGCACCGACGCCCCCCGCCGACGTCGCGGTCGACATCCGACCGTGGCCGACGTCGATCCCCCTGGGCCGAGTCGCCGCCGATCCGGCAGACTGAGGTGACCATGGCCGACCCGATCGTCACCACCTCGACCCTGCTCGAGCCGGTGTTCGCCGCGCTCGGCGGCGGCGAGCCCGCAGATCCCACCGTGCGGCCCTCCGACCGGGCGGATGCGCAGATCAACGGCGCCCTCGGACTGGCGAAGCGACTGGGGGTGAACCCGCGAGAGCTCGCTCAACAGGTGGTCGACTCGGGCGTGCTCGCCGACGTCGCCGGTGAGCTCGAGGTGGCAGGCCCGGGATTCGTCAACGTCACCTTCTCCGATGCGTTCCTCGCCCGCGAGCTCGGTGCGGTCGACGTCGACGAACGGCTCGGCGTGCCGCTGACGGCGACGCCGAAGACCGTGATCGTCGACTACTCGGCGCCCAACGTCACCAAGGAGATGCACGTCGGGCACCTGCGCACGACCGTGATCGGCGATGCGCTGGCGCGGATGCTCGACTTCGCCGGCCATCACGTGATCCGCGAGAACCACATCGGCGACTGGGGCACACCGTTCGGGATGCTCATCGAACACCTCGTCGACCTCGGCGAGGAGGAGGCCGCGGCGGGTCTGTCGCTCGGCGACCTCGACGGGTTCTACAAGGAGGCCCGTGCGGCCTTCGACGCCTCCGAGGAGTTCCAGGACCGGGCCCGGCAGCGGGTCGTGCTGCTGCAGAGCGGCGACCCCGAGACATTGCGCCTGTGGGACCTGCTCGTCGAGCTGTCGACGAAGCACTTCAACGCCGTGTACACGGCGCTCGGCGTGTTGCTCACCGACGACGACCTCGCCGGCGAGAGCAAGTACCACCCGCTGATGCCCGACATCATCGACCGCCTGCGCGCCGCCGACCTGCTCACCGAATCCGACGGTGCCGACGTCGTCTTCCCGCCCGGCTTCACCAACCGCGACGGCGACCCGCTGCCGCTGATCGTGCAGAAGGGCGCCGGCGGGTTCAACTACGCCACCAGCGACCTCGCCTGCATCGTCGACCGCGTCGAGCGCCTCGGTGCCGACCTCATCCTCTACGTCGTCGGCGCACCGCAGCAGCAGCACTTCCAGATGGTGTTCGCCGTCGCCCGCATGGCGGGATGGCTGACGCCGCCGCGCGAAGCCGTGCACGTGCCGTTCGGCAACGTCCTCGGCACCGACCGCAAGATGCTCAAGAGCCGCAGCGGCGACCCGATGAAGCTCGCCGCACTCGTCGACGAGGCGGTGCTGCGCGCCGAGGCAGCGGTCGCCGAGAAGAACCCCGAGCTGCTCGCCGACGAGCGTGCCGAGGTCGCCCGGCAGATCGGCATCGGCGCCCTCAAGTACGCCGAGCTGTCGACGGACCGGATCAAGGACTACGTCTTCGACTGGGACCGGATGCTGTCGTTCGACGGCAACACCGGGCCGTACCTGCAGTACGCGCACGCCCGCATCTGCTCGATCTTCCGGCGCGCCGAGATCGACCGGGCGACGGTGGTCGGTGCGCCGCTGCTCCTCGACACGCCACAGGAGCACGCCCTCGCCCTCCACCTCCTCGCCTACCCGACGGCGTTGGAGTCGGCGCTCGAGACCTACAGCCCGCACAAGCTGTGCACCTACGTGTACGAGCTGGCGACGCACTTCACCGCCTTCTACGAGCACTGCCCGGTGCTCAAGGCCGACGAGCCGGTGCGTACCAGCCGGCTGGCGCTCGCCGACCTGACGGCGCGGATGCTCGCCCACGCCCTCGGCCTCCTCGGCATCGAGGCGCCGGAGCGGATGTGACCGCCATCGCCCGGCGGTTGCTGCCTGACACCGCCGACATCGACGCCGAAGGTGGACTGACCATCGGAGGGTGCTCGGTCGCCGCCCTCGCCGAGGAGTTCGGCACCCCGCTGTTCGTCTACGACGAGGCGCACATCCGCGCCCGCTGCCGCGAGGCGGTGGCGGCGTTCGGTCACGAGCGCGTCGTCTACGCCACCAAGGCGTTCCTCTGCCGGGCGATGGCCCGGCTCGCCCACGAGGAAGGGATGCTGCTCGACGTGGCGACGGGCGGCGAACTGCACGTCGCCCTCGCCGCCGGCGTGCCCGCCAGTTCGTGCACGGTCCACGGCAACAACAAGTCGGGCGACGAGCTGCACCAGGCCATCGAGGCCGGCGTGCGCTACATCGTCGTCGACTCGTTCGACGAGCTCGACCGCCTCGACGTCCTCGCCGCGGCGGGCGTCGGCCCGCACCCGCGGATCGTGCTGCGCGTCACGCCCGGCGTCCACGCCCACACACACGAGTTCATCGCCACCGGGCAGGACGACTCGAAGTTCGGGTTCAACCTCGGCAACGGCGACGCCCTCCGTGCTGTCGACCGCGCTCGCCGGTCGACGTCGGTGGAGCTCGTCGGGTTGCACTGTCACATCGGCTCGAACGTGTTCGAGGCCTCGTCGTTCGCCAAGGCCGCCGAGGTGATGGCCAACTTCGCCGTCCCGCTCGACCTGCCCGAGCTGATCCTCGGCGGCGGGCTCGGCGTCGCCTACGTCGAGAGCGAGGAAGCACCGACGATCACCCAGTGGGGCAGCGTGCTGCTCGATGCCTGTGACGCGCTGGGTGTCCGCTCGCGGGTGAGCGTCGAGCCCGGGCGGTCGATCGTCGCCGCCGCGGCGATCACCGTGTACACCGTCGGCACGATCAAGGACATCGCCGGGGTACGGACGTATGTCGCCGTCGACGGCGGCATGAGTGACAACCCGCGCCCGGTGCTCTACGGGTCGGGGTACGAGGCGTTCCTGCCGCGTGCGCTCGATGCCGAACGCGAGCGCACGGTGCGCATCGTGGGCAAGCACTGCGAGTCGGGCGATGTGCTGGCGTTCTCGGCGCAGCTGCCGAGCGACGTCAACGTCGGCGACTTGCTGGCGATGCCCGTGACGGGCGCCTACGGCCACTCGATGGGCTCCAACTACAACAAGATCACCCGCCCGCCGGTCGTCTTCGCTGCCGATGGCGAGGCTCGCCTCGTCGTCCGCCGCGAGACCTACGCCGACCTCCTCAGCACCGACTGCGGCTGACATCACCCGCGCCACCGAGACGCCGGGACCTATCCTGCCGCGGTGGCTCGAGGCATCTCCCGTCTGCTGGCGTCGGCGAAGTCGCTGCTGCGCGAGCGCGATCGGTTGGCGGGGCGAACCCGGTCGACGGCGGCGCCGCCGGCGCGGACCGTGCCGACCGGCACGCGCGTCGAGTACGCCCCCGACCTCGACGGCGACGCCGATCCCGGCGAGGTCGTGTGGACGTGGGTGCCCTACGAGGACGATCCGTCGAAGGGCAAGGACCGTCCGGTGGTCGTCATCGGCCGCACCGGCAGCGACCTCGCCGGGGTCCCACTGACGTCGAAGGACAAGGGTCGTGGCGCCGTCGCCATCGGGTCGGGCGCCTGGGACCGCTCCGGCCGACCGAGCTACGCCAAGGTCGACCAGCTGATCGTCGTCCACCCGCGCGACGTCCGACGCGAGGGTGCGATCCTCGGACGCGACCGCTTCGACGCCGTCGTCGCCGCGGCCGGCCGGCACCACGACCTCGTGCGCACCGACTGACCGCACGCCCGGCGATCTGGGTCGCAAATCCCCGCGGAACGCGCCCATCTTGCGACCCTGATCGCTGACGACGGGGGCGGGTGGCGGGTGGCAATTGCTCGGGTCGCGGCGGGCGACGCTGGGTAGGGTCGAGCGTGTGTTGCGTGTACGAGGCCTCTCCAAGCGGTTCGACACGGTGCAGGCGCTCGACGACGTGTCGCTCGCCGTGCCGCGGGGGGAGGTGGTCGGGTTCCTGGGACCGAACGGCTCGGGGAAGACGACGACGATGCGTTCGATCATGGGGTTGATCTCCGTCGACGCCGGCGAGATCACGTGGAACGACCAGCCGATCGACGACACCGTGCGCCGTCAGTTCGGCTACATGCCCGCCGAGCGTGGCATGTACCCGAAGATGAAGGTCGGCGAGCAGCTCGAGTACTTCGCCCAGCTGGCCGGCCGTTCGCCGTCGCAGGCACGCGAGGCCACCGAGCGTTGGCTCGACCGGGTCGGGCTCGCCGACCGCAGCGGCGACGAGGTGCAGGCGCTGTCGAGCGGCAATCAACAGCGCGTCCAGCTGGCGCTCGCCCTCGTCCACGATCCCGAACTGCTGATCCTCGATGAACCGTTCTCCGGCCTCGACCCGATCGCCGTCGAGACGATGAAGGACCTGCTGCGCGAGCAGCTCGACCGCGGTGTCACGGTGCTGTTGAGCAGTCACCAGCTCGACCTCGTCAGCGATGTGTGCCGCGACGTCGTGATCGTGCGCAACGGTCAGGTCGTGCTGGAGGGTGCGGTCGACGAACTGCGCGCCGCGTCACCCGTGCGTGAGGTGAGTGCGACGCTGTCGGCGGGCGACCTGTCGACGTTCGCCCCACCGGACCCGTCGTGGGAGGTGCGGTCGCGGAGTGAGCTCGACATCGAGCTCCGCGTCCCGTCGAACACCGACCCGGCGAAGGTGTTCGACGTCTTGCGTGCAACCGGTCCGATCGTGGCGTTCTCGATCGGTGCCCCCGAACTGTCCGAGGTGTTCATCGCCTCGGTGGGTGGTGCGGACACCCGCCGGGCTGTCGGGAGCCCGGCATGAGCCCGCGATCGGTCGTCTGGTTGACGTCGCGCCGCGAAATCCTCGATCGCGTCCGGCGGCGCTCGTTCGCCGTGCTCACCGGCCTGCTGTGCGTCGTCATCATCGGTGTCGGTGTGCTCGCCGCGGTGCTCCGCGATGACGACCGGCCGTCCTACGACGTCGGGGTGATCGCCGAGTCGTCGACGCTCGACAAGCTCGAACCGGCCCTCGTGTCGATCGGCGACGCGCTCGACGTCGACATCACCGTCGAGCCCGTCGCCGACGCGCAGGCGGCCCGGCAGGGGCTGGAGGACGACGATCTCGATGCGGTGATCGACGTCGGCGAGCGAGCGACGCTGTGGCACTCGGACGTCGGCGACGAGTTGTCGGGCATCGTCGGCAACGCCTGGGCGGTGACCGCTGCGGCGCAGGCGGCGAGCGACGCCGGGCTCTCCGACGACGAGGTGTCGGCGATCCTGTCACCGCAGCCGTTGCGCGACGACGTGTTCGACCCCGACGACGACGATCTCTTGGGCATCGTCATCGGCTTCGCCTCGGCGGTGTTGTTGTTCATCTCGATCACGACGTTCGGCAGTTACGTGCTCACCGGCGTCGTCGAGGAGAAGTCGACGGGCGTGATCGAGATCCTGCTCTCCCACGTTCGGGCGCACCAGCTGATGGCCGGCAAGGTCTTCGGCATCGGCGCCGTCGCCCTGATCCAGTTCACCGCGGCCGTGCTGTCGAGCATCGTGGCGCTGGCGATCTCGGGCGTCGACGTCCCGAGCGACATCTGGATCGGCCTCCCGGTGGCCGTCATCTGGTTCATCGGCGGGTTCGTGCTCTACAGCACGCTGTTCGCCCTCGCCGGTTCGTTCGTGTCGCGGGTGGAGGACGCGCAGAGCGCGGCGGCGCCGATCTCGACGTCGTTCACCGCCGGCTACATCCTGGTGTTCATCTTCGGCTACGACCCGGCGGGCATGCCGGCGACGGTCCTGTCGATGCTCCCGCCGTTCGCCCCGCTGTTGATGCCACTGCGGATGATCACCGGCGCAGCGCCGATCTGGCAGGTCGTCGTCGCTGCCGTGCTGCTCGTACTGAGCATCGTCGGCATGATCCGCCTCGCCGGCTCGGTGTACTCGCGCACGCTGTTGCACCGCGGCAGCCGTCTCACCTGGCGCGAAGCGCTCCGCCGCCGCAGCGACGACACCGCGATCACCGCCTGACCTGTCGCCAACCCCGCGGCGATGAGCGAACGGTCCGACGTGCGGCCCGGTCGCTCATCGCCAGGGCCCCGATCGGTGCCGCGATGAGTGAACGGTCCGACGTGCGGCCCGTTGGCTCATCGCCGGCGTGGGGCTGACGGTCAGCGGGCCTGGAACGCGGCTTCCACGAGCGGGACGAGCTCGGCGGCGAGACCGGGACCGGTGTCGCCCTCGACGACGAGGTAGGCGCCGTAGCCGTCGGCGAGATCGAGCCACGGGGTGGCACCGAACGCGCCGGGGTCGGAGATCTGTCCCGTGGTCGGGTCGACCCACCAGCCCATGCCGTACGCCGTGGGACTGCCGTAGACGGCGCCGGTGCGGTCCTCGTGCATCCGTGCCAGCGCGTCGCTCGACAGCACGCGGGTGTCGCCGCACATGCCGTCGCGCAGGTGCATCAACAACAGCGCGGCGTAGTCGGGCGCGTCGATGTACGCGCCGCCCTCCATGTTCGGGTTGTCGGTCGGCTGCAACGTGGCGGGGTCGCCGGCGAAGGCGACCGGGTAGGCGAACGGGTTGTCGCCGGCGAACTGGGTCCAGTGGTTGTTGAACGCCAACGAATCGACACCACACGGCTCGACGTACGTCTCGTCGATCAGCTCGGCCCAGCTGCGTCCGGAGACGGCCTCGGCGACCGCGCCGGCGACCTGCCACTGGGCGCCGCCGTAGCGGAACTCGGAGTCGGGGGCGATGACGTCGGCGTCGTCGTCGGGCGTGGTGAAGATCGACGCAGCGCACTCCTGCAACGTGCCGCTGGCGATGAACTGGCACACGTACGGGGCGTACCCGGGGTCGGGCAGCAGGCCGACGAGACCCGAACTGTTCGACATCAACTGGGCCGGTGTGATCGCCGGATTGCCCGACCCCCACTCGACGGCGTCGGCGACCGGTGCGTCGACGTCGAGCAGGCCCTGGTCGGCGAGGCGCATCAGCACACCGGCGACGATCATCTTGCTCGACGAGGCGATCAGCGAGATGCGGTCGGAATCGAACTCGCCCCAGTACTCCTCGTGGACGATGCCGTCGTCGCGGTCGACGATGACGAGACCGGCGCCGTTCATCGCGTTGGCCGCGAGGTACTCCTCGACGACCGGCCCGATCGCCGAGAAGTCGAGGTCGCCGGCCGTGTCCGCGTCGGTCGTGGGCGGTGCCTCGGAGGTGGTCGCGACACTCGTCGTCACGGGGGCGGCGCTGCTCGGCGTCACGTCCGTCGCCGTCGAGGTGACGGACGGCGCGGGCGACGACGGCGCGGTGGCGTCGTCGGACCCGCTGCAACCGGCGGCGAACAGGAGCGCCACGGCGACGGCACCGGCGGCCGTGACACCCGTGCCCCGCCCGGCTCGGTGGCGGGAGCGCGAACACCGATCCGGCGTCGAATCGTCCATGGGGCGACGCTAGCCATCCCGTAACCTCCACAGCCGTGACGAGCTCCCGCCAACACATCCGCATCGGCGTCCTCGGATGCGGCAACGTCGGCGCGGCGTTCGTCCAGCTGGTCGAGGCCCAACGAGCCGTCGTCGCCCGGCGCACCGGCATCGAGCTCGAGGTGACCCGCGTCGCGGTCCGCAACCTGTCGGCACAACGCGACGTCGAGCTCCCCGACGGCGTGCTGACCCGCGACGCCCATGGCCTCGTCGCCGATCCCGAGGTCGACCTCGTCGTCGAGGCGATCGGCGGGATCGAGCCGGCACGTGAGTTGATCCTCGCCGCCCTGGCCAACGGCAAGCCGGTCGTCACGGCCAACAAGGAGCTCCTCGCCAACGTCGGTGCCGAGCTCTACGCCGCCGCCGACGCCGCCGAGCGCGACCTGCTCTTCGAGGCCGCGGTCGCCGGTGGCATCCCGATCATCCGTGCCCTGCGCGAGAGCCTCCACGGCGAGCCGATCCGCCGCGTCCTCGGGATCATCAACGGCACGACGAACTTCATCTTGACGAAGATGACCGATGCCGTCGCCGGGGGCGGGCAGGCCGACTACGGCACGGCCCTGTCGGAAGCGCAGCGCCTCGGGTTCGCCGAGCGCGATCCGACGGCCGACGTCGAGGGGTTCGACGCCGGCGCCAAGGCGGCGATCCTGGCCACGGTGGCGTTCGGGGCGAAGGTCGTCGCCGGCGACGTCTACCACGAGGGCATCAGCCGTATCACCGGCGCCGAGATCGCCATCGCCCACCGGCTCGGCTACGTCGTCAAGCTGCTCGGCATCGTCGAACGCGACGCCGACACCGACGACGTCAGCGTGCGCGTGCACCCGGCGATGGTGCCCGTCAACCACCCGCTGGCATCGGTCCGCGACAGCTTCAACGCCGTGTTCGTCGAGGGTGATTTCGTCGACTCGCTGATGTTCTACGGGCGTGGCGCCGGGGGCGCGCCCACGGCGAGCGCCGTCTTCGGCGACGTCGTCGATGCGGCGATCAACCTCCGCAACGGCACCCACGGTTCCCTCGGCAGCCTGGCACCGGTGACCGTGCGGCCGATCGACGAGACGTCGGCGGAGTACCTGCTCGGGCTCGACGTCGCCGATCGACCCGGCGTGCTGCATGCCGTGACGGGCGTGTTCGCCAAGCACGACGTGAGCATCCGCGTCGCCGAGCAGGAGGGCAACGGCCCCGACGCCCGCCTCGTGTTCATCACCCACATCGCCCGTGAGTCAGCGGTTCAGGCCACGGTGCGCGAGCTGCGCGAGCTCGACGTCGTCAACAACGTCGGCGGCCTGCTGCGCGTGATCGGCGAATGACGATGCGCTACGTGTCGACACGCGGTCAGGCGCCCGACCTCGGCTTCGCCGACGTACTGCTCGCCGGCCTGGCCAACGACGGCGGCCTCTACGTGCCCGAGGTGTGGCCGACGCTGGCGCCGTCGGTCGCCACGACGTACGTCGACCGGGCCGTCGAGGTGATGCTCCCCTTCGTCGAGCCCGACCTCGACGAGGCGACGCTGCGCCGGTTGTGCACCTCGGCCTACGCCACGTTCCGTCACCCGGCAGTGGTACCGCTCGTGCAGCTCGATCATCAGCAGTGGGTGCAGGAGCTGTTCCACGGGCCGACGTTGGCGTTCAAGGACGTCGCCCTGCAGCTGGTCGGCAAGTTGTTCGACCACGTGCTCGCGGCGCGCGGCGAGCGGGTCACGATCGTCGGGGCGACGAGCGGTGACACCGGTTCGGCGGCGATCGACGGCGTCGCCGGGTGTGCGCACGTCGACATGGTGATCCTCTATCCGCTCGGCCGGACGAGTGAGGTGCAGCGTCGCCAGATGACCACCGGCGACCATCCCAACGCTCACGCGATCGCCGTCGAGGGGACGTTCGACGACTGCCAGGACCTCGTCAAGGCGATGTTCAACGACGTCGCGTTCCGCGAGCGCAACCGCTTGTCGGCGGTCAACTCGATCAACTGGGCGCGTGTGATGGCGCAGACCGTCTACTACGTCACGGCCACCGACGCGTTGCGTGGCGGATTCGACGGCGGCGTCACGTTCTGCGTGCCGACCGGCAACTTCGGCAACGTGCTGTCGGGCTGGATCGCCCGCGAGATGGGTGCGCCGATCCGCGATTTCATCGTCGCCTCGAACACCAACGACATCCTCACCCGCTTCGTCAACGACGGTGACATGTCGACCCGCTCGGTCGTGGCCACGTTGAGCCCGTCGATGGACATCCAGGTGTCGTCGAACTTCGAGCGCCTGCTGTTCGAGATGAACGGGCGCGACGGCGGGATGACGGCCGAGCAGCTCGGCCGCTTCCGGACCACCGGCCACCTGCAGGTCGAAGACGATCAGCGCCAACAGTTCATCACCGGCCACTTCCGCGCCGCCTCGTTCGACGACGCCGCGACGCTCGCCGAGATCGAGCGCGTGCACCGCGCCACGGGCATGTTCGTCGACCCGCACACGGCGACCGGCACGGCGGCAGCCGCGGCGTTCGCCGGCACGAGTGACGTCGCACGCCCGATCATCACCACGGCGACGGCGCACCCGGCGAAGTTCCCCGACGCCGTCGAGCGGGCCACCGGTGTCCGCCCGGCGCTGCCCGACCACTTGGCCGACCTGTTCGACCGCCCCGAGCGCACGCAGGTCGTGGCCAACGACCTCGCCGCCGTGCAGGCACTCGTCGAGTCGCTGACCCGACGCTGAACGGCGATCGGGCGCAGCGTGGCCTCGTCGGCCGCGCCCCGGGGCACGTCGTCGCCGCCCGGGATCGTTGCGTCGAGAGGTCGGGGTGCTAACGTGGTCTTCGCCCGGTCGTCCGGGCCGCACCCCGATCACTCGGTCGTGTGCGAATCGTCCAGGGGAACACGTTCGGGCACGGGCGCGATCGCTTCCGCTCACCCCCTCCTCTGGAATCCGCAACCTCGCCGCCTTCCACATGGCGAGAAGAGAGGACCACCCGTGGCCGCAGCCGCTCTCGAACAGTCGATCCTGGAGTCCAAGGACAAGGACACCCTCTTGGAGATGGCCAAGGCGCTCGGCGTCAAGGCCACCGCTCGACTGAAGAAGTCGGAGATCATCGACAAGATCCTCGACACGACGGGCTCGTCGAGCCCGAGCATCCCGGCGCCGTCTGCCGAGCCCGACACGGCCGCCGCACCGTCCACGAGCGCCCCCGCGACCGGTGCCCGCTCGACCAACGGCGCTGCCCGCCAGGCAACGGACGAGACGCCGGTCGTCGCCGACGACACCACGCCCGCGGCCCGTCCTGCGGCCACGACCCGTCCTGCGGCCACGACCCGTCCTGCGGCCTCGACCGCGGCGCCGACCCTCGTCGGCCCCGACGGTGAACCGCTCGCCGACTGGGAGATCGACCTCACCCGCTCCGGCGCCGAGACGGCCGACACCGCCGACACGCCCGGCTCCGCCGACGGCGCGGCGGCGACCAACGGGCGCCACATCGACCGCCGTGAGCGCAGCGGCCAGCGCGCCGACGGGCAGCACAACCGCCAGAACCAGGGCAACCAGAACCAGGGCAACCAGAACCAGGACGCGCAGGCCAAGGACGGCTCGCAGGCCAAGGACGGCCAGGCCAAGGACGGCCAGGCCAAGGACGGCTCGCAGGGCAAGGACTCGCAGTCCGGTCAGGGCAACCAGAACCGCAATCAGCAGAACAACCGCAACGACCAGAACCGCAACGACCAGAACCGCAACGCCCAGGACGGCGACGGGTCGCGTCGTCGTCGTCGCCGCCGCAAGGGGCGCAACGCCCAGGACGGTCCGCAGGGCGAGGACATCGAGCTGATCGAGCAGGTCGTCGAGGGCGAGTCCAACGAGCCGGTCGACGTCGAGGGCTACCTCGACATCCGCGACGAGGGCTACGGCTTCTTGCGCGTCAACGGCTACCTGCCGAGCAAGGACGACGCCTACATCCCGCTCAAGCTCGCTCGCCAGTACGGCCTGCGCAAGGGCGACCGGGTCGTCGGCAAGGTGCGTCCGGCCGGACGCAACGAGAAGAACCCGGGCCTCGTCGAGGTCTACAGCGTCAACGGCGGCGACCCGGCAGCGGCGCTCCGACGCCCGCACTTCGAGAACCTGACGGCGTTGTTCCCCGACCAGAAGCTGACGCTCGAGGACCCGAGCGACCCGACGAACATGACGGCGCGCATCATCGACCTCGTGTCGCCGATCGGCAAGGGCCAGCGCGGCATCATCGTCTCGCCGCCCAAGGCCGGCAAGACCACGGTGATGAAGACGATCGCCAAGTCGATCGAGCTCAACAACCCCGATGTCGAGCTGCTCGTGCTGCTCATCGACGAGCGTCCCGAAGAGGTCACCGACATGCGGCGCAGCGTGCGCGGCGAGGTGATCGCCTCGACGTTCGACCGTCCGAGCGACGAGCACACCGCCGTCGCCGAGATGACGATCGCCAAGGCCCGCCGGATGGTCGAAGACGGCCGCGACGTCGTGATCATCCTCGACGGCATCACCCGCCTCAGCCGGGCCTACAACCTCGCCGCCCCGGCGAGCGGCAAGATCCTCTCCGGCGGCATCGACGCCGGGGCGCTCTACCCACCGAAGAAGTTCTTCGGTTCGGCGCGCAACGTCGAAGAGGGTGGCTCGCTGACCATCCTCGCCACGGCGCTGGTCGACACGAACAGCCGCATGGACGAAGCGATCTTCGAAGAGTTCAAGGGCACGGGCAACATGGAGCTGCGCCTCGACCGCAAGGTCGCCGAGCGCCGCATCTACCCGGCGATCGACGTCGACGCTTCGTCGACGCGCCACGAGGAGCTGCTGTTCGACCGCAAGCAGCTGCAGCAGGTGTGGAAGCTCCGCCGTGTGCTGTCGGGTCTCGCCCAGGACGGCAGCGCCGCCGCCGGCCTGGAACTGCTGATCGACCGCCTGAAGACGTTCCGCACCAACGACGAGTTCCTCGCCGAGATCGCCAAGCAGCCGGGCTGAGCCGATCGCGCTCGCCGCGACATGTGACGAATCGGGACCGCCGTCCCGGTTCGCCACGTGGAGCTGTGGGACGGCTCGGCCGGTACACTGGTTCGCCGATCTGGATGACGATCGGGGGCACATGGGCCGCCCGTTCAGCCATCCCTGGAAGGATCCGAGATGAAGACCGACATCCACCCCGCGTACACCGAGACCACCGTTCGCTGCTCGTGCGGCAACTCGTTCGTGACCAAGTCGACCGTCAACGGCGACCTCACGGTCGAGCTCTGCAACGAGTGCCACCCGTTCTTCACGGGCAAGCAGAAGCTGGTCGACTCCGGCGGCCGCGTCGAGCGCTTCAACAAGCGCTACGGCCAGCGCAAGTCGTCCGCCAAGCCCAGCGACGACTGATCATCGATGTCGGGCGTCCTGCGGGAACCCCGCAGGACGCCGACCGTCGTCTCGATGCCATCCACGCCTGACACCGCCGACCTCCGCAGCCGGCTGCTCGGTGTCAAGCTGCGCGCCCTCGTCGCCGAGCACCTCGGCGACGTCGCCGTGCCGGCCGAGACGCAGCCGTTCCCCCACGGCACCGCCCTCGTCGTCGGCGACGCGGCCTGGGTGCTGATCGACGGCGACGCCGCCGGCGCACTCGGCGGGGCGCTCGCCTGGGCGATCCGCCAGGGATGTGCGGAGCTGCACCTCGTCGCCGATCACGGCACCGGCGTGCTCGCCCGTCGCGCCGAGCGCCTCCGCTTCCCGGTGTCGATCTGGTTCCCCGAGGAACGGACACTGCTGCCCGCCGTCGCCGAGCCGCTGCCGGCGCCTCCCGCCGCCGATCCCGAACACCTCGCCCTCGCCGGGCTGATCATCGACGCCGGCGCCGACGTCGGCATCGAACACGGCGTCGTCTTCGGCGAGGTCCGCGGGTTGGAGGTCTGCCGGGTCGTCGACGAGCCGACGATCGGCACGATCGCCGACGGCAGCGATCTCGACCTCGCCGCCCTCGTCGAAGCCGCATCCGACGACGGCGTGCTGCTCGAGGTGGGCGTCGGCGCCAACGACCGCGAAGCGTTCCGGCTCCTCCACGGCGACATCCCCACCCGCGAGGCGCTGTCGACCGTCGTCGCCGCCGTTGCCAGGCATCGCCGTGACGGGGCGCCGCAACACCCGCTCAACCGCCTGGCGCCGCGAGCGTTCCCTGCGATGGCGCCTGCAACAGGACCCGGCCCTCGTCGGCATGGCCTCGGTCGTGCCCGCCGAACCGCCGCAGCCGCGCCGCAACCTCAAGGACCCGGTGCCCTGCCTCGCCGACGCCGTCGACGCCGAGGGCACACCGACGCGCGTCGTCTGCACCACTGGGGTCGACCTCGATCTCGTCGGCTACGTCGCCGACGTGCAGACCGCGGCAGCGGGCCCGGTGATCGTCGCCCTGCCGAGCCGCGACCTGCTGCCGATCACCGTCGAGCTGCTCGCCACGCTGGCCGTCCCGGTCACCGTCCGCACCGTCGACTGACCGGGCCACCGCGCCACCGCGCCACCGGGCGGCCGGACCGGCTGCAGTCGGGACGCCGCGCCGACCCGGCCAGTAGCCTCCACTCGCCATGCTCGAACGCCTCCGTCACGTCGTCGACGAATACGAGACGCTCGAACGGCAACTTGCCGATCCGGCGGTCCACGCCGACGCCGACGAGCTGCGGCGCTTGTCGAAGCGATACACCGAGCTCGGCCCGGTCGTCGAGGCCTACCGGCGTCGCGAGGCCCGTGACGCCGATGCCGAAGCGGCACGCGAGATGCTCACCGGTGCCATCGGTGACGAACGCGAGATGCTCGTCGCCGAGATCGACGCGGCGACCGACGACGTGGCCCGGATCGACGACGAGCTCCGCGAGCTGATGCTTCCGGCCGACCCCAACGACGGCAAGAACGTGATCGTCGAGATCCGCGGTGCGGAGGGCGGCGAGGAGGCCAACCTGTTCGCTCGCGACCTCTACGAGATGTACCTCGCGTACGCGGCGTCGAACGGATGGAAGGTGACCACCCTGTCATCGTCGCCGAGCGAGATGGGCGGGCTCAACGACATCACGTTCGAGGTGCGCGGCGAAACCGCGTGGCGCAACCTCAAGTTCGAGGGCGGACCCCACCGGGTGCAGCGGGTGCCCGTGACCGAGAGCCAGGGTCGGGTGCACACCTCGTCGGCGACCGTCACCGTGTTGCCCGAGGTCGACGAGGTGGAGGTGGCGATCGACGAACGCGACCTCGACATCGACGTCTACCGATCCAGCGGACCCGGCGGCCAGAGCGTCAACACCACGGACTCGGCGGTGCGCATCACCCACCGTCCGACGGGGCTCGTCGTCGCCATGCAGGACGAGCGCTCGCAGCTGCAGAACCGGGCACGGGCGATGCTCGTGCTGCGTGCCCGCTTGCACGAGCTCGCCGAACGCGAACGCAACGCCGAGCTGTCCGCCGAGCGCCGCTCACAGACCGGCGGCGGCGGGCGCAGCGAGAAGATCCGCACCTACAACTACAAGGAGAACCGCGTCACCGACCACCGCATCGGGTTCACCGTGTACCGCCTGGCGGCGATCCTCCACGGCGATCTGCAGATCATCGTCGACGCCCTCCAGGCCGATGAGCGGGCACGTCTGCTCGCCGACGGTGCGTGATGAGCTCGACTCCACCGTCCGACGACGCCACGGTGACCTGGCGCGAGCTGTGGTCGCAGACCGCCGAGGTGCTCGGCGACCGCCAGCACGCCCGCTGGATGTGCGAGGTCGCCGCGGCGGCGGTGGACGGCGACGAGTTCCTCGATCGGCTGGACGAACCGGCGACGCAACGGATGGTCGCCCACCTCGACGCGATGATCGCCCGTCGTGCGGGCGGTGAGCCGTTGCAGTACGTGCTGGGGGAGTGGTCGTTCCGCCAGCTGACGTTGGCGGTCGACCGGCGGGTGTTGATCCCCCGCCCGGAGACCGAAGAGGTCGCCGGTGTGGCGATCGAGCTCGCCGCCCGCTGCGACCCACCGCGACTGGTCGCCGACCTCGGCACCGGCTCCGGGGCGATCGGGCTGTCGCTCGCCGTCGAGCTGCCGCGGGGCGGCACGACGGTGTGGATCACCGACGCCGACCCCGACGCCCTCGACGTCGCCCGCGCCAACCTCGCCGGGATCGGACCCGCGGCGGCCAACGTCCGCGTCGCCGCGGGACGCTGGCTCGAGGCGTTGCCGGCGGGCCAATTGTTCGACGTCATCGTCTCCAACCCGCCGTACGTCGCCGTCGACTCCGTCGACCTCGACGCCGACGTCGCCGACTGGGAGCCGGCCGGCGCGTTGTTCGCCGGCAGCGATGGCCTCGACGACGTGCGGATCATCGTCCGCGACGCCGTCGCCGCGCTGCGCCGCGGCGGATGGTTGGTGCTCGAGATCGGCGCCGATCAGGGTCCGGCCGTCGCCGCACTGCTCAACGGTGCGGGCTACGACGACGTCGCGATCCAGCCCGACCTCGCCGGACGCGACCGCATCGCCGTCGGCCGCCGACCGACCTGAGCGCCGCGGCACCGAACCCCCCGTTTCCGAAGTGCCTGGTGGGGGCGGGTGTGTCCGACGTCGTGGCCGACCCGGGTGCCGGAAGGCCGATCTGATTGGCAAACTGGTCGGATGCCGGCCGCCACCCCTCGATCCGACGCCGGCTCGACCTCCAAGTTCTTGCCGCTGCTCGCCACCGGTGGGTTGCTCGCGGTCGTCGGCCTGGTGGGTCTGCTCGGCCGGGGCAGCGGCGGCACGTCCGCCGACGGCGGGTCGACCACGTCGACACCGATCACGGTCGAGTCGACCGCCGTGGCGACGTCGTCCACCGAGGCGCCGCCGACCACGGTTGCTCCACTCGCCGGTCCGCTGACGTTCGGCGCCCACAACGACGACGTCGTGCGACTGCAGACCCGACTCGACGAGCTCGGCTTCAAGCCCGGGCCGATCGACGGCTCGTACGGCGGCGGCACGCAGCAGGCCGTGTGGGCGTTCAAGAAGTTGCTCGGCAACATCGAGTGGAGCGAGTTCGCCGACCGCAACGACAAGAGCATGGTCGACGAGGCGACCTGGCAGGCGATGAACGACCCGGCCTTCCAGATCTCGCCGCGCCGACCGAACACCGGTCGGCACATCGAGATCTACCTGCCGCTGCAGGTGATGGCGTTGTTCGGCGCCGACAACCGACCGATCTTCATCGCCCACATCTCGACCGGCCAGCTCAACCCCGACGGCACCGACGCCACGTTCTGTGAGGACGCGACGTATGACACCGACATCCAGGGCCGCCAACTCCCCGAGCCGGTGACGATGCCGATCTGCGCGGAAGCGAAGACTCCACCGGGCGTCTTCCGCCTCCAGCGCTACCACGATGGCAATCGGGTCAGCCCGCTCGGTGGGATGAAGAACCCGTGGTACTTCAACTACGGCATCGCCATCCACGGCGCCCGGAACGTGCCCGACCATCCGGCGTCGCACGGCTGCGTGCGGATCAACAACGCCCTTGCCGACGAGTTCCCCTCGCTCGTCGAGAAGGGCGACGCGGTCTACGTGTGGGGCTATGACGGCCGTGAGCCGGAGGGCTACTCCGAGCGCGAGATGTTGCCGTCGTTCAACCGCGAGGACCCGACGCGCACCACCACGACGACGTCGACCACGACGACCACGACCACCGTGCCGCCCACCACGCCGCCACCGGTCACCGAGGCGCCGCCCCCGGCCACCACCGCCGCCCCGCCGTCGGCGACCACGACGAGCGCGCCGCCTCAGGTGCTTGCTGCCGTCGGCGGCTGAACCGCCCGATCACTCGGCGCGGCTCGGACGTCAGTCGAAGCGGACGGCGATCTCGGCGAGGATCGTGCCCTCCTCGGGGCTGACCGCATTGTCGACGCCGGCGATGTCGCGAGCCGCCGAGAACAGTGCCGACCGCAGGATGCGGCTGGAGATCCGACGGTCGATCGAGTCGAGCAGGTCGCCGACGCGATCTCGTTCCAGGGCGTGCCGGGCCTCCTCGATCGCCGGACGGAGGTACTGCTCGAACGAGGCCGATTCGTCGCGCCACTCGGTGCTGATCTCGCGGAGTGCGTCGACCTCACCGTCGCTGATGTCCTCGTCGGCGAGCATCACCAGCGCCAGCAGTTCGAGCGCGGCTTGGTGTTCGAGATCGGCGGTGGCGTGGACGGCAACACCTTGGTAGAGCTTGGCGAGCTGTGCGTTCACGAGGGGTCCTCTCGGGTATCGGCAAGTTCACCGGCGGGGTCACCGGCGGGGAGTGAGCGACGCAGGAACTCGAGCTGGTGCAGCAGGAGGTTCTCGGCGACGGTCTCTTGTGGGGTCATGTGGGTCACCCCGACGAGCGGCAGCACCTCGTGCGGCCGGCCCGCGGCCAGGAGCGCCGAGGACAGACGCAGCGTGTGCGCGGCGACGACGTTGTCGTCGGCCAACCCGTGGATCAGCAGCAACGGACGGGTCAGCGACGGGGCGTCGTCGAGCAGCGAGCTCGCCGCGTAGGCGTCGGCCGACGTCGCCGGGTCACCGAGGTAGCGCTCCGTGTAGTGGGTGTCGTAGAGCCGCCAGTCGGTCACCGGCGCACCGGCGATCGCGGCGTGGAACACGTCGGGGCGGCGCAGCACGGCGAGGGCGGCGAGGAACCCGCCGAAGCTCCAGCCGCGGATCGCCACCCGTCCGAGGTCGATCGAGGCGAACCGGTCGGCGACGCCGTGCAGCGCGTCGACCTGGTCGTCGAGCGGAGGCCCGGCGAGATCGCGGTGGACGGCGCGCTCCCACGCCGACCCGCGGCCCGGCGTGCCCCGCCCGTCGGCGACGATCACTGCGAAGCCCTGGTCGGCGAACCACTGCGACGTGAGGTGGGCGTTGAACGTCGCCGTGACGCGCCCGGCGTGGGGACCGCCGTAGGGATCGAGGAGCACGGGCAGCCGTGGGGCGTCGGGATCGTCGGGATCGTGGCCGGTGGGGAAAAGGACCGCGACCGCGAGATCGCGCTCGCCGACGGTCATCATCCGCAGGTTCGGCGTGAGCAACGGCGGCTCGGCGTGCGACGTGAGCGTGTGGCGGCGGGCGTCGCCGCCGGGTCCGGAGGTGACCGTCGTGACGATGCCCGGGGTGTCCGGGCTCGCCGAGCGGAGCACGAGCGTCGGGCCGCCGGCGACGGCGGCATGCACGCCGGCGTCGACCGTGACGGCCTGCGCCCCGGCGGCGTCGGTCCAGCGCCAGACGTGGACGCTCGTCGCGTCGTCGAGGGCATTGGCCTGGAACAGCACCCACGGCTCGCCGTCGTTGTCGCCCGTGCCGAGCACAGCGCGCACCTGCAGCGAGGCCGGGGTCACGGGTTCGCCATCGACGAGCAGCCGTCGCGCCCCGTCGCGATCGGCGGCGGTGACGAGGCGGCCATCGGCGAGCACGGCCGGCGTTCCGGCGACCAGCTCGACCCAGGCGTCGTCGTAGTCGTGCGTCAGCACGGTCGTCTCACCGCGTGTCGACTCGTCGCAGGTGTCGACGCGCAGCACCATCGAGCCCTGTTGATCACGCGACTGGACGAGCATCACCAGGCCACGATCGCTCCAGTCGACGGCGGCGACGTAGGGGAAGAAGTCGTGATCCCACTCGACGGCGGTCCGCCTGCCGTCGAGGCCGACGAGGTGGACGCTGACCGCCGGATTGGCCGTGCCGGCCGCCGGATAGCGCACGGTGCGCGCCGGCTGGTCCGGGTTCGCAGGGTCGGCGATCGTCCACTCGCCGACGGCACCATCGTCGACGCGGCAGACGGCGAGCGTCTCCCCGTCGGGGCTCCACCAGTAGCCGCGGAACCGGTGCATCTCCTCGGCGGCGACGAAGTCGGCGCTGCCCCACATGATCGTCGCCGGCTCGCCGTCGCCGACCAGTGTGCGTGACGACCCGTCGAGCTCGGCGATGCGCACGGACGGCCCGCTGACGTAGGCGATGCGCCTCGCTGTCGGGTCGGGTCGGGGGTCGAACACCGGACCGTCGACGTCGAGTGGGCGCGCCTGACCCGACACGAGGCCGCCTGCGAAGAGCCGCCCGGCGACGGCGAAGGCGACGACCGTCACCGCCGAGTCGGTGGCGTAACCGGTGATGCCACCGGCGCCCTCGCGGGTTCGTTCGCGGCGGGCCCGCTCCGCGGGTGGCAGGTCCTGGTCGTCGTCGTCACCGAGCAGCACCCGCGGATCGGCGACGAGTCGCTCGATCCCGGTCTCGACGTCGAGCACCCACAACGAGTTCACCGGGTCGTCGCCGGCGCTGCTGCGGAGGAACACGACGCGGCGCCCGTCGGGGGAGACGGTGATCGTGCGCGGCTCGCCCAGCGTGAACCGTTGGGTGCGGGCGTACTGGCGGGGGAACGTGTCGGACGGGGCGCTGGCGCTCACGGACACACTGTAGGGAGCAGGCGGCCCGAGCTCGACCCGGGCGTCCGCGGTCGCCCGCCGTCGCTCACGGTTGGACGAGGATCTTGGCGTGGGCCTCCGGGTTGCCGAGGTCGGTGAACGCCTGCGGGATGCCGTCGATCGAGACGGTGCCGGTGTGCAGCGGAGCGAGGTCGACGCGTTCGTTGGCGATGGCGTCGAGGGCCGTCCCGAACTCGAGCGGGTCGTAGCCGAGCACGAACTGCAACGACAGCTCCTTGCCGATGCCGAGCATCGGGTGGATGTGATCTTGTTGCATGCAAGCGCCGACCACGAGGATGCGGGCGTCGCGGGGGGCGAAGCGCATCGCCTGTTCGATCATCCCCGGCACGCCGACCGCCTCGAACACGACGAGCGGCTTCGAGCCGTCGATGCGGCGCCAGGCGGCGATCGGTGACTCCTGGTTCGGGTCGACGACCTCGTCGCACCCGAGGTGCTCGGCCAGCGCCCGGCGGGCGGGGGAGAAGTCGGCACCGACGATCGGACCGATGCCGAGCATCTTCATCGCCGCCACGCAGGCCAGTCCGACCGGGCCGAGGCCGAGCACGAGCGCCGAATCGCCGGGGGCGATTCTCGACTTGTTGACGGCATGGACGCCCACCGCCAACGGCTCGGTCATCGCCGCCATCTGGTGCGGCACGCCGCCGGGGACCTTCATCGCCAGCAGCTCGTTGAGCACCATCATCTCGCCGTACCCGCCGGGGTAGGCGTTGGAGTATCCGAGCGGGTGCACTCCCGAGGCGTCGAAGGCGACGGGCATCGACACGACGATGTCGCCGACGGCGAGGTTGCCGACGTCGGGTCCGACCTCGACGACCTCGCAGCAGAACTCGTGACCCATCACGGTCGGGCCAGCGGGGTCGAACATGTTCATCGGCGGATCGCTGGGCGGCTGGTCCTCGGCGAACTCGGCCTGCTGGGCGCGTTGCTCGGCGCCGTGGGTGAGCATGTGCAGGTCACTGCCGCAGATGCCGCACGACAGCACCTTCGTCAGTACCTGCCCCGATCCCGGTGTCGGCGTCTCGACGTCGTCGATCCGGAGCTCCCAGTCCTGCATGACAGCGGCGCGCATGCCGGGACAGTACGACCGCTGCGGCGGCCACCTCGCACCGGAGCACCAACGGTTGGGGCCTGTCCCCAACCGTTGCTTACTCCCGCGAGAACGCGGCGATGGCGTCGAGGAGGAGGTCGAAGCAGCGATCGGCGTCGACCGACGTCAACACGTCGCAGTTCGCCGGCGCCCGGTCGCTGATCGTCCGCTCATCGACGACGGTCATGCCGCGGGTCAGCTCACCCGACGTCTCGACCGCCACGTGACGGCGACGGCGCTGGAACAGCTCCGGGTGGGTGAGTGCGAACACGGCGAGCGGGTCGTGGACGGCGGCGCCCAGCAGGGAGCCGTCATCGTGCCGCGACACGTAGTTGCCGGTGAAGAACCCGAGCAGGTCGGCGAGCACCGCCGCCAACGTCCCGCCGATCTCGCCGACGCGATGGATCCGCTCGGGGGTCGCCTGGAACTGGTGGGTCACGTCGAGCCCGGCCATCACCAGCGGCACCCCGGCGGCGAACACGATCGCCGCCGCTTCCGGGTCGGCCCAGATGTTGAACTCGGCCACCGGCGTCCGGTTGCCGAAGGAGCCGCCACCCATCAGCGAGATGCCGGCGACACGGTCGGCGAGGTCCGGTGCGCTGCGGAGGGCGAGGGCGATGTTGGTCAGCGGTCCGACGGGCACCAGCCAGACGTCGTCGAGGCGTCGGCACGTGTCGACGATGAAGGTCACGGCATCGGTGCCGTCGAGTGGCGTCACGGGGGCCGGAAGGTCGGCGCCGTCGAGTCCGCTCTCACCGTGGACGAAGGCGCCGAACTGTGGTGGCGCCAGCAGCGGCCGCGTGCTGCCGGAGTGGATGGGCACGTCGATGCCGAGGAGGTCGCGCATCACGCGGGCGTTGTGCGTCGTCCGTTCCAGCGGTGCGTTGCCGGCGACGGTGGTGATGCCGACGAGGTCAGCGAAGCGGGCGGCGGCGACGATCGCCAGCGCGTCGTCGTGGCCCGGATCGCAGTCGAGCAGGATGCGAGGTCGGTTGCTCATCGTCGGCGGTCGGGCTGTTCGGTCAGCCGACCTGCAGGGTTCCGTCGGCGGTCAGCGCGACGTCGGCACCGACCCACTCGCCGTCGCCGAGCGCCGACGTGACCGCAGCGTCGCCGGATGTGCCCCAGGCGCGGCGGCCATCGGGCACCAGGCACGAGGCGATCGCCAACTCCGGTTCGCCGTCGCGCCCGTGCATCACGGTGTACGCCTCGATGGTCGCCGGGCCGGCGGCGTCGTCGCCGACCGCCAGCTCGCGGCGCGGCAGGGCGTCGATCTCGTCCTGCGGC
Organism: Ilumatobacteraceae bacterium; assembly: GCA_963707515.1. Taxonomy (GTDB): domain Bacteria; phylum Actinomycetota; class Acidimicrobiia; order Acidimicrobiales; family Ilumatobacteraceae; genus Sva-07. Next base: position 426,110 of record CAVPQI010000003.1, read on the forward strand.
TTCTGATGGCGGAACTCCGTCGGCGGCGTGGTCGAGTAGACGCCGAACGCATGCTTGGTGGCGTAACCGCCGTTGGCCCACACCAGGCCGTACTCACCCGGCCGCTCGCGCAGGTCGGTGACCACGGTGGCGATGGCGTGCATCACGTAGTTGTTCCACGGCCCGCCGGCGAACGTCAACCCACCGGTCCGCGATCACTGGCGGTCGAGGTCGATGCCGAGCGATTGTGCTCCGAGCTGCACCGCCGCCGGGAAGCAGGAGTAGAGGTCGATCGACCGAGACGTCGTCGATCGAGATGCCGGCGAGATCGAGTGCCCGCTTGCCGCCCAGCTCGACGGCCGGGGTGCGGGCGAACGTGTCGCGGTTCGACACGTAGGTGTGCTCGTGGCAGTCGGTGCCCGAGTGCGGGTAGACCCAGCGATCCGACGGCACACCGAGGCGTTCGGCGGTCTCGGCCGAGCACATGATGATCGCCGCGCCCATGTCGACGTCGTTGTTCGAGTTCATCAGCTTCGGGTAGGGCAGCCCGATCATCCGGTTCGACGGGCCGGGGGTCGTGATCTCCTCCGGCGACTTGGCCTCACGGATCCAGGCGTACGGGTTGCCGGCGGCGACCTCGCTGAGGCCCGACCAGAGCCGTCCGAGGTGCTCGCGGTGCTCGTCGACGCTGCGTCCGGCGGCGGCGCGGATCGCCGTCTCGAACATCGGGTACACCTGCACCGGCATGTAGATGCCGCGGTCGATCTCGGCCTGCAGGTTCATCGACAGGTCCTCGCCGATGATCGTCGGCTCGTCGCCCTCGTCGCCGAGGGGCCAGTCGAGCTCGACGCCGGCGTTGCGGGCGCGCTTGCGGGTGCGCGTCGCCTCGCCGCCGGCGAGGATGACCACGTCGACATCGCCACGCTGGATGTCGAGGGCGGTCTGGTTGACCAGCGTCTGGGGGCTGTTGCCGCCCATCGTCGTGTACTCGAGCCGGCGCGGTTGGAGACCGAGTCGACGCGCCAGCGAACGCGGTGTGTTCGTGTAGCGCCACGACAGTTGGGCGACGACGCGCACGGCGTCGGCCGCCGGCGGTCCGTCGAGGCCGGCGTCGTCACACGCCGCGAGCACGGCGCGCTCCATCAGGGCGGTGGGCTCGAGGGCATCGTCGAGGCGGTCGGTGCGGTGCAGGTACTGCCCGACGCCGATGATCACGGGGGTCGTCACGCCGTGCACCCTAGGCACCCCGACCCGACACCTCCCGAACCGGCACCTCCCCGAACCGGCACCTCCCCGAACCGGCACCTCCCCGAACCGGCACCTCCCCGACCCCCAACCCCCGGGCCGAGCTTCTGCGTCAGCGACAACGCCGGATGTGAACGTTGTCGCTGACGCTGAACGGCCTCGCGCACGTCGGCGCTCGGCCCAGAGCTTCTGCGTCAGCGACAACGCCGGATGTGAACGTTGTCGCTGACGCTGAACGGCCAGGCGGGCGCATCGGGTCCGGGCGGATGTCACCGCGTACACTCGGCTGCGATGACCCAGCCTGACGTGACGCCACCGACGCGCATCGCCATCGGGTCCGATCACGCCGGGTTCGGGCTCAAGCAGCACCTCGTGTCGATGCTCCGCCACCAGGGGTACGAGGTCGACGACCAGGGCACCAACTCGACCGAGGCCGTCGACTACCCGCCGATCTGCGCCGGCGTCGGCCGCACGGTGCGCGACGGCGACGCCGACCTCGGCATCGTCCTCGGCGGCAGCGGCCAGGGTGAGCAGTTGGCGGCCAACAAGGTGCGCGGTGTGCGCGCCGCCCTGTGCAACTGCCTCTACACGGCACGCATGGCGCGCCAGCACAACGACGCCAACGTGCTCTCGATCGGCGCTCGAGTCGTCGGCGAGGGCCTCGCCGAGGAGATCGTCACCACGTTCCTCACCACGCCGTTCGAGGGCGGACGCCACGCCCGGCGTGTCGACCAGATCATCGCCCTCGAAAACGAGTTCTGAACCCGTCCGCCCGCCACTCGCCGCCGATCACCTCGAGGTACCCGCCATGCCCTTCCCGTCCGACACCGATCCCGACACCACGGTCAGCGACCTCATCGCCCGCGAGGTCGAGCGCCAGACGACCGGCATCCAGCTGATCGCCAGCGAGAACTTCACATCGCCGGCGGTGATGGCCGCCACCGGCTCGGTGCTGACCAACAAGTACTCGGAGGGCTACCCGGGCAAGCGCTACTACGGCGGCAACCAGATCATCGACAGCGTCGAGCAACTGGCGATCGACCGCGCCAAGGAGTTGTTCGGCGCCGAGCACGCCAACGTCCAGCCGCACTCCGGCGCCAACGCCAACATGTGCGTCTACCAGGCGCTGCTCCAACCCGGTGACACCGTGCTCGGGCTGAGCCTGGACCACGGCGGTCACCTCACCCACGGCTCACCGGTGAACGCCAGCGGCCTGCTCTACAACTTCGTCTCGTACGGCGTCGGTGCCGAGGACCGCATCGACATCGACGAGGTGCGCTCGCTCGCCCTGCAGCACCGTCCGAAGATGATCGTCGTCGGTACCACCTCGTACCCGCGGCGGCTCGAGCCGGAGGCGTTCAAGACGGTCGCCGACGAGGTCGGCGCGCTGCTGATGTTCGACATGGCCCACCTCGCCGGCCTCGTCGCCGGCGGTGCCCATCCCAACCCGGTGCCGTACGCCGACATCGTCACGTTCACCACCCACAAGACGCTGCGCGGCCCGCGCGGCGGCGCCATCTTGTGCAAGGCGGAGTACGCCAAGGCGATCGACAAGGCGGTGTTCCCCGGGTGGCAGGGCGGGCCGCTGGAACACGTCATCGCCGCCAAGGCCATTGCCTTCCGCGAGGCGATGGATCCCTCGTTCAACGAGTACGCCCACCAGGTCGTGAAGAATGCCTCGGCGCTCGCCGACGCCCTCGTCGCCGAAGGCTTCCGGCTCGTGTCCGGCGGCACCGACATCCACATGATGGTCGTCGACCTCACCCCGTTCGATGCCGAACTGACCGGCAAGCAGGCGCAGACGACGCTCGACGAGGCGGGGATCACACTCAACAAGAACACGATTCCCGACGACCCGCGCAGCCCCTTCGTCACCAGCGGCGTGCGCATCGGCACGCCATCGGTGACCACGCAGGGGATGACCGAGGCCGAGATGCCGCTGATCGCCTCGCTCATCGCTCGCGCCCTGCGCCACCGCGACGACCGCAGCGAACTGGAGCTCGTCCGCAAGGACGTCGCCGAGCTCTGCGCCAAGTTCCCGCCGTACTGAGTCTCTTTGTCGGGCCTCACGGCGGTCGCTCGATTGGCCACGGTTGGTCGGCCCGACGGCGGCTCGTCGCTGGCGCTTTCGTCCTGCTTTGTCGGGCCTCACGGCGGTCGCTCGATTGGCCACGGTTGGTCGGCCCGACGGCCGTCGCTGGCGCTTTCGTCCGCTTTGGGCCTCACGGCGGTCGCGATTGGCCACGGTTGTCGGCCGACGGCGGCTGGGGTCTCGCGGCCGCGGTCCTAGGCTCCTGAGTCGTGCCCGACTTCGGTTCCTTTCTCTTGATCGGAGCCGTTGCCGCCGTCGTCACCTTCGCCACCACGCCGCTGGTGGGCATCCTCGCCCGGCGCCTCGGCTGGGTGGCGATGCCGAACAACCGCACCGTCCACCAGAGCCCACTGCCTGACATCGGCGGCTTGGCGATGTACCTCGGGTTCCTCGCCGCGATGGCGACGGCGTGGGCCGTCGGCGCCTTCGACGTGATGTTCGAGAGCAACTCCGAACCGCTCGGCGTGGTGATCGCGGCGACGATCATCTTCGTCGTCGGCATGCTCGACGACATCCGCGACCTGTCGCCGCCGGCCAAGGTCGCCGGCACGGTGCTGGCGGGCCTCGTCCTCGTCCAGTTCGGCGTGGTGATGTTCTCGTTCCGGCTGCCGTTCTACGAGGGCCCGATCATCCTCTCCGAGGACCTGCAGCCGCTGGTGACGGTGCTGTGGCTCCTCGGCATGACCCAGGCGATCAACCTCATCGACGGGCTCGACGGCCTCGCCGCCGGCATCGTCGGCATCGGGGCGTTCGCCTTCTTCCTCTACAGCCAGGAGCTGATCGACACCGGGCTGCTCGACGTGCGCAACGTCGGCCCGCTGGTGGCGATCATCGCCGTCGGCATGTGCGTCGGGTTCCTGCCACACAACTTCAATCCGGCGCGGATCATCATGGGCGACGGCGGCGCGTTCCTCCTCGGGCTGCTGCTCGCCGTCTCGACCAGCGTCGTCGGCGGACGCGCCGACTCGTTCAGCGGTGAGTTCATCGGCCAGACCTACTTCTTCCTCGCCCCGTTGGCGATCCCGCTGCTGATCCTCGGCGTGCCGATCCTCGACATGGCGTTCGCCATCGTCCGCCGGGTGTCGTACCGCCGGTCGTTCTCGGTCGCCGACAAGGGCCACCTGCATCACCGGCTGATGAACCTCGGTCACGGGCATCGGCGCAGCGTCGTCATCCTCTGGACGTGGACCGCGCTGCTGTCGGCGTTCGTGCTCTATCCGACGCTCACCGGACGCAACCCGGCGTATCTGCCCTTCGGCATCATCGCCTTGGCGATCGTGTTGTTCACCGTGCTCCACCCGAGCGTCCGCGCTCGCCGCCGCTCCAACGGTCACACCCCCGAACTGCCCGGGTGACATCCGTCATCGGAATGTCGCGTCGGAGTTGCCCGCGACGACCGCCGGCCACTAGGTTGTGCATGCGTTCACAAGCGGCCCGGACCCACGGTCCGATCCAGCGCCGACGTGAACCATTGGATCAATGAAGCTCCTCCCCAAGCAGCCCCGCGTCAACGCGAACCCGAACGGTGACTCGCTCGGCCTCGGCATCGAGGCGGCCGTCATCTTGGCGTTGTTCTTCTTCGCCGGGTTCGGCCTCGACCACCTGTTCTCGACGAGGCCGGTGTTCATGATCGTGATGACCCTGATCGGGTCGATCGGCCTGTTCGCCAAGTACAAGTACAGCTACGAGGAGAAGATGACGCAGCTCGAAGCGGAGCGGGCGAACAAGTCCGCGTCGCGCACCACGAGCTCGACGAGCGGACGAGGCGGCGTCGCATGAGTGCGCGCCAGCCCGCCGACACGTTCACCACCCGCCTCGACGGCCCGTCACCCGAGGTCGAGGTCTCTACCGACATGATCAAGCGCGGCCTCATCGTGGCCCCGCTGCTGATCGCCATCTGCGCCGTCATCTGGGGCGGCGACGGCGCCTGGTCGAGCGCCTACGGCATCGCCATCGTGCTCGCCAACTTCGCCCTGGCCGCGCTGTTCATCGCCTCGGCGGCCAAGATCTCGCTCGGATTGATGATGGCGGCGACGCTCTTCGGCTACATCATCCGCCTTGCACTCATCTTCGTCGCCGTCTGGCTCGTCCGCGATGCGTCGTGGATTTCGTTTCCGGCCCTCGGATCGACCATCATCGTCACGCACCTTGGTCTGCTGTTCTGGGAGATGAAGTACGTGGCGATGTCGCTGGCGCATCCCGGGCTCAAGCCGGGACGCATCAACCCAGACGGTCCGCCGACGTCGACCACGACGACCTGACCCGCCGCATCACCTCCCTCACGCCCCACTCACACACTCACGACTGAAACGGAAACCACGTGTTCGGACTCGAGTTCCCGCCGATCAACGAGATCCTGCGTTGGCAGGACATCTTCCCCTCGTTCAACAAGATCGCCCTGATCGCCGTCTCCGCTGCGCTCATCGGCATCTTGCTGTTCGTGTTCGCCAGCCGCGGCAACGGCAAGCTGGCGCCGACCGGTGCGCGCAACCTCGCCGAGACGACGATCGAGTTCGTCGAAGAGGGCATCGTGATGCAGACCCTCGGCAAGGCCGGCCTCAAGTGGACGCCGTTCCTGCTGAGCCTGTTCATCTTCATCTTCTTGTGCAACATCCCGGGGATCTTGCCGATCATCCAGATGCCGGCGACCGCCCGCATCGCCATCCCGCTGTCGCTGTCGCTGCTCGTCTGGGTGATCTACATCGGCACCGGCCTGAAGCACCAGGGCGCCGGCTACTTCGGCCACCTGCTGTGGCCTCCCGGGGTGCCGACGGCACTGAAGCCGCTCGTCGGACTGATCGAGTTCATCTCGACGATCATCGTCACGCCGTTCTCGCTGACCGTCCGACTCATGGCCAACATGCTCGCCGGCCACATCCTGCTCGTCACGTTCGCCCTGCTCACCGAGGCGCTGTTGCTCGCCGAGACGAAGCAGGCCTTCCTCGTGCCGATGAGCATCCTGCCCTTCGGGATGCTGATCTTCCTGACGGCGTTCGAGATCCTCGTCGCCTTCTTGCAGGCGTACATCTTCACGATCCTCGCCGCCGTGTACATCAGCAACTCGACCGCCGGCCACGCCGAGGATCACTGATCGCTCCGGCGATCGTCACGCTGCGAACACTCAGCTCTCCCATCTACCGAAAGCACAACAGGAGAAACACATCCCCATGGAAGCATTCAGCGCTCTCGTCGCCCAGGTCGAGGACCCGGCCGATCTGAAGAACATCCAGGCGGCATCCGGCGCCGGCATGGCCTACGGCCTCGCCGCCATCGGCCCCGGCATCGGCATCGGTTACCTCGTCGGCAAGTCCGTCGAGGCGATGGCCCGTCAGCCCGAGGCCGCCGGCATGGTCCGCACCACGATGTTCCTCGGCATCGCCTTCACCGAGGCCCTCGCCCTGATCGGCTTCGTGGTCTTCATCCTCTTGAAGTTCGCCTGATCGCGAGCTTGTTCCATCCGTCCGAATCGTTGAGGAGATGACGTGCTGACAGCCGTCGTAACCGTCGTCGGGGAAGCCGTGGAGGTGTCGCTCGTCGACGCCGCCGTGGTCGCCGCCGAAGGCGAAGGTGAAGAAGAGGAAGGGCACGAGACCGGAGAAGGTCACGCCACGGGCCCCGAGAGCGATCTCAACCCGATCTTCCCCGAAGTCAAAGAGGTCGTCTGGGGCTTTGGTGCCTTCGTCGTGCTCGCACTCGCCTTGCGTCTGTTCCTGTTCCGCAAGGTCCGGGATGCGATGACGGAGCGCTACGAGCACGTCCAGGGCGACATCCAGACGGCCGAGAACCTGACCGCATCGGCCCGGGCCGACGTCGCGGAGTACGAGGCGCAGGTCGCCTCGGTTCGCGCCGACGCCCAGTCGCGTGTCGAAGCAGCACGGGCAACGCTCGAATCCGAGCGCAGCGCCCGCCTCGCCGAGGTCAACGCACGGATCGCCGACAAGCGAGCCGCTGCCGCCGCCGAGGTCGAAGCCGCCAAGGCTGCCTCACGGGGGCAGGTCGAGTCGGCCGTCGCTGACGTCGCCGGTCACATCGCCACGCTGGCGATCGGCAAGCAGCCGGCGCCCGACGTGGTCAACGCCGCGGTCGCCCAGGCAATGGGCCAGGGGGTGTCGGCATGAGCGCGCTCGCCACCATCACGGTCCGTCTCGGTGAGTTCGGCGCCGGGCTGATCCAGGCCGAGGGCCACGACATCCCCTTCGACGACAAGGGCTACACGACGATCGATCCGATCCTGCCTCCCAAGTGGGAGATGATCATCGGATCGGCGGCGTCGCTGATCGTGTTCGCCATGCTGTACAAGTTCGCCTGGCCGATCATGCGCCAGAGCTTCAAGGACCGCACGGCACGCATCCAGAAGGAACTCGACGACTCGGCAGCGGCCAAGGCAGCCGCCGAGACCGAGGCGCAGCGCATCCGCCAGGCCAAGGGCGACATCGACGCCGAGCGGGCCCGCCTGTACGCCGAAGCCGATACCCAGGCGGAGGCGCTGATCGCCGACGGCCGCGTGCGGCTCGACGCCGAGGTCGCCGAGCTCGAAGCTCGTGCCGACGCCGACGTCTCCGCGGCGGCGGGACGAGGCAGCGACGAACTGCGCGCCGAGATCGCCCGCCATGCCGGCGTGGCCGTCGACCGCATCGTTGCCGACACGCTCGACGAGGCCGCCCAGCAGGAACTGATCGAAGGCTTCATCCAGCGCGTCGGCGCACGTCAGGGAGTCGCATCATGAGTGGTGACGCAAAGATCGAGGGCTACGCCCGAGCACTGTTCGAGATCGCCCGCGCCGAGGGAACCCTCGACGAGGTCGAAGACGAGCTGTTCCGCTTCGCCCGCTCGTACGAGTCGAGCGACGCGCTGCGCAACGCGCTCGACCGACGAGCACATCCCTGCCGAGAAGCGGCAGGCCATCGTCGAGGACCTCCTCGGCGGCAAGTCGACCACGACCACCGTCCAACTCGTCTCGATGGTCGTCGGTTCCGGCCGATCCCGCGACCTGCCGGCGATCGTCGACAGCCTCGTCGCCCGCGCCTCGAGCGCCAAGCAGCTCGACGTCGCCGAGGTGCGCACCGCCGTCGCCCTCAGCGCCGACCAGCAGGCCCGCCTCAAGGCGGCGCTGGAGAACGCGACCGGCAAGAGCCTCAACCTCAAGACCGTCGTCGACCCGTCGGTGATCGGTGGCGTCGTCGCCACGATCGGCGACACGGTGATCGACGACACCATCCGCACACGCGTCGAGCAGCTGAAGAGCCGGCTCTGAGGCGCACCCCTGTTGTGAACCCGCACGTCAACATCCCGCTCGTAATCGCGAAGGATCAGAAAGACCATCATGGCTGAGCTGACCATCTCCGCTGCCGACATCGCCTCGGCGCTGAAGTCCAACCTCCAAGGATTCGAGCCGTCGCTCGAGGCCCGTACCGTCGGCCGCGTGATCGCCGTCGGTGACGGCATCGCCCGCGTCGGCGGTCTGCCCGACGCTGCGGTGAACGAGCTGCTCGAGTTCGAGGACGGCTCGGTTGGCCTCGCCCTGAACCTCGACGAAAGCTCGATCGGCGCCGTCGTCCTCGGCAACGTGGACAAGATCGAAGAGGGACAGACGGTCAAGGCGACCGGCAGCATCTTGTCGATGCCGGTTGGCGACGGCGTCCTCGGACGCGTCGTCAACGCCCTCGGTGAGCCGATCGACGGTCGCGGTGACCTCGTCGGCACCCAGCTGCGACGCATGGAGATCCAGGCGCCGGGCATCATGGGCCGCAAGCCGGTGCACGAGCCGCTGCAGACCGGCATCAAGGCGATCGACGCGATGACCCCGATCGGCCGCGGACAGCGCGAGCTGATCATCGGCGACCGCAAGACGGGCAAGACCGCCATCGCCATCGACACCATCCTCAACCAGCGCGGCCTCGGCGTGAAGTGCATCTACGTCGCGGTCGGACAGAAGAGCTCGACCGTCTCGCAGACCGTCGACACGCTGCGCCAGGCCGGGGCCCTCGAGTACACGGTCGTCGTCGTCGCTTCGGCGTCCGACCCGGCCCCGTTCAAGTACCTCGCCCCGTACGCCGGCTGCGCCATCGGCCAGCACTGGATGGACAACGGCGAGCATGCCCTGGTGGTCTACGACGACCTCTCCAAGCAGGCCGAGGCCTACCGTCAGCTGTCGCTGCTGCTGCGCCGCCCGCCGGGCCGCGAGGCCTACCCGGGCGACGTGTTCTACCTCCACAGCCGCCTGCTCGAGCGTGCCGCCAAGCTCTCCGACGAGAACGGTGCCGGTTCGCTGACCGCGCTGCCGATCATCGAGACGAAGGCCGGCGACGTCGCCGCCTTCATCCCGACGAACGTGATCTCGATCACCGACGGCCAGGTGTACCTGCAGGACAACCTGTTCAAGTCGGGCATCCGGCCCGCCGTCGACGTGGGCATCTCGGTGTCCCGGGTGGGCAGCGCGGCGCAGATCAAGTCGATGAAGTCCGTTGCCGGCACGCTGAAGGGTGACCTCGCCCAGTTCCGTGAGCTCGAGGCCTTCGCCACCTTCGGCTCCGAGCTCGACGCCGTGTCGTCGGCCCAGCTCGAGCGCGGCTACCGCCTCGTCGAGCTGCTCAAGCAGCCGCTCAACAGCCCGATGCCCGTCGAGGAGCAGGTGGTGTCGATCTACGCCGGCACCAAGGGCTTCATCGACGACGTGCCGGTGGCCGATGTCGTCCGCTTCGAGCGTGAGCTGCTCGAGTACGTGCGCACGACCCACGCCGGCCTGCTGTCGGAGATCAAGACCGGCGGCGTGCCCGACGACCTGGCCAACGCCATCACGGCGTTCAAGGAGACCTTCAAGGCCTCCGACGGCAGCCACGTCGCCGACCCGACCGCCACCGACGCCGCCGAGCTCGGCGACGCTGCCTCCACCAAGACCCTCGCCACGGAGTGATCTAGATGGCAGGTGGTCAGGAGCGCATCCTCAAGGAACGAATTCGGAGCATCCGCGCGACGAAGAAGATCACGCGCGCGATGGAACTCATCGCCGCATCGCGGATCGTCAAGGCGCAAGCGCGCGTGTCCGCCGCCGTCCCCTATTCCGAGCAGATCACCGAGGTCGTCAAGGACCTCGCCGCCGGCGGTGCCTCGGCAGACTCGCCGTTGCTGGCGGGACGCGACGTGGTCAAGCACACCTGTTACGTCGTGATCAGCGCCGACCGCGGTCTGTGCGGTGGGTACAACTCAGGTGTCCAGCGAGCCGCCGAGGGTGAGATCAAAGCCGACGTCCTCGCCGGCGACGACTACACGATCATCCCGGTCGGCAAGAAGGCGCTCGGCTACTTCCGCTTCCGCGGCTACAACCTCGGCCAGGATTTCAACGGCTTCTCCGACCAGCCGACCTACGAGCACGCCCGCCAGATCGGCGAGCACGTCGTCGACCTGTTCGTCTCCGGTGAGGTCGACAAGGTGGAGCTCGTCTACACCCGCTTCATCAGTCCCGGCAGCCAAGAGGTCGTCCTGCGCCCGCTCGTGCCGCTGTCGACCGAGACGGTCGCCGGTGGCGACGGCAAGGCCGGCAGCGCCGACGGATCCGGCGGCGACTACGAGTTCGAGCCCGATCCGGCGACGATCCTCGACACGCTGCTCCCGCGGTACGTCGAAGCCCGCGTCTATGCCGCGCTGCTCAACGCCGCCGCCTCCGAGCACGCCTTCCGTCAGCGGGCGATGAAGTCCGCCACCGACAACGCCGAGGAGCTCATCAAGTCCCTCAGCCGCGTCATGAACCGCGCTCGCCAGGACTCGATCACCACCGAGATCATGGAGATCGTCGGTGGCGCCGAGGCCCTCGACGCCGGCGACGACGAGCTGCCCTACCTCGACCTCGGTGACGACGAGTTCACGCCCGCACTGCACGCCACGTTCTGAGCGAACCCCGCAATCCAGGAGACACACCAGTCATGACCATGACCGATTCCCCCAGCACCGAGCTGAAGACGGGCCGCATCGTCGGCATCGCCGGCCCGGTGGTCGACGTCGAGTTCCCTCGCGGCGCGCTGCCCGAGCTCAACTCGGCGGTGGAGTTCGAGATCACCCTCGAGGGCGAGACCGTCAAGGTGCTGGCCGAAGTCGCCCAGCAGCTCGGCGACAGCCGCGTGCGGGCGGTCTGCTTGAAGCCCACCGACGGCCTCGTCCGTGGCGCCCCCGTCCGCAACCTCGGCCACGGCATCACCGTGCCGGTCGGCGAGAAGGTGCTCGGCCACATCTGGAACGTGTGGGGCGAGCCGCTCGACGAGGCCCCCGAGGGTTTCGCCGAGATGGAGCGGTGGGAGATCCACCGCGACGCCCCGGCGTTCGACGCGCTCGAGCCGTCGGCGCGCATGTTCGAGACGGGCATCAAGGTCATCGACCTGCTCACCCCGTACGTGGCGGGCGGCAAGATCGGCCTGTTCGGCGGTGCCGGCGTGGGCAAGACGGTGTTGATCACCGAGATGATCAACCGCGTCGCCTCGCAGCACGGTGGTGTGTCCGTGTTCGCCGGCGTCGGCGAGCGCACCCGTGAGGGCACCGACCTCCGCCTCGAGATGATGGAGTCGGGCGTGTTCGAGAAGGCCGCCCTCGTGTTCGGCCAGATGGACGAACCGCCGGGGGTCCGGCTGCGCGTCGCCCTGTCGGCGCTGACGATGGCGGAGTACTTCCGCGACGTCCAGAACCAGGACGTGCTGTTGTTCGTCGACAACATCTTCCGCTTCGTCCAGGCCGGTTCCGAGGTCTCGACGTTGCTCGGCCGCATGCCGGCCGCCGTGGGCTACCAGCCGACGCTGGCTGACGAGATGGGCCAGCTGCAGGAGCGCATCACCTCGACCCGTGGCCGTTCGATCACGTCGCTGCAGGCCGTCTACGTGCCTGCCGACGACTACACCGACCCGGCCCCGTTCACCACCTTCACGCACCTCGATGCGACGACCGAGCTGTCCCGCCAGGTCGCGGCGCTCGGCATCTACCCGGCGGTGGACCCGCTGGCGTCGACGTCGACGATCCTGTCGCCCGAGGTCGTCGGTGACCATCACTACGCGATCGCCCGCCGGGTGCAAGAGACGCTGCAGCGCTACAAGGAGCTGCAGGACATCATCGCCATCCTCGGTCTCGACGAGCTGTCCGAAGAGGACCGCCTCATCGTCAACCGGGCCCGCAAGGTCGAGCGCTTCCTCTCGCAGCCGTTCTACGTCGCCGAGGTGTTCACCGGTCTCACCGGTGAGTACGTGCCGGTCGCCGAGACCGTCGAGTCGTTCGAGGCGATCATCAACGGCGAGCTCGACGAGGTCCCCGAGCAGGCGTTCCTCAACGTCGGCGGCGTCGAGCAGGTGCTCGCCAAGGCCAAGAAGCTGCAAGAGGGCTGATCATGGCCGATCCGTTGATCGTCGAAGTGGTGTCGCCCGAGGCGGTGCTGTACTCGGGTGAGGCCGACATGGTCATCACCCGCACGCTCGGCGGTGGCGAGGTCGCGTTCCAGGCCGGACACGCGCCGTTCCTCGGCGCCCTGATCGAGAACCACACGCGGATCTTCCAGACCGACGGCAAGGTGCAAGACATCGCCGTCCACGGTGGGTTCGTCGAGGTCAGTGGGTCACCGACCAAGGTGTCGATCCTGTCCGACAAGGCCGAGCTGGCCGAGGACATCGACGTCGAACGGGCGAAGGAGGCGCTGGAGCGCCACGTGCACATGCTGCGCGACCAGAGCCTCGAGGCCAACCTGGTCGAGATCGCCACTGCCGGTCGTGACCGCAACATGGCCCGCCTCCGCGCCACCGGCACCTCGTTCACCGCCTGACATCAGCGGCGATCCGTCGCCGCCGGCAACCCTGTCAGACCCCCTCGTCATGATGGGGGTATGGACACGGGGGTCGTGATCGAGCGGGTGCAGCGGATCGCCGCCACCCGTCATGACCCGACGGTCGGTCGTGCCGGCATCGAGTGCGGGTTGCGTGACGTGTCGGCGATCCGGGCGTGGTGCGATGCCAGCGAAGCTGACCTGGTGCGTCAGTTGGCCGAGGTGGTGTCGTTTCCCGAGGCGGTGATCACCGACGCCACCCACGACAGCACCACCAACGCCGCCAAGACGATCGAACGTTCGAAGACATTGGATGCCGCCGTCGACTTGGCGTCGGCGTTGGACGACGGGGCGATCACTGCCGGTCACGTCGACGCCGTGACCCGTGCTGCGGGTGGTCTCGATGCCGGTCAACGCGAGGCCCTGATCGAACGCTGCGATCGCCTGTCGACGTTCGCCAGCCACGCCACCGTCGACCAGTGGCGCACCAAGGTCCGCCAGGTGGCGTGCGACGTGCAGCGTGCTGACGGTCTCGACCGGTTGGAACGTCAGAAGCGGGCAACCACCGTGTCGACCTGGGTCGACGGTGAAGGGATGTGGAACCTGCGCGGACGGTTCGATCCGCTCACCGGCGTCACCCTCGCCACCCGGTTGGATCACACCGTCGACACCGTGTTCGCCGACACCGTCCCCGCCACCGCACCCGCCGATCCGATCGAACGCAACAAACACCTCCGTGCCCTCGCCCTCGCCCGACTGATCACCGGCGACGCACCCACGCCACGGGCGGGTCGACCCGAGTTCGTCGTCGTCATCGACACCACCAGCGACACGAACACCACCGGCGCCCCCCGGCACGACGTCCGACGAGCCGGACTGGGACGTCACCTGGCCGATCCCCGTCGACATCCCACTCCGCGGTCCTGCGCCAGATGATGAACGAACCCGACGCCAACGTGCACACCGTCATCGTCCGCAACGGCATCGTGCTCCACGCACCAGGCGAACTCGACCTCGGACGCACCACCCGCCTCGCCAACACAGCCCAACGACGAGCACTCCGCGCCCTCTACGCCACCTGCACCGTGCCCGGCTGCTGTGTCCCCTACGACCGCTGCAAACTCCACCACATCACCTGGTGGCGCAACGGCGGCACCACCAACCTCTCCAACCTCGCGCCACTGTGCACCACCCATCACACCAACGTCCACCACGACGGCTGGACCCTCACCCTCGGACCCAACCGAGAACTCACCCTCACCCTCCCCGACGGCACCATCATGACCACCGGCCCACCCAACCGAAGCGCGGCATGAGCCGTGGCACGGGCGGCGGAAGGACCAGGACGCGGCGCGCCCCACCCACTGCGCGCACGTCGACGCTCTCTGCTACCTTCGGCGCCGTGGGTGCGGAGCGGATCCAACGTCGTCCTGGTCCTGGTCGCGCCGACAGCGGCACGCCGACCACGTCGGGCAGGTCGGGCACTGCGGTCGGCGCTGGTGTCGCGCATGACGTTCATCGTGAGATCGCCGGCGCTCAGCGGAGCGTCCTGCCGCTGCCGTCACCCGGCCGTGTCCGGGCGAGCGCAGCCACCGTCATCCACCGCAAGATCGCCCAGTCCGCCGATCCGCTGCTCGGTCCGAAGGCGGAGATCCCCGATGCCGCGCTGGCCGGCGACGTGGCCGCCAACGCCAGCGACACGCTGGCGCTCGTCAAGGCGGGCACGACGATGGACGCCCACCCCTGGGTGAGCGCCAGGACGAAGGCCAACGGCGGCAAGACGCCCAACAGCGTGAAGAAGAACTTCAAGTGGAAGTGGCCGCACCGCAACCGCGACGGCCACCTGCCGGGGACGCCGGGCGCGGGCGGCTACGACGAGTACTACATCAACCGCGGGCCGAACTCGTCCGGCGAACCGACGGAGTGGGAGCGGCTCGTGGTCAGCACGTCGACCAACGACGTGTTCCACACCGACAACCACTACGGCGACCACGGCGCGCCGGCGTTCACCCACCTCGGCACCACCGCATGACCCGCTTCGCCGTCCGCAACCTCGTCGCCCAGGCCGACGCCGATCGCCTCCTCACCCTGCTGCGCGACGAGGGCTACGCGATCCGCGAAGCCGACACGTCGGGCGTCAGCACGCGCACCGAGCTGTGGCAGCGGCTCGGTGACGCCCTCGGCTTCGACGACGTCGCAGGTTGGGATTCGCTCGAGGACCATCTCGCGACAGCACTGCTGCCCGACGACGACGAGGGCGACCAGGTCGCCTTCGTCTGGCACCATGCCGGCGACCTGCAGCGAGCCGACCTCGACGCCTTCCTGGAGACCGTCGACATCCTCGTCGCCACGAGCCGGCAGGCGACGACGATGGAGCTCGGACTGGTGTCGTTCCTGCTGGGCGACAGCGACGACTTCCCGCCACTCGCCGACGACTGAACGCGTGCCGCGTCAGTAGTCGATGGCGGCGAACTCGCGGAGCTTGCTCACCCGGTGGTGGGCGTCGATGAGTCGCACGGTGCCGCTGCGCGAGCGCATGACGAGGCTCTGGGTGTGGGCCCCGGTGGCGTCGAAGCGCACACCACGCAGCAGCGCGCCATCGGTGAGCCCGGTGGCGGCGAAGAAGCAGTTGTCGCTCTGGATCAGGTCGTCCTGATCGAACACCCGGTCGAGGTCGTAGCCGCCGTCGAGCATCGCCGTCAGCTCGGCCTCGCTCTGCGGTGCGAAGCGGGCCTGGATCTCGCCGCCCATCGCCTTCATCGCCGCCGCTGACACGACCCCTTCGGGCGTGCCGCCGATCCCGAACAGCGCATCGGCGCCGGCGTCGGGCCAGCAGGTGGCGACCGAGCCGTAGACGTCGCCGTCGCTGATCAGCCGGATGCGGCAGCCGCTGGCACGGATCTCGCCGATCAGATCCTCGTGGCGCGGTCGATCGAGGATGACGACGGTGAGGTCGCGGACCTCCTCGCCCTTCGCCTTGGCGATCCAGCGCAGGTTCTGCGTCGGGGTGGCGGTGATGTCGATCGACCCGACGGCGGCGGGGCCGACGGCGATCTTCTCCATGTAGAACGACGGGCCCGGATCGAGCATCGAACCGCGGTCGGAGACGGCGATCACCGAGAGGGCGTTGGTCTTGCCCTGGGCGGTGAGCGTGGTGCCGTCGATGGGGTCGACGGCGACGTCGACCTCCGGCGCACCGCCGTCGCCGACGCGCTCACCGTTGTACAACATCGGCGCTTCATCCTTCTCGCCTTCGCCGATCACGACGACACCGTCCATCGTCACCGTGGACAGCGACAACCGCATCGCTTCGACCGCGGCGCGGTCGGCGCCGTTCTTGTCGCCCCGACCGACCCAGCGGGCGGCCGCGAGGCAGGCCGACTCGGTCGCACGGACCAGCTCCATCGCGAGGTTGCGATCGGGCTGCTGGCGGTTCGCGCTGGTCATGACCCCAACGTAGTTGCGGGGTCATGACCAGGCGCAATGTGCACGCCACCGCATGGGCGGCGCGCGCCTACGTGCTCCGACGCTGTCGGCGGGCTCGCTTCCGGCCGTCACGCACGGCGCGCTGGTGTTCGGCGCGACGAATGCGCTCCTCGCGGTCGATGCGAGCGAGGATGTCGTACTGGACGAGGTGGGACTGCTGGTACATGGTGGTTCCTCTCTCGGGAATTGCGTGGGGATTGCTTCGGGGATTGCTGGGTCGTTTTGGGGGATCGAGCGACGCGCGGGCGCGGTGGGACACCGCTGACGGGGCGCGTCAGGTGGAGGAGAAGGTCACCGCACGCGGTGACGACTCGAGGGATGCCGCGTCAGGCGGCGCGTCGGCCGAGGGCGGTTCGGCCCATGGCGGGAGCGACGCGCGGGGCGGCGAACGTGTCGTCGGGGCGCAGCGCTGGCGTGATGATGGTCAGCATCGTGGGGAACCTCCTTCCTCGGTCGTGGCGAGCGGATCTCGCAGGGCGGAGTGTGGCGCGCCGGACCTGGCCGACGCAACGAGGTTTCACGATCCGCCCAGCCCCCGACGGCGTGGTCGCGACCCGGGTCAGCGCGGCGAGGCCGATGAGACCGGCACGGAGCGCCGGTCGCGGCGCACGATCAGCTGCCACCACAGCACCGCCAGACCGCGGATTGCCTGCAGCAGGTGACGGATGCGGAAGAACTGGCTGCTGCCGTGCGGTCGCTCGTAGTGGTGGATCGGGACCTCGACGAACGGTGATCCCTGTTCTTGCATGCGGCGCATCAGTTCGACGCAGATCACACCGCTGTTGCTGCGTAGTTCCGGCACGGCGGTCCGCCGGATGAGCCGGAAGTCGCAATCGGTGTCCTGCACCTGCAGGCGGAATGCGAGGCGCACACCATGGTGGTACACGCGCCCGATGATCCGGCGATGGAGCGGATCACCGCGTCCGATCTTGACGCCCTGCACGAGATCGACGGTGTCGTCGGCGGCGGCCACGAGGTCGGTCAGCTCCGCTGGGTCGTACTGGGCGTCACCGTCGGTGTAGAAGACCCACTCCTTGGTCGCCGTCGTGAAACCGGAGATCAGCGCCGCCCCGTACCCACGGTTGACCTCGTGGGTGACGACGACGACGCCGAGCTCGTCGGCGAGCCGCGCCAGCACGTCGGCCGAGTCGTCCGCCGACCCGTCGTTGACGACGATGATCTCGAAGTCGTCGACGCTGCGTTGCAGCGCGCCCCGCACCGAACGCACCATCGACTCGATCGACTTCGCGTCGTTGTAACAGGGGAAGAACGCGGAGATCGACGTCACCGCCGAGTTGGCGCACATGGCGGCAGAGACTAGGAGTTGAGCGCAGCCAGCGTGTGCCCGACGAGCTCGATCTCGGCGTCGGTCAGTTCGGGGAAGCACGGCACGCTGATGCAGCTCGCCGCCCACGCCCGGGCGTTGCGACAATCGTGCCGGTCGAGGTGGCGATAGGCGGGCTGATCCGGCACGGCCAACGGGTAGTGGACGGCCGTGGCGACGCCGCCGTCGGCGAGCGTTCGGCGACTCGTCTCGCGGTCCGCGGCGCGGAACACGCAGAGGTGGTACACGTGGTCGGGATGGTCCGGTTGCCAGGCGAGCTGGGGTGCCACCTCTCGGTAGTGGCGGGCGATCTCGCGGCGCCGAGCGTTGCCCCGGTCGAGCAACGGCAGGTGCAGGCGCAACCACGCCGCTTCCAGCTCCGACATGCGATGGTTCTGGCTGCGGTCGACGTGCCGGTACTGCGACTCCATCCCGTGAGCGCGGAGCCGCCGGACGGTCGCCGCCAGATCGTCGTCGTCAGTGCACACCGCGCCGCCGTCGCCGATCCCGCCGAGGTTCTTGGTCGGGTAGAAGCTGTAGGCGACGGCCAGCGAACCGGATCCTCGCCCCGCTGCACCGTGCGCCTGGGCAGCGTCCTCGATGACCGGCAGGGCGAAGTCCGTCGTCGCCGGCCGACCGTAGAGGTGGACCGGGATGACGAGCGCCGTGTGCGCGTTCGTCGCCGCCTCGACGGCGGCCGACGAGATGTTGGCGGTGTCGGCCTCGACGTCGACGGGGACGGGGACGGCACCGGTCGACCAGACCGCTGATGCCGTGGGCACGGCGGTGAACGCCGGGACGATCACCTCGTCGCCGGGTCCGATCCCGGCTGCCGCCAGTGCCAGCTGGATCGCGCTGGCACCGGATCCGACGGCGACCACATGACGGCAGCCGGCCCAGTCGGCGAACTCCGACTCGAACGCCGCCGTCTCCTCCCCGAGCAGTACCACCCCCGACGCCAGCACCCGGCTGACGGCGTCGTGGAACTCGGGTTGTGCCGCGGCGTAGCGCCGCGTCAGGTCGACGAGCGGTACCACTCGTGTGTCCGATAGAAGTCGATCGTCCGGCGGGCACCGGACGCGAAGTCGACGTCGGGTGCCCAGCCGAGTTGGCGCGACGCCTTCGTGAAGTCGCCCTGGAACGAGCCGATGTCGATCCGCTCGTGCTCGCTGGGCCACGGCACGAGGCGCAGTTCGCTGCCCGCCCCGGCGATGTCGATCAGCGTCGTGGCGATCTGGTGCAGGGTGATCGCCTCCGGGTGGCCGAGGTTGAACACCTCGCCGGCGGTGTCCGCCGTCGCCGCCGCCAGCAGGATCCCGGCGACGACGTCGTCGACGTACAGGCAGTCGCGGAACTGTTGGCCGTCGCCGTACAGCTCGATCGGTTCTCCGGCGAGGGCGCGGCGAACGAACACCGGCAGGAAGCCGAGGTCGCTGCGCGTCAGGTTCTGCCGCGGTCCGTACACGTTGGTCAACCGCAGCGACGAGACCTTGAGGTCGTGGACGCGGGCGTACAGCAGGTGGGCCTGTTCACCGGCGAGCTTGGCGATGCCGTTGACGTCGACCGGTTGCGTCGGGTGCGCCTCGTCGACGGGCAGGTAGCGCGGGCGGCCGTACACCTGGCGCGTCGACGTGTGGACGACGACCGCGTCCGGATTGTTGCGGCGCACCAGCTCGAGCAGGGCGAAGTGGCTACGGGCGTTGAGGTCGAGATCGGCCAGCGGATCGTCCATCGAGGCGAGGTGGCTGACCTGGCCGGCGAGGTTGAACACGTACTCGGCGCTGTCCGACGGCGTCGGCGATCTGCTCGGTGTCGTCGATGCGGGCGAGGATCACCGTCACGTCGTCGATCCCATCGAGGTTCCGATGATCGCCACCGTGGGTCGGGATCAGTGCGTCGACGACGGTCACCTCGGCACCGACGTCGCGTAGGGCGCGCACGACGTTCGATCCGATGAACCCGAGCCCGCCGGTGACGACGCACGACGTGCCGGCGAACGGCGTGGCGGCGGCGTCGCTCACGGCACCCATCCATACCGTGTGATCAACAGCGCATACGTGCCCGTGACGATGATCAGGACGACGCCGGTGAACGCCAGCCACGAGCGGCGCGCCGCCGTGAGGGCGGCGATCGAGATCGGCACGGCGAACGCCTGGGCGCTGTACCGGATGATCCCGACCGTACCGACCGCGAGTGCCGGAGCGATGACGAGGATCGCCTGCGTGGTCCAGGCCGGCGGATGGAGGCGCACGAACCAGAGCACGACGCCGATCGAGACGGCACCGACCGCGAGTTGCAATGTCGACTGCCGGCCACCGTTGGTGATCCACTCGAGCACCGTCGTCTCCTCCCACGCCGCCTTGGCGGTGACGAAGGCGATCGGATCGCCCGTCCAGCGGTACATCAACGCCATCCAGGCGATCAGGAACACCGCCGACGGTGCCGCCATGATCAGCGCCGCCCGGACGCGCTCGCCCCACGGTGCCCGGCCGGCGTCGTCGCGCGGCCATGCCGACAGCGCGGCGACGGCGAGCACGATGACGACGATCGCCCCGTTCGGTCGCGACGCCGTCGCCACCAGCGCGGCAAGCGAGGCCAACACGACACGGCGCTCGCTCGCCCAGATCACCGCCCAGACGGAGGCGGCGAGAAAGATCGAGTCGGGGTAGGCCATCGAGAACGTCAGGGCGCCAGGGAGCAGACCGACGATCCATGCTGCGGCCATCGACGTGCGGGCGTCGTACCGGGTGCGGGCGACGTGGTACACGCCGAACGCAGCCGCGAGCGCGGCGAGGTTGGGCAGCAACGTGTAGGCGACGAGTGCGGGTACGCCGATGTCGTCGAGCAGCCCGGCGCTGAGCGGGAACAGCGGGAAGAACGGGAACACCGTCCACCCCCCGAGGCCGGGAGGCCACACCGCGGGGCGCGGGCCGTAGCCGGCTTCGGCGATCAGGCGGTACCACTGCCCGTCCCAGGTCAACAGCCGGTTGGTGTCGATGTTCGGGCGGTCCGCTGCCCCGACCACCGTCAGCAAGAGCAGGGCGACGGCGCGTCCGACGGCCCAGCCCGCGACGATGCCGACCCAGGGTCGTTGCAGGCGTCCGGCGGGGAGGTCATCCCCCGCCGTACGCTCCAGGAGCGCAGTCCGTACGATGCGCCGACAGTAATTGGTGACGGCGCACGAGGGGACGCGATGGAGATCGACGAGTACCGTCGAATGGCGGACGTGGAAGAGTCCCACTGGTGGTACGGGGCGACCCGCGATCTGTTGCGCCAACTGCTCGGGCCGTCGCTCCCCGTCGGCGGACGATTCCTCGACGCCGGTGCGGGAACCGGGGCCACCGGGGCGTGGCTGGCCGAGACCGGCCAGCTCGTCGCCGCCGATTTCGAACCCGCTGCGCTCGACCTGTTCGGCGAACTCCATCCCGAGGCGGGCCGGGTGACCTCCGACGTCACCGCGCTGCCGTTCGCCGACGGATCGTTCGACGCCGCGCTGTGCGTCACGGTGCTCTGCCACCGATCGATCGCCGACCCGTCCGTGGCGGTCGCCGAGCTGGCGCGGGTGCTGCGCCCGGGTGGCACGCTGTGCCTCCTCGAGCCCGGCGTGCGCCGCTTGCGCCGAGCTCACGACCGCGTGACGCACACCGGTCGACGCTTCTCCCTCGGTGACCTTCGCCGACTGGCGGAAGGGGCGGGGCTCGAGATCCGGCGGGCGACCGGCGCGCAGTCGTTCCTCGTGCCGCCGGCGGCGCTGAAGGCGGCCCTCGAGCGCGGTGAGAGCGCCAGCGATCTCGACGTGCAACCGGGCGGTCTCGGCGGAGCGTTGTCGGTCGCGGCGCGTGCCGAACGGACGCTGTTGCGGCGCGTCGACCTGCCGTTCGGGTTGTCGGTGGCCGTCGTCGCCACCAAGCCGGGCGCCTGACTCGGGTCGTCGCTGCCCGCCGCGACACGGCTCGGCGCGCCGCCTGACCGGGGAGCGCGAGCCGGTAGCGTGCCTCCGTGGCGTTCGTCAACAAACAGTCAGGCGACGAGCAGTCCGAGAGCCAGGCCGGCTCCGGCCAGCCCCTCGACTTCGATCCCAACGACCCGAAGGTGGTCAAGGTCCATTACGACGTCGTGGCGTGGAACTTCGATCAGCGCGCCGAGCTCGCCGAAGCGCTCGCCGACGCCGGCCTGCCGCACGTCTGGGACGGCGACGAGCTCATCGTCCCCGAGGCCGTCGAGGCAGCGACCGATGCGATGTTCGACGAGCTCGAGCGTGTCCTCGGCCCGTTCGCCGTCGTACTCGACCCCGATGATCCCTCGACCGAGTTCGGCCTCGACGAGTGGACGCCGGAGGACCGCACGATCCTCACCGAAGCCCTGATCGCCTCCGAGGTGCCGCACCGCTGGGAGGGCACGACGGTCTTCGTCGCCGCCGACGCCGAAGATGCCGTCGACGATCTCCTCGACGCGATCGAGGCCGGCGAGCTGCTCTCCGACGGCGACGGCGACGGCGCCCCACCGGAGGGTGCGCTGGCGGCGATCTACCTCGCCGCCGACCGGCTGGCGAAGGATCCGATCGACGCCAAGGCGCGCACCCAGCTGCTCGAGCTGCTGCCCCAGATCGACGCCAAGCATCCGCCGTACGGCATGGCCCAACGGCCGTGGGCGGCCGCCGTCGGCCACGTCGGCTCGATCGTCCACCTCGTCAACGCCGACGCCGCGCCGTCAGCGGGCGGCACCGCCGACTCCGAGATCATCGGCATCGCCCAGGACCTGCGCACGACGCTGCGACCGTTCGTCTGACCCAGCGAGATGCTGCTCGCCGAGATCGACATCTGGCACACCCGGCCGGCCGTCCCGACGAGGCGAGTGTCGCTCGGGCACATGTTCTTGCCGGTCGATCCGCCGCCCGGCTTCGGTGGGCTGCTGCTCGGTGCGGTGGTCGCCTCGCACATCGTCCGCGTCGACGATGACCTGATCGCCGATGTGCACCGCCTCGTCAGCGAGGTCGAAGCGGGTCGACGCATCGTCCAGCCACGGTTGCGGTACCGCTTTCAGGCCGATCGGCACGGTCTGGCCCGCAGCCGTCATCGCCTCGTCGGTGAGGGCGACGAGATGTCGTTCGAGTTCGAGACCGTCGGCACCGACCTCGCCCAGGTGCTCGGTGCCGTGTACGCCATCGAGCGGCTGGCGCCCGATCACCGTCGGCGCGTCGCCGCCGTGGTGCAGAAGGCGGCGCGCTGGCGCGGTCCGATCGGCACCGGGCTGATCGCCCACCTCGCCGGATCGCAGACGCTGGCACTCGAAGCGCTCGCCGACCCGCGCGGCTGGGCGATGCAGATCCTCGGCTTCGAGCTCGGCGGCAAGGCGCCCTCGAAGCGCGAGGTCACCGCCCGCTTCCGCGAGCGGATGCGTGACGTCCATCCCGACCACGGCGGCGAGTCGGCGGGTGCGGCGAAGGCGATGAGCGATCTCGCCGAAGCGCGTCGCGTGCTGTCGACGCCAGGAGACTGAAGGAGCGCCATGGCCAAGCCGACCGTCCTGCTCTATCCAGGTGCCGGATCCGATCGCGACCATTCCAGCCTGCGCGAGATCGAGCAGCGGCTCGGCGGGCAGGCGGCGGTGGAACGGCTCGACTTCCCGTATCGCAAGGCGGGGCGCAAGGCGCCCGACCGCCCGGCGACGCTGATGGCGTCGATCCGCGATGACCTGTCGGCGATCGCCCGGCGCCGCGGCCCCGTCATCATGGGCGGCCGCTCGATGGGTGGGCGGATGACGACGATGGTCGCTGCCGACGTCGACGGCGCGGGTCCCGTGGCCCGCCTCGCCGGACTCGTGCTGATCTGCTATCCGCTGCATCCGCCGGGCAAGCCCGACAACCTGCGCGTCGAGCACCTCCCAGCGATCGACGTGCCGTGCCTGTTCATCTCCGGCACCAAGGATCCCTTCGGCAGCCCCGACGAGCTGACGACGTGGACGGCGACGATCCCGGCGCCGGTCGAGCATCTGTGGATCGACGGTGGCCGCCACGACCTGAAGGGCGCCGACGGACGTATCGCCGACGCCGTGGCGGCGTTCGTCGCCGCCCGCTCCTGACACCCCCATCCGCCCGACATCCCGCTTCTGGGTCGCGGCGGCGGCGAGATGCACGGCATTTCCGACCCGGAACGGCCGGGGCGTCAGCGATCGGGTCGGGGGCGTCAGCGATCGGGTCGGGGGCGTCAGCGATCGGGTCGGGGGCGTCAGCGATCGAGTTTCGGCGTCGGATGGTGGAGATCGATCGGGGCGTCCTCCGGGTTGAGGTCCTCGAGCTCGTGGTGGGCGGTCTCCGGGTAGGCGGTGACGACGAGCACGGCAACCACCACCTGGCCGATCGCCAGCACCGACATGATCGACAGGTACGACCAGCCGGCGTCGAGCAGCGACCCGGTGATCAGCAACCCGATGATGCCGCCGAGCAGGGCCGCAGCGGTGACGAGCCCCGTCGCCTTGCTGCGGTTGCCGGTCGGGAACAGCTCGGCGCGATACACCGACAACGCCGGATACGCGGCGCTCGACAGGAGCCCGCCGAGCAACGACAGGGCCCAGAGCCACGGCCCACCGACACCGAAGGCGAGCACGATCGCCGCCGTCCCGAGCGGCAACGTCACGGCGATGAGCCGCCGCCGACCTCGCGTGTCGGCGACCCGGCCGCCGATGATCAGCCCGATCGCGGCGGGCGTGCCGACGGCGATCGAGAAGATGCCGATGAGGCCGCCCGAGAAGTCGCGCACGTCGGTCAGGTAGCGGTTCTGGAAGAAGCTCGCCGGTGAGATGAAGATGTTGCCGGCGACGGCGACCGCCGACAGCAGCAGCAGCCGGCGACGGTTGAGCCGCAGCCGCCGGGGGCGAGGGGTAACCGGGCCGCTCGACGTCTCGTTCGATGTCTCGCTCGACGTCTCGCCGGCGGGCTGGCTCGTGCCGGCCCGATGGGCGGCGACGAAGCGGCGCGTCTCGGGCAGGCGCCGGGTGAGATCGACGGCGACCAGGCACCACACCGCCGAGACGACGTACACCCAGCGCCAGCCGCTCTCCCCGAAGTCGGCGAAGCGCAGCGACATCACGGCGACGCCGGCGCCGAACCCGGCGGCCATCGCCAGCACGCTGATCGCGTACGCCCGTGAGTCGCGCGGCATCTCCTCGGCGGCGACCACGCCGACCAGGAACGCCAACGCGATCCCCGCCGGCCGGGCCACGGTCTGCGTCGCCACGAGGATCGAGAACGACGGTGCCAACGCGCCGACCAGGCACAGCAGCGGTGCCAGCCAGGCCATCACGATGATCACCCTGCGGCGGCCGATGCGATCGGCGATCACGGCGGCGGGCAGGGCGATGACGATGCCGGCACGCACCACCGAGCCGGCGATGCCGATGCCGGTGTCACCGACACCGAAGTCGTCGGCGGCGAAGTTGACCGTCTGGGTGAACAGCGTGTTGACGAACGCCGCGCTCATCGACGCCGCCGCGAGTAGGCCGATCACCAGCACCTGCGTCTGGTCGAGCCGGTCGGGCGGGGCCCACCACTCGTCGAACGAGCCGCGGCGCGCCAGCACCCGCCGCACCGGCCGGGCAAACAGCCAGCCGAACCAGGGCAGGACCAGCCGGTAGTCCGTCGTCTCGACGAGCATGTCGCCGTCCTTGCGGACCGTGCGCTGGTACTCCTCGAACGGACCGTCGACCTGCACGAACGTCGCCGTGGCGCCGTGATCGAGCAGCGGATCGAGCAGCGGATCGAGCAGCGGATCGCCGACGGCGGCGTCGGCGACGAGATCGTCGCGCCCGGCGCACACCAGGCGCCGCTGTTCCGCGGAGTCGGGCCAGCGCTGCGTCAGCGTGCGTCCGCCTGGCTCCACGGCGGGAGCATACTGGTGGCCCATGATCGCCAACCCTGCAGCGTCGTCGAGCGCGCCCGCCGAGCCGCCGACGATCACCGTGCGGGGCAACGGTCCGTTGTCCGGTTCGGTGACCGTGCCGGGCGCCAAGAACTCCGTGCTCAAGTTGATGGCCACCTCGCTGCTGGCCGACGGCACGTTCGAGCTCACCAACGTGCCCGACATCGCCGACGTCACGATCATGGGCGAACTGCTCACGGCGATCGGCGTCGACATCGAACGTCCGTCGCCGGGTTGCCTGCGCCTCACCGGCCGCGGCGACCTGACCCCGGTGGCGCCGTACGAGCTGGTCGAGCGGATCCGCGCCTCGATCAACGTCCTCGGTCCGCTGCTGACCCGCTTCGGGCACGTGCGGCTGTCGATGCCCGGCGGTGACGACTTCGGCGCCCGTCCGATCGACATGCACATCGCCGGGTTGGAGGCGATGGGCGCCACGTTCTCGTTCAGTCACGGGTACGTCGAGGCCCACGCCGACCGGTTGCACGGGGCCGACATCACGTTCGACTTCCCGAGTGTGGGGGCGACGGAGAACCTGTTGACCGCCGCCGTCCTCGCCAAGGGCATGACGACGATCGACAACGCCGCCCGTGAACCCGAGATCGTCGATCTCTGCGAGTTCCTCGTTGCCATGGGCGCCGACATCTCCGGGATCGGCACGTCGACGCTGGTGATCGAAGGTGTCGAGCCCGGCACGCTGCGCGCCGTCCGTCACCGCACCGTCGCCGACCGCATCCAGGCCGCGACGTACGTCGCCGCCGTCGCCGTCGCGGGTGGCGAACTCGACATCGAAGCGGCGCGGCCCGATCACATGACGATGCTCCTCGAGCGCTTCGCCGACATGGGGCTCGAGATCACCACCACCGGCGACCGCGACGGTGGTCGCCTGCGGGTCACGGCGCCCGAGCGACTTCGCTCGATCGACGTCGCCACGCTCCCGTACCCCGGCATCGCCACCGACTACAAGCCGCTGATCATCACCATGCTGGCGATCGCCGACGGCGTCGGCATCGTCACCGAAAACCTCTATCCGGGGCGATTCCGCTACGTCGAGGAGCTGCAGCGGCTGGGTGCCGACGTCCGCACCAGCGGCCACCATGCGGTGGTCCGCGGCGTCAGCCGGCTGTCGGGCGCACCCGTGCGCGCCCACGACATCCGTGCCGGTGCGGCGATGGTCGTCGCCGGGCTCGCCGCCGAGGGTCAGACCGTGATCAGCGGCGTCGACCACATCGACCGGGGCTACGACGACCTCGTCGGTCGTTTGGCATCCGTCGGCGCCGACATCACCCGCGACTGACGGCCGCGGCGTCAGGTCGGTTCGTCGGGGGCCGGTTCGGCCTCGGCGGCACGGCGGGCGGCGTCGACGCGTCGCTTGGCGACGGTCAGCAGCAGGGCGATCACGAGGATCGGGCCGGCGATCAGCAACACCTCGTCCCATCCGCCCTGGTGCGCGACGATCACCGCCCGGACGCTGCTCGCGAAGGCTGGCTCCACGTCGACCGATCGTACGGGCTCGCCTGATTGAATGGGCAGTGCCATGCGTGACCAGGTCGAAGCCACCATCGAAGTCATCCGCCCGGCGTTGCAAGCCGACGGCGGCGACATCGTGTTGCACGACGTCGACGAGTCGACCGGCGTGGTCTCGGTCGAGCTGGTCGGTGCGTGCGTCGGCTGTCCCGCCTCCACGCAGACGATGAAAGCCGGGATCGAGCGCATCATGCGCGACCGAGTCGACGGTGTCACCCAGGTGGTGAACATCGCCGAGGAGGCTGCATGAGGCGCGGCGCATGACCAGCCGCCGGAACCGTCCCGTCGCCGAACTGTTCGAGGCCGCGCAAGCGGGTGAGCGCACGGCGTTGGCACGGTTGCTCTCACTCGTCGAGCGCGGCGGCGACGACGCCCACGCCGTCGGCCGGCTCGCCCACCCCGCAAGCGGTGAGGCCTACACCGTCGGCCTCACCGGTGCGCCGGGTGCGGGCAAGAGCACGCTGACCAGCGCGCTGATCGGACACCTCCGCGGTCTCGACCTGGAGGTCGCCGTGCTGGCGATCGACCCGTCGTCGCCGTTCAGCGGTGGTGCCATCCTCGGCGACCGGGTGCGGATGCAGGAGCACGCCACCGACCCCGGCGTGTTCATCCGCTCGATGGCGACCCGTGGCCACCTCGGTGGACTGGCGCTGGCGACCCCGGCGGCGGTGCGGCTGCTCGACGCCGCCGGCAGGCGGTGGATCCTCGTCGAGACCGTCGGTGTCGGACAGGTCGAGGTCGAGGTGGCGGGCAAGGCCGACACGACGGTCGTCGTCGTCAACCCCGGATGGGGCGACAGCGTGCAGGCCAACAAGGCCGGGCTGATGGAGATCGCCGACGTCTTCGTCGTCAACAAGGCCGACCGTGACGGCGTCGAGGAGACCCGTCGCGACCTCGCCTCGATGCTCGAACTGACCGACCTCCCGCACGACGCGTGGCGCCCGCCGATCGTGTCGACGGTGGCGTCGTCGGGGACCGGCGTCCCCGAGCTGTGGGACGCCGTGCTCGCCCACCGTGCGCACATCGAGGCGAACGGGCTGCTGCAGGAGCGCCGGACGTTCCGGCTCCGCGAGGAGCTGCGTGAGGTCGTCGCGCAACGGCTCGAGCAGCGGGCGCGGGAGCTGTGTTCGGGTGACCGCTGGGACGAGCTGACCGGCGCCGTGGTGGATCGGGCGACCGATCCGTGGACCGCGGCCGACGAGATGCTCGACGGCGTCGACGCCTGACGCCCGCCAGCGCCTGACGTGTGCCAGTTCCGGAGTGTGCCGACGCCTGACGTCGGTCGCGCCGGATGACGGGCCTCAGGACATGGCGAGCAGGGCGACCGCGATCACCAGGAACAGGAACGGGCTGGCGACACCGGAGCGCTGACGGAGATGGATCAACCGTGTGGTCACGACGGATCCATCGGCGCGTCCCGAATCCGACTGAAGCGGAATGTCGTGCCGGTCTGGCTGAGCGAATGGGCCCTTGGCACGGGTGTTCGCGAGACTGCGGGCATGACCGACCAGCCTCTGCACCTCGAGCGACGCGATGACGGTGTGGCCGTCATCACGCTGACCAACGGCAAGGTCAACGCCCTGTCCGTGGAGCTCCTCACCCGGCTCCGCGAGGTGGTCGGCGAGCTCGCCGCCGACCTGCCCGGTGCCGTCATCGTCACCGGCGGTGACCGGCTGTTCGCGGCCGGCGCCGACATCTCGCAGTTCGGGGGTCAGGAGGAGGCGGCGACGATCGGCGCCGCATTCCACGATGCCCTCGATGCCCTGGCGGCGCTGCCGCGCCTGGTGATCGCCGCCGTCAGCGGTTTCGCTCTCGGCGGCGGATGCGAGCTCGCCCTGGCCTGCGACTACCGCGTCGTGTCGGAACGGGCAGTGTTCGGCCAGCCGGAGATCCTGCTCGGCATCATCCCCGGCGGCGGAGGCACCCAGCGCCTGCCACGTGTGGTCGGCGCCAGCCGGGCCAAGGAGATGTGCCTGACCGGCCGCCAGGTGCGCGCCGAGGAAGCGCTGCGCATCGGCCTCGCCGACGAGGTGGTCGCCCCCGAGGCGCTGATGCCGCGAGTGCTCGATCTCGCGGCCGAGGTCGCCCGCGGTGCGTCGACGGCGCAGGCGATCTGCAAGCGGGTGATCGACGCCGGTGCGGCGCTGCCGCTGACCGAGGCGTTGGCGCTCGAGCGGGAGGCGTTCGTCGAGGTGTTCGGCACCGAGGACGCGGCGATCGGCGTCGCCAGCTTCCTCGAACACGGCCCCGGCAAGGCCACCTTCACCGGCCACTGACCGGTCTGGGTCAGATCTCCCGCGTCATCCGCGGCAAATCCGACCCAGATCGCCGGATGCCGTCGACGCCCGACGGTCCCCCCGGTTCTGGGTCGCGTCTCCCGCGTCATCCGCGGCAAATCCGACCCAGAAGGCGGTGGCGGCGGCGGTGGCGGCCGGCTTCAGTGGGCGGGGGCGCCGGCGGGGAGCGGCTGGGTGTCGTCGTGGAGAGGGCGCGACAGGGTCCACGCCGAGCGCGACAGCCATGCCGCCACCGCGATCAGGACCAGCATCACGGCGGCGCACGTGGCGTAGGCCGTCGTCCGCCCGAACTGGTCGTAGAGCGTGCCGGTGACGACCGCCATCACCCCGGCGGCGAGGGCGTTGGCGGCGCCGAGCACGCCCTGGGCCCCGGCCTGGCGGTCCTCGGGCACGACCATGCCGACGGCGACGCCGCTGCTCGACACCGTCAGACCGTCGAACACGGCGTGGACCATGGCGATCGCAAAGATCCACCCGCCGCTCGGCATCACGCCGTACAGGGAGATGAACAGCGCCCCGACCAGCAGTCCGGCGACGCCGATCCGGAACGGGCCATGGACCTGCGCCAGCCGGCCACCACGCGGTCCGAGCACCATCAGCGGCAGGGCGAACAGCGTGATGCCGACGTTGGCGATCCACTCGCTGGTGCCGAGATCCTCGTGGACCAGCGCCCACAGCGCGTCGAACGAGCCGATCATCACGAACAGGGCGGCACCGAGCACGACCGCGCCGGCGAAGGGACGGATGCGCAGCAGGTCGAAGGCGAGGCGCTTCGTCGAGCCGCCGGCACGCTCGTCGACCGACACCCGGGCGACGAACGGCAACAGGATCAGCGTGCCGGCGGCGACCACGATGAACGGTGCGGGGATGCCGAACGGGCCGACGAGCACGGCCGAGATCGCTGGGCCGAGGGCGAAGCCGAACACGTCGGCGGCGAGCAGGCGACCGAGGTTCTGGCCGAGGTGATCGGGGTCGGCGAGGATGACGATGCGCCGTGCCGCCGGCACGGCGGCACCGATGCCGATGCCCGAGATGATCCGCCCGAGCATGATCGGGGCGAGAGCGGTGCTGAAGCCCATCAGCAACAACCCGACGGCGTTGATCGTCACGCCGGCGAGGACGACGCGCCGGGCATGGCCGCGGTCGGCGAGCGGGGCGATCAGCACCTGCGACACGAACCCGGCGATGAAGCCGACGCCGATCACGACGCCGATCGCCGACTCGGAGATGCCGTAGTCGTCGCGGTAGTCGTCGACGATCGTGAAGAGCACGCCATACCCCGCCGCGAGGCAGGCCATCAGCCCACCGAAGGCGACGAAGAGCACCATCTTCGACGGTGGCGCAGCCTCGTTGGTCACGGCGTGGGGGGTTTCCACGTGGCGAGGCTAGCCACGGCCCCCCGGGCGGAGGCGGGTCGGTTGTGCGGTCAGCCGATGGCGACGAGCCCGGTCTCGTACGGGCTCGAGACGAGGGGATGAACCGGGAGCGCACGCACCGTGAACCCCCATCGACCGGCGCGGTCGGGGGTGAACTCGCCGCGGTACGAACCGGTGCCGTCGCCGTCCATCGGGACCGTCGCCAAGCGGTGCTCGTCGAACGAGCCGTCGGCGTTGAGCGGCCCGTGCACGATCTGCACGACGAGCTCGTCGAAGGCGAGGGCACCGGGATCGACGGTCGCCGTGACCGTCTGCGCCGACCCCGCGGCGAGCTGGTCGACGAGACCCGGCTCGAGCCCGACGGTCACCGACACGCCCGGCCAGGCGTCGGCCGTCGCCCGCTTCCAGGCGGCCAGCTGGCGCGCCGGCTCGCCACCGTCGACGACCAGCGCCGTCGACGCCCGCGCTGCCGGTTCGTACAGCACGGTGACGTAGTCGCGCACCATCCGGCTGGCGATCACCCGCCAGCCGAGGGTCGCCCAGTTGGCGGTCATGCGATCGAGCCACCGGTGCGGCAGGCCGTCGTCGCCGCGGTCGTAGAACGCCGGCACGATCTGGTTCTCGATCACCTCGAACGCCGCCGTGGACTCGCGCCGGTCGCGGCTGGCGTCGTCGTGGTCGTCCTCGAACGAGGGGATGTCGAATCCGTTGGTGCCGTCGGTCATCTCGTCCCACCACCCGTCGCGGATCGAGCAGTTGAGCACGCCGTTGAGCGCCGCCTTCATGCCACTGGTGCCGCATGCCTCCATCGGCCGCCGGGGTGTGTTCAGCCAGACGTCGCACCCGTGGTACATCGTGCGGGCGATGCCGATGTCGTAGTCGGGCACGAACACGAAGCGGTGGCGGATGTCGGCATCGCGGGTCAGCTGGTCGATCGCCCGGATCAGTTCCTTGCCGGGGTTGTCGGCGGGATGGGCCTTGCCGGCGAACACGAACTGCACCGGACGGTCGGCGTCGAGGAGCAGGCGGCGCAGGCGTTCCATCTGCGACAACAGCAGCGTCGACCGCTTGTAGGTGGCGAAGCGGCGGGCGAAGCCGATGGTCAGCACGTCGGGATCGAGGAGGTAGCTGCCGAGCGAGCTGCGGACCATGTCGACGAGCTCGCGGCGGCCCTCGCGACGGACGTCCCAGATCGTGCGCCGGTCGAGATGGTGGACGCGGGCCCAGTCGTCGCGATCGGCGAGATGCCACTCCTCGCCGACGACGCTCGACAGCAGTTCGTCGACGCGGTCGGAGACCCACGAGCGGGCGTGGACACCGTTGGTGACGTGACCGATGGGGATGTCGCCCACCGGCAGGTCGGCCCACAGGTGGCCGAACATGCCGCGTGACACGTCGCCGTGGAGGCGGGCGACGCCGTTGGCGCGCGCCGCCAGCCGCAGGCCCATGATCGCCATGTTGAACTTGTCGCCACCGCCTGCCGGCTGGCCGATCGGGATCAGGTCGTCGATCGAGATGCCACAGTCCTCGGCGAAGTCGTGGAAGTAGCGCTCGAACAGCTCCAGCGGGAACTGGTCGATGCCGGCCGGTACCGGGGTGTGGGTGGTGAACACCGAACCGGCGCGCACCGCCTCCACCGCTTCGCCGAACTGCAGCCCGCGCTGCGTCCACTCACGGATGCGCTCGAGCCCGAGGAAGCCGGCGTGACCCTCGTTGGTGTGGAACACCTGCGGTTCGATGCCGAGGGCCCGCAGCGCCCGCACACCGCCGATGCCGAGGACGATCTCCTGGCGCAGCCGGTGCTGTTCGTCGCCGCCGTAGAGGCGGTCGGTGACCGCAACGGCGCCCGGCGGGTTGCCGGGGACGTTGGTGTCGAGCAGGTACAGCGGAATGCGCCCCACGTCGACGCGCCACACCCGCACGACGACGTCGACGCCGTCGAGTGCGACGTGGACCTCGACGCCAGTCGGCTGCAGGCCGAGGCCGTCGGGGTCGATCGCTTCGTTGTGCTCTTCCTGCCAGCCGTCGCTGTTGAGCCGTTGGTGGAAGTACCCCTCGGCGTACAGGAGGCCGACGCCGACGAGCGGGATGCCGAGGTCGGACGACGCCTTCAGGTGATCGCCGGCGAGGACGCCGAGGCCGCCGGAGTACTGCGGCAGCGCCTCGGTGATGCCGAACTCGGGGGAGAAGTAGGCGACGAGCTCGAGCGGCGTGGCGCCGTCGTCCTGGCGGCGGCTGAACCAGTTCGATCCCTCCCGCACGTCGGTCAGCCGGCGATCGGCGCGCTCGAGCTGCTCGACGAACTGGTCGTCGGCGGCGAGGGCGTCCCAGCACGCCGGCGAGGTGCGGCGGACGACGTCGACGGGGTGCTGGCCGGTGGTGCGCCACGACCGGCCGTCGATCGAGCCGTCGAGACGGTCGAACAGCCGCGCCAGCTGCCGGTCCCACGACCAGTTGAGGTTGGCGGCCAGCCGCTCGATCGAGCGGAGCGACTCGGGGACGCTGCTGACGACGCTGAACTGATGTGCCGGTTGCATCGCCGCGCGACGCTAGCGAGCCTGCACCCCGTGCGGGTCCCGAGCCCGCGGGTTCACGCAGACGTCACAGTGGGCGGCGATCCGGCAAACGGCGATCCGGTGAGCGGCCAACGGTGAGGGTTGAGGGGGTGAGGGGGTGATGGGCGAGCGTGAGGGCAGCGTCTGCACGCGATCTTCACCCCAGCAGGCGGCGAGCGACGAGGTCGGCATAGACGTCGGCGGTCGAGCGGGCGATCGCGTCCCAGGCGTACTTGTGCTGCACCAGGTCGCGTGCGTTGGCGACGAGCAGCGTGGCCAGGTCGTGGTTGGTCAGCACGTTGTCGATGGCGTCGGCGAGGTCGTCGGGATTGCCGGGTTCGAACGTCACGCCGGCGTTGGTGCCCGCCACCAGCTCGGCCAGTCCGCCGGTACGGGCGACGATCAGCGGGGCGCCGGCGGCCAGCGCCTCGAGGGCGACGATGCCGAACGGCTCGTACAGCGAGGGAATGACGACGCAGCCGGCGCGGTGGACGAGCTGGCGCAGCTGGCGGTCGTCGAGGAAGCCGGGCAGGTCGATGATGTCGCTGACGCCCTCGACGTCGATCTGTGTCTGCAGCTCGGGGAGGTAGCTGCCGCGCCCGGCGATCACGGCGTGCACGTCCGGCACCCGCCCGCGCAGCGCGTGCATTGCCCTGGCCAGCACCTGGAAGCCCTTCTCGTACTGCACCCGCCCCCACGACACGACCAGCGGTCCGCGCGGGGCGGCGGGCAGGCGCGGCTCGCCGACGGCACGCCACTGCTCGGGATCGATGCCGTTGGGGATGTGCTCGACGTGGTCGGGGAGCAGTTCGAACGCGGTGACGAGCTGCTCGACGACGAAGCGCGTCGGCGAGATCAGCCGGTCGGCCTGGTACGCCAACCACCACTCGATCGAATTGATGTCGGTCGGCGCGCCGAGCGGCAGCTGCCCGCCGTGACGGACTCGTTCGGTGCCGTGCATCGTCAACACGAACGGCACGCCGTACTGGTGGGCGAGCGAGTCGGCCGCCCAGCCGAGGTGCCAGTCGTGACCGTGGACGATGTCGGGGGTCCAGCCGGCGAGGTCACCGTCGAAGCGCGCCCCGAGCTTCGTCACGGCGTGATTCGCCGAGGCGACGCGGGAGACGATCTCCGACGGCGGCAGCCATGGCATGTCGACGAGCGTGCGCAGCACCCGGACGCGCGCCGGCGGGACCGCGGCGAGCTCGGCGGGACGGTCGGCCACGGTCAGCACCACCACGTCGTGGCCGGCGCGTGTGAGCGCCTCGCTGAGCCCGGCGACGTGAGCCGCCACGCCGCCTGTCGACCGCGGCGGGAACTCCCACGACAGCATCAGCACGCGCACGTCGGCGCACCCTAGCGGTGCCGACCCCGTACTCTGGGTGGCAATGGCCCACGTCGCCCGTCCGATCGGTGACCTCGATCTCCACCTTTTCGGGGAGGGCACACATCGTCGGCTCTGGGAGTTGCTCGGACCGCAGGCGTTGAACGTCGACGCCGACGGCAACGTCGCCGGCGTCCGTCTCGCCGTGTGGGCACCCAACGCCACTGCGGTCCACGTCGTCGGCGACTGGAACGACTGGACGCCCGATCCGCTGGTGCGTGTCGTCTCCGACGGCTTCACCGGCATCTGGTCCGCCATCGCCCCGGCGGCGCGCAGCGGCCACTGTTACAAGTTCGACATCACCACCGCCGAGGGTCGCGTGGTCCGCAAGGCGGATCCGATGGCACGTCGCTCCGAGGCACCGCCGAGTGACGCCAGCGTGATCCCCCGGGCCGCCATCTTCGACTGGACGGACGACCACTGGATGGCGCAGCGCGGCGCGGTCAACAGCGGCACGGCACCACTGCGGGTCTACGAGGTCCACCTCGCCTCGTGGCGCCACGGCGTCGACACGTGGGAGGCGTTCGCCGACGAGCTCGGCGATCACGTCGAGCGGCTCGGGTTCACCCACGTCGAGCTGATGCCGATCGCCGAGCATCCATTCAGCGGTTCGTGGGGCTATCAGGTGTCGGGGTACTACGCGCCCACCGCCCGCTTCGGCGAGCCCGACGGGTTGCGCCTGTTGGTCGATGCGATGCACCGGCGGGGGATCGGCGTGATCCTCGACTGGGTGCCGGCACACTTCCCGCGCGACGAGTGGAGCCTCGCCCGCTTCGACGGCACGCCGCTGTACGAGCACCCCGATCCACGCCGCGGCGAACATCCCGACTGGGGCACCTACGTCTTCGACTTCGGCCGCAACCAGGTGCGCAACTTCCTCGTCGCCAACGCCCTCTACTGGCTCGACGAGTTCCACATCGACGGCCTGCGGGTCGACGCGGTGGCGTCGATGCTCTACCTCGACTACGGCCGGGGACCCGACGGGTGGGCACCGAACGCCGACGGCGGGCGCGAGCACCTCGAGGCGATCCGCTTCCTGAAGGAGCTGACGTCGGTCGTCGGCGAGGAGTTCCCCGACGCGTTGACGATCGCCGAGGAGTCCACGGCCTGGCCCGGTGTCACCGCGCCGGCGTCGGTCGACGGGCTCGGGTTCAGTCACAAGTGGAACCTCGGCTGGATGCACGACACGCTCGACTACCTCGGGTACGACCCACTGCATCGCACTCACCACCACGACGAGATGACGTTCGCTCTTTTGTACGCCTACCACGAGCGGTTCGTGCTGCCGCTCGGTCACGACGAGGTCGTGCACGGCAAGGGCAGCCTGCTGGCCAAGATGGCCGGCGACGACTGGCAGCGCTTCGCCTCGCTGCGCATGCTCTACGCCTGGCAGTGGTCGCTTCCCGGGGCGCCGCTCGTGTTCATGGGATCCGAGCTGGCGCCGCTGCAGGAGTGGGACCACGACGCCGAGCTGCCGTGGCACCTGCTCG
The DNA here is from genome assembly GCA_963707515.1 of Ilumatobacteraceae bacterium. Lineage (GTDB taxonomy): Bacteria > Actinomycetota > Acidimicrobiia > Acidimicrobiales > Ilumatobacteraceae > Sva-07. The sequence goes on from CAVPQI010000003.1 coordinate 462,568, forward strand.
AACAGCGCTCGCACCGCGGGATCCACGACCTGGTGGGCGAGCTCAACCGGCTCAGCGACCAGCACCCGGCGCTGTGGCGGCGCGACACCGAGCCGGAAGGGTTCCAGTGGCTCGAGGCCGACGACGCTGCGCACAGCATCTACGCCTTCGCCCGCTGGGACCGCGACGGCGTTTCGGCGGTGGTGGCGATCGCCAACTTCACGCCGGTGCCGCGTCCTGGCTATCGCGTCGGTCTGCCGTGGGGCGGCACGTGGGACGTCGTGCTCGACACCGACGACGCGGCGTGGTGGGGCAGCGGGTATCGCCGTGGCGAGACGGCGACGGTCGAGGCTCTCGACGAACAGTGGCAGGGACAGCCCTCGTCGGCGCTGCTCGACGTGGGGCCGATGTCGATGGTCTGGTTGGCGGCGGCGTCGCCGCGACACCCCGCCGCCGCACCCGCTGCGGACGACCGGACCGCCGACTCCGCGCACCGCTGACCCGTCGGGTCGACGCGGTGCCTCAGGAGCGGTCGGGCGACTCGACGAGACGTTGCAGCGACCGCAGGTTGCGCCGCCAGAGCGGGCCGAGCACCAGGCGGCCACCGACCACGGCGCCGAGCCGGCCGGCGAAGTACCACGGGAAGTCGAGGTCCTCCGACCACGTGAAGCGGCAACGTCGAGGGTCGTCGTCCAGCGGCTCGATGGTGAACACGCCGGTGCCCGTGACGACGCCGTCATGACGTACGCCCATGCGCCCCACCGCGGTGTCGTCGGCGACGGGCTGCCACTCGGTGATCTCCATCCGGTCGTGGAGTGTGATCGGGCCGATCTTGGTCACGCACGTGAACCGCGTGCCGACACCGCGGGTGCGTTCGCTGGTGAAGCTGATCGACTCGGCGTCGGCCATCCAGTCGACGTGGCGTTCGACCGGTTCGACGAGGACCCAGACGTCGGCGGCAGGAGCGTCGAGGACGATCGAGACCGTGACGTCGCTCACGGGGTTGTCCGTCAGGCGGAGGCGGCGACGGAGCGGAGGGCGTCGCAGGCGTGCTCGGGCGGCACGATGTTGATCATCACGCCGGTGCCGCGCTCGAAGCCGGCCTGGGTGACCAGGTTCGGCCACACGTGAATGTGCCAGTGGTACTGGCCGCTGCCGTGCTGGTGCGGGGCGGTGTGGAACCCGAGGTTGAACGCGACGTCGCCGAGGGCGGCGTTGAGGTGGCCGAGGGCGTCGCGCACGGCGAGGCCGACGGCGGCGAGGCTGGCGTCGGGTGCGTCCTGGAGGTGCGCTTCGTGGTGGCGGGGCACGATCAGCATCTCGAACGGGGCGCCGCTCCAGTACGGGCACACCACGGCGACGTCGTCGTTGGCGAACAGCACCCGCTGATCGGCGGCGAGCTCGGCTTCGACCGTGGTGCACAGCAGGCAGCCGCCGGCGAAGCGAGTGAACGCACGCTCCTCGTCGAGGACCTCGCCAGGAACGAACGGCAGCCCGAGGATCTGGCCGTGCGGATGGGCGATCGAGGCGCCGGCCTCGCGGCCGTGGTTGACGATCGCCTGCGTGTAGCGGACGTTCGGCGTGTGGGCGTGGTCGACGAAGCGGTCGCGCAGCACGCGCATCAGCTGCACGGCGTGCTCGTCGTCGAGGAGGTGCAGGCCGGAGTCGTGATCGGGCGTGTAGACGAACACCTCGTGGATGCCACTGGCGTGGGCGACGACGTGCACGGGTCCGAGGTTGTGCACGGCGAACGGGTCGTTGCCGGCGAACGCGGGATAGCGGTTGGGGATCACCCGCATCGACCAGCTGCCGTCGGCTTCGACGGTCTCCAGGGCCGGTGGGGTGGCTTCCTCGTTGCCGGGGCAGAACGGGCACGGCCGGTTGGCGTCGTCGTCGTCGACGCGCGAGTCGCGAGGAGCGAAGTCGCTCGGTCGCTCGGCCCGTTCGGCGACGATCGTCACCCACCGCCCGTTGAGTGGGTTCAATCGCATCTGGCTCATGTCCAGATTCAGGATACGACGGTTCGCGGCACCAACGGTGACACTGTGACGAACCGCATCTGCGGCGTCAGGCCCCGGCGGGGCGATCCGGCTCCGGCGACGCCAGCCCGACTGGCGCGTCGGCGGCCGACAGCTGCTGGAACCGACGGTCGAGACGCGCCTGGTTCCACCGATGGATGCCCCAGCCGATCAGCGCGCCGACGGCGAACACGAGCAGGCCGCCGATGCCGTCCATCCAGAAGTGATTGGCGGTCACGACGATGCAGAACAGCGTGGCCAGCGGATACAGCAGCACGAGGCCCTTCGCCCATCGACTCGCCAACAGCGGCCAGACGGCGAGCGCGCACCACGTCGACCAGCCGATGTGCAGGCTCGGCATCGCCGCGTACTGGTTGGAGATCGACGCCATGGTCTCGGAGTCGAACGACCACGGGCCGCCGTACACGGCGAGCGTGTCGACGAAGCCCCACCCGTCGGCGTCGTCGGGCCGGAGATCGCTGGGGATGCAGGCACCGCCGTAGCTGATCGGTTGCTGGATCGCCTCGGCCACCTCGACCGGCAGTGGGCACGGCTTGTCGAGCAGCCGTGGTGGCATCAGCGGGAAGAAGGCGAACCCGATGATCGCCAGCGCGGTCATCGCCGCCAGCGTGTTGCGCCACTGCGGGAACACATCGGCGCGCTTGACGAACAGCAACACGAACACGCCGAGCGTGACGATGAAGTGGGCGGTGCCGTAGTACGTGTTCCAGAACTGGATGAACCAGCGGTACGGCAAGAACCAGGCCTGCACGGTCTCTTCGTGGAACAGCCCGATCGCCGTCTCCCACCGGATGACCCGCTCGGCGTTCGTGAACGCCTGTTCCGGCACACCGTCGGCAGCGATCTTGTTCGATCCGAACTGGTTGCGGGTCCACGAGTAGACGGCGTAGAAGACCGCGACGATGAGCGCTTCTTTCCACCAGCGGAGTTGGTGCTGCCGTTGCGGCGCCGTGGTCGCGTCGGCAACCTGCATCACCGCCGTACTGTATTGCGACCCCGGCCGTATCGGACCGGCGCGAATGCGGATCGATCAGCCGGTCAGGCCGTGCAGCACTTCGACATGAAACGGTCGACGTCGACGAGCACGCGGGTCATCTTGCCGGCGGCGACGAGGCCGCCCGAGTCGGAGGCCGACACGGTGAACTTCAAACGCCGCCCCTCGATGCGCTCGAGCACCGCCTCGGCGAAGACCTCGGCGCCGACGGGCGTCGGCTGCAGGTGGTCGAACTGGACGCGCATGTCGACGGTCGTGACGTGGCGGTCGAGCGAGTTGGCGACGGCGTTGGCACACGCCTCCTGGCAGAGCGCGATCAGGCGTGGCGAGCCGAGTACGTCAACGGTTCCCGAGCCGAGCGCTCGAGCGGTGTCGGCGTGGGTGACGATGAGCTTGGCATCACCACGGAGGCCGGGAGTGAGGTTCACGGATCTCACGCTAACAACCCCGCACCGCCCTCCCTTCACATCGGCACCCCGACCCGGTGGTCGTAGGCTTGATGGCGTGATCGAGACCGACGTCCTGGAACGAGTCCTGGCCGGCGCCGTGCGCACCGGCGGGGACTTCGCCGAGATCTACGCCGAGGACAAGCGCTCGACGTCTGCGGGGCTCGACGACGGCCGCGTCGAACAGGTGACGAGCGGCCGCGACCGGGGTGCGGGCATCCGCGTCGTGCGCGGCGACACCACCGGGTTCGCCTACACGTCCGACCTCTCCGAGGGCGGCCTCAGCCAGGCCGCGAACGCTGCTGCGGCGGCCGCCAGCCAGGGTGGCGGCGGTGTCCGCACGGTGGCGCTCACGGCGTCGCCGCCGCACCGCCCGAACGCCATCGAGCGCGACCCCGACTCGGTGCCCAAGGCGGCCAAGGTCGAGTTGCTCGAACGGATGAACGATGCGGCGCGGTCGTTCGGTCCCGAGATCGTCCAGGTCTCGGCCGGTTACGGCGACAGCTGGAAGCGGACACTGGTCGCCAACACCGACGGCGTGCTCGCCGCCGACGACGTGGTGCGCACGCTGTTGCGCATCACGGCGGTCGCCGACGGTGACACCGGCATGCAGACCGGCTCGCAGTCGATGGGCCACACGGTCGGCTTCGAGATCTTTGACACCGTCGACGTCGAGAGCCTCGCCCGCGAAGCGGCTCGCCAGGCGATCACCAAGCTCCGTGCCCGCCCGGCGCCGTCGGGCGCGATGCCCGTCGTCATCAAGCACGGCACCGGTGGCGTCTTGTTCCACGAGGCGTGCGGGCACGGCCTCGAGGCCGACCTGATCAGCAAGGGTGCCAGCGTGTACGCCGGCAAGGTCGGCCAGCAGGTCGCCTCGCCGCTGGTGACGCTCGTCGACGACGGCACGCTGCCCGGCGAGTGGGGCACGCTCGGCTTCGACGACGAGGGCCACATCACGCAGCGCAACGTGCTCATCGAAGACGGCGTGCTCACCGACTACATGTGGGACTACCTGCGGGCCCGCAAGGACGGTCGGCCGCAGTCGGGCAACGGGCGCCGGCAGAGCTACCAGCACCTGCCGATGGTGCGGATGACGAACACCTTCGTCCTCGATGGTCCCGACGACCCCGACGACATCGTCGCCGCCACACCCAGCGGCGTCTACGTCGCCAAGCTCGGTGGCGGCAGCGTCAACACGGCGTCGGGCGACTTCGTGTTCGGCATGACCGAGGCCTACCTGATCGAGAACGGCGAGATCACCGAGCCGCTCCGCGACGGCAACCTGATCGGCAACGGGCCCAAGGTGCTCGCCGACATCGACATGCTGGCCAACGACTTCGCCATGGGGAGCCCCGGCACCTGTGGCAAGGACGGCCAGGGTGTCCCCGTCGGCGACGGCCAGCCGACGCTGCGGGTGAAGTCGCTCACCGTCGGCGGCACGGCATGATCCCCACCCCCGCCCATCTGGCCCCGTCCCCGACGGGCGTCGCTGCGCGCCCGGCCCCGTCCCCGACGGGCGTCGCTGCCCGTCCGGCCCCGTCCCCCACGGGCATGCCTGCCCGACGGCGCACTGGCGGTGCAGCGCGATGAGCCGCTTCGAGAGCGAGCTCCAGGCGATCGTCGACCGCGTCGTCGACGCTGCCGCGCCGGGCGAGCAGGTCGAGGCATTCGCCTCGCGTGGCGGCGAGACCGAGGTCCGTGTGTACCAGGGCGACGTCGAGCACTTCGTCTCGGCGCAGAGCGAGGGCATCGGCATCCGCGTCATCCGCGACGGTCGCACCGGGTTCGCCTACGCCGGCACGCTCGACGAGGACGCCATCCGGGAGGTCCTCGACGAAGCCCGTGACAACGTCCAGTTCGGCACCGTCGACGAATGGGCGGCGCTCGCCGAACCCGACGGCGTGCCGGTCACCGACCAGCAGCTCTGGAACGACGCCCTCGCCGACTTCCCCACCGACCGCAAGATCGACCTCGCCAAGGAACTCGAGAAGCTGGCGTCGGGCGCCGACCCGCGTGTGCGCGTCGACGATGCCAACTACGCCGACGCGCACGGTGAGTCGGCGGTCGCCTCGACCACCGGCATCCGCATGTCCGGCCGCGAGAACGGCTGCTACGTGGCCGTGTCGACCCTCGCCGACGAGGGTGAAGGCGACGCCGCCGAGACGCAGACCGGTTTCGGGTTCTCGGTCGGACGCTCGCCCGACGAGTTCGATCTCGACCGTGCGGCCCGCGAGGCCGTCGAACGGGCGACGCGCCTGCTCGGCGCCACGCAACCGCCGAGCCGCCGCGTCACGGTGGTCCTCGATCCGTACGTGACGGCACAGTTCCTCGGCGTGATCTCGTCGACGCTCAACGGTGAGGCGGTCGTCAAGGGGCGCTCGCTGTTCCGCGAACGCCTTGGCGAGCAGGTGGCGGCGCCGACGTTCACGCTCGTCGACGATCCGACGAACCCGCAGGCGTACACGGCGACCGACGTCGACGGCGAAGGCCTCGCCGCCCGCCGCAACGTGCTGATCGAGGACGGCGTGCTGCGCATGTTCGTCCACAACTCGTACTCCGCCCGCCGCGCCGGCACGGTCTCCACCGGCAACGCCACCCGCGGCGGCTTCGCCGGAACGCCGGGGGTCGGCTGCCTGGCGCTCTCGTTGGTGCCCGGCACACGGACGCAGGCGGAGCTGGTGGCCGACATCGACGACGGGCTGCTGGTCCAGCAGATGCAGGGCCTGCACTCGGGCGTCAATCCGATCAGCGGCGACTTCTCGACCGGCGCCGCGGGCCTCTTGATTCGCGACGGCGCGTTGGGCGAGCCGGTGCGCGAGATCACGATCGCCTCCACACTGCAGCGGATGTTGCTCGACGTCGCCGAGGTCGGTGGCGACCTGGAGTGGCTGCCGATGCGGTCGGCGGGAATGAGCCTCGTCATCCGCGACGTCACGATGTCGGGGTCCTGACGCGATGGCGGTCGCTTCGCCGGCGGCGATCGACCGTCATCCCCACCTCGCCGACGCCCAGCCCGCAGGCCGGGTGCGGGTCGACCTGCACAGCCACACGATGTGGAGCGGCGACTCGACGACGACCCCCGACGAGCTCGCCGCGGCGGTCGCCGCCAGCGGCCTCGACGTGCTGTGCATCACCGATCACAACGCCGTCGCCGGCGCCGTCGAGCTGCAGGACCGGCTGGGGTGCCGGGTGATCGTCGGCGAGGAGCTGCGCACGGCGGCCGGCGAGATCATCGGATTGTTCCTCACCGATCGGGTGCCGATGGGCATCGGCCACATGGACGCGGCGCGGGCGATCCGCGCCCAGGGCGGCGTCGTCTACGTGCCGCATCCCTTCGACCCGATGCGCCGCAACCTCAGCGAGGCGGCACTGTACGAGCTCGCCGAGGCCGACCTGCTCGACGCCGTCGAGGTGCTCAACGCCAAGACGTCGCTGGCGTCGTTGAACCGTCGCGCCGCAGAGTTCGCCGATGAGTTCGGCATCGTCCACGGTGCCGGCAGCGACGCCCACGTCCCCGACGCCCTCGGCGCGGCCTACGTCGAGCTCGACGACTTCGACGGACCGATCGAGTTCCTCGCTGCGCTCGCCCGTGGCACGGTGGTCGGCCACCACTGGGACGAGCCCCGCCCGTGGACGCCGCGGATCGTGCCGTCGATCCGCTGACCGTGACATCAGGGGTCTGACCCCTGTTGTAACGCGATAGACAGGGCGCCCGTGCCGATCTACCAGGCGATCATCCTCGGGCTCGTGCAGGGGTTGTCGGAGTTCTTGCCGATCTCGTCGAGCGGCCACTTGCTGCTCGTGCCGTGGTTCGCCGGCTGGGAGGAGCTCGACCCCTCGGTCAAGAAGTCGTTCGACGTCGCCCTCCACCTCGGCACGTTGGTCGCCGTCGTCAGCTACTTCCGCCGAGATGTCGGTCGCTACGTGGTCGAAGGGACCAAGCTCGTCATCCACCGTCGTCGCCCGGTCAACACCGACGGCCGACTGGCCTGGCTGTTCGTGTTGGCGACGGTGCCGGCCGCCCTGATCGGGGCGCTGCTGGAGGACCAGATCGACTCGCGGCTCGGCACGCCGGTGATCATCGGCATCTCGCTGATCCTGTTCGGACTCGTGCTGGCGTGGGCCGACCGACGCGCCGGATCGCGGCCGGTCGAGGACTTCCAGGTCCGCGACGCTCTGATCATCGGTGCCGCCCAGGCGCTGGCCCTCAACCCGGGCACGTCGCGGTCGGGCATCACGATGACCGCTGCCCGCTTCATCCGCTTCGATCGCGAGGCCGCCGTACGGATCAGCTTCGTGATGTCGATCCCGGTGATCTTCGGTGCTGTCGTCTTGAAGCTCGGCGGTCTGCTGCTCGACGGCATCCCCGACGGCCTGCTGGTGCCCCTGATCGTCGGCATCATCACGTCGGCGATCGCCGGGTGGGTGGCGGTGTGGGGCACGGTCACGCTCGTGCGCACCCACAGCCTGATGCCGTTCGTCGTGTACCGCATCGGCCTCGGCATCGTGGTGCTCGTCGTCGCCGCCTTCGGCTGGCGCTGACGTCGCTGCCGCGGGCTCGGGTTTCCGCTGGGGCGTCACGCGTCGGCCCGATATCACGGCAGGTAGAGGAGCGACGCCGTGCCGTCGAGGGCGGCGGCGGCGACCGACGCCGCATCGTCGGGCCGTACGGCGACGAACGTCACCTCGTCGACGACGTCGACGACCGTTGCCGGTGAAGCGACGACGCGGCCGCCGGCGGCGATCTCGACGGCTGCTCCGGCGCGGACTGACCGCATCAACGGGTCGATCACCCCGACGACGACCGTGCCGGCCGGTGCCCGAGCCGCCGGGCCGCTCGCGGTGAGCACGTCGACGTCGACGAGTACCTCACCGTCGGCGACGTGTTGGCGGAGCCGGGCACCGGCGGGCAGTGACGTGATCGCCGATTCCGGGATCACGGGTGCCGGCAAGGTCGCCTCGCGGACGCGCAGCGGGTCGCCGGGCAGCAGATCACCATCGGCGACGAGCACGACGCGGCTGACGCCCCACGCATCGCGGCGTTCGCCGATGGTTGCCAGCTCGGCTCGGACGGACACGGCGACGGTCACCGCCAGCGCGGCGACCACGAGCCAGTAGATCCACGGTCGGCGCGCCAGCTCGAACCGTGCTCGGGTGATGAGCTGCATCTGTTCCTCCTCGATCGGATCGCGATCGGGGGAGCCGGCGCCGCCGACGCTATCGGCGGATGGTGAGCGCCGGTCGGGCGACGACGGTCAGCTGCCCGACGTCGAGGCCGGCGACGAGTCGGACTTCTTCGTCGACGACTCGGACGTCTTCGACGACGAGGACTCGGTGGACTTCGACGAGCCGGACGACGAGGCGCTGCTGTCGGTACTCGACGAGCCGCCGTCAGACGACGAACTGGCCGGGCTCGACGACGACGTGCTCGACGAGCGGTTGTCGGTCTTGAAGAACCCGGATCCCTTGAATGTCACGCCGACCGGCGTGAACACCTTCTTGACCGGCAGGACTTCACCGGTCTGGGGATGGGCGAGTTCGGTGAGCGTGTCGTCGGTGAAGCCCTGTTGGACCTCGACCGTCTCGCCGGAGTCGACGAACTTGTAGACGTAGGTGGGCATCGAGGTCGTAAAGATATCGTCCCTTGGATGCAGGTCCGCAGTGCAGTGATTCCGGCGGCCGGGCTCGGAACTCGATTTCTTCCCGCCACCAAGAGCGTGCCGAAGGAGCTGTTCCCGATCGGTGACCAACCGGCGATCCAATGGGTGATCGACGAGGCGCTGGGTGCGGGGGTGGATCACATCGTCGTCGTCAGCAGTCGCAACAAGCCCGCCCTCGACGCCTACTTCGCTGCCGACGATGCGCTGGTCGAGGCGCTCGAGGCCAAGGGGAACGCGGAGGCCGCCGAACGCCTGCGCTCGATCGGACGCGACTGGCGGGTGAGCATCGTCTACCAGGACGACCCCAAGGGCCTCGGCCATGCCGTCGGCTGCGCCCGCGAGGCCGTCGGCGACGAGCCGTTCGCGGTGATGCTGCCCGATGAGCTGATGTCGAGCTCGGCGGTGCTGGCTCAGATGAACGGCGTCTGCGCGGCGACCGACGGCAGCGTCGTCGCCGTGGTCAACGTCCCCCGTGAGGACGTCAGCCGGTACGGCGTCATCGAACCGGCCGGTGAGCTGTCCGCCGATGGCGTGATCGCGGTCCGCGACCTGGTCGAGAAGCCGTCGCCGGCCGAGGCGCCGAGCAACTTCATCCTCACCGGGCGCTACGTACTGACGGCCGACGCCTGGGACGAGATCGAACGCCTGACGCCCGGTGCGGGCGGCGAGCTGCAGCTGACCGACGCACTGCGAGCCCAGGCGGCCCGAGCGCCGTTCCACGCCGTCGTGGCGGAGGAGCAACGGCTCGACACCGGCACGCCGCTCGGGTTCCTCACCGCCTCGATCGAGCTCGGACTGCGCAGCGCCGAGCTCGGCGAGCCGCTGCGCGACTACCTGAAGCATCTCAAAGCCGCGCATTGACCCGGTGTCGGTCGAGTGTGCGCGGGCGCCCGCGCCGCTACACTTCCGACCCGCACAGCTCCGTGGGGTGTGGTGTAATTGGTAACACAGCAGTTTCTGGTACTGTCATTCGGGGTTCGAGTCCCTGCACCCCAGCCACGATTCGCCCGTTTCCGAGCTTGCGGGTGGGATCGCCCGAGCGGCTTGCTAACGTGCAGCCCGCTACTTGGCCCGTTCGTCTAGTGGCCTAGGACACCACCCTCTCAAGGTGGCGGCACGGGTTCGAATCCCGTACGGGCTGCCAAGCAAACACCAGGTCAGAGGCCCTCTCCGGAGGGTCTCTTTCCGTTTCCGGCCTCCGCTGCCAGTGGCGTTCCCATGAATTCGATGGAGGTCACGCCACGGCACGCCAGCATCGAGCCCGGTGATCGCTGCGAGCGAGGGACGCTCGCGCCCATCAGTACGTGGCCCGCTCGAAGTCGGAGCATGCGTTTGCCCACCAACGGCGCCGCCGATCGAAACGCTCCTCGCCGCCCATCGACCGCTCGGCTGACAGCGTCACCGGGCCCGACCCTGTCACCGAATGCCGGCTCGGTGACGCCATGCAGCCAACGTCACATGTAACAAGGAAAGAACGGGGCGCTTGGTTCTGTTCGGTTCAGCTCAGCCGTCGGCGCTGGTCTTCGAGGAATCGTCTCTCCGCTGCGTTGTGCGTGCGAACGATCGCCTCGTCGTAGGCGGCGATCGCCTCGTGGCGGGACCCGAGCGCAGCGAGGAGGTCGGCGCGGGTGGCATGAAACGGCTGGTAGTCGGCGAGTTCGTCGCGCAACGCGTCGACGGCGGCCAGTCCGGCGGCCGGGCCGTCGGCCCGGCTGACGGCGACGGCGCGGTTGAGTGCGACGACCGGCGTGGGCTGGTGTGCAAGCAGGCGGTCGTAGAGCGTGACGATCTGTTGCCAGTTGGTGGTGTTGTGGTCTGGTGACCCGGCATGAATGGCGGCGATCGCGGCTTGGATCTGCATCGGTCCGGGCTGGTCGCGTCGCAGACACGATCGCAGCAGCGCGCTGCCTTCCTCGATGTCGTCGCGGTTCCAGCGGCTGCGGTCCTGGTCGGCGAGGCGGATCATCGAGCCGTCGGGTGCGGTGCGCGCCGGGCGTCTGGCGTCGGTGAGCAGCATCAGTGCCAGCAGCCCTGCGGCTTCGGGCTCGTCGGGCATCAGTTCGACGAGGACTCGTCCGAGTCGGATGGCCTCCGATGACAGATCGACACGGCTGAGTTGGTTGCCCGAGGTCGACGTGTGTCCTTCGTTGAAGATGAGGTAGATGGCGCCGAGGACGGAGCGGAGACGGTCCGGGAGTTCCGCGTGCCGTGGGATGCGGTAGGAGGCGTGGTTGTCGCGCAGCTTGCGCTTCGCTCGCACGATCCTCTGCGCCATGGTGTCCTCGGCGACGAGAAACGACCGCGCGATCTCCGGGATTCCCAATCCGGCCAGTAGACGCAAGGTGAGCGCCACCTGGGCGTCGCGTGACAGCGCCGGGTGGCAGCACAGGAACATGAGTCGGAGTTGGTCGTCGGCAACGACGTCAACGAGGTCGTCGAGTTCGGGATCGTGGTCGTCGTGCATACGGGCGTGCTGCAAGCGTTCAGCGGCGGCGTGGCGGCTGGAACGGGAGGATTCTCGCCGCAGCCGGTCGATGGCCTTGTTCCGAGCCGTGGTCGTGATCCATCCGCCGGGATTCGGCGGGACACCGTCGACCGGCCAACGTTCGGCCGCAACCGCGAACGCTTCGGCCACCGAGTCCTCGGCGAGATCGACATTGCCGAGGACTCGGATCAGCGTGGCGGTGCATCGCCCGGCCTCACGCCGGAAGATCTCATCGAGATCGCCGGCGTGCTCGTCGTTCACTCGCTCTGGAACGGACGCAGTTCGACCGGTCCCTCACAGGCCATCGTTGCCTTACGTGCCCACTCGAGAGCGGCGTCGAAATCGTCGGCTTCGATCACCCAGAAGCCGCCCATCTGCTCCTTGGTCTCCGCGTAGGGACCATCAGTCATCGACACGTCGCCGTTGTCGCTGCGCAGCACCGTCGCCGTTGACGCCGGCTGGAGACCCCCGCCGAACAGCTCCGCGCCCGCAGCGGCGAGCTCTTCGTTGAGGGCCCCAACTTGAGCGCCGATGCGCTGCATGTCGTCGCCGGCGAAGTCCACGACGTACTCCTCGTCGTGCCACACCGAGAGCAGGTACTGAGCCATTGCCACATCTCCTTGTTGTCGTGAAGGTCGCCCGTGCGATCTTCTACCCCATCAACGAACACCGACGGCAGAATCGACACGCGAGCTCAAGAAATCTCAGGACTTGTTACGGGCGCACGTTATGCGTCGGTACGCCGCACAGCTTGCCTACTACGGTCCGGGCCAATGGGCTTCTACGAGCGAATCTCACATCAGTACGACGCGGGGTGGGGTTCGGCGACAGACGATGTCGAGTTCTATGTGGTCCTTGCGGGTGAATCTGACGGGCCGCTCGTCGAGCTGGCGGTCGGCACCGGGCGAATAGCGATACCGGTTGCGCAGGCCACCGGACGACGAGTGATCGGGATCGATTCCTCTCCAGCGATGCTCGAACAAGCGCGCGGAAAGGCGGCCGCCGCTGGAGTCCACCTCGACCTGCGACTGGGTGACATGCGTGCCCTCGAGTTCGACGAGCTGTGCGCGCTGATCTACTGCCCGGCACGATCACTCCTGCACGTGCCCAGCTGGGCAGAACGGCGACAGGTGTTCGAACGGGTGACGAGATCACTCAGGCCGGGCGGCAGGTTCGCCTGGAACGTGTTTGCCTTCGACCACGAGCTGGCGACACAGCTCGACGGGACCCGTCAAACCGATCCGTTCCCTCACGTCAACCGGTACGACGCCGCAGACAATCGCATCGACATGATCCTTGACGATGGCACCACCAGCTCGCTGTGGTGGGCAACGAAGAACGAGTGGCTCGGACTGATCGATGTCGCTGGTCTCCAACTCGAGACGATGCACGGCGACTTCAGCGGATCAGAACTCGGCGCCGACAGCCGCGAGTACGTCTTCGTGGCCCGACGCCCCTGAACGCCCCGAGCCTGACCTCGGTGCCACCAAAGACGGGTAGGTGACGGGATTATGCAGTGTGCGGCTTGGGCCGCACTGCACGTAGTCGAGCGTTATGACCGCCAGGCCACTCGATAATCCCGAGGGTCAGCGGGTTTCGACGAGGTGGCCGTAGCGCTGTTGCGCCGCCTGCGCGGATGTGCCGAGCAACTCGCCGATGCGTTGCCAGGACAGACCCTTGCTGCGGGCAGCGGTGACGGCTTCGACGATCTGACGCTCGCTACGGGCCCGGGCGATCGCGGCGCGCTGGATCAGGTACTCCTCGACAGGGCGTTCATCGCCGGGTTGGGGGTCGTAGTCCTCGAACCGCGTGGCGAGTTCGTCGGCGTGGTCGAGGATCTCTTGGATCGATCGCGGCATGGTTATGGCTCCAGGAACTTGTTTCGAGCGGGCATGGCGTGGACGATGAAGTCGATGCCGTCGGATGTGGCGATGCCGATCTCGAGCATCCGGCCGGCGGTGTCGGGCGCCGATGAGCATCGTGAGGTCGTCGAGGTCGAACACTCGGATGGGGTGTCGGTAGGCGTGCAGCATGTCGTCGTCGGAGATCTGGTGCTTGCGGGCCGAAGGCACGATCACCGGATCCACGCTCGTCAACTTACCTTGATGCGAAGGTGGTGTGGTGCTCGTGTGGATGTCCCTTCACATCGACAGGAGCCTCACGATGATCAACGCTACGTTCACCAGCCCGTTCGACGCCCCGCCCGTAGGCGGTCTCGTCGCTGTCGAACTCGCATGCGTGGGTCGGCACCTTGAGTTATACTGGCGGGTATGACTCACCGTGTCGGGCCGAAGGGCCAGGTCGTCATTCCCAAAGAACTCCGAGACGAACTCGGCATCGAGCCCGGCGACGAAGTCAGCTTCTGGCGCCACGACGACCACGTCGCGGTCCGCCCAGCGAGTCATCGACGCCCACTGCGCGGACGATTCGAAGGCACCGTCCTCGTCGACACGCTGACCGCCGAACGTGATGCGGATCGTCAGCGCGAGTCGACGCGGTGACCGTCGTCCTGGACTCCTGGGCCGTGCTCAGGTTCCTCGAGAACACCGAACCAGCAGCGTCGCTCGTGGCCAACCTGCTCGACGCAGAGCGTCCGCTCATGTCGTGGATCAACCTCGGCGAAGTGCACTACGTGATCCGGCGGTCGAGCGGCGAAGACGACGCCATCGAGACCGTTCGCGACCTGCGAGACGTCATCGACGTTCGGCTCCCAGATGAACGGATCGTGCTCAACGCGGCGCGGATCAAGGCCGACCACGCCATGGCATACGCTGACGCCTTTGGTGCTGCGCTCGCCATCTCCGAGTCGGCGACGCTCTGGACAGGAGACCCCGAGCTGCTTGTCGACGGATCGCTCTGGTCCTGGCGCGACCTTCGCTCGGCCTGACTGACCCCGGCCCGGCGTTCTGAGGCAGGCGCCCAGCTCAAACGCATGCTGCCAGCCGCGGTCGTTCAGCGGCGTCATCTGCTTGACTTCGGCACAGCACATCAGGTCACACGGGGGGATCGTGGCCAACACGGAGCCGAGCTCATCGAAACTGCGGTGGGAATATCAGACACTGCGATTCGAGAACGGTCGCGAGTTCGAGGAGGCGGCAGACGACGTGCTCAATCAGCTCGGTGCCGACGGCTGGGAGGTTGCCGGCTTCACGCGATTTGAGATCGGGCGGGAGAACGGTGACCGGGTCATCCGCATGGGTCGTGGGGACTTGCCGGTCGGCAACTTGCCCAAGGACTCGGCTGCACCCCCACGGGGTCGACACCCGGTCAGGACCAGTCGCCGGCCACCCGCAACTCGTCGAGGAACCCGATCAACGCCTCGTTGACCGGCGCCGGCGACTCCTGTTGCACCCAGTGCCCGGCACCGTCGACGAGGACATCGCCCCGGTGGCCGGTGAGGAAGGCAGCGCCGACGCTCGGCGGGCTCATCACCAGCACCGGATCCGCCGACCCGCCGATGAACAGCGACGGCATCGTCACCTTGGCGCCGTCGAGTTGCGGGGTCAGATTCCAGTTGCGGTCGAAGTTGCGGTACCAGTTGAGGCCGCCGGTGAAGCCCGTCGCCGCGAACGTCTCGCTGTAGTGGTCGAGTTCGTCCTGGGTCAGCCACGACGGCAGGCCGTCGGGCTCGGGGATGCGATCCACGAAGCCGCGTCCGTCGAGGGCGAAGGCATCCGGGTCGCCGCTGGTTCCCATCCCGGCGAGCAGGCGGCGCATCGTCCGCGCCGCGTCGCCGCCGAGCTCCGCGTCGGCGACCCCGGGCTCCTGGAAATAGAGGATGTAGAAGAAGTTGTCGCCGAACACATACCGCATCGCCTCGATCGGCGGACGTTCACCGCGCGGCAGGAACGGCACGCTCATGCCGACGACGCCCTGCACCCGGTCGGGATGGAGGAGGGCGGACTGCCAGACGACCATCGATCCCCAGTCGTGACCGACGAACACCGCCTGCTCGGCGCCGATGTCGTCGAGGATCCCGACGAGGTCACCGGTCAGCGAGACGATGTCGTAGTCCTCGATCGCCTCCGGCTGCGACGAGCCGCCGTACCCGCGCTGATCGGGTGCCAGCACGCGATAGCCGGCGGCGACCAACGCCGGGATCTGGTGCCGCCACGAGTAGGCGAGCTCCGGAAACCCGTGTGCCAGCAGCACCGGCGGGCCCGAGCCCTCGTCGATGACGTTCAGGTCGACCCCGTTCGTCGCGATCGTGCGTGTGTTGAATCCGGTGCTCGCCATTGATCGAGTGTGTCGGTTGGTCCGATCGGTGGACGAGTCGAACGACCGGCGTGCGGCCGACCGTCGGCGGGGTGCGGTCGATACCCTCGGCCGTCGTGAAGTGCCCCATCGATGACACCCCGCTGACGATCTCGTCCCGAGACGGCGTGGAGATCGACTTCTGCCCCCAATGCCGCGGCGTCTGGCTCGATCGCGGTGAGCTCGACAAGATCATCGATCGCACCGCCGCTGCCCTCGGCAACGGCGGCCGTGACCGTGACGATGATCGCGACCGGTACCGCAGCGACGACCGCGACCGCTCACGGTCCGACGACGACAAGTACGGCAAGAAGAAGAAGAAGCGCGGCGGGTTCCTCGAGGACCTCTTCGACTTCGGCTGACCGCTCCGGTTCGGCATGCGGATGCTTCTGGGTCGGAAACGCCGCGTGATCCGCGGCGTTCTCGACCCAGAAGCGGTGGTGCCAGCGGGGGGATGATCAGGCGGCGCTGTCGCTCGGGTCGAGCTCGCCGGACGGGCGCCGGAACAGCGCTTCCACCCGGTGGCGGAACTCGGGTTCGGCGGCCACCAGCACCTCGTCGCCGGCCGTCAGCACCGTGCTGCCCTGGGGCATGAACGACTCCCGACCGCGCCGCACCAGGATCACCAGGACCCCGCGGGGGAGTTGCAGATCGACGAGCTGTTGTTCGGCGGCCGGCGCCAGCGGTTCGACGGTCACCTCGTGGAGCCCGGGACCGTCGTCGCCGGTGATCACGGTGTCGAACGAGACCGTCCGTGACTCGGCGTACTCCGGTGCGCTGAGACCGAACCAGCCGGCCACCGGGGCGATCGTCGTGCCCTGCAACAGCACCGAGGTGAGCACGACGAAGAAGACGACGTTGAACAATCGCTCGCCCTCGGGCACCCCGGCGACGACGGGGAAGGTGGCGAGGATGATCGGTGTCGCCCCGCGCAGGCCGACCCACGAGATGAATCCGACCTCGGCCCACCGGGCGCGGAAGGGCAGCAACGTCACGAGCACCGCCAGCGGCCGGGCGACGAACATCAGCACCGCCGTGACGAGCAGTGCCTGGGCGGCGACCTCGGGCAGCTGCGACGGGAACACGAGCAGGCCGAGGAGGACGAACATGGCGATCTGCATCAACCACGCGATGGCATCGTGGAAGCGGATCAGGCTGCGCTTGTGCAGGTAGTCGTGGTGGGCCAGCGTCACGCCGGCGGCGTAGAGGGCGATGAAGGCGCTGCCGCCGGCCCAGGTCACGCCCTCCAGCACGAGCAGCACGAAGGCGAACGTGAGCACCGGGTACAGGCCCTCGAAGGCGAGGTGGAGGCGGTTGATGAGCCACACGAGGCCCCGGGCGAGGACGTAGCCGAAGAAGAGGCCGAGCCCCATCTGCACGACGAACGACCAGAGGATCCACGCCACATCGGTCGAGTCCTCGGTGATCACCTCGATGGCGGCGATCGTCAAGAAGACGGCGGCGGGATCATTGCTCCCCGACTCCAACTCCAGCGTCGCTCCCAGCCGCGGCTCGATGGACACGCCACGCGAACGCAGGATCGAGAACACCGCCGCCGCGTCGGTGGAGGCGATGACGGCGGCGAGCAGCAAACCTTCCTTGGTCGACAGGTCGAGGATCGAGGCGGCGATGAGGCCGAGCAGTGCGGCGGTCAGGACCACGCCGATGCTGGCGAGGGCGACACCGCGCCCGAGAACGGGCCGAATGTCCACCCAGCGGGTGCTCAAGCCACCGCTGAACAGGATGAAGCCGAGGGCGACGATCCCGAACGAGCGGGCGACCTCGAAGTCGTCGAACTCGATGCGGCCGATGCCGTCGGAGCCGGCGAGCATGCCGACGCCGAGGAACAGCAACAGACTGGGGACCCCGAAGCGGGCGCTCGACTTGCTGGCGATGACACCGGCGATCAGCAACAGCGCCGCGGCGAGGACCCAGGGTTGCGGTTCCACTCAGCGTGTCCGATGGCCCGGCGCCGTCATCTGCCCATTGTGGCCGACGGTGGCGTCCGGCCTCACAGCGTGCGGTTCGACCACCCGGCGGGCGGTTGCCGTGGCCGCCCCTCGCGCCGCGATCAGGCGGAGCCGAGGCGCGACGACGTCTCGGCGAGCGCCGCTCGTACTGCCTCGGGTGCCTCCTCGATCGACAGCGGGCAGTAGGTGGCGACCATGGCGATCATCGACGCCAGCCACGCCTCTGAATCGGCCTGTAGCGTCAGGCGGGTGTGGGCGTCGTCGAGCGGCTCGGCGGTGGCATCGAGCCACCGGCGGATCGACTCGACCTCGTCCGCTGTCGCCTCGACGACGACGGTCGCCCCGGTCACGGCAACCGCCGCCCGGAGCCCCTGGCGCACGAACGCCACGGCGTCACCGAGTGGCAGCTGGCGTGCGGTGAAGCGGGCACCCGCCAGCGTTGGCTCGGTCATCCGGTCGACGCGGAACGTCCGCCAATCCGTCCGGCGGACGTCCCACGCCACGAGGTACCAACGGCGGCCCGCCGACACCAGCTGGTGCGGCTGCACGAGCCGGCGTGATTCCTCGCCGTCGCGCCGTGCGTACTCGAAGCGGACCTCCTCGCGGTCGCGGCACCCCTGGCTGAGCACGGCCAACACGTCGGCCGACACCGACACGTTCGACGGTGCGTGCGACATCATCGACACGCTCGTCTGGAACGCTTCGATGCGCCGCTTCAAGCGGTCGGGGAGGACCAGGTCGAGCTTGCCGACCAGCGCCACCGCGGCGTCCTCGATGCCGTCGATCGCCGCCACCGCCGCGCTGCGCAACCCGACTGCCAGGGCGATCGCCTCGTCGTCGTCGAACATCAACGGTGGCACGTGGCTGCCGACCGCCAGCCGGTAGCCGCCGTCGGTGCCCGGACCGGCGTCGACCGGATACCCGAGTTGGCGCAGCCGGTCGATGTCACGGCGGACCGTCCGCTCGCTCACGCCGAGCCGATCGGCAAGCTCCGACCCCTTCCAGTGACGGTGGGTCTGGAGCAGGCCGAGCAGCTCGAGCGTGCGTGCGGTGGGGTCGGTCATCCGGGTGGTGGCATCCGTTCAGTCGTAGCGGTTGATCATCCGCGTGCTGAGGGCGAGCATCAACACCATCGTCACGATGACCACGGTGAACCCCTTGGCGAGGGCCTCGGCGTCCCAGCCGACGAGGATCAGCGACCGCGCCGCCTCCATCACGTAGGTCACCGGGTTGAGCGTGGCAGCGATCTCCATCGGTCGGGTCAGCTGGTCGCGCGGGACGAAGTTCGGCGTCAGGAACAGCAGCGGGAAGAAGATCATGCTCGCCCCCTGTGTGGCCGCCGCGCTGCGCGTCTTCAGGGCGACGAGCTGCATGAACCCGCTGAACACCATCGCCCAGAACGCGATCATCAGGATCAGCACCACGAACCCGGCGAAGCCGGAGGCGATGCGGATGCCGAACATCATCGCCAGGGCGATCATCAACACGCTGACCGCCAGCGTCCTGGCGAAGTC
This sequence comes from Ilumatobacteraceae bacterium, assembly GCA_963707515.1. Classification (GTDB taxonomy): domain Bacteria; phylum Actinomycetota; class Acidimicrobiia; order Acidimicrobiales; family Ilumatobacteraceae; genus Sva-07. Next base: position 481,909 of record CAVPQI010000003.1, read on the forward strand.
GGCGTAGAGGCGTCCGACCACGAGCGACATCCGGGAGATCGGGGTCGCCCGCAGCTTGTCGAAGTAGCCGCCCTCGATCTCCTCCACGAGGAACAACGACGCCGCCCCGAACGACGCCGACAACAGCAGCGAGGCCGGGAGCTGGAAGGCGCCGTAGTTCTGGCCGTCGAGGAACGGCGTGTCGTCCGGGAAGATCCGTCCGGCCTGGCCGACGTTGACGACGAGGAAGAACAGCGGGATGAAGATCGGCGAGATGAGTGCATCCGGCGTGCGGATGATCTCGCGCAGCGCCCGTCCGCCGAGCACGAGTGTGTCGCGCATCGCGTTGGGACGGGCGTCGGCGACGGGGTACGTCGTCGGTTCGGTGATCGTGGTCATCGTCAGACCTCCTTCACTTCGCCGGCCGCCCGCTCGCGGGTGCGTCCGGTCGCATCGAGGAACACGTCGTCGAGCGTCGGGTCGTGGTCGAGGCCGTTGCGCTCGCGCAGTTCGTGCTTGAGCGACGCCGGCGTGCCTTCGCGGATGATCCGTCCGTCGTCGATGATCGCCAGGCGATCACACAGCTGGTCGGCCTCCTCCAGGTACTGGGTGGTGAGGAAGACGGTCGTGCCGAGGCGGTTGATTCGCTGCACCTCGTCCCACACCGACAAGCGGCTGGCCGGGTCGAGCCCGGTGGTCGGCTCGTCGAGGAACAAGATCTCGGGCTGGTGGACGAGCGCCGACGCCAGGTCGAGGCGCCGCTTCATACCGCCCGAGTAGCCCTTGACCCGGCGGTCGGCGGACTGCTCCAGCTCCACCAACGCCAGCAGTTCGGCGGCGCGGTCCGACGCCGCCGGCTTCGACATGCCGAACAGTCGGCATTGCAACACCAGCGTCTCGCGCCCGGTCTGGCGGTCGTCGAGTCCGGCCTCTTGGAGGGCCACGCCGATCTTGCGCCGAGCGCCGTTCGGGTCGACCGTGACGTCGACGCCGCCGACGTAGGCGGTGCCCCCACTGAGGGTCATCAGGGTGGTCAGCATGCGCACCGTCGTCGACTTCCCGGCGCCGTTGGGACCGAGGAAGCCGAAGACCTCACCCTCGGCGACATCGAGGTCGACGCCGCGCACGGCTTCGACGGCCTCGTCGCCGTCGCCGTAGGTCTTGCGCAGGCCGACTGCACTGATCGCGCTCATCGCCGGCTCCGTCGTTGGCGGGTGGTCTCAGGGGTGGTCTCGGGGGTCGTCATCACGGTCTCCTCTGGTCGTGTGGTCGTCCGGGACATCGTTCGTGTCCCGGTCCCTCCGAGCATCGCGAGCGTTGCGGACAGATTCTGTCCGCAACGCTACGGGTCCTGAAACGAGGCGGTCCCGGCGATCAACTGGTCGACCGGTGCGAAGTCGTCGCGCAGCACCGTCGCACCGTCGAGGAAGGCGGCGACGTCGGCGACGAGCTCGCCGGGTCCGCCGTCGGCGTCGAGCGCGGCCGCCAGCGCTGCTTCGTCGATCGGTCGGTCGGAGGCGACGACGACCGAGTTCCCACCGCCGCCCGCCGCGGCAACTTCGCCGAGGATGATCGTCACGTGGTCGAAGCTGGTGGCGATCGTCGCCGCGTAGGCGGCGAGGAAGGCGCGGTCGGGGCCGTCGATCACGTTCGCCGCGTACACGCCGTCGGGTCGCAGCACGCGATCGATCTCGGCGACGTACTCCTCGGTGGCCAGGTGCCACGGCACCGACCGACTGGCGAAGGCATCGCCGATGATCACGTCGGCGCTGTCGTCGGGTCGGTCGGCGAGCGTCAACCGGGCGTCGCCGACGGCGATCTCGATGCCGGTGCCCGGCCCGACGTCGCGCTCGAACTCGTCGACCACGAGGTCGACCAGGCGTTCGTCGATCTCGAGCACCGTCTGCTTGCTGCCCGGTCGGGTCGACTGCACCCAGGCCGGCAGCGACAGCGCACCGCCGCCGAGATGGACGACGTCGATCGGCCCGTCGTCGGTCTGGGTCGCGATCGCGTCCGCCAGCCGGCGGGTGTACCAGAAGCCGAGGTGGGTGGGGTCGTCGACGTCGACGAAGCTGTGGCGCAGATCGTCGAGGACGAGCACCTGACCGCCGGAGCGTTCGCTGTCGTCGCGGATCGACACGCAGTAGTACTCGGTCTGGGTGTCGCACGGGCTGCCGACGGCAACGGCGGTGACGAGGGCGAGGCCGGCCAACGCCGACAGGACCGTGGCGTCGGCGGCGACGGCGTGGCGTGAGCGGTACCACCAGGCCCACACGAGGAGGCCGGCGGCGACGAGCAGCACGCCGACGGTGATGATCAGGGTGGTCACCGGGGCGAGGGCGACGAGCACGAACCCGGTGAGGAAGGTGGCGGCGATCGCCCCGACGGTGCCGAACGCCGACAGGCGACCGACCGTGGTGCCGGTCGTCGACAGGTCGCGGAGCTGCAGCTTGACCACCGCCGGCGGCACGGCACTGAGCACGGTCGCCGACGGGAGGAACCCGAGGGCGGCGAGGGCGACGATCCCGGGCCCGCCGGCGTCGCCCAGCGCGGGTCCGATCGCCCGCACGATCGGCACCGTGGCGATCGCCAGCACACCGCCGGCGATGACCAGCAGCGGCAGGAGGCGGCGGGGATCGATGCGGTCGGCCGCCCATCCGCCGAGCCACGCGCCCGCGGCGATGCCGGCGAGGACCGTGCCGATGATCCCGGTGTAGGTGTCGAGGGACACGCCGACGTACGGCGCCAGCAGCCGGGCGGCGAGAATCTCGAGGATCAACACCGCCGCCGACGTGCCGACCACCAGCGACACGGCGAGCCAGCCGGGCAGCGGGCCGTCGAGCGACCCACTCCCGGCGCCTTCGACCCCAGGGGCTCGGCTCACGATGTCGTCGAACCCGTCGGGGCGCTGGTCCATCACCCCAGCCTGGCCGACCCGCTCCCGCCGGGGGGTATGGACCAGCGGTTCGCACGGTCCATACTGGGCGCCGTCATGGCTGCCGCTGACGAGACCAACGCGTCGAACTTCATCCGCGAGATCGTCCAGACGGACATCGAGCGAGGGACGTTCGGTGGGCGCGTCCAGACCCGCTTCCCGCCGGAGCCCAACGGCTACCTGCACATCGGGCACGCCAAGGCGATCGCCACCAACTTCGGCATCGCCACGGAGTTCGGCGGCGTCTGCAACCTGCGCTTCGACGACACCAACCCCGACACCGAGGACACGACCTACGTCGAGGCCATCGTCGCCGACCTTGCGTGGCTCGGGTTCACCGATCGAGGGCGATCCGCTGTTCGCCAGTCGACTACTTCGACCAGCTCTACCGACTGGGCCGAGCTGTTGATCGACCGTGGGCTCGCCTACGTCGACGAGCAGGACGGGCGAGACGATCTCGGCGCAGCGCGGCGGCTACGGCAAGCCCGGTGTCGAGAGCCCGCACCGCGATCGGCCCGCGACGAGAACCTCGAGCTGTTCCGGCAGGATGCGCGCCGGGGAGTTCGCCGAGGGCGCCGCCGTGCTGCGCGCCAAGATCGACATGCAGCACGAGAACATGCAGCTGCGCGATCCGGTGATGTACCGCATCCGCCACGGGCACCACCACCGCACCGGCGACCGCTGGCACGTCTACCCGACCTACGACTGGGCGCACGGCCAGAGCGACGCCATCGAGGGCGTCACCCACTCGTTGTGCACGCTCGAGTTCGACAGCCACCGCGCGCTCTACGACTGGTTCCTCGAGCAACTCCCGCTGCCGTACGACCAGCCGCGCCAGATCGAGTTCGCCCGGCTCGAGCTCACGCACACGGTCACCTCGAAGCGCAAGCTGGCCACGCTGGTCGCCGACGGCATCGTCGACGGGTGGGACGACCCGCGCATGCCGACGCTGCGCGGCCTGCGCCGACGCGGCTATCCGGCGTCGGCGATCCGCGAGTTCTGCAGCTTCATCGGTGTCAGCCGCACCAACAGCCGCCAGCAGATCGAGCTGCTCGAGTCGTTCGTCCGCACCGAGCTCAACCGCTCGGCACAGCGCCGGATGGCGGTGCTGCGTCCGCTCGAGGTGGTCATCACCAACTGGCCGGTCGACGACGACGGCGAGCCGGTCGTCGAGATGGTCGAGCTGACCAACAACCCCGAGAACGCCGCCGACGGCACGCGCTCGGTGCCGTTCAGCGGCGAGTTGTAGATCGAGCAGGACGACTTCATGGCCGACCCGCCGCCGAAGTACTTCCGCCTGTCACCCGGGCCGCGAGGTCCGCCTGCGTGGCGCCTACTTCGTCACCGCCACCGGCTTCGAGACCGACGACGACGGCAACGTCACCCGCGTCGACGTCACCTACGACCCGGCGACGCAGGGCGGCAACGCGCCCGACGGGCGCAAGGTGAAGTCGACGATGCACTGGGTGTCAGCCGCCGCACGCCGTCGTCGCCAACGGTCGCCCTCTACGAGCGGCTGTTCACGCCCGATGTGCCCGGCGAGGCGCACCGGCGATCCGCTCGACGACCTCAACCCGGGTTCTCGCGAGCTGATCGCCGACGCCCAGGTCGAGCCGGCACTGGCCGACGTCGCGCCGGGCGAGGTCGTGCAGTTCGAACGCCTCGGCTACTTCGCCGCCGACCCCGACACGCCGCTGCTGTTCCACCGCACCGTCGGCCTCCGCGACGAGTGGGCCAACATCCAGAAGCGCTCCTGACTGCAAACGAACGTCTGCGTCAGCAACAACGCTGGGATGCAACGTTGTCGCTGACGCAGAGCGAATGAACGTCGTCTGCGTCAGCGACAACGCTGAAATCGAACGTTGTTGCTGACACAGAGCGAGTGAGCCACTGTCGGCGTCGGCGGCGTGCGGGCCGGTCAGTCGACGTACCAGGCGCAGCCGTAGTCCTCGGGATCGCCCCAGCGGACCGAGTCGCGGGGCTCGAGGGTCGCCCGGTCGGAGAACTTGACCTGGTCGGGACCGACCGTCACCAGCTCGTCGTCGATGACGATCGAGCGTTGCAGCGGGTTCCAACACCCACGCTGGTTCGGGCTGCCGTGGGCGATCGTGCCCCGACCGACGAGCTGGCGGCCGTCGAGCTGGGCGACGACGGCACCACCACCGGCGGCGTCGAGGTCCTTGGCGAGGCAGGCCTCGGCGGCGCAGTCGCCCCACCCCGGCGAGACCGGCAGCACGATCGTGCCGTCGGGCTCCCAGAAGAGGAACGCCTTGTGGTCCCACTCGACCTCGCTGTACCCGCCGATCGCCAGCGAGCTGATCTCCTGCGGGTTGGTCGGGTCGCTGACGTCGAACAGGCTCAACTTGGTGCCCTGCGTGCGCCCCTCGAGGGTCGCGTCCTGACCGACACCGAGCAGCAGCCCGTCGCCGACGGGGTGCAGGTAGGCGGAGTAGCCGGGGATCTTCAGCTCGCCGTCGAGCACCGGGTTCGCCGGGTCGGACAGGTCGATCACGTACAGCGGGTCGACCTGCCGGAACGTGACGACGTAGCCCGTGTCGCCGAGGAAGCGCACGGCATGGATCTGCTCACCCTTGCCGAGACCGCCGATCGAGGAGATCTGCTCGAGCTCGGTGCCGTTGGGTCGCAACACGTAGACCGTCGACTCACTCTGGTCGCCGAAGCTGCCCCAGTTGTCGGTGGTCGTGGCGACCCGGAGGTCGCCGTTGTGTTCGCTCATGGCGAACTGGTTGAGCAGCCGGCCCTCGACGGCGCCCGAGGCGATGTAGTCGGCGTCGGTGCCTTCGCCGAGCGCGAACTGGTGGATCAGCGTCGGCGGTGGCGAGTCGGGGTCACGCTCGGGGACCGTCGTCTCCGGCACGGTCGAGTCGACCACGTCGGTCGTCGCCGGTGCCTCGGTCGTCGCCGGCGCCTCGGTCGTGGCCGGCGCCTCGGTCGTCTCGGGCACGGTCGGTTCCGGCGGATCGATCGTGTCGGTCACGACGCTCGACGACGGCGGGTCGGCGAGCGGCTCGGGCGCCTCGGTCGGCTCCGGGGCGGCGGCGACCTCCGCACCAGACCCCGAGCTGGACCCGGCGAGGTCGGTGGCGGCACCGTCCTCGATCGGCATCGGGACGCCCCACTGCCAGTCCCAGTTCTGGGTGGCGATGTAGAGGTTGTCGCGGGAGGCGTACACGGTGTCGCCCGTGGACACGATCCCGGCGGACCCGATCGGCGTGCCCTCGCCCTGCATGTCGAGCGAGCCGATCCAGGTGATCCCGAGGCCGCTGAACTCCGACGGTGCGGCGACGTTCTCGCACGGCAGGACGGACTCCATCGCCCCGAAGCTGCCGTCGCCGGTCTCGTCGAACCACCGTGGCAGCCAGTCCTCGACCGTCGACTCGGCGATGATCTCGCGGTTCCGCTCGAGCGCCGACTCCTCGTCGCGGCCGAACTGGTCGGGCTGCACGAACGGCAGGCGCTGATCGAACGACGTCGACACGACGACCCGGGCGACGCCGTCGACGCCACGGGTGGCGACCACCGTGCCCTCGAGGTGCGAGCGGCGCAGCAGGCTGACGTCCGTCGGGTCGCTGACGTCGTACATCGACACGATCGTGTCGGGGCTCCCCGTCCACGACGACGTGATCACCAGCAGGCGATCGCCGTCGAGGAGGAGCTGGTGGGTGCCCTCCGGCAGGTCGAGCTCGTCGACCACGGTTGCATCGCCGACGTCGACGACGCGCACGCCGTCGGTCGCCGCCACGTACACGTACTCGCCGTCGGTCTCGACCAGGTCGCCCTCGTCGACGTCGACTTCCTGGGTGTTGGTGCCCGAGTACGACGGCGCCGACGATGCGCCCCCCGCGGCGGTCTGCTCCGCGGCGTCAGGCGAGTCCGCCTCGGCGCGCATGGCGTCGTCGACGCCGTAGTACATCCCGCCACCGCCGAGGCCCCACGCGGTGACCCGCTCGGTGGCCGCCGCCTTCATCGAATCGAGCAGGGCGTCGCAGTCGCCGAAGAACTGCAGGTGCGCCGAGCCGAACCCCTGGGGGGTCGCCACGGGATCGGTCGAGCCGGTGGTGCCGCCGGGTGAGGTCGTCGGCGTCGCCGTGGTGGTACGCGGCTCGCTCGTCGCGCTCGTCGTCGCCGTCGCTGCTGCAGGCGGTGACCGCGAGGACCGTGCTCGCCGCCAGTGCCAGTGGGATGAGCCGTTCACGCTTCATGTGCGTTCGACGTCGCGTCGACGAGTTTGGTTCCGTCGCCGTGGACGTTCCTTCAACGAGCGGCGACGAACAGGCTCTGCACGCCGCGGCCGACGCGACCCTGACGGTCGTAGAGCTCCGACTCGGCGAGCCCGCCACCGACATCGGAGTAGTACGTCGCCGCCCGCATCCCGATCCACTCACCGACCGGCGGACGCACGAAGTGGACGGTGAGGTCGGGGTTGATGAACGTGTAGTCGTCGTACGGCAGGCCCGCGCTCACGCCGTTGCCGAAGTCGGCCGCGGCGACGGCGCGCTGGGCGCCCGTGGGTGCTTCGCCCGCGACCGTCGGCACACGCAGCCGGATCCACACGCCGACCGGGCCGAGGCGGTCCCACCCGCCCTCGGTGAACCGGTGCTCACAGGCGTCGGTGTGGAACGCCCGCTGATCGCTCGCCGCCCACTGGACCCGCTGCGGCGCGGCGTCGTCGGGTGCGCCGGGCGGAGCGGACTGCGGGTGCACGGTCGCCGCCGGAAGCGGTTGCGGCACCGAGCGGATCCGCAGGGCGCGGCCGCGGGCGACCTCGACGCCGTCGTCGGTGAGGCGGGCGGCAACGAGGGACACCCGCTTGCCCGGCCGCTCGATCTCGGTGTCGAGCGTGAGCGCCCGACCGACGGGCACCGGCCGCGTCAGTTCGATCGTGATGCGGGCGAGCTGCCAGTCGGCACCCGTGCCGTCGTCGGGCATCGTCTCGACGGCACGCACCAGCAGGGCGGCGACGGGCCCGCCGTGACACGCCGCCGGATCCCACGGCCCGCGCGCCAGGTCGGTGGCGATCCATCGGCCGTCGGACGCGGTGTCGAACAGCGCCTCGGTCACCCGCGCTCCAACGGCAAGAGCGCGTCCGCCGCCTCGGCGAGGTGGGCGACCCACTCCTCGCTCGCTCCTGGCTCACGCACCGGCAGGACGACGAACTTCGTGGTGCCGACGTCGACGAACCGCTCGATCAGGCCGGCCAGCTCGATCCACGTGGTCGGGACGATCTCACGTGGGTCGGCGAGATCGGGACGGCGCTTGGCGAGCACGGTCAGCAAGCGGTCGGGGACCTCGCCGTCGCCGCCGACGAGGTACGGGATCAGCACCCCGTAGTGGTCGTCGTCGATCGAGCGGTCGTGCTCGGCGGCGACCTGCTCGATGATCGACCGCCCGCGCTGCGCGTCCGCCGGGGTCACGAACGACGGCAGCCAGCCGTCGGCGAGCCGGCCGACGCGCCGCAACTCGGAGTCGGCGAACCCGCCGAGCCACACGTCCATCCGCTTCGGAGCGGGCAGCACGCGCACGCCGTCGTAGTCGAAGCGGGCACCGTGGTGGCTGAACGGCTCACCGGTCCAGCACTGGCGCATCACGGTCAGCATCTCGTCGAACAGCGCCGCCCGCTCACCGCGAGCCACACCGAACGCCTGCTGCTCCACCGGGTCGACGACGCCGAGCCCGAACGCCGGCAGCAGACGGCCGCCGGACATCGTCGCCAGCGTCGCCAGCTCCTTGGCGAGGACGATCGGATTGCGCCCGGGCAGCACCAGCACCGACATCCCGAACTTCAGCTTCGCCGTGCGACCGGCGCCGTAGGCCATGGCGACGAGCGGGTCGGGGGCGGGCCCGCTGATCCGTTCTGACAGCCACAGCGAGTCGAACCCGAGTGCTTCGAGGGCGTCGACGATCGCTGCGTACTCGGAACCGTGGGCGAGCGTGCTCGTGCCGAGCCCGTAACCGATGCGGACCTTCATCGCGTCGACGCTACGGCAGCACGTGTGGCACCAGGATCATCGCGGCCGACGGCCACGGAGGCGGCGCGCCGCTGGTCGGGCCGCCGGAGGATCGGATGTCGGACGGTCACACGCTCGGACGGTCAGACGGTGTGCGGCGTGCGCTGCGTCTCGTCGATCGTCCGTCGGACGGGGGCGAGGACGGCAGGGCGGGGGCGGCGTCCCGACTGGACCCAGCTGGCGACGAAGGCCACGACGATGACCGGAATGACGACGGCCGACTGCGGGATCTCGCTCGCCGCGCTCACCACGATGGCGGCCGCCGCAGCGATCAGCGAGACCACGAGCGCGAGTCGCACCGCAGGTGCCCAGCGATCGGAGCGACGTTCCATGGCATCGTTCATAGCAACCACGATTCCCGGCGTCGACGGAAGATACGCCTCGACCTGAAGTTGTCACCTGAACGTCGTGTTCGTCATCAGAACGCGCGTCGTCGCGTGACGGTGGGGCGGCCACCCGATGACGGTTCGACGTCGGCGCGGTGAGGCGCGGTCGGCTGCGGCGGGACGGACATCGGCCGCCGCAGGCACGGCGAATACCATGCGCCTGATGCCGACGCCGACCTCGTTCACCGACCCGTTGCAACTGCTCCGCCTCGACGGGCAGGTGGTGATCGTCACCGGCGCCTCATCAGGACTCGGCAACCACTTCGCCCGCGTGCTCCACGCCGTCGGGGCGACAGTGGTCGTCACGGCGCGCCGTGCCGACCGCCTGGAGGCGCTCGCCGCGGACCTCGAGCGCTCCTCGGTGATCGCCGCCGATGTCTCGCTCGCCGAGGATCGCGAACGGATCGTCGCCGAGACGATCGAGCGTCACGGCCGCGTCGACGTGCTCGTCAACAACGCCGGCGTCGGCAACGTCGCCCCCGTCGAGGAGGAGACCCTCGACATGTTCCGTCAGGCGATGGAGGTCAACGTGACCGCCCTGTGGCACCTCGCCAAGCTCAGCGCGCCGTCGATGATCGCCAACGGTGCCGGGTCGATCGTCAACGTCGCCTCGATGCTCGGCCACGTCGGATCGACTCCGGTCAAGCAGGCGCACTACTGCGCCAGCAAGGGTGCCGTCGTCAACCTCACCCGCGAGCTGGCGTTGCAGTGGGCGCGCAAGGGGGTCCGCGTCAACGCCTTGTGCCCCGGCTGGTTCCCGTCGGAGATGACCGAGGGCATGGACACCGACGAGGCCAGCCAGCGCTTCATCGCCACCAACTCACCGATCCCGCGGATGGGCGAGTTGCACGAACTCGACGGCGCACTGCTCCTGCTGGCGTCTCCGGCCAGCACCTTCCTGACCGGCCAGAGCCTGATCGTCGACGGTGGCTGGACCGCCCGATAGCCCGGTGATGAACCGCTGTCGGGGTGTCGGCATGTGGCCTACGGTGAGTTCGGGCGTTCCCAATCACCGACACGAGGAGACTCATGAAGAACTGGCTGAGTGAGTTCAAGGAGTTCATCAACCGCGGCAACCTGGTCGAGCTGGCCATCGCCTTCGTGCTGGCGTCGTTCTTCGCTCCGATCGTCACGGCGATCGTCGAGGGCGTCATCCTCAACCTGATCGCGGCGATCTTCGGGCAGCCGAACTTCGACTCGATCGTGATCGATGTCGGCAAGAGCGAGCTGTTGATCGGCACGGTCATCACGGCGTTGATCAACTTCTTGATCGTCGCCTTCGTGTGCTTCTTGATCATCAAGGCGTACAACCACTTCAAGGACGCCGAAGAGGCGGTCGCCGACCCGACGGAGGTCGAGCTGTTGACCGAGATCCGCGACGAACTCCGCGCCCGCCGCTGACCGCCCGAACGCAACGCGACGCCCCTCCGGGCGGCCGAGGCGCTTCAATGGGGTCGATGCGGCCACGGTCAACCCCCCTCGGGCGCCTCGCTGCGTCCGGTGGCGCCCTCCTCGGCGCGCTCGGGCTGCTCGTCGCCTGCGGCGGCGACGGCAACGGGTCCGGCGACGCCACGGGCGCGAGCGTGCCCGCCGCCACGGTGATCCCGACGGTGCCCAACGTCGGGCACCTCCCGGACCCGATCGATGCCACCCGGGCGCCGATCATGGTCCAGGCACCGGTCAACTCCGACGGCAGCCCGGCAGCACTGATCGGTGAGGCGGTCGACGGCAACCGGGTGTTGATGATCGGCGACTCGATCCTCGCCTCGACGTCGTCTCGCTACGGCGGCCAGATGTGCGCCACGGTCGTCCCGCTCGGCTGGAAGGTCCAGGTCGAAGCGGAACCGAGCCGCTTCATCGACTTCGGCAACTTCGTCCTCGATCGTGTGCTGCCCGACGACGTCACCGCGGAGAACGACTGGGACGCCGCCGTCGTCTTCCTCGGCAGCAACTACGGCAGCGATCCGGTCGTGTACGAAGCCGAGCTGCGCGAGATCCTCGACCGGCTGGCGCCGCGGCCCACGCTGTTGTTCACCGTCACCCAGTACCGGCAGAACTACGCCGAGGTCAACGAGGTCGTCCGGAGGCTCGACGCCGAGTACGACAACGTCACCCTCGTCGACTGGGAGATCGCCTCGCAGACGCCCGGTGTACTCAGCGGCGATCGGCTGCACCCGAGCGACGCCGGGCGGCAGCTCATCGCCGACCTCGTGGCCGCGGCGCTCGGCCCGGCCCGCGGTGAGGGTGAGTGCCTGAAGTCGCAGTTCCGCAACGACAGCAACGTCAACGGCGACCCCGACGAGGTCCTCGGCCGCCCCGGCTCGGGCAACAGCAGCGGCGGCAGTCGGGGGCCGACCAGCACCGTGCCCCGAGGCACCGTCCCGCGCACCACGACCCCGCCGCCCGTGACGACCGCCCCGCCGCCCGCGACGACCGCCCCGCCGATCACCTCGCCGCCGGACCCGCCACCCGTGGCGACTTCGCCGGCGCCGACGACGACGCAACCGGCGGGTGGCGACACCGGCGACCTCGACCCGGGCGACGCGACCGACGCCGGCGGCTGACCCACCCGGCCCCGCTCCGCCGCCAACCCGGTTCTGGGTCGCATTTGCCGCAGTGGGGGCGGCGTTCTCGACCCAGAAGCGGCGTGACGGGCGTCCGCGTAACGTCAGCCCGGCGCGGCGGCAGGTGGCCCTAGCCTGGATGGGATGCTCCAGGCCCAGGCGATCTCGGTGGAAGTAGGTGGACGGCTCCTCGTCGAGTCGGCCAGCTTCACCGTCATGGCTCGCGACAAGGTGGGCATCGTCGGCCGCAACGGTGCCGGGAAGACCAGCCTGTTCAAGGTCCTCGGCGGCGCCGCCGAGCCCGCCGGCGGGCGTGTGCTGCGCAAGGGCGGCTTCGGCTACCTGCCGCAGGACCCGAAGATCGACGCCGCCCTCGAGGGTCGTTCGTGCGTCACCCACATCCTGTCCGGGCGGGGGATCGACGACGAGGTGGTGCGCATCGAGAAGCTGCGCATCGCCATGGAGGAGAACCCCGACGAGCGCAACGTGCAGCGCTACGCCACCGCCGAGGAGTCGTTCCGCACGTCCGGCGGGTACGCCGCCGAGAGCGAGGCGCGAGCGATCGCTGCCGGCCTCGGCATCCCCGACACCCGTCTCGACCAACCGATCAGCACGCTGTCCGGTGGCGAGCGTCGGCGGGTCGAGCTGTCACGGATCCTCTTCGCCGGCTCCGACGTGTTGTGCCTCGACGAGCCGACCAACCACCTCGATGTCGACGCCAAGAACTGGCTGCTCGGATTCCTCCGCCAGTACAAGGGCGCGATGCTCGTCATCAGCCACGACCTCGAGCTGCTCGACGAGTCGATCACCCGGGTGCTGCACCTCGACCGCCCGACCGAAGGTGCCCTCGGCGAGCTGATCGAGTACCGCGGCACGTACAGCCAGTACCAGCGGGCCCGCGCCGAGGACGAGGCGCGCCGGGCCAAGAAGGCGGCGCTGCAGGCCAAGGAGATCGACCGGTTGCAGACCGTCGTCGACCGCTTCGGTGCCAAGGCGACGAAGGCGACGATGGCGCACAGCATCGAGAAGCGCATCGCCCGGTTGGAGGCGGTGCGCGAGCACGGGCCGCAAGCGACCAAGACGATGACCGTGCGCTTTCCCGACCCCCCGAAGGCCGGCGAGACGGTCATCGAGGCGTCCGGCATGTGCAAGGCGTACGGCGGCCCGACGATCTTCGAGGACATCAGCTTCGACCTCGGGCGCGGCGAACGGCTGCTCGTGCTCGGGCTCAACGGCGCCGGCAAGACCAGCCTGCTGCGAATCCTCGCCGGCGAGACCACCGCCGACCTCGGCGACTTCCGCTTCGGGTACAACGTGCACGTCGGCTACTACGCCCAAGAGCACGACAACCTGCGCACCGACGAGTCGCTGCTGACCAACATCCGTGACGCCGTCCCGTCGGGCATCAACCTCGGCGAGACCCAGCTGCGCGGGCTGCTCGGCATGTTCGGCCTGTCGGGCGACAAGGTGTTCCAGGCGTCGGGCACGCTGTCGGGCGGGGAGAAGACGAAGCTCGCCCTGGCGATGCTGATGGTCGGGCGCAACAACCTGTTGCTCCTCGACGAGCCGACGAACAACCTCGATCCGCCATCACGACAGGCGGTCGCCGACGCCCTCGTCGACTGGCCCGGGGCGATCATCCTCGTCAGTCACGACGAGGACTTCGTCCGCGAGCTGGCACCGACGAAGGTGCTGCTGATGCCCGACGGTGACGTCGACTACTTCTCCGAGTCCTGGCTCGACCTCGTCAGCATGAGCTGAGCCGGCGTTACAACGGGGGTCTGACCCCTGTTGTCACGGTCAGGCGCTGACGGTCTCGGTCGCTTCTGCCTTGAGCCGCTTGTAGTCGACCTTGCCGTTGGCGGCACGGCCGATCGTGTCGACGACGACGACGTGCTTGGGCGCCTTGTAGGCGGCGAGCTTCGTGCTTGACGTGGGCGATGATCGCCTCGGCATCGATCGTCTCGCCCGGTCGCGGCTCGACGACCGCCGGTGATCGCCTCGCCGAACTTCTCGTCGGGCACGCCGACGGCGACAGCGTCGAGCACCGTCGGATGGGTCTTCAGCGCCTCCTCGACCTCCTCGGGGAAGACCTTCTCGCCGCCGGTGTTGATGCACACCGACCCGCGACCGAGGAGCGTGATGCGTGCCGTCCGCCTCGACCGTGGCGAAGTCGCCGGGCACGAGTAGCGCTTGCCGTCGATCGTCGAGGAACGTGGCTGCCGACTTCTCGGGGTCCTTGTAGTAGCCGAGCGGCTGACGACCGCCGACCGCCAGCCGGCCGATCTCGCCCGAGCCGGGCGCCACCGGACGGTCGTCGTCGGTCGATCACGATCGGTGTTCTGGCCGAGCTCGAACTTCGCCGTCTCCGCGGCGCCGGCCGCCGACGAGATCGACGAGCCCATGCCGAGCGCCTCCGACGAGGAGAAGGCGTCGATCAACATCATCCCCGGGTGGTGGCCGAGCAGCCCCTGCTTGGTCTCGTCGGCTCCACATCACGCCCGACGACACGATCACCGACCAGCGAGGTGAGGTCCCACCTGCCGGGGTTGGCGTCGAGGGCGCGCAGGATCGGCTTGGCGAACGCGTCACCGACGATCGCCAGCGTGTTGACACCCTCGCGCTCGATCGTGTCGAGCAGCTCGTCGACGTCGAAGGTGCGGCTCTCGAGCGTGACGACGCAGCCGCCGCCGCTGAGCGTGCTGAGGCACGGGAAGTTGCCCGGTGCCGTGCATCAGCGGGCAGGCGGGCAAGAAGCGCGATGCCCGGCCCGGTGAACGTGCCCTGCAGGTCGCTCGATCGAGCCGTCGTCGGTGAGCGGCCGGCCGAGCGTCGCGGTCGAGCGTCACGGACGAGGTCGTCCTGGCGCCACATCACGCCCTTCGGCATGCCGGTCGTGCCGCCGGTGTAGAGCAGGTAGAGGTCGTCGCCGCTGCGGCCCCACGCCGGCGACCACGCGCCGCGGTCGCCGCTCGTCGCCGCCTGCTCGTACGGCGTGGCCCAGTCGGGGCAGGTCGCCGCTGCCGTCGTCGACCCACAGCCAGGCCTTGACCTTCGGCACCCGGTCCTGGATGCGCTCGATGGTCGGCACGAACGTGCCGTGGAAGACGACGGCGACGGCGTCGGCGTTGTCCCACAGGTAGAGCAGCTCGTCGTCGGTGTAGCGGTAGTTCGTGTTGACCGGGGCGAAGGCCCGCCTTGAACGTGGCGAACATCGACTCGAGGTACTCGGGGCCGTTGTAGAGGTACTGGGCGACCGCCTGCTGGCGCTCGACTCCGGCGTCGAGGAGGTGCTGGGCGATGCCGTCGGCGCGCTGATCGACCACCGCGCCACGTCCGGCGGTCGTCTCCGTGGATCAGGCAGGGGGCGTCGGGCAGCTCGTCTGCCACGACTTCCCAGATGTCGGCGAAGTTCCAGTTTCCCATCGGGCGATCGTGTCATTCGTCACGTCACCAAGGCGAGTCAGACGCCGCCGAGCCGTCGCCGCCCGTGCCGGATCGGTACGGTCGGCGCGATGCGCATCGGATCATTCGGGGGAAGCATCAACGAGGGCACGATCGACGACATCGTCGCCGAGGCCCGCCAGGCGGAGGCCGACGGCTTCGCCTCCTACTGGGTGCCGAACATCTTCGGCCACGACGCCCTCACGGCGCTCGCCATCATCGGTCGCGAGGTGCCGCGCATCGAACTCGGCACGTCGGTCGTGCCGACGTACCCTCGGCACCCGTCGGCGATCGCGCAGCAGTGCCTCACCGTCAGCGCCGCCTGCGAGGGCCGGCTGACGCTCGGCATCGGGTTGAGCCACAAGGTGGTCATCGAGCACATGCTCGGGATGAGCTTCGACAAGCCCGTCCGCCACATCCGCGACTACCTGTCGATCCTCGGACCGTTGTCCCGCAACGAACCGGTGAGCTACGCGGGCGAGGACTACACGACGCACCTCGCGCTGGCGGCCAAGGGGGCGCCGCCGTTCGGGATCGTCGTCGCCGCCCTCGGCCCGCAGATGCTCAAGGCGACCGCCGAGCTGGCGGACGGCACGCTGACGTGGTGCACCGGTCCAAACACGCTGGCGGAGTACACCGTGCCGACGATCAACGCCGCCGCCGACGCCGCGGGCCGCCCGGCACCGCGGGTGATCGCCGCCCTCCCGGTGTGCGTCACCACCGATGCCGAGGCTGCCAAGGGGCGGGCGGCCAAGGTCTTCGAGATCTACGGCACGTTGCCCAGCTACCGGGCGATGCTCGACCGCGAAGGCGCCGCCGGCCCCGCCGACATCGCCATCACCGGATCCGAGGACGAAGTCGTCGAGCGCATCGTCGCCCTCGCCGACATCGGGGTCACCGACTTCGCCGCCGTCGAGTTCCCGGGTAATCCGGACGAAGCGGCGGCGACGCGCGCGGCGATCGTGCGGGCGATGTCGTGAACGCACTCCGGACCGCTGTCGTCGGCGGTGTCGCCACGGTCACGATCGATCATCCGCCGATCAACCTGGTCACGATGGACGTCTTCTTCGAGCTGGCGGCGGAGATCGAGCGGCTGGCGACCGACGACGACGTTCGCGTCGTCGTGTTCCGCTCGGCCAACCCGGAGTGGTTCCTCGCCCACTTCGACGTGGAGGCGATCCGGGCCTTCCCCCGGGCGCAACCGGTGCCGACCGAGCTGGGGCCGTACGACCGAATGTGCGAGACCCTGCGCACGATGCCGAAGGTGACGATCGCCGTGATCACGGGCCGCGTCGGCGGAGGCGGCAGCGAGCTCGCACTCGGCTGCGACATGCGTTTCGCCACACCGGGTGCGGTCCTCAACCAACCCGAGGTCGCCCTGGGGATCATCCCCGGCGCAGGCGGCACGGTGCGGCTGCCGCGCCTGATCGGCCGCAGTCGCGCCCTCGAGGCCGTCCTCGGCTGCGACGACGTCGACGCCGCAACGGCCGAGCGCTGGGGCTGGGTCAACCGGGTGCTCGACGATGCAGCCATCGACGAGTTCGTCGACCGCCTGGCCGCCCGGATCGCGTCGTTCCCCGCGCATGCCGTCGCCGCGGCGAAGGCGAGCATCGTGCGTGCCGAGGTGGGCGTCGAAGCCGACCTGCTGGCCGAGACGATCGCCTTCAACGAGACACTCGGCAGCGACGAGACCCACGACCGGATGGAGCGCTTCATGAACGCCGGCGGCCAGACGCCCGAGGGTGAGCGCCGACTCGGGGCGTTGGCCGGCGAGCTCTGAGCTAGCGCAGCGTGACCGGCATCGCGGCGCGGGCGCGGACGTCGGCATAGAAGTCGTTGCCCTTGTCGTCGACGACGATGAAGGCGGGGAAGTCCTCGACCTCGATCTTCCACACCGCTTCCATGCCGAGCTCGGGGTACTCGAGCACCTCGACCTTGCGGATGTTGTCGAGCGCCAGCCGCGCCGCCGGGCCGCCGATCGACCCGAGGTAGAAACCGCCGTGGGCGGCGCAGGCGTCGGTGACCTGCTTGGAGCGGTTGCCCTTGGCGAGCATCACCATCGACCCGCCGGCTGCCTGGAACTGCTCGACGTAGCTGTCCATCCGCCCGGCGGTCGTCGGACCGAACGACCCGGAGGCGTAGCCCTCCGGCGTCTTCGCCGGCCCGGCGTAGTACACGGCGTGATCGCGCAGATACTGCGGCATCGGCTCGCCGGCGTCGAGACGCTCCTTGATCTTGGCGTGAGCGATGTCGCGGGCGACGACCATCGGACCGGTCAACATCACCCGCGTCGTCACCGGGTACTTGGCGAGCTCGGCGCGGATCTCGTCCATCGGCCGGTTGAGATCGATGCGCACGGCCTCGGTCTCGTCGCCGCCGAGGTGCTCGTCGCCGACGTCGGGCAAGAAGCGCGCCGGGTCACGCTCGAGCTGTTCGAGGAACACGCCGTCGCGGGTGATCTTGCCGAGTGCCTGGCGGTCGGCCGAGCACGAGACGGCGATCGCCACCGGGCACGAGGCGCCGTGGCGCGGCAGCCGGATGACGCGAACGTCGTGGCAGAAGTACTTGCCGCCGAACTGGGCGCCGATGCCGGTCGTCTGCGACAGCGTCAGCACCTGTGCTTCGAGGTCGAGATCGCGGAAACCGTGGCCGTCGGCCGACCCGGCCGTCGGCAGGTGGTCGAGGTACTTCGTCGACGCCAGCTTGGCGGTCTCGACGGCGAACTCGGCCGACGTGCCACCGATCACCACGGCGAGGTGGTACGGCGGGCAGGCGGACGTGCCGAGCGACTGCATCTTCTCGAAGATCCACGGGAGCAACGTCGCTTCGTTGAGCAGCGCCTTGGTCTCCTGGAAGAGGAAGCTCTTGTTCGCCGAGCCGCCGCCCTTGGCCATGAAGAGGAACTTGTAGGCCTCGCCGTCGACCGCTGAGATCTTGATCTCCGCCGGCAGGTTCGTGCCCGTGTTCGTCTCGGTGTACATGTCGAGCGGCGCCATCTGGCTGTAGCGCAGGTTCGATGTCTGGTAGGTGTCGTAGATGCCGCGGGCGACCGCGGCTTCGTCGCCACCGCCGGTGTAGACGAACTGGCCTTTCTTGCCCTTGACGATCGCCGTGCCGGTGTCCTGGCACATCGGCAGCACGCCGCCGGCGGCGACGGCGGCGTTCTTGAGCAGGTCGAGGGCGACGAAGCGGTCGTTGTCGGAGGCTTCGGGGTCGTCGAGGATGTTGCGCAGCGACTGCAGGTGGGTGGGGCGCAAGAAGTGGGCGATGTCGTGCATCGCCTCGGCCGTCAACCGTCGGATCGCCTCCGGGTCGACCTTCAAGAACGTGCCCTCGGGGGTGTCGAACGTCGACACGCCGTCGGTCGTGAGCAGGCGGTACTGGGTGTCGTCGTCTCCGAGGGGCAGCAGCTCGGTGTAGGAGAACTGGGGGGCGTCAGCCATGCCGTCGAGCCTATGGCAGGTCCATCCGCGCCACTGAATGAAACACGTGACGAACGGGACCCGTCCCCATTCGTCACTTGGGGGCGGATCAGCGGGATCAGCGGCGGAGGACGACGACGTCGCCGGGGAAGGCGGTCGTGGTCGGGTCGATCGGGTCGCCGTCGCGGAACACCGACTCGAGGAAGGCGATGGCGAACGTGTTCGTCAGCTCCTTGGCGCGGGCGATCGGCATGTTCGTCGCTGAGCAACCGTCGGCAGCCTGGCCGTCGATCGTCTCGGTGATTGCCAGTGGCACCTCGGTCGGCAGCGTCGGCAGGAACGCCTGGTAGTCGCAGAGGTCGGTGAACGACTGGTGGCCGGCGTCGGTGAGCTCGACCCGGTACAGCTCGTCGCTGGCCATCGCCGCCCAGGGGCGGGTCAGGTTGGGGTCGATCGGCGTCGACTGGTCGGCGGTGCCGGCCATCAACAGCGTCGGCGTCTCGATCGTCGCCAACGCGGCGTCGTCGAGCAGGACGTTGGCGCCGGAGCCCAACGCCGGAGCGAGGGCGATCAGTGCATCGACGCGCGGGTCGGCGGCGAACGTGCCGAGGTCGTTGGCATACCCGGAGCCCATCGCCAGCGTGGTGAACCCGCCGAACGAGTGGCCGGTGACGGCGATCGACTCCGGATCGACGGCGGCAGCGAAGGCGCCGGTCTCCGGCCGAGCCGGATCGACGAAGGCGTCGATCACCGCGTCGACGTCGGTCGGCCGGTTGAGGGCGTTGACGGCGAAGTCGGCCTCGGTGCCCGCCAGCCGGTCGACCGCGGTGTTGCCGGTGTGGTCGGCAGCGGCGACGACGTAGCCGTGGCTGGCGATCGCTTCGGCGTAGTACGAGGCGATGTACCGCAGGCCGCCGCTGCCATGGGAGTACACGACGAGCGGGAACGGCCCGTCGGTCGCGATCTGGTCGGCGGTGGCGCTGACGGCGTTCGGTGACTCGTAGTAGACGCCCGGGATCAAGGTGTACTGGTGTGCCGTTGCTCCGTCGGCCGACGCCAGCGGGAACCACACGTCGACGGTCAGCGGGCGCGCCGTGTCGGCGCCGATCGCCACCGTCGAGACGCCGACGTCGTACGGCCCCTGGCCGATCAGTTCGAGGTCGGCCGCGTCACCGATCGTGGTCGCCGTGGCGTCGGTGGTCTCGACCGTCGGCGTCGTCGACGCCGTGCCGTCCGTCGACGGCACCGCTGTCGCCCCGGTCGGCGTCGCGGTCGGTGCATCGACCGCGGTGACGTCGCCGGCGGCTGGTTCGTCGCCGTCGCTGCTGCAGGCGGCCATGACGATGACGGCGGCGATGATCACGACGGAGCGGCGGCGGGACACCGGCCGCAACGTAGCGATCGCGGGTGCACGGGGCGAAGTCGTCAGAACGAATCGATCAGCAGCGCCACCGCGGCGACCGTGCACACGGTGAGCACCAGCGGGCGCACGACCGTCGGTGTCAACAGGTGCCGCACGCGGCGGGCGGTGACGACGCCGAACAGCACCGCAGGCAGCAGCAACGCCGCGAGCTGCCACTGCCGCGTCCCGAGCTTGCCGGCAGCGACGAGGGCGATGATCGACAGCAGCGTGCCGATCGAGAAGAACGCCGAGAGCGTGGCGCGCATCGTCGCCGCATCGCTGCGCTGGTAGACGAGCGCCATCGGCGGACCACCGACGCCCGTCGCCGTGCCGGTGAACCCGGAGGCGGCACCGGCGGCGACGAGTGCAGCCGGGGTCGTGCGGAACACCCGCCCGGCGAGCGAGGCGATCACCGCCAGCAGCACCGAGGCGGCGACGATCAGGCCGAGTGTCCGATCGGAGATCGCCGCCACGACGATGCCGGCGACGATCACACCGGGGACCCGCCCCACGAGGGCGAGGCCGACGTCGCGTCCGACGATGTGCGTGCGGTCGACCCAGGCGATGGCGATCGACATCGGCAACACGACGATGACGATCGCCGAGGGCACGAAGTCGGGGTCGGCGAGGGCGAGCACCGGTGCGGCGATCATGCCCAACCCGATGCCGATCGACGACTGCACCGTGGCCCCGACGAACACGGCGAGCCAGCAGGCGAGGATCGCCCACACGGACAACCCGAGCATCAACGTCCCTTCATCCGGCGCGGGTCGGCCGAACCGGGGTCGTCGGGCCAGTGGTGCTTGGGATAGCGACCGGCCATGTCCTTGCGCACGTCGTTCCACGAACCGCGCCAGAAACCGGGGAGGTCCGAAGTCACCTGGATCGGCCGGTCGGCCGGCGACAGCAGGTGGAGCCGGATCGGCATGCCGCCCGCAGTCGGATGCACGGTGACGCCGAACAGGTCCTGCACCCGCACGGACGCGTCGGGCTGCTCGCCGGCATAGTCGATCGGCACGCTGCGCCCGGTCGGCAGCGTCAGCTGGGCTGGCGCGAGGTCGTCGAGGTCGGCACCCTCGGGCCAGGGCAGCTGGCTGCGCAACACCATCGTCAGGTCGATCCGCTCGAGGTCGCCGCGACCCGTGGCCCCCGGCACGTACGGCGCCAGCCACTCTTCGACGGTGGCCGTCAACGTCGCCGCCGACCAGTCGGGCCAGGGCGCGCCGCGTGTGCGGTGGAGGAACTCGACCCGCTCGCGCAGGCTGCGCGCCGCCGCCGACCACGGCAGCACGGCGAGGCCGGTGTCGCGCACCCGTGCCATCAGCGCCGCCGTCGTCTCGTCACCCGGTGCCGGCCGCCGCTCGATGCGGCCGAGGGCGATCGCGCCGAGGCGCCGTTCGACCGACTCGACGAGGTCGTCGCGTGTCGGCTCCCAGGTGAGCTGGCGTCGCTCGACGACCTCGTCGCCGAACACGGCAACCACGTCGTCGGCATCGAGCGCTGCTCCGAGGCGGATCCGTGCCTTGTCGCGTCGGCCGTCGAGGTCGGCGGCGACGAGGAACTCCTCGGTGGCCAGCTGGTCGGTCTCGGGGAGCCAGGCGCCGGTCCCGGAGCGGAGCAGGAACTGGCCGGGCCGGCGGCGCATCGCCAGCCGTTCCGGGTAGGCGAGCAGGAGGACGGCGCCGGCGCGATCGGGGTCGATCGTCGCCAGGTCACCGTCGACACGGGCGCGGCGGGCGAGGTCGACGCTGCGCTCGCGGAGGCGGGCGACGGCACCGCGATCGGCGGCGTCGTGCCGGGCGGTGCCGGCGACGACGGCGACGCGCAGGGCGAGGTCGGCGGGGAGGTCGTCGGGCCGCCCACGGAACACGTCGCGTTCGTCGACGATGGTCGCCAACACGCACGCCAGCGCCGACCGGTCGACGGCGATCATGCGGGCCAAGCGGGGGTGCACGGGCAGCGTCAACATCGATCGCCCGAGCTCGGTGATCGTCCCGCCGTCGTCGAGGGCGTGGAGGTCGGTGAGCAGCTGGCGTGCCTGGGCGAGTGTGGCGACCGGCGGCGGGTCGATGAACGGCAGGTCGTCGGATCCCCAGGCGGCGAGCTCGAGTGCCAGCCCGGCGAGGTCGGTGTCGAGGATTTCCGGCCGGCGGTGACGTGGGCGGCTGCCGTGCTCGAGCTTGCTCCACAGCCGGTAGGCGACGCCGGGTTCGGTGCGTCCGGCGCGACCGGCGCGCTGGTCGGCGGAGGCACGGCTGGTCGTGACCGTCGTCAGCCGCGACATGCCGGTGCGTGGATCGAATCGTGGTTCGCGGGCGAGTCCGCTGTCGACGACGACGCGTACGCCGGCGACGGTCAGCGACGTCTCGGCGATGTCGGTGGACAGCACGACGCGACGGCGACCGACCGGCGACGGGGCGAGGGCGAGATCCTGCTCCTCACGCGACAGCGCTCCGGCGAGCGGCCGAACGTCCACGCCGTCGGGCAGCATCGCCGACAGCAGTGCTTCCGTGCGGCGGATCTCACCGATGCCGGGCAGGAACACCAGCAGGTCACCGTCGTCGCTGCGCACCGCCTCCTGCACGACCGTGGCGACGGCGTCCTCGATGCGCGCGCTGCGCCCGGGAGGCGCCGGTCGGCGCCCGGCTCGGCTCGTCCGCGCCCGCCCGCCGCCCGCCGGGGCAGGGGGGCGCCACCGAACGTCGACGTCGAACATCCGCCCGGCGCTCTCGATCAGCGGTGCCTCGAGGAGCGCGGTCAGGGCGGCGACGTCGGGTGTTGCCGACATCGCCAGGATGCGCAGGTCGGGACGGATGGTGGCCGCCACGTCGAGCGTCAGCGCCAGGCCGAGGTCGGTCGGCAGGTTGCGCTCGTGGACCTCGTCGAAGATGACGATGCCGACACCGGGCAGTTCCGGATCGTGTTGCAGGCGACGGGTGAGGACGCCTTCGGTGACGACCTCGATGCGCGCTCCGGCGTCGATGCGGCGCTCGTCGCGGGTCTGGTAGCCGACCAGCGCGCCGAGTGCCGTGCCGGTCGTGTCGGCCATCCGTCGGGCTGCGGCGCGCGTCGCCAGGCGGCGCGGTTCGAGTACGACGATGCGGCGTCCCTCGAGCCACGGCTCGTCGAGCAGGGCCAACGGCACGACGGTCGTCTTCCCGGCACCCGGTGGAGCGACGAGCACGGCACGACGCCGGTCACGCAGTGCCTCGCGCAACGGACCGAGCGCTTCGACGACGGGGAGGTCGGGGAGCGGGCGCTGCAGACCGCCCGACACGGTCAGCCGAGCGCCGGAGAACCGCGGAACGCCCCGGGATCGCCCGGAACGGGGAGCTCGAGCGACGTCCACCACGTGATCGCGGCGATCGTGTCGGCGACCGACTCCCAGGACTCGGGGTCCCAGCCCTCGGCGACGGCGCCGACGACCCCGTCGACACGGATGAAGGCGAACGCCGGCAGCTCGGTCAGGCCGATCGCCTTGACGGCCTCACGATCGGGGTCGCAGAAGACGAGGAACCGATCGGCGAGCGGGCCGAGGAAGGCGCGGGTGTCGCTGGCCCCGGCGGTGACGATGAGGTTGATCCGGGCGTCCGAGTCGCGGAACTGCTCGAGGATGCGTGTCGCCGTCCGGAGGATCCACGAGCTCTCGTTGGTGTACGGGTCGAGCACGACCGACGCCAGATGGAACGTGGTCAGCCACTCCAGGAGCGGCCGCCCCTGCCCGAGGGCGCCCTTGACCAGCGGTGTCAGGACGAGATCGGTCGGGAGCGCCTCGCCGACCCTCGCGGCGGGCTTCGGAGCCGTCGAAGTGCTGTCGGAGGTCGTGTCGGCCACGGGCAGCGATCGTAGCGAGTGACCGCTGCGATCGGGGCATCCCCCACCGCCTCGATCGGGCAGGTGTCGATCGGGCAGGTGTCGATCGGGCAGGTGTAGATCGGGAACCGTACGGATGGGGCCGCAGGGGTGGGGGCGGCGTCGGGGCCAGCGGACGGCCACCGGGGCTGACGCTGCCGGCGACCGGGGTAGCGTCGGGCGCGTGCATCCGATCGAGCACCTCCGGTACGTCGCCCGTGCGCAGGGAGCCGACCCGGCGTCGTTGGTCGAAGAGACCGCCCACGCCCTCGGATCGATGCGCTTCGACCCGTCGGGCCTCGTCGTCGCCTGTCGCCGGATCGTCGAGCGGCACCCGTTCACGGGCCCGTTGTGGTGGCTGTGCGCCAACGTCACGACGTCGGCCGAGCCGTTCGACGCGGTGTGGGAGCTGAGCGAGCAGATCGGGCGCGACCGCACCGGGTCGGAGCTCGCCGCCGCGCTGCCCGACGAGGCGGTCGTCGTGACGATCGCCGACCCCGACGTGGTCGGCGACGGGCTCGTACGGCGCGGTGACATCCGGGTGCTCGCCGCCGATGCCGGTCATCAGGCGACGTCGTTCGTCCGCCGCCTGGAGCGCCACGACGTCGACGTCGAGCCGATCGATGCCGGCGTGGCGGGCATCGCCGTGCGGCATGCCGATGTCGTCCTCGTCGAGGCGCTGGCGGTCGACCCGCAACGGGCAATCGTGCCTGCCGGCTCGTCGACGATCGCCGCCGCCGGTCGGGCGTGGGGCGTCCCGGTCTGGCTCGTCGCCGGAGTCGGCCGCCGACTCCCGTCCGCCTACGTCGAGGCGATGGCCGATCGCATCGTCGCCCTCGCCGAGGACGTCGATCCGTGGGACCTCGACGTCGAGGTGTTGCCGACCACGATGATCACCGACGTCGTCGGCCCCCATGGGGTGGTGCCGATGGGACCGCCGGCGATCGTCGCCGAGTGCCCGTTGGCTTCCGAACTGCTCCGCCACAGCCCGATCTGACGACCGGGCCGAACGTCAACCCGCGGCGAGCGCCTCGAGGAGTTTGGTCGGCGTGTCCTTGGGGCTGATCTTCGGCCAGGCACGGACGACCTTGCCCGCCTCGTCGATGAGGAACGCCGAGCGCTGCACGCCCATGTAGGTCTTGCCGTAGTTCTTCTTCTCCACCCACACGCCGTACTTCTCGGCGATGGCATGGTCGAGGTCGGACACGAGCGTGAAGCCGAGGCCGTACTTGTCGTCGAACTTCTTCAGCGCCGCCGGCTTGTCGGGACTGATGCCGATGACCACCGTGTCGCCGATCTCGCCGGCGATGTCGCGCAACCCGCACGCCTGGGTGGTGCAGCCCGGCGTGTCGGCACGAGGGTAGAAGTACAGCAGCACCTTGCGTCCGGCGAGCTTCGACAGCTGCACCTTCTCCTCGTTCTGGTCGAGCAGGGTGAACGCGGGCGCCTTCTTGCCCTCGGCGGGAGTCGTCATGGGTGCGTACGTTAGGGCGTCGCGATCCCCGCCACCGCCAAGCTCCGACGGCCCGATCGGCTCAGACGGGTTTGATCGGTTGCCCCGACAGTTCCAGCCGGGTGGCGAACACGGCCGCTTCCGTGCGCCGCTCCATGCCCAGCTTGGCGAGCACGTGGGAGACGTAGTTCTTGACGGTCTTCTCGGCGAGGAACAGTTCGGAAGCGATCTGGCGGTTGGTCTTGCCGTCGGCGATGAGGTGCAGGATGCGACGTTCCTGTGGCGACAGCGAGGCGAGGCGGGCGTCCTCCTCCGGCGGCCGACGCAACCGTTCGAGCACGCGTGCCGTGATCGCCGGGTCGAGCAGCGACTCGCCCGCCGCCACCCGTTGCACCGCGGACGTCAGCTCGTTGCCACGCACCTGCTTGAGCACGTACCCCGAGGCGCCGGCCATGATCGCCTCGAACAGCGCCTCGTCGTCGCTGTACGACGTGAGGATGAGACACGGGGTGCCGAGCGTGCTGCGCACCTCCCGGCAGACCTCGATGCCGTTGCCGTCGGGGACGCGCACGTCGAGGATGGCGACGTCGGGCCGCACGGCGGGGATGCGCAGCAGCGCCTCGGCCGCCGTTGCTGCCTCGCCCACGACGGCGATGGTGCCGGTCGACTCGAGCAGGGCGCGCACGCCGTGGCGGACGACTTCGTGATCGTCCATCAAGAAGGCGCGGATCGGCGGCTGCGTCATGGTGCCAGTCCACCAGCATCGACGCACCGATCACAAGGGCCGGAGGTCCCGAACCGAGGGGACCGGGCCGGATCCGCGGCGCCGGGGCTACGGTCCGACCGGTGATTCCGGATCGACTGATCCAGCGGGCGAGCGAGCTCGCCCCCGACGGCGTGCTGATCGTCGACGCCGCCGGCACCGTCGTGTACGCCAATCGTTCGATGCACGACCTGGCGCTCTCCGACGACCTGATCGGCACGTCGGTCGAAGCGCTGGTGCCCGATTCGGTCCGGATGCGCCATGCCCGGTACCGCGACGCCTACGCCGACAGCCCGATGCAGCGCCCGATGGGCAGCGGACTCGAACTCAGCCTGCGCCGCAGCGACGGCACGCTGGTGCCGGTCGAGATCTCGCTCAGCCCGTTCGACGAGGACGGGCTCTACGTGATCGCCATCGTCCGCGACATCACCGAGCGGCGGGCCAACGAACAGCGCCTGGCGGCTGCCCGCGAGCAGCTGGCGCTGGCCTCCGAGCGCGAGCGCATCGGGCGCGACCTGCACGACGTCGTGCTGCAACACCTCTACGGGGTCGGGCTGTCCGTGCAGGCGATCGCCGCCGGCGCCGACGCCGTCACCTCGGTGCGGCTGGAGGAGATCGTCGACGAGGTCGATCGGGTGATCGTCGAGGTGCGCACGATCGTGTTCACACTCGGCAGCTCGTCGCGCCACGGCGCCCTGGCCCACGAGCTCGGCGAGATCATCGCCCAGGCGACGCGGGTACTCGGCTTCACACCGGCGCTGCGCCTGGAGGGACCGGTCGAGTCGGTGCTCACCGACGCCGTGCGCAGCGAGCTGTCGGCGACGCTGCGCGAAGCGCTCGGCAACGTCGCCCGCCACGCCCACGCCACCCAGGCCGAGGTCGTGCTCGCCGTCGTCGGCAACGACATCGAAGCGATCGTCAGCGACAACGGCGTCGGTCCGCCCGCCGGCGGCATCGGCCCGGGCGGTCACGGCTTGGTCAACCTCGCCGCACGTGCTGCCGACCTCGGTGGTGCGTGCACGCTCGAGCCGGGGCCCTCCGGCGGCGCCGTGCTCACCTGGCGCGTCCCGTTCTGACGCGCGCGTCGCCGCGGGTGCCGGCGTGGGCAGGCACCGGCGTTGGCGAGCGATGACGCTCGGTGGCCGGTCGGGCCGGTCGGGCGGTTCGGCCGGTCGGGACGATCGGGCCCGTCGGTTGGGGACCTTCGGCCCTGATGGCCGATGGGGGTGCGGGCCGACAATCGAGATGTCGGGTGATCAAGCGCCCGGATCAAGGAGATCGGAGCTCATCATGAAGAAGCGACTGTCGGTGCTCGGTGCCGTGCTGGCCATTGCCGGCCTGGCGTTCCTCACCGCTGGCGGCGTGGCCTTCCTGAAGGTGCAGGAGGGATACGGCTCGCTGGAAGCGTTCAGCGCCGCCCAGAACGTCACGTTGTCGTACGACGAGGACGGCAACCTGGTCGACCGCGGTTCGGTCGAAGAGGCGCAGGCGATCCTCAGCCTGCTCGAGGACGACTGGCAGTACCCGGTCGTCAGCGGCGACCTCGACCCGAACGACCCGCTCGTCGACACGGCGACGGAGTACATGTACCAGATGGCGACCATCAACTACCACGTGCTCCACGGCACGTACACGGTCACCCTCGACGAGGCCGTCGAGTACGAGGGTGTCACGTACGAGGCCGGCGACCACGAGGTCAACGGCGAGGGCCGGTACTGGACCGAGTTCGACCGCAGCCACCCGCTCGAGGGCCCTGCCCGGGAGATGGCGTGGACCGGGACGGTGCACGGCCTGGTCGGTGAGCTCGGTGTCGGCACGGTGACCGCCAGCACCTTGCAGATGGGTCTCGCTCTGGCCGGACTGTTCGCCGGGGTCGGCGTGGTCCTGATGATCGCCGGCGGCGGTCTGATCTGGGTCGGCCGGGCCGACCGCACCGGGATGCTGCTCGACGCAGCGCCGCTGACGGTGCCCGCCGAGTTCGTCGAGGAGCACCGGACGGCGATCACGGCCTGACACGCTCCGGTCACCTCCGACGCAGCCCTCCGGTTTCGACCGGGGGGCTGCGTCGCGTCGCGCCCCGGGTGTCCCCGGTGCTCCCGGTGCCCGCAGTGCCCGCAGTGCCCGCGGTGCCCGCAGTGCTCGCGGTGCCCGCAGTGCTCCCGGTGAGTCCGTCGACGATGCGTTCGAGGCGGCGCGAGCCCCAGCGACCCGGTCGGCGCAGCGCCTCGAGCCGCGACGCCAGCTCGTCGAGCGAGAGGGCGCCGCGGTCGACCGCGGCGACGATCGTCGACGCGAGGCGCTCGTCGCTCGCACCGGCGAGGGCGAGGTCGATCAGCGTGCGAGCCGGCGTGGTCGTGGCCAGGCCGAAGCGCGGCGTCACGTCGACGGCGTCGAGCCGGTCGGTGGTGTGGACGATGAACGGGGTGACGACCGAGCGTCGACGGCGGGCGATCGTGAATTCGACGGCACTGCGGTCGGCATCCGGAAATTCGTGCAGCGTCGCCGCCGACTCGAAGCTGACGCAGCTGCCCGGACCGAGGCTCAGCAGCCCGGCGCGCAGCCGCCAGCGGGTGGAGTGCGGCGCGCCGCGCAGGCGGTAGACGCGTGGCGCCACCCGCACGATCCAGCCGTCGGCGGCGAGTTGCGTTCGGCGCCAGCGGGTGATGCCGTGCGCCGCCAACTGGTCGACCGTCGCCATGGCGTCCTGTTCGGCCATCAACGTGGCCAGTTCCTGCGGGAGTTGCACACCCGGCAGTGGGCGCTGATCACCGTCGTCCGGAACCTCAGCGCGTCCCCGAACTGCCCGAACGCCCAACCAGCGTCACGAACCACCGAAATTTGTCCGAATCGTGCCGCTCAGCGGTATGAAACGGACAAATTTCGGATCGGGTCTCGGGGCGCGGGTGCTTCGGGGCGCGGGTCAGAGGTCGCGGGTCCAGGGTGGGTGGCCGAGGACGTCGGTCATCACCTCGACGGCTTCGGCGCGGCGGTCCTCGGTGACGAAGATGCGCGCCATCGCCTCGCGCTGGTGCATCATCGGGTTGAGGCCGAAGTCGTCGGCGGCGACGGCCGGGATGCCCTGGCCGGTGAGCTCGTCGACGACCATCGGCGCCATCCACTGCGGCACCCAGCCGGCCTCGACCGTGCGCTCCGGGTCCGGCGGCTTCGGGGCGTGCTTGCCGAACACCCAGTGCCATGCCTCACGGAATGTGGGGAAGCGGAACGTCGCCATCGCCGCCCAGCATGTCAGCGGGTGCCGATCCGCGCTCGCGGATGGCGCGCCGCGTCGACGAGCACCGCGGCGACGTGCTCGATGTCGTCGTCGCGCAGGCGGCTCAGGGTGAGCCGCAGGTGGTCGCGGTCGGGGCGGGTGAGGAACGGCGTGCCCGGCGCGGCGCCGATGCCTTGACTGGCGAGCTGCACCAGGGCCGCCCGCTCGTCTTCGACAGCGATCCACACGTTGATGCCGTCGCCGCCGGGATGGTCGACGCCAGCGGCGGTCAACACCTCCGACAGACGCCGCCGCCGGTCGTCGTAGGTGGCACGGGCGGCGGCGAGCAGCGCCGGCGTCTCGTCGCTCTGCAGGAGGTGGACGAGCACCAGCTGGAGGATCCGGCTGCTCCACCCGGGGCCCAGCAGGCGGCGGTTGGCGACGGCGTCGACCACGTCGCCGGCCCCACCGACGGCCGCCAACCGCAGGTCGGGGCCGTGGCTCTTGGAGAAGCTGCGGATGTGCACCGTGCGATCCGGCAGCCACGTCCCGAGGCTGACCAGTGGCGCCGCCGACACCTCGTTGGCGTGGTCGTCCTCGATCACCACGGTCGTCGTCGCCGCCAGGAGCTCGGCCAGCCGGCGCGCCCGTTCGCGCGACAGGGCAACCGACGTCGGGTTCTGGGCGCGGGGTTGGAGGAACACCGCCGTCGGCCGCTGCGTCAGCGCCGCCTCGAGCCCCGCCGCGTCCATGCCCTCGTCGTCGACGTCGACGCCGATCACCTCGCAGCCGAGTTGGTCGAGGAGGTCGAGCAAGGGCGGGAACGCAGGGTGTTCGACGACCACCCGATCGCCGAGACGCAGCACGACCTGGGCGACGCGGTCGAGGGCGTCCATCGCCCCGTCGACGACCGTCAGCGCCTCGGGTTCGAACGGCCAGTCGGCGCGGAGCAGCTCGCCGAGCTCGGGGAGCACCGGCGTGTCGAGGTAGCTCGTGGTCAACGACTGCCCGCCGACGCTGGCGATCGCCGGCCCGAGGTCGGGGAGCAGGTCGGGGTCCGGCGTGCCGGTGGACAGGTCGATGGCGATGTGGCCGTGCCACTGGGTGATCCGGCGGTAGCGCCGCGGTCCGCCGGGGCCGGTCGGGACGCGTACGAAGGTGCCGTTGCGGCCGCGGGTCTCGATCGCCCCGACCGCCACCAGCCCTCGCCACGCCTCGCTGACCGTCGTCGGCGACACGCCGAGGTTGCGCGACAACTGGCGCACGGTGGGCAACTTGGTGTCGGGCGGCAGATCACCGGCGGTGATCATCCGGCCGATCGCCGCGGCGATCGACTTGGCCGACGGCGTGGTCGACTCGTCGGTGACGCGGGCGGTGATCAGCGCCAGCACGACGTCCTCACGAATTCCTCGCCGGGCGATCGTTACGGCGCTGCGACGGCAACATGAACGAAATGTACGGTCACAAACGCTCTATTGTCCACGCCTCGCGGTCACATTATTCTCGGGGTGACCTCGAGAGGTGAAGGGAGAGCCGATGGCGCGAGTGATCAAGGCGGCGCTGCTGCAGACCGACTGGACCGGCGACAAGGAGTCGATGATCGTCAAGCACGAGGAGGCCGCCCGCGAGGCCGCCGCCCAGGGGGCGCAGGTGATGTGCTTCCAGGAGCTGTTCTACGGCCCGTACTTCTGTCAGGTCCAAGACCCCGAGTACTACGAGTACACCGAGTACATCCCCGACGGGCCCACCACCGAACGCTTCCAGAAGCTGGCCGCCGAGCTGAACATGGTGATGGTGCTGCCGATGTACGAGATCGAGCAGCCCGGCGTGTACTACAACACCGCCGCCGTGGTCGACGCCGACGGCAGCTACCTCGGCAAGTACCGCAAGCAGCACATCCCGCAGGTCAAGGGGTTCTGGGAGAAGTACTACTTCAAGCCCGGCAACGGCGGGTACCCGGTGTTCGACACCGCCGTCGGCAAGGTCGGCGTGTACATCTGCTACGACCGCCACTTCCCCGAGGGTTGGCGGGCACTCGGCCTCAACGGCGCCGAGATCGTCTTCAACCCGTCGGCGACGTCCCGCGGGCTGTCGCAGTACCTGTGGTCGATCGAGCAGCCCGCTGCGGCGGTGGCCAACATGTACTACGTCGGGGCGATCAACCGGGTCGGCATCGAGCCGCTCGGCGACGACGACTTCTACGGCCAGAGCTACTTCGTCGACCCCCGCGGCAGCTACGTCGGCGACAAGGGCGACGCCTACGAGGCCGAGCTGATCGTGCGCGAGCTCGACCTCGACCTGATCAAAGAGGTGCGCGACGGCTGGGCGTTCTACCGCGACCGCCGTCCCGACGCCTACGACGAGCTGGTGGAGAGCTGACCGATGCCGGACCTGATCGTCAAGGGCGGCACGATCGTCAGCGCCACCGGACGCACCGCGGGCGACGTCGTCGTCGACGGTGAGCGGATCGTCGCCCTGCTCGCCCCCGGTGTCGCCGACCAGGTCGGCCTCGTCGCCGACCGCATCGTCGACGCCACCGGCAAGTACGTCGTGCCGGGCGGCATCGACGTCCACACCCACATGCAGATGCCATTCGGCGGTACCGAGGCCTCCGACACGTTCGAGACCGGTACCCGCGCCGCGGCGTGGGGTGGCGTGACCACGATCGTCGACTTCGCCGTGCAGAACACCGGAGGCAGCGTCCAGGACGCGCTCGGTGCCTGGCACGACAAGGCGGCCGGCCACTGCGCCGTCGACTACGCCTTCCACCAGATCATCGGCGGGGTCGACGAGGAGTCGCTGAAGGCGATGACCTACCTCGTCGACAACGAGGGCATCACCAGCTTCAAGCTCTTCATGGCCTACCCCGGGGTCCTCTACTCCGACGACGGGCAGATCCTGCGGGCGATGCAGAACGCCGCCGAGTCCGGGGCGATGATCATGATGCACGCCGAGAACGGCATCGCCATCGACGTCCTCGTCGCCCAGGCGATCGCCCGGGGCGACACCGACCCGAAGTTCCACTCGCTGACCCGCCCCGCCGAGCTCGAGGGCGAAGCGACGCACCGGGCGATCCAGCTCGCCAAGGTGGCGGGCAACGTGCCGCTGTACATCGTCCACATGTCGGCGTCGGAGGCGCTCGCCGAGGTCGCCGCGGCGCAGCACGCCGGCATGAACGTCTTCGCCGAGACCTGCCCGCAGTACCTCTACCTCACCCTCGAAGACCAGCTCGCGGCGCCCGGGTTCGAGGGCGCCAAGTGGGTCTGCTCGACCCCGTTGCGGACCAAGCACGAACACCACCAGAGCGATCTCTGGAAGGGCCTGCGGATGAACGAGCTGGCCGTCGTGTCCACCGACCACTGCCCGTTCTGCATGAAGGACCAGAAGGAGATGGGGATCGGCAACTTCGCCGCCATCCCCAACGGCATCGGCGGCGTCGAGCACCGCATGGAGCTGATCTACCAGGGCGTGGTGGCGGGCGAGATCTCACTCGAGCGGTGGGTCGAGACCTGCGCCACCACGCCGGCGCGCATGTTCGGCCTCGATCGCAAGGGCGTCCTGGCGCCCGGCTACGACGCCGACATCTTGGTGTGGGACCCGACCTCGACGACGCGGATCGGCATCAACGACAAGCACCACATGAACATGGACTACTCGGCGTACGAGGGCTTCGAGATCGACGGCAAGGTCGACACCGTCATCAGTCGCGGCACCGTCGTCGTCGAGAACGACACGTACGTCGGCACCAAGGGCCACGGCAAGTTCGTCAAGCGCGGCCTGTCGACGTATCTGCACTGATCGTTACGACAGGGGTCAGACCCCTTCTGTAACGCCTCGACCAACCCCGATCCACCGACGGCGAGCCGTCACAGAAGGGGTCTGACCCCTGTTGTAACGCAAGGAGCCACACGCATGAACCGCATCTCGCATTGGATCGACGGCCGGGTCGTCGAGTCGACGTCGGGGCGCACCGCCCCGGTGTTCAACCCGGCGACCGCCGAGCAGTCGAGCGAGGTCGATCTGGCCTCGGTCGGCGACGTCGACACCGCCGTCGCCGCGGCCGCTGCCGCCTTCGCCGGTTGGCGTTCGACGTCGCTGTCCAAGCGCGCCGAGATCATGTTCCGGATGCGCGAGCTCGTCGACGCCAACCGCAAGGAGATCGCCACCGTGCTCACCGCCGAGCACGGCAAGGTCCTCTCCGACGCCCTCGGCGAGGTCGCCCGCGGCCTGGAGAACATCGAGTTCGCCTGCGGCGTGCCGCACCTGTTGAAGGGCGGGTACTCGGAACAGGCCGCCGGCGGGGTCGACGTGTACTCGATCCGCCAGCCGCTCGGCGTCGTCGCCGGCATCACGCCGTTCAACTTCCCGGCGATGGTCCCGATGTGGATGTTCGCCAACGCCCTCGCATGCGGCAACACGTTCGTCCTCAAGCCGAGCGAGAAGGACCCCTCGGTGTCGCTGATGCTCGCCGAACTACTGGCCACGGCCGGGCTCCCGGCCGGATGCTTCAACGTCGTCCAGGGCGACAAGGTCGCCGTCGACCGGCTGCTCGAGCATCCCGACGTCGCCGCCCTGAGCTTCGTCGGCTCGACCCCGATCGCCAAGTACATCTACGAGACCGGAACCGCCAACGGCAAGCGGGTCCAGGCACTCGGCGGGGCCAAGAACCACATGCTCGTCCTCGGCGACGCCGACGTCGACATGGCCGCCGACGCCGCCGTCAGCGCCGCCTACGGCTCGGCCGGCGAGCGCTGCATGGCGATCAGCGTCGTCCTCGCCTCGGAGTCGATCGCCGACGAGCTCGTCGCCAAGATCGCCGAGCGGATCCCCGGGGTGAAGGTCGGCCCCGGCAACGAACCCGACAGCGAGATGGGGCCGCTGATCACCGGCGACCACCGCGACAAGGTCCGTTCCTACATCGACAACGCACCCGGCGAGGGCGCCACCGTCGTCGTCGACGGCCGCGACGGCGTCGCCGACACTGGTTTCTTCCTCAACCCGACGCTGATCGACAACGTCACCACGACGATGTCGTGCTACACCGACGAGATCTTCGGTCCCGTGCTGTCGGTGGTCCGCGTCCACGGCTACCAGGACGGGCTCGACGTGATCAACGCCAACCCGTTCGCCAACGGCACGGCGCTGTTCACCCGCGACGGCGGCGCCGCCCGACAGTTCCAGTTCGACGTGCAGGTCGGCATGGTCGGCATCAACGTGCCGATCCCCGTGCCGGTCAGCTACTACAGCTTCGGCGGCTGGAAGGCGAGCCTCTTCGGCGACACGCACATGTACGGACCCGAAGGCATCAACTTCTACACCCGCGGCAAGGTCGTCACCAGCCGCTGGCCCGACCCGGCCACCAGCACCATCGACCTCGGCTTCCCCGAAACGCGCTGATGCAGATCGGGGTAGTGCTCCAGACGACGCCGCCGGCGGCGCGGGTGATCGATCTCGCCAAGCGCGCCGAGACGTACGGCTTCAGCCACGTGTGGACGTTCGACTCCCACATCTTGTGGGAGGAGCCGTACGTCATCTACTCCAAGATCCTCGACGAGACGCGCAACGTCATCGTCGGGCCGATGGTGACCAACCCGGCCACCCGCGACTGGACGGTCACCGCGTCGACGTTCGCCACGCTCAACGAGATGTACGGCAACCGCACCGTCTGCGGCATCGGCCGCGGTGACTCGGCCGTGCGCGTCACCAACGGCAAGCCGACCACGCTGGCCACCCTCGGCGAGTCGATCCACGTCATCCGCGAGCTCGCCAACGGCCGCAGCGTCGACTACAAGGGCTCGACGATCACGCTGCCGTGGGCCGCCAAGAGCCGCATGGAGGTGTGGGGCGCGGGGTACGGGCCGAAAGCGCTGAAGCTGATCGGCGAGACCTGCGACGGCTTCATCCTCCAACTCGCCGACGAGTCGATCGCCGCCTGGACGATCGATGCCGTCCGCAGCGCGGCGAGCGACGCAGGACGCAACCCCGACGACGTCACGATCTGCGTCGCCGCGCCGGCCTACGTCGGCGACGATCTGCCGTACCTGCGCGACCAGTGCCGGTGGTTCGGTGGCATGGTCGGCAACCACGTCGCCGACATCGTCGAACGCTACGGGGAGTCGTCCGCGGTACCGGCGGCGCTCACCGACTACATCAAGGGCCGCCAGGCGTACGACTACAACGAGCACGGGCAGGCCGGCAACACCCACACCTCGTTCGTGCCCGACGAGATCGTCGACCGCTTCTGCATCCTCGGCCCGGTCGAGGCGCAGCTCGAACGGTTGCACGCCCTGCGCGACCTCGGCGTCGACCAGTTCGCGGTCTACCTCCAGCACGACGGCAAGGACCACACGCTGACCGCCTACGGCGAACACGTCATCCCGGCGCT
This sequence comes from Ilumatobacteraceae bacterium, assembly GCA_963707515.1. Lineage (GTDB taxonomy): Bacteria > Actinomycetota > Acidimicrobiia > Acidimicrobiales > Ilumatobacteraceae > Sva-07. The sequence continues at coordinate 517,734 of CAVPQI010000003.1, forward strand.
GCGCGAACAGGCACTCGCCAAGTCGTGACGGTCATCGCCCTCATCGCGCTCCCCGGCCACGCCGGTTGCAACTCGATGGACGCCCCACGGTGACGAGGCGCGCCGTGCGACGCGTCGTCATGTTCGTCGTTGCCCTGATGTTGCTCGCCGCGATCTGGGAGGTCTACAAGGCGCTCGGACCCGAGGCCGGCGGTGAGGTCTTCGGCTGGCGGCTGATCCCGAGGACCAGTGACCGGGCGATGCCGCACACCTGGGAGATGGTCGACCGGCTGTTCGACCCCGAGGTCCGTGGACGCGACACACCGATCTGGCGCGCCGTGCTCGGCTACGCCTGGTACACGTTCCGGATGGCGACCGTCGGGCTGCTGATCGGCGGTGCGTTCGGCGTCGCCTTGGCAGTGGTGATGGCTCGCTTCAAGGTCGTCGAGCGGGGCCTGTTGCCGTACGTGATCGCCTCGCAGACCGTCCCGTTGATCGCCCTCGCCCCGCAGGTCGCGGCGATCGGCGGCAACTGGGACCTGCCGAAGTGGATGTGGGTGTCGGCGCTCGGCGCCTTCCTCGCCTTCTTCCCGATCTCGGTGGCGACGCTCAAGGGCTTGTCGTCGGCGCCACCGGAGTCGGTCGAGCTGATGGACAGCTACGCCGCCGGTTGGTGGCGGACGCTGGTCAAGCTGCGCTTCCCGGCCGCCGTGCCGACGATCATGCCGGGCGTCAAGCTGGCGGCGACGGCATCGGTGATCGGCGTCATCGTCTCGGAGGTGTCGACCGGTGTGCGCGGGGTGGGCTTCGCTGCCCTCACGTACTCACAGCGGGCGACGAGCGACCCCGCCCAGGTCTACACGGCCGTGTTCGGCGCCGCCGCGCTGGGGCTGTTCATGTTCGGCCTCGTCGTCGCCCTCGAGTCGACGTTGATGCGCAACCGCCCCCAGGAGGCAGTCGGATGACGGACACGCCAACCATCGACGGGCGCTCGCCGGGCCACGCCGCGGTCACCGTGCAGGGGCTGTCGATGGTGTTCAACCGCGGCCGCCCGAACCAGGTCGACGCGCTCGTCGACGTCGACCTCGTCGTCCAGCCGGGCGACTTCGTGTCGCTGATCGGCCCGTCGGGATGCGGCAAGTCGACGTTGCTGCGCCTCGTCGCCAACCTCCTCGAGCCGACCTCGGGCACGCTGTTGGTCAACGGCAAGTCCGCCGACCAGGCCCGCCGCGACCAGGACTACGGCATGGCGTTCCAACAGTCCGGGCTGTTCGAGTGGCGCACGGTGCGCAAGAACATCGAACTGCCGCTGGAGCTCAAGGGTTGGGACAAGGCTCGCCGGCGAGCGCGGGCCGAGGAGATGCTCGACCTCGTCAGACTGTCCGAGTTCGCCGGCCACATGCCGTGGCAGCTCTCGGGCGGCATGCAACAACGCATCGCCATCGCCCGCGCCCTCGCCGCCCATCCGCCGCTGCTGTTGATGGACGAGCCGTTCGGGGCACTCGACGAGATGACCCGCGAGCACATGCAGAGCGAGCTGTTGCGGATCTGTGCGGCGGCGAACACGACGGTCGTGTTCGTCACCCACTCGATCCCCGAAGCCGTCTACCTGTCCACGCGCGTCGTCGTGATGTCACCGCGCCCGGGCCGCATCACCGACACGATCGACGTGCAGCTCGGCGCCCACCGCGACGAGGACACGCGCGAGGCGGACGAGTTCTACAAGAAGATCACCGAGGTGCGCGAAGCCCTGCGGGGCGTCGAGGGACACCGACCGGTCACGGCGCGGGGCGTCGACGACCGGTGAGCGGGCGTGCCGTCTTCCATGCCGTCTGGCCGCCGGTACTGTTCGGCGCGGCATTCCTCGGCGTCTGGCAGCTGTTCGTCGAGGTGTTCGACATCAAGCCGTACCTGCTGCCGGCGCCGTCGGCGATCTGGGCGGCGCTCGTCGACAACTGGAGCAACGTCCTCGACGCGATGTACGTGACCGGCGCCAACGCCTTCGTCGGTCTGGTGCTCGGCGTGCTCTTCGGCGTCGGCCTGAGCTTCGTGCTGATGCGCTCGCGCATCGCCAACGAGCTGATCACGCCGCTGGCGGTGGCGCTCAACGCGATCCCGATCATCGTCCTCGTGCCGGTGTTCAACAACATGCTGGCGAGCACCACCGAGGTGCCGCGGCGACTGATGGTCACCCTGATCGTGTCGTTCATCGTCCTCCTCAACACCGCCAAGGGTCTGCGTCAGGTGAGCCCGCTGCACGTCGAGCTGATGCGCTCCTATGCCGCCACACCGCGCCAGGTGCTGCTCAAGGCGCGCATCCCCAACGCCGTACCGTTCCTGTTCACCGCCGTCAGGATCGCCGCCCCCGTGGCGGTGATCACCGCCTTCGTCGCCGAGTACTTCGGTGGCAGCCAGAACGGGCTCGGCTACGGCATCACGTCGAACGCCGCGACGTCGCGCACGGCCGCCATGTGGGCGTACGTCGTCGGGGCGTGCGCGCTCGGGCTCACCTTCTATCTCGTCGCCGTCGGGCTCGAACGGATCGCCTCACCGGCGAGCCGTCCCACAGCCGGCTCGGCGGGTGCCGGCCGTTCGCGGCTCGCACGGTCTCGATCCACACACCAACCAGCAGGGGGCCTCGCCCCCGGGGGAGCAACCACACCATGAACACGCAGCGAATCCGAGGTGCGGCGGCCGGTGCCGTCGCCCTGACCTTGCTCGTCGCCGCCTGCGGGAGCGACGACGACGGTGGCAACGCCGACTCCGGATCGGACGACACCACCGCCGCCGGCGGCACCACCGCCGGCACCACGTCCGGCGACACCGGCACCACGTCCGGCGACGCCGGCACCACCTCCGGCGACGGCGGCGCCGCCACGGGCGGTGACTGCGACGAGCTCGAACCGATCAGCCTCCAGCTGCAGTGGGTCACCCAGGCCCAGTTCGGCGGCTACTTCGCCGCCGTCGACCAGGGCTTCTACGAGGACCGCTGTCTCGACGTGACGATCGTCGAAGGCGGCGTCGAGATCGTCCCCCAGACCCAGCTCGCCAACGGAGACGTGGACTTCGCGCTCGGCCTGGGTCCCGAAGGCACTGGCAAGTCGTGAGGCCGGCGCCGAGATCACCAACATCGCCCAGATCTATCAGCGGTCGGGCACCCTGCAGGTCAGCTTCGTCGACGCCGGGATCACCGAACCGGCCGACTTCGAGGGCAAGAACATCGGCAACTGGGGCTTCGGCAACGAGTACGAGGTGTTCGCCGCGATCAGCGACGCCGGCCTCGACCCGGCCACCGACGTCACCCTCGTCGCCCAGCAGTTCGACATGAACGCGCTGCTCGACGGCTCCATCGACGCCGCCGAGGCGATGACCTACAACGAGTACGCCCAGGTGCTCGAGGCCGAGAACCCCGAGACCGGTGAGCTCTACCAGCCCGACGACTTCAACGTCATCAACTACGAAGAGATCGGCGTCGGCATGTTGCAGGACGCGATCTGGGCGAGCTCGGAGCGGCTCGAGTCCGACCCCGAGTACAAGGATGCAGCGACGCGCTTCGTCGCCGCATCGATCGAGGGCTGGGTCTACTGCCGGGACAACCCCGAGTCGTGTCGCGACATCGTCGTCGACCAGGGATCGACGCTCGGTGCGAGCCATCAGCTGTGGCAGATGAACGAGGTCAACAAGCTGATCTGGCCGTCGCCGGACGGCATCGGCTACATCGACCAGGCCGCCTGGGATCGCACGGTCGAGATCAGCCTCAACACCCCGAACCTCGAAGGGGCCACCGTGATCACGGCCGAGCCGACCGACGGGGCGTTCACCAACGAGATCGTCGAGGCGGCGTGGGCGCTGCTCGACGGCACCGACATCGACCTGATGGGCGACGACTGGGAGGCGATCGACGTCACCCTGGAGCCCGGCGGGGAGTGACCGCGGGAACCTGACTGCCGGCAGGCGTTACATCAGGGGTCTGACCCCTGATGTAACGCTGCGGCTCAGGCGATCGTCGCCAGGGCGTCGTCGAGGATCGCCAAGCCCTGGCGACATTCGTCGTCGGGCGTCGTGCACGGCGGGACGACGTGGATGCGGTTGGCGGCGACCATCGGCCACATGCCGTTGGCCTTGCAGTGGGCGGCGACCTTGCCGATCGTCGCCGCGTCGAGCGGCTCCTTGGTGGTGCGGTCGGCGACGAGCTCGATCGCCCAGAACACCCCGAGGCCGCGGACCTCACCGATGCACTCGTGGCGCGTCGCCATGTCGCGCAGCGCCGGCCCGATGACGTCGTCACCGAGGTGGCGGGCGTGCTCGTTGACACCTTCGTCCTCGAAGATGCCGATGCTGGCGACGGCGCTGGCACAGGCCAGCGGATGGCCCGAGTAGGTGAGCCCACCGGGGAAGACGCGCTCGTCGAACGTCGCCGCCACGGCGCCGGACAACACGACGCCACCGAGCGGGATGTACCCCGAGTTGACACCCTTGGCGAAGGCGATCAGGTCGGGCTGGGCGTCCCAGTTCTGCCACGCGAACCACTGCCCGGTGCGGCCGAATCCGGCCATCACCTCGTCGGCGATCCACAAGATGCCGAACTCGTCGCACAGTGCGCGGACGCCTTCGAGGTAGCCGGGAGTCGGGACGAGGATGCCGTTGGTGCCGACGACCGTCTCGAGGATGATGGCGGCGATCTTGTTCGGACCTTCGAAGGTCACCGTGTCGCGGAGGTGCTGCAACGCGCGCGCCGTCTCCTCTTCGGGCGTCGTGGCGTGGAACGCCGAACGGTACGGGTAGGGGCCCCAGAACTTGACCAGGCCGGGCACGGTCGGCTCGTTGTCGAGGCGGCGCGCCTCACCCGTCAGGCCGATCGCCGCCGCCGTGCCACCGTGGTAGCTGCGGTACGCCGAGAGGATCTTCATCCGTCCGGTGTGGCCCTTGGCGAGCCGCACGGCGTTCTCGACCGCCTCGGCACCGGCGTTGGTGAAGAACACCTTCTCGAAATGCCCCGGCTCGAAATGCCCCGGCTCGACGTGCCCGCCCGCGCCGTCGCGGTTGGCCTTCTCGACGATCAGCCGCGCCGCCTCGCTGCGCTGGTCGTTGGCGAACGACGGGGCGACCATGCACAGCTTCTCCGCCTGCGCCTTGATCGCCTCGATCATCTTCGGGTGTTGGTAGCCGATGTTCATGTTGACGAGCTGGCTGGTGAAGTCGATCCACGTGTTGCCGTGGTCGTCCCACATCTTCGACCCCTGCGCCCCGGCGATGACCACCGGCTGCAGCGTCGACTGCGCCGACCAGGAGTGGAACACCCGTGTCCGATCGTTGGCATAGGCGTTCTCGATCAAGGCGTCGGCGGTCTCCAACTGGGTCATGCTTCGATCGTAAACGACACCACCCACAGCGCACAGATGGCGTGATGTGCCCGGACAAACCCTCCCCGGACAAACCCTCCCGGGACGCCGACGGGCGGCGCCGTGACCGCTGGCGATGGCATGGTCTACGGTTCGCGTCATGGCTGACAACGGTGAGATGGTGAGCTTCCCCAGCAACGGCGGCGAGGCGGCGGGCTACCTGACGCTCCCCGCCGGCGGCACGGGTCCGGGGGTGATCGTCGTCCAGGAATGGTGGGGACTCGACTCGGGGACCAAGGAGATGGCCGACCGCCTCGCCGAGGCCGGATTCGTCGCCCTCGCCCCGGACCTCTACCACGGCGAGCTCGCCGGGCACACCGAGATGGACCGCGCCGCCGAGCTGATGAACCAGATGCCGGCCGACCGAGCCGGTCGCGACATGAGCGGCGCCATCGATCACCTCGCCGACCACGAGGCGACGACCGGCGAGGGGATCGGCGTCGTCGGCTTCTGCATGGGCGGCATGCTGACGTTCGTCCTCGCCGCGCTGCGTCCGGACAAGGTCAAGGCGGCGGTCCCCTTCTACGGATACCCGCAGGGCGACAGCCAGCCCGACTACTCGAAGATCGAGGCGGCGATCCAGGGGCACATGGCCGAGCACGACGACTTCTTCGGACCGTCGGGCGCCAAGCACCTCGAGGCCGAGCTGCAGGCGCTCGGCAAGGATGCGACGATCACCGTCCACGAGGGCACCGGCCACGCGTTCATGGCGCCGCACAACGCGCTCGGCACGCGCGACGAGGCGAAGTACGCCGAGATCTGGCCGCAGGTCACGTCGTTCCTCCACGCCACGCTCGGCTGACCGTGACGTCGACCCGCTTCGACGCCGTCCTGTTCGACGCCGGCGGCGTGCTCGTGCTGCCGGACCCGACGGTGCTCGGCCCCTTGCTCGCGTTCTACGGCGGCGACACGTCGCTCGACCGCCACCGCCGCGCCCACTACGCCGGGATGAAGGCGAAATCCGACGCCCTCGCCGACGAGGCCACGTGGGACGCCTACGACCACGCCTACGTCACCGCCGTCGGCGTCGACGTCGCGCTCGCCGACGAGGCGGCGATCGTCCTCGGCCGCACGCGCACCGAGTGGCTGTGGCGGTGGATGATCCCCGAGACCCGGGCAGCGCTCGACGAGCTGGCCTCCCACGACGTGCCGATGGGCGTCGTCTCCAACGCCAGCGGACAGATCGCCCAGATCCTGATGCGCGAGGTCTGCCAGCTCGGCGACGGTGATCACGTCGCCATGCGCTGCGTCGTCGACAGCCATGTCGTCGGCGTCGCCAAGCCCGACCCGGCGATCTTCGACCACACGCTGCCGGCGTTCGCCGACTTCGACCGCGCCCGGATCGCCTACGTCGGTGACTCGGTGACGATGGACATCGGGTCCGCCCGCGCCGCCGGGCTCCACGGCATCCTGCTCGACCCGTACGACGACCACGCCGGCGCCGACTTCGAACGCATCCGGTCCGTCGCCGAGCTGCTGCCGTCGCTGCTGCCGTCGCTGCTGTCCGAGTAGCGAACGTTCGCGGCCCGTCCCCGAACGGTCGTGACTCGTAGAGTCGGCGTGTGGGCGTTCCACGGTCGTACGACGAGCAGCTGCGGGCGGCGGGGCTGCGCGTGACGCCGGCCCGGCAGGCCGTTCTCGAGGTCGTCAGCTCGACCGACGAACACCTGTCGGCCGACGAGATCGTCGACCGCGTCGTGTCGCTCGCTCCGGACGTGCACCGCGCCACCGTGTTCCGCACCCTCGAACGCCTTGCCGACCGCGGCATGATCGCCCACGTCCACGTGCCGCACGCGCCGACGACGTATCACGTCCGCCGTCCCGAGCAACGAATGCACCTGCACGTCGTGTGCCGAACCTGCGGCGCCGTGATCGACGTCGATCCCGGCCTCCTCGACGCCGCCGCTGCCGAGCTCGAACGTTCGAACGGGTTCCGTCTCGCGTCCGAGCACGCCGCGCTGTCCGGCACCTGCGCCGCCTGCCGGACTGCGTGACGCCGAACGGCCGGACCGTCGCCCGTGGCGGTCAGCCCTCGTCGCCGAGGCGGCGGGCGATCACCCGCAGGCACAGCAGCTCGTCGGCACCCTCGAAGATCGACAGCACGCGGGCGTCGACGAAGTAGCGGCTGACCGGGAACTCCTCGGCGTAGCCCATGCCGCCGTGGATCTGCATCGCCTCGCGGCTGACCCACTCGGCGGCCTTGCACACGTAGGCCTTGACCATCGCCGCCTCGCGCGTGCCCTGGCCCTTCGCCATCAACGTGGCGACGTGGTAGGCGAACTGGCGTCCGGCCTGGATCAGCACGACCATCCGACCGAGCTTGGCCCGGGTCAGCTGGTAGTCGACGATCGCCGTGTTGAAGACCTTGCGGTTCTGGGCGTAGTCGAGCGCCGCCTCGTACGAGGCCTGCATCACGCCGACGGCGCGGGCGGCGGTCTGCAGCCGACCGTTCTCGAACCCCATCATCTGGAAGTAGAAGCCCTTGCCGAGCCCGTCGTCGCCGCCGACCAGGTTGGCCGCCGGGACCCACCAGTCCTCGAGGGCGATCTCGTAGGAGTGCATGCCGCGGTAGCCGATCGTGTCGATCGGCCGGCCTTCCATCCTCCCCGTGCGGGCGGTGCCGTCGACGTCGACGGGATCCTGGGTGAGGACGAAGCCGTGGCTGTCACCGCGCGGCTTGGGCACGATGAACAAGCTCAGCCCGCGGTGCGTCTTCGAGCGGTCGGGATCGGTGCGGGCGAGCAGCGTCAAGGCGTCGGCGCGGGCACCGAACGTGCACCAGGTCTTGACCCCGTTGATGACCCATCCGTCCTCGCCGTCGGGTCCCGGCGCCCGCGTGGCGGTGACCTTGAGACCGGCGACGTCGCTGCCGTAGTCCGGCTCGGTGACCGCCACCGCCGGCATCACTTCGGCCGAGGCGAGCTTCGGCAGCCAGTGATGCTTCTGCTCCTCGGTGCCACCGTTGACCAAGGCGCGGGTGAGGATCTCCGGGCGGGTGATCAGCGAGCCGCCGATGCCGAGGCTCGCCCGTGAGAGTTCCTCGGTGGCGGCGACCATGGCGATGTACTCGGCGTTGCCGCCCTCGCTGAAGCCGCCGTACTCGACCGGCACGCTGAGGCCGAACGCACCGAGCTCGGCGAGGCCGGTGACGATCTCCTCGGGCACGTCGCCGTTGGTGCGGTGGACGTGCTCGGCGTGGGGGACGATGACGTTCTCGGCAAACGCCCGGAACGTGTCGCTGACCATCTCCATGTCGTCGTCGAGGTGACGCGGCCCCGGCGTCTCGGCGAGCGCCCCGAGGAACTCGGCGTCGCGGTACGTGGCGACGAACTCGCTCGTTGCCGTCAGCGCGCCGGGATGGGTGCCCCACGAGGCTTCGCGGCCGAAGAGGCGGGTGCCGACGTCGTGGACCATGTCGGCCGCGAAGGCGCAGGTGATGCGTGCCTCGAGGTCGCCCTTGGCGCCGTAGTCGAGCAACGACCGGGCGGTGGCCACGCCGGAGGCGGCGTGGGCCAGGTCGTAGGCGAGCACCTGGGCGACCTCGGGTCCACCGGCCGCGGCCAGCAGCGGGACGGCGCCGCGCACGATGCCGTCGACGATCTCGATGACCTCGGCCGCAGCGACGAGATCGGGCGCGGCGATCGGGGTGGCGGTGGCGTTGTCGTCGACGGTCATGGACGCGACGTTACTGACGGGTACGCATGCCGTCCCAGGGCGGTGCACCTGCGACGATGGGTCGGTGGCCGCCATCTGTGTCTTCTGTGGGTCGAGCACCGGGCGCGACCCCGCGTTCGCCGCGACGACCGTCGAGCTCGGATCGGCGATCGCCGCCGACGGGCACACCCTCGTCTACGGCGGCGGCCACGTCGGGCTGATGGGACTCGTCGCCGATGCAGCCCTCGCAGCCGGCGGCGAGGTCGTCGGCGTGATGACCGAGCAGCTCGTCGCCGCCGAGGTCGCCCACCGGGGGCTGACGCGCCTCGAGACGACGACGTCGATGCACACCCGCAAGGCGCGGATGGCCGAGCTCGCCGACGGCGTGATCGTGCTCCCCGGCGGCTTCGGGACCCTCGACGAGACGTTCGAGATCGTCACCTGGAACCAGCTCGGTCTGGTGTCGATGCCCGTCGTGTTCCTCGACGTCGCCGACTACTTCGGTCCCGTGTTCTCGATGGTCCGCGCCGCCGTCGATGCAGGATTCATGAGCGATGCCAACGCGGCGATCCCACGACGGGCGACGAGCGTCGCCGAGGCGATCGCCGCGGTGTTGGCTCCGGCACCCGCGTTCTCGCCGAAGTGGATCGGCTGAACGGCGATCGGCGCCGGCGGGTTCTCGTGATCTCGTCCGGCAATAATCGCCGCACGAAATCACGAGAACCGAACGTCAGCTGCAGGGGCTGCCTGGTGCCGCCACGAGCGTGCCGTCCGCGGCGACGTCGAAGCGCAGCGAGGGCTCGACGACCAGCCCCTCGGCGATGAGATCGTCCTCGCTCGCCGGCGGGGTCCCGACGAGCACGGCGTACATCTCGATCGCCGAGGTCATCACGTCGCGCTCGAGCCCACACGCACCGGCGTCCGCAGCGGCCGGAGCCCCGGCCGCCACCTCGATCGCGTCGCCGAGGCCGCCACGATCGGACGGGGCCGTCGCCACGACATCGGCGGCAGGCAGCTCGGCGGCCGTGTCGTCGGAGCCGGAGGCGCAGCCAACGAGCGTCGCCAACATCACGGCGGGGAGGACCAGGCGTGTGATCACGATCTTCCTTCGGCGCGTACGACCGGCAGCTGAAGCGCCGGCCGGGATCGTGACGGGTAGCGTCCGAGCGTGCGCCAGCGCCGCCGTCACCGTCTGCGATCCCCGCTGGCCGTGCTGGTGGCGACGTGCGCAATCGCCGCCGGCTGTTCGCCGTCGGCCGACGTCGAGAGTCTGAAGGCCGATGCGGTCGACGACCGTGACGCCGACACGAACGACACCCGCACCGGTCCGCCTGACACCGGGCCGCCTGGCACCGGCAACGAACCACCGGTCACCACCGACGGCGGCGGTACGTCGAACGGCGGGACGCTCGATTGGGGTCGCTGCCGCGGTGGAAGCCAGCTGACCCTCGGGTTCGAGTGCGCCACGCTGACCGTGCCGCGCGATTACGCCGACCCCGACGGCGAGCAGCTGGAGCTCGCCGTCATCCGCTCGCCGGCGACGGGCAACGACCGCATCGGGTCGCTGGTGTTCAACCCCGGCGGCCCCGGCGGATCCGGGATCGACTTTCTCAGCGGCGCCGCGGCGCTCGTCCCCTACGAGCTGGCGGGCCGCTTCGACCTCGTCTCGTTCGACCCCCGCGGCGTCGGGGCGAGCACGCCGATCGACTGCGACCTCGAGCTCGACGACACGCCGGCCCTCGCCGAGGGCGACGACGCAGGGTGGCAAGAGCTCGTCGCCGACGCCGAAACGCGCCTCGACGACTGCACCGCCGGGACCGCCGAGCTGGCGTCGTCGGTCGGCACGATGAACGCGGCGCGCGACCTCGACGAGCTGCGCATCGCCCTCGGCGACGATCGGTTGTCCTACGTCGGGTTCTCGTACGGCACGCGGCTCGGCGCGATCTACGCCGACCTCTTCCCCGACCGCGTGCGGGCGATGGTCCTCGACGGGGCGGTGAAGCCGACGTCGGACCTCAGCGAGCTCGCCGCCGGCCAGGGCCCCGGGTTCGACCGGGCGTTCGACCGGTTCGCTGCGGCCTGCGACGACGACGGCGACTGCCCGATCGGCGAGGCCGGACCGACGCTCGACGTCTATGCGCAGCTGCGCGACCAGCTCGCCGCCGGTGGTGAGCTGCCGACCGGCGATCCCGCGCGCACCCTCACCCTCGGCGAGCTCGAGCTCGCCGTCGCGGCGGCGCTCTACAGCACCGAGACCTGGCCGGTGCTCGCGCAGGCGCTCGCCGACGCGGCACTCGACGGTGACGGCTCGTTGCTCCAGGCGCTCGCCGACGGGTACCTCGGTCGGCGCCCGGACGGGTCGTACGACGACGGGCAGGCAGCGGGTGCGGCGATCAACTGCGCCGACGACGCAACGCGGCCGCCCGTCGACGAGGTCCGCCGGATCGCCGACGAGACCGCTGCCGGGAGCGAATGGTTCGACGAGTTCCTGCGCGCCGACACCGGGTGCATCGGCTTGCCGCCCGCCGACGAGCCGGTCGACTACGGTCCCGCCGCCGGTGCCGCGCCGATCCTCGTGATCGGCACCACCAACGATCCGGCGACGCCCTACGAGTGGTCGATCGAGCTGGCCGAGCTGCTCGACAGCGCCGTCCTCTACACGGTGGAAGGTGATGGCCACACCGCCTTCTTGTCGATCGAGTGCGTCACCGACGTCGTCGTCGCCTACCTCGTCGACCTCGAGCTGCCCGACGACGGGGACTCGTGCGCCGACGACGGGGACACCGACGCCTTCCCGCCGCCGGGCGAGAGCGAGTTCGACCGGCTGCTGGCACTGCTCGACTGCCTGCCGCGACAACGGCGCAGAGATCCCCGATCTGACGTTGAGCGACCTCGTCGCCGACCCGAGCGGTGAGACGCTCCTGGAGCACCTCGACCCGACCGATCCGGCGTTCACCGAAGCGGTGCTCGCCTGCCAGGGGCTGGCCGCCGACCTGTGACGCCACCGGCGACCGCTCGTCGCGGGCGGTTTCGGGCGGTTTCGGACGAGTCGAGGCGTCGATGCGCCGACGTGCACAGCGAATGCACAGGCCGCGGTGGGTTGTCCCCAGTCCGTGCCCGGTCGTGCACACGCAAGTCACATCCAAGAGGGACTGACGTTCCACAGGCCGCCTCGTTCAAGATGGGCCCCATGATCAGCGGCACCGCCGGCAGAGCGCTCCCGACACCTCGCCAGCGTCTCCTGCGCCAGCGACAACACGGGGCCATCTTGCAGCAGGCCGACCGCCGCGAGCTGGAACGAGCGGGCTGGCGGACGACGCTGGAGTTCCGCGAGAACAACGTCCGCGCCCGCGACGGCCGTCTGTTGCGCGTCGAGGAGATCTGGCACGCCGAAGCCGAACGGGACCCGACCGCTCGGTGGGGACGCACGGACGGGCGGGCCGAGCTCGGCGTCGACGTGATCTACGCCACGGCGGCGTCGGCGGACGAGGTGTGGTCGAAGCTCCGCCTGGAGGCGGAGCTGGCCGACGTGCGACGCAGCCCCGGCCGCGTCGACGACAGCGCGGCGCGTGCATCCTGACGGCGAACTCGGCGGCGTCGATCGCCGCGCGGCGAGGAGCGCGACGGCCGTGCGGCGGAACGCCCCAGGTCGCGCACGTTTCTCGGTCCCGCCATTGACAGACCCGTAGTTTCACTGGTGTAATTACTGGTCCGTTCCACGAGATATAGTGGTTGAACACGGGGGCGACCACAACATCTGGTGGTTTGCTGTGACCGGCCCAACCGCCGCCCACCGCGCCCGACCACCGCCGCGAAGAACGCAACGTACGCCCGACGTGGCGTCGACAATCGTCCGACACCACGTCGAAATCCAGAGATGCAGGAGAACCATCGGTGACAGTCATCGACGACAACCTCGACGCCCACACGGGCAAGGGAGCCGCGACCGCGGCGCCGACGCTGACCGACACCTCGAAGGTGGGACGCGGCGCCGACCGCGGGGCCACGGGGTCGGCGGCCCCCGGCCAGCCGATGACGGGAGGCGGCATGCGAGTCAAGAAGCGCAGCGGTGCACTCGAACCGGTCGACGTCAACAAGATCGTCAACGCCATCGCTCGCGCCTCCGAGGGCCTGCTCGGCGTCGACCCGATGCGCGTCGCCACGCGCACGATCTCGGCCCTCGCCGACGGCGCCACCACTCGCGAGCTCGACGACCTGTCGATCCGCACCGCCGCCGGTCTCATCGTCGAGGAACCGAACTACTCCCGCCTCGCCTCTCGGCTGCTCGCCACGGTGATCGACAAAGAGGTCCGCAACCAGAACATCCCGTGGTTCTCCGAGTCGATCAAGGTCGGTCACGCCGAGGGCCTCGTCGCCGACCACGTGCTCGAGTTCGTCGAGGCCAACGCGCCGACGCTCAACGCCGCCATCGACTCCGACCGCGACCGCAGCTTCGAGTTCTTCGGGCTGCGCACCGTCTACGACCGCTACCTGCTGCGCCACCCCGTGCGCCGCGAGGTCATCGAGACCCCGCAGTACTTCTTCTTCCGCGTCGCCTGCGGCCTGTGCGCCGCCGACCCGACCGTCGACGGCGCGGCGGTCGACATCGACACCTTGAAGGTCGAAGACGTCGTCAAGTTCTACGACCTGATGTCGTCGCTGGCCTACCTGCCGTCGAGCCCGACGTTGTTCAACTCCGGCACCGCCCACAGCCAGATGTCGAGCTGCTACCTGCTCGACTCGCCCGAGGACAGCCTCGAAGGCATCTACAAGCGCTACACCGACATCGCCAAGCTGTCGAAGTTCGCCGGCGGCATCGGCGTCGCCTGGCACCGCGTCCGCGCCAAGGGCAGTCTGATCCAGGGCACCAACGGCTTGTCCAACGGCATCGTCCCGTGGTTGCGCACGCTCGACTCGTCGGTCGCCGCAGTCAACCAGGGCGGTCGGCGCAAGGGTGCCGCCTGCGTCTACCTCGAATCGTGGCACGCCGACATCGAGGACTTCCTCGAGCTGCGCGACAACACCGGCGACCACGCCCGCCGCACGCACAACCTGAACATCGCCAACTGGGTTCCCGACCTGTTCATGGAGCGCGTCGAGAAGGACTGGCAGTGGTCGCTGTTCGATCCCAAGGAGGTGCCGCACCTCACCGACCTCTTCGGCGACGACTTCGAGCGTGCCTACGTGGCCGCCGAAGAAGCCGGGCTGTACGTCAAGCAGGTGCCGGCTCGCCAGCTGTACTCGAAGATGATGCGCACGCTCGCCCAGACCGGCAACGGCTGGATGACGTTCAAGGACGCCTCCAACGAGAAGTGCAACCAGACCGGTGCCGCCAACGCCGACGGCAGCCCGCGCGTCGTGCACCTGTCCAACCTGTGCACCGAGATCCTCGAGATCACCGACCAGCAGAACACGGCGGTGTGCAACCTCGGATCGCTCAACCTCGGTGCCTACGTCGGTACCGACGGCCAGTTCGACTACCACCGCCTCGGTGACGTCGTGCGCCAGGTGGTGCCGTTCCTCGACCGGGTGATCGACATCAACTTCTACCCGACGCCGGAAGCCGAGCGTTCGAACCACGCCTGGCGCCCGGTGGGCCTCGGCCTGATGGGTCTGCAGGACGTGTTCTTCAAGAAGGGTCTGGCGTTCGACTCCGCCGATGCCAAGGAGCTGAGCCGCACGATCAGCGCCCACATCTACTTCCACGCCCTCTGGGCCTCGACCGAGCTGGCCGAACGCCACGGCCCCCACGAGGCCTTCGCCGACACCCGTGCGGCGGCCGGCGATCTGCAGTTCGACCTGTGGGACACCGCCAAGGGCGGCGTGACCCCGCCGACCGGTCTCGACTGGGACGGCCTGCGTGCACGGATCCGCGAGCACGGGCTGCGCAACAGCCTGCTGATCGCCATCGCACCCACCGCCACCATCGCCTCGATCGCCGGCTGCTACGAGTGCATCGAGCCGCAGGTGTCGAACCTGTTCAAGCGCGAGACGCTGTCGGGTGAGTTCATGCAGATCAACCGCTACCTGGTCCGTGAGCTGCAGGCCCGGGGGCTGTGGGACGAAGCGATGATCGCCGCCATCAAGAAGTCCGATGGTTCCGTGCAAGACGTCGAGCGCATCCCCACCGAGCTGAAGGAGATCTTCCGCACGGCGTGGGAGATCCCGCAGCGGGCGTTGATCGACATGGCCGCCGAGCGCGGTGCGTTCATCGACCAGAGCCAGTCGCTCAACCTGTTCATGGAGACGCCGACCATCGGCAAGCTCAGCTCGATGTACCTCCACGCCTGGAAGGCCGGCCTGAAGACGACGTACTACCTGCGCAGCCGCCCGGCGACGCGCATCAACCAGACCACCACCGGCAGCTCGCCGACCACCCCGGCGCCGAGCAAGCCACCGACCGGCGGCGACGAACCGCCGGCGGAGAAGAAGACGTTCACCGACGAGGAAGCGATCGCCTGCAGCCTCGAGAACCCCGAATCCTGTGAGGCATGCGACTGATGGCACTGATCGACCCGTACCACGAGTACCAGACCAACGAGCCCGAGATGACCCTCGCCGACGAGTTCGAATCGGCGGCACCGGTCGGCGCGGCACGGCCGACGAACATCCTCGATCCCGGCTTCGATCTCACGCTGCGCCCGATGCGCTATCCGCAGTTCTTCGAGATGTACCGCAACGCGATCAAGAACACGTGGACCGTCGACGAGATCGACTTCTCCGACGACCTCGTCGACCTGTCGCGCAAGCTGATGCCCGCCGAGAAGCACCTCGTGTCGCGGTTGGTGGCGTTCTTCGCCACCGGCGACTCGATCGTGGCCAACAACCTGGTGCTCAACCTGTACCAGCACATCAACGCCCCCGAAGCACGGATGTACCTGTCGCGCCAGCTCTACGAAGAGGCGCTGCACGTGCAGTTCTACCTGACGCTGCTCGACAACTACATCCCCGACATGGCCGAGCGCGAGGCGGCATTCGCCGCGGTCGAGCGCATCCCGTCGATCCGCGCCAAGGCCGAGTTCTGCTTCAAATGGATCGATTCGATCCAGGGCGTGCACAAGATCGAGACCCCCGAGCAGCGCAAGCTGTTCCTGCTCAACCTGATCTGCTTCGCCTCGTGCATCGAAGGCCTGTTCTTCTTCGCCGCGTTCGCCTACGTCTACTTCCTGCGCTCCAAGGGCCTCCTCAACGGGCTCGCCGACGGCACCAACTGGGTGTTCCGCGACGAGAGCGCGCACATGAACTTCGCCTTCGAGGTCGTCGACACCGTGCGCAAGGAGCAGCCCGAGCTGTTCGACGACGAGCTCGAAGCCGACGTGCGCCAGATGCTGCACGAGGCGATCGAGTGCGAGCACCAGTTCGCCGCCGACGTGCTCGGTGAGGGCGTCCCGGGCATGAGCCTCGCCGACACCCGCACGTATCTCGAGTTCGTCGCCGACCAGCGGCTGGTGCAGCTCGGGTACGCGCCCGAGTACGGCGTCAAGAACCCGTTCAGCTTCATGGAGCTGCAAGACGTCCAGGGCTTGTCCAACTTCTTCGAGCGGACGGTCTCGTCGTACCAGGTCGGCGTCGCCGGCGACGTCGCCTTCGACGAGGACTTCTGACAGCCGTCACAGCACGGCCGCTACCGTGGTCCGATGGCCGCGGCGCGTGAGCACCCGCTGACGAGGGCCGGCCTCGTGGTCGTCGTCGGCAAGGGCGGTGTCGGCAAGACCACCGTCGCGGCGACGATCGCCCTGGCGACCGCGCGCGCCGGCGGCGACGTGCTGGTGGTGGCCGTCGACGAACGCCCCGGACTGGGCCCGTTGCTCGGTGGCCGTCAGCTCGATGCGACCGACCGGCTGTTGCACCGAGTCGACGGTGGCGGCCGCATCCGCGGGCGGACGATCCCCGCCGAGCAGGCGTTCGGCGACTACCTCGAACTGAAAGGCGTCGGCGGCATGCTCCGCCGAGCCGCCTCGGCGGCGTCGCTGCCGATGATCGCCGCCGCCACGCCGGGCCTCGAGCACCTCCTCGTGCTCGGCAAGCTGAAGGAGCTCGAGCGCGCTGGTGCGGCCGACCTGATCATCGTCGACGCCCCACCGGCCGGGCACGCTGCCCCGTTCCTACGTGCACCGACCGCGCTGTCCGACGTCATCCAGTCGGGGCCCGTCCGCGACCAGGCAGTGGAGGTCGACGAGATGCTCCGCGACCCGGCGCGCAGCGCGGCGATCGTCGTCACGCTCGCCGAGGAGACGCCGGTCAACGAGGCGATCGAGCTGACCGCCGACCTGCGCACCGACGTCGGCATCGCCGTCGAGTCGATGATCGTCAACGCCTGTTGGCGTGACCGTCCCGGCCTCGCCAAGTCGCCGGCGATGGCGGCGCGATCGCACCGCGGCGTGACCCTCACGGCGAGCGCCAAGACGGCGCTCGAGTCGTCGGCGACGTTCGGCAAGCAGCAGCTGGCGCGCCAGCGGGCACAGATCGAGCGGCTGGCGTCGGCGACCGCGCTGCCGGTCCGTCAGCTGCCGCGCCTGCCGACGGCGAGCATCGACCTCGCCGACCTCGGCGTGCTCGCCGAGGCGCTGGTCACCGACGCACTGGTCACCGGGGCGCGGCTCAGCGGCGGCGGCGGGCCGTGACCGGCGCGGCGAGCTTCGCCGACGAGATCGAACGCGCCGACCTCGTCGTCACCTGCGGTCCCGGCGGCGTCGGCAAGACCACGACGGCCGCCGCCCTCGGCCTCGCCGCCGCGCGGGCCGGACGACGCGTCGTCGTCGTCACCGTCGACCCGGCGCGGCGCCTCGCCGACGCGCTCGGGCTCCCACCCGGTGCCGCCGCCGACGAACCGCACCACGTGGAGGGCGCCGCCGGTGGCGACGGCGAGCTGTGGGCGCTGATGCTCGACGCCGGTGCCACGTTCGACCGCCTCGTGCGCGAGCAGACGTCGACGCCCGCGCAGGCCGAGGCGATCCTCCAGAACCCGGTGTACCGGGCGATCTCCGGCTCGCTCGCCGGCGCGCAGGAGTACATGGCGATCGAGCGGCTCCACGAGCTGTACACGAGCGGGGAGTGGGACCTCGTGATCGTCGACACCCCGCCCTCGCGTCACGCCATCGACCTGCTCGAGGCCCCCGACCGGTTGGTGCGTTTCCTCAGCCACCCCGTGTACCGCGCCCTGACCGTCGGTCAGCGAACGTTCGCCAAGGTGACCAACGCCGCCGCCTCGATGTTCCTCTGGGCCGTGCGGCGACTCGCCGGTCCGCAGATCGTCGAGGACACGATCGGGTTCTTCCGCTCGCTGTCGACGATCGAGCCCGGACTGCGCCTCCGCTCGGGGGAGGTGTCGGCGCTGCTGCGCTCGGACGCGGCCCACTTCGTGGTCGTCACCAGCCCCCGTGCCGAGGCCGTCGCGGAGTCGACGCACCTCGTCGAAGCGCTCCGCGACCGGCGCTTCAACTTCGCCGGCATCGTCGTCAACCTCATCCATCCGATGCCGATCGCCTTGCAACCCGACGATGCGGCAGTGCTCGACGAGCTGGCCGACGGACCGCTCGCCGACCACGTGGCATGGCACGAGGAGCTGACACAGCTCGCCACGCGCGAGCGCGACGAGCTCGACGGGCTGGTCGACCTCGCCGACGACCGCACGCTCGTCGAACTGCCCTTGCTCGACGTCGACGTGCACGACCTCGACGGGCTGGCGGTGCTCGCCGATCGTCTCGCCGGTCGATAGGCCGGTCGGCAGCCGTCCCCGAAACGTCACGTTTGGTGGCGCTACCTTCGTGAGATGTCTGCGATCGACGACTCCGTCGACGCCCTCGTCGGGCGACCCCCCGGCGAAGGCGTCACGCTGGCGCTCCTCGTGCTGCACCGCGGCGACGTCGTCGTCGAGCGGTACGGCACGCAACCGGCGAACATCTTCGAGCCGGCGAAGCCGATCGGACCTGACTCGACGCTGATCAGCTGGTCGATGGCGAAGAGCATCACCCACGCCGCCGTCGGACTGCTCGTCGCCGACGGGCTGATCGACCCGGCGGCGCCCGCCACCGTGGCGGAGTGGGAGGGCACGCCGAAGGCGGCGATCACGTTGCTCGACCTGCTCGAGATGAAGTCCGGTCTGCGCTTCGTCGAGGACTACGTCGACGACGCAGTGTCGAACTGCATCGAGATGCTCTTCGGTGAGAGCGGCCCGAGCCACGCCGCCTATGCCGCCGCCCTGCCGCTCGACCACCCGCCCGGCACGCAATTCAGCTACTCGTCGGGCACCACCAACATCATCACCCGGCTGCTCGGCGACGTCGTCCACGGCCGGGGCGGCGACCCCGCGGCGCGCCGCCGGGCGATGGAGACGTTCCTCGCCGAGCGGCTGTTCGGCCCCGTCGGCATGACGTCGGCGATCCCCAAGTTCGACGACGCCGGCGACTTCGTCGGCTCGTCCTACGTGTACGCCACCGCGCGCGACTTCGCCCGCTTCGGTGAGCTGTACCGCCACGACGGCGTCACCGAGACGGGCCAACGAATCCTGCCGGCGGGCTGGGCCGACCACGGTCGAACGGTCGCCGCCCACGACCCCGAGAACGGTTGCGACTACGGACGTCACTGGTGGATGTGGCCGCAGTTCGCCGGCAGCCTCGCCGCCCACGGACACGAGGGTCAGTACCTCGTCGTCGACCCGGATCGCGAGCTCGTCGTCGTCCATCTCGGCAAGACCGCCACCGAGTGGTTGGGCGCCCTGCGGGAGCGTCTCGACGAACTCATCCGACGCTTCTGAGGACGATCGGGTAGGAAGAAACGGTGACCGAGCAAGCCGGAGACGACGTCGCGCGGCGGGGAACCGCCGACCGCGCCGCCGGCGCCCCGGTCGCCCAGTCGCCCGACCAGATGCCCGACCAGTCGCCCGACGGGGCCGTGGATCCGCGATACGACACCACCCGCGAGATGGAGCGCGACGAGCTCCCGACGGGTGAGCTGCCGACCCTCGAACGGCCCGAAGTGGCCGCACCGCGCAGGCGCATCCGCCCGGTGCGGTTCACGATCAAGGCGCTGTTGCTGGTCGTTCTGGCGATCTTCCTGCTCCCGCCCGTGCTCAACGGGTTCGAGCAGGCCGCCGACACGATCCGCGACGTCAACCCGGTGTTCATCGCCCTCGGCTTCTTCTTGCAGATCCTCGCCCTGGTGGCCTACTCGCTGCTCACGCGGGCGGCGCTCGGTACCGCCGGGCGCGGACTGTCGACGGCGCGGATCTTCCGCATCCAGCTGAGCACGAAGGCGATCTCGAACATCGTGCCCGGCGGCAACGCCGCCGGCTCGGCGCTCGGCTACCGCCTGCTGACGCTGAGCGGGGTCAGCGGACCGAGCGCCGGGTTCGCCCTGGCGACCGCGGGCATCGGGTCGGCCGTGGTGCTCAACATCGTCTTCTGGACCGGGTTGATCATCTCGGTGCCGTTCCGCGGCGTCAACCCGGCGTACGGGCTGGCCGCCGTTGCCGGCATCGTCATCATGGCGATCGCCACCGCGCTGGTGATCGGCGTGATGGATGGAAGCGGCAGGGCGGAGCGCATGCTGCGGTGGATCGCCCGCAAGGTCCACCTCGACGAGGACAAGATCGCCGCCGTCCTCCACCAGGTCGCCGACCGCCTCGAGGAGCTGGTCAGCGATCGGCAGCTGTTGCGGCGCGTCGTGTTCTGGGCGCTCGCCAACTGGCTGCTCGACGCGGCGTCGCTGTGGGTCTTCCTCCGCGCCTACGGCGGGACGTTGAGCATCGACGCCCTGCTGGTCGCCTTCGGTCTCGCCAACCTGCTCGCCGCGATCCCCATCCTGCCCGGCGGACTCGGCGTGGTCGAAGCGACCTACCTCACCACGCTCGTCGGCTTCGGACTGCCGCGGCGGGTCGTCGCGCCGGCGATCGCCACCTACCGCTCCGCCCAGTACCTGATGCCCATCGCGCTCGGCGCCCTGGCGTACGCCTCGCTCCGCGTCGGGCCGTGGAAGATCGAGAAGCGTGACCGCTTGGTCGGCCTGCGCGACCTGGCGCGCGCCGAGTCCGAGAAGGGCGAGTCGCGCCTCGACTTCGCGCTCCGCTTCCCCAGCCGCCGCCCGGTCGACGGTGCCATCGTCCCGATCGTCGACGACCTCGCCCACGACGACCCGGCGATCGCCGCCACGTACGGCCCCGATCCCGACGAGGTCGACAGCCGCGGCGGCAGCTGAGCCTTTCGCCGCACCGATCGCCCGGCGGTACCGTCGCGTCCATGACAGTGCACGAACGCCCCTTCGGTCGCTACCTCGAGGACTTCACGCCCGGCGACGTGCTTCGCCACTGGCCCGGCAAGACGATCACCGAGTACGACGACCACCTGTTCTGCATGATCACCATGAACCACCACCCGCTGCACACCAACGACTGGTTCGCGGCCGAGTCGGTGCAGGGACGCAACGTCGTCGTCGGCAACCTCGTCTACAGCCTCGTGCTCGGGATGAGCGTTCCCGACGTCAGCGGTGCGGCGATCGCCAACCTCGAGGTGGAGACGCTGCAGCACAAGTTCCCGACCTTCCACGGCGACACGATCCACGCCGAGACGCGGGTGCTCGACGTCAAGGAGTCGTCGTCGAAGCCCGACCGCGGCGTCGTCACCGTCGAGACCAAGGGCTTCAACCAGGACGGCAAGGAAGTGTGCTACTTCAAGCGCAAGGTGCTGATCTGGAAGCGTGAGTTCGCCCCCGGCCGCAAGCGTCCATACGACGGCACCGACGTGTGGGCGGACTGACCGACTCGGAGCAGATACTCCGGTGGGGTGCGGCGCAGCTGCGCGACCTTCCCTGGCGTCACGAACGTGACCCGTGGCGGATCCTCGTCGCCGAGGTGATGCTGCAACAGACCCAGACCGAGCGGGTGATCCCGAAGTGGCAGGCGTTCCTCGCCGCCTTCCCCGATCCGGCGACGTGCGCCGCCGCCGCGCTCGGTGAGGTCCTCCAGCACTGGCAGGGACTCGGCTACCCGCGCCGCGCCAAGTACCTCCACGACACCGCGGTCGAGGTCACCGCCCGGCACGGCGGCCACCTCCCCGACGAACTCGACGCACTTCGCGCCCTCCCCGGCATCGGTCCGTACACGGCGCGGGCGGTGCTCGCCTTCGCCTACGAGCGCGACGTCGGCGTGGTCGACACCAACATCGCCCGGGTGCTGGCGCGAGCCGGCGGTGCCCGGCTCACCCCGACGGTCGCCCAGCGCCGCGCAGACGAGGCCGTGCCGCCAGGCGCGGGCTGGCTGTGGAACCAGACGATGATGGACGTCGGGGCGACGCACTGCCGGCCGGCGCCGCGCTGCGACGGCTGCCCGGTCGCCGATGGCTGCGCGTGGCGCCTCGCCGGTCACCCGGCGCCCGATCCCGCCGTTGGCTCGGCGGGGGTCAGCGCCCGCCAGGCGCCGTACGCCGGCAGCCGCCGCGAGGCGCGTGGCGCCGTGCTGCGGTCGTTGCAGGAGGGGCCGCGACCCCTGGCCGGGTTCGACGCCGAGATCGTCGCCGGCCTCGTCGCCGACGGCCTGGTGACCGCCCACGCCGGCACCGTCGCCCTGCCCGGCTGACCCCTCCGGCGCCGGGTCCCGACGTCGCGCGCTCAGTAGTGGCGGTCGAACTCGGGGCCGATGTCGCCGAGCATGTCCTCGTCGACGTAGCACCACGCCCATCGCTCGCCGGGCTCGAACGACTGGATCACCGGGTGCTCGGTGGCGTGGAAATGGGCCGTGGCGTGCCGGTTCGGTGAGCTGTCGCAGCAGCCCACGTGACCGCACGTCATGCACAGCCGCAGGTGCACCCACCGGGCGCCGATCGCCAGGCAGTCCTCGCACCCGTCGTCGCGGCTCGGTTCGATCGGGGTGTCGATCGCCTCGAGGTGTTCGCAGGCCATGCCATCCATCGTGCCAGACCTGAGCGGAGTCAGATGACGGTGCTGCCTCGCGCCGGGTCGGCGTCGAACGCCGGCCGGCTCAGGCGTGGATGAACGGCAGGTCGCGCCGCAGCAGCATCTCGAACACGACCGCCGGGGTCCGGTCCTCGGCGACCTCGAGCGTGACGATCGCCACCGGACCGGCCGTGTCGGTCGAGCGGACCGTGACGAGCTCCGACAACGCAGCGCCGGTGACCAGCGACGTGCCCTCGTACTGCGCCTCGAAGGCCGTCAGGCTGGCCGTCGCCGCATCGTCGCTGGCGAAGTGGTACGCCAGCGTCACGATCGCCGACTGATCGTCGTCGACCGACCAACCGATGCCGACGGCATCGAAGGGATCGCTCGGCAACAGCGGCACCAGCTCGTCGCCCGCGTCGGGTGACAGCTCCCCGCCACCGGCTGCGAACGACGGTTCCACGACCAGCACGGCGGCGACGGCGTCGGCATCGTCGAGCACCGCGGCGATGGACGTCAGTCGCTCGTCGTCGGCACGCGAGGTTGCCGGACCGGCGAGCCAGGCCTCGATCGCCGGCGTCGCCGACGAGGCCGCGACCAGCCCGTCCTCGTAGGCGAGGCGCACCGGCGTGCCGAGCGGACGCGCCGCCGTGATCGCCGACAGATCGCTCGAGTGGTCCGCGCCGGTGCCGGCGCTGAGGACACCGTCGCCGAGATCCTCGAGATCGTCGGCCAGCGGTGACTCGTCGAAGTCACCGGCGACGACAGCCACCCGGTACGGCGGTCGCGACTCCTCGACGAACGCCTCCACGTCGAAGACCGACCAGCCGAGCTCGGCGGCGAACTCGTCGACCTTGCTGAGGTAGGGGAGGTTGAACATGTCGGCCATCGGCACGAACACGGGCGCCGGTGTCTCGGCGCCGGAGGTCGGTCCCGTCAGCGGTCCGAGCCACTCGATCACGGCATCGGCGTCGAGCGTCTGCGGACGCTCCACGCCGGCCAGTTCACTCGCCGCGGCGAGGTCGGCGGTGGAGATCATCAGACCGCCGTCGGCGTCGTCGTCACGCGCCGGCAACTCGGCGAGCGCCGCTTCGATCGAGTAGTCGTCGCCGGTGGCGAGTCCGCCGCTGCCGCCACCGTCGTCACCACCGCATGCCGTCATCAGCAGGGCGATCGTCGTCGCCGCCGCAGGCAGCGCGGTCCGGAATGAACATGATCGAGGGGTCATGGGGCGAGCACCGTAGTTGAGGCGACGACGCCGCGCCCGTCTCCATGGGCGGGTGGTGAGGGGTGGCGAGGGCGGACACTCGCTGGCGCAGTGTTGGCCACGGCACCGGACGGCGCCTACGGTTTGGTCGTGCGCCCACCCCGTGACTTCTTCCGTCCGCTCGCCGTCGGGGCCCCCGAGCCGGTGCGCGAGATCCCGGTCAGGCCGAGCCGGATGGTCCATTTCTTCCCGGCAGCCAACGACAAGATGCGCGCCAAGGTCCCCGAGATCGCGCCGACGGTCGACATCCTGCTCGCCAACCTCGAAGACGGGGTGCCGGCCGACCAGAAGGAGGCGGCGCGCGCCGGCCTCGTCGATGTTGCCAAGAACGTCGACTTCGGCGATACCCAGTTCTGGACGCGGGTCAACAGCCTCGACTCGCCGTGGGGCCTCGACGACCTGACCGTCGCGGTGCTCGAAGCCGGAGAGGCGCTCGACGTGATCATGATCCCGAAGGTCGAGGGCCCCGAGGACATCCACTACGTCGATCGACTGCTCGCCCAGCTGGAGGCCAAGGCCGGGCTGCGCGAGCCGCTGCTCGTGCACGCCATCCTCGAGACCGCCCGCGGGGTGGCCAACGTCGAGGCGATCTGCGGTGCCTCCCCGCGCATGCAGGGCCTCTCGCTCGGGCCGGCCGACCTCGCCGCCAACCGGCGAATGAAGACGACGCGCGTCGGCGGCGGCCATCCCGGCTACCTCGTGCGTGCCGATCCGCCGAAGGGCGACGACGGTGCCGACGACGTCGCCGCGCCGCGCCCGACGTACCAGCAGGACCTGTGGCACTACACGATCGCCCGCATGGTCGATGCCTGCGTGACGCACGGGATCCTCCCGTTCTACGGCCCGTTCGGTGACATCAAGGACACCGTTGCCTGCGAGGACCAGTTCCGCAACGCCTACCTCCTCGGTTGCGTCGGGGCGTGGAGCCTGCACCCGGTGCAGATCGACATCGCCAAGCGGGTGTTCAGCCCCGACCCCGCCGACGTCGCCCACGCCCAGCGGGTGATCGCCGCGATGGGCGACGGCACGGGCGCGGTGCTGCTCGACGGCAAGATGGAGGACGACGCCTCGGTCAAGCAGTGCCATGTGATCATCGAGCTCGCCCGGGCGCTGTCCGAGCGCGACCCCGACCTCGCCGCCACCTACGGCTTCTGACCCGCGCCCATCGTGTGCACTGCGCGATGAGCGCACCTCCTGCACGCGATGCCCGACGCCGCACGACCCGGACCACTCATCCCACTCATCGGAGACACGTGACATGACGACGAACGACGAGCTGCGGCCGCGCCGGTCGGTGCTGTACATGCCGGCGGCCAACGACCGGGCGCTGGAGAAGGCGCAGACGATCCCCGCCGACGCGATCATCTTCGACCTCGAGGATGCCGTGGCGCCCGACGCCAAGCCCGACGCCCGCGCCAAGGCGGTCGCCGCCGTGCAGTCCGGTCGGTACGGCAACCGCGAGCTGACGATCCGCTGCAACGGGCTCGACACGACGTGGGGCGCCGACGATCTCGCCGCCGCCGGGCCGGCGGCACCGAGTGCGGTCGTCATCCCCAAGGTCGACTCGGTGGCCGGCGTCGACCGGGTGTCGGCGCTGCTCGACGACGCAGGCGCCCCGGAATCGGTGCGCATCTGGGCGATGATCGAGACGCCGACGGCGATCTTCGACGTCCGGGCGATCGCTGCCCATCCAGCGCGTTGCGGTGCTGGTGATGGGCACCAACGACCTCGCCAAGGAGCTGCGCTCACCGCTCGTCCCCGGCCGCCACCCGCTCGTGCCCCACCTGGCGACCGCCCTGCTGGCCGCTCGCGAATCGGGCAAGGTGATCCTCGACGGGGTGTACAACGACGTCAAGGACGCCGACGGCTTCGCGGCCGAGTGCCGCCAGGGCATGGAGATGGGCTTCGACGGCAAGACCCTGATCCATCCCAGCCAGGTCGAACCGGCCAACGACACGTGGGCCCCGTCGGCCGCCGACGTCGAGTTCGCGGAACGGGTGATCGCCGCCTTCGACGAGGCCGTCGCCGACGGCCGTGGCGTGGTCACCGTGGACGGCCGGATGATCGAGAACCTGCACGTCGACAACGCCCGCCGAGTGCTCGCCACCGCCGAGGCCATCGCCAACCTGGCCTGATCGGTCGGGCCTCACGACGGTCTGGTGGTTGGCCACGGCTGGTCGGCCCGACGTGCGGCTCGTCCCTCGCCGCTCGCTCCTGATCGGTCGGGCCTCACGACGGTGCGGTGGTTGGCCACGGCTGGTCGGCCCGACGTGCGGCTCGTCCCTCGCCGCTTGCTCCTGATCGGTCGGGCCGACCAGCCCTGCCCATCACCGGCGTGCGGTGAGGCCCGACAACTAGGTAACCGTGACGGCGGCGAGGATGTCGTCGAAGGCGGCGTCGGCGTAGGCGATCATCTCGTCGTCGGTGCGGTCCTGGACCGGATGCGGCGTGAACACCCGGGCGACGGCGGGGAAGCCGAGCGACGTCGACTGGGTCTCGGCGGCAACGACGAACTCGGCGGACGCGACGAACACGCCGACCACCCCTCGGAGCTCGAGGTCACTGATGTCGTGCACACTGCACGACGTGCAACTGCCTCAATCGGCGAGTGCTTCGATCACCACGTCGACACTGCGTGGCGATCTCGTGACGCAGGTCGACCGGCGCCGGCTTGGTGAACGTCGGCTTCTGTACCGCGTGACCTCGGCGCCGATGTCGGTCAGACGTTGCTCGAGCCGGTCGAGGAACACGTCGCCGCGCGGCTTGGAGATGTCGAGCAGCCCGACCCGCAACCCGGCGAGTGAGGCCGGTCGGGCCAGCAGCTCGCGGGCGCCGACGCGCCGTTCGCTCGTCGGGTCGAGGATCGTCCGGGTCGTGCCCATCGCCATCAGTATGTCACCGCCCGGGTGACCGGCTTCGACCCGACGTCGCCGTTGGCCCAGCCGCCGATGATCTCCGAGAACAGTCCGGCACCGCCGCCGGCGTAGGACGATCAGCAGGCCGCCGGGGCGGAACTTGGGTAACGCCGGCGCGTCGGCGAACGACGGCGGCAGCCCCTCGGCGATGCCGCCGGCGCCGCGCACCAGCTCGGCGCCGGGCCGGGTGAGGTGCTCGGAGATGCCGGCGATGATCCGCTGACGGTCCCAGCCCGCCTCGCGAACACGCGGGCGTGCTCGGGCCCCATCACCAGGATGGCGTCGAAGCCGAGCACCAGCTTCGGATGGTGCAGCGTCTGCAGGCAGCTGGCCAACGATCGGGCGAGCGAGTCGGGCGTGCGCGCGACATCTGGTCGACGACGCAGCGCGGCCCCTCGCCGGCGAACACGGTCAGCGCGTCGACGCCGGCGGCGACGCCGCGCTCGCCGGCGAGCGTGCCGTACGGCGACTCGACCTCGTTCTCGGCGAAGCAGAAGCCGAGCTTGCCGGGGTTCCCGTGCGTCGCCCGGTCGATCTCACCCGGGCGCCCGCCGCCGACGTTGCGGACGACGAGCTGCAGCGCTCGGCCGATCGTGGCGTTCGCCCGGTTGCCCTGGCCGAGCGCGTTGCCGCCCGAGTTCATGCCGATCCGCCGTGCGCCGGGACCGCTGCAGACGATCACCGGCCCGACCAGCATCGTCGTCGCCAACACGCCGTGCATGTTGAACTCGTCGTTGCACACCGCTTCGACCGCGGTCAGCACCCACGGGAGGTACTCCGGCCGGCAACCGGCCATCACGGCGTCGATCGCCATCTTCTCGACGGTCACCTCCACGAGGTCCGGCGGGACGGTGGCCACGATGTCCGACGGCGCCCGGGTGGTGCCGTCGAGCATGCGCAGCACGCGCTCCTCGGTCGGCGGCACGACGGGCAGCCCGTCGGACCAGCCACGTGCGAACATCGCCTCGAACTCGTCTTCGGCGTCGGCGACGTCGATGCGCCGCGAGCGCAGGACCGTCGCCCCGAAGCGCACGTTGAGCTCGTCGACGAGATCGGGGTCGACACTCAACGAGCCGCAACCCGGACGCATCGCCGGCAGGTCCGGTCCGAGCCCGGCGACACCGGTGACCCGCTCCCAGTCGTCGCGCTGCCAACCGACCGTCCGCGCCCGCTCCTCGCCGTCGACGACGTGGATCACGGTCGGCACGGTCTCGACGTCGTGGTGCCAGCTGACCGCCAGGTCGGCGTCGTGGATCGCCGGCACCGCGGCGGGGAACGACGGATCGTCCTGGGTGAACACGGTCAGGGCGACGGCGTCGGCGAGCTGGGCGAGGACCGGCTCGATCAGCCGGCACGTGGCGCACTCCTCCTTGACGACGACGGCGATCCCATCGGGGAGCGGTGCCGCCGACCCTCCGGCTGCCGTCTCCGCGGCCTCCCTGGCCTCCGCGGCATCCCTGGCCTCGGCGGCCAGGTCGCCCGAGGCGTCCGCGGTGGTCATGCGCGGACCGTAGCGCACCCCCGGCGGTGCCGCCGGACCCTGCGTGGCGCACCGTGCGAATCGAATCGCGAATCGAACCCGCGTTTGCGACCGACGTCACGGAAGCACCGGTTGGGGCCCTCCGCGATGACCATCTAGGGTTCCCCCATCGGGGGTTCACCGCACTTCCCAGCCGCGTCGGAGACGATGACGGTCGCCTTCCACGGCGTGCGCGGATCGACGCCGTGCCACGGCGAGGAGATCGTTCGCCACGGCGGCAACACCTCGTGTGTGTCGGTGGCGGTGCCGGGGCACGACCCGCTGCTGTTCGACCTCGGCACGGGCCTGCGCTACTTCGGTGCCTCGTGCCGCGACGAACCGTTCCGCGGCACGTGCCTCGTCAGCCACCTGCACTGGGACCACATCCAGGGGCTGCCGTTCTTCAAGCCGTTCCTGCTCGACGGTTCGCAGGTGGCGATCTACGGCCCCGACCAGTCGGCCGTCGGCAACACCGTGGCCGGCGTGTTCGCCGAGACGATCAAACCGCCGCTGTTCCCGATCCATCTGTCGGAGTTCGCCGGCGGGGTCGAGTTCCACGACGTCGGCGACGACGAGTTCACGATCGGCGACATCGAGGTGATGTCGCGACTGATCCCCCATGCCGGCCCGACCGTCGGCTACCGGGTGTCGTGGAACGGCCGCTCGGTCGCCTACCTGAGCGATCATCAGATGCCCCAGGACGGCTCGTTCCACGCCGTCCCCGGCGCCTACGACCTGTGCCGTGACGTCGACCTGCTGATCCACGACGCGCAGTACACGTCGCAGGAGTTCGCCAAGAAGTCGACCTGGGGCCACTGCACGCCGGAGTACGCGGTGTGGCTGGCGGCGTCGGCGGGCGCCAAGCGGCTGGCCCTCTTCCACCACGATCCCTCACACGACGACGACGACCTCGACGCCATGCTCCGCCCGGCGATCCAGTGTGCCGAACGGCTCGGCATCGACGCCTTCGCCGCCCGCGAGCGCGACACGCTCGTCGTGTGATCCGGCCCGCCTGACCGTCGGGAGTCAACGGTGGATGTGCTCGGGCTCGTCGCCTCGATCCTCCTCGGCGCGCTGTTCCTGTTCGCCGGCGCGTCGAAGATCGCCCTCGGCGCGGCATGGGTCGACCAAGCGACGGGACTCGGCGCGCCGCGGGTGATCGCGCCCGTCGTGCCGTGGCTGGAGATCGTGATCGGCGCGCTGCTCGTCAGCCAGGTCGCCCAGCCGGTCGTCGTCGGCGTGGCGATCGCCGTGCTCGTCGTGTTCACCGTGCTGATCGCCGCCCAGTTGGCCCAGGGTCGCCGCCCGCCGTGCGCCTGCTTCGGTGCCTGGTCGGCGCGCCCGATCGGCCCGTGGCACATCGTGCGCAACCTGGCGATGATCGCCCTCGGCGTCGTCGCGCTCGTCGCCTGAGGCGTCCGGTCACATCTGGGTCACCGATGCCGCGCTCCCCGCGGTGTCGTCGACCCAGATGCCCGAATCCGGTGCCGTGACAGGTGAGGTGGCGGTGTCAGGTGGTGACGAGGATGAAGGCCAACGTGCGCGCTTCGTCGCGCCAGGCGTCGTAACGGCCGGTGGGGCCGCCGTGGCCCGCTCCGAGCTCGGTGCGCATGACGATCGGCGCCGATCCGGTGGCGACATCGCGGAGCTTGGCGACCCACTTCGCCGGCTCGTGCACGCTGACCCGCGGGTCGTTGAGGCCGGCAGTCACGTAGAGCGCGGGGTAGTCGGCGGGCACGGTGTTGTCGTACGGCGAGTAGCCGAGCATGTACGAGGCGAACGGCTCCTCGCGGGGGTCGCCCCACTCCTCCCACTCGGTGACCGTGAGCGGCAGCGTCGGGTCGCTCATCGTCGACACGATGTCGACGAAGGGGACCTCGGCGACGACGGAGCGGAACAGGTCGGGGCGCTTGGTCATGCACGCGCCGACGAGCAACCCGCCCGCCGAGCCACCGCGGATGGCGAGGCGCTCACCGTTCACGAGGCCGTCGGCGACGAGGTGCTCGGCGCAGGCGATCATGTCGCCGAACGTGT
This sequence comes from Ilumatobacteraceae bacterium, assembly GCA_963707515.1. Lineage (GTDB taxonomy): Bacteria > Actinomycetota > Acidimicrobiia > Acidimicrobiales > Ilumatobacteraceae > Sva-07. Next base: position 548,391 of record CAVPQI010000003.1, read on the forward strand.
GCTCCTTGTTGGTCAGCTTGCCGTCGAGATACCACTGGCGACCGAGTTCGCCGCCGCCACGGGGATGGGCGAGCGCCCAGACGTACCCACGGTCGAGCAACGAGAGGCGGGCGACGGAGAACCACGGCGGCAACGAGGCCTCGTACGACCCGTAGCCGTAGAGGACGCCCGGGGCGGTGCCGTCGAGGGCGGTGTCGACGTGGTGGACGATGTCGAGCGGCACCGTGGTGCCGTCGTCGGCCGTCGCCCAGACGCGACGGGTCCGGTAGTCGCCGGGGTCGACGTTCGGCGTCGGGACCCGCTTGAGCAGGGTGCGCTCCCCGGTCGAGACCTGCTCGTCGTACACCGCGGGCGGCGAGTTGAGCGACTGCGTCACGAAGCGGATCTGATCGGTGGTCCACTGCGGGTTGGCGGAGGGTTCGACGTCGTGCGGTTCCGGACCGAGGTCGACGATGCGTTCACGGCGATCGCGGAACACGATCCGCAACCGTGGCTGCGCGTCGAGCCACTCGTGGACGACGAGGTGCGACTCGAAGGCGTCGACGCCGAGGATCCGCCGTCCCTGCTGGTGGGGGATCAGCTCCTCCACGACGCCGTCCCGTCGACGACGCTCGCCGCGTCGGCGATCAGCACGCGGAAGTCGATCGCCCCGTCGTTGGTGTGCAGCACGAAGCTGTCACCCCAGTGGTCGATGCCGTACTCGACGTCGTCGCGGCGCGGCAGCACGACCGTCGGGTCGGCGGTCGGGTCGGCGGCGGGGACGAGGAGCGTCTCGGCGCTCGTCTTGCTCCCGGACTGGATGACGATCCAGTCGTCGGAGCGGGTCGTGCCGACGCTGACGAAGAAGCGCTCGTCGGTCTCGTCGTAGACACGGACGTCGTCGCTGCGCGCCGTTCCCAGCCGGTGGCGCCACACCGTCGACGGCCGTTCCTGGGCGTCGGGGGTGACGTAGAACAGCCACCGCCCGTCACCCGACCAGGCGACGCCGGCGTTCGAGGTGTCCTCGATGATGTCGAGGTCCTGCCCTGTCGGCAGGTCGCGGACGCGTCAGCGTGTAGTGCTCGTCGCCGTCGGTGTCCATCGACCAGGCGAGGAGGTGGTGGTCCATCGACACGTCGAAGGCGCCGAGGTCGAAGTACTCGTGCCCCTGGGCTTCGACGTTCTCGTCGAGCAACGTCTGCGCCGTCGCCTCCTCGGCGGTCGGGCCGCGATGGTGGACCGGGTAGCTGTCGCCCTCGGTCGTCGCCGTCACGTAGAACCAGTCGCCGAAGTGCACCGGCACCGACAGGTCGGTCTCTTGCACCCGGGAGCGGATCTCGCCGAAGATCTCCTCGATCAGCTCGCGGTGCGGTTCGAAGAAGCGCTCGGCGTACGCGTTCTCGTCGCCGAGGTAGGTGAGCAAGTCCGGATCGGCGAGGTTGCGCATCCAGGCGTAGGGGTCGTGGACGTCGCCGGTGGGGCGGTGCCAGACGTGGTCGCGCTCGGGGTGCGTGTGGACGGCCGTCGGCGGCGTGGTGGGAGTCGTTGGCGGTGGACACGGTCGCGCCAATGTAGACAGCCGGCGGTACCGTTGCCGCCCGATGCCGCGTCTGGATCGATCAGGATCTCTGCACGGGCGACGGCCTGTGCATCGACCACTGCCCCGACGTGTTCGTGCAACTCGAGGACGGCATCGCCTACGTTGCCGAGTCCGGATCGGCGTGCAACGACCCCGGTGGTTCGGGCAGCCTGGCGCGTGTGCCGCCGCGGCTCGAGGGCGATGTCATCCACGCCGCCGAGCTGTGTCCCGGTGAGTGCATCTTCATCGAGCTCGACGCCGAGGTGGCGCCCGACGAGTACGACGACGACGACGTCGTCGACGTGGTCGATCTCGTCGACGACGCCGCCGCCTGAGCTGCCGCTTCGTGAGCCCCGCCTCCTGAGCCGCCGCCGGTTTCCGCGTGCCGCCCCCGGCGTTTGGGCGTGCGAATTGTTACTATGTGGGTAGTGCAAATTCCCCCGACCATCTGCAGCGCCGTACGCCATCAGGCGTGCCGCGCGTCGAGGCAGGGAGCGCAGCGATGACCAGCTTCGACCTCGATCTCAGCAAGTACAGCCTCGGCTGGAGCGACGAGGGCGTCGAGTACGCCTTCACGCCCGAGAAGGGCATCAACCAGGGCGTCGTCGACCAGATCTCGTGGTGGAAGGGCGAGCCGCGTTGGATGACGCAGCTTCGCCAGCGTTCGCTGCGCCTGTTCGACAAGAAGCCGATGGCCGAGTGGTTCGCGGTGAACATGCCCGACATCGACTTCCAGGACATCTACTACTACCTGCGCCCGGCGGGCGAACAGGTCGACGAGTGGGACGACCTGCCCGAAGAGATGATGCGCACGTACGAGAAGCTCGGCATCCCCGAAGCGGAGCGGCAGTACCTGGCCGGCGTCACGGCGCAGTACGAATCCGAGGTCGTCTACCACAAGAACCGCGAGGACCTCGAGGCCCAAGGGATCCTGTTCTGCGACATGGACACCGCCCTGCGCGAGTACCCCGAGATCGTCAAGGAGTACTTCGGCACGGTCATCCCGCCCGGCGACAACAAGTTCTCCGCCCTCAACACGGCGGTGTGGTCGGGCGGATCGTTCATCTACGTGCCCCCCGGGGTCGAGGTGTCGATGCCGCTGCAGGCGTACTTCCGCATCAACTCCGAGAACGCCGGACAGTTCGAGCGCACGCTGATCATCGCCGACGAGGGCTCGAAGGTGCACTACATCGAGGGCTGCTCGGCGCCGGTGTACACCAGCGACTCGCTGCACTCGGCGGTCGTCGAGATCGTCGTCAAGCCGCACGCCCGGGTCACCTACACGACCATCCAGAACTGGTCGCCGAACGTCTACAACCTGGTCACCAAGCGGGCCCGCGTCGAGGCCTACGGTCACATGGAGTGGATCGACGGCAACATCGGCTCGAAGCTGACGATGAAGTACCCGTCGGTGTACCTCGTCGGTCGAGGGAGCCACGGGCGAGGTGCTCTCGGTCGCCTACGCCGGTGCCGGCCAGCACCAGGACGCCGGGGCGAAGATGATCCACGCCGCCCCGAACACGACGCTCCAAGATCGTCTCCAAGTCGATCTCCAAGGACGGCGGCATCACGACCTACCGTGGCCTCGTCCGCATCGACGAGGGCGCCACCGGGGCCAAGAGCCACGTCGAGTGCGACGCCCTGATCCTCGACGAGGACTCGGTCTCCAAGACCCTGCCCTACATGGAGGTCGGCGAGCGCGACGCCCAGATCGGCCACGAGGCAACGGTGTCGAAGATCGCCGACGAGCAGCTCTTCTACCTGATGAGCCGCGGGCTGTCCGAGGAGCAGGCGATGGGCATGATCGTCAACGGCTTCATCGAGCCGATCACCCGCACGCTGCCGATGGAGTACGCCGTCGAGTGGTCGCGCCTGATCGAGCTGCAGATGGAGGGCTCGGTCGGCTGACCGCGGCGACTGCCGCGACTACGTCGCCGGCAGTCGCGCTGCGAGCGAGGCGAACGGCGTGCCGGCGAGCGCGTCGCGCAACGCCGCAGCGCCCGGCGATCGTCAGGCCGCCGGTCTCGATGTCGGTGGCGCATCCACGCAACGCCGCGGGGAGTCCAGGAAATGCGACGGTGGTGTCGCGCTCGTCGATTCGTGCGGCGCCATCGCGCAGGCCGTCGGCGTCGGCGTCGGCGATCGAGACCATCGCCCGTTCGATGGCGAACACGATCTCCCGGCGTCGCTGACCCTCCTGCCACCGCGGTGACCCGACCGCCGCCTCACGGTCCGCGCCCTCCCACGGCCCGGACCGCACGTCGCCGCGTGCGATCAGTTCCTCGGCCAACGTGGCCAACGTGTCCCGGGTGACCTCTGGTCGCGGGTCGCCGGCGGGGTCGGCCGCCGCGATGAGATCGGCCGTTCGCCACTCGTCCCACTCGCCCACGGCAGCACCCCGACCGACCAGCTCCGGCCATGACGCGTCGGGAGCGTCGAGGCATCGACGCAGCGCGACGGTCAACGTCGACCGCAGGAGCTCGACGTGCTCGCGCTCGTCGAGGACCGCGGCATCGAACGCCGACGACAGCAGGCCGATCAGCGGACGCGACAGCGCGGTCATGCGTCGTCGCCCCAGTAGCGCTGCTCGCGGAACGGATCGCCGTGCTCGTGGTAGCCGTTGCGTTCCCAGAAGCCGATCACGTCGGGATCGCGCCACAGCTCGATCCGCCGCAGCCATTTGACGGACTTCCAGAAGTAGAGGTGCGGCACGACGAGTCGCAGCGGCGCCCCGTGCTCGGGTTCGAGCGCCGCGCCGTCGACCGCCCATGCGATGAGCGCGGTCTCGGTGCGCAGCTCCGGGTACGACAGGTTGGCGGAGTACCCGTCACCGTCCCACGCCAGGAGGGTCGCCGCATCGTCGAGCGGTCCGCTGGCGGCGAGCACGTCGGCGAGCGCGACGCCACGCCACGTGACGTCGAACTTCGACCACTTCGTCACGCAGTGGATGTCGACGGTGACGTCGGTGACCGGCAGGTCGGCGAGGTCGTCCCAACCGAAGCTGACGGGTCGGGTCACGCCGTCGCCGCCGATCGTCAACCGCCAGGTGGCGAGGTCGACGTCGGGCACGGCGCCGAGGTGCAGCACCGGGAAGCGGTCGGTGGCGTACTGGCCTGGAGGCAACCGGTCCGGGTCGGTGCCGCGCCCCGCCAACTCGGCGCGCTTGCGCTCCATGAACGACGTCACGGGTGTGCTCGCGGCGTGCGATGGTGGTCCGTTGCCGGGCGACGGAGCCCGCTCAGCTCCACGTGGCGAGCGTGTCGTAGTCGGCAAAGCTCGAGGCGAGTGGGTTGCCGGTGAACTCGCCGACCCATCCGTCCTCGTTGACGAAGAAGCGGATGGCGGCGAAGTCGGGTGCCGTGCCCATGTCGAACCAGTGCGTCGTCAGTGCCGGCACCGCCAGCAGATCACCGGCTTCGCAGCGGACAGCGTGGACGCGATCACCGATGTGGAGGTAGAAGATCCCCGACCCGCGCACGAAGAAGCGCACCTCGTCCTCGCCGTGCGTGTGCTCTTCGAGGAACTTGGCACGGGCGCCTGCGGCGACCTCGGGCCAGGAAGGATCGTCGGAGGGTTGCAGCTGCGCCACGTCGACGACGGTGAAGCCGTGGGTCTCGATCAACTGGTCGACCTCGGCCCGGTAGGCGGCGAGCACGTCGTCGGCCGATGCGCCCGGCGGCAGGTCGGCGGCGGCCTCCCATCGCTCGAAGGCGATGCCGGCGTCGCCCAGGTGGCGGGCGATCTCGTCGGCGTCGGTGGTCTGCACGAGCGGTGTCGTCGGGTCGGTGTCGGCCCACGTGACCAGCAGCGTCATGTCTCCTCCTTGGGGTGCGTCACGTCGTGGACGGACGGTTCGGACGGATGGCGACAGCGTAGGAGAGCAACCATTCGATCGACTCCGTGTGATGCCGCGCCTGCAGCAGGTCGTCGCCCCAGACGTAGAGCCCGTGCCCGCCGACGACGACCGCCGGGACCGCCGGGTCGTGGGCACCGACGAAGCGATCCCCGAGCTCGACCATGTCCTGGCTGTTGGCGATCACCGGCACGACGACGTCGTCGTCGTGCGCCGCTCGCCCGATGCCCTTGAGCATCTCGACGTCGCGAATCGTGACGCCGTCCGGCCACAGGTGGCCGGCAACGACCGCGCTCAGGGCGTGGACGTGGACGACCGCACCGGCGCCGGTCGTCGCCGCGATGCGGGCGTGCAGCCCAGCCTCTGCCGACGGACGGCGTGGGTCGAGCCCCGGCACCTCGACGGCGGCACCGGAGGCATCGACGACGACGACGTCACGGTCGGTCAGCGCGCCCTTGTCGACACCGCTCGACGTCACGGCGAGCGTCAACGGCTCGCGTTCGAGCACCTCGGACAGGTTCCCGGACGTGCCGCGCATCCACCCGTTGGCGGCGAAGCGCGCCGACTCCATCGCCAGACGACCGCCTGCGCCGCGGACGAGATCGGCGTCGATGCGCGACATGGTCAGTCCTCCACCTCGGTGGTCAGGTCGATCGCGCCGAAGTCGGCAACGACGGGGTGGGCGCCGAAATCGGTGGCGTCGCTCGGCTCGCCGGGCCGGCGGATCCCGACTGTCTGCCAGCCGGCGGCGGCGGCCGCGTCGAGTTCGGCGACCACGTCGGACACGAAGACGAGGGCGGTGGGGGTGCACGACCAGCGGCTGGTCAGTGCGTCGGCGATCTTGGCGTACGACGCCGCCTCGCGCTTGTTGCCCGCGTTGACGGTGTCGAAGTAGGCGTCGATGCCGCCGACGACGTCGGCGGGCAGCCCGTGCGCGAACCACGGCTGCTGGACGGCCACGGAACCCGACGAGAACACCGCCAGACCGAGACCTGCGGCGTGCCACCGCCGCAGCGCCGGTTCGACGTCGTCGAAGAAGTGCGGCTCCAGTTGGCCGTCGTCGAACCCGGCCGCCCAGATCTGCCCCTGCACCGTCTTCAACGGCGTCGCCTTGACGTCACCGTCCATCCACGCCTGCATGACGGCGGCGACGTCGGTCAGCGTCGCGTCATCTGCAAGACCCGCTTCGGTGGTCGTCGCCGCGATCGCGTCGGCGATGGCGGGGTCGTGGCGATGGTCGCGGAGCCAGGGCTCGATGCGTGGCCGGGCGAAGTCGTAGAGCCCGACGTGGACCGACGCCGTGGCGCTGGTCGTGCCCTCGATGTCGACGACGACGCCGCGGACGTGCGACACGACGGCGCGGGTTGCGGTGCCGCCGTCGGCCGGACTCATCCCTCGACCAACCGTCGGGCGCGGGCGACGACTTCGGCACGAGCCGACGGTTCGTCGACGGTGATGCACCGTCCGTCGCTGACCACCTGGCGGCCGCCGACCCACACGTCGCGTACCGTCTCGGGTGAACCCGCCCACACGAACCGCTCGACGTACTGGTCGGGGTCGAGGACGGGTCGAACGACGGGCCGCTGACGTCGGTGCGAACCAGGTCGGCGCGCGCACCCGGGCGGAGGTGTCCGAGGTCGCGGCGGCCGAGCGCCTCGCCGCCGCTGCTCGTCGCCATGGCGAGCACCGTGCGCGCCGGCATCACCGAGGCATCCATGCCGCGCAGCCGGGCGTACGACGTCGCGGCGCGCATGTCGGCGAAGAGATCGAGGCGGTCGTGCGATGCCGGGCCGTCGGTGCCGAGGCCGACGGTGATGCCGGCGTCGATCATGTCGAGCACCGGCGCCATGCCGCTGGCATGACGGCCGTTCGAGCACGGGACAGTGGGCCACCTTGACGTCGCGGGTGGCGAACAGCTCGATGTCGTCGCGGGACAGCCATACGCAGTGGGCGGCGACCGTGCGCGGGCCGAGCAGTCCGAGCTCGTCGAGGTAGGCGGGCACGCTGAGACCCGTCTGCTGCAACACCCCGTCGCCTTCGCTCGGCTGTTCGGCGACGTGGATGTGCAGCAGCATCGGGTCGGCGGCGACGCATCGCGGCGACCTTCGACAGCGCCTCGCGGGACAGGCTGTAGGCGGCGTGCGGACCCGCACCGACCTCGATCAGTGCGTCGTCCGCCCACTTCGAGCGCAGGTCACCGATTCGCTGCAGCTGCTCGTCGACGGTGCCGAAGCGGGCGAAGTCGGCGGCCTCGATGACCGGGAGCGGTGATCGTGCATCGCAGCCCGACCTCGGCGGCGGCGGTGGCCACCTCGTCGCCGTAGAAGTACATCTCGTTCGTCGCCGTGATGCCGTTGACCAGCAGCTCGCACGCCCCGAGGCGCATCGCGGCAACGACGTCGGCACCGGTGAGCCGGCCCTCGCGTGGCCACATCACCTCGGACAGCCAACGGTCGGTCGGCAGCCCTTCACCCGTGCCGCGCAACAACAGCATCGGCGTGTGGGCATGGGTGTTGACGAACCCCGGGGTGACGAGCCCGTCGAGTCGAGTGGTCGGCCCGTCGTAGCTCGGCGCCTCGGCGGCCGAACCCGACCACGTCACACGGTCACCGGCGACGTCGACGACGCCGGGCGACACCACCGGAGCGTCGGCGGCGACCACGAGATGGTCGGCGACGAACCGGTGCGTCGTCGCCGGAAGCTGGCGCTGCTCGGTGCCGGTCACACGTTGGCCGCCGTGAGGTCGTTGAGCCGGACGAAGCGACGACGGGCGACGACGAGCGCGACCAGGGTGACGACCCACGGCAGGGCATCGGTGACCTGCACGGCCAACCCGTTGCCCTGGAGACGGAACCCGAGCGCCTCGGCGCCGCCGAACAGCAGGCAGGCGCCCAACACCCCGAAGGGATGGGCTCGGCCGAGCAGCACGGCGACGACGGCGATCCAGCCGCGACCGGCGGTCATGTTCTCGGCGAACTGGACGACGTTGCCCAACGCCAGCTGTGCACCGGCGAGGCCCGCCATGCCACCGGAGAAGACCACGGCGCTGTACTGGTAGGCGGTGACGGGCACACCCATGGTCTGCGCGGCGACGCGGCGCTCGCCGACCCCCCGCAACCGCAGCCCGAGCGGCGTCCGGAACAACATGAGCCACAGCACCGGCACGGCGACGAAGGCGAGGAATCCGGGCAGCGTCATCTCGAACAGCGCCTCACCGATCACCGGGATGTCGCTGAGCAGCGGGACGCTGAACTCGCTGAGGCCGTCGATCGCCGGATCACGGAACACACCGCGGACGTCGAACAGCTGGGGGAGCAGGAAGCCGGTGAGCCCCAGTGCGAACAGGTTGACGGCAACGCCGATGACGATCGGATCGCCGGCGCGGGTGACGTTGCCGACGGCGAGGAACATCGAGGTCGCGCCGCCCGACCGCGATCGCCCCCAACACCCCGAGGTAGGCGTTGCCGGTGGCGTAGGAGATGGCGACGCCGCTGAACGCCCCGAGGAGCATCATGCCCTCGAGGGAGATCTGGAACACGCCGGCACGCTCGCAGACGAGACCGCCGAGTGCCGCCAGGAGGATCGGGATGCTGGCTCGCACGATCGAGTCGAGCAGCGCGGCGTCGAACAGTTGGTCGAACATCAGTGCTCCGCCACTGCGCCGCCGCGCGTCGCCGGTGTTCCCATCATCATCGCCGCTGCCTCCGCGAGCCCGCCCGAACCGTCCTCGGGCACGTCGTCGGCGGGGCGCTCACGACGGCGGAAGAGCACGATGCGCAACGCCAACGCCAAGATCACGGCGGCCTGCAGCACCTGCGCCAGCTGCCACGACACGTTCGCCGAGCGCTGCATCGCCAGACCGCCGACCTGGAGGGCGGCGAAGAACACGCCGGCCGCGAGGATCGGCCACGGGCGATGGACGGCGAGCAGGGTCACCAGCAACGCCGTCCAGGCGAACCCGGTGCCGGCGAGGTCGTTGTCGACGAAGCGGAACGCCTGGCCGAGGACCAGGTGGGCGCCGACGGCACCGGCGATCGCGCCACCGGCGACCATCGCCTTCATCGTCTGGCGGGCGACGTCGACGCCGCCGTAGCGCGAGAAGCGCAGGTTGATGCCCGACACGTGGCTCTCGTAGCCAGCAACGGTGCGCGAGTTGTAGAGCCAGACGATGACGACCAACACGATCACGAAGAGCGACGTCAGGCTCGCTCCGCCGAGGAAGTCGGGGGTCGGGATGTGGGTGTCGGCCGGGATGGCCACGGTCGCCGTCGACGTGGCGGCCGGATCCTTGAACCTGTACTGCACGAGCCAGCTGGCCAACGCCTTGGCGGGCGCGTTGAGCAACAAGCTGGTGATCAGGATCGGGAGGGCGAGCTTCACCTGGCCGAGCGCCGGGAGCATGGCCCACGCCATGCCGGCCGCCGAGCCCGCAGCGAACGCGGCGACGATGACCACGGGTCCAGGGCCGGGGAGATGGATCGCGGTGAGGGTCGCCGCCAACCCGCCGAGCACCATCTGACCCTCGGCCCCGAGGTTGATGATCCCCATGCGGAACGGGATCGAGATCGCCAGCGCCATTCCGACGATCGGGATCGGCGCGGTTGACGACCGTCTTCGGGCCCGAACCCGACGTTGCTCCGTTCCACATCTCGGCGTAGGCGCTGAGCGGGTTCGTGCCGGACACGAGGATGATCAGGCCGACGACGACGAACGCGACGACCAGCGAGGACGTCAGCGGGCTCGTCGCCGCGTCGACGGCGCGGGTGCGCAGGGTCCGCTCAGACACCGGCGACCTCGGACCCGAGCGCTCCGGTCATGTACAGCCCGATCTCGGCCTCGTCGGTCGTGTGCGGGTCGAGCTCGGCGACGATGCGGCCGCCGAACATCACGACGACACGCGCTCGCCAGCGCCAGGATCTCCCACAGCTCGGTCGAGACCAGGACGATCGCCCGACCGGCGTCGCGCTGTTCGACGATGCGGCCGTGGATGAACTCGATGGCACCGACGTCGACGCCACGCGTCGGTTGTTCGACGACGAGCAGGGGGGTGTCGTGGGTCATCTCACGCGCCACGACGACCTTTTGCAGGTTGCCGCCCGACAGCTGACGGACGTGCTGGTCGGGGCCGGACACCTTGATGTCGAAGGCGTCGATCAGCTCGGCGGGCGTGACGGTCGATCGCCGGCCGCCGCAACCATCGACGGCGTTGGAACCGCTGGTGACCACTGGTAGCCCATGAGCAGGTTCTCGGCCGCCGACGCGCCGCCGGCGGAACCGACGCGCTGGCGGTCCTCGGGCACGTACGACACGCCGGCGTCACGGCGGACCGCGCACGTCGAGGGGACCGAGGTCGGTGTCGCCCAGACGGATCGTGCCGTTGGTCGCTCGACGTAGTCCGATCAGGGCCTCGACCAGCTCGTTCTGCCCGCTGCCGGTCACGCCGGCGATGCCGACGATCTCGCCCGCGTCGACGTGCAGCGACACGTCGTGCGACACGACGGACGCCGGAGGCGTCGTCGACGTCGAGGCGCTCGACGGTGAGCACCCGGGCGCCGGCGACGTGCTCGTGGTGGCGCCGCGCCGATGTCGATGTCGCGCCCGGTCATCGCGACCGACAGCTCGACTGGGGTCGTGTCGGCGACGAGGTGCTACTCGACCACGCGACCGCGACGCAGCACGGTGACCCGGTCGCTGGTGGCCATCACCTCGTTGAGCTTGTGCGTGATGAAGACGATCGTGTGGCCGGATGTCGCGGAGCTGCTCGATCACCTCGAACAGTGCGTCACGCTCCTGCGGCGTGAGCACTGCCGTCGGCTCGTCGAGGATCAGCACCCGAGCGTCCGGTAGAGCACCTTGAGGATCTCGACTCGCTGCAGCGCACCGACGCCGAGGTCCTCGATGCGGGCCCCGACGTCGACGCCGAGTCCGAACCGGTCGGCGAGTTCGGCGACCCGCGCCCGAGCGGCGGTGCGGTCGATGAACAGCCCGCGCCGTGGCTCGGCGCCGTACACCACGTTCTCGGCGACGGTCATCGTCGGGAACAGCTGGAACGCCTGGTGCACCATGCCCAGACCGTGGTGGATCGCGTCGAGCGGTGAACGGAAGTGGACGGGCTCGCCCCGGACGAGGATCTCTCCCTCGTCCGGGGTCGACGAGCCCGTAGAGGATCGACATCAGCGTCGATTTGCCCGCGCCGTTCTCACCCACGATGGCGTGGACCTCACCCGCGTACACCTCGAGGTCGATCGCCTCGTTGGCGACGACCCCGGGGTAGCGCTTGGTGATCGAACGGAGCTCGAGCTCGACGGACATCGAACCGCAGTCTGACCGAACGTGCCGACTCAGCCCGCCGTCAGCGGATCGGGGATCTCGAGGTCGCCCGCCACGATCTCGTCGTGTGCTGCTTGCACCAGCTCGATGACCTCGGGATGGTCGGCGATGACGCAGCCGCTGTCGGCGACGTCGTCGCTGAGGGCGATCACGCCCATCGCGCCTTCGGCGAGGCCGAACGAGACGACCGACTCGGCCGTGCCGGCGAGCACGGCATCGACCAACTGTTCGACGACGGTGTCGACGAGCTTGAGGTTGTTGTCGACGACCTGACCCGGCGCGGCCGGGCACTCGTTGATGTCGACGCCGTAGGCGAAGAACCCCTTGTCGGCGGCCGCCTCGAAGACACCGCCGTTCGAGCCGGAGCCGACCGCGAAGACGTGGTCGACGTTCTGGGCGGCGAGCGCCAGCGCCTGCTCCTTGGCGCGAGCCGGGTCGGTGAACGGGCTCTCACCACCGATGAAGAGCTGGGTGTCGGTGATGTCAGGGTTCACCGACTGGGCGCCGAGGGCGAAGCTGTCGCTGTAGCGATGGATGAACGGGATGTCGAGCGCACCGACGGAGCCGACCTTGCCGCTCTCGCTGAGCGAGCCAGCCATGATGCCGAGCAGGTAGGCGCTCTCGTACTCGCGGAACACGCCGCAGTGGAGGTTGGCGGGCGGGGCCTCGGGGCAGGCGTCGATCAGGATGAACTCCTGGTCGGGCGTCGAGGTCGCGAATTCCAGGGCCAGGTCGGTGAAGTCGAACGTGTTCATGATGATCACGTCCGGCGCCTCCTCGATCGCTGCCTCGAGGTTGGCCCGGCGGCTGTTCAGGTCGGTCGACTCGAACATCTTGGCTTCGCCGCCGTGGGTCTCGGCGGCGGCTTCGGTGCCCTGCCAGCCGAGCTCGAGGAACGGGTTGCCACCGATCGGCGTCGGCGGCAGGTAGATCAACGTGCCGCCCTCGCCATCGTCGGCGCCATCGTCGGCGGTGTCGTCGGCGGCCGTCGTGCCGTTGTCGACGGTCGAGCCGTCGCTGCCGCCGTCGGCGGTGTCGCTGCTGTCGTCGTCGGACCCGCAGCCGGCGGCCACGAGGCCGGCGACGAGGACCAGGCCGCCGAGCGCCCTGACCTTGCGGTTGGTGGTGATGTTCATCGCTGCTCCTGTGAGGTTGTCGAATCGCCGCTCAACTGATCGACGACGTGTTCTGGGGGGAGACCGTCGACGGCTTCCCGGACCGTCTGGCCTGCGCCGAAGCGCACGACCCGCGTGTCGGTGACGAGCGCGTCGATGAGCTCGACTGGCGTCACGTCGAACGCGGGGTTGATGGCACTGGTACCGGGAGGGCACAGCGCCACACCACGGATCTCGACGACTTCGTCGGCGCCACGATCCTCGATCTCGATGTCGGCGCCGCTCGCCGTGTCGACGTCGACGGTCGACTCGGGCGCGACGATGACGAACGGGATCCGTGCGTGCTGGGCGGCCAGCGCCAGCGCGAACGTCCCGACCTTGTTGGCGGTGTCGCCGTTGGCGGCGATCCGATCGGCGCCGGCGACGACCGCGTCAGCGAACCCCCGGGCGAGCAGCGAGGCGGCCGCCGAGTCGACGACCAGGCGGTGCGGCGCGCCCATGCGGGCGAGCTCCCAGGTGGTGAGACGACCGCCCTGCAGCAGCGGTCGTGTCTCGAGCGGGATCGCCTCGGCGAGCTTGCCGCGCTCGTGGAGGGTCTGGATCACCGCCAGCGCCGTGCCGCGCTCGACGGCCGCCAGGCCGCCGGTGTTGCAGATCGTCATCACCCGCAGCGGTCGGTCGCCACAGAGCTCGAGGAGCAGGTCGGCGCCCTGCTCACCCATCGCCGTCGATGCCGCCAGCTCCTCGGCCCGGATCTCGTGGGCGGCTGCCAGCGCAGCGTCTGCCGAGGTCGCCGCCGCAGCGGTGCGGGCGACCATGCGCGCCAGGTTGACCGCGGTGGGCCGAGCATTCGCCAGCCGGTCGACGTCATCGGCGAATGCGGCCGGCGCCGAGACCGGATCGTTGGCGATCGCCGCCAACGCGACGCCGTAGGCGCCGGCGACGCCGATCGCGGGGGCGCCGCGAACCGCGAGGCGCTTGATGGCGTCGACCACGGAATCGACGGTCGTGCAGCGCAGTGTGACCGTCTCGTGGGGGAGCAACGTCTGGTCGATCAGCTCGAGCGCTCCGTCGGCCCAGACGATGGTCGGTGCGGTGAGCGAAGCGCCTTGGGGGGCCGAGTTGTCAGACAACATTCGGGCGGACACTAGCACCAACGCCGTTGCCGCCGAATCGCCGCCTCAGGTCACCGCACGCGGACGATGCTGAACTGGAATCGTCCCTCGATGAACCACGTCTTCGAGAAGGCGACGCCCAGGTTGGCCTCGTCGAAGTGCGCCTGCTCGAGCAGCACGTAGGGCGTGCGCTCCGTGCGGCCGGCCCAGCTGACCTCGGCCCCCGCCGAGGCGTGGATGTTGGCGATCGACGAGCGCACGACCACACCGTGGGTCTCGAGCAGCACGAACATCGACCCGTCGACCGAGCGCACGTCGAAGTCGTCACCGAGCACCGCCAGCGGGATCGCGTCGTGGGAGTAGGCGACGACCTCGCCGTCGGCGAAGATCTCGCGCTGCATGAACACGATGGGGGTCCCGAGGCCCACGCCGAGGGCGCTCGACTCCTCCTCGGTGGCCTCGCGGATGGCGATCGATCGGAACGTGCTGCTCGGCTCACGGCCCATGCGCACGATCGTCTGGGAGATCGACTCGAGGCGTTGCAGGTCTGCCGAGACGACCTGGCCGGCGGCGGTCACGAACGTCCCGACGCCGTGGCTGGTCATCGTCAGGCCCTGCCGATCGAGGGCGTGCAGCGCAGTGCGCACCGTTGCCCGCGACACGCCGTAGTGCTCGGCCAACTCGTACTCCGTCGGCAGCTTCTCGTTGACCGCCCACTCGCCTTGGTCCACGCGGTTGCGCAGGTCGTCGGCGACGTGTTCCGACAGCTTGCCGTGGCGCCGACGGTCGGCCTTGGCCGCGCTCGGATTCCCCTCCATCGGCGGTCAATCTAGCTGTTTGACCGTTGTCCAGTTCGTGGTTACGTTGTCAGACAACATGGGTCCCGTCGGATCCGTTGCGACCGCGCCCGAGTGCGCACAGGAGGGCTACGTGATCGAGATCGACCTTGGCGGCCAGGTCGTCGTCGTGACCGGCGCCGCCAAGGGCATCGGCGCCGGCATTGCCGACCGGTTCGCTGCCGCCGGCGCAACGCTCGTGCTGCAGTACCGCAGCGAGCCGCCGGCATCATTCGACGGCGATCATCTCCCGATCCAGCTCGACCTCGTCGACGACGGTGCGCCTGCGGCGCTCGTCGATGCCGCGTTGTCACACTTCGGCCGGGTCGACGCCGTCGTCAACAACGCGGCCGTGCAGACCCACGCCGAGCTCGTCGACATGACCGCGGACGAGTGGGCGCAGATGATGGACACCAACGTCACCGCCTGCCATCGGATCACCCAGGAGTTCGCCCGACACGCGATCGGTCGCGGCGGTGGCGGCTCGGTCGTGCACATCGCGTCGATCGAAGGCACGCAGCCGGCGATCGGCCACGGTCACTACGGCATCTCCAAGGCGGCGCTGTTGATGCACACCAAGGTCGCCGCGCTCGAGCTCGGCCGCCACGGGATCCGGGTCAACGCCGTGTCGCCCGGCCTCGTCGACCGCGCCGGGCTCGCCGACGACTGGCCTGAAGGCGTCGGACGGTGGCTGGACAAGGTGCCACTCGGCCGGCTCGGAGCGGCGAGCGACATCGGCAACGCCTGCGTCTTCCTCTGTTCGCCGATGGCGCAGTGGATCAGCGGTGCCAACCTGGTGGTCGACGGCGGCATCTCCGCCCGCTCGACCTGGTGACCCCGGCGGATCGATCGAAAGGACGACGTCACATGCAACTCCAGGATCGGGTCTTCATCGTCACCGGCGCCGCCGGTGGCATGGGCGGGGGGATCACGGAGGTGCTCCTCGACCAGGGTGCCTCCGTCGTCATGACCGACGTCGACGGGCCGCGGCTCGAGACCGCCCAACAGCGCCTCGATGCCGACGGGACACGCACCGTCGCCGTCACTGCGGACCTGCGCGACGAGGCTACACCGGCGACGACCGTCGGGGCCGCGGTCGACCGCTTCGGACGACTCGACGGGCTCGTCAACAACGCCGGGGTGATCGAGATGGATGCCGCCTTCGATGCCACCCCCGCGGCCTGGAGCGATCATCTCGCGGTCAACCTCACGGCCCCGTTCGCGATGGCCAAGGCGGTCGGCTCGCACCTCCGCGAGCACGGCGGCGGTCGCATCGTCAACGTGTCGTCCAACTGCGGCAAGGTCGGCTACCAGAACATGGCGGCCTACAACGCCTCGAAGGCCGGCGTGATCAGCCTCACCCGCTCGCTCGCTGCCGAATGGGCGCCGTTCGGCATCAACGTCAACGCTGTGTGCCCCGGCGCCGTCGACACGCCGATGCTGCAGTACTGCGCCGACTGGATGGCGCCGGGCATCGGCATCCCACCGTCGGAGGTGCTCGACGGGATGAAGGTCGAACAGCTCGGCCGTCGCATCCAGCCGGTGGAGGTCGGGCGGGTGATCGCGTTCTTGCTGTCCGATGCAGCGGCGATCATCCGTGGGCAGTCGATCAGCGTCGACGGTGGCGACTCGCCGTACTGATGCACGTGGACCGGACGATCGCACACCGATGGGTGACCTGCTGATGGCCGCCCCATGGGACCCCGCGGCGCGGCCCGCCGACGCCGACGAGCTCGATCAGCTGGTGCGCGGCGTCGCGGTTGCTCGGCGCCGACCCGTCGCTCGTACTCCACGGAGGCGGGAACACCTCGGTGAAGGCTCCGTGGCTCGACATCACCGGCGACGTCGTCGACGCGATCTACGTCAAGGGCTCGGGGTGGGACCTGGCGACCATCGAACGCCCCGGGTTCGCCCCGATGCCGCTCGCCCGGTTGCGGGCGCTGGTCGAGCTCGATGCCTTGTCCGATCCCGACATGATGCGCGAGCTCTCCGCCGCCCGCCTCGATCCCGGTGCCCCGCAGCCGTCGGTGGAGGCGCTGCTCCACGCCCTGTTGCCGCAACGGGCGGTCCTGCACAGCCACGCCGACCTGGTGTTGACGATCTGCAACGTGCCAAACGGCACCGAGCTCGCACGCGACGTGTTCGGCAGCGACGTCGTCTACGTCCCGTACGTGATGCCGGGCTTCGACCTCGCCCGGGCGGTGCGCGACGCCTGGCGGGAACACGCCGACGAGCACACGATCGGCCTGGTGCTGCTCGGCCACGGTCTCTTCACGATGGGTGACACCTGTGCCGAGGCCTACGAGCGGCACCTGGCGCTGATCGATCGCGCCGCCGCGCACGTCGCCTCGCTGCCGCCCGCGGTGCGTGCGCGCCGCGGCCGAAGCGCCCCACGTCTGTGCCGCCGACCTCGCCGAGTTGCGCCGGCAGATGTCGCTCGCCGCCGGCCGACCACTCGTCGTCACCCGCCACACCGACGAGTCGGTGATGCGCTTCGTCGGTCGTGACGACCTCGCCGACCTCGCCACCCGCGGTCCGGTCACGCCCGATCACGTCATCCGCACCAAGCGGGTGCCGCTCGTGGGACGTGACGTCGAGCGCTTCGTGACCGACTACGCGGCCTACTACGCAGCGCACGAGTCGCGATCGGCCGAACCGATCACGATGCTCGACCCGGCACCTCGCGTCGTCCTCGACGCCGAGCTCGGGATGCTCGCGGTAGGGCCGCAGGCCAAGGACGCCGTCGATCGCCGCCGACATCTACCACCACACGATCGACGTCATCTCGACGTGTGAGGACCGCCTCGGTGGTTGGGCGCCGTTGTCGCCGGAACACCTCTTCGATCTCGAGTACTGGGACCTCGAACAGGCGAAGTTGCGGCGCGCGGGCGACCCCCGCCCGCCTTCGCCGGTCAGGTCGCCGTCGTCACCGGTGCGGCCTCCGGCATCGGTCGGGCGTGCGCCGCGGCGCTGCTCGCCCAGGGGGCAGCGGTGATCGGCCTCGACCGCTCGGCGGAGGTCGCCGACGACGTTCGCCGGTCCGGCATGGCTGGGCGTGCCCGTCGAGTTGACCGACCCGTCGGCACACGAGGCGGCGATCGACGCCGGCGTCGGGCGCTTCGGCGGCGTCGACATCGCCGTGCTCGCCGCCGGCATCTTCGGCGCCAGCGCGACGATCGGCGAACTGCCCGAGGCGGAGTGGAGCCACGTGCTCGACGGTCAACCTCCAGGCGGTGTCCACCGGCCTGAGGTTGCTCCATCCCCTCCTGTCGCGCTCGCCGGTCGGCGGTCGGGTGGCGCTCATCGGATCGAAGAACGTGCCTCGCTCCCGGCACCGGTGCCGCCGCGTACTCCTCGTCGAAGGCCGCGGTGACCCAGCTCGGCCGCGTGGCGGCGCTCGAGTGGGCGGCCGACGGGATCCGCGTCAACACCGTCCATCCCGATGCCGTGTTCGACACCGGACTCTGGACCGACGAGCTGCGTGGCCCAGCGCGCCGACAAGTACGGACTGACCGTCGAGCAGTACAAGACGCGCAACCTGCTCGGTACCGAGGTCACCTCGGCGCTGGTCGCCGACACGGTCGTGCAACTCCTCGGGCCGGCGTTCGCGGCGACGACCGGCGCCCAGATCGCTGTCGACGGTGGCAGCGACCGCACCATCTGATTCCGCTCGCCCATCGACATCGCCCGATCACACGCACCGCACCCGCACCGCCATCCCGCCCGCACCCGCCCGCCATCCCGCTCGCACCCGCCCGCCACCCCGCTCGCACCCGCCCGCCATCCCGCTCGCACCCGCCCGCCATCCCGGAGGACCCGATGACCACCGACGACACCATGCTCCCGAACCTCCGCGTCCGCGCCGGTGACGTCCCCGAACGGATCCTGGTGGTCGGCGACCCCGCACGCGCCGCCCGCGTGGCCGCGCTGCTCGACTCGGCCACCGAGATCTCACGCAACCGCGAGTACGTGCTCTACGGCGGGACCCATCGCGGTGAGACGGTCGGCGTCGCCTCGCACGGTGTCGGTTCCGCCGGGGCCGCTGTCTGCTTCGAGGAGCTCAGCCGCGGTGGGGCCCGCCGGCTCGTTCGTGCCGGCACCACGGGCGGGCTGCAGCCCGGCGTGATCGACGGCGACCTGGTGATCGTCCACGCCACGGTGCGCGACGAGGGGACGACGTCGAAGATCGTGCCGCTCGGCTTCCCGGCCGTGGCCAGCGTCGAGATCGTCGAGTCACTGCGCGCCGGCACGGCGGCTCGCGGCGTGCGTGTCGCCGAGGGCATCGTCGTGACCAGCGACATCTTCTACCCGTACCCGGTGCTCGGCGACGACCTGGCGATGTGGGCCCGCGCCGGTTGCGTCGCCGTCGAGATGGAGTGCTCGACGTTGTTCGTCGTCGCCGCCATGCACGGGATCCAGACCGGCGCGATCCTGACCGTCGACGGCAACCCGCTGGCCGAGCACACGGGTGACATGTCCGACTACGACCCGCACCGGCCGATCGTCGACGATGCGGTGGCGGCGATGCTCGAGATCGCCCTCGACACCGTGGCCGCGCCATGGTGAACTCGCGGGTGATCTCCCACGCGGACGGTCGCCGGATCGTCGAGCAGCTCGGGCTCGAGCCGATCCCCGTGGAAGGCGGGCTGTTCCGCCAGACCTGGAGGCTCGTCGCCGACGAGCCGATCCCGGCCGGAACCGTGCTCGGCACGGTGATCTACGCCGCGCTGACCGACGACGAGGATTCGTTCTCGGCGATGCACCGGCTCAGCGAGGTCGAGGTGTGGCACTTCTACGCCGGCGACCCGGTCGAGCTGACCCTGCTGCACCCGGACGGCACGATCGAACTGCCGGTCCTCGGACCGGATGTGCTCGATGGTCAGCACCCACAGGTGATCGTGCCGATCGGCACCTGGATGGGTGGATCACTGGCGCCAGGTGGCACGTTCGCCCTGTTCGGCACGACGATGACACCCGGGTTCACCACCGGCTCCTTCGAAACCGGCGTGCGGGAGGAGCTGATCGAACGTTGGCCGGCGGCAGCCGACAGGATCACGAGGCTCACCCGGCCGGGCGCCCCGTTGCGGATGCCCGTCGACGACTGACCACGGTCGGTCGTCGACGGGCTCCGCACGTGCTCCCCGAGGGTTCGATCTCCCTCGGGAGCGTCAGTTCGGGGACTTCGTGGTCGTGGAGGTGGTCAGACCGGCGGCTCGGGCTCGATCGGCAGGTAGTAGCCGAAGACGTCGACGATGAAGTGGGTGCTGCCGACCTGGTCGCCGCAGTGCACCCGCACCGAGCGCTCGGCATCGATCGGCACGCTGATGGCGTTGGCGATCTGCGTCGCCTCGTCGGGCCAGTTGAGGACCGAGGTGGCGGTCGTCTCGACGTCACCGGCAGTGACGGCGAGGTAGTTGCCGGCGGTCATCGCCGTGGCGGTCAGGTTGATCAACACGGCAACGGCGGTCTCGGGGACGACGTCCTCCGTGGTCACGGTGCCATCGGCGCTGTGGCCGTCGGCGACGCTGACGACGCGGCTGGACTCGCGATCGAGCAGTCCGCCCTCGGCGTAGTTCGGCTGGCGCGAGTCGTACGAACGCTCCGGTGAGATGGGCACGAAGGTGGTACCCAACGGCGCCGGCGCCGCTTTGGCGGTGTTCGACGCCAGCAAGCTGGCCCCGATGGCCGCGCCTGCGCCACCGAGGGCGAGTTTGCCGAGCAGGGCTCGGCGGTCGTGCACCGCCGGCTGGGCGTCAGTTGCATCGTCGGTGATAGGTGAAGTGGTGTTCATAGGACTCCTCAATGGGTCGTGATCGTGCATTGCCCCCGTCCGCCGCCTTCGGTCGACCGTAACAGTCGTCGGCCGCCGGACCGATTCGGCATCGACATTTCCGTGTCGCGGTCGGCGTCCGGCCGCTTGCTCGGCGGCGCTGGACGGCGCCGGGACGCGCTCGTGCGCTTCTACACTGCTCGGCGTGCCGATGCGGATCGAGTGCAAGAACTTCGAGAGTCGCTCGTACCCCAACGGCGACACGGTCCGGAAGTGCAACCTCGACCTGGCGCCCGATGCACCGTGGCGTTGCCCGGACAACTGCGCCCGCTACGAGCGTCGTCTCGCCGACGTGGCGTGGACCCACGGCAGCCTCGTCGTGCCGCCGACGCCGCCGGAACCGACCGGTCTCGACGACGGCTCGGCGGCGGCGTTGCTCGACGAGGCGGAGAACATCCTCAACGCCGCCGGCGCCTCGATACGCGCCCAGGTGGAAGCGGAGCGCGCCGCCAAGCCCAGCCTCCTGAAGCGCCTCTTCGGCCGCAAGCGCTGACCGTTACATCAGGGGTCAGACCCCTCTGGTAACGCTCGCCGTCATGATCGCCTGGCCGTGACATCAGGGGTCAGACCCCTGTTGTAACGCTCGCCGCGGCGGGTGATTTGCACTACGGGCGTAGGAGAATTTCCGGGCTTGAGCGGTAGCGTGAGCAGCGTGTCTGCGTTCACCACCGACGCGGTACGCGCCTTCGATTCGTCGTGGCAGGAGCTGCGCGTCGCCGCTGCCGAACGCTTCGCAGCGTCGCCGATGCCGAGCCCGTCCGAAGAGATCTGGCGGTACAGCCGCATCGACCAGCTCGACCTCGACCGCTTCACCCCGGCGCGATGCGAGACCACCATCGACCTGCCCGACGGCGCCACCGATGTCCTCGTCGACGCCGAACCGGAGCTGTTCGCGGACGAGACACCCGACGTCTTCGCCGAGCTGAACCGGGCGTTCATGACCCCGACGGTGCTGCGCATCCCCGCTGGGACGGCACTCTCCGGCCCGATCGTCGTCACCCACACCGTCGCCGGCAACGGCGTCGCCGTGTTCCCGCGGCTGGTGATCGACGCCGGTGCCGACAGCGAGGTCTCGGTCGTCGAGCGCTTCGTCGCCGCCGACCATGCCGCTGACGACGAGGCGCTCGTCGTCCCCGTCCTGCAGGTCCGTGCCGACCAGGCGGCGCGAGTGAAGTACCTCGCGGTCAACGAGACCGGCGGTCGCACGTGGCAGATCGGCAACCAGCAGGCGCTCGGCCTCCGTGACTCGACCACCCTGCTCGCCACCGTCACCCTCGGCGGCGACTACGTCCGGGCTCGCACCGAAGCCCGCCTGTCCGGCCAGGGCGGGAGCACCAAGCAGGTCGCCCTGTACTTCGCGGGTGGCACCCAGATGCACGACTTCCGCACCATCCAGGACCACGACGCCCCGCACACGTCGAGCGACCTGCTCTTCAAGGGCGCCGTGCAGGACCGGGCGGCGAGCGTCTACACCGGCCTGATCAAGATCCGCAAGCACGCCAACGGCACCACCGCGTTCCAGACGAACCGCAACCTCACCCTGTCCGAGGGGGCGTGGGCAGAGAGCGTGCCGAACCTCGACATCGAGACCAACGACGTCAAGTGCAGCCATGCCTCGACCGTTGGCCCGATCGACGAGGAGCAGCGCTTCTACCTCGAGAGCCGCGGCGTGCGGCCCGAGGTCGCCGAGCGGCTGGTCGTGCTCGGCTTCTTCGAAGAGGTCATCGCCCAGCTGCCCGCCGGTGGCATCGCCGACGACCTGCGCCGGCGCGTCGCCGCCAAGCTCGACCTGTCGGGCACCCGCGAGGCGGTGCCGGCATGAGTGGCGTCACGGTCTGCCGGCTCGACGACCTCGCCGACGGCGCCGCCCGCAAGGTCGATGTCGACGGGGTGGCGGTCGCTGTGGTCCGCATCGGTGACGACGTCTACGCCATCGGCGACGTCTGCAGCCACGGCAACTACTCGCTCTCGGAGGGCGAGGTGTGGTGCGAGGAGCGCGAGCTGGAGTGTCCCAAGCACGGCAGCGCGTTCAGCCTCGAAACGGGCGAGCCGGTCACGCTCCCGGCCACGCAACCGGTCGCCGTGTACGACGTCGCCGTCGTCGACGGTGATGTCGTCATCAGCCGGGCATCGGTGGAGGAATCAGCATGAGCACGCTCGAGATTCGTGGCCTGCGCGCCGCGGTCGGCGACAAGGAGATCCTCAAGGGCATCGACCTCACCGTGTCGTCCGGCGAGGTCCACGCCGTCATGGGCCCCAACGGTGCCGGCAAGAGCACCCTGTCGGGTGTCGTCATGGGCAAGCCCGGCTACCGGGTGCTCGCCGGCTCGGTGACCCTCGACGGCACGGACGTGCTGGCGATGGCCGCCTGGGAGCGCGCCGCTGCCGGCCTCCACCTCGTCATGCAGTACCCGACCGAGGTTCCCGGCGTGATGCTCGACGACGTCCTCGTCGAGGCATTGGCCACCCGCGGCCGCTCGAGTGCCGGGCTCGACGAGCTGTTGCGCACCGAAGCGGCGCGCATCGGCTTCGAGGAGCGCTTCCTCGACCGTCCGCTGAACGTCGACCTGTCGGGTGGCGAGAAGAAGCGCAACGAGACGCTGCAGCTGGCGATCCTGGCACCGAAGATCGCCATCCTCGACGAACTCGACTCGGGGCTCGACATCGACGCGCTGCGCGACTGCGCCCGTCGCGTCGAGGCGATGAGCAACGAGTCGACCGCCGGCAACGAGCCGCTCGGCGTGCTGGCGATCACGCATTACAACCGGTTGCTCCACGAGCTCAAGCCGGATCGGGTGCACATCCTCGCCGCCGGTCGCATCGTCGACAGCGGCGGACCCGAGCTCGCCGAACGTCTCGAAGTCGAGGGTTACGGCGCGTTCGCCGTCGCCGACGGTGCCGGCGACGGGAGCGCGCCCGGCGCGCTCGACGATCTCTTCGCCGGCTGATCCGCCTACGGTCGCGTCGATGAGCGACCGTGCCGGTGGGGGACCGGCGACGACGTCGGCAGCGCCGCCCGTCGAGTCGGGGCGCTTCCCCGGATGGTTCGTGGTCGCCGGGTGCTTCGTCGTGTTGATGGTCTCGGGCGGGCTCGGCTTCTACGGACTCGCCGTCTACCTCAACGCGTTCAGCAAGGAACGCGACTGGCCGCTGAGCACGATCTCGCTGGCGACGACGGTGTTCTTCGTCGTCGGCGGGGTGCTCGGGGTGTGGGTCGCACGACTGATCGCCCGCATCGATGTCCGCATCGTCATCATCGCCGGCGGGCTCGTCGGCGGCGTCGCCCTCGCTGCCCTCGGCCAGGTCGACCAGCAGTGGCAGCTGTTCGTCGTCTACGCCGTGTTCGCCTTCGGATTCGCCGGTGCCGGGCTCGTCCCGGCGACCACCGTCGTCACCCGCTGGTTCCACACCAAGCGCTCGGTGGCGCTGTCGGTCGCCTCGACGGGCCTGTCGGTCGGCGGCATCGTGATGACCCCGTTCGCCAAGCAGCTGCTCGACTCGCGCGGGCTCGAGGCGGGGACGCCGTGGCTCGGCCTCGTGTTCGCCGTCGGGATCGTTCCCGCCGGTTGGTTCCTCGTCCGCCCCGACCCGGGGCGCGACGGATGGGCGCCCGACGGCATCCGTCTCGTCGCCGGCAGACCCGCCCCACCCGTGCTCGGCGACCACTTCGACGACGCCGTGCGGACCCGGTTCTTCGTCTGCGTGACCGTCGGTTTCGTACTCGGACTCGGCGCTCAGGTCGGTGGGATCCAACAGATGGTCAAGCTCGTCGAGGACCGCACCGACGCCCGCACGGCACAGTTCGCCGTCACGGCCATCGCCGCCACGTCCGTCGTCGCCCGCCTGCTCGGCGGCCAGATCGTCACCCGCGTCGAGATGGCGCGGTTGACGACGGTGCTCGTCGCCGTCCAGGCGGCGGCGTTGGCGACGCTCGCCGTGGCCGAGTCGACGTGGTTGATCTTCGTCGCCATCGTCTTCTTCGGAGCGACGATCGGCAACATCTTGATGCTGCAGCCGCTGCTGATCGCCGAGCGCTTCGGCGTGCGCGACTACCCGCGGATCTACAGCCGCAGTCAGTTGTTCGGGGTGATGGGCACGGCCGGCGGCCCGCTGCTGCTCGGCCTGCTGTACGACGTGGCCGGGTCGTATGTGATCCCGTACCTGGTCGCCGCCTGCTGCTCGTTGGCGGGGGCGTTGGTGCTGTCGCGCGCCGGCCCCGCTACCGTCGCCAGCGATGACTGACACCACCCGTGCGGACGGCGGCGCCCAGCAGCATCGCAACGTCGGCCGCGTCGTCGACGCCGGCACGGCGGCGGGCATCGATGTCGTGCCGCGGCGCTTCCCGGAGGGCACCAAGACCGCCGCCGACGCCGCCGCGGCGATCGGCTGCGACGTCGGGCAGATCGTCAAGAGCCTCATCTTTGCCGTCGACGGCGAGGTCGTCCTGGCCTACGTCAGCGGCGCCAACCAGCTCGACGAGTCGAAGCTGGCGGCAGCCGCCGGCGGCGAGCGATGCACCCGTGTCGACGCCGACACGGTGCGCGAGGCGACCGGCTTCCCGATCGGAGGAGTACCGCCGTTCGGACACCGGACCGCATTGCGCGTCTTCGTCGACCCCGACCTCCTCGTCCACGACGAGGTGTGGGCCGCCGCCGGCACCTGGCACGACGTGTTCCCGTTGACGCCACAGCAACTCGTCGACGCCAGCGGTGCGCTTGTCACCGACCTCCGCCGCTGACGCCGCAGCAGCTCGTCGACGCCGGCGGTGCGCTCGTCACCGACCGCCGCCGCTGACGCCGCAGCAGTTCGTCGACGCCGGCGGTGCGCTCGTCACCGACCGCCGCCGCTGACGCCGCAGCAGTTCGTCGACGCCGGCGGCGCGCTCGTCACCGACCTCCGCCGCGCCTGACTCAGCGTCAGCGACAACACTGACATTCGACGTTGTCGCTGACGCAGACGTTCAGCGTCAGCGACAACGCTGGCAATCGATGTTGTCGCTGACGCAGACGTCCGGATGCAGTTCGGATGCAGTCCGGGTGCCGGGCGGGTGCGGGTGACGGTCGGGGGGTTGCAGCTGGTGGCGAGTGACGGTCACACCATCTCGACCAGCCAGTAGCTGGTCCAGATGCAGAACAGGCCGAGTTGCAGACCGGCCATCGAACCGATCAGCACCGGCGCCAACCGCCGGCGGCGTGACCACAAGGCGACACCGGTGGCGAGCGGGAAGGCGACGGCGGCGTAGCGCGGTGCCGCCGTGGCGATCTGCACCACGGTCGCCGCCGAGAGCAGCATCACGGCGCAGTACGTGGCATCGACGAGTCCGATCTGTCGCGTCGCGGCGAGGACGACGGTGAGCACGAGCAGTGCGGCGACGGCGAGGTACTGCCAGCGGTCGAGGTTGGTGACCAGGTTGACCACCGGGTTGCCGACGCTGTTACCCCACCCGTATCGCTGCGTGAGGAACGGAGCGCGTGGTGTGCCGGTGAGGATCCAGGCGAAGGAGAGGTAGGCGAGGTACGACGCGGCGCAGATCGCCGGGGCGAGGAACGGCCGCAGCCGCCCCGTCCAGTCAGCCGGACGGTGCCGACGGACCTCGAGTACGGCGGCGACCAGCAGCGGCGCGACCATCAGCACCCCGGTCATCTTCGTCCAGACCATCGCCGCCCCGAGGAGGCCGGCGACCTCCCAGCGCCGTGACCGCACCGCCAACAGCGAACCGGCGGCGAAGCACACGAACAGCGGCTCGGTGAGCGGCGCCGAGAGGAAGAAGGCGAACGGCGCGCAGACGTTGAACGCCACCGCCCAGCGGGCGGCGCTCTCGGGGTGCCCGTCGGCGCGCACGATGCAGCGGACGAGGAACAGGAACACCCCGAACGCGGCGAGGTTCAGCAGCAGCATCGCCGCCCCGGCCTCGATGCCCGTCACTGCGTGGACGGCAGCGATCGACAGGGGGAACAGCGGGGGCCACGAGAACTCCGTCCACGCCCGACCGCCGTCGGGGGTCACGATGTTCGGCTCGACCGACCAGCGGACCTCCGGCCAATGCCGCGAGAGGTCCTCGTAGTGGACGGCGTCCCAGTTGTACCACTGGTGCACGACGAGCCATGAGGACACGTCGTGGCGTGCGGACTCGATGTGTTCGTACGCCGGTTCGGCGACGCCGCGGTCGTCGAGCACCTGCGCCCCGACGACGCCGACGATCGACAGCACGATCCGGCTGACGAGCACCAGCACGATGATCGCCAGGATCGTCGTCCGCAGGTCGGAGCGACGGCCGCTCGGCGTACGTGCTGCCGACCCGCTCACGGCTCCGGAACCTAGTCGGGCAACCCGTCGGGAAGGCGAGCAATCCCTCGGCCGCATCCGCCGTGGGGATGTTGCGCGACCTCGGCCCCGGTCAGTTGGCGTGGTCGAGGGCGTCGGCGAGGGTGTTCCAACCGAGCACGGCGCACTTGATGCGCACGGGGAACTTGACGACGCCCTGCAGTGCTTCGAGGTCGCCGAGCGCCACATCGCCCTCGTCGGGGGCGGGCTCGTTGCCCTCGATGCCCATCATCGACTTGAAGCGGCGGATCAGGGCGCGCACCTCGCCGACCGATTTGCCGATCACCGCCTGGGTCATCATCGACGCCGAGGACTGTGAGATCGAACAGCCCTGGCCGCCGATCTTGACGTCGCTGACGATCGCCTCGTCGCCCTCGCCGTCGACGAGCAGGAAGAGTGTGATCTCGTCGCCGCACAGCGGGTTGTGCCCGCGCGATTCGACGGCGGGAGGCGACTCCAGCTCACCACGGTTCCGCGGCGTGCGGTAGTGGTCGAGGATGATCTCGCGGTAGAGGTCTTCGAGGCCGGGCATCAGAATCCGAAGATATCGCTCGCTCCGTCGAGCGCATCGGCCAGCGCGTCGACGTCGTCGGTGCCGTTGTAGAGGTAGACGCTGGCGCGGGTCGTCGACTGCACACCGAGCACCTGCATCAGCGGCTTGGCGCAGTGGTGGCCGGCACGCACGCAGACGTTGCGCTCGTCGAGGATCTGGCTGACGTCGTGGGGGTGCAGATCGCGGAACGCGAAGCTGATCACGCCGCCGCGCACGTCGACGTCGTCGGGACCGTGGATGACGATGTCGTCACCGAACCGACCGCGCAACGTGTCGAGGGCGTAGCGGGTGAGCTGACGCTCGTGCTCGCGGATCGAGTCCATGCCGAGATCGGTGAGGAAGTCGACGGCCGCGTGGAGCCCGACCGCCTCGGCGATGGGCGGGGTTCCGGCCTCGAACTTCGCCGGCACGGGCGCCGGTGTGAAGCCGTCGAGCGTGACGGTGTCGATCATGTTGCCGCCCCCGAGGAACGGCGGGATGGCGTCGAGCAGCTCCATCCGCCCCCACAGCATCCCGATGCCCGAGGGACCGCACATCTTGTGGCTGGAGAAGGCGACGAAGTCGGCGTCCCACGCCTGCACGTCGGTCGCATTGTGGGGGACGTACTGGCAGGCGTCGACGACCGCCAGCGCGCCGGCGTGGTGGGCGGCAGCGCACAGCTCGGCGACCGGTGGCAGCGTGCCGAGGACGTTGCTCATCGCCGTGAACGAGAGCACCTTGGCGCCGTCGAGGAGGCGGTCGAGGTCGGTGAGGTCGAGCTGTCCGTCGGCGGTCAACGGGATCCAGCGGATCTCGATGCCACGCTCATCGCGCAGCATCTGCCACGGGACGATGTTGGCGTGGTGCTCGAGGTGGGTGAGGACGACGACGTCGCCCTCGGCGAGGTGCTGGGCGCCCCACGTGCGGGTGACCAGGTTCAGCGACTCGGTGGCGTTCTTGGTGAACACGATCTCGTCGGTGCCGGGTGCGTTGATCAGCCGGGCGACGGCGCGGCGGGCGCCCTCGTAGGCCTCGGTCGCCTCACCGGCGAGGCGGTAGGAGCTGCGGTTGATCGGCGCGTACGACTGCTCGATGAACTCGGTCATCGCGCTGATCACCTGGCGCGGCTTCTGCGACGTGTTCCCCGAGTCGAGGTACACGAGCGGATGCCCGTCGATGCGGCGCGAGAGGATCGGGAACTCCTTGCGGACGGCGTCGAGGTCGAACGACAACTCAGGCTCCGGCGTGCTCCGGACGGAACGCCTCGTACCCGTCGCGCTCGAGTTGCTCGGCCAGCTCCATGCCGCCGCTGGCGACGATGCGGCCGCCGACGAGGATGTGGATGTGATCCGGCGTCACCTCGTCGAGGAGGCGCTGGTAGTGGGTGATCAACACGACGCCCATCGTGGGGCGCTCGGTGCGGACCTCGCGGATGCCGCTGGCGACGATCCGCAGGGCGTCGATGTCGAGGCCCGAGTCGGTCTCGTCGAGGATCGCCAGCTCGGGTTCGAGGATCGCCATCTGCATGATCTCGTTGCGCTTCTTCTCGCCGCCGGAGAAGCCCTCGTTGAGGTAGCGGTCGACGAACGAGGAGTCCATCCCCAGTCGCTTCATCCACTCCATCGTGGCGAGGCGCAGCTCGAGCACCGACAGGTCGATGCCTTTGCGCTGTGAGAGCGCCTGGCGGAGGAACTGGATCACCGACACGCCCGGAATCTCCTGCGGGTACTGGAAGGCGAGGAACATGCCGGCCTTGGCGCGTTCGTCGACCGCCCAGTCGGTGATGTCGGCACCGCGGAACTCGATCGTGCCGTCGACCACCTCGTACTCGGGCGAGCCCATCAACGTGCTACCGAGCGTCGACTTGCCCGAGCCGTTGGGCCCCATGATGGCGTGCACCTCGCCGGGGGCGACGGTGAGGTCGAGGCCCTGGAGGATCAACCCGTGGTCGCCCTCGGCGGGCCGCACCTGCAGGTTCTCGACTCGGAACAGCGCATCGCTCACGCCGGGAATCCTACCTGCGCCCCGAATTATCACTATCCCCATAGGAGAAATCCCGCAGCGATGAGTGTGCGGTCCACCGTCCGGCCCGTTCGCTCATCGCGGTCGAGCGGCGGAGGGCGGTGATGAGCGAGCGGTCCACCGTCCGGCCCGTTCGCTCATCGGGGTCGAGCGGCGGAGGGCGGCGATGAGCGAGCGGTCCACCGTCCGGCCCGTTCGCTCATCGGGGTCGAGCGGCGGAGGGCGGCGCTGTGGACCGGTCCGGTGACGGTCACCGGGCGGTGTCGATGTGGCGGGCGACGAGGTTCTCGAGGGCTTCTTGGCGGCCGCTGGTGCGGGTTGGTTCGACGGTCGAGTCCAGTTGCGCGTCGCGCAGGTCGGCGAGGGTGACGGCGCCGTCGAGGATCTGGCTTCCGAGGTCGCCGTCCCAGCCGGCGTAGCGCGCGGCCCGGCGGCGGTCGAGCTGACCCTCGTCGAGGATCGAGGCGGCGGCGACCAGGGCGTGGGCCATCGTGTCCATGCCGCCGATGTGGGCGAGGAACAGGTCGTCGGGCGAGATCGACTGGCGGCGCAGCTTGGAGTCGAAGTTCAGCCCGCCGGTCGTGAACCCGCCGCCGCGCAGGATCTCGACCATGCCGAGCGTCATCTGCTCCACCGACACCGGGAAGCGGTCGACGTCCCAGCCGAGTCGGTCGTCGCCGGCGTTGGCGTCGATCGAGCCGAAGATGCCGGCGTTGAATGCTGCGGCCACCTCGTGTGCGAAGTCGTGGCCCGACAACGTGGCGTGGTTGACCTCGATGTTGACCTTGACCTCGTCGACGAGGTCGTACCTCTGGACGAAGGCGTGCACCGCGGCGACGTCGAAGTCGTACTGGTGCTTGGTCGGCTCGAACGGCTTCGGCTCGATGAGGATCGTGCCGTGGAAGCCGATGTCGTGCTTGTGCTCGACGACCATCGAGAAGAACCGCCCGAGCTGGTCGAGCTCGCGGACCATGTCGGTGTTGAGCAGCGTCTCGTACCCCTCCCGGCCACCCCACAAGACGTAGTTCTCGCCGCCGAGGCGGTGCGTCGCCTCCATGCAGTGGGCGACCTGGGCAGCGGCGTAGCGGAACACCTCGGGATCGGGGTTGGTCGCCGCCCCGGCCTGGAAGCGGGGGTGGGAGAACAGGTTGGCGGTGCCCCAGAGGAGGCCGACACCGGTGCGTTCCTGATGCTCGGCGGCGAGTTCGACCATCTCGTCGAGGTTGCGGCAGGATTCGGCGAACGTCGCGCCCTCCGGCGCGATGTCGCGGTCGTGAAAGCAGTAGAAGGGCACCCCGAGCTTGGCGAAGAAGTCGAAGGCGACCTCCATCTTGCGCCGCGCCCCCGCCATCGGATCGGCGTCGGCCAGCCACGGCCGGTCGAGCGTGCCCGTGCCGAAGATGTCGAAGCCGTCCCAGTTGAACGAATGCCAGTACGACACGGCGAAGCGCAGGTGCTCGGCCATCGTGCGGCCGGCGACGACCCGCTCGGCGTCGTACCACCGGAACGTCATCGGGTCGATGGAGTCGGGACCTGCGTAGCGAATGGCGTCGATGTCCGCGAAGTACGGGTCGGTCATGGTGGTCCCCTCCGAATCGTCCGATGAGCGGACGTGAGCCGAGTGCGCCGACGACCTCGCCGCGCGGCGCGTGCCGGGCGATCCGGCGGTGTTTGTTGACAACTATGACAAACGTCGTCCTACAGTGCAACCGGCGTGTGGGCCGATCATCCTGGTCGGTCGGATCGACGGTCGGATCGACGGTCAGATCGTCGGTCAGATCGTCGGTCGGATCGGCGGTCTGCTGGCCGGCCGGATCGTCGGCGCCGGTGACGTGGGTGAGGAGGTCGACGTGAGAGGCAGCGGTTCGAGCGGGGTGCGGCCGACGGCGTTGCGCCAGACGAACCTCGCCGTCATCCTCGAACAGCTGCGCACGACGGGTCCGATGTCGCGCTCCGACCTCGTCACGTCGACCGGCCTCACGCGCAGTGCGATCAGTGGCTTGATCGCCGAGCTCGTCGCCCTCGGCCTCGTCGTCGAGGATGCGGCGCTGTCCGACGGTCGGCCGGGGCGGCCATCGCCGGTTGCCCGGATCGACACCGCCAACCACGCCACGCTCGCCATCGAGCTCGGTGTCGACGACCTCAGCGCGGCGATCGTCGGACTCGACGGTGCCGTGATCCGCGTGGTGCGCGTCCCGCGCACGCGTGATCGCGTGCCGTTGGAGGCGACGATCGCCGACATCGCGGACATCGTCTGGCGGCTCGGCTGCACCGGAGCGGAGGTCGACGGTCGGCGCCTGCTGGGGATCGGCGTCGCCGTGCCTGCGGTGATCCGCGAGCCCGATGGGGTCGTCGTCATCGCGCCCAACATGGGGTGGGTCGAGGTCGACCTGGCACCGCTGCTCCGGGCGGCCCTCCGGCTCGACCTGCCCGTGCACGTCGGCAACGACGCCGATCTCGGTGCGCTCGCCGAAGCCCGCTTCGGCGCGGGGGTGGGGACCTCGACGATGATCTACATCGCCGGCGAGGTCGGCGTCGGCGGTGGCCTCGTCGTCGATCGGCGGCGACTGGTCGGACACCGCGGCTTCGCCGGCGAGATCGGCCACATCCCCGTCGACCCGGACGGTGCACCCTGCTCGTGTGGCTCGACGGGCTGCCTCGAGACGGTGATCGGCGAACGGGCGCTGCTCGAACGAGCCGGCCTCGACCCCGACGGCGGAAGTCGCCAGGTGGTCCGCCTCCTCGCCGCCGCCGACGCCGGCGACCCGGTGGCGCTCGAGTCGTTGGCCGTCGAGGGGCGGTGGTTGGCGGTCGGTGTCACCGCGCTGATCAACATCTTCGATCCCGATGTCGTCGTCCTCGGGGCGTTGCTCGGCCGGATCCTGCCCTACCTCCAGCGACCGCTCGACGACGAGCTGCGGCGGCGCCGCTTCCGTCGCGTCGAGCGAACGGTTCCCGTGATCGGTGCCGCGTTCGGGACCGAGTCGTCGCTCGTCGGGGCGGGGGAGCTGGCGTTCGCCCCGCTGCTCGCCGACCCGGCTGCGGTCGCCGCAGCTGCCGACGCTTGACAGCGGGTGTGACGCGGAGCACACTGACACCGGCATTTGTATACGGCGATGACAAACCATCGCCGGGTGCCTGGGCCGTGTGATCAGCCCGTGGGGAACGTCACGCGTCAGACCACGCGTCAGACCACACGCCAGACCGCACGCCAGACAAGGTCAACTCCAGAGGGGGAGCACATGAAAACATCGACCCGAACCGTGGTCGGACTCGTCGCCGCGCTTGCGTTGGCGACGGCTGCCTGCGGCAGCGACGATTCCGATTCCGGCGGCGACGACGCGTCGTCGTCGTCGGATGCGTCGGCGGCCACCGGCGCGACGACGGCGACCGACGACAGCACGTCCGACACGACCGGCGGCGGCGGCTCGTCCGGGGGAGGGGGTGGCGACAAGGCCGGCTTCATCCTGCCCGACTCGGCATCGTCGGCCCGCTGGGAGGACTTCGACCGCCCGATGATCGAGCAGGCATGCGAAGAGGCCGGCATCGAGTGCGTGATCCAGAACGCCGAGGGCGACAAGAACAACATGGCGACGATCGCCGACCAGATGATCGCCGACGGCGTCGGCGTCCTCGCCATCGTCAACCTCGATTCCGAGTCGGGCGCGGCGATCCAGGAGAAGGCGGCCGCCGCTGGTGTCAAGAACATCGACTACGACCGGCTCACGCTCGGCGGATCCGCCGACGTCTACGTGTCGTTCGACAACGTCGCCGTGGGGACCGCCCAGGGTGAGGGGATCATCGAGTGCATGGGCGGCGCCGGCAACGTCGAGGGCAAGCGGATCATCCAGCTCCACGGCTCGCCGACCGACAACAACGCCACCCTGTTCAAGCAGGGCTACCAGGACGCGATCGCCGACAGCGGCATCGAGACCGTCGGTGAGGAAGCCGTGCCCGACTGGGACAACGCCGAAGGTGGCGTGATCTTCGAGCAGCTGCTCACGGCGGCCAACGGTGAGATCGACGGCGTGCTCGTCGCCAACGACGGGCTGTCGCTGGCTGCGCAGGCGGTCCTCGCCGACAACGGCTTGGAGGTCCCGACGACCGGTCAGGACGCCACCTTGGAGGGCCTGCGGGCGATCCTCGGGGGCACGCAGTGCATGACGGTCTACAAGCCGGTCATCGAGGAAGCGACCGGCGCCGTGCAGGCGGCGGTGGCGCTGCTGCGTGGCGAGGAGCTCGGCACCGACGCCACGATCGACAACGAGAACGGCGAGATCCCCTACATCCAGGCGGGGATCCAGTCGATCTACTTCGACGACGTCAAGATCCCGGTCGGCGACGGTTTCGTCGACCAGGCCGAGCTGTGCGCCGGGCTCGAGGAGCAGTGCGCCGAGGCCGGCATCGAGTGACGGCGATCGGTACGGCCGGCATCGAGTGACGATGCCCGGCACCGACGGCATGCCGTCGAGCCGTTCGGCGATGT
This sequence comes from Ilumatobacteraceae bacterium, assembly GCA_963707515.1. Lineage (GTDB taxonomy): Bacteria > Actinomycetota > Acidimicrobiia > Acidimicrobiales > Ilumatobacteraceae > Sva-07. The sequence continues at coordinate 582,392 of CAVPQI010000003.1, forward strand.
GACAGCGTGGTGCCGGTCCGGTTCGGTCGACGGCCGAATCGGACCGGCACATTCGCGCGGAGGGGGTAGTGAATGGACCAGACAACCACAGTGCTCGACCCGGCGATCGGGGCGCACGGGCCACCGCTGATCGAGATGCTCGGCATCGGCAAGAGCTTCGGCCCGGTGCGCGTGCTCCACGAGGTGGACTTCCGGGCGTACCCCGGCAAGGTGACGGCGCTGATCGGCGACAACGGGGCCGGCAAGTCGACGTTGATCAAGTGCCTCGCCGGGATCTACTCGCTCGACGCCGGCGAGATCCACTTCGACGGGGAGTTGGTGGCGGTCGGCGGCCCCCGGGACACGGCCGCCCTCGGGATCAGCATCGTCTACCAGGACCTGGCGCTGTGCGAGAACCTCGACATCGTCGAGAACATGTTCCTCGGGCGTGAGATCACCCGGCGCGGCGTGCTCGACGAACGGGCGATGGAGCAAGCGGCGCGCGACACGCTGGCGTCGCTGTCGGTGCGAACCGTCAAGAGCGTGCGCCAGAAGGTGTCGTCGCTGTCGGGCGGGCAACGTCAGACGGTGGCGATCGCCAAGGCGGTGCTCGGGCGGTCGCGGCTGGTGGTGCTCGACGAGCCGACGGCGGCGCTCGGCGTCGCCCAGACCGAGCAGGTCTTGAATCTCGTCACCCGGCTGGCGGCGAGCGGGGTGGCGGTGGTGATCATCAGCCACAACATGAACGACGTCATGCAGGTCGCCGACCGGGTCAGTGCGATGTACCTCGGGCGCGTCGCCGCCGACGTCGCCAACGACTCGGCGATGACACGCGAGACGCTCGTCCAGCTGATCACGTCCGGTCGTGCCGGCTCGATCGGGTTGGCCGGCGGAGTGACGCGATGACCGAGATCCGCGACAACGCGCCGCACTCCCAGGTGCCCGGCATGACCGGCACGCCCGACGATGCCATCGGCGGCACCGATGCCCCGCACGTGCTCACCGACTTCGCCCTCGACGACGTGCAGACCGACCTGCGCGGGGCGCTGCGTGCCTACGGCGAGCGTCTCCGCGCTGGCGACCTCGGGTCGCTGCCCGCTGTGCTGTCGATCGCCGTGCTCGTGTTGATCTTCGGCCTCGCCCGGCCCGACAGCTTCCTGACCCGGCTCAACTTCGCCAACTTCCTCGAGCAGGCGTCGTCGGTGATCGTCATCGCCATGGCGGTCACGTTCGTGCTGCTGCTCGGCGAGATCGACCTCGCCGCCGGCTACACGGCGGGCATCGCCGGGGCGGTGCTGGCGACGAGACTGCAGGAGAGCTGGCCGCTCGTGCCGTCGATGATCGCCTCGCTGATCGTCGCCGTGCTGCTCGGCTTGTTCACCGGTCTGATGGTGTCGAAGGTCGGCATTCCGTCCTTCGTCGTCACGCTCGCCAACGTCTTGTTGTTCCAGGGGATCCTGCTGTTGTTGGTCCGCGAGGGCGGCAGCGTGCGCATCCGGAGCGAGCTCGTCAACGACATCGTCGGCGGGGCGTTGAGCCCGGCGGTGTCGTGGATCGTCGTGGTGCTCGGCGTCGCCCTGTTCGCCGTCACCCAGGTTCGTCGTCAGCGCCGATCGTACGGGGCATTCCCGATGTCGCTCGTCGTCCTCAAGGTCGGCGCAGCGATCGCCGTCATCGCCCTCGTCACGTTGGTGCTCAACCAGAACCGGGCGTTCGCCAACGCCCCGGCGCCGATCAAGGGGATGCCGATCGTCATCCCGCTGGTCGCGGTGCTCGTCGTGATCCTCAGCTTCGTGCTCAGCCGCACCGCGTACGGCCGGCACCTCTACGCCGTCGGCGGCAACGCCGAAGCGGCGCGGCGTGCCGGCATCAACGTGCCGATGCTGCGGCTGTCGGCGTTCGCCGCCACCGGCCTGATCGCAGGCATCGGCGGCTGGTTCCTGGCGTCGCGGGTCAACTCGGTCGACTCGAACACGGGTGCCAACGACACGTTGCTGCTCGCCGTCGGGGCGGCGGTGATCGGCGGCACCTCGTTGTTCGGGGGGCGGGGGCGGATGATCAACGCCGTGCTCGGTGGTCTCGTGCTGGCCCTCATCCCGAACGGGCTCGGCCTGATCGGCAAGACGGAGCTGCTCGGTCGCGAGATCGACTTCTCCAGCTCCGGCGTCAAGTTCATCTGCTCCGGACTGGCGCTGCTGGTCGCCTCGTCGGTCGATGCGCTGAGCCGCAAACGCGTCGCCTGAGCAGTGTTACAACAGGGGTCTGACCCCTGTTGTCACGGTCGCCGTCACCAACCCCGGGCGACCCACTCGTCGAGGTGGGGGCGCTCGGTGCCGATCGTCGTGTCGTCGCCGTGGCCCGGCAGGACGATGGTGTCGTCGGGGAACGTGAACAGGCGCGTCGAGATCGACTCGATGATCGTGTCGAAGTCGCCGTCGTCGAAGTGCGTCGCCCCCGGACCGCCCGGGAACAGCGTGTCGCCGGTGAACAGCAGCGGTGTGCCCTCGACGTGGAACGAGATCGATCCCGGGGTGTGGCCGGGATTGTGGATGGCGTGGAGACGCAGCCGACCGACCTCGATCACCTCGGCGTCGTCGAGGAACAGGTCGTAGCCGACGTCTTTCAGCTTCGGTGCGTCGGCGGCGGTGACCGCCACCTCGTACCCGGCTTCGCGGATCGCCGGCACCGCCTGGATGTGGTCCCAGTGACCGTGCGTCTCGAGGACCCTGCGGACGCCCAGCCGAGTGCACAGCTCGAGCAGCCGTTCGTGTTCGTTGGCGGCGTCGAGCAGCACGGCGTCGCCGGTGGCGCGGCAGCGGACGACGAAGACGTTGTTGTCGACGGGGCCGACGACCACCTTGTGGACCTCGACGTCGGCGTTGGACCAGTGGCGCGTGTCGGCGGCCGGGGCGGAGTGGGACATGCGGCCAGTCTGCCAGTGCCCGCCGAATCAGGACAGTTCGAGACCCGTCAGCTCACCCTCGTCGCGCCAGGTCTCGAGGACCTTGATGAAGGCGATCGACCCCGCCCCGTAGCTGCCGTTCTTGACGCTGCGCTCACTCGGCTTGCCCTCGTTGTTGTAGTAGCCGGGTGTGCACGATTCGAGGAACTTCAGGTTCATCTGCGACAGCCCGACGATCGTCTCCACCCACTGCGCCTCGGCCTCGGCCTCGGCCTCGATCTGCGTCACGCCGCGGGCCTTGGCGGCGGCGAGGATGTAGGCGAGGTGCTTGCTCTGCTCGTTGAGCATGTGCGGGAAGTTGACCGTGAACCCCGACTGCACGTTGCTGAAGATGAAGCAGTTGGGGAAACCGCGGCTGTGCATCCCGTGGAGCGTCGAGGCGCCGTCGCTCCATGCCTCGGTCAACGTCCGCCCGTCACGCCCGTACAGCTCGTACCCGGCGCGCCGGGTGTAGTCGGTGCCGACCTCGAAGCCCGTGGCAAAGATCAGGCAGTCGAGCTCGAACTCCTCCTCGACGAGGTTGCCCGTGGCGTCGCGCTGCTCGACGACGACGGCGGTCGGGGTGATGCGCTTGACGCCGCGCCCCTCGGTGTCGACGAGACGCACGTTGGGCCGGTTGAACGCATCGAGGTACTCGTCGTTGAAGCACGGCCGCTTGCAGAACTGGCGATACCACGGCTTGAGCGACTCGGCGGTGTTGGGGTCGTTGACGATCGTTTCGACGCGCGAGCGGATCTGTTCCATCTTCTCGAAGTCGGCGATCTCCATCGTCTTCGCCAGACCCTCGGGCGTCAGGTCGCCCTCGCCACGCCGGACGCGGATCAACAGGTTGCCGATGATGTCGGTCCAGCCGTCGTCGACGAGGTCTTCCTCCTCGGGGATGCCCGACACGAGGTTGTTGAAGTTCTCCATCCGCCGCTCCTGCCAACCGGGTTGCAGGCTCGCCGCCCACTCGGGGTCGGTGGGCCGGTTGGCGCGGACGTCGATCGACGACGGGGTGCGCTGGAACACGAACAGCTGCTGCGCGCCCGCGGCGAGGTGCGGCACGCACTGCACCGCCGTGGCGCCGGTGCCGATGATGCCGACGCGCTTGTCGGCGAGACGGTCGAGGCCGCCCTCGGGACCCCCGCCGGTGTAGTCGTAGTCCCAGCGGCTGGTGTGGAACGTGTGGCCCTCGAACGAGTCGATGCCGTCGATGCCCGGCAGTTTCGGCCGGTGCAGCGGGCCGCTGGCCATGACGATGTAGCGGGCGCGGATGGCGTCGCCGCGGTTGGTGCCCACGATCCAGCGCCGATCGGCGTCGTCCCACCGCATCTCGGTCACCTCGGTCTGGAAGCAGGCGTTGCGGTAGAGGTCGAAGTGGCGACCGATCGCCTGGCTGTGGGCGAGGATCTCGTCGGCGCGCGAGTACTTCTCCTTGGGGATGTAGCCGATCTCTTCGAGCAGCGGGAGGTAGACGTACGACTCGACGTCGCAGGCAGCGCCCGGGTAGCGGTTCCAGTACCAGGTGCCGCCGAAGTCGCCGCCCTTCTCGACGATCCGGAGATCGTCGATGCCGGCCTCGCGCAGACGGGCGCCGGCGAGCAGGCCACCGAAGCCGCCGCCGATGATCAGCACCTCGACCTCATCGGTCAACGGGTCGCGCTCGATCGGATCGACGTACGGGTCCTCCAGGTAGTGGGCGTAGCTGCCCGCCATCTCGACGTACTGCTCGTTGCCGTCGGAGCGCAGACGCTTGTCGCGCTCGTCGCGGTACTTCTCACGGAGCGCATCGGGATCGAAGGCGATGGTGCCGGCGGCATCGGTCATCGACGCAGCGTAGGAATTCGACCTGCTGCCGGTCGGGTCGAGCGCGCCTGCCCATGCCCGGGCGCCGGCAGGCCCGTCGGTAGGCTCGACACCCGTGACGACGATCGGCGCCGCCACCGACGAGTTCGATGACCACGAGGTGGCGTCGACGTTGGCCTCGAGCCTGGAGTCGCTCGACGGCGCGGTCAACTACCGCAACTGGATCTTCGATCTCGCCCGCGGGCACCTGGCGCCCGAGATCCTCGAAGTCGGCGCCGGCCACGGCACGTTCACCGAGGTGCTGATCGACCTGGGGCCGGTGACCGCCGTCGAACCCGACCCCAGAGGATCGAAGGTGCTGCACGATCGTTTCGGCGCCGACCCCGCGGTGTCGATCGTCGGCGGCACGCTCGACGACGTCCCGGCTTCGGGTTACGGATCGGCCGTGATGATCAACGTGCTCGAACACATCGAGGACGACGAGGGTGCACTGACCTCGCTGCGTGACCTGGTCGACCCCGGTGGGCACCTCGTCATCTGGGTGCCGGCTTTCTCGCAGCTGTACAGCCCGTTCGACCGCAAGCTCGGCCACTTCCGGCGCTACCGCCGCGCCGACCTCCAGGCGGTCGTGCGGCGGGCCGGCCTCGACGTCGTCGACCAGCGGTACGTCAACCTGCCGGGCTGGTTCAGCTGGCTGCTGCTCGTCAAGCTCCTGCGGCGTGAGCCGACGTCACCGCGCCTCGTCGGCATCTTCGACCGCGTCGTCGTTCCCGTGACCCGCTGGTTCGAGAGCCGGGTCCGCGTGCCCTTCGGACAGTCGATCCTGCTCGTCGCCCGGGTTCCGCTCCGCTGACCGCTCAGCCGGTGAGGCGGGCGACCAGCGGGCCCAGTCGCTTGGCGTTCACCCGGGTGCCGATCGGGGAGTAGGCAAAGATGCAGTAGAAGGCCCGCACGCCGTCGCGCCAGCCGATCTTCTTGCCGTCGTCGTAGGTGCGGCCGTGGTAGCTGATGCCGACCTCGTAGACCCGCCACCGTTGGGCGGCGATCTTGGCGGTCACCTCCGGCTCGAACCCGAAGCGGTCCTCTTCGATGTCGAGCTGCTGGATCAGTTCCCGGCGGAACATCTTGTAGCAGGTCTCCATGTCGGTGAGGTTGAGGTTGGTCGCCATGTTCGACGCCAGCGTGAGGACGCGGTTGCCGAGCGTGTGCCAGAAGAAGAGGATGCGGTGGGCATCGCCGCCCACGAATCGTGACCCGTAGACGACGTCCGCGTCGTCGGCGAGCAGCGGGCCGAGCAGCCTCGGGTACTCGCTGGGGTCGTACTCGAGGTCGGCGTCCTGGATCACCAGGTACTCGCACGTGGCCTCGCGAATGCCCGTGCGCAGTGCCGCCCCCTTGCCCTGATTGACCGGATGGACGAGCACCTTCAGCCGTGGGTGGTCGTACGACTCGAGGATCGCTCGTGTGTCGTCCGTGGAGGCGTCGTCGACGGCGATCACCTCGCCGACGAGATCGGACTCGAACACGCGGTCGAGGATCTCCTTGACCGTCCGCTCCTCGTTGTAGCACGGCATCACGACGGACAGCACGTGCTGCGGCTGCTGGCCCTTGGCAGTCATCGGGCGGGACTCTAGTTCGTGGTGGACGGCACTTCCCTCGACGGTGCGGCGTGCGATCAGGCGCTGACGACGTCGAAGCCGAGGCCGAGGGCGACGCCGATCTGCACGGGGTCGAAGGTGACGAAGCGCACCGGGCCGGGCAGTCGTTCGGCCGCCGCCAGATGGATGGCATCGGTGAGGCGCACGGGCTGGGTGCGAGCCAGGGCGGCGGCTCGATCGAGGCAGCGCTGGTCGACGGGGACGACGTGGAGGTGGTCCCACACCAGACGCACCGCATCCTCCAGGTCGAGACGCAGGATCGCCTCGTCGGTCAGCCGATCGAGTGCCGGCAGCGCTTCGGTGAGCGCCATCGCCGACGCCGCCCACACCGCGTCGGTGGGCAACGCGTCGAGCACCACCGCACGCTGTGGCCCGTCGACGGCGACGGCGAGCACGGCGCTGGTGTCGAGAAAGATCGTCACGTCACGACACCGATCAGCCGCGCAGCTCGCGGAGCACCTGGTCGATGCGCACGCCTGCCCACACCCGCACGGGGGCCGGCGGGCGCCATTCGCTGGTGCGGCGCGGTGCGATGACCGCGCCGGAAGCGAGGAGCCCGTCGAGCGTCGGGACGATGGCGTCGAGCGGGGTCAGCTGGGCGACGGGGCGCCCCGAGGCGGTGACGATCGTGCGCTCCCCGGCGGCGGCGCGGCGGATCGACTCGGCAAGGGCGGCGCGCAGCTCGCGCACGCCGAGCCGGCGGCTGGACGGATCCAATGTGTCCACACGTGTACACAAGCAGATTCGCCGCCCGGCGCGCAAGGCAGGCAAGATCGCACCATGAACTTTGCCTTCACCGACGAACAAGAGGAACTGCGCAAGACCGTGCGCTCGTTCCTCGAGAACAAGAGCTCCGAAGAAGCCGTCCGCGAGCAGATGGAGACCGAGAACGGGTACGACCCGGCCGTCTGGTCGCAGATGGGCGAGCAGATGGGCCTGCAGGGCCTGTCGATCCCCGAGGAGTACGGCGGGTCGGGCTACGGATTCGTCGAGCTCGGCATCGTGCTCGAGGAGATGGGCCGCGCCCTGCTGTGCGCGCCGTTCTTCTCGACCGCCGTGCTCGCCGCCAACACGCTGCTGCAGTCGGGTGACGAGGACGCCAAGCAGAAGTACCTGCCGGGCATCGCCTCGGGCGAGACGATCGCCACGCTCGCCTACACCGAGCCGTCGGGCAAGTGGGACGAGTCGGGCATCACGATGGAGGCCACCAAGTCCGGTGACGGCTACACGCTGTCGGGCACCAAGTCCTTCGTCCTCGACGGGCACACCGCCGGCCTGATCCTCGTCGCCGCCAAGACCGGCGCCGGCACCTCGCTGTTCGCCGTCGACGGCGACGCCGCGGGCCTCACCAAGACCCCGCTGTCGACGATGGACCAGACCCGCAAGCAGGCCAAGCTCGACTTCGACAACACGCCGGCGACGCTGATCGGCGAAGAGGGTCAGGGCTGGAACACGCTGTCGACCGTGCTCGACCTCGCCGCCGTGGCGCTCGCCGCCGAAGAGGTCGGCGGCGCCCAGAAGGTGCTCGAGATGGCCGTCGACTACGCCAAGGTGCGCGTGCAGTTCGGCCGCCCGATCGGTTCGTTCCAGGCCATCAAGCACAAGTGCGCCGACATGCTGCTCGAGGTCGAGTCGGCGAAGTCCGCCGCCTACTACGGCATGTGGTGCGCCAGCGAGATGAACGACGAGCTGCCGTCGACGGCCTCGCTCGCCAAGGCCTACTGCTCGGAGGCGTACTTCCACGCCGCTGCCGAGAACATCCAGATCCACGGTGGCATCGGCTTCACCTGGGAGCACCCGGCGCACCTCTACTTCAAGCGTGCCAAGAGCTCCGAACTCCTCTTCGGTGACCCCACCTACCACCGCGAGCAGCTCGCCCAGCGCATCGGCATCTGAACGACCAACGAACGGTCGGGGACGGACCCCGAACGTTCGTGACTGCCGCACGGGCCGCGTCCTTCGGGGCGCGGCCCGTTCGCGTTCCTAGACTCGGCCCGGCATGGACGGCATCACGATCGTGTTCGCAGTGATCGCCGCGCTGGCGGTGTTCGCCATCGCGGCCGGGGCGATCGGTCGTGAAGCGCACCGGCTCGATGCGGTGGCGCCACGTGCCGTCTACCAGCTCGACGAAGCGGTCGACTTCGTCTGCGACCGCCTGCCGCCGGCGAGCCAGGCGCGGCTGACGCCGGAGGAGGTGCAGCAACTGCTGCTGTTCCACATGCGTTGGCTCCACGACCAAGGTCTGCAGCCCGATGGTGTGGTCGACCTCCCGCAGGGGATCGAGGAGCCCGTCGTGCTCACCGAGGATGCGCTGACCGCCTACCTCATCGGCGAAGCGGAAGCGAACGGCGTCGACCTGCTCGACGACGTCGACGCGGTCAACGTCGTCGAAGCACACCTCGCCTACTTCGAGGCGATCGGCGCGGTCGGCCCGCAGGCCGGCCTCGACGACGTCATCTGACCAGCACGATCTGACCCGCACGATCTGACCCGCACGATCTGACCCGCACGATCTGACGCGGAACGTTCTGCGTCAGCCAACGCTCCGCGTCAGCGACAACGCTCGATGTCGGTCTTGTCGCTGACGCAGAACCCGGGCGCGGTGTCGGCGGGGCCGACCTGGCAAGATCGCGGCATGGCATCGCGGATCCTCAAGGACCGGACGGTCGAAGCGCTGGGCGAGGTGTGGGCGAGCCTCGGCGAGCTGTTGGCGTCGCTCACCGACGAGGAATGGGACCTGCCGTCGCCGCTGCCGGGGTGGAGCGTCAAGGACAACGTGGCGCACATCATCGGGACCGAGGCGATGCTCAACGGCGAGCCGGCACCCGACGTCGAGATCGATCGGTCGCTGGCGCCGCACGTCAAGAACGACATCGGCGTCTTCAACGAGCAGTGGATCGAGTCGTTCCGCGCCACGCCGCCGAACGAGGTGCTGTCGCGCTTCGAGGAACTCACCGGCGCACGGCTGGCCACGCTCGAGCACCTCTCCCAGGAGGAGTGGGACGCCGAGTCGTTCACGCCGGCGGGCAGGGACACCTACGGAAGGTTCATGCAGATCCGGGTCTTCGACTGCTGGCTGCACGAGCAGGACATCCGCGATGCCGTCGGCAAGCCGGGGCACGAGACCGGCCTCGCCGTCGACGTCGCGCTCGACGAGATGGCCAACGCCCTCGGATTCGTCGTCGGCAAGAAGGCGGGCGCCGCACCCGGCCAGTCGGTCACCTTCGCCCTGACCGACGGCGGCGCCGTCGTCCGCTCGATGCACGTCGACGTCGGGGAACGGGCAGCCGTGGTCGCCGCACTCCCGGGTGGGGCGACGGTCACGCTGACGATGCCGATCGGGGTGATGACGCGCCGCAGCGCCGGGCGCGTCGACGGTGGCGACCTGCTCGACCAGGTCGTCATCGACGGTGACCTCGCCCTGGCGGCACGGATCCTGGAGCACCAGGCGTACACGATCTGACGTCTTGACGGTCGGTCGACGGCCGGGCGACGGCCAGTCGACAGCCGGGCGACGGCCGGTCGACGGCCGGGCGTGACCTTCGGCCCTTGCAATTGACCCGCGCAGCTGGATGGACTGGAGTCATGGACACGACCTTCACCACCCTGTCGGAGGAGACCTGCCGCGAGCTGTTGGCGCGCACCGCTGTGGGGCGCCTCGCCGTCGACGCCGGTGGCAGGCCCGAGATCTTTCCGGTCAACTTCGTCGTGCACGACGGCGACGTCGTCTTCCGGACGGGTGCCGGCACGAAGCTCGCGGCCGCTGCGCTGATGCACCACGTGGCGTTCGAGATCGACGGGTACGACCCCGACGGCCACGTGGTGTGGAGTGTCGTCGTCAAGGGCTGGGCGCAACAGATCGAACGGATGGAGGACGTCTACGATGCCGAGATGCTGCCGCTCGCCACGTGGGTCGATTCGGACAAGCCGGATTTCGTGCGCATCCGCGCCGACGAGATCACGGGCCGTCGATTCCCGCTGGCGGAGGACGTCACCGTCGATGCGTCCGTGGGCTGGCCCGCTCCATTGACGAACACCGATCCGTGACCACGGGAACGCAAGACGACAAGGGCATCGACGAGCCGGAGCGGCTGTCGTCGGCAACCTGTCTGGAGTTGCTGCGATCGGTCGCCATCGGGCGGATCGCCGTGGCGACGGCGGACGGCGGTACGGACATCTTCCCGGTCAACTTCGTCGTCGACCACGGCACGGTGGTGTTCCGCACCGCGCCCGGTACCAAGGTCGACCGCATCCTCGCCACCCAGCGCGCCGCCTTCGAGGCCGACCACTTCGACTGGTACGAGCGGATCGCGTGGAGCGTCGTGCTCAAGGGGGAGGCGTCGGTCGTCCACTCCACCGATGAGGTCGCCGCCCTGTTCGACGTCCAGGTCGTGCCGTGGCATCCGAGCGACAAGCCGTACTTCGTGCGCCTCGTGCCGGACTCCACCACGGGACGCCGCTTCCACGTCGACGATCCGCGCCACGGAGGATGACGACGGTCACACCAGGTTGGGACCAACGGCCCTGATCGCGGGCGTCGCCAACGACGACAGTGACGCCGTGACTCTCACCGAACATCCCCCCGCACCGTCCGCCGCGCCACCACCTGCTCGCACCGACCCGAGCTCGTCGTTCGGCACCCTCGTCTACGTCGCCGTCAGCGGGCTCGTCGCCGTGGTGGCGCTCGGACTGGTCGTGATGGGTGTGATCGCCATGCTGCGCGACGACAACGACGACGCGGCAGCGGCGCCCGCCGCGGCGGCGACGACGCTGAACGTGTCGCTCACCGAGTTCAGCATCGACGGGCAGCTGACGGCGCCGGCGGGCAACGTGCAGGTCAACGTCTCCAACGACGGCTCGGTCGAGCACAACTTCGCCCTCGTCGACCCCAACGTGCAGAGCAGCAACCTCATGTCGGGTGGTTCGGAGCTGCTCGATCTCGGCACCCTGGCGCCCGGGACCTACGAGGTGATCTGCACGATCCCGGGTCACGAAGCGAGCGGCATGTCGACCGAGCTCGTCGTCACGGAACCCGGAGCTGCGGCTGGCAACGCCGACGCCGCCGGCGAGATGGACCACAGTGCGATGGGCCACGACGAGATGACCAGCGAGCAGATGGACATGTTGATGGTCGAGTCGATGCTGGCGTTCCCGGCGGAGACCGAAGGAGTGGGCAACCAGTTGCTGGAGTACGAACTGATGCCCGACGGCACCAAGCAGTTCGAGCTGACCGCCGCGGTCACGCCGTGGGAGGTCGCTCCGGGCGAGTTCGTCGACGCATGGGCGTACAACGGCATGGTGCCCGGCCCGATGATCAAGGTCGACCTCGGTGACAAGGTGCGGGTGATCCTGCACAACGAGACGCCGATGGGTACCGACATCCACTTCCACGGCATCGACACGCCGAACGACATGGATGGCGTGGCGCCCTACACGCAAGACGTCGTGTCGACGGGCGAGTCGTTCACCTACGAGTTCGTCGCCGACGTGCCGGCGATCGGGATGTACCACGCTCACATGCACGGCCAGGTCTCGGTGCCGAACGGCATGTTCGCCGCCTTCACCGTCGGTGAGAACCCGATCCCGCGCGGTCGCACGATCAGTGGCGTGACGATCCCGGAGGACCTCGTGCCGGCGATCGACATGCCGATGGTCGTCAACGACGCCGGCGTCATCGGCCTGACGCTCAACGGCAAGAGCTTCCCGGCCACCGCACCGCTGGTCGTCGACGAAGGCGACTGGGTGGCGTTGACCTACTACAACGAGGGCTTGATGGCGCACCCGATGCACCTCCACAAGTTCCCTCAGCTCATCTACGCCAAGGACGGCATCCCGCTCGACGAGCCCTACTGGGCGGACACGATCAACGTCGCTCCGGGCGAGCGGTACTCGGTGCTCTTCCAAGCCAGCGAGGCCGGCACCTGGGTCTGGCACTGCCACATCCTCACCCACGTCGAGTCGGAAGAGGGCATGTTCGGCATGGCCACGGCGGTGGTCGTCAACCCGGCGACGTGAGCCGAAACCTGCTCGCACACCGCCGTCAAGCGCGGTGTACGGTGGTCGGCACCAGAGGAAGGAGGTGGTCCACAAACATGCCAGAAAATTCACATGGGACCCTGGAGGTGGTTGGCCGCTAGGCCGACAGGCTGGACCGCCTGGCGAATCTCCGCCAACCCCGCTGCATCCCATCGCCGCAGCTGGTCCCCGCGGTGTCGAGTGATCACGGTGCGAGTCACCGATTGAGAACGGTGCGAGTCACCGATTGAAAACGGTGCCCGTCACCGATCACCCGTCGTGATGAATGCAGTCCCAACAGTCCGTTCGATGCCGGGTCCGCAAGGACCCGGCATCGTCGCGTCCGGACCCGTCGCCGAGGGTTCCCCGATCGAGCACCGGATGATCACTACGCTCCCGGCCCGTGGACGCCGAGCCAGCTGCTCGACCGGGTTGGTTCGATCTCGCCGTGATCGGAGGCACGGCGTTGTCGTGGGCGCTCGTCATGACCGCTGCCGCTCGCGCCGCCGGCGTGTCGGCGTGGTCGGTGTCGTCGTGGGGTCGCTGGGACACCGGCCACTACCTCCGGATCGCCGAGTCGGGGTACGCGTTCGGGCCGTGTGACGGCGTGGCGAACCGTGGACCGGAGGATTTCTGCGGATCGTCGGGCTGGTTCCCGTTGTATCCCTACGCGATCCGTGCGGCGACCTGGACGGGACTGCGAGCCGACGCGGCGGGCCGGTTGCTCGCTCTGGGCGCCCTGCTCACGGCGTGGGTGGCGCTGTGGTTCGGCTTCCTCCGCCGGCACCCGATGCGCCGTGCGATCCCGGCGATGGCGTTGGCGGCGGTGTTTCCCGGGTGCGTCTATTACGGGGCGATCTTCCCGGTCTCGACGGTGGTGGCAGCGACGGTCATCGCCGCCGTGTGCGTCGATCGTCAGCGGTGGGTGCTCGCCGGTTTGGCCGCAGCGGTTGCGGCGATGGCCTACTCGTCCGGCCTCCTGGTCGGCGCGATGGCTGTGGTGCCGCTGCTCAGCCGGTCGGTCGGGCCGTCGTGGGCAGTGCGGGTGCGTGCGGCGATCTCGGTCGCTGCGCCAGCGGCCGTCGGGTATCTGCTGGTGCTCGTCAACTTCCAGCGAGCGACCGGACACTGGGATGCCTGGTTCAAGACCCAGGCCTCGTACGACTTCGCGCCGGCGTTCCCACCGGTGACGCTCGCCCGCCAGGTGGGGCACCTCGGCGATGACGTCATCTCGGGCTGGGTCGGGTTGCAGTCCCTCCTGGTGGCGGTCATCGTCGTCCTCGCCGTGTGGATCGTGGCGACGAGCAGGGCGATGCTCTCGCTCGGCGAACGTGCCGCGGCGATCGCCGTCGGCTGCCTGTGGGTGTTCCCGCTCCTGCTCGGCGGTGACCTGTCGCTCTACCGCGCCGAGGCGCTGCTGTTCCCGGCGGTGATCCTCCTCGTGCGGCTGCGCCCGATCCTGATCTGGATGCTCGTCGTGCCATCCGTCGTCGTCGCCTACCGGATGGCGGAGCTGTTCTTCGAGGCCGTGCTGATCTGAGCGGGCCGCCGATCGCGCGGCGTCGGCGACCGGTACCTTGTTTTGGTGCAGCGATCAGTGCGACGACCGTCCGTCGATTCGGGGGTCGCCCTCCGCAGAACGGCGATGCGGCTCCTCATCGGATCGCTGCTGCTCGCCGGTGTCGTCGCAACTGGCGGGTCACCTGCGGTGGCCCAGGAGCCCGACCCGGCTGACCCGCTGGACCTGCTGGCGATCGAAGTCGACGCCTCGGATGACCCGTTCGGGCTGGTGGGTGACGAGGCCGTGGCGGCCCTTGAGTCCACCGCCTCGCTCGACGTGGTCGCTGCCGCTGCTGACCTGCAACCCGCCGAGCTCGTCGAGGAGCTGACCACCGATCCGGCGATGTTCGTCGGCGTCGACGGATCGGTGGGCTACGTCGACCGGCTCGCCCCCGGTCAGCTCAGTGCACCGGTCGACGAGCCAGCGGAGTTCACCGTCCCGGCGGGCGCGAACGTCTTTGCCCTCGAGTCGCTCCCGGGCGGACGCAAGGTCCTCTACCTCGACTTCGACGGCCACGTCACATCCGGTGATCCGTACTGGAACAATGTGACGCCTGGCCCCGGTACGTCGGCCCCGTACGCGGGATCGACCGCCCAGATCTACGAGATCTGGCGGCGCGTCGCCGAGGACTATGCGCCGTTCGGGGTCAACGTGACGACACGCGATCCAGGGGTCGAGGGTCTGCGCAAGACGTCGTCCGGCGACGACGCCTACGGGCAGCGAATGGTCGTGTCGCCGACGAACTGGACCGGGAGCCCAGCGACGCTCGGAATCGCGCTGGTCAACGTCTTCAGTTCCAGCGGCGACCGCCCAGGGTTCGTCTTCACCTCAAGCCTGTCGACGGCCAACGTCGCCGAGGCGATCTCCCACGAGGCCGGCCACACGTTCGGGCTCAGCCACGATGGGCGTGGGTCCGATGAGTACTACACCGGGCACGGCCTCTGGGCGCCGATCATGGGCTCACCACTCAGCAAAGCGGTGACGCAGTGGTCCCGTGGGGAGTATCCGAACGCCACCAACCGTGAAGATGACGTGGCCAGGATCGCGTCGAACGTTGGCTATCGGTCCGACGACGTCAGGCCGGGCGCCGTCGTGGGCCTACCGATCAATGCAACTCGAACCGGTCTACTGGGATTCGGCGACGACGACACGTTCGTCGTGGACTCAGCGGGAGGCAGGCTCGCTGCGACCCTCGAGCCGCTCATCGGTCCTTCAGGATCCAACCTGCTCGCCGACCTCACGATCTGCGATGCATCTGGCGCCCTGGTCGCGAAGGCCTCTGGGTCTCCGCCGTTCGATCGGATCGACGCCGCCATCTCGGCGAATCCGGGACGGTACACGATCGTGGTGAGGTCGATCGGCTGGCAGACACCCGGGACCGGCTTCAGCGCGTACGGATCCGCTGGCGAGTATCGCCTGACGACGTCCGGTACGCAGGGCTCTGCGTCGGCCACAGCCGGATGTGCGAGCGAGCTCTTCCCGATCGCGCCCGACCGACTTCTCGATACGCGGGTTGGCCTCGGCGGCTCGCGACGACTTCCGGCGGGAACCGAAGCTGTCGTGCAGGTCGCCGGTTCGCGAGGTGTGCCGGCGGATGCCAGCGCCGCGATTGTCAATGTGACCGCAGTGACGCCGTCGGGATGGGGGTACCTGACGGTTCATCCCTGTCAGCCGATTCGACCCGAGACGTCGAACATCAACTATGTGGCTGGGCAGGTGGTCGCCAACACGACGATCGCCGCGCTGTCGCCGAACGGACAACTGTGCGTGTGGACGTCCGCCGAGGCAGACGTGTTGGTGGATGTGACCGGCTGGCTCGGGCCCGGGAGCGGATCGAAGTTGTCGGCCGTCGGCCCGGAACGAGTCGTCGACACCCGCTCGAACATCGGTGGTGTGCGCCTCGGCGCCGGGCAAACCCTGACCGTCGACCTGGCCGGCCGGGTGCCGGCGGACGCGACCGCAGCGGCGTTCAACCTGACGGCGGTCGGCGGCTCCAATGGTGGCTACCTGACGGCGTACCCGTGCGGTCAGGCTCGGCCGAACACCTCCGTGGTCAACCACACGGCGGTCGAGGCGCGACCGAACAACGTCATCGTCGGCCTGACCAACCGCCGCTTCTGCATCTACAGCTACGCCGCGTCGGACGTGATCGTCGACCTCACCGGGTACTTCGCCCCGAGCGGCGCACTGTCGTACGTGCCCACCGCCCCACAGCGCGTGCTCGACACCCGCGAGGGTCGGATCCAACCTCCGCGTCCGGCCAACTCGGTGCTGCCGTACGCGGTGACGGGTGGGCTGCCGGCCGGGGTGGATCCTGACGCCGCGTTCGTCAACGTGACCTCGGTCGACCATCCACAAGAGGGGTACGTGACGACGTACGACTGTGCCGACCTGCCGTACACGTCGACCGTCAACCAGCGGCTCGGGCAGGCCAATGCCAACGGGGCGATCGTCCCGCTCGACCCCTCATCGCGCTCGTGCGGCTACCTCAGCGCACCGGCACACCTGCTGGTCGACCTCAACGGTTGGTGGGTGCGCTGAACCCTCGGGTACCGTGATCGTCGATGGAGCACCACCCCAAGTTCGAACACAGCCGATTCATCGGTGACAAGCGGACGCAACTCGTCTACGACCTCGACGGTTGGGATGACCGGGCGACGATCGACGAGATCGTCGCCGCCGGGGTGGGACTCAGCTTCGGACCCGACACGCTCGCCGAGGCCCGCAACCGCGGCTACACGCTGGCCAAGCCGGGAATGCACCGTCGCAAGCGCAAGCCGAGGGCGTAATCCTGTCGGCGACGGTGAGGTGAGGTGACTCGATGCCCGGGATGAACGACTCCTTCGTCTCCAACGGGCTGCGCCTCGCCTGCCACATCGCCCGACCGGCCGGCGAGTTCGGTCAGGGCCCGGCCGTGATCCTCTGCCACGGGTTCCCGATCGCCTCGCTCGACGCCCAGCGGGCGGCCGGCACGTTCCCGCAGTTGATCGACCGCACCGCCCACGAACTGCGGTGCGTGGCGATGACGTTCAACTTCCGCGGCTGCGGCGACAGCGAAGGCGACTTCTCGCTGCAGGGCTGGGTCGACGACCTGCGCAGCGCGATCGCCCACGTGACGTCGTTCGGCGACGTGAGCAACGTGATCCTCGTCGGCACGAACACGGGCGGTTCGATCGCCATCTGCGTCGCCGCCGATGATCCCCGGGTCTGCGCCGCCGGACTCCTCAGCCCCCGCGCCGACTTCGACGACTGGGCCGACCATCCGCGGCGGTTCCTCGATCACGCCCGTGAGATCGGCGCCATCCACGACCGCCGTTTCCCGCCGTCGGTGGAGGACTGGGCCCGCGAGTTCCGCCGGTTCCGGCCGGTGGCGTCGGCGCGTCGGTTCGCGCCGCGGCCGATGCTGGTGATGCACGGCGAAGACGACGACAGCGTGCCGGTGTCCGATGCCCGCCAGCTCGTCAACGCCCACGGCTCGGCGGAGTTGAGCTTGTTCGAAGGCGCCGGCCACCGGCTGCGGCACGACCCGCGCGCCGTCGCCGTGCTCCTCGGCTGGCTCGATCGCGTGCGGTCGACGCTCGTGCATCCGAGCGCTGAGCGCGCCTGACCCTCAGCGGTTGGCGGCGAGCTGGCTCGAGTGCCAGCGGTACGCGCTGTCGACGATCGCGTCGAGCCCGTACTTCGCCTGCCAGCCGAGCGTTGCCTGGGCGAACGTGGGATCGGCGAACGTCGCCATCGGATCGCCGGCGCGGCGCGGCGCGACGTCGTAGGGCACGGGTCGTCCGGCCACTGCCTCCACGGCGTGGATCACCTCGAACACCGACGAGCCGACACCCGTGCCGACGTTCACCTCGAGCGATTCGCCGCCACGTGCGAGGTGGTCGAGCGACTTCACGTGGGCGTCGGCGAGATCGTCGACGTGGATGTAGTCACGGATGCATGAACCGTCGGGCGTGTCGTAGTCGGTGCCGAACACCTGCAGCCGGCGATCCTCGAGCAACACCGCCTTCATCGCCAGCGGGATGAGGTTGATGCTGTAGGTCCAGTCCTCGCCGATCACGCTGTCGAAACTCGCTCCGGCGGCGTTGAAGTAGCGCAGGCTCACCGAGCGCAGGCCGTGCGTGGTGCCGTACCAGCGCAGGATCCGCTCGACGGTCGCCTTCGACTCGGCGTACACACTCTCCGGCTCGATCGACTCGGACTCGACGACCGGAACGTGCGCGGGATTGCCGTAGACCGAACACGACGACGAGAACACGACGTCGCGGACCCCGGCCGCGAGGCAGGACTCGACGAGCTCGACCGTTCCGGCGACGTTGTTGCGCCAGTACTTGGCCGGTGACGTCATCGACTCACCGACCGACTTGTACGCGGCGAAGTGGACGACCTGGCCGATGCCGTGCTGCGTGCAGGTCGACGTGACGAGGTCGTGATCGGTGATGTCGCCGACGACGAGCGGCACGTCGCCGACGGCCTCGGCGCGCCCCAGCTCGAGCGAATCGAGCACCACGACCTCACGCCCGGCCGCGACGAGCGCACGCACGGTGTGGGAACCGATGTATCCGGCGCCGCCGGTGACGAGAACAGGAGGAGCGCCGTGCATCGATCGAGAGTATCCCGATGGTCGATCCGGTCAGTGGCCAGCGCCTGCTCGCGGGCTCAGGTGTGCTCGCCGGGATCGGCCGGGACCACCAGCCCCTGCGCCACGAGCCACGCTGTGTGCTGCCACTCGATGTGCAGATCGGGCGAGGAGCCGAACGTGAAGTCGAAATACGCCGACAGCTTCTCCTCGTAGGGGTCGATGAGCACCATGTGCTTGTTCATCAACGCCGCGGCGACGGCCACGTGCAGTCGATCGGTGACGACGGTCGCTGCGCCCTCGATCCGGTCGAGCCAGGCGTCGATGCTCGGTGCGCTCGAGCTGATGTCGTCGTTGACGAGTGGGTCCGGGCGGTACCCCTCGGCCAGCAACGGGCTCCCCTTGTCCTCACGCAGGACCACCAGCGTTCCCGAACCGGCCGCGGTGCTCGATGTCGCGAATCGCGGGTGGTGCACCGCACAGTCGACGGCGGCGAATCCGGCCACCGAGCCGGCGATGAGATCTCGTGAGCGGAGGTCCCTCGAGATGGCCGTCACGTTCGGTCGCGCCAGCGCCTCGCGGACGTCCGCGACGGCGGGATCGAAGCTCGACGGCAGCACGACGACGTGGCCGAAGACGGCCGACGCCCGCTGCGTCACCGTCGGCATGAAGCCGTGGAACAGCGTGCACCATCCTCCGCTGCCGCGGATCAGCAGCGTCTTCCCGGCCGGCTCCGCGACGTCGAGATCCGACGCGACCTGCTCGAACGGCAGACCAGCATCGACGAGGAGCGCCCGCGAGCCCTCCTTGATGAGGTCGTCGCCGACGTTGCCCACGACGTCGGACAGGAGACAGAGGTTGTCGAATCCCGACAGGAAGTCGACCAGCTGCTGTCTGCTCTGCTCGATCTGGGCGTGGCGGTGTCCTATCCGAACCCGAGGCCCGCTCGAGTGGAGAACTCGGCGACCCACGCTCGGGGCGTGCGCCACGTCCACTCGTGCAGGGCGTCCGAGGGCCACACGAACTCCGACGACGCGTCGAAGCCGTCGTACTGCGTGTGCCAGCCGCGTTCGGCTCGCTCGGACTCGAACCGCGGAACCCGGTCCCGGAACACCTTGCGCCGAGCTTGTTCGGCGGAGCGGAGCGGGTAGTGCCGCAGGATCATGTTGAGCGGGAAGATCCGCTTCTCGACGCCGATCGCGTGTCCGCCCCAGGCGGACAACTCGACGGGTGCCCTGCGGTTCTTCCATGCGCGCTCCAACATTCGGGCGCCGGGCCGCGTTGCGAACTCCCAACGGGACGGCAACGAGGCCTCGGGCGCGTGGTCTGGACCGGGCAGCACGCTCGGCTGCTCCGGTCTGAAGTCGATGAGGGTGAAGTCGATGACGTCGTATCCGGCGTCGTCGGCGATGGTCAGCATGTCCACGACCCCGATGTCGGGCGAGCAGGTGTCGATCTGCTCGTCCGCGTCGACGTGGATGATCCAGTCGTGGGGTGCCGCGGCGGCGACCAGATCCATCCGGTCGAGGATCGCCGCCCACTGGAACTGCGAGTTCGGCGCACTCGGAAAACGCTCGAAGGTGACGTCGCGACGCTTGGCGTAACGCTGCGCCAGCAACTCCCAGGTGCCGTCCGTCGACCAGTTGTCGATGACGTGGACGTCGAGGCGCTGCGCCAGCAGTCGGTCGATCGTGATGCAGATCACGTCGAGCTCGTTGTAGCACGGGAGGATCGCGAGGCAGCGCACGGCGGGCGATGAGGGTCGCGAGCGCAGGGTGCCGCCCGGGACGAACGCGAGCTGATCCGTGCGAGGGCCGACGAGTGGCCCGGCGTGTCCGTGGACGAGCGGATCGAGCCCGTGCGACTGGAGCAGGCCGACGAACTCTGTTGTCGTCCACTGCATCGTCCACGACTCCGAGGCAACCGGGTCCCCGGTGGGGTTCTCCGGTCGGACGTGCAGGGCCGTGGTCATCACCAGGCCGTGGATCCGGGGGAGCAGACGACGGAGGTCGGACAGGTGTGCGGTCGGATCGCTCGCCCGCTCGACTCCGCTGGACACGACGACCGAACCGTCCGCGACGTCCGGGTGAGATTCGAATCGGGTCTCATCGAGTCGCACGACGCCACTCGACCCCATGCGCTGCGCCACGACGGCCACGAAGTCGTCGAGCCAACGAGGATCACCGGACGCGCCGTCGTGTCCATCGGAACCCTCGCCGCGTCGATCGTCGTGTGAACGTTGGAGGTCGGCGTGGCTCGGTGTCATGAAACGTCGGTGGCGCAGTGCGTGGCGAGCGGTGAAGCTAGCAGTTGGAGTTGCCGCAACGCCGAATGCGGCCAGCCGGAGATCGGGCCGACCAAACGCAACCAACCACCAGCTGGTGGTGAGGCCCGATCAACCAGGAACGGCGAGGGAAGCGCCAGCGACGAGCCGGAGATCGGGCCGACCAAACGCGACCAACCACCAGCTGGTGGTGAGGCCCGATCAGCCAGGAAGGGGGATGCCGGCTTTGGTGGCTTCGCGTTGGAGGTCGTGGTCGACCATCATCTTGATCAACGTCGGGAAGTCGACTTCGGGCTCCCAACCAAGCTTGGTCCGCGCCTTGGACGCGTCACCGATCAACAGATCGACCTCGGCCGGACGCAAGAACTTCGGATCCTGACGGACATAGTCACGCCAGTTGTCGATCCCCACCTCACCAAACGCCCGGGCGACCAGATCCTCGATCGAATGCGTCTCCCCGGTCGCCAACACATAATCGTCGGGTTCGTCCTGCTGCAACATCAACCACATGCCCCGCACGTAGTCACCCGCATACCCCCAATCACGCTTCGAATCGAGATTGCCCAACACCACCTCGTCCTGCAACCCCAACTTGATCCGCGCCACCGCATTGGTCACCTTGCGAGTCACGAACTCCAACCCCCGCCGCGGGCCCTCATGGTTGAACAAGATCCCCGACGACGCATGCATCCCATACGACTCGCGATAATTCACCACGATGTCATGCCCGAACACCTTCGCACACCCATACGGGCTACGCGGATGGAACGGCGTCATCTCCGTCTGCGGCGTCTCGCGCACCTTGCCGAACATCTCCGACGAACTGGCTTGATAGAAGCGGATCGGATTCTCCGCACCACCCACCATCCGCACCGCTTCCAACATCCGCAACACACCCAACCCGGTGATGTTCGCCGTCAACTCCGCCTGCGAGAACGACAACGCCACAAAGCTGATCGCACCCAGGTTGTACACCTCATCGGGCTGAGCGAACTCCAACGCCTGCACGATCGACGGCAAATCCGCCAAATCCCCCGACACCAACTCGACAAACGGCAACTCCGCCTGCAACGCCTCCACCCGCGGATTGTTCTGCCCCTTCACCATCCCGAACACGTGATAACCCTCACCGTGCAAGAACTCCGCCAAATGCTGACCATCCTGGCCAGTGATCCCGGTGATGAACGCAGTAGGCATAAGGTCGACGATTCTACGGCGCGGCGACGGGCGACTCCCGCGGCGGCTCGGTCGGCTCGTTGCCGGCTGACCCTCGTCGATCCGCCAGGCGACCTGTCCAGCGGCGCCGGCACGGGTCCCAGGCCACGCACCCGATCAGGACGAGCAATCCCAACGCGCTGGCGGCCGCACCGGCGCGTTGGCCAGGTTGCCGGTAGGTGAACACGACGTCGTGCTCGCCGGACTCGACCCACACACCGACCAGTGCGTGGTCGACACCGATCAGGTCGGCCGGTTCCCCGTCGACCGTGACGGACCAGCCCGGCGCCTGCAGTGCGTCGGCGACCACGAGATATCCGGCACCCTCGGCGTCGACCGTGGCAGCGATCTTGCCGCCACGGTCGGTGGTCACGTCGATCACTGCGGGGAGACCGTCGGTGGGCCCCGCGACGTCGAGCACGGCCGTGTCGCGGGGCACACCGCTCGACAGTGCTGTCAGCTGCTCGTCGCGCGCGATCTCGACTGCGTCAGCTGCCCAGCGGATACGCGGCATGGCCGACAACCGCTCGTAGACGACAGCGCCGTCGTCCGCATGCACGAGGCGAAGCCCGTCGTCGGACGGCCGCACCGGCGCGCAGACCGGCGATCCGTTCGAGGCCGTGAGCGCGAGGGGCTCCTCGGCACCGGTGGCCCAGATCTCGACGTTCGCGGTGCCGCGGGTTGCAATGCGTTCGCCGGCCACGGGGACGTGGACCAGTCCCGCGCCGAGCCCCGGCCCGACGTAGCGACCGGACTCGACGGTGTCGCCGTTCGTGGTCGTCACGAGGACGCGCAGCGTTGCGCCGGCATCCGATGACGCCAGCAGCGGCTCGGCGAGCTCGAAGCTGACCCCGCGCACGGGACCGTCGGCAAGGTCACAGCGGGCGACGGAGCCCTCGGGAATCGACACGATCGTGTCGGAAGCCGGCAGGTCGGCAAACGATCCGGCCGACCAGTCCGGCCGGGCGACGAAGTACCGCACACCCAGCCGGTCGAGCAACTCGGACTCGGCCACCTGTTCGGGCGTCATCCAGTCGAACACCGAGAACGTCGGGCTGCGGATCGCTTCGGGGTCGATCGCTTCGAGGAAGTCGGCCCACTCCGGGCGCATGAACTGATGGCCCGTCGCCGTCCGCAGGTCGTAGAACAGCGCCGTCGACGGGTAGAGGACGTGCTGGAAGCTCGCCCAACGCTCGTGCCCGAGATTCGACTCGAGGAATTCGTGCGTCGATGTCTCGGCGTAGAAGTTCTCGCGGTCGTCTCCGGGCAGGACCGTGTTGAAGAAGACGGCTGCTTGCACCACGACCAGCGGAGGCAGCACGACGAAGGCGACCGTGCGGGAGGTGACCTCGCCCCAACGCGTCGACAGGATCGTCCTGCCCGTGACGGCGAAGGCCACGATCAGCAGCGCGACGCCGCAGATGATCGCCGGGACGACGAGCCGCGGCCACACATCTTGCCAGTAGCCGCCGGCGGCGCCGCTCCGGCGGGCCGCCCGGAGCACCAGGATGGCGGCGATGCCGGCGCCGCCGAACGTCACGAGCCAACGCCACCATCGTCGTCGCTCGAGGGTCGTCGACGCGTCGCGCCGGGACCGGGTGATGGCGTCGAAGCCGATGCCGGCGAGCGCGGCGAGGACGAAGCCGAGCACCGATCGCAATCTGCCCACCGTGTTGTTGGCGAAGACCGGGAAGCGGACCATGAGGTCTCGCAGCGGCTGGCTGCAGAAGACGAGGACGACCACGAACGCGGCGACCGCGGCGAGAAACGGCACGACGGCGCGCGACCTGCTCGTGCGTCGGGCCATGCCGGCAGCAACGCCGACGAGCGCGAGCACGGCGACCGCCGCACCGATGTACGTGACGAGCTCGACGGGGTTCGTGGTGCCGAGCACGGGCGAGCTGCCGGCGATGCACAGCCCGTATGCGTCGGGCGCCACGAGCGTGAGCAGCCCGGAGAGCGGCAACCCCATCGAGCCCGACTCGGCTCGATACGCCGTGTCGAGGTCCTGGAAGTACAACACGAAGGGCAGCATCTGCACCGCACTCAGCATCAGGCCGAGGACCAGTGAGGATGCCGCTGCCGCCACGACCCCGAGGGCCGCACGCCGGCGGTGACGGAACAGGACCACGACGCGGACGGCGAGGTACGCCGTGGCCACGTAGATGGTCCAACCGGTCACGGCAGGAAAGCCGCCGAGCAGCATCGAGGCGACGATCACGGCGATCAGTGCGACGTTGCGTGGCGAACGATCTGACAGCAGGCGTTCGATCGCCCAGAAGAGCGCAGGAATCAATGCAGCAACACGCGTCTGCGGCCAGTTCGACCACATCACCATGAACCCGGACGTGGCGAACGCGAAGCCCGCGAGCCAGGACGCAGATCGGCTGACGCCGAAGCGGCGGAGGAAGAGGAACGTGCCGCCGATGGCGACGATCAGCTCGAGCAGCTTGACGAACACGGGGGCGATCCAGAGCGGCAGCACGAGGTACGGAAGCGAGAGCGGACTGAGCAGTCCGAGGTTGGGGATCCCACCGAGCGGCCCCCCGCCGTTGACGACGTCTTGCCACCCGCCGAACTCGCCCTGGAACCACGCCGTTCGCATCGAGCGGATGCCCGGCATGAAGTAGTCGACCGTGTCGCTGGTGCACACCTGATGGCCCGGCACCGACGCCGCCGAGGAGGCGACCCAGGGGTAGAACTGGCCGATGAGGTTGACGGACAGCAGCGTCCGGGCGCCGACGATCGCCGGCCCGAGGCAGGCGACGACGAACAGTGCGATCCACGCGGGAACGTACCAGTCCCGCCGCGCTCGACGGTCGGGGGGAACCGAGGCCGGACGCTCGTTCATGCAGTCCGTCCACCTCGCCTCTGCACCTCGGCAACCGTAACCGGCCAACTACGATTCGGCCCCGTGCCCCGGAACGCCGCCCGCGAGGTCCTCGATCTCGGTGACGACCTTCCGTACCAGGACGGCGCCGAGGCCCGGATCCTCGAGATCCTCGAGTCAGCCGCCGATCGCTCGTCGACTTCGGACGAGCTCGCCTCCCACATCGTCGACTGGCCGACTCGATACCACTTCTCGCGGCTTCGCCGGGACCTGTTGCAGCCGCTCGTCATCGCACCGGGCACGCGCGTGCTCGAGATCGGCTGTGGCACCGGTGTCAACCTCGTGACGTTCGCCGAGATGGGCGCCGAGGTCGTGGGCGTCGAGGGTTCGACGGGACGGGCGAGGGCGGCGCGCGCTCGGACGCTCCAACACGAGACGGTCACCGTGTACGCGGGCGACGCCGCCGCGTTGCCGCCGATGGATCTGTTCGACATCGTCGTGCTCGTGGGTGTGCTCGAGTACTCGCCCGCCGCGGTGGGAGGTGCGGCGGGTCCGCGGGCGATGCTCGAACTGGCCCGTTCGTGGCTCAAGCCCGACGGATCACTGGTGCTCGCCATCGAGAACCAGATCGGACTGAAATACCTGCTCAGCCATCCGGAGGACCACCTCGGCGTGCCCTGGATCGGTCTGGAGGGCTATCCCGATCGCGGATCGCCCCGCACCTGGTCCCGTCGGGAGCTGTCGCTGATGCTCGACCGGGCCGGGTTGTCGGACCAGGAGTGGCTGTACCCGTTTCCGGACTACAAGCTGCCGACCTTCGTCGCCCGGCACGAGTTGTACCAATCCGAGCGAGGGCGGCGTGTGCTGCAGCAGTTCGTCCGTACCCCCACGGCGGATCGGGCGGGCCCACCCTGGTTGGTCTGCGACGCAAAGAGTGCGTTCGACGTGATGCTGGACGCGGGGCTCGGGCCGGAGACGGCGAACTCGTTCCTCGTCGTGGCGTCGTCGGAGCCGAACGTGTCGCGCACTCGCATCGGTGACGGCGAGGCGTGGATCTCGAGCGGCGAGCGCCTGCAGAAGTTCCGCTCGGATCGTGCGATCCGCACCGACTCCGGCGAGATCGTCATCCAGCAGACTTCGGGGCCGTCTGACGCCGATCCGGCTGTCGAGGGGTGGGTCGCCAACGTCGGCCATCGCCAGCAACCGGTCGAATTGGGTCACTGCCTCGAGGATCAGGTCGTCGATGCCGTTCGCGCCGACGACATCGCGGAACTCGAATCGCTGCTGCGCGACTACGACGGGTTTCTCGAAGCGCATCGGTCCTCGGCCGACGACGAGGTGTCGCATCCGTTCCTCATCGCGACCGACCAGCCGGTGTTGCCCGCCGACTTCCTCGACTGCACATTGAAGAACCTGGTCGTCGACGATGACGGGACAGTGCACTTCGTCGACCGAGAGTGGTCTCTTGCCGGCGGCGTCGACGAGGGTCTCATCCGTCTCCGCTCCTACTTCGAGACGGCGGTCCGCATCGCCGGCTCCGGTGTGCCGCACCGGTGGGATGACGTCGACACGATCGGCGACTTCGTGCGAGCGCTCGGCGAGGTCGCCGGCCACGCGTGGACGGACGACACGGTGGCACGGTTCGCTGAGGCGGAATCCGAGTTTCAGGCGATCGTGTCGGGGGGGCTGTCGCGCGCCACGGCGTCGGTCGCCGACGTGTGGGCGACCCGCCTGGTCGACGCGGCGACGCCGGCGCCGACGCTGTCGCTGTTGCGACGCCATCAGGGTGAGAGCGCCGCTCACGAGCGGGTGGCCGAGTTGGAGCGCCTCCACAGGGAGCTCTCGGCGGCGTACGAGGAACTGGCGCGGGCCCATCGCGGCCTCGTGGATGCTCATGACGAGCAGACCCACACCTACCAAGCGCTGTTGCGTGCCCACGCCGAACTGTCGGACGACCATCGCGACCTCGTCGAGGTGCAGCTTCGGACCGAAGCTGCGCTCGCCGAGTCGACAGGCGAGTTGCAGGCGCTCCGACGGAGCAGGAGTTATC
Organism: Ilumatobacteraceae bacterium; assembly: GCA_963707515.1. Taxonomy (GTDB): domain Bacteria; phylum Actinomycetota; class Acidimicrobiia; order Acidimicrobiales; family Ilumatobacteraceae; genus Sva-07. The sequence continues at coordinate 609,313 of CAVPQI010000003.1, forward strand.
GCCTCGGACGACTGCTGGGAGCGCCCGTACGCCGGCTCCGCCGAGTCGGCCGGCCACGTGGAGCGGTCCTGTAGTCTCGCGGCGTGCAAGGCACGAACATGACAGACGACGAGCGGGTCGTCGGCACGACACCGGACCCGTTGCTCGATGCCGATGGAGACGTCGACACGTTGCGCCGCGAGGTGCTGCGCCTGCGCGACGAGCTGATCGGGGCAGAGGCCGAGCTCGGCAACCTGCGCGCCGAGGTCACCTTGCTCACCGAACGCCAGCGTCTCCAGCAGGAGCGACAGGTCGTGAGCGACCTGGACCACATGATGGCGATGAACGCCTCGCTGGAACGACAGCTCGTCGACATGCGGGGATCGACGACGTGGCGCCTCGGGCGCATGTTCGTACGGCCGCTGTACTCGCTCCGACGGCGTCTCGGGGCGGCCGATTCGACGTGAGTCCACGGATCCCGTCGTCGGTCGGGTCGGATCAGCAGCACGGCCTCCCGGCCGTCGTGGAGACCGGTGACCACGTCGTCTTCGTCGAGTCGTCGTCGGCATTGAGGTCGGATGCGCTCGACGTGATCGGTCGGGCGCTGGACGATCAGCCCGATTTGGTGCTCGCCTACGCCAACGAGTCGTGGCCGAGTCGCTCCGGGCACCTCCCGGTGCGCACCTGGAAGCCCGAGTGGTCGCCCGAGCGGTTGCGGGGGCACGACTACGTCGGCTATCCCGTCGTCGTGTCCCGCCAGCTCGCTGAGCGCGTCGGTGGCATCCGTCCCGAGTTCGGAGCCGTTGCGCTCCACGAGCTCGTGCTCCGGGCATCCGAGGCGGCGCAGTCGATCGTCCGGCTCCCTGAGGTCCTCCACCACTCCGCTGATCCCGCGCGGCGCGCGGACGCAGCGACGCGGGAGCTGCGTGAGCGGGCCGTTCAGGAGCATCTCGACCGCTGCGGCATCGACGCTCGAGCCTGTGCTGTCGATGACCGCCGGCTGCGGGTGGACCGGGTACTTCGTGAGCGGCCCCTGGTCAGCATCGTCATCCCGACGGCCGGCACGGCGAAGCGCATCCGAGGCCGCGACACGGTCCTCGTGTCGAACTGCGTGCGGAGCATCGCCGAGAACTCCTCGTACGACCACGTCGAGATCCTCGTCGTCCACGACGGTCCGCTGGAGCCGACCGTCGCCGCGGCGACGAGCGCCGCAGCCGGGGATCGGGTCCGGTTCATCCCGTTCTCCGGTGCCTTCAACTTCTCGGAGAAGGTCAACCTCGGTGCGACCGCGGCTCGGGGCGACGTCCTGATCCTCTTGAACGACGACACGACCGTGATCTCACCGAATTGGATCGAGGTGATGCTCGGCCTGCTGGAGGATCCAGGAGTCGGCATCGTCGGCCCGAAGTTGCTGTTGGCCGACGGCCGCATCCAATCCGCTGGACACTTCAACTCCGACGGTGCGAAGCACGTCGCGGCCGGATATCCGGCGGACGAGGCAGGGCCGGACGACGAGCTGGCCGTGTCTGCGGAGCGCTCGGGCATCACGATGGCCTGTGCAGCAGTGCGGCGCGACGTCTTCTTCGCCGTCGGCGGACTCTGCGTCGATCTGCCCCGCGCGTACAACGACGTCGACTTCTGCAACAAGCTCGCGCTGCGCTGTCTGAGGAGCGTGTGGACGCCGTGGGTCGAGCTCACCCACTTCGAATCGCTGTCACGCGATCCGCGCGTGACACACGACGAGGTTGCGCAGGTCATGCGTCGGTGGGGGCAGCTGATGACGTCACCCGACCCCTACCTCCCCCACATCGATCGCCGTCTGGCGGGGGTCAACTACGTCGTCGAGGACGAGTCGTCCTTCGTGCCGGTCGCCGCTCGGGGCCGTCGACCGAGCCCAGGCGAGGGCCCCGGCCGGCACTCTGACCGCTGACGCGGGACTTTGTTACCTTCTGCAGGTGGCAAGATTCGAGCACCTGCTTCACGCCCTCGACCCGTACGGCACGGAGTCCAACGTCGTCCGGGCTGACAGGGTGAAGTCGGGGCGTCCGAGAGCGTTCGATCCGTCGGGCGAGCCCGGGTTGTCGGTCATCGTGCTCAACAAGGATCGGCCCGATCTGCTCGAGGCGCTGTGGGACGTGTGGCCGGGCATCGTGAGCATCTTCGAGTCGCACGGCGTCGACGTCGAACTCCTCGTCGGTGACACCGGTTCGACCGACGACGCGGCATGCCGGTTGCTCGAGCACCCGCCGCTTCGGTCACGAGTGTGGCGCGACCTGGAGTACCAGTTCTCGCGGTGCAACAACGACCTCTTCGACGAGGCCGCGTACGACACGGTGCTGTTCATGAACAACGACGTGCTCCTCGGGGACCGCCCGGACGCGCTGTGGGATGCGTACCACCTCGTCGCTAGCGACGTCTCGATCGGTGCGCTCGGCGCCGTGCTCTACTTCGCTGACGGCCGGGTGCAGCACGCCGGCATCGACTTCTTCGAACGGTCCGACCTGTTCGGCTTCTGCTACCACCCCGGGGCGGGCGGTTCGATCAGCCTCGCTCGCGGTGCAGTCTTCGACGCACCGGCGACGACGGGCGCCTTCCTCATGACCCGAGCCCGTGCCTTCGCCCAGGTGGGCGGATTCGACGAGCGGTACGCGGCCGAGTGCCAGGACGTGGATCTCTGTCTGCGCCTCGATCGGGTGGGCCTGGGCACGAAGGTCGCCCACCTCGGTGGTCTGCTCCACCTCGAGAACGGGACGCGGCAGCCCGGCGACGAGAACTGGGACGACCGCGCCCTGTTCACGCGACGATGGAACAGCTACGTGGAGGCTCGCCGATGAACCGTCGTGCGCTCTTCTTGAGCTCGGTGATGGTGCAGGGCCACGGCGTCTCGGTGGTGGCGCACGAAATCGCTCGTCGCTCCGCTCGGTATGGCTGGGACCTCGTCATCGGATGCCTCTCCCTCGACGACACCTTCCGGGCCGACAACGTCGTCGAGATCTCGGCCGACTCGGCTGCGATCCTCGACTTCTGTCGCGCCAACGGCATCGAGGCCGTGATCGCACAGACCACGCCCTACTTCGAAGTGCTCCCGGCGGTCGCCTCGGAGCTCCCGACCATCGTCTTCGAACACGGCGACCCGTCGCCGGGCTTCTTCGAGTGGGACGCCGAGGAACGTCAGCGGATCCGGGCGCACAAGATCGCCCACGTCTATCCGTACGTCCACCGTGTGGTCGCCAGCTCGAGCTTCCTGCGCCATGACATCGAGTGGCCGGACGCTGACGTCGTCCCGCTGGGTTGCGATCACGTCGCGGATCTCGGTATCAAGGACCTGACGTCCACCGTGCACCGGGGTGGCGAACGACTGCGGGTCGGAACCCTGATGCGTCTGGGGGAGGGCGAAGCGAGGTACAAGGGTGTCGAGCTGTTTGCCCAGCTCGTCGGCGAGACGGACGACGAGTTCGCCTTCTCGATCATGGGTCGTGGGAACGACGCCGATCGGAAACACTGGGAGGACCTCGGTGTCGACGTCCACCTGAATGCCACCGACGACGAGCGGGCGATCTATCTCCGCGAGCTCGATGTGCTCGTGTCGCCGAGCATGTGGGAGGGGTTCAACCTCCCGTTGGTGGAGGCGCAGGCGTCGGGCACGGTCGGGATCGCCTTCGACGCGGGAGCCCATCCCGAGACGACCCCGTACCTCGCCGACAACGTTGCCGACGGGTTGACACTGCTGCGCGCCTGGGCCGCAGACCGGAACCTGCTCGCCCGCGCCTCGAGCCGTTGTTACCACTACGTGCGCAACAAGTTCACCTGGGACGCAACCGCGGCCCTGTTGGCCGGCCACCTCGATCAGGTGGCGCCTGTGCCGCAACCCGCTGCGCCACCGAGCCGGCTGGTCACGACCGTCGGTCGCCTCGACGGGTTGGTGCGCCGTGAGGGAATCGTCGGATCGGCCCGAGTGGTCGCTCGACGCGGTGTCGCCAAGGTGCGCAGGGCGTGAGCCCTGCAACCCGGGGCGACGTGTGATCAGACCTCTTCGGGCAGCCGACGACTCATCCGGTTGAAGATCATCCACCCGGCGACGAGGCTGACGAACGAGATCGCGACGAGTGCCACGAGGGTCTTCCACCCGGGCGCGCCCGCGTCGTACAGACAGCGGCGGTAGACCTCGACGAACTTGTTGATCGGGTTGAGTCGCAAGATGTTGTAGAGCCAGCTCGGTGCGTTCGCCTCGAGGAGCGCCGGGGGATAGACGATCGGGGTGGAGAAGAACCAGACCTGGACGAGGATCGTCCAGAGGTAGCTCATGTCTCGGAAGTAGACCGCCAGCACGCTGAGTGCCATCGCCACGCCGGTGGCGAAGATCGCCAGCAGCACCGATGTCAGGATGACGACGGGGAGCCACGGCAGGAAGGGGCTCCCGGCGATCAGCAGGACCACTGCCAGCAGACTCATCTCGATGGCGAACTGCACGCATGCGTGCAGCACGTTGGAGAACACGAGAACCTCGCGCGGGAAGGCGACGCGGCGCACGAGGCCGGCGTTGGCGGAGATCGCGCCCAGGCCGAGCGATGTGATGAGGTTGAAGAAGTTCCAGGGCAAGAGGCCACACAGCAGGTACAGGGCGAAGTTCTCGAGGCCGCTCGGATCTCCGACCGGTGGCGTTCCACCCAACAGCGTGCCGAAGACGAAGCCGTAGATGAGGATCTGCGACAGCGGGTTGAGCATCGACCAGGCCCAGCCGAGGAACGACCGGCGGTACTTCGTGCGAAGCTCACGGAGGGTCAGGTTCCAGAGCAGCTCGCGCGAGCGGAAGACATCGTTGATCACGTGCACGGCCCGGCGAGGCTAGCGCCACGCCACGCCGCCGGGACTGCAAGGTGTCGCACGGCCCATCACGTGGGGATGGTTGGTTCTGGATGCGCCAGCGGCAAGACTCGTCGGCGATATGCCGACCGCGCTTGCCGTCAATGGCGTCTGGAAGAGCTATCGGCTCTATCACGAACGCAACCAGTACCTGAAGGCGGCGATCCTCAAGGGTCGCCGTGCGCGATACGAGGAGTTCTGGGCGCTCAAGGGTGTCGACTTCTCGGTGCCCACGGGGTCCACGTTCGGCGTGATCGGATCCAACGGATCCGGCAAGTCGACGTTGCTCAAGGTGATGGCCGGCATCCTCGAGCCCGAGAAGGGCACGGTCGAGATCGAAGGGCGCGTATCGGCGTTGCTCGAGCTCGGTGCCGGATTCCATCCCGAGCTCAGTGGACAGGAGAACGTCTACCTCAACGGCGCCATTCTCGGCCTGACGAAGAAAGAGGTCGCCGCGCGGTACGACGACATCGTCGAGTTCGCCGGGCTCGCCGACTTCATCGACACGCCGGTCAAGAACTACTCGTCGGGCATGTTCGTCCGACTCGGGTTCGCCGTCGCCGCGCACGTCGACCCGGAGGTGCTCCTCATCGACGAGGTGTTGTCCGTCGGTGACGAGAGCTTCCAACGCAGGTGCGCCGAGAAGATCGACGAGTTCCGTCGCGACGGCCGCACGATCATCTTCGTCAGCCACGGGCTCTCACAGGTCGAGCAGCTGTGTCGTGACGTCGCCTGGATCGAGCGTGGCGAGCTGCGCATGCTCGGACCCGCCGCCGACGTGATCCACGCCTACCAGGGCGACAGTCACGACGCCGAGCGCGTCGAGGGCGAACAGGGGAGCCGATGGGGGAGCGGAGAGGCACAGATCGTCGGCGTGACCCTGCGTGACCGCGACGGGAACTCGTCGACGGTGCTCAACACGCTCGAAGCAGCGACGATCCACGTCGACATCACGGCGCACACTCCGCTGCAGGACACGGTCGTCAGCGTGCGCGTCGACAGCCTCGCCGGGGGCGTCGTGTGGGGCACGAGCACGCGTCGCGGCGGCAAGACGATCGGCTTGATCGATGGGCCGGCGTCGGTCGATCTGACGATCCCGAGCCTGCCGCTGCTCGAAGGCGTCTACGACCTCACGGTCGCGCTGACCGACCACACCGAGGTGCACCCCTACGATCATTGGGAACGACGGGTCCGCTTCGAGGTCCGCCAGTACAAGTCCTACGACTCCGGCATCGTCGACATTCCGTCCAACTGGTCGATCACCGGGGCTCGAGGCACCGTCCAGAGTGGGACCTGATCCGCGGGACACGCCCACGACGAGCCAGCCGCCGACCGTCTCGATCGTCATCGTCACCTACGGCACGGGACCGGTCGTCGTCGACTGCCTGGACGCCGTCGCCGCCCACACCGGGCCGTCCCATGAAGTGATCATCGTCGACAACTGGGACGGCGACACACCGTCGCCGACGGCAGCGTTGCTCGCCGACAGCGGGCGGCTCGGCACCGGCGGCGTCGAGCTCGTCCAACCGGGCGCCAACCTCGGCTTCGCCGGCGGGAACAACGCCGGGGCGCGACGTGCCCGTGGCCGCTTCCTGTGCTTCCTCAACCCCGACGTCATCGTCGGGCCGGGCTGGATCGAACCGCTGCTCGCCGCCCTCGAGGACCCGGTCGTCGGCATCGCGGCGCCCGTGCTGGTGAACACGGACGGTTCGCTCCAAGAAGCCGGCCAGCTGCTGTACGCCGACGCCTGCACGGCCGCCGTCGGCGGCCCCGAGGTGCTCGCGGGTGACTGGTCGCAGGCGTTCACGCGCGACATCGACTACGCCTCGGCGGCGTGTTGGGTGATGCGCCGCACCGACGTCGACGAGCTCGGTGGGTTCGACGAGCGCTTCCACCCGGCGTACTTCGAAGACGTCGACCTGGCGCTGCGCGTCGAAGCCCGTGGCCAACGGACGCGCCTCGTCGCCGGGACACCGCTCGTCCACCTCCACGGTGAAGGAGGCGAAGGCGGCGGGCTCGCCATCGGTGAGGCCTCGCAGGTCGTGTTCCGGTCGATCTGGTCCGATCGCATCGCCGATCGCCCGCGTCGGCCGACGGATGAGGCGGCTGCCATCGTCAACCGCGATCGCCTCGCGACCGGCGTCACCGGGTGGACGGTCACCGGCGGCGATCCGGCGACGCAGCGGCGCGCCCTCGAGCTGGCCACCGGGTTCGCCCGCTCCCACCCACGACAACGTGTCAGCGTCCTCGCCGACACGTTGACGATCGACGCCGCCGAGATCGCCGCGGCGCGAGCCTGCGGCGTCGAGGTGGTCGCGGTCGGCGACCACCTCGACGCCGCCCGCGCAGCTCGGGCCCACCCCGAGGCCCGCTGGGGCCACCTCGGCGAGCCGCCGGCGCCCGGACTGCGTGAGGCGGCGCGGCTCGTGTGGTCGCCGTTGACCCTCGTCGTCGGCATCGTCGGCGTGCTGCTGCGCGTGCTCGTCGTGCGTTCCCCCGCCGGCGGCCTCAACGCCGACGAGGCGTACACCGGGCTCGCCGCGATGGGTGTGCTCGACGGCCGGTTCCCCGTCGTCATCGACGGCAACGTCTACTCGGCGACGCTCGAGGCCTACCTCCTGGCACCGTTCACGGCGGCGATCGGTCCGAGCGCGCTGCTCCTCAAGACGATGCCGATGGTCTTCTGGGCGGTGGCTGCACTCCTCGCCGCCATCGCCGGGAACTACCTGACGGCCGATGTCGGTGGTACCGGCCGGCCGGTCGGCCGTCGCGTCGGTGCCGTCGCCGGCTCGCTCGTCTGGCTCGCTCCCGGCGCGCTCCTGGTGCTGTCGACCACCGCCTACCTCGGGTACGCGCTGGGGATGGCGCTGTGCGTCGCGGTGCTCATCGCCGCCGCAGTGCTCGTCGATCGCGGCAGGCCGGCGGTGCGCTGGTCGCTGGCCTTCGGCGCGCTCGTGGGGCTGGCGTTGTACGTCCATCCGATGTTCGTGACGGTGCTCCTCCCGCTCGCCGTGCCCGTGGCGTGGATGCACCGTCGCGCCGTGCGTGACTTCTGGGTTCCGGCGACCGCGGCGGCACTGGCGGTGCTCACACCGTTCCTGCTGTGGAACGCCGTCAACGGGTTCCCCTCACTCGACGTACCGCCGCCCATGAACTCGACCACGTACACCGGCCGGGTCCGCTCGTTCTTCGAGGTGTTGTTGCCGCGCGGCCTGGGGTTGCGCGACCCCGCCGGCGAGTGGGTCCTCGGCCGCCCGTGGGCGCTCGTCGCCTACGCCGTGCTGTTCGCCGTCGTCGTCTGCGGCGCCGTCGGACTCGTCGCCCGGGGACGACGGCCGAGCCGCGTCCTGGTGCCCGCAGTCGTCGTCGTGGTGTGGCCGCTGATGGCGGTCTTCTCGTCGCTGGGCTTCGTCGCCGACGGTCGGTACAGCATCATCGCCTTCCCGTTCCTGGCGCTCGCCGCGGCCTCGACGTTGGTGCTGGTCCCGGTATCCGGCCGCGCCCTGATCGGCGTCGCCGTGGCCGCCGTCGCCGTCTGGATCGCCGTGTTCGTCTGGCCGCACACGTGGCGGGTCACCGACCGGGGCCGCGTCGTCGACGCCGACGCACCGACGATCGAGGTCGTCGACTACCTGCGCTCGGAGGGCATCGAGCGCATCGCCGGTGACTATTGGCGGGTGCTGCCGATCGAGTACTTCTCCGATCTCGAGATCCGCGGTGCCGTCACGCAGCCCGCCACCGTGATCCGCTTCCCGGACCGCCAGCGCGAGGTGCAGGCGGAATCGGCCGACGACGTCGCCTTCGTCTTCCAGCGCGGCGCGACACCCGTCGGGCTCTGGCTGCCCGCCGAGCGATACCGCATCGTCACGGTCGGCGAGACCGACATCTACCTGCCGCAGGCTGCGGGCTGACAGGATCGTCGCGATGTGGAACGGTCAGACGCTCGCCGTCATCCTGCCGACGTACAACGAAGCGGGCAGCATCGCCGACTGCATCTTCGCCTTCGAGCGGCTCGGCATCGTCGACGACCTCGTCGTCGTCAACAACAACGCCCACCCCGACACGTCGCCCGAGGTGGCGCGGACGACCGCTCGTGAGGTCCACGAGCAGCGACAGGGCTACGGCGCGGCGATCCGGCGTGGCATCGACGAGACCCGCCACGCCGATCTCGTCTGCGTCTGTGAACCCGACGGCACCTTCGACCCCGCCGACATCACCAAGCTGTTGCCGTTCACCGTCGACACGGACGCCGTGTTCGGCTCGCGCACCGTGCAGACGTACATCCTCAGCGGGGCCAACATGGGCTTCTTCCTGCGGTGGGGCAACTGGGCGGTCGCCAAGCTCACCGAGGCGCTGTTCAACACGGTCCACCTCTCCGACGTCGGGTGCACCTTCCGCGTGTTCAACCGCGCCGCCCTCGACCGCATCGAGCCCGACTTCGAGTCGGACGGATCGGCGTTCGGCTTCGAGATGATGCTGCTCGCGGCCCGTCGGCGCTTGTCGGTCGTGCAGGTGCCGGTCAAGTACCAGGAGCGGGTCGGCGAGAGCTCGGTGACGGGCGACTTCGGCAAGGCGTTCGTCCTCGGCATGCAGATGATCGCCCTCGCCCTGCGCTACCGGTTCCGCCGGCTCTGAACCCGGCAAGGCCGGGAGCCGGCACCCGCCGGCACCCGCCGGCACGGCTTCACGGGCGCAGGCACTCCCACGTGGCGAAGTGGTACGCCGGCAAGAAGCCCATCAACCGAGCCTGGTCGTCGTTCGCCACCACGTCGAGATCGGCGGGTCGAGCGTGCTCGACGAGCGTGTCGACGTGGAAGCCGTCGCCGTGCGGATCCGGGGCGGGCAGCCGACCGCGGAGGATGGCGTCGTACTCGGCGGTGACGAGCACGCGCGTGGCGAAGCCCGTGGAGCGCAGGCGGTCCGTGAGGTCCCAACCGAAGTTGAAGAACACCGGCGTGTTGTCGGCGTGGAACTCCGGCGTCGTCGGCACCGACGTCTCCCCGTAGACGATCGGGATCTGCAGGTACATCCGTCCGCCTGGGGCGATCACCCGGAACAGCTCGGCGAGCGCCCGGTCGGTGTCCGGCACGTGCTCGAGCACGTGCGGTGTCAGCACGACGTCGACCGACGCATCCGGCAGCGCGATGTCCTGCAGGTCGATCTGGATGTCGCCGCGGTGCATGCTGAGGTCGAAGTCGCTCGTGCGGTACGAGTACCACCGACGCATGTACGCCCGGTACTCCGCACCCAGTCGCGGGCTGGTCTCGATGACGCGAGCGCCACGCAACTTCGGGCTGCGGCTGGTGAAGCACCACAGGAGGAATCGATCGCGGGCGATCGCACCGCACCGCGGGCACGTCGCCGACTCGGTGTGTGGCGTGCCGAGGAACGCCGAACCGGTCCACCGGCACACGTTGCACCAGCGGGCACGTTGTTCGGTCCGGGTCGGCCCACGCCAGGGCGGCGCCGTCTCGGACGCCCAGCCGACCGCCGGTGCAGCCAACCCCACGCGGCGCGCCAGCGGTCGGAGTGTGTCGAGCACCGGCGGCGGCACGACCGCGTGGACCCGCTCGCGGAGGGAAGTCGATGGCATCGGAGCGAGGCTACCCAGCCGTCGATCGAGGGCCCGCGATGACGCCCGCGGATAGAGTCGCTGCGTGCCATCGCTCAAGGGTCTCATGGCGCGGCTGCGCGGCGATCAACTCAACGCCCTGGCCGCCGAGGTCGCTGCCACCCGCGACGTCGTGTTGCAGATCAACCACGTCGTCACCGAGATGCAGGCCGTCCTGCTCGAGCTCAACCACGACGTCCGGTCGGGTGCCGAACGGTCGTTGCCGCTGTTTCTCGGGTACACCGAGCGTCTGCGGCTCGACGCCGACACCGCCGTCGGTGCGACGCAGGTGATCGAACGGCAGCTGGCGCTGCTCGACGAGCGGTTGTCGACGCTCGACGCCGCCCAGCACGCATCCGACCCGCGCTGAGATCGTGTCGTCGCCCGCCAGCGATCCGGCCGTGCGCGCGTTGCTCGTCGACGCCCGTCCCGTCGACCACCCGACGGCGCGACAGCGTGGCATCGGCCGCTACGTCACCGGGCTGCTCGCCGGGTTGCACGAGATCGGCGCCCCGGTGGTGGCACTCCATGCCTCCGATCTCGAAGCCGAGGTGCTCGCCGACGCCGTCCCGGGATTGACGCTGGCGCGATGGAGCCCGGCAATCGTCCGTCGGCACGCCACTCCGGGCACGTGGTACGTCGCGACGCAACTGATGCTGCACCCGATCCCCCTCGATCCGATCCCGTCGGTCGTCACGGCCGCCCGGCTCCCCGTCGCGGCGGTGATGTACGACGTCATCCCGTACCGCTTCCCCGAGCGTTACCAGGTCGAGCCGGCGGCCCGCGTGCAGGCACAGCTGCGCAAGCCGCTCGCCCGGACGGTCGACGCGATGCTGGCGATCTCGCGCTTCGCGGCCGTGACCGCCGCTGACGAGCTGGACTTCCCATCCGACCGCATCGCCACCGTGGGTGCCGGCGTCGACGATCAGTTCGTGCCCCCGGCCGTGCAGCGCCATCCGCGACCTGACCGTGTGTTGCCGGCTGGCGTCGAGCGCTACGTCGTCGCTGTCACCGGCGGCGACGAACGCAAGAACACCGAGGGTCTGCTGCGCGCCTGGGCCCTCGTCGACCCGGCGATCCGGGCCTCGCGACACCTGGTGATCGCCACGGCGGCGAGCGCGCCGGTGTTGCGACGCTGGCGTCAATGGGCGCACGACCTCGCCATCGGTGACCGGACGGTGCTCACCGGCAGCGTGAACGACGACGAGATGGTGGCGATCCTCCAGCACGCCGAGCTCGCCGTCATGCCCTCCACCGAGGAAGGCTTCGGGCTCCCGGTCGTCGAAGCAGCCGCGTGCGGCTGCCCGGTGATCTGCTCGGACGTGTCATCGCTTCCCGAGGTGCTCGAGGAGCCGGCGGCCGAGTTCGACCCGTACGACCCCGCCGCCATTGCCCGCGCCCTGGAACGGGCGCTGGTGGACGAGGAACACCGAGCCGTGTTGCTGGCGGCCGGTCGCCGCGCCGCGACGCGCTGGCGATGGACGAATGTCGCCCGTGACACGGTTGACGCGCTCGCCGAGCTCGGGCCGCGGTGGCCGCAACGGCTTCGAACGCCGTCGATGCGGATCGGTCTCGTCGGACCCTTCGGTGATTCCACGTCGGGCATCGGCACCTACGACGAGCAGCTGCTGGCAGCGCTCGACCGGCGGGGTGGGCCGGGCGGCGGGACCCGCATGATCGACGCCTTCGTGGACACGAGCGGCAGCCCCACTCCGGTCGTCGTGCCGCGCCGCCCGGCGCGGGCGTTCTCCCGCTACGCCAAACCGTGGGACTACGACCACCTCGTCGCCGCCCTCGGCAGCTCGCCGCACCATGTCGCCACCGCCCAACTCGCTGCCGAGACGCCCTGCCACGTGTGGTTGCACGAGGCGTCGCTCGTCGGCGTCCACGTCGGGCTCGCACATCAGTCCGGGTCGGGCACGTGGGCGAGCGAGTACGTCACCGACGTCATGGCGCGGACCGAGACGGCGACGACCAGGGCACAGCTCGATCCCGGGGATGAACTCGACGCGCCACGGCTCGACGACCTCGGCGTGACGATGCTCGCCGACGTCGTCCGGCGCGCCCGTTCGGTCATCGTCTCCAGCGAACGCGCCGCCGAGGTCGTCCGGCGGCTCGATGCGACGCCGCCGCGGGGCGGCCCGCCGCTGCTGGTGCTGCCGCTGGCCCACGACCGGCCGGGGCGTATCGCCGACGAACCTGCTCGCGGTGACATCGTCGCCGTCGGTTGGCTGGCAGCCAACAAGGCGCCGGAGCTCGCCGTCGAGGTGCTGGCGGCACTCGGCGACCGCGATGCGACGCTGACCTTCGTCGGGCCCGTCGTGCCGTCGGCGATCGAGACCGTGCGCGCCGCCGCCGAACGCCTCGGGGTCGCGTCGCGCCTCGTCGTCACCGATCGCCTCGACGACGATGCCTACCGATCCCGCCTCGCTTCGGCACGCGTCGGGCTCCAGCTGCGCCGCGGCGGCGGGGGAGAGATGTCCGCCGCGACGGCCGACCTGATCGCCCTCGGCGTCCCGGTCGTCACCACCATGGCCAGCGCTGGACCACCGAGCGACGCCGTGCAGATCGTCGACGACCGGCTCGACGATGTGGCGGTCGCCCTTGCCGCGACGGTCGGGCGACTGCTCGACGACGACGTTGCGTGGCGTCGAGCATCAACGGATGCAGTGCAGCGCGCCAGCGCCTGGACGTTCGACCACGTCGCTGCCGCGCTGCTCGACTGGCTCGATCGCGCCGACGACCTGGTGCCCGGCACGATCGAGCGCTGCGGTCCCGCGGCCGCCGACCGCCACTAGCCTCGCACCGTCACATGACCGAACCGGCCGTCTCTCCACTCCCGCTTCCCTTCGTCCGGGTCGTCGTCTTGAACTTCGACGGCGGTCAGATGACGCTCGACTGCCTCGACTCGTTGCTGGCGACCGACTGGCCGATGGACCGCCTGGAGATCGTCCTCGTCGACAACGGATCGCTCGACGACGTGGTTGCCCGGATCGCTGCCGACGAGCGCTACGCAGGCGTGCGGGTCCTCGAACCGCTCGCCAACCTCGGCTTTGCCGGTGGGTGCAACCTCGGCATGGCGCTCACCGGCGACCACGAGTTCGTCGCCCTCGTCAACAACGACGCCACGGTCGATCCCGGGTGGCTGCGGGCGATGACCGCCGCGTTCGACGGCCGTCCGACCACCGGGGCGATCAACGCCAAGCTGCTCTTCGCCGATCGCTACCACGGCATCGAGTTCGACGTCCCCGACGCCTCGCACCTGACCCCGCGCGAGCCGCGACTGCTCGGCGTGCGCGTCAGCGGCGTGCGCCTCGACGGCGAACGGGTCGACGAGCGGCTCGCCTTCGACGAACGCTTCCACGGCGCCGAGCCGCCCGTCCGCGCCGACGGCGAGGAGATCGCCCGCTGGTCGAGCACCGGTGGTGCCCTGCGCGTCGCCGCCGCCGACGATGCCGCCACCGACGATGCCGCCGCCGCCGACGATGCCGACGATGCCGACACGGACGACGCCACCAGGACGATCTCGGTCCGCTTGTCGTGCCTCGAGCCGCGCCTCGTGACGATCCGGTCGACCGTCGACGTCCGGACGTTGACCGTCGGCCCCGAACCGCAGTGGGTCGACGTCGCCGTGCCGGCGGAACCGTTCGACGTGATCAACAACGTCGGATCGAACCTCTTCGCCGGCGGCTACGGCGGCGACCGCGGGTTCCTCGAGGTCGACGAGGGCCAGTACGACGAGCCGGCCGAGGTCTTCGCCTGGTGCGGTGGCGCGGTGCTCCTGCGTCGCAGCTACCTCGATGCCGTCGGGCTGTTCGACGAGCGGTTGTTCCTCTACTACGAGGACACCGATCTGGCCTGGCGCGGACGCCTGCGCGGTTGGACGTACTGGTACGAGCCGACCGCCGTCGTGCGCCACCGCCATTCGGCGTCGTCGGGCGTCGGTTCGCCGGTGTTCACCTACTACACGCAGCGCAACCGTCTCCTCGTGCTCGCCAAGAATGCCCCGGCGAAGCTGGCATGGCGGTCGGGACTCGGCGAGATGCGGCGGCTGATCGGCGTGTACGTACGCCATTACCTGATCCGCCCGCTGACGCTGCGCCTACCGGCCCGCGCCGAGGTCGAACAGCGACGGCGCGTCAGCGTCGGGTACCTGCGCCTGCTGCCGGCGATGCTCGCCGACCGCTGGCGGACGCCGCGGGCCGTCAGCCGCCGCAGCGTCATGTCCTGGGAGGTCGACAAGTGGCCCGACGCCTGAAGATCGCCGTCTACGACCTCTACTGGACGACCTACGGCGGCGGTGAGCAGGTCGACGGCACGATCGCCCAGGTCCTCGCCGGCGATCACGACGTCACCGTGCTCGGACCGACCCGCCCCGACGTCGCGGTCACCGCGGAACGTCTCGGCGTCGACCTCAGCAGCTGCGACTACCAGCGGGTGACCGACGACGCCGAAGCGAGCGAGGCGAGCGCCGACTACGACGTGTTCGTCAACGGCACCTACCTCAGCACGGCCCTCAACCGGGCGCCGCTCGGCTACTACTACGTGCACTTCCCGGGGCTCGTGCGAACTCGGGCGGACGCCGTTCGCAGCCGGCTCGGCGTCGCCGGGGTCAAGGCGTTGTCGTTGCCACCGCGCCTTCCGCAACGGCTGCGCGAGGTCCAAGCGGCGTTCGATCGCCGAGTCCAACGGGTCGAGTACCTCCCGTCCTACACGCGCTACCTCGCCAATTCCCGCTACACCGCGGAGTGGGTGCACAAGATCCTCGGCGTCGACGCCGACATCCTCTACCCGCCGGTGCGCACCAGCGTCGCACCGGGCGCCAAGCAGCCGCTGATCCTCGCCCTCGGCCGGTTCTTCGACCCCCGCTACGGTCACAGCAAGAAGCAGCGGGAGATGCTCGCCACGTTCGCCGAGCTGCACGAACGTCAGGTGCTGCCGGGTTGGCGACTGGCACTCGTCGGCGGCTGTGAACCGTCGAGTCGCGACTACGCGCTCGAGGTCCGTCGGGCAGCGATCGGTCTGCCGGTCGACGTCCACGTCAACGCACCGGGTTCGACCGTCGAGTCACTGCTCTCGGAGGCCTCGATCTTCTGGCACGCGTCCGGACATGGTGAAGACCTCGAACGGCACCCCGAGCGGGCCGAGCACTTCGGCATCGCCGTGATCGAGGCGATGGCGGCCGGCGCCGTCCCGGTCGTCGTCGACCGCGCCGGACCAGCGGAGATCGTTCGTGACGGCGTCGACGGACGAACCTGGGCGACGCTCGACGAGCTCGGTTCGATCACCGTCGATCTGGCTCACGACGAGGCCGAACGCGCCCGGTTGTCGGCCGCGGCGATCGCTCGGGCTGCCGAGTTCTCGGTGCCGGTGTTCACCGAGCGTCTGTTGGCGCTGCTCGCCGCCGACGCGGAGTCCGCGACGTCCGGACGCTGACCGCCGGATCCGACGGTCAGCGTCGGGTCGTCACTCGTAGTATCCGGTGATGTCGATGATGAAGTCGGTCGCCGTGTTCGGCACGTCGCCGGCCAACACCGCGATCTGACCCGGACCCGAGTAGTTGCCGAGCGACACGACGCCGCCGTTGGCGAGGTCGAGGTTCCCCTGGAACCAGTTGATCGACGAGTTCCCCGGCCACGACACGTTTGCCGGGTAGATCGCCAGATAGCCCGCGGCGCCGCGGGTGCCCGTGATCGTCAGGTTGTAGGTGACGGCGATCGCCGTCGAGGGGATCCTCGCGGTGCCGAACATGTCGGTCACCACGTCGAACACGATCTCGTCGCCGGCGAGCATCAGACCGTCGCTGTAGGCGCGGCTGTCGAAGGATCGGTACGGGGTGACGGCGTGGAACATCGTGCCCGGCGCCAGCGCTGCGGCCACGTCGCTCGTCGGTGTCCCCGCGGTACGTTCCACCCGCTTGTCGACGTGGTTCGGGTCCACCTGCTGGTGGCGTGGTGCCTCGATCAGTGCCTGCGACGGCGCCGCCCCGCCCGCCGCCTGCGCGAACAGCGCACCGCCACCGCCGATGGAGACCGCGACGGCAGCGCCGATCGCTGCCCACCTCGAACGCCAGAGTCCCGACCGCTGACTGGAATCGTGCACGTGCATCCCCCTGTGTCCTCACGCAGCGCCACGATGACGTCCGCGGGTCGGCGCAGACTAGTCACACCGCCGGCGCGCCCGTGGGACCGGCCGGTCGGCGCCGAGCACGTGACGGCAGTGACGAAAGGGACCCGTCCCCGTTCGTCACGTGCGGTCCGTCACATCGACGTCAGTTGACGTAGCCCATGACGTCGAGGAGGACGTGCGTGCTGCCGGCCTCGTTGAAGACCGACACCGCACCGTCGGCGCCGAGCTTGAGCATCACCAGGTTCGGTACCGTCTGGCCCCACAAGAAGTTGAGGTTCGACGAGGCCGGCATCGGGCTGCCGGACGGCCAGGCGGTGAAGTAACCGACCGAGGTCGGACCGACGGCGGTGAGGTTGCCGATGACGGCCTTCGCGTTGCGGGGAACGCTGCCCACACCGGCGACCTGGAACGTCCTCGTCTCGTTCTGCGCCATCGGAGCGGCGTGCGTGCCGATGCCGGAGCGGCTGTCGACGAATCGTTCCGGTGTGATCGAGGTGACTCGGCCGCCGTAGGGCCCGAAGCTGCCCAGCACGTCGATGATGATGTCGACGTCGGATTCGGCGGCGGCGACCCGGATCGCCCCATTGCTCCCCACCTTGACGACGGCGGTGTTGGCCCGCACCCCGCCCGGCTGGAAGTTGACGTTGGACGCGTTCGGCAGCGCGGTGCCGTCCGGGTACGCCGTCGCATAGCCCGAACGGGAGGCGCCGATGGTGGTGATGTTGACGACGACACTCGTCGCGTTGCGCGGCACACCCTTCACGCCGGCGACCTGGAACGGGCGTGACTCGCCGGGTTGGAAGCGCGCACCGCCGAGGTTCTTCCGTGTGTCGACGATGCGGTCGGGCACGACGCCTTCGAAGCCGGCCCCGTTGGTGTGCGCCCCGCCGGTGCCGATGTAGCCGGCGATGTCGGCGATCACCTGGGTCGGGCCCGTGAAGTTGGCGAGGCGGATCTTGCCGCCTGCGCCGACCCGTGCGAGCACCAGGTTCGGCGTCGCCGACCCCGGCTCGAAGTTGAGGTTCGACGTGTCGGGGAACGCCCCGAAGCTGCCCTGGTCGTTGAAGATGTCGCCCACTCGTGCCGGCTTCGGGATCACCGAGAGCCAGCTCGGCGCGGCGGCGTCGGTGGCGGTGACGTTGAGCAACACGGCGGACACGCCGGTCGCCGGCACCCCGTACCGTCCGGTGACCTGCAGCTCGTGGTTGAACGCGCTGAGCGCACGCCAGTTCGGGTCGGGGTCGTTGTTGCGCCCGTCACCCGAGGGGATGGGCCCGAAGATCCCCAGCCCGACGCGGGTGTCGAGAATGCGCGTCGGCTGGAGCGGATGGAACGTGCCTGCCGCGTTGGGCGGTCCGCCCGCCATGTACAGGCAGGGGTCGAAGCCGTAACACACCGCGTCGAGGTCGATCGTCGGGATCGATCCCGGCGAGACGTCGTGCAGTGCTTGGATCTTGGTGCCCGTCGCCGTGTCCTCGATGAAGAACAGGTACCGACCCTGCCAACCGACCCCGCCGCTCCAGCGAGTGCCGCGGTTGGTGGTCGAGGCGAACGAGCCGTAGGCGACGCTCGCCTGCTGGAAGTCGGCGACTTGGAAGGTGTCGACCTTCAACCGGCCGTCACCGACGGGAGTCGACGAGAGGATGTCGCCCTGGATGCGGAAACCGTCGTTCGGCGCCACGGGGAGCCGGACCGTCCCGGCGCCGTAGCCGCCACCGCTGGGGCCGACCTCGAAGTGGATGCCCCCCACGTTGCCCCACCCGTCGTAGAGGTGGGCGCACCCGCCCGGATACAACTCGACGCGGATCCGCGCCCCGGACGACGGGATCGACTTGGTGAACGTGCCGTTCGGGCCGACCTGGTCGTTGCACGGCTGGTACGTGACCCCGGGAGCATCGATGCCGACGCCCGCGGTGACAGGTGAACCCTGGACGTGGAACGACAGGTTGGCCGCCTCGGCGGTCGACGCCGGGCCGCCGACCAATGTGGTCGCCGTGGTGACGGTCGCTGCCGCCACGAGGGCGCCGAGCAGCACGCCGATCCTTCGAGTTCGCATGTGGGGGGGTCTCCAGTCGGGTGGGTTCGATTCAGGATGCTGCGTGCTCGATCGACGGATCGAGGCGTTCACTTGAAGAATCCGCCCTGCGGGCCAACGTACCCAGTACGACGAGCCCGATGGTCGCGGCG
Source organism: Ilumatobacteraceae bacterium (assembly GCA_963707515.1). GTDB lineage: Bacteria > Actinomycetota > Acidimicrobiia > Acidimicrobiales > Ilumatobacteraceae > Sva-07. The sequence goes on from CAVPQI010000003.1 coordinate 628,082, forward strand.
ACGGCGAGCAGCGAGATCAGCATCGTCGGCCCGAACAACGGTTGGTGGTACCGCCACTCGATCGTGTGCTCGCCCTCGGGAACCGCGACGCCGAGGAACAGCCCGTCGACGACGACGAGGTCGGCGGGCCGGCCGTCGACCTCGACCGACCAGCCGTCGATCGCCTGCCGGGCAAGCGAGACGACCGCCGGGCGGTCGAGGCTGGTCTCGACGACGGCGTGTTCCGGGGTGCGGAACTCGACGTCGAGACCGGTGGGTGCGCAGTCGGCACCGTCGCAGGTGAGCACTGCACCGGGATCGTCGACGAGGGCGACGTCGCGGGTGCCGTCGGGATCCTCGCGGAGGAGGTCGGCGGCCGAGCCATCGACGAGCCGGGCACTCGGCCAGGCCACCGCGTCGCCCGACCACGCCGGGTTCTCGTACACGGCGAACCGCTCGTCCGTGACGGTCGGCCCGATCCAACCCGGGATGAACTGATCGGCAGGGCGGGCGAGGTCGAGCAGCACGAAGCGGACGCCCAGCCGGGCCATCGCCTCGGGCTCGACGGGGATCTGGAGGCTGTTGCGCAGCGGCAGCTCGACGGGCGGGTCCGGTGTGAACCGGCGCAGGGCCTCCGCCCAGCGCTCGGTGATCTGCACCCCACCGTCGTACCCGTCGGGCGACGGCACGCCGGCGACGACGTTGGTGTTCGGCCGCATCCCCGGCATCTGGTAGTCGACGGGCGCACCGTCGTCCGTCAGGGCGATCGTCGAACCAGCGTCCTGGTCGGCGAGCCAGTCGGTCGTCGCCGTTGCATGGTCGGTGAACGCGGCGTCCTCGCGCAGCCGCTGCGGTATCGACGGGAGCGACATCAGGCTGAGCTCGACGGCGAGTACGGCGACGGCGGATGCGGCGACCACGCTGCGCCGCCGGTCGCCGCGCCAGATCACGCCGAGGCCGAGCAGCGCCACCACCGCCAGCACGGTGACCGCCCAGATGGCGGTCGAACGGCGGTCGAAGGTGACCAGCGGGCCCCCGGCGATCCCGACGGCGACGAGCGCGACCGCCCCGGCGACCACGCCGAGTTCGAGGCGGCGAATGCCGCGATGCACGGCGTCGGCGCCGGCGCCCGCGAAGACCGCCGCCACCAGCCCGACGATCACCAGCCAGCGCGCCGACGCCCGAGCGAGGTCGAACCCGGGCAGCACCTCGTAGGCGGCGCGGAACACGAACGACTCGGGCCCGAACGACCACAGCAGCGCCAGTACGCCGACGAAGGCGAACGAGATCGCCCACGGGCGGCTGGCCGGCTCCGTCACGGTGCGGACCACGCCGACCGTGGCGACGATCGCCACGACGACGCCGATGAACCCGATCGTCTCGAAGCCCCCGGCGAAGATCGCCGGGTCGATGTCGCGCACCGTCCCGAGGAGTGCCCTGGCGCTGTTCGACGGCAGCAGGTTGAACCCCGAGCCGCTGAGCTCGGCCATCGTCCGTCCGCCGGAGATGGCGCTGTCCGACGTGGCCAGCAGCGTCGCCACGAGCTGGGGGAGCGCGATCATCGCACCGAGGGCGACACCGCCGGCGACGAAGCCCAACCGGCGCCAGCGCTCACCGACGACCGCGAACCCGACGGTCGCGGCGATCGCCAGCACCACGATCTCGTACACCAACTGTGGGTGGCCGGCGAGCAGCACGGCGGCCGTCGCACCCGACAGGGCGGCCGTCGACTCCCAGCGTCGGGGAGACGTCAGCGCGGCGTGGATCGTCGCCACCAGCATCGGCGCCCAGGCGAGCACCAGGATCTGTTCGAACTGGACGGTCTTCGTCAGCGACGACCCGGCGGCGACGGCGACGATGGCGGCAACCGTCGAGCCGATCGCACCGAACGCCAGGCGTCGGGTGAGGACGAGCATGCCGATGCCGAGGAGCACGACGTGCAACGTGACGATCACACCCATCGCCCGGTTGAGGTCGAACCCGAGGGCGAGCAGGTGCGCCGGGTAGAGGACCGCCGCCTGCGGATTGCCGAGATGCGGCACCCCGGCAAAGATCAGGTCGTTGACGAGCGGAAGCCGGCCGGCGCGGATCGCCTCACGGGTGACGTCGAGGTTCGGTCCCGAGTAGGCGTACGTGTCGAACCCGACGACGAAACCGCCGGGGAGCCAGAACGACCTCGCCAACCACAGGCTGATGATCGTGACGACGGCGAACGGGATCGCCGCTCGCCCACGCGATCCGACCATCACTCGAGCGGCCGGTCCTGTTTGTCCTTCTTCGCCGCCTTCTGGGCCTTCTTCCACTCCCGCACCTTCCCGAGTGATTCGGGCCCGTCGATGTCGGCGACCGATCTCGGGACGTCATCACCGAACTTGCCCGCTGCCTCGCGCCATCCCGGCGGGCTGACGCCCTGCGACTTGCCGAGGATGGCGACGAAGATCTTTGCCTTCTCGTCGCCGTATCCCGGCAGGGCGAGCAGCCGTCGATACAGCTCGGCACCGGAGTCGACGTCGCGCCAGATGTTCGCCGCGTCGCCGTCGTACTCGACGACCAGCGCGGTGCAGAGCGCATGGATGCGAGTGCCCATCGCGCCCGGGTAGCGGTGGATCGCCGGCTTCGTCGAGCAGACGGCGACGAGGGCGTCGACGTCCATCGCCGCGATCGCCGTCGGATCGAGGTGACCGAGGCGTTGTTGCAGCGTCGCCGGCCCGGCGAACGCCCATTCCATCGGTACCTGCTGGTCGAGGAGCATGCCGATCAGCAGGGCGTTGGGGTCGTTGTTGAGCAGCCCGTCGGCGGCGGCGTCGCCGGTGATGTACAGCGTGCCCATCAGCGGCGTTCGGCGACGAGCAGCATCTGGCCGGCGAGCGGACGGAAGGGCAGACGCAGATACAGCGGGACGAGGCGGTGACCGAACGAGAGTCGCGATTTCATGGTCAGTGGCAAGAAGCGGGGTTCGCTGTGGACGATCTCGAAGCGGTGCGATGCGACGAGGTCGGCGAGCGAGGTGTCGGTCCAGATCGTGCGGTGGGTGTAGTCGTCGAAGTAGCGCTTCGGGGCGAGGCGGAAGTTCGGTTGGATGAGCACCAGCCGGCCGCCGGTGGCGAGGACGCGGTGGACCGCGTCGAGCAGGCCGTCGATGGCGTCGTGGTCGAGGTGCTCGATGAAGTTGCTGGCGATGACGGTGGCGAACTCGCCGTCGGCGAACCGCGACAGGTCGGTGGCGTCGCCGACGATCGCCTCGATGTCGTCGGGCACGAGCTTCGGCAGGTCGGGGTTGGTGTCGATGGCGACCTTGCGTGCGGCGACGACGTAGCGGGTGAGGTCGGCGTAGCCCGCGGCGAGGTCGAGCAGGGCGCCGGCGGTGTCGATCCACGGGCCGAGGTGGGCCGCGACGTGACGCCACACCTCGGCTCGGCGGGGGTCGGGCGTGAACCGGGTGTCGTAGTACTCCGTCGACATGCGGACGCCGACGCTACCGCAGCGTTACAACAGGGGTCAGACCCCTGTTGTAACGCTCAGGCATGCAGCGGGTCGATCGCTTCGGGGTCGATGCCGTAGCGGGCGATGGCGTCGGCGACGACGCTCGTCGACCTTGCCGTCGGCGAGCAGCCCGTCGAGCACGGCGACGACGACGTGGGCGGCGTCGATCTCGAAGAAGCGGCGCAGCGCCTCGCGGGTGTCGGAGCGGCCGAAGCCGTCGGTGCCGAGCGGGATGAACGTGCGGTCGGGAACCCACCGGGCGATCTGGTCGGGCACGACCTTCATGAAGTCGGTGACGGCGACGATCGGCCCGCGCGCCGGTCGAGCAGCTCGGTGACGCGCGGCGCCCGCGGCTCCTCGGCGGGGTGCAGCCGGTTCCAGCGCTCCGCCGACAGGGCCTCCTCGCGCAGCGCCTTGTACGAGGTGGCCGACCACAGCTCGGCGGCGACGTCGTAGTGCTCGGCCAGCTCCGCTGCGGCGGCCCGCGCGGCCGCCTGCGCCGATGCCGGAGAACAGGATCGTCGCCGGCGTCGCCGGCCCTTCGCGGCGCCTCGGCCCAGCGGTAGAGCCCCTCGACGATCTCCTCGTCGAGCCCCGGCGTGTCCGGCATCGCCGGCATCTCGTAGTTCTCGTTGTAGAGCGTGAGGTAGTAGAAGACGTCGGTCTCCTCGGCGCGGTCCGCCGCCGTACATGCGGTGGATGCCGTGCCTGGACGATCGCCGCCGATCTCGTAGGCGAACGCCGGGTCGTAGGCCTGGCACGGCGGGCACGGTCGACGCCAGCACGCAGGCTGTGGCCGTCCTGGTGCTGGAGGCCCTCGCCGAGCAGCGTCGTGCGCCCGGCGGTGGCGCCGAGCAGGAAGCCCGCGGCCGCGGGCGTCGGCCGACGGCCCAGATGAGGTCGCCGACCCGCTGGAAGCCGAACATCGAGTAGAAGATGAAGAACGGGACCATCGGGCACGCCGCGGGTGGCGTAGACGGTGCCGGCGGCGGTGAAGCTGGCCATCGAGCCGGCCTCGGTGATGCCCTCCTCGAGGATCTGGCCGTCCTTCGCACTCGGTGTAGGACAGCAGCAGCTCGGCGTCGACCGGCTCGTACTGCTGGCCCTGCGAGGCGTAGATCTTGAACTCGCGGAACAGCGCGTCCATGCCGAACGTGCGGGCCTCGTCGGGGATGATCGGCACGACCCGCGGCCCGAACGTGCTCGTCGCGGCACAGGTTGCGCAGCAGCCGGGCGAAGGCCATCGTCGTCGACACCGCCTGCCCGCCCGACCCGCCGTCGAACTCGGCGAACGGCCTCGTCGGCCGGGCAGCTCGAGGCGCCGCCGCACCGTCGTGGTGCGCCGCGGCAGCGAGCCGTCGAGCGCCCGGCGCCGCTCCATCATGTACTGGTACTCGGTCGAGTCCTCGGCCGGCCGGTAGTACGGCGGGCTCGTCCTCGTCGCCAGCGCCTCCTCGGGGATCTCGTCGTGGAGGTACAGGCGGTCGCGCAGCGCCAGCAGCTGCTCCTTGGTCATCTTCTTGATCTGGTGGGTGGCGTTGCGGCCCTCGACCTCGGGGCCGAGCGTCCAGCCCTTGACCGTCTTGGCCAGGATGACCGTCGGGCGGCCCGCCGGGTTCTCCGTCGGCCGCCTTGTAGGCGGCGTAGAGCTTGCGGTAGTCGTGGCCGCCGCGGGGCAGGCTGCGCAGCTCGTCGTCGGAGAGGTGCTCGACCATCTTGCGCAGCCGGGGGTCGGGGCCGAAGAAGTGCTCGCGGATGTAGGCGCCGTCCTCGACGGCGTAGCGCTGGAACTCGCCGTCGACGGTGGTGTTCATCTTGTTGAGCAGGACGCCGTCGACGTCGCGGGCCAGCAGCTCGTCCCACTTCGAGCCCCAGATGACCTTGATGACGTTCCAGCCGGCGCCGCGGAAGACGGCCTCGAGCTCCTGGATGATCTTGCCGTTGCCGCGCACCGGGCCGTCGAGGCGCTGCAGGTTGCAGTTGACGACGCAGATGAGGTTGTCGAGCTGCTCGCGCGACGGCCAGCGAGATGGCGCCGAGCGTCTCGGGCTCGTCGCACTCGCCGTCGCCGAGGAAGCACCACACCCGGCTGCCGCTGGTGTCGTCGATGCGGCGGTTCTGCAGGTAGCGGTTGAAGCGGGCCTGGTAGATGCGCGTTGATCGGGCCGAGGCCCATCGACACGGTCGGGAACTCCCAGAAGTCGGGCATGAGCCGGGGGTGCGGATACGACGACAGCCCGCGCCGCCGCGGCCGATCTCGCGGCGGAAGTGGTCGAGGTCCTCGTCGCTCAGCCGGCCCTCGAGGAAGGCCCGGGCGTAGATGCCGGGCGCGGCGTGGCCCTGGAAGTAGACCTGGTCGCCGGGCGTGCCGTCGTCCTTGCCGCGGAAGAAGTGGTTGAAGCCGACCTCGTAGAGCGAGGCCGAGGAGGCGAACGTCGCCAGGTGGCCGCCGATGCCCTCGGCGCGCTTGTTGGCCCTGACGACCATCACCGCCGCGTTCCAGCGGATGAAGGCGCGGATGCGGCGCTCGATGTCCTCGTCGCCGGGGAACCACGGCTCCTGCTCGCGCGGGATCGTGTTGACGTACGGCGTGGACACCGTGGCGGGGAACGCCACCTGCCTCTCGGGGCCCGCTCCAGCAGCCGGCTCAGCAGGAAGCGGGCGCGGGTCTTGCCGTGGGCGTCGACGACCGCGTCGAGGGAGTCGAGCCACTCCTGCGTCTCGGCCGGGTCGATGTCGGGGAGCTGGTGGACGAACCCGTCGAAGATCATGCTCATGCGCCCAGTCTCGCAGTCCTACCGGGTGGTACGCACCGGACGCCCGGTGTCACGCCCACCTGTCTCGCCGCACCCTCCTCCCTCCTCCCTCCTCCTTCCTCCTCCTCCTCCTCCTCCCTCCTTGCTGGCTCACATCCCGGCGCGTCGCACCGCAACCCGAAACTTGTCCGATCGGTTCCGCTGGGCGGCACCGATCGGACAAATTCGGGGTCTGCGACGACAGGTCGGTAGGTTCGGGCGACGATGACCCGGCTGAGGATCTACACCGACGGGGCGTGCAGCGGGAATCCGGGCCCCGGTGGCTGGGCCTGGGCGGTGGCACCGGGCGGCGAACCCCACGGCGCTGGCGGCGAAGCGCGCACGACGAACCAGCGGATGGAGGTCCAGGCGGTCATCGAGGCGCTGCGGGCTCACGACCGTCTCGCCGACGACAACGGCGCGCCGTTGCCGATCGAGATCGTCTCCGATTCGACGTACGTCGTCAACTGCTTCCGCGATCGGTGGCACGTCAAGTGGGAGCGCAACGGCTGGGTCAACTCGAAGAAGCAGCCCGTCGCCAATGCCGACCTGTGGCGGCCGCTGATCGAGCTCGTCGCCGCCAATGACGTCACCTTCGGGTGGGTCAAGGGCCACAGCGGTGACCCGATGAACGACCTCGTCGACCGCCTCGCCGTCGCCGCCATCCCGCGCTGAGTGGTGGCCGGCGAGTGGTGGCCGTCCCGTTCTGTGTCAGCAACAACGCTGACATCCGGCGTTGTCGCTGACGCTGAACTTGAGGACCCGGGTGCGTTTCTGTGTCAGCAACAACGTTGACATCGGATGTTGTGGCTGACACGGATTTCGTCGAGCGGCACGGTGTGCTTCTGTGTCAGCGACAACGCTGGAATCCGACGTTGTTGCTGACGCTGAACGGCGGGGACGTGGCAAGATCTCGTCGGTAATGCCACGCCCGGTGACGAAGAACTCGATGACATGACGGTTGGGATCGGTCGACGAACGTTACGGTTCGGCGACATGCGTCGGGTCGTGCTCGCCGTGGCCGTGCTCGTCGGTCTCCTCGTCGTACCGAACACGCCGGGTGCGCCGGCGCAGCGCGCAGCGGCGGCGCCGAACGACATCATCGCCCTCGTCGTCGAGGGCACCGGGTTCGGTCATGGCCGCGGCATGAGCCAGTGGGGCGCCTACGGCTGGGCGGTCGACCACGGCTGGAACCATGACCAGATCCTGAACCACTACTACGGCGGCACGTCCACCGGTGCGGCCCCGGCCGGCAACGCGACGATGACCGTGCGGATGCTCGGCTACGACAACGCCGGCACGGTCGACGTGACGTCGGCTGCGGGCGGCATCACCTGGAACGGCAAGCGCGCAGACCTACACCTCGATGCGGGCGGTGTGGAACGGGAGCGCGTACGACGTCTACGGCACGAACACGAGGACGTGCTCGGTGCCCCAGACGACGAAGCTCGGCACGGCGACGCAGATGACCTTCGCCATCACCGACGGCAACGGCAACGCCATCGGCAACACCTGGGCCACGCCGGCCGATCGGACGCTCGGCCTGTGCCGGGGCGACGGGTCGGTCGTGCACTACCGGGGTTCGCTGCGCATGCTCAACAGCGGTGGCCTGCGGCTCGTCAACACCGTGTCCACCGAGAACTACCTGCGCGGCGTCGTGCCACGCGAGATCGCGGCGACCTGGGCCAACGCCGGCAACGGGGCGGGCGCCAACGCCGTCCGCGCCCAAGCCGTTGCCGCTCGTTCCTACGCCCTGGCACAGAACCGTTATCCCGCCTACGCCAAGACGTGTGACACCACCGCCTGCCAGGCCTACGGGGGTGCGGCAACCAGGTCCAATGCGACCGGCAACGCGACGGTGATCGAACACGCCCTGACGGACGCGGCGATCTCGGCGACCAACAACCAGGTCAGGCTGTGGCCCAACGGCACGATCGTGGCGACCGAGTTCTCCGCGTCCAACGGTCCGCGCACCGCCGGTGGGTCGTTCCCGGCTGTCAACGATGCCGGTGACGCCACGCCGCGCAACCCCAATCATCGCTGGACGCGGGTCCTCGATGCCGATGCCATCGCCCAGCGCTACGGACTGGGGGCCCTCACGTCGGCATCGATGGCCGAGTCGACGAACCCCAACTACGCCGGCAAGTTCGACGGCATCTGGTTCGACGACGTGGTCCTCAACGGCAACCGCCGCGTCGACTCCTGGACGTTCCGCGGCAACTTCAACCTGCCGTCGCCCGGCTTCACCGTGCGGGTGATCACCCGCGACACGATCAACAAGTCGGTCGGCTTCATCGGTGACTCGGTCGGCAACGGCGTCGCCGGCTCGCCGTTGTCCGAGTTCTCCATCCTCACCGACGGCATGTTCGCCTCGGCGAGGTTCGACATGCAGGACAGCCGCTGCACCGTCAACCCGTCGTGTCCCGGCACGAGCGGGGTGGAGGCCGCCAACGCGCTGCCGGCGAACCTCGATCTCGTCATCGTCGAACTCGGCTACAACGACTGGACGCCCGACATGGGCACCGCTGTCGACACGATGATGGGCGCCCTCAGGGCCCGCGGCGTGAAGCACGTGATGTGGGTCAACATGGCCTCGGCGACCGGGATCTCGCCGAACGCCGGCACCTACGGCGCCCGCAATGCGGCACTGCAGGCGGCGACGGCGAGATGGCCGAACCTGTCCGTGCTCGACTGGAACTCGTTCAGCAACACGTCCGAGAAGTCCCGCTGGTTCGCCAGTGACGGTGTGCACCTGACCGCCACCGGCGACGCCCAGTTCTCGCTGTGGTTGCGACAGCAGCTCGCCCCGTTCAACAGCAAGGTCGGCTCCGGCCAGACACTGTCGTTCCGCATCGCCGGTGTCGACGGGGTTCCGTTGGGCGCCCAGGCGGTGGCGCTCAACGTCACTGCCGTCGATCCTGCGGGTTGGGGTTACCTGACCGTCTGGCCGTGCGGATCGGCCCGACCCGAGGCCTCGAACGTCAACTTCGTGTCCGCGGGTGCGGTGGAACCGAACTCGGTCCTGACCCAGGTCGACTCGACCGGCAAGATCTGTGTGTACACCCATGCCACCACGCACGTGATCGTGGACGTCGCTGGGTGGTTCACGGCGGGCTACCAATCGCGGTCGCCGCTGCGGACCGTCGACACGCGCAACGGGATCGGGGCACCGCGTGCCCGCGTCGTGCCCGGGGCACCGCTGCGTGTGCCGATGCGCGGTGGTCCCGCCGGCGTTCCCGGCAACGCCACGGCGGTGGCGATGAACGTGACCGCCGTGGGCACCGCCGGGTGGGGCTATCTGACCGTGTGGCCGTGTGGGTCGCCGCAGCCGACGGCGTCGAATGTCAACTTCGTGACCGCCGGTGCGGTCGAGCCGAACTCGGTGCTGACCAAGATCGACGGGACCGGTGAGATGTGCATCGCCACGTCGTCGCCGACCGACGTCCTCGTCGACGTCGCCGGCTGGTTCACGTCCGGCTACGAGTCGATCTCGCCCGACCGCACCGTCGACACGCGCCTCGGCATCGGCGCCCCGCGCGCCCGGCTCGTCCCGGGTGCCCCGTTGCGCGTGCGGGCGACCGGTGTGGCGGGCGTGCCAGGGAACGCCACTGCGGTGGCGATGAACGTGACCGCCGTCGAACCTGACGGTTGGGGCTACCTCACGGTGTGGCCGTGCGGGTCGGCGCAGCCCAACGCCTCGAACGTCAACTTCGTGACCGCCGGTGCGGTCGAGCCGAACTCGGTGCTGACCAAGGTCGACGGGACCGGTGAGGTGTGCATCGCCACGTCGTCGCCGACCGATGTGCTCGTCGACGTCGCCGGCTGGTTCACGTCCGGCTACGAGTCGGTGTCACCGCGCCGCACCGTCGACACCCGCAATGGCATCGGCACCCCCTGACCACAGCCTGACCGCCGGCACGTGACGAACGTGCGGGGCGGTCCCGCGAACGTCCGTGACTCCCTTGCAGGGCCTCGTCGACCGGATTGCTTGCATCGGCCAAGGAACGAATAGCGTCCGGCCCATGGACATTTCTGGTGCTAGCGCAATCGTCACGGGTGGAGCGTCGGGAATCGGCGCCGCCACCGCCCGCATGCTCGCCGAGCGTGGGGCCAAGGTCGTCATCGCCGACCTTCAGGAGGACAAGGGCAACGCCCTCGCCGACGAGATCGGTGGCGCGTTCGCCAAGGTCGACGTCACGAACACCGACGACATCATCAACGCCGTCGAGATGGCCAAGTCGATGGGCCCCCTGCGCGTCCTCGTCAACTCGGCCGGTATCGGCTGGGCGCAGCGCACCGTCGGCAAGGACGGCACCGTCGAGTCGGCCGCCAACCTCGACGCCTTCAAGAAGGTCGTCGCCATCAACCTGATCGGCACGTTCGACTGCATCCGCGTCGCCGCCACGGCGATGAGCACCACCGAGCCGCTCGAGCACGGTGAGCGCGGTGCGATCGTCAACATCGCCTCGGTGGCGGCGTTCGACGGCCAGATCGGCCAGGCCAGCTACTCCGCCTCGAAGGGCGGCGTCGTCGGCATGACGCTTCCGATCGCACGCGACCTGTCGGCGATCGGCGTGCGCGTCAACACCGTCGCCCCCGGCCTGATCGACACGCCGATCTACGGCGAAGGCGAGAACAGCGAGGCGTTCAAGGAGAACCTGCAGAAGGGCGTGCTGTTCCCCAAGCGCCTCGGCGATCCGGAGCAGCTGGCGTCGATGGTCGTCGAGTGCGTGACCAACAGCTACATGAACGCCGAGACGATCCGTGTCGACGGCGGCATCCGTATGCCCCCCAAGTGACCCCGAGCTGAGCCGGTCCGGTTCGCCCGATCGCTGCGTTGCGGAACTCGGTCGTTGCCGCAAGGCAACGTCCCTCGTCCGCGCCTTGCGCTCGAACGAACCGATCCCGGCTCAGATGAACACCGAGATTTGAAACTGCGCATCGAACGTCGCGACGGGGTCACCCGTCGCGACGTTTGCGTTTCTGGCCCGCCTACGTCGTGTAGTCGGCGTTGAACGTGACGTAGGTGGGGGAGAGGTCGCAGCCCCACACGGTGGCGTCGGCGTCGCCGGTGGCGAGCGAGACGTGGATCCGCACCTCGTCGCCGCGCATGTAGCCGGACAGCGCGTCGAGGCCGTCGTCGTCGAGGAGGCGCGGGTACACCTCGTCGGCACCGAAGCGGATCACCACGCGCTCCTGCTCGATGTCGGTGTCCTCACTGCACTTGCCGATCGCCATCGCCACGCGACCCCAGTTCGGGTCGCCACCGTGGACGGCGGTCTTGACCAGCGGCGAGTTGACGATCGCCTTGGCGACGCGCTTGGCCTGGGCGCGGTCGCGGGCGCCGTCGACGTGCACCTCGATGAGGGAGTTGGCGCCTTCGCCGTCGCGGACGATCTGCTTGGTCAGGTCGAGCGCCACCGCGTACAGGGCCCGCTCGAAGGCGCCGGCGTCGACGGGCCCGGCGACGCCGGACGCCATCAGGATCGACGAGTCGCTGGTCGAGGTGTCGGTGTCGATCGACACGCAGTTGAACGTGCGGTCGACGACGCGACGGAACGCGGCGTCGAGGTCGGCGGACGCGAGCTCGGCGTCGGTGAACAGCAACGAGATGTGGGTCGCCATGTCCGGCTCGATCATGCCGACGCCCTTGGCGACGCCGACGACCCGTGCCGTACTGCCCTCCACGGTGGCTTCGGCGACCTTGGCGACCGTGTCGGTCGTCATCATCCCGGTCGCCACGCGGCGGGCGTCGGTCGCACCGGGCGCCGCCGGCAGTGCGGCGATCCCGTCACGGATCCGGTCCATCGGATAGCGGCGCCCGATGACACCTGTCGAGGTGACGACGACGTCGGCAGCGTCGCAGCCGAGCCGCTCCGCGACGCGCTCGGCGACCTCGACGGCGTTGGCATGGCCGTCGGCTCCGGTGGCGACGTTGGAGTTCTTGGAGATCACCACGACCGCCGCGGCGTGGCCGTCAGCGAGGTGGTCGCGGCTGATCACGACGCTCGGACCGGCGAACCGGCTGCGCGTGAACAGCCCGGCGGTCGGCACGCGGCCGTTGCTGGCGGCGACGACCACGAAGTCGTCGGTCGAGTCCTTGACGCCGATGTTGGCGACGTGGCTGCCGAATCCGGCGGGCAGGTCGATCATTGTTCGAGTCCGGCGTGGATGGCACCGAAGATCGTGCCGAGGTTCTCGATCTGCTCGTCGTCGAGGTGGTCGAAGACGCGGCGCCGGACGCTCTCGACGTGGTGGGGCGCGGCCTCGCGCAGCGCCTCCATGCCCTCGTCGGTCAGCGTCGCCATCATCACCCGGCGGTCGGAGGTCGACGGCTCGCGCCGGACGTGACCGGCCTTGACGAGGCCGTCGAGGCGTCGGGTCAGGCCACTCGGCGAGAGTTGCAAGCGATCGGCGAGGTCACACATCCGCATCTGGTGATCGTCGGACTCGGACAGGTACACGAGCACCTGGTAGTCGCCGAGCGCCATGCCACTGGCACTGGCACTGAGGTCACGCTCGAGCGCCGACATCAGGTCGTAGTGGGTCTCGATGAAATTGCGCCACGCGACCATCTCGCGGTCGTCGAGCCACCTGGTCGCCGTGTCACTGGACGCGGTGTCACTGGTCGCGGTGTCACTGGTCGCGGTGTCACTGGTCGCCTGCGTCATCCGCTCAGTGTATCGAGACCACGCAACTGTTGTGTAGGACAACTATTCGCTGGCGCTGTCGCCGGCACTGGCGGCGAAGTGGTCGGCGAGGCGGTCGAGGGTCCGCTCGATCGCCCGCCCGTTGCGGCGCGGCGCGCCGATCAGCGACAGCAGCAGGCGGCTGCGCGCTCCGGTCCAGTCGAACTCCTCGGTGACCTCGGTGCCACCGTCGACCGGCCGCAAGCGGTACCGCCACACGTGATGCCCGGCATGACGCCAGGCGATCAGGTTCGGCTCGTCGAACTCGACGACCTCGTTGGTCATCCGGTACGGGATGCCCCACTTCATCGACATGCCGAAGCGACTGCCGAGCGTGAGGTGCGCCGGCACCTCGTCCGTGGGCGCCACGACGGTGCCCGACCCGTCGATCAGCGGGTGCTGTGCGGGATCGGCCAGCAGGTCGAAGATCGCCTGCGGCTCGGCCGGGACGAAGCGGATGCCGCGAACCAGATGGCGGTCGTCCGCAGCGGACGGCACCGTCGCGGATGCGTTGTCGGACTCGGACCCGTCACCGTCTGCCACACGGCCAGTCTGGCCGATCGCCGCGCCGCCCGACGCACTTGCCCACGTTCAGCGTCCGAGGACCGCGGCGAGCGCGGTGCGGATGTCGGCGTGCGCGAACGTGTGTCCGGCCTCGGTCAGCACTCGCGGGAACACCTTCTGGCCGGTGAACAAGAGGCTCTCGGCGAGCTCGCTGCCGAGCACGAGCTTCGGACCGAAGGACGGGATCGGCATGAACGTCGGCCGATGGAGCACCTCACCGAGCGACTCGGTGAACTCGGCGTTGGTGACCGGATGCGGAGCGGTGAGGTTGACGGGTCCCTCGACATCGGCGTCGAGCAGGTGTGTGGTGGCGGCGACGTGGTCGTCGAGAGTGATCCAACTCAACCACTGCGCACCCGACCCCATCTTGCCGCCGAGTCCGAACTTGAAGAGCGGGAGCTGCCTGGCCAACGCACCGCCGTGGGCGTCCAAGACGATGCCGGTGCGCAGGTGGGCGACGCGCACGCCCGCCGCTTCGGCCGCCTCCGTCGAGCGCTCCCATTCGACGACGACGCCGGCGAGGAAGTCGTCGCCCGGCCGCGAACGTTCGTCGAGATCCTCGTCGCCGCGCGACCCGTAGTAACCGACCGCAGAACCCGACAGCAGCGTCCGCGGCCCACCGTCGGTGCCGGCGATCGCCTCGGCGATCAGCGTCGTGCTCGACGTCCGGCTCTCCAACAGCGTCCGCTTGTACTCGGCGGTCCAGCGGTGGTCGGCGATGCCGGCACCAGCCAGGTTGACCACGGCATCGACACCCTCGAGCGCACCGTCGGGGAAGCGGCGCTCGGCGGGGGACCAGACGATGTCGCCGCGCTCGGCGTCGTGGCGGACGATGCGCACCACGTGGTGACCAGCGGCGGTGAGATGCGAGTGGAGCGCCGTGCCGATCAGGCCGGTGGCGCCGGTGATGGCGACCTTCATGGACCGAGCGTAGGCGTGCGGTCAGGGGAGCACGCCGCGCCGATCCGCTCGTAGGCTCCTCCGCCGATGAAGACCCGTACGCTGCTGCTGCTCTCGGTCGGGGTCGGGCTGGCGATCCTGCTCGCCGGCGGTGTCTTCTTGTTCCAGCTGTCGAACGAGTCGGCGACCGTCGAGGAAGCCGAGATCGGCGATGCGGTCGAGGTCGGCGACGTCGAGATCACCGTGCTCGAGGTGTCCGAGACCGCCGGCACCTTCGCCGTCGACGTCGACCTCGGTGGCATCGACGACGCCGACGGCATCGACAGCTTCCGCCTGATCACCGGGTCGGAGCCGCTGTCGCCGGTGGGCGCGCCCGAGGCTGGGCGGTGTGCCGAGATCACCGTCGCCGCACAGCGCTGCCGGCTCGACTTCGACGTCAGCGCCACCGACGGCTCGAACCGGGTTCTCGTGCTGCGCCGTGGCGACGAGCAGCGCCGCTGGGACCTCGGCCAGCCCTGACATTCGCCGCCCCGCCGAGCTGGTGGTGTGAGCACTCGGGTGGGTCCGGCGCCGATGACGTTGCACGTGATCCCCCGCTACGGTGGCAGGCGATGAGTGAGCACTACGACCTGGTCATCATCGGAGGCGGACCGGGTGGCTACTCGGCCGCCCTCTACGGGGCCAGCGCCGGCCTCAAGATCGCCCTCGTCGAGATGGATGCGCTCGGTGGCACGTGCCTCAACCGTGGTTGCATCCCCGCCAAGGCGTTCCTCGAGACGGCGGCGGTGAAGCGCCACGTCGATCACGCCGACGATTTCGGCATCGCCGGTGTCGGTGCGCCGAAGGTCGAGTTCGCCCGCACCCAGGAGCGCAAGCAGGGCATCGTCGCCAACCTGGTCAACGGCATCGGGGCGATGTGCAAGAACCGCAAGGTCGATGTCTTCAACGGCACCGGGTCGCTCGGCGCCGGCCGCACGGTCAGCGTGGCGATGGCCGACGGTTCCTCGGCGACGCTCACCGGCGACGCCGTGCTGCTCGCTGCGGGCTCCGTCCCGCGCACGATCCCCGGCTTCGAACGCGGCGGGCCGATCATGACCAGCGACGAGGTGCTCGATCTCGACACCTTGCCGCAGCGTGTCGTCGTCATCGGCGGTGGCGCCATCGGCTGCGAGTTCGCCTCGACGTTCGCCGACCTCGGCAGCGAGGTGACGATCCTCGAGGGCCTCCCGAAGATCCTCCCCGGCCTCGACAAGGACCTCACCAAGGTCGTCGAGAAGTCGTTCAAGAAGAAGAAGATCGCCATCCGCACCGGCGTGATGGTCAAGGGCCACACGCCGAACGCCTTCGGCGGCACCACGGTGTCGTTCGGTGAAGGTGAGACGGTCGAGGTCGACGCCGTCGTCGTGTCGGTCGGCCGGCGCCCGTTCGCCGATCGCCTCGGTCTCGACGACACCGGCGTCGTCGTCGACGAGCGCGGGTTCGTCGTCGTCGACGAGTACTGCCGCACCGGTGAGGACGGCGTGTACGCGGTCGGCGACCTGATCGCCACGCCGCAGCTGGCGCACGTCGCCTACGCCGAGTCGATCCTCGTGATCAAGGACCTCCTCGGCGAGTCGCCGTCGCCCATCGCCTACGACCGGGTGCCGTGGGCGATCTACTGCCATCCCGAAGTCGCCTGGGCCGGCCCCGACGAGGAGCAGGCCCGAGCCGCCGGCCACGACGTCGTCGTCGCCAAGCACCCGTTCAAGTTCAACAGCCGAGCGATGATCCTCGGCGAGACCGACGGTCTGGTGAAGATCATCGCCAAGAAGAACGCCGATGGCAGCGCCGGGCAGGTGCTCGGCGTGCACATGGTCGGCCCGTGGGTGACCGAACAGCTCAGTGGTGGCTACCTGGCCGTCAACTGGGAGGCCACCGTCGACGAGATCGCCGAGTTCATCCAACCGCACCCGAGCCTGTCGGAGCTGTTCGGTGAGACCGTGATGACGCTCACCGGCCGCAACTTCAACGGCTAGACGCATCACCCATCGCCCGCCGCCAATCTCTGGACCACGAAGAGGACTCACGAACCATGGCAGACGTCACGCTTCCCCAACTCGGTGAAACGGTCACCGAAGGCACCATCACGCAATGGTTCAAGAGCGTCGGCGATTCCGTCGCCGCCGACGAGCCGTTGTTCGAGGTCTCGACCGACAAGGTCGACACCGAGGTCCCGTCACCGATCGCCGGTGTGCTCACCGAGATCCGCGCCCAGGAGGGCGAGACGGTCGACGTCGGCACCGTGATCGCCGTGATCGGCGATTCCGACGGCGCCGAGGCATCGGCTCCCGAGCCCGAGACGCCGGCCCCCGCCGCCGAGCAGGCACCTGCCGAACCGGCGCCGGCCCCTGCACCCGCTGCGGAGGCGCCCGCGGCTCCGCCGCCCGCCGAGCCTGCACCGGCCGCCGCCGCACCGCCGCCGCCGCCGGCTCCTGCCGCTGCACCGGCCACGTCGCCGGAGCAACCGGCGCCCGCCGCAGCGACGGCGCCCGCCGGCGACAATCGCCTGCTGTCGCCGGTGGTCCGCCGGCTGATCAACGACAACGGCCTCGACCCCGACCAGATCACCGGCACCGGCCCCGGCGGTCGCATCACCCGCGACGACGTGCTCGACCACCTCGACGCCGGCGGTGGCTCGCAGCCCGCGCCCGCACCGGCGGCGGCACCCGCCGCCTCCCCGGCACCGGCTGCAGCACCGGCCGCCCCGGCGCAGGCTCCCGCGACGCAGGCTCCCGCGACGCAGGCTCCCGCGGCCGCGGCCGCCCGCCCGGCACCGAGCGTCACCGCCGGCGAGCGCGACTCGGCCGTCAAGCTGTCGAAGATCCGCAAGCTCACCGGCGAACACATGGTGATGAGCAAGGCGACCAGCCCGCACGCGTTCAGCGTCGTCGAGGTCGACTACGCCAACGTCGACGTCGCGCGGTCGCGGGTCAAGGCCGACTGGAAGGCGCATCACGGCTTCAGCCTCACCTACCTCCCGTTCATCTCGCGAGCGGTGATCGATGCCCTGGCCGAGTTCCCGCACCTCAACGCCAGCGTCAGCGGCGACGAGCTGATCGTTCACGACTACGTCGACCTCGGCATCGCCGTCGACCTCGACTACGAAGGCCTCCTGGCGCCCGTGATCCGCGACGCCGACACGAAGCGCCTCGCTGCGCTCGCCGGCGAGATCTCCGACCTCGCCAACCGGGCCCGTTCGCGCAAGCTGACCCCCGACGAGATCTCCGGCGGCACGTTCACGCTGAGCAACAACGGCTCCGCCGGGTCGGTGCTGACGATGCCGATCATCAACCAGCCGCAGGTGGCGATCATCTCGACCGACGCCGTGGTGCGCAAGCCCGTCGTCACCACCGGCTCCGACGGCGGCGAGGCGATCGCCATCCATCCCGTCGGCAACCTGGCGATGAGCTGGGACCACCGGGCCTTCGACGGCGCCTACGCGGCGCGCTTCCTCGCCCGGGTCAAGGAGATCCTCGAGACCAAGGATTGGTCGACCGAGCTCTGAAGCTCGGCCAATCGGCCGTGTCGATCCACCCCGCCTCGGATGAGCGTGACAACAGGGGTCAGACCCCTGTTGTCACGCCTGCGCCGCTGCACGTCCGCTGGATGGGGCGAGTGCCCTACCGCGAGGCGCTGGCGGTGCAGACGGCGCTGTTCGAGCACGGCCACGACGACCATCTGCTGCTCCTCGAACATCCGCACGTGTTCACCCACGGGCGGCGCACCGACCTCGCCACCAACCTCCGGTGCGAGCCCGCCGCCGTCGGCGCCGAACTCGTTCCGGTGAAGCGCGGCGGCGACATCACCTACCACGGTCCCGGTCAGCTCGTCGGCTATCCGATCCTCACGGTCGACAACCGCCTCGGCGCCTCCGACCACGTGTGCAACGTGGAAGGGCTGGTCATCGACGCCCTGACCGAGCTCGGCCTGCCCAACGCCGGTCGCCTGCCCGGCTTCGCCGGCGTCTGGCTCGACGTCGATCACCCCGACCCGGCCGTGCAGCCGCGCAAGATCTGTGCGATCGGCGTCCGCCTCGCCCGCGGCCGCACGATGCACGGCTTCGCCCTCAACGTCACGACCGACCTCACCTACATGCGCGAGCACATCGTGCCCTGCGGGATCGCCGACCGCCCGGTGACCTCGCTCGCCGAGGAAGGCATCGACGTCAGCATCCGCGACGTCGTCGACGTCGTCGCCCGGCTCGCCGCGCAACGGTGGGCCGACGGCCGGCTGGAGCGCCAGGACGTGGCCTGGAAGCACGCCGCCGGCGACGCCGACCTGGCCGCGTTCTCCCGCGGTGCCGGCCCCGGTGACACCGTGCGCACCGTCTCCGACCGTGCCGCCCGACGGTTGGAGGCCGCCGGCGTGACGACGGGTCTGTCGATCGAGTCGCGCAAACCCGACTGGCTGCGTGCCAAGGTGCGCCTCGACGCCGACGTCACCGCCCTGCGGCGCACGATCCGCGACCTCGACCTCGTCACCGTGTGCGAGGACGCCGGGTGTCCCAACCTGTCGGAGTGCTGGAGCGACGGCACCGCCACGTTCATGGTGCTCGGCGAGCGCTGCACCCGGGCCTGCGGGTTCTGCCTCGTCGACACCCGCCACCCGCTCGCACCGGCAGCGGACGAACCGGCCCGGGTCGCCGAGGCGATCGTGCGGATGCAACTCGACCACGCCGTGCTGACCATGGTCGCTCGCGACGACCTCGCCGACGGCGGGATGGCCCACGTCGCCGCCTGTGTGCGGGCGGTCCGCGAGCGGCGGCCGTCGACGCGGGTCGAGACGCTGATCTCCGACGCCAAGGGCGATGACGCCGCCCTCGACCTCCTGTTCGCCGCTCGTCCCGACGTCCTCAACCACAACATCGAGACCGTCCCCCGGTTGCAGCGCGCCGTGCGGCCGTCGGCCGGGTACGCCCGCTCGCTGTCCGTGCTGGCCCGCGCCGCGGCCGCCGGCCTGACCACGAAGACCGGTTTCATGGTCGGGCTCGGTGAGACGGACGAGGAGGTCGAGGGAGTGCTCGCCGACCTCGCCGGTCTCGGCGTCGACATCGTCACGATCGGTCAGTACCTGCGCCCGACCTCGCATCACCTGCCGATCGCTCGCTACGTCGCGCCCAGCGAGTTCGCCGGGTGGAAGGCGCGGGGCGAGGCGTTGGGCATCGGCCACGTCGAGGCCGGCCCGCTGACACGGTCGAGCTACCACGCCCGCTCGGCAGCCGAGCACGTCGGTGCCGGTACCGGTGCGCGGCAACGGGCGCGACGCCGACCCGGTGGCGGTGTCGGTCAGCATCGGTCGATGACCTCGGCCGCTCGCTGGTCGCCGGAGCAGGTCGCCGCTGCCGCCCCTTCACCCGCGGCGCTCGCCGCCGCCCGCCCGCTGGCGACGACGACGACCTGGACCCGTACCGGCGCCGACGAACGCGCCGTGTGGGGAACCTGCAAGGGAAGCGCCGCCGAGCCGTACGACACGATGGTCGACCACATCGGCGTCGGCTTCGCCTGCACGTGCCCCAGCCGCCGCTCGCCCTGCAAGCACGCCCTGGCGTTGCTCCTCCTGTGGGTCGACGGGAACGTCGCCGACGTCCCCGCGCCGGCCCCCGTCGAGGCGTGGTTGCAACGCCGACGTCCTGCGACGTCCGGCCCGTCCGGCGGCGGCGGCGATGCCCCGTCGCTGCCCGGCCCGTCCGCGCCTGCCCCGTCAGCACCCGGCGAGGCGACCGCAGAACCGTCCGGCGATGCGGTGGACGCACCGCCAGGAACGGCCACGGCGACCGGCGGGCACGACGACGACGCACCGGCCGCCGAGCCGGTCCCGCGCCCCGACCCGCCCGCGGAACCACCACTCGATCGCGGACGTGACGAGCGCGTCGAGCGAATGCGCCAGGGCCTCGACGAGCTCGACCGGTGGCTCGAGGACCGGATACGGCTCGGGCTGTCCGACCCGGCGCTCGCCAGCTACGGCACGTGGGACCAGTTGGCAGCCCGGCTCGTCGACGCCCGGGCCGGCAGCCTCGCCAACCGCATCCGCCGGCTGGCCGGACTGGTGGGGGCGTCGCCCGAGTGGCACGGTGAGGTGCTCGCCGAGCTCGGCATCCTCCATCTCCTCGCCCAGGCGGGCCGGCGCCTCGGCACGCTGCCGGGTCCGCTCGCCGACGCCGCGGCGACGAGCGTCGGGTGGCAGGTGCGCCAGGCCGACGTGCTCGCCGGCGTCCCCGACACCGACGAGTGGATCGTCGCCGGACGCAGCGACACCCGCGAGGACCGGATCGAGGTTCGCCGCCACTGGCTGTACGGCGCCCGCAGCGGGAGGTGGGCGCTGCTCCTGTCGTTCGCCGCCTATCGCCAGAGCCTCGACACGTCGTGGATCGTCGGTGCCGCGCTGGAGTGCGACCTCCACCGCTACCCGGGTCCGGCGCTGCGCGCCCTGGCCGGCGAGCGCGACGGCAACTGGCGGCTCGGGGCGCGGCCACCGGCGCTGAGCGTGCACGACGCCTGCCGTGCGGTCGGGATGATGGTCGCCGCCGAACCGTGGCTCGACCGGGTGCCGGTGACGGTGCACGCCAGCGTCCGTCCGGGACCCGACGGTTGGGTGCTCGGCGACGACGACGGGTGCCTGCCGCTGGTCCGGCTCGGCCGCGGCGGTCAGCGTGACGTCGACCGTCCGATGGCGACGTTGCTCGCCGTGTCCGGCGGCCGGCCGCTCGACGTCACCTGTGAGTGGACCCCGCGGGGCGTGCTGCCGATCACCGTCCACCTCGACGACCGTTCGATCGACATCGGCCCGCGGGCCGACGTCTCCTTCGTCGGTGCGGCATGACCGGCGACGTGACGATGGCCGAGCACTGGGAGCGGCTGGTGGCGGTGGCGATGCTCGGGACCGATCGCCGGAACCCGCCGGACCCTCCGGCGGCGATCGCCGACGTCGTCGACGACACGCTCCGCGAACCGCCCGCCGAACGGATGCTGGCGCAGGTCGCGGCAACTGTCGCCGTGCGACGCGCCGGCATCGTCCCGGCGCCGGCGGTCGCCCCGCTCGCCGCGCCGCCGGACGATCCGCGACCGCCGATCCCGGCCGCGGCGACCCAACGCTGGTACGACGTCACCAGCCGCTGGCCGGTGCTCGAGGACGAATGGATGATCACCGTCGTCGAACGCGGGTGGCGCATCGGGCCCGAGCTCGTCCCCGACGTGCTCGTGCGCCATCGCGGCGACACGCTGCGCCGGGCCCGCGCCCGCCTGGCGGTCGGCCCGTTGGCGGGATGGCTCGTGGCCCAGCAACCGGCGCTCGGCGACCCGGCCGAGCGTCGCCGGCACCGTCTCGACGGCGAGACGGTGCTGCAGCTCCCGGAACTCCCGATCCCACCCGAGCTGTGGGCGTCGGCCGACGGCACACCGGACGAGGTCGGCGCAGCCCTGGCTCGGGCGATCGCATCCGGTGAGCTCGCCCACCGTCACCGGGCGGTGCTCGTCAACCTGTTGGCGCGCGTCGATCCGGCGGCGCTGACCGGCATCCACCGGCGGCTGTCGCGGGTCGATGCGTCGACGCCCGGTGGCGTCCTGGCTTCCGGGCTCGCCGATCTCGTCGGCACGCGGCGGACGATGCTCGACGAGCTCGCCCAGCCGGTGGATCAGGGAGGCGGCGCGGCGATCGTGCCGTGACCGGCCTGGCCGCGCAGCGTGGTGGCGTCGAAGGCGCTCTTCGGCTCCTTGACGATGCGGTACGAGTAGCCGCCTGGCTGGTCGATCGACAGCAGGAGCTGGCCGGTGGAGGAGTACTCCTCGTACATCGGCTGGATCGGGGCGCCCCAACCGACGAGCACCGACCCGTCCGATCCGGTGCGCACGCTGCCCAGCGTGCCGCCGATCTGGCCGGTCGGCTGCCGGATCTCCCACAGCATCGTCGCCGTCATGGCGACCGGATCGATCCGATAGGCGATCGCTCGCGACGGTCCGGGCGTGTCGGCGCGATTGTCGAACACGGTCAACACGTCGCCGCGCAGCCGGGCATCGTGGGGCCGCTTGATCCCTCCGAGGGGGTCGCCGAGGATCCGCAGGCACTTTCCCGCGGAGCGCAGTGCGCTGGCGCTGCCACAGAGCCGGTTGGTGGAGGCGGGGTCACCGCCGAGGATCCACTCGATCTCCCCGCTGGCGCGATCGACGCGCATCGCCGCGTCGATCATCCGCGCCGACAGCACGTAGTCGCCCTCGGGCGTCCGGTCCATCGAGTTGATGTGGTACACGTCGACGGCCGGCGACAGCGGTGTGAAGCGGATCGGGACGACGGTCTCCTCGGGCGGGATGTGCGCGCTCATCCGCCACTGCCAGATCGACGTGCCGTTGTCGGCGACCTCCTCGATCAGTCCGTCGGCGAACGGCTGGTTGGCGGTGTAGTTGCCCGGGAACGGCGTGTTCGGCACGGTGTACACGTCGACGGGCGGATTGTGCGCCCGCAGATCGGCCGTCTGGTCGTCGTCGGTCGGATAGCTGAGCATCACCCGGCCGACGCCCGGGATCTCCAGCATCTCGTGGTTGTCGACGGGAAGGTTGGTCGGGTCGCTGGTGCGGAAGCGGGTGATCGAGGCACCGGCGGTCGTGAACTTCCAGTAGCCGTTCGCCGGGTCGACACCGAACGGCGGGCCGGCAGGAGCGGCGATCAGCGCGCCGTCGCTCATCCGCTTGAGGTCGATCATCGGCGCGGCAGTGCGCTTGTACCAGACGGGTGCGCCGTACTCGTCGAAGATCACCGCGTACGGGCCGCCCGGGCTGCCGAGCGCACCAGCGGTGGTCAGGTACCAGCCGGGAGCTGCCGGTGACCCGGGACGTCGGACCGAGTAGTCGGGGAAGTCGGGCGGCAGGCAGCGGAAGTGGTACCGGCGCGTCTGGCCGTTGCCGGTGAGCGTCAGCGTCATCAGATCGTCGGTCGCAATCGACCGCGTGTTGCGCCCGTCGATCACCGGGGCGCCACCGGGCTGGATGACGCCGCTGATCCCGGCGCGCAGATCGATGTCGAAGACGACGTTCTGCGTCGCCGCCCGGCACTTGATGGCGTAGTCGGTCGCCGCGGCGTCGAACCGCGGGAACACCTCGTGGTTGAACGACAGCGACTCGACGGGGCTGTTGACGTCGACCGTGACCAGGCCGAACACGTCGATGATGACGTCGGTGGCGCTGCTGGTCTGCACACACAACTGGCGGCCGGGGGACAGCTGCACGGCGGCGAGGTTGCTGGTCACCCATTGTGTGCCGTAGTTCAGCGACGACGCCGTCGGCACCGCGCCGCCACACGGGTACAGCGTCACGTAGCCGGGGGCGCGGGCGCCGTCGGTGATCACGTTGACGAGCACGGCCGAGGCGTACGTGCTGCCACCGATCGCGGTGAGGGGGTCGTAGGAGCGGACCTCGAACGGAGCGAACGGCTGGCGCGGGCCGCCGATGCCGTTGCGCGTGTCGACGACGCGCTCGCCCGACGTCGTCTGCAGGAAGGGTGCCGGGTCGAACGACGGCGCGGGGGAGTAGTAGCCGTTGACGTCGATGACGAGGTGGCTGCGCACGCTCGACATGACGCAGAACTGCTGGCCCGGTGTGAGGCCGACGATCGCCGCCACGGCGCGGTCCTCGTAGGCGAGGAAGTTGAGGTTGGAGGCGTTCGGGGGCTCGCCGCCGCAGGGGTAGGCGGTGAAGTAGCCCGGTGCCTCGGGCAGCGTCGTGGTCAGGTTGATCGCCACCGATGTGGCGTCGGCCGGGGCCACGGCGGCGGGGACGGTGATCGTGCGCGGCTGGAACGGTTCCAGCGTCGTGCCGCCTGCCTGGCGGCTGTCGTGGATGCGCGTCGGGGCGGTCGAGTGGTAGCGATCCGCACCCTGCGACCACCACCCGCTGAGGTCGACGAGGACGTGGGCCGCGGCATGGGTGTAGATGCAGACCCGTCGGTTGACGTCGGGGGTGGCGACGACGAGGTTGGCCGTCGCTCCCGTCCGGTAGTTGAGGTTCGAGGTGCCGGGTCGACCGAGTGCGCACGGGAACACCGTCATGTAGTCCGACGCATCGGAGATCCCGGTGAGCGACAGGGCGACGGCGCTGACGCCGCCAGGGACCTCGGCACCGAGCGTCAGCTCGACGGTGCACCCTGCCGGGATCGCCCCGAGCACGCCGCCGATCCCGGACCGTGTGTCGAGCAGGCGCTGCGGGGTGACGGGCGTGTAGCTGGCCAACGGCGGCGAGTCGATCCGACCACCGGCGGGCGCGACGTCGCAGCGCGTCGTCGCCGACGCCGCCTGGACGGTCGGGGCCGGCGAGCTGAACGGTGTGCCGACGAAGGTGGCGGTGAGAGTGGCGGCGACGACAAGCAAGCTGACGACCGCCATCCGCGCCGTTGGCGCGCTGGGCACTGGCGTCATCGCCCGAACAGTAGTCCCGCCCATGGCGGCGCCCAGGTCGGGGGGCGGGGGTTCGGGTGTCACACCCGATCGGTAACGTCGGTCGGGATGTCGCTGGGAGCACCTGCCGGAACCGAGGTCCTGCGGCCGCACGCCGAGGAGCAGTACGCCGCCGAGCTGGCTGCGCTGGCGGCCCTCGACGATCGCGAGCGCCCGCCGGGCTGGCGGCTGTCGCCGTGGGCGGTCGTCCGCTACCTGCTCGGCGGCGAGCTCGCCGACGGCACGGTCATCGCCCCGAAGTACGTCGGTCGGCAACGCCTCGTCGAGGTCGCCGTCGCCACGCTCGCCACCGACCGCGCCCTGCTGCTGCTCGGCGTGCCGGGCACGGCCAAGACGTGGATGAGCGAGCACCTCGCCGCGGCGATCAGCGGCGACTCGACGTTGCTCGTGCAGGGCACCGCCGGCACGACCGAGGAGACGTTGCGTTACGGCTGGAACTATGCCCGCCTGCTCGCCGAGGGCCCGAGCCCCGAGGCGCTCGTCCCCGGTCCCATCTTCCGCGGCATGCAGCGCGGCGCCATCGCCCGCGTGGAAGAGCTCACCCGCATGCCTCCCGAGGTGCAGGACGCGCTCGTCACGGTGCTCTCGGAGAAGGTGCTGCCGGTGCCCGAACTCGACACCGAGGTCGCCGCGGTGCGCGGGTTCAACGTCATCGCCACTGCCAACGACCGCGATCGCGGCGTCAACGACCTCTCGAGCGCCCTGCGCCGGCGGTTCAACACCGTCGTCCTGCCACTGCCGCCGACGATCGACGAGGAGATCGCCATCGTCAGCCGTCGCGTCGCCGAGCTCGGGTCGGCGCTCGCCCTGCCACCGGTGCCGGCGGCCGCCGACGAGATCCGCCGGGTCGTCACCGTCTTCCGCGAGCTGCGCTCCGGCGCCACGCTCGACGAGCGGTTGAGCCTCAAGGTGCCGACCGGGACCCTGTCGACGGCCGAGGCGATCTCGGTGCTGACCAGCGGTGTCGCCCTCGCCGCCCACTTCGGCGACGGCACGCTGCGCCCCGCCGATGTCGCCGCAGGCATCGTCGGGGCCGTCGTCAGCGACCCGGTGCACGACGCCGTGGCGTGGCGCGAGTACCTGGAGATGGTCGTCGACGAACGGGAGGGTTGGGAGGACTTCTACGAGGCGTGCCGCGCCCTGGAGTCGTGACGTGACGTCGTCACCGCTGCACCTCATGGGGGTGCGCCATCACGGGCCGGGATCGGCGCGCTCGGTGATCCGGGCGTTGGAGGAGGCCCAGCCCGATGTCGTCCTCGTCGAGCTGCCCGCCGACGTGCAGCCGGCGCTGCGCTGGGTCGTCGACGCCGACCTCGTCCCGCCGGTCGCCCTGCTGGCGTGGGTCGTCGCCGAGCCGGTGCGTGCCGCCTTCGCCCCGCTCGCCCTGTTCAGCCCGGAGTGGCAGGCGGTTCGCTGGGCGTTGCGCCACGACGTCGAGGTGCGGGCGATCGACCTGCCGTTCTCGGTCACCCTCGCCGGTGGTCGCGCCGAGACGTTGTTCGGCGCCGAAGCCCCGCCCGACCCTCTGGGGGCGCTGGCCGCCGCCGCCGGCGATCCCGACCCGGAGCGGTGGTGGGAGGACGTGATCGAACACCGCGGTGACGGCACGCCGGCGTTCGCCGCGGTCGCCGAGGCGATGGCAGCCGTCCGCGAGGGATGGGAACCGTCGCCGCGCGAGGCGCAGCGCGAAGCGCACATGCGGCGGGCGATCCGCACCGCGCGTTCGCGACGGGTTCGGTGACGTCGCCGTCGTCGTCGGGGCGTGGCACGTGCCGGCGCTCGACCTCGACGCCGCACCCGGCGAGCTGCCCTCGGCGTCCGCCGACTCGGCGACGCTGCGCGGCCTGCCGAAGGTCAAGGTCGGCGTCGCCTGGGTGCCGTGGACGCATCGCCGGCTGACCTCGAGCTCCGGGTACGCCGCCGGCATCGAGAGCCCCGGCTGGTACGCCCACGTCTTCGGGCATCCCGGCGACGACGGCGTCGCCCGCTTCTTCGTCGACGCGGCGCGCCTCTTGCGCGAGCACGGCAACGACGCCTCGCCCGATCACCTGATCGCCGGCACCCGACTCGCCGACGCCCTGGCGACGATGCGTGGCCGGCCTCGACCGGGTCTCGGCGAGGTGCTCGACGCCGCCGACGCCGTGATGGGCGGGCTCGACGTCATCGAGCGCCGCCTCGTGGTCGGTGATGCCATCGGTGCCGTGCCCGATTCGGCCCCGCAGGTCCCGCTCGCCCGTGACGTGGCGCGGGCGCAGAAGTCGGCCCGGCTGACGCCGCGTCCCGATCTGGCGACGGTCGAGCTCGACGTGCGCACGCCGACCGGTCTGCGCAAGTCGCACCTCCTGCATCGCCTGGCGGCGCTCGGCGTGCCGTGGGGGAGCGTCGTCGAGGGACGCGGCACGTCGGGCACGTTCCGCGAGACGTGGGAGCTGCGTTGGGAACCGGAGTGGTCGATCCGACTGATCGAGCGGGCCGGCTACGGCACCACGCTCGAGCTGGCGGCGACCGCCCGGCTCGCCGAACGCGCCGATCAGGCCGACTCGGTCGCCTCACTGGTCGCCGTGATCGAAGCGGCGCTGTTCGCCGGGCTGCCGCGTGCCGTCGATCCGGCGCTCCGACGGCTGGCCGCTCGCGCCGCCACCGATCCCGACGTCGGCCAACTGCTCGACGCGCTCCCGCCGCTCACCGCCGCGCTGCGCTACGGCGACGTGCGTGGTACCGACGCGACGTCGCTGCGCACCGTGGTCGACGGCATGGTCGTGCGCGTCCTGGCGGGTCTCCAGCCGAGCGCCCGTTCGCTCGACGACGAGGCGGCGGCGACCTACGTCCAGCGGCTGGCCAACCTGCAGGGGGCGCTCGCCGTGATCGATCACCCGGCACGGCTGCGTCAGCTCCCCGCGGTGCTCGTCGACCTCGCCGCGGCTGCCGGTCACGGGCTCGTCGAGGGCCGGGCCACCCGCTTGCTGCTCGATGCCGGTAACTGGTCGATCGAGGCGGTCGAGCGCCGGCTCGGCCGGGCGCTGTCGGCCGGCACCCCGCCGGCGCGCGGTGCGGCGTTCGTCGAAGGGTTCCTCGCCGGGTCGGGCGCCGTGATGGTCCACGACGAAGCGCTGCTGGCGGTGCTCGACCGGTGGGTTGCCTCGCTGCCGCCGGAGTCGTTCGACGCCGTCGTGCCGCTGCTGCGGCGCACGTTCGGCGCCTTCGAACCGGCGGAGCGTCGCCAGCTGATGTCGCTGCTCGCTGGACGCGGTCCCCGTCGCACCGGCGGCTTCGGTGACGACGTCGATCCGGATCGCAGCGCTGCGGCGCTGGCGACGGTGCGCCTGCTGCTCGGCCTCGGGATCGACGCCGCCGCCATCGATGACGTCGACGCCGCCGATCCGGTCGACGCCAGCACAGTGGGCACGGCGGTCGGCGGGCCACGCCTTGCGGCATCGGAGGTGGCGGGGCGATGACCGACGTGAGCACGCCGCGCGTCTCGGAATCCGAGCGTCTTCGCCGGTGGCGGATGCTGCTCGGTGCCGCGGTCGACGACGTGTGGCTGGAGGCCGAGCACGCGGGGAGCGGCGCCGATCAGCCCGGTGACAGGCCCGGTGACGGTGACGGCCCGGTGACGGCGACGGCTCCCGTGACGGCGACGGCTCCCGTGATGGAGCGGGTGACGGCGCGGGTGCCGGTGACCGGGATGCACGCGGCGGGGGTGCGGGCGATGGGGGTGCGGGCGATGGGGGTGCGGGCGACGGGTCCGGGCAGGGGGCGCCGGCGGGCGGTGGCCGGCGGACGGTGGGGCGGCGCGGCCTGCGCGGTGACGACGCCCGCA
The DNA here is from genome assembly GCA_963707515.1 of Ilumatobacteraceae bacterium. Taxonomy (GTDB): domain Bacteria; phylum Actinomycetota; class Acidimicrobiia; order Acidimicrobiales; family Ilumatobacteraceae; genus Sva-07. The sequence goes on from CAVPQI010000003.1 coordinate 656,789, forward strand.
TCGACGCCGCCCTCGGGGCGCTCTACGACCGCGACGAGCAGGGTGCCCCCGGTGCGCGCAGTGGGGGACGCGGCGGCGGTCTCGGCCGCTCGAAGCCAGGTGTCGTGCGATGGCTCGGCGACATCCGCCGGTACTTCCCGACGCCCGTGGTGCAGATCCTGCAGCGTGACGCCGTCGAGCGCCTCGACCTGCGCCAGTTGCTGCTCGAGCCCGAGCTGCTGCGGTTCGTCGAGCCCGACATCCACCTGGTGACGCTGCTCGTCGAGCTCAACCGCCATCTCCCCGACGAGACCCGTGCCACGGCGCGGGCGGTGATCGCCCAGGTGCTCGCCGACCTCGAGCGCCGCCTCACCGACACGACACGCCAAGCGGTGCGTGGCGCCCTGGCGCGAGCGGCGCGGACCCGGCGGCCGCGCCCCGGCGACATCGACTGGCCGTCGACGATCAACGCCAACCTCCGTCACTGGCTGCCCGAGCAGCGCACCCTCGTCCCGGAGCGGCTCGTCGGCCACGGCCGGCGTCAGCGCAGCCTCGCTCGCGACGTGATCATCGCCGTCGACCAGTCGGGGTCGATGGCCGACAGCGTCGTCTACGCCTCGCTGTTCGGTGGCGTGCTCGCCCAGCTGCCGGCGTTGCGGACGTCGTTCGTCGCCTTCGACACATCGGTGACCGATCTCACGGCGTTCCTCCACGACCCGGTCGAGGTGCTGTTCGGGGTGCAACTCGGCGGGGGCACGGACATCGCCCACGCCCTGCGCTACTGCCGGCGCCTCGTCGAGCGCCCGCGCGACACCGTGCTGTTCCTCGTCAGCGACCTCTTCGAGGGTGGCAGCGGCGAGCAGCTGCACGGCCTCGTCGCCGAGATGATCGGCAGCGGGGTGCGGGTGGTGGTGCTGCTGGCGCTGAGCGACGAAGGCGCGCCGGCGTACGACCACGAGCACGCCGCGGCGCTGGTGGCGCTGGGTGCCTCGGTGCTGGCGACGACGCCCGGCGAGTTCCCCGACGTCCTCGCCGACGCGCTCGGTGCGTGACTCGCTTCTGGGTCGCCGATGCCGCGGCCTGCGCGGCATTTTCGACCCAGATGGGTGGGGAGCCGCGGAATCCTCGTCACTGCGGTGTGGGCGCTAGCGTCTGGTCGTCATGGGTCAGATGGTCGCCGTCACCGAGAAGCCGAGTTCCACTCGCGGAGTCGTCCGCTTCGAGCTCAACCGGTCGCTGTCGGGGATGGGCCACGAGCACTTCGCCAGCGTCTTCGACGCCTTCGGTGACACACCCTCCGACGAGCTGGCGCGGCGGCTGTTCGCCACCGGCCAGGTCGATGCGGTGCACGTCTACGGCAACATGGTGACCGTCGACCTGCTGAAGGGCAGCTCGTCCGACGGCCTCGCCGAGATCGTGCGCGAGCTGTACCAGTACTGGAAGCCGGGCGTCGAGCCGCCGACCTTCGAGGACCTGCAGCCCGAAGAAGCCGCTGCCGGCGGTGGGGGCGGCGAGGCCGCGGGTGGCGGTGGCGACGACGCCATGTCGCGCGCCGCGCAACTCGTGCCGGGGCACCTCCTCGATCGTGGGCGCGCCGCCCGCGAACGCTGGAACGCCAACAACGCCTGACGCCAGCAACGCCTGACGCCAGCAACGCCTGACCAACGGCCTGACGAACACGGCCTGACGCCTGTCGCCACCAGCGCCTCCGGGAACTTTCCCGAGTTGACGACGCACCGGTGGCGCTCCGAACACATGTTCGATAGCGTGACGCGATGGCGTTGGCGATCGAGCAACAGGCAGCCCTCCCACCCGATCTGATCGCCCTGGGGAGCGTGGTCGCCCCACTCACACTGGCCCGCGAGCGGATCCTGCCGGTGCCCGAGTCGCTCGCCGAACTGTTCCCCGAAGGTGGCCTCGTCCGCGGTCGCACGATCGTCTGCGACGGGCCGGCGGCGACGTCGCTGGCGCTCTCTCTCGTCGCCCCGTCGGTGGCGGCGGGGTCCTGGCTGGCGATGGTCGACCTGCCGACCATCGGGCTCGACGCCGCCCTCGAGCTCGGCGTGCCGCTGGAACGGGTGGTCGCCGTCCACGCCGGCGACGGCCCCGAACGGGTGCAGCGCTGGCCCGACGTCATCGCCGCCGCCGCCGACGGCTTCGACGTCCTCCTCGCCCGCGTGCCGGCCGACGTGTCACCATCGGTCGCCCGGACGGTCGTCTCCCGCATCCGCCAGCGCGAGGCCGTGCTCGTCCTGCTCGGCGAACCCGAGACGCTGCCGACCGACGGGGTGTTGCGCACGGGCACGGCGGAGTGGCGTGGCCTCGGCGACGGCTTCGGCCACCTCAGCCAACGGCGGTTGACGATCCAGTCGTCGGGGCGGCGGATCCCTGGCCGTCGTTCGTGCCGCGTGGCGCTGCCGGGTTGAGGCGCGCCGTGTCGCCGCAGCGCATGGTCACGGTCTGGTACCCGGAGTGGCCGGTCGCCGCTGCCGGATTCGCCGTCGATGTCCCCGCGGCGGTCATGCACGCCAACCGCGTCGTGGCACGCACCGCGGCGGCGGCCGCCGACGGTGTCGTCGTCGGGCAACGACGGCGACAGGCTCAGCAACGATGCCCGGCGATCACGCTGATCGACCGCGACACCGATCGTGACGCCCGGGAGTTCGAGGCGGTCGTCCGTGCCGTCGGCGAGCTGTCGCCGCGCCTCGACGTGATCGAGCCCGGCTGGGTCAGCTTCTCGGCGCGCGGGCCGTCGCGCTACTTCGGCGGTGACCGGGGGATGTGCGAGCAACTGGCCGAACGCCTCGCCGGTGTCGAGGTCCCGGGCGGTGCCCGGCCCGGCATCGGGGTCGCCGACGGCCGCTTCGCCTCCAGCGTCGCAGCTCGTCTGGCGGTCCCGCGTGGCGAGGCGATCCTCGTCGAACCGGCGACATCGCCGGCGTTCTGTGCCGCCTTGCCGATCGGCTGGCTGCAGACCCTCGGTGAGGTCGACGCCGAGCTGGTCGAGCTGTTCGGCAGGCTCGGGCTGCGCCGCCTGGGTGATCTCGCCGCCCTTCCGGTGGCCGATGTCCTCGGCCGTTTCGGGCACCTCGGTGTCCACGCCCACCGCCTCGCCTCGGGGAACGACGAACGGCCGGCGGGCACCACCGACCCCCCGGTCCAGCGCCGGCTCGACCACGCCCTCGGTGATCCGGTCGAGCAGGCGAGCACGGTCGTCTTCATCGCCAAGCAGCTCGCCGACGAGTTGGCCGGGACGCTCGAGCGCGAGGGCCGGGTCTGCACCCGCCTCGTCGTCCTGCTCGAGTCCGAGCACGGCGAACGGTCGGAACGGTCGTGGTACCGCGCCGACGGGTTGACCGCGCCGGCGATGGTCGAGCGGGTGCGCTGGCAGCTCGACGCCTGGATCAACCTGCCGCGGGGCAGCGACAACGCCGTCACCAGCGGCATCACCCTCATCCGCCTCACGCCCGAGGAGGTGCGCGCCGACGACGGCCACCAGTTGCGGTTGTGGGGCGGTCAGACCGAGGCCGACCGCCATGCAGCACGTGCGATCGCCCGGCTGACGACGTTGACCTCGGAGCGTGCGGTGACGGTGCCCGTGTGGCGCGGCGGCCGGCTCGCCGAGGAGCGTTACCGCTGGGTGCCGGCGACGATGGTCGACCTCGACCGGCGAACGGTGGTCCCGTCGCCCGCTCATCCCGCGGTGCGACACCAGGCGCGGGTTGCCGCTCGCCGCCGGGCAGACGACGGTGCTGCCAGCGGGCAGCCGGTGGCCGACGGGCCCTGGCCCGGCGCCCTCCCCTCACCGTCGCCGGCGACCGTCTACGCCGATCCCCGCCCGGTCGAGGTGCTCGACGAGGACGGTGCCCTGGTCCAGGTCAGTGCCCGCGGCCTGGTGTCGGGGGCGCCGGCGGCGATGCGCTTCCTGTCCGGTGACGACACCACGGGATGGCGGCGCGGCAAGCTCCGCCCGATCGTCTCGTGGGCCGGTCCGTGGCCGGTGGAGGAGCGGTGGTGGGAACCCGAACGGTCCCGGCGCCTGGCTCGCTTCCAGGTGGTGACGCTCGATCGTGATGCCGGCCGTGATGCCGCCGGCCGCGACGTCGACGGGCACGAGGCGTTCGTGATCGTCGCCGAGCACCGCCGGTGGTGGATCAGCGCCCGCTACGACTGAGGCGCGGCGGCATGGCGGGCCGTGTCAGACGACGGCGAGACCGAACGGGTGGGAGATCTCCAGCTGGTCGGTGACGTCGTTGGCGAGGCGGAAGCCGACCCCGCGCACCGTGTGGATGATCTTGATCTCCGGGGCTGCCTTGTCCAGCTTGCGGCGCAGGTTGGAGAGATGGACGTCGACGACGTGGTTGTCGCCGACCCACGTCGGCCCCCACACGGCGTCGAGCAGGTCCTCGCGGGTGCACACCTCGGTCGGGCGCCGGCACAGCTGCTCGAGCAGTGAGAACTCGATGCGTGTCGTCGCCACCTCTTCTTCCTCGACGCGCACTTCGCGCCGGCCGAGGTCGATCGAGAGCGGCCCGATGCTCATCACCGACGCCAGCGGGCTGTCGACGCGGGCGCGCATCTGGCGGGGGCGGCGCAGCAGTGCGTAGCACCGTGCGGTGAGCTCCTCGGCGGTGATCGGGACCGAGACCGCGTCGTCGGCGCCCGAGAGCAGCACGGTCGCCCGGGTGCGATGTGCGCCTTCGTCGGTGATGCACAAGAGGTACTGCTCGCTGGACTCGCGGATGCGCTCGTAGAGCGGCCGGCCGTCTGGGGCCCGAAGGCGAGAGCAGACGATCAACACGTCGGGGGAGAACGATTCGGCGAGCATGATCGCCGCCTCGCCGTCGGTCGGTGCGCTCACACTGAATCCGGCCGCCCGCAAGCCGGCGACCGTGGTCCGGCGCAGGTCGGCGTCGTCGACGGCGATGAGGATTCGAGGTGCGATGGTGAAGTCGTTGTCCATGTGGGTGGGTCCGCCGAGGCTGTGTCTGTGTCGAGGGGCTGGTGTCGTGTCGTGTCCGCGTCTTGGTGGGCTATCGGCCGTGGCGCTGGCGAACTCAAGCGATTTTCGAGAGAAATCACAGCGGTGTGATTCTGCGTTCGGCGGTCGGACGCTGCGACGCCGCTTGCTCATGGCCCGTTGGCCGGCTTGATCCACCGCCCTGCTACACCGGAGGGGATGAGCGATCCTTCCGACGACCTGCGGGTGCGAATCCGCGACGACGTCGCAGCACGTCGCCCCGTCGACGAGCGCGAGGCGTTGTCGGTGGAGCGCTTCCTCGTCGCCTACGACGCCCTCGCCGCGCCGTTCGACCAGGAGCAGGATCCGGTCCACGTGACCGGGTCGGGCATCGTCGTCGGCGAGCGTGGGGTGCTGCTCTTGAAGCACAAGCGGCTGGGCATCTGGTTGCAGCCCGGGGGTCACATCGACGGCGACGAGACGCCGTGGGCGGCGGCGCTGCGGGAGACGAGTGAGGAGACCGGTCTGGACGTCCGCTTCGCCACGACGGACGCCGACGGGATCCCACCGCTCGTCCACGTCGACGTCCACGAGGGCGGGCGTGGGCACACCCACCTCGATCTGCGTTACGTGATCGACGGCGGCACCGCCGACCCGGCGCCGCCGGCCGACGAGAGCCAGGAGATCGGCTGGTTCGAGTGGGATGCGGCCATCGAGCGTGCCGATCCGGGTCTGCGCGGCAGCGCTCGTCGCCCTCCGCCCGCCGGGCTGCACGCGGCGCGCGGGCGGCTCGCTGCCACATCGGCCGGTACCGGCGCCATCTTGCGGGGAGCGAACAGATGTTCGATACTGGTTGCGATGGGGTTCAACAACCCGGACTGGACCTGGGACGAGCTGGAGGCGGCACTGTCCGGACGCACCGGCCGCGACGGGCGCGCCCCCGGGAGCCCGTCGTGGAACGCCGGCGGCGACGGCCCGGCCTGGAGCCGTAAGCGGCAGCCGTTCCGGGCCCCGCCCGACGCCCGCCCCCGCAGCAGTGCCGGGGCCGTCCCCTACGCCGAGCTGCACTGCCACTCCAACTTCTCGTTCCTCGACGGTGCATCACACCCCGAGGAACTGGCCACCGAAGCCGCCCGGCTCGGTCTCGAGGCGCTCGCCGTCACCGATCACGACGGCCTGTACGGGATCGTCCGCTTCGCCGAAGCCGCCAAGGAAGTCGGGTTGCCGACGGTGTTCGGCGCCGAGATCACCCTCACCGTGAGCGACGGCCAGTTGCTGACCGGCTCCGTCGCTCGCAGCGAGGCCGACACCCAGGGGCAGGTCGCCACGGGGCTCGTGCCCGACTCCAAGGCCCCGGACCCGGCGGGCACCCACCTCCTGGTCCTCGCCGACGGCACCGCGGGATACGCCCGCCTTGCCCGGGCGATCAGCGCCGGCCACCTGGCGGGGGAGAAGGGCGCCCCGCAGTTCGCCTTCGACGATCTCGCCGACGCTCTCGCCGGGCATGCCTGGGTGCTCACCGGTTGTCGCAAGGGCGCCGTTCCGGCAGCGGTGAGCGCCGGCGACCTCGGTGCGGCGCGGCGCGAGCTGTGCCGCCTCGTCGACGCCTTCGGCCGTGACCGCGTGCTCGTCGAGCTGTGGGACCACGGCGATCCGCTCGACGCCGACCGCAACGACGCCCTCGCCGATCTCGCCCGGGCCGAAGGCGTGGAGGTGGTGGCGACGAACAACGTCCACTACGCCACCCCCGCTCAACGCAAGCTGGCAACCGCCCTCGCCGCCGTCCGCTCGCGTCGCAGCCTCGACCAGCTCGACGCCTGGTTGCCGTCGAGCGCTGGCGCCCACCTGCGTTCCGGCGCCGAGCAGGCGGCGCGCTTCCGCCGTTTCCCCGGGGCGGTCGAACGGGCGGCCGAGATCGGCCGGGCGGCAGCGTTCGACCTGTCGCTCGTCGCCCCGAACCTGCCGCCGTATCCCTGCCCGCCGCATCCCGACGGTCGCCCGATGAGCGAGATGGAGCACCTCCGGATGATCGTCGCCGACGGCGCCCGGCGGCGCTACGGCGAGCGTCCGGCGGCCGTACCCGGCGGCGGCGACGTCGTCGAGGACCTGTCGTTGCGCGGCCGGGCATGGGCGACGATCGAGCACGAGCTGGCGCTCATCGACCAGCTCGACTTCGCCGGCTACTTCCTCGTCGTGTGGGACATCGTCGAGTTCTGCCGGCGGTCGAACATCTTCTGCCAGGGCCGCGGCAGCGCCGCCAACTCGGCGGTCTGCTACGCCCTCGGGATCACCGCGGCCGACGCGGTCTCGCTCGGTCTGTTGTTCGAACGCTTCCTGTCACCGGAACGTGACGGTCCGCCCGACATCGACATCGACATCGAGAGTGGCCGACGCGAGGAGGTGATCCAGTACGTCTACGAGCGCTACGGGCGGCACCACACCGCCCAGGTCGCCAACGTCATCACCTATCGGGCCCGCTCGGCGGTGCGCGACATGGCCAAGGCGCTCGGCTACGAGCCGGGGCAGCAGGACGCCTGGTCGAAGCAGATCGACGGCTGGAGCAACGTGACGAGCACCATCCACGAAGCGGCCGGCGAAGCGTCTGGAGACGCCGCCGTGCCGAACCGGGGATCGACCTCTGGCCGACGCGGCTCGGGAAGCTCCCACACCATCCCCATGGCGGTGTTGGACCTCGCGCTGCAGGTGGAGGACGCGCCGCGCCACCTCGGGATCCATTCCGGGGGCATGGTGATCTGCGACCGGCCGGTGGTCGAGGTGTGCCCGGTCGAGTGGGCGCGGATGGACAAGCGGTCGGTGTTGCAGTGGGACAAGGACGACTGCGCCCGCACCGGTCTGGTCAAGTTCGACCTGCTCGGGTTGGGAATGCTGTCGGCGCTGCACTTCGCCGTCGACCTGGTGCGCGAGCACCGGGGGTACGAGATCGATCTGGCGACGATCCCCCAGGACGACGACGTCTACGCCATGTTGTGCCGGGCCGACACGGTCGGCGTGTTCCAGATCGAGTCACGGGCACAGATGGCGACCCTGCCGCGGCTCAAACCGCGGCGCTTCTACGACCTCGTCGTCGAGGTCGCCCTGATCCGACCGGGTCCGATCCAAGGCGGCTCGGTGCATCCCTACATCCGTCGCCGCAACGGTCAGGAGCCGATCACCTACCTCCACCCGTTGCTCGAGAACTCGCTCGGCAAGACCCTCGGCGTGCCGTTGTTCCAAGAGCAGCTGATGCAGATGGCGATCGACGTCGCCGGGTTCAGCGCCGCCGAGTCCGACGAGCTGCGTCAGGCGATGGGATCGAAGCGTTCGGCTGCACGCATGGAACGGCTCCGGGAGCGGCTCTACGCCGGGATGGCCGAGCGGGGGATCGTCGGTGACATCGCCGACGAGCTGTTCACCAAGATGAAGGCGTTCGCCAACTACGGCTTCCCGGAATCGCACTCGGTGAGCTTCGCCTACCTCGTCTACGCCTCGTCGTGGATCAAGTACCACGAGCCGGCGGCGTTCTGCGCGGCGCTGCTCAACGCTCAGCCGATGGGCTTCTGGTCGCCGCACACGCTGGTACGCGACGCCCGTCGCCACGGCGTCGTCGTGCACACGCCGGATCTCAACGCGTCGAGTGCCGGGGCGACGCTCGAACCTTGTCCGGGCTCGGTCGGCGACGTGGCGGTGCGGCTCGGACTGGCGTCGGTGCGCGGGATCGGCGACGAGTTGGCGGAGGAGATCGAGACGAAGCGGTTGGCAGACGGCCCCTACGTCGACACCGAGGACCTGGTGCGGCGCGTGCCGGCGTTGACCCTCGTGCAGTTGGAGGCGATGGCGACCGCCGGCCTGTTCGGCGAGTGCTTCGGCCTCGACCGGCGCATGGCGTTGTGGACCGTCGGGGCGACCGCACAATCGCGACCGGGGCGGCTGGCGGGGGTGGTCACCGGCGCCGACGCGCCACGCCTGCCGGGGATGACGCCGGTCGAAGAGGCGGTCGCCGATCTGTGGGCGACCGGGGTCTCGCCCGACGGTCACCCGACGATCTTCGTCGCGCGACGAGCTGACGCGGCTCGGCGTGTTGACGTCGGCGCAACTGTGGGATCCCGAGCCGCGCGCGATCGTGTTGGTCGCCGGGGTGGTCACCCATCGCCAGCGGCCGATGACCGCACAGGGGGTGACGTTCCTCAACCTCGAGGACGAGACCGGGCTGATCAATGTCGTCGTGTCCAAGGGCTGCTGGGCGCGCTTCCGGCAGGTGGCGCGGGAGGCGCCGGCGATGCTGATCCGCGGGCGCCTGGAGCGGTCAGAAGGTGTGGTCAACGTCGTCGCCGAACACCTCGCCCCGCTGCCGATGCCCGTCGCGACCCGTTCCCGCGACTTCCGCTGACCGCGTCACAACAGGGGTCAGACCCCTGTTGTGACGCTGTGACGTCGGGCGTTCGAGTTGCCCGCGAACGGGTGGTCTGGAATCGTCGCGGCGTGCTCCCGACGTTCGACGTCCTCGATCTCCAGCCCACGGAGGATCCGCTGCGCTACCGGATGACGGCGCGCCCCGACCTGTGCACACCGTTCGGATTCCTCTACGGCGGGTCCGGGATCGCCGCGTCGGTCGAAGCCGCCGAACGGGCGACGCAACGGCCCCTGCAGTGGCTGACGACGCAGTTCATCGGCGTCCCGAAGCCGGGTGACGTCGTCGACCTCGCCGTCGTCGTCGCCAAGGAGGGCAAGGTCACCACCCAGACGCAGGTCTTCGCCACCGTCGACGGCGAGCCGGTGTTGGCGTCGCTGTGCGCCCACACAGCCCGACCCGACGGCGACCACGCGCAGTTCCTGACGATGCCCGACGTGCCGTTGCCCGACGAGTGCGACGCGATGGGCGAACCGTTCCCCGGGATGCTGCAGGGCACGTTCTTCGACCACCTCGATCGGCGGTTGGCCGCCGGCAGGCTGGCCCTCGACGCCATCGGCAACCCGCAGACCGGCATCTCGCTGTGGTGCCGCATCCCCGGCCACCAGATCGACACGCCGGCGGCGCAGGCATTCGTCGCCGACATCGTGCCGATGGCGGTCTGCGCGGCGCTCGGGGCGATGCCTGGTGGCACCAGCATCGACAACACGATCCGCGTCATGGACACGGCACCGACCGAATGGGTGCTGCTGGAGTTGATCGCCGAGGGCTTCAACCGGTCCGTCGGGCACGGCTCGGTGCGCCTCTGGAGCCAGGAGGGTCGGCTGATGGCCGTCGCCCAGCAGACCTGCATCATCCGCACCCCCAAGCGCCAGGGCGGCTGACCCAGCTTCAGTTCAGACGCCGCTGTCGAAGGGCTCGGCGGGCTCTCCTCGCTGAGCTCGCGACGCGGCGCCACCACGGGGTCAGTCCTTGGGCGTGTCGGGAAGGCCGCCGTTGAAGGACTTGTACATCGAGTAGATGCTCTTGCACTGCTCGCAGATCGGCAGCTGCTTCGGGTCGCGCGACGGGACCCACACGAACCCGCACAGCGCCTCGATCGGCGTGCCCATGATGCGCGCTTCGAGCACGACGGCGGCGGCGTTCTCGCCGCGCTTGGTCTTGACGATGTGCGCCGACGTGGGCTCGCCGGTCTCGGTGGTCTCGTCCGGGTCGAGATCGACGTCGGCGGGAAGCACCTCGAGATCGGTCATGGGACCAGTGAAGCACAGCGATCGCCTCCCGTCCGCAGATCCGACTCGGAACGTCGCCCCGCGTGCGCTAAGGTCCGACCCGTGCTCGTTGTGATCGTCGCCGCCATTGCCGCAATTGCGGCACTCGGCGCAGCTGCAGCAGCACGCGGCCCCGCTCCCGTACTCATTCCGGTACGGGTCAGGCGGGGGAGTCGAGCTCAGCGCTAGTCGCTGACGCATCGTCGAACTCGCCCGACCAGCCGGAAACCGGCGGCGGGCTCCGCTGCCGGGCTTCGGTACCCATCCACGTCTCCGAGACGCACACCCCGAAGGACCGACCATGACCAGCACCGACCTCCACTCCGACGAGGCGTTCACCACGATCCCCGACGCGATCGAGATCACCGATCCGTATGCCGACGATCCGGCCTTCGTCCTCCACCAGGGTGGCAAGCTCGCCGTCGCCTCGACGGTCCCGGTGGACGGCCCCGAAGCGCTCGCCCTCGCCTACACCCCCGGCGTCGGGCGTGTGTCGCAGGCGATCGCCGACGAGCCCGACCGCGTCTGGTCGCTGACCGGGCGTTCGAACGCCGTCGCCGTGCTCTCCAACGGCACCGCGGTGCTCGGGCTCGGCAACATCGGCCCCGAAGGTGCGCTCCCGGTGATGGAGGGCAAGGCCATTCTCTTCAAGCAGTTCGGCAACGTCGACGCCTACCCGGTGTGCGTCGATGCGGCGACGATCGACGAGATGGTCGCCATCGGCAAGGCGATCGCGCCGACGTTCGGCGGGATCAACCTCGAGGACATCAAGGCGCCGGAGTGCTTCGAGATCGAGCGCCGGCTGCAGGAAGAGCTCGACATCCCCGTGTTCCACGACGACCAGCACGGCACGGCGATCGTCGCCCTGGCGGCGCTGATCAATGCGGCCACGGTGGTCGGAAAGCGTGTCGGCGATCTGCGTGTGGTGATCGTCGGGACGGGCGCCGCGGGTGTCGCCGTCGCCGAGTTGCTGCATGACGCCGGCGCCGGCAGGGACGAGACCGGTGACATCATCGGCGTCGACAGCGCCGGCATCCTCCACCGCGAGCGTGAGGGCCTGACCGCCACCAAGCAGTGGTTCGTCGATCACGGCAACCGCGACGACCGACGCGGTGGGGTGCGTGAGGCGCTGCAGGGTGCCGACGTGCTGCTCGGATTGTCCGGTCCCGGCGTGCATCGAGCCGGAGTGGCTCGCCGAGATGGCCGACGCAGGCGATCGTGTTCGCGATGGCCAACCCGATCCCCGAGGTGATGCCGGAGCTGATGCCCTCGAACGTCGCCGTGATCGCCACCGGGCGCAGCGACTACCCCAACCAGATCAACAACGTCCTCGCCTTCCCCGGCGTGTTCCGCGGGATGCTCGACGTGCAGGCGACGCGTTGCTCGATCGAGGTCAAGCGGGCCGCCGCCGACGCTCTGGCGGCGCTGGTGGAGACCCCTGACGCGGGACGCATCATCCCGGGTGCCTTCGAGCCGGGCGTCGCCGACGCCGTTGCCGACGCGGTCCGGGCCACGGTGCTCGCCCTCGGCCACGTCCGCCCCACCGGCTGATCCGACCGGTCCTCCGACGATCCCCCCGTTCCGGGTCGGAAACACCGCGGATTGCGCGGCATTGCCGACCCAGAAGCGGTGGGCGTCGCGGTGCCGAGGGTGGTCGGATTGGTGCGCTCGCTTCTGGGTCGGAGTTGCCGCGAACTGCGCGGCATTTCCGACCCAGAACGGGCCTGTCGTGGCGGTGGGTCCGGTCAGCGGAGGGTGGCGAGCTCGGCGGCGAGGTTGGCGCGGGCGTGCGACTCCCACCAGTCGCGGGCGGTCGGCGTGCGGTAGATCGCCTCGGCGGCGAGGAAGCCCTCGAGCACGCGGCCGCGCCCGACCCGCCACGCGCCGTCGTCGACGTGGGCGTACTCGTGGCGCACGCCGGACACATAGGCGGCGTACGCCGCCGGGTCCGCGCCGAGGACGGCGAGGTCGGCGTCGAGCAGCACCGCGGTATCGATGTCGATCGGTGTCGGTGTCGGTGTCGGTGTCGGTGTCGGTGTCGGTGTCGGTGTCGGTGTCGGTGTCCGGTCCGGTATCGGCGGGCGATGCCGGCGCAGCGGCGAGGTGTGCGGTGGCTTCGATCATCGCCACCACACGATCGCAGCGCTCGGGAGGCCAGGCGAGGGCCGTCAGGTCGCGCCGGGCGAGGCCGCCGCTGACGTGCTCGTTGTCGTCGCGGCGGGGGTCGTAGACGGCGTCGTGGTAGAACGCGGCGGCGATCACCTCGTCGAGCTGCTCGACGGGTTCCCGCTGGGCCAGCTCGTCGATGTGGCGGATCACCCAGCGGACATGGACCGCCGTGTGGTAGCGACGGTGCGGTTCGCGGTGGCGGGCGAGCAGCCCGTGGAGCAGGGCGACGTCGCGGCTCAGCGAGCGTTGCCAGGCGACGACCAACTCGGCTTCGGGCGCGCTCACAACGCCAGTGTGCCAGTGCCCAGCGAGCGGACCCGGTCGCCGCCGGCTCGGCCATCGTCCGGGGGGCGGGTGTGTCGACGCCCGCGGCGGGTGGCATGGGCGGGTGGCATGGTGCGGCGAGTGGCATGGTGTGGCGGTGACGATCCTCATCGACGAGGCGCGGTGGTGGTGGCAGGGCCGCAAGTGGTGCCACCTCGTGAGCGACGTCTCCTACGACGAGCTGCATGTCTTCGCCGAGCGCGTCGGCATTCCGCGGCGCGGGTTCCAGGGGGACCACTACGACGTCCCCGAGGAATACCGCGCCGAGCTGATCGCCGCCGGGGCGGTGGTGGTCGAGAGCCGTGAGCTCCTGCGTCGCCTGCGCGGCGCGGGGTTGCGGTTGTCGCCGGCCGAGCGGCGGGCACGATCGGGTTGACGCCCGCGGCCGGCCAACGCCCGTGACTCATCGGCTCCAGCGAGGTGGCTCGCCGTAGCGATCGCGCGGGCAACCGATCTCGTCGTCGGAGAACACGTACCACTCCATGAGATCGATGCCGGCGTCGTCGCAGCGGGCGCTCGCCTCGAGCCACCGGTCGATGTCGGCTGGCTCGACCGGTCGGTGCGGGCGAACCGAGGCGAGCACGATCGCCGCCACCTCGGACTCCGGTGCGGCCCGCTCGACGATCTCGTCGACGACGCCCAGCACGTGATCGGGTTCGGTGGTGCCGGTGACGATGACGACGGCGCGCCCACGGTCGGTGTGGTCGAGGAGGATGGCGATCGTCTCGTCGATGGGGGGAACGGACCGGGCGATCGCCAGCACCTCGCGGGCGTGGGTGTCGCTGCGGATGGGGTCGACGCGTGCCCGAGGGACGTGCGATGGCAGGGGAACAGACATGGGTGACTCCTCGTGACCGGCCGCCGGCGACGAATCGGCGGCGGGCTGCCGGCGACGAACCGGCGGCGGGATGGAGGGAGGAGTCGGTGACGCTCACCCTACGGAGACGGTGTGACAGCCGGGGTCGTGACGTTCGGGTCGACCGCCCCCACCTGGGGCAACGCGTGGTCGCGTGCGGCCCCCGGGAACCGATGAGAACACTGTGGCAACCAGGCCATAGTCTCGACAGCGATGACCGTGGGGACCATCTATCACAACCCGAACTGCAGCTCTTCCGTGCACGCCGTGCGCACCGCCGAGGAGCTCGGCATCGAGATGGAGATCGTCCAGTATCTCAAGCAGCCGCCCGACGCGGCGACGCTGCGTTCGATCGTCGACAAGTTCGACGGCGACATCTCCGACCTGGTCCGCCGCGACAACACGTGGAAGGCGCTCGAGCTGAGCGACGACGACGTCGCCACCGCCGAGCAGGTCGTCGACGTGCTCGTCGCCAACCCCAAGCTCCTCCAACGACCGCTCATCGTCACCGCCGATCGCGCCGTCATCGGGCGCCCGAAAGACGAGGTCGCAGACCTGCTCACCGCCCTTGCCGGATGAGCGTGACGATCCCATGAGCGACGCTCCCGAGCGGGCCCTGCACGCCGAGCCGACGCGCTGGACGCTCCTCTGGTCGACGCTGCGCGACCAGCGGCGCAACCTGATCATCGGGTCGCTGATCGGCCTGTTCTGGACGATCGGCAAGATCAGCGTGCCGGTTCTGCTGCGCTTCAGCATCGACCGCGGGATCGAGCAGGGCGAGCTGTTGTGGATGTGGGCGTTGCTCATCGCCCTCGCCGGCGTCGCCGTCGGCACGTTCACCGCCCTGCGCCGCTACTACGCCTTCCGCGAGGCGCGGTGGACCGAGACCCGGCTGCGGGAGCGCATCTTCAACCACATCATGTCGCTGCACGTCGGGTACCACGACCGTGCCCAGACCGGCCAGTTGATGAGTCGCGCCTCGAGCGACCTCAACCAGATCCAGGCGTTCGTCGTGATGATCCCGATCACGCTGTCGAACTCGGCGATGATCCTCGCCGCCGCCGTCATCCTCTTCGCCACCGACCCGCTGCTCGCCCTCGTGGCGCTGGCCCCGCTGCCGCTGGTCAACGTCGCCGGCCGGCGCTTCTCGCAGCGCATCCACGGTGCGGTGATGCAGGTGCAGGCCGAACAGGCCGAGCTGGCGACGGTCGTCGAGGAATCCGTGGGCGGTGTTCGGGTGATCAAGGGCTTCGGCGCCGAGGACGTGCAGTCGGCCAGGCTGCGCAAGGAGGCCGAGGACATCCAAGGCGTGTCGATCGGGGCGGCACGGATCCGCGCCAAGTACCTCCCGGCGATCGACCTGCTGCCGCAGCTCGGCCTGATCGCCGTGCTCGCCTTCGGCGGCATGCGGGTGATCAACGGCGACATCACGCTCGGCCAGCTGGTGCAGTTCAACTTCTTCGTCGCCTTGCTGGTGTCCCCACTGCGGATGATCGGCATGACGATCGCCTTCGCCCAGCGGGCCGGGGCGGCGCTGGAGCGGGTCAACGAGATCCTCGAGACAGCGCCCGAGGTCGTCGACCCGCCGTCGCCGAAGCAGCTGCCGTCCGGGCAGCCCCGCGGTGCCGTGCGGTTCCGCGACGTGCGCTTCGGCTACGACCCGGCGGTACCGGTGCTCGACGGCTTCGAGCTCGACCTGGAAGCCGGGAAGTCGGTCGCCCTCGTCGGCGCCACCGGTTCGGGAAAGTCGACCGTCGCTCGTCTGCTGATCCGCTTCTACGACGTCGACGCCGGTCGGGTGGAGATCGACGGCATCGATGTCCGCGACCTGACGACCCAGGACGTCCGCCGCGCCGTCGGCATGGTGTTCGAGGACACGCTGCTGTTCCACGACACGCTCGCCGCCAACATCGCCTTCGCCCAGCCCGACGCCAGTCCCGAGCAGATCGTGGAGGCGGCCCGGCTGGCGGGCGCCCACGACTTCATCGACCGGCTGCCCGACGGCTACGACACCCTGCTCGGTGAACGCGGCTACAGCCTGTCGGGCGGGCAGCGACAGCGCATCGCCATCGCCCGGGCCATCGTCGCCGACCCGCGGGTGCTCGTGCTCGACGACGCCACCTCGGCCGTCGACCCGTCGAAGGAGCACGAGATCCGCTCGGCGATGGCGACGGTGATGGACGGCCGGACGACGATCGTCATCGCCCACCGGCCGGGCACGATCGCCCTCGCCGACACCGTCGTCCTCCTCGACCAGGGACGGGTGATTGCGTCGGGTCCGCACACGCTGCTGCTTGCCGAGGAGCCCCGCTACCGCGAGGTCCTCGCTGCCATGGCCGTCGAGGACGACGAGGAGCGGGCGTCGATCGAGCGGAGCAACGAGTCGGCACCGGCGATGGGAGGCGGTGACTGATGCAGGTCATGGCCGCCATCTCCGAGGAGGACATGCTCGACGCCGACGAGGCGAAGCAGGTCCTCCGCCGCGCCG
Organism: Ilumatobacteraceae bacterium; assembly: GCA_963707515.1. Taxonomy (GTDB): domain Bacteria; phylum Actinomycetota; class Acidimicrobiia; order Acidimicrobiales; family Ilumatobacteraceae; genus Sva-07. Next base: position 673,244 of record CAVPQI010000003.1, read on the forward strand.
GCCGCATGGCGCTGCCGTTCCGCAAGACGATCGCCGGTGCGCTGGCGTTCACGGGGTTGTCGACGCTCGGCGTCGTGCTCGGTCCGGTGATCCTCCGCTGGGCGATCGACCACGGCATCGAGCCGGGTCGTTCCGACGTGTTGCGCAACGCCGTCATCGTCTTCGTCGTCATCACGATCGTCGCCTACGTGGCGGGGCGCCAGCAGTACATCCTGATCAACCGCGCCGGTGAGGGCTTCCTGCGCATCCTGCGGATCCGGGTGTTCGACCACATCCAGAAGCAGTCGTTGGCGTTCTTCGACCGCAACAAGTCGGGCGTGCTCGTGGCCCGCATGACCGCCGACATCGAGTCGATGGCCGAACTGGTGCAGTGGGGTCTCTTGCAGTTCGTGCAGGCGATCCTGCTGGTGGTCCTTGCCCTCATCCTGGCGTTCGCCATGTCGTGGCAGCTGGCGCTCGTCGGGATGCTGGTGATGCCGGTGATCATCATCGCCTCGCGCAAGTTCCAGCGCGACTCCAACGCTGCCTACCTCGACGTCCGCGAGCAGGTCGGTCAGACGCTGTCGAGCCTGCAGGAGGGCATCGCCGGGGTGCGCGTCATCCAGGCGTACGCCCGTGAGCCCGAGCAGCGGCGCCGGTTCCAGAGGTCGAACCGCACGCTGTACGACGCCCACGTCCACAGCGTGCGCGTGTCGACGTGGTACTTCGGGCTCGTCGAGGCCTCAGGCATCATCGCCAGCGCGCTGATCATCGGCGCCGGCGGCTGGATGTACACCCGCGACATGGTGTCGGTCGGCACGATCATCGCCACCGTGCTGCTGTTCGTCCAGCTCTTCGAGCCGGTGCAGCAGCTGTCGCAGCTGTACAACACGCTGCAGTCGTCGGCGGCGTCGTTGCACAAGCTGTTCGGGATCCTCGACACCGAACCCGACGTGCTCGACGGAGAGCGCGAGCTGCCCCGTTCGGGCGAGCTGGTCGTCGACGGGGTGGGCTTCCGCTACCCGGAGACCGACACGCCGGTGCTGTCCGACGTGTCGATCACCGTCGCCGACGGGGAACGTCTCGCCCTCGTGGGACCCACCGGTGCGGGCAAGTCGACGCTGGCCAAGTTGATGGCTCGGTTGTACGACCCGACCGAGGGTTCGATCACGTTCGGCGGGCTCGACCTGCGCGACGCCACGCTGGCCTCGTTGCGCCATCGTGTCGTCGTGGTGCCGCAGGAGGGATTCCTGTTCGGCGGCACGATCGCCGACAACGTGCGCATCGCCCGGTGGGGGGCGACCGACGACGACGTGCGCGCCGCGTTCGACGCCATCGGGGCGCTGGAACGCTTCGACGAGTTCCCGGAGGGCATCCACACCGAGGTGCGCGAGCGTGGCTCGCGGTTGTCGGCCGGTGAGCGCCAACTCGTCTCGCTGGCTCGGGCCGCGCTCGTCGATCCCGGCGTGCTGGTGCTCGACGAGGCGACGAGCAACCTCGACCCGGGCACCGAGTACATCGTCGAGCGGGCGCTCGACAAGCTGATGTCGGGTCGCACGACGATCGTCGTCGCCCATCGCCTCTCGACGATCCAGCGCGCCGACCGCATCGGTGTCATCGACGGCGGGCGTCTGGTCGAGCTCGGCAACCACGCCGAGCTGGTCGCCCTCGGTGGTCGCTACGCCGCCCTCGCCGACGCCTGGGCGCGCAGCCAACCCGTCGTCTGACCCGAAATTTGTCGGCTGCGTCACGCTCAGCGTGATCGCACGGACAAATTTCGGTGGTTCGCCGGTGGATTGCCGGTGGATTGCCGGTGGTTTGGCGGTGGTTTGGCGGTGGTTTGCGGGCGCTGGCCGGAGGCGGTGTCAGCGGCGCTGGAAGACGAGGACGAACTCGACGAGGCCGTGGTCCTCGGTCTGCACGCCGGCGAACGACGGGTTGTCGATGCCGTAGTCGGCGAACACGACGGGGATCGAGCCGAGCACGCCGATCCGCCCGCCGGTCGCCTGGGCGGTGACGTCGAACGTGACCGGGTTGGTCACGCCACGCAGCGTCAGATCGCCGGTCGCCGAGGCGGTGACGGACTCGCCGTCGGTCGGGATGGTGCCGAAGTCGATCGGCTCGGTGAGCACGAACGTCGCCGTCGGGAACTCGTCGGCGCTCATGATCCGACCCTGGAACTGGCCGTCGCGGCGGCCGTCGTCGCTGGTGATCGAGGCGACGTCGACCGACACGTCGACGCCGGTGGCGGTCGTGCCCTCGATGGTCAGCGTGCCGTCGATCTGGTTGCTGCGCCCGACGGCGGTCGTGTTGACGCCGGCCAGCACCTCCTCGACCCGGTAGCCGAACTCGGAGGCGTCGGTCGCCGTCCACTCGCCGTCGAAGCCGTCGGTCGGCGCATCGGCGGCCGAGGTGTCGTCGGTCGAGGACGGCGTCGACGGCGTCGTGGGGCCGCCGACGGCGTCGGGTGCGGTGATCGTTGCCGTTCCGGCGACGGTGTCGTCGACCAGCGCACCGGCGAGGTCGTCCTCGTTCAGGGCGTCGGGGGAGTCGTTGAGCACCTCGGTGTAGAAGAAGATCGCCCCGTACACGAGGCCCACCAGCACGACCACCCCGATCGCCACCCACATCACGATGCGTGTGGTCCGCGAGCGCCGCGGTCCCCGGGGATCCGATGCGTCTGGCGCGTCTGGCGTGTCTGGCGGGTCCGACGAGTCCGGATCGAGGTCGCTCACGGCGTCATCGTGCCACGTGGTGGACGATGTCCCACGGACGTCGGCCGGCCGGCGAGGGAAGCGCCAGCGACGAGCCGGAGTCGGGCCGACCAGCCGTGACCACCGCCTCTGGCGTGAGGCCCGACCAGAATCACAGGATCTGTGACAGGAACAGCTTGGTGCGTGCTTCTTGTGGGTCGTCGAAGAAGTGCTGCGGCGTGCCGACCTCGACGATCTGGCCGTCGGCCATGAAGACGACCCGGTCGGCGACCTCGCGGGCGAAGCCCATCTCGTGGGTGACGACGATCATCGTCATCCCCGTCCGGGCGAGCTCCTTCATCGTGTCGAGCACCTCGTTGATCATCTCCGGATCGAGCGCCGACGTCGGCTCGTCGAACAGCATCACCTTCGGCTTCATCGCCAGCGCCCGGGCGATGGCGACGCGCTGTTGCTGACCGCCCGACAGCTGGCCGGGGTACTTCTTCGCCTGTTCCGGGATCTTGACCAGCTCGAGCAGTTCCATCGCCTGCGCCTCGGCCTTCGCCTTCGGTGTGCGGCGGACCTTGCGCGGCGCCAGCGTGATGTTGTCGATCACGCTGAGGTGGGGGAAGAGGTTGAAGCTCTGGAACACCATGCCCGTCTCGCGACGGATCTCTTGGATGTTGCGGATGTCGTGCGACAGCTCGGTGCCGTCGACGACGATGCGGCCGGCGTCGTGCTCCTCCAGGCGGTTGATGCAGCGGATCAGCGTCGACTTGCCCGACCCGGACGGCCCGATGACGACCACGACCTCTTGGGCGGCGACGCGCAGGTTGATGTCGCGCAGCGCCTGGAAGTCGCCGAAGAACTTGTCGACGTGCTCGATCTCGATGATCGCCGCGGCGTCGCCGGTCGTCGCGGTGGCGTCGGCGTACGCCTCGCCGCTCGGGGCGACGGCCGCACCGTGGTCGTGGATGTCGTCGTCACTCATCGAATTCCTACTCCCAAACGCTTCTCGAGCCGTTGGCTCTCACGGCTCATCGTGTACGAGACCACCCAGAACAGCAGCGCGGCGAACGTCAACGTCTCCGGCAGCAGCCCCTGACCGCGGAAGTCGGCCTGCTGGGTGATCGCGCTGGACACCTCGAGGAGCTCGAACAGCCCCATCGCCAGTCCGGCCAGGCTGGTGTCCTTGAAGAGGCTGATCAGCTGGCCGATCTGGGCCGGGATGACGTTGCGCAGCGCCTGCGGCAACACGATGTACCCGGTCTGGCGGACGGGGGACAAGCCGACCGCCTTGGCCGCTTCGATCTGGCCGCGGGGCACCGACTGCAGGCCGCCGCGGATGATCTCGGCCATGTAGGCAGCGGTGAACAGCGTGAACACGACGATCGCCCGGGTCGGTGTCGACGGGACGAGACCCGGCGGGATGAAGAAGCCGAGAGCGATGTTGGCCAGCAGCAACAGCACGAACAACGGGGCACCGCGGATCAGCTCGATGTATGCCGTGCACAGCCAGCGGATGAGCGGCAGCGTCGATCGGCGGCCGAGCGCCAGCAGGACGCCGAGCGGGAAGCACAGCACGATCGAGAAGAGGGCGAGGAACAGGTTGAGCATGAACCCTCCCCACCCCGCGAAGCCGACCGCGGTGACGACGTAGAAGTACATCGCCGCCGGCACCGCGGCGAGGCCGACACCGAGGACGACGTTGCCGACGACGTTGAGGTGTGGCCGGCCGAGGAACGGACCGATCAGGCGTCCGGCGACCGCCGCGACGATCGCCAACCCGGTGGTGATCCACGGTCCGGGGGTCCCAGCGAGCACGAGCAGGAGGAGCACGACCACGGCGGGCAGCCACAGGCGGCCGGTGATGTCGAGCACCCGGTGAGCCGTCATCCGCTGGGCATCGGGTGGCACCCGGCCGGCGCGGACCTGGCGGGCGCGGATGATGCCGGCGATCAGGCCCGCCCACGCCGCCATCACGACGATCAACACGGCGAGGCGCAGCACGTGCGCCTCGGGGTAGCGGCCGATGAGCAGCAGTCGCAGGTTGACGCGGACGATGTCCCACCGTCCGGTGACGAACACGAAGCGCAACGTCTTCCACACCAGCACGGCGGCGATCGCCCCGAACACGATGGTGAGCACCGTGTCGCCGACGCTGCGGAACAGGTTGCGCCGCATCCATGCGACGGGCCCGGTCGGTGCCGTGCTCATCGTTCCACCAGTGCCATCCGGCGGTTGGCGATGTTGACGATGAGCGACGTGACGAGCGAGATGGCGATGTAGATGACCATCGCCACAGCGAATGCCGGCACGGCCGGCGCGCCGTTGCCGACCGCCGTCTTGGTCACCAGCGTCAGGTCGTAGTAGCCGATCGCTGCGCCGAGCGAGGAGTTCTTGATCAGGTTGAGGTACTGATTGCCGATCGGCGGGATGGCGATGCGGAACGCCTGTGGCAGCACGACGTACCACAGCTTCTGGAACCCGGTGAGGGCGATGGCGTCGGCCGCCTCCGACTGGCCGCGCTGGACGGCCTGGATCGAACCGCGCACGATCTCGGCGATGTGGCTGGCGGTGTAGACGACGAGTGCGAGCAGCAGGGCGAAGAACGACGGGTCGATGCGGATGCCGCCGGTCGTGACTCGGCCGTCGAGCTCGGGTGTCGTCACCTCGACGCCGGAGATCAGCCAGCCGATGGCGAACACGACGAGGAACGCCGCACCGCCCCACAGTCCCGAGCGCGGCAGCGCGCCGGTCCGGTCGGCGACGCGGTTGCGCCATCGAGCGACGAGCCACCACACGACGAAGCCGATCAGCAGCACGGCAAGGATGCGCACCCCGGACCCGATGTACCAGGGTCCGCTGACGCCACGGTTGGACATGACGAACAACCCGAGCGGGGTCCAGGCCTCTTGGATGTTCGGGAACACGCCGAGGATCACGACGACGAATGCGGCGACGAGGAACAGCGCCAACGGGATGTTGCGGACGATCTCGACGTAGACCGCGGCCAGCTTGGCGACGATCCAGTTCTTGGAGAGGCGGGCGACACCGACGACCGTGCCGAGCACCGTTGCCAGGATGACCCCCGTGACCGACACCCGCAGCGTGTTCAAGAAGCCCTGGTAGAGGGCGTCACTGACCGGCGCGTTCTGCGACATCGAGTTACCGGTGATCTCGAACGCCGCAGGGTTGTCGAGGAAGTCGAGCGATGTCGGGATGTTCTGCCGCTCGGTGTTCTCGATGTAGTTGCCGTACAGCCAGAGCACGATCGCCAGCACGACGCCGACGATCAGCAGCTGGACGACCCATTTGATGACGCGGACGTCGCGCCAGAGCGGCACCCGTGCCGCGGCGACCGCGGTCACGGGGTCGCGGCGCGAGTGCGCCGTCCCCGTGACCGCGGGTCGGATCCGATCACGTCGCTCAGCGGTACGGCGGCGAGTACATCAGGCCACCGTCGGTCCACAGCGCGTTCACGCCGCGTTCGAGACCGAGCGGGGTCAGGTGGGTGTCGAAGATCTCGCCGTAGTTGCCGACCTGGGTGACGACCTGAAGGGCGAAGTCGGTCGGCAGCCCGAGGCCCGGGTCGAGGACGGCAGCGCCGTCGTCGCCTTCCACCTGGAGGCCGAGGAAGCGCTGGATGTTGACGTCTTCGGTGGTGTCGAACGTCGACACGTTCTCCGAGGTGATGCCGAGCTCCTCGGCCGCGATGGTCGACAGGATCGCCCAGTTGACGGCCTGCGCCCACTCCGAGTCACCGTCGGCGACGGCCGGGGCGAGCGGCTCCTTGGAGAACACCTCGGGCAGGATCGTCAGGGCCTCGGGCCCGTCCGGGTAGGCCGAACGGAGACCGGTCAGCTGGCTCGTGTCCGACGACCACCCGTCGCACTGCCCTTCGACGAACGCCTGCTGCAACAGGTCGACGTCGTCGAACGCCCGGATCTCCCAGTTCAGTCCGAGGCGGGCGGCCTCCGCAGCGGCGTTGCCTTCGGTCGTGGTGCCCTGGGCGACGCACACGATGACGTCGTTCATGTCCTCGATCGAGTCGAACTCACCCGTGTTGACCATCATTCCCTGGCCGTCGTAGAACGTCGGCTGCAGGAACGTCGCACCTTCCACGCCGTCGCGGGTCGCCGTCCACGTCGTGTTGCGAACGAGGACGTCGATCTCGCCCGACTGCAGGGCGGTGAAGCGGTCGTCGGTCTCGACGTCGACCATCTCGACGGCGTCGGCGTCGCCGAGGACGGCGGCGGCGATGACGCGGCAGAAGTCGGAGTCGAAGCCGACGTGCTCGCCGCTGGCGTCGACGGTGGCGAAGCCCGGGAGATCGTCGCGGGTGCCGCAGCGCACGACGCCGGCTTCCTTGACGGCGGCGAGCGTCGAGCCGCCTTGTTGGACGACCTCGACGGTGTCGCCGGGCGAGGCCGAGGCGTCGGGTGCGCCGGTGCCTTCGGGTGCTGTGGTCGCCTGCGTTGCGCCGCTGTCGTCGCTCGCATCACCGTTGGAGTCGTCGCTCGTGCACGCCGCGCCGACCAGGCCGAGTGCCAGCAACGGCACGACCGCTCGCTTGATGGACTTTCGCATTGGTTCTCCTCCCCACGACGCACGACGGCGACGTGTCCTTCCCCGCGGCAACCCGGCGGTCGCCTGGCAGGAACCTAGACGTCCCCCAGGTAGAGGGCAAACGGTGGTCGTGTGAACGCTGCGTGTCGTCGATGGCGATGACGTGCGGTCGCCAAGTGCCCGACCTGGCGGCAGCCGGGCCAGACTGGCCGTCATGATCGATGCCAGCGCCGCCGTGTCCGCCGTCGCCGTGAGCTCCGCCCGCTCGGTGCCGAAGTCGGCGACCGCGGTCGGCCTCGCCGTCGCGACGAAGGGCGCCGTGCCCCGCCAACTCGGCCTGAGCCGCGCCGCGCTCGAGGCCAACGGCTTCCACGGCAAGATCGGCCAGACGCTCGCCGTACCCGCCGGTGAGGTGCTGTTCGTCGCCCTCGGCGTCGGCGAACCCGGCGCCGCGACGGCCAACGACCTGCGCGCCGCCGCCGCCTCGTTCTCGCGCCTCGTCACCAAGCACGCCCGCGTCGCCACCAACCTCGCCGACGTCGACGGCGTCGAGGCCAAGGACGCCGGGCAGGCGGTGACCGAAGGCGTGTTGCTCGCCGCGTACCGCTACGTCGGGCTCAGGAACGATCCGAAGAACACTGCCGCGCTCGAGTCGCTGACGCTGGTCGCTGACGACAAGCGCGCGCAAGGCGGTCGATCAGGGTGCCGAGCGGGGGGCGATCGTCGCTGGCGCCGCCGCCCTGGCACGCGAGCTGGCGAACACGCCGCCGACCTACCTCAATGCCAAGGAGATGGCCGCCAAGGCGGTCGAGGTCGCCGCGGCGACGGGCCTCGAGGTCGAGGTGTTCAACAAGGACCAACTCGTCGCCATGGGCTGCGGCGGGATGATCGGGGTCAACCGCGGGTCGGTCGAGCCGCCGCGCATGGTCCGCCTGACGTACTCGCCGCGCAACGCCAACGGCCACCTCGCCCTGGTGGGCAAGGGGATCATGTACGACTCCGGCGGCATCTCGTTGAAGGGCGCCGACGTGTTCCACCAGAACATGAAGATGGACATGTCGGGTGCCGCGGCCGTGCTGTCGACGATGTCGAGCCTGCGCGCCCTGAAGTGCCGCACCAAGGTGACCGCGTACCTGATGTGCACCGACAACATGCCCTCGGGCAGCGCCCTCAAGCTCGGCGACGTGCTGACGATGCGCAACGGCAAGACGGTCGAGATCCTCAACACCGACGCCGAAGGGCGCTTGGTCCTCGCCGACGGCTTGTCGCTCGCCGCCGAGCAGCAGCCCGACGCCATCGTCGACATCGCCACGCTGACCGGGGCGGCGATGTCGGCGCTCGGCCCGAAGGTCGCCGCCGTGCTCGGCAACGACCAGGCCCTGGTCGACCGGCTGAAGGCGGCGTCGGAGGAGACCGACGAACCGGTGTGGCAGTTGCCGCTCGACACCAAGCACTACCGCCAGCTGCTCGACTCGGTGGTCGCCGACATGAAGAACATCGGCGGGCCGTACGGCGGGGCGATCACCGCCTCGATCTTCCTCAGCGAGTTCGTCGGTGACACGCCGTGGGCGCACATCGACATCGCCGGGCCGATGATGGTCGACGGCGACGACGGCATCTACGCCAAGGGCGCGACGGGTTCGGGACGCGGCTGCTGATCGATCTCGCCTGCAACTTCACGCCGTCTGCCTGAGCCGGCTCTCGACCGGTCCGACGGGCATCGGCGTCGCGCCGTCGTGCTGATCGTTCCGGCCGCTACGGCGCCGTTGGTGCTCAGGGCGCCGACGCCGCCTTCCGGTTCGGCGGCTCATGCCGCCCGCCGGTTGGGTGGGCCGGTGGTCATGATGGTGCCGTCGGGGAGCTCCAGCCGGAGTTCTCGGTTGGGTCCGAGGGTGATGGTCCAGCCGTCGTGGTGGACGTTGGCGTGATGCGTCGTGCACAGCGGCGCCAGGTTGGAGAGATCGGTGGTTCCGCCGTGGCGCCACCAGATGATGTGGTGGAGTTTGCAGCGGTCGTAGGGGACACGGCAGCCGGGCACGGTGCAGGTGGCGTAGAGGGCGCGGAGTGCTCGTCGTTGGGCTGTGTTGGCGAGGCGGGTCGTGCGTCCGAGGTCGAGTTCGCCGGGTGCGTGGAGGACGATGCCGTTGCGGACGATGACGGTGTGCACGTTGGCGTCGGGTTCGTTCATCATCTGGCGCAGGATGCGGAGTGGGATGTCGACGGGGATCGGCCAGGTGACGTCCCAGTCGGGACCCGACCCGTCGATCGGTGCCACGGGATCGAACCCGGTCGGATCGACGGTGTCGGTGACGGGCAAGATGGTGCGCGCTGGGTCGCCGGTGGTGTCGACGACCACCACGAACTCCGGGCGACCCGTGCGGCCGGCGGGTGCGGTGCCCTGCAACAGGGCGGCAAGCGCAAGGGCGCGGAGGTGCTTGTTGCGCTCGACCGGATCAGCTGGCGCGGTGTCCGGGACGGTCTCGGCGAACAACGCGTCGACCGTGGAATCGAGTCGCGAGGCGAGGGAGACCCCGGTGAGCGGATCGAACTTCCCGCGCAGGTTCCACATGCCTTCCTGGTCGACCCAGGTGGACACGGTGGTGGCTCGCTGCTGGCGCTGCAGTCGATCGAGGCCGGCGCGACGCTCGATGTCTCTCGCCAGGTCGCGGACACGTGTGCGCCACTGCTCGACCGTGGCCGACTCGGCGACGTTCGAGAGCCGGTCGCAACGTTCGATCAGCTCCGCCCGCTGCCCTCCGTCGAGTGTTCCTGCCGCACGGGTCACCGCATCGACGTGGCCCGCGGTGATCTTGCCGTCGTCGAGCGCCGACGCCAGGTCCGGTGTGGTAGCGAGCGTCTTCGAGCGTGCCAACGTGTCCGTCGCCTTGCCCAACGAGTCACGGGTCTCGTCGGCGATCACCGCTTCGGGGAATGACACCAACTCGGCCAATCGGCGCGTCGCATCAGCCTCCGCAGCCGACAGCCAACCGCGCAACGCCGTCACGTCGCGGAACAGCGCCTGCAACCCGGCGCGGTCGGGGCAGCTCTCGTGACGAGTCGCAGCGATTCGCTGCACCCGCTCGATCACGACCCCCGTCTCCATGCCTTCATCATGACCAGACCCTGTGACAGGGTTGGCCGGCAGCCGCCGGTTTTCATCCCGGAGTGCCACTTCTCGAGTCGGGCATCGAGTCGGGCATCGAGTCGGGCATCGAGTCGGGCATCGATGGGTCACCCCGCCTGCCTGAGCCGGAAGGCGTTGTCGATCACTTCGGCGGCCACGGGTTGGCGCACGCCGAGAGCGACGAGATGGTGCTCGATCGCTGCGGCGTCGTCGCCGAGGTCGAACAGCGTCGTCGCCAGTCCGTGGGCGCGGGTCAGTTCGTCGAGGTGGATCGTCGTGCGGATCCATTCGTGGTGGTCGAGGCGCAGCGACTCCGGCATCCGTCGCACGTGGTGCCCGCTGAGCGTCGGGACGCGGCGTCGCACGGCGAGTCCGTCGGGCACGCGGTGGGCGACGCCGAACATGACGCACCGTTGGATCGCCCGATGGAACGGTCCGGTGCGTCCGCTGACGTAGCCGAGCCCCATCGAGCGTGCGGTCTCCTCGAGATCGAGCTCGTAGCCGTCCGGATGCTGCTCGAAGCCGGCGACGAGCCGACGCAACAGCCACGTTGCCGTTGGGCCGAGCACGCCGAGCCAGAACAGCTCTACATAGCGAGAGCGCGGGTCGTGTCCGGTGTCATCGACCACCGGATCGAGCCACGGATGGACGACGATGCGCGTCGTCGGCACGGTGGATGGTGACTGAGGCTCGTCGATCGGTGCTGACGGCGAGATGGACATGCGGGACCTCCCAGGTACGCGGGAGTCGGTCGGCGTGCAGGGGGCGGCGGGGGCGACGGAACGGAAAGTGCCGTCGGCAAGATTGGACCGTGCTCCGGTCTGACGCCCGGGGAGAATCCTGTTCTGGTGTGCGCTCGGACGCCATGCGCCCCTCGTTCCCCATCGGGCGAACGCAACTGGCTGCCCCGCCGCGCCCCGCGATCCGCTCGTCGGCCCCGCCTCGAGTGTGCGGGGATGGCTGGCTCCCTCCGCAACGACTTCCCCGCCGGTGTGCTCACTGGTGACTCCGTGTCGGAGGTGTTCGCACTCGCAAAGCGAAACAGTTCGCCCTCCCGGCCGCCAACTGCATCGGCACCAACTCCACGAATGCCGTGATGGAGACAGCTGCCAAGGTGAACAGTCCGGGCCCGACGCTCCGAACAAGAAGCAGCACGACCAGCGCGTGTGGCTGCGTGAGGGAGAGACGAGCTTCGTGACCCGGCTCGAGCAGGCCTTCGCCGAACTGCGAAACGTCGGCACGCTCGACTGACTGCTCTCGTCGGTCATCGACGCCCGAAGTGTTGGAAGTCGTGTCGACCGGAGTGGCGCGGCGATCCGATGTTCGCTACCTTCCGCTGTGCTCGTGGCCGATCCGCTCTTTCCTCCCATCGAACCCTCGCAGGTCGGCTGGCTCGATGTTGGCGGCGGTCACCGCGTCTACTGGGAGACCATCGGCAACCTCGATGGCGAACCAGCCCTCTTTCTCCACGGGGGCCCCGGCAGCGGCTGCACTGAGGGTCATCGACGATGGTTCGACCCGGGCCGCTTCTACACGGTCCTGTTCGACCAACGCGGCTGCGGACGTTCAACGCCACTCGCCGCGACCGCCGACACAGACCTGAGCACCAACACCACCGACCATCTCGTCGCCGACATCGAAGCACTGCGCTCCCACCTCCAGATCGATCGCTGGCTGGTGGTGGGCGGATCGTGGGGCGTCACCCTCGCTCTCACCTACGCGCAACGCCATCCCAACCGCATCACTCGGATGGTGCTCGCTGCAGTCACCGCGGGGCGCCGGCTGGAAACCGAATGGATCACCCGGGCGATGGGTCGCGTGTTCCCTCGCGAGTGGAATGACTTCGTCGCCCACGTGCCGGCCGATGAACGTGACGGCGATCTCGCCGCGGCGTATGCCCGACTACTGGCGTCGACCGACACGGCGCTCACCGAACAGGCTGCGCTCGCATGGTGCCGCTGGGAAGACACCCACGTGTCCCTCGCCACAGGTCCTGAGCAGCACTTGCAACTGATGCCACCAGCCCAACGCCAGGTCTTCGCCCGCCTGGTCACCCACTATTGGTCCCACGACTGCTTTCTCGAGGATCACCCGGTCCTCGACGCGATGGACCGCATCGCCTCGATCCCGGCGGCACTGATCCACGGAGCGCACGACGTCTCCAGCCCACTCGACACCGCCTGGGAACTCCACCGGCGCTGGCCGGCGTCCGATCTCGCCGTCATCGGCGACGCCGGCCACGGCGGCAGTTCGATGCTCAACGAGGTCATCACAGCAATCAACTCGTAGACGGCAGGACTGTCCGCTCGATTGCGGGGCCCGTCGACTCTGGTCAACGGGTTGAACGGTCCGGTGCCGAGCCAGCCGCCAGTCGCAGACGGAACAGGTCTCGGGCGACGTGGATCGGCCCGTTGTAGCCGCCGGCTCGCGCGTCATCGATGAACATCTGCTCCTCGGCGATGGAACGAGGTGCAGGAAACAGGTGGGTGAGGACGAGCCGCCCGACACGGGCACGGTTGGCGAGCGCGCCAACCGATTCGGCGCTTGCGTTCCACGCCAGTGCCGATGCGTCCACCGACCGGGCGAGCAGGGCTTCGTGGATGACGAGGTCGGCATCTGCGGCGAGCGCTTCGAATCCTGCGCAGGCAACGGTGTCCCCACTGATCGCGATCGACACGTCGCCGACGTCGATCCGGTAGCCGACTGCCGGCTCGACGGGGTGATGCTCGACGAGCACGCTGCTGAGGTGGAACGAACCGAGGACCGCCACAGCGCTCGGGTCCGAGGTCGCGACGAAGGCGTCAACGTCGATCTGCGGTCGGGGCCCGGCCTCCGGCGGAGCCTGCGAGAAGAAGGCTTGATCTTCGAACGGGCTGAGGCACGTCCGAGCGAACCTCGCACTCGGCCCCTCGGGTGCGATGACTCGGAGCGGACCGGCGGCGCCGTTGGCCCATCGAGCCGTGGCAAGTGTTGCGAGGTCGCTGACATGATCGGAGTGGTGGTGGGTGAGCACGACAGCCAACAGGGCGCGTACGTCGAGCCCCGCTTCGGCAATTCGGTGGGTCACGCCCCGCCCGCAATCGACGAGGATCCAGCCATCGGTGTGAGACAACGCGGTGCCCGACCCACATCGCAACGGATCCAACGACGGTGTGCCGGTGCCGAGCAGCTCGACGTCGATCATGCCGACAATTCTGTCAATCCTTCGAGGCTCGTCGAACCAGCCCTCGTGCCCTCCTTTGTCCTCCGCATGTGGATGCGGTAGTGGGTGGCCGACCAGCCGCCGGAACCGCCTTCTTGCCGTCGAACTCGTGGAATCCCAGCGTCGCCACACGACGGGTGTAGGCGCACAGCCACCCGCTCCGAAGAGCGCGCAGTGGGCGTACTGATACTTTTCCGCATGGAAAGGGTCAGTCGAACAGGTCGACGACACCCAAGACCCGCCACACGTGCACCTGGCACCGCCGCGCACCCGGCTGACGACCCGAGCACATGACGGACATGACCACACCACGGACGTTCGAACTCGACTCCGGCTCCCTGTCAGTTCGCGTGGCCGGCGACCCGGCCAACGCTGCACTGCTGTTGCTGCACGGCTTCCCGAGCTCGTCCGCAACGTTCCGCCACATCATCCACCCGTTGGCCGAACGCTTCTTCGTGATCGCGCCAGACCTCCCCGGCTTCGGTGCCTCCGAGCCTGTCGACAGCCCGACGTTCGCCAAGTTCGCGGACATCGTCAGCGAACTGCTGAGCAGGCTTGAGGTCGAAACGTTTCACCTCTACCTTCACGACTTCGGCGCACCAGTAGGCCTTCACCTGGCAACGAAAGACACGGACAGGGTGCGCAGCCTGATCATCCAGAACGCCAACGCTCACGACAGCGGAATGGGGCCGGCCTGGGCAGCAACGAAGGAGTACTGGGCGGACCCGACACCGGAACGCGAGGCTGCCGCGACCGCACACCTCACGGCTGACGGAACCCGCGACCAGTACGTCGCCGGCGTCCCCGACGACGTCGCAGCACGTATCGATCCGCGAACCTGGGAGCACGACTGGCAGGTCATGTCAATGCCCGGACGGATGGAGACGCAACGCGCCCTCGTGCTCGACTATCGGAGCCACCACGCCAGGTTCCCGGAGATCGCCCGCTACCTCGCCGAGACACAGCCGCCAGCCCTCCTGATCTGGGGACGCCACGACGCCTTCTTCGACATCGACGAAACGCTCGACTGGATGAAAGCGCTACCCAGAATGGAAGCCCACATCCTCGACGGAGGCCACTTCCTGCTCGAGACGCACCCCATCGAATGCGCCGCACTCATGACAGCATTTCTCGCGCGCGCCAGCTGACGGGCTCGTTCCGATCAACGCCAGGTATCTGTGCAGCCGGGCATGTTGACAACAGTTGATAACCCAGCCAGGCTGGTGGAGTGAGCAAGACCACCATGAGCTTCGCTCTGCCAGACGAGCTGCGGCGGTACATCGATGAGCACGTCCGATCCGGCGAGTACGGCAACACCAGCGAGTATCTGCGAGAGCTGATCCGACGGGACCAACAGCATGTGGCCGAGCGGCGGCTGCGAGGCCTCATCGCGGACGGGCTCGAGTCCGGAAGTGGACGCCCTGCGACCGCCGACGTCGTCGATGAGATCCGTCAACGGGCGTTCGCCGCTGACACGTGACCATCCGGCTGCGACCGCTGGCTGAGGCTGATCTCGTCGAACGCGTCAGGTATTCCAGCACTGAGGGTGGAACCGATCTCGGCGTGCGTTTCTTCGATGCTGCGGTCGCGTCGCTGCGGGCCATCGAGAAGCTGCCCAACGCCGGTTCGCCACGCGTCGGTGAGCTGTGCGACATTCCAGGTCTCCGAGTCCGACGAATCGAAGGCTTGGCAGTCGGCTGGTTCTACTTCGTTCGGCCCGATCACGCCGACGTTGTCCGCCTCTTGTCCGACGCCCAGGATTTGCCCATCTTCCTGGCCGATCTCGACACCGACTGATCCACCGCCCAGGTGGGCCCGCTCACCCGGGTGCTCTCGGGCGACACACCCGCACATCACGCCGGAAGCCGGTCGCGGCCGGGAGCGTTGCTGCCTGTGATCATCGCGGCGGTTCCGAACCAGTGACTCAATGCGTCTGCGAGACCGCCGTCGGAGTCGGTGGCGTTGGCGGTGACGGCCCAGGCGACGTAGCCGTCGGGTCTGACGAGCACGGCGGTGGGTGGATCAGTGGCGCCGACGACAGGAAGTTCCCACGTTCCGGTGTAGGTGGCGTCGATGCGACGGACGCGGTCGGCCCCGGTCGCGTGGCCGTGTTCTGCGCTCGGGTCGAGCGAGATGAGGAGCGCATCGGCGCGATGGAGGAGGTCATAGGTGCGTGTCGCCCCGGTTGCGGTCATCAACTCGAGGTCGGGCATTCGGCGACCGATCAACGGATGATCGGCGTCGGGTCCGTAGTGGATGTCGAGCCCAGAGATCATGGCTGCCAGCTCGCGCGCGGATCATCGAGGGCGAGCAGACCGACGACGATCTCGCGGAGGGCGGTGGTTCGTTCGTCATCGGCCTGTAGCGCACGTTGGGCCATGGTGTTTCGCATCACGCGGGCGGCGACGGGGTGCCGTTCGGCCTCGTAGGTGTCGAGGAGCGTGTCGGGAGACGTGCCGCGGATCACCCGGGCGAGTTTCCATCCGAGGTTGACCGAGTCCTGGACGCCGAGGTTCAGTCCTTGTCCGCCGAAGGGTGCGTGGACGTGGGCCGCATCGCCGGCGATCAGCACGCGCCCGGCACGGTAGGTGACGGCCTGTCGGGTCATGTCGGTGAAGCGCGAGATGAACCGTGGGTTTCGGGCCCCGTAGTCGGTGCCGTCGACGTGGATGAGCGCAGCTCGCACGTCGTCGAGGGTGGGGTCGGAGAATCGGTTGTCGACGTCGAGCTCTGCGAGCGTGACTCCGACTCGTCCTGCGGTGGCGGGGCCGATCCCGCCACCGCCGCGTAACCCGAACAGTGGCTGTTCGTCCATCTCGACTTCGGTGTGGATCCAGCAGACCGTCGGGTCCCATCCAGCGAAGTCGATGCCTGCGGTCTTGCGGATCACGCTGCGGCTTCCATCGCACCCCACCAGGTACTCGGCTCGGAGGGCCGTCCCTTCGGCGCAGGTGACCGCAACGTGGTCCTCGAGTTGTTCGAAGCCCGTCACGTCGCGCCCGCGCAGGACAGGCACGCCGAGCTCATCGATCCAGTCGGCCATGATTCGTTCGAAGTCGCTTTGCAGGAGTGCGAGTCCGTACGGGTGGCGGGTCGGGAAATCGCTGATGTCGAGTGGGATGCCGGCAAAGGCTTGCACCTGCATCGGTGTGCCTGCGGCGATGAACCGATCGGCGATGCCGCGCTGGTCGAGCACTTCGATCGTTCGGGCGTGCAGCCCCCGCGAGCGGGGGCTTTCCAGCGCGGGTGTCGGGCGTCGTTCGATCACGACGACGTCGATGTCGGCGAGCGTGAGTTCGGCGGCGAGCATCATGCCGGCAGGGCCGGCGCCGACGATGACGACCTGATGCTCGGCAATGTTGTCTCGGACGTGATGGCCGGTCATGTTGGTCGTTGCGTGGCGGTCGTGTTGGGTCGGAGGCCGTCGAGGTAGTGGTCGAGTTGGCGGTGTGCGATGGCACGGTCGTCGGCAGGCGCGAGTCCGATCGCCAGGGGACGGCCGAAGCGGATCGTGGCGAACACGATGTCGCCCACCTCCAGTTCGTCGGTCAACCGGTGGTCGCTGCGCCCACGGGCGAGGAGTTCGCTCATCAATGCGTCCGCCCTCGTGCGGAGGTCGGGCCAGTCGGTGTCGTCCAGTAGGGGGTGGATCATGTTCACTGCACCGATCCCGTGATCGAGTGCTGCGTGCATGTACTGCCGAATCGCGTCCATGCCCTCAGCGCCGGTTTCAATGATTGCCTCCCCGGCCGCGATCGTGCGCTCGAGTACGTGGCGGACCACCGCGTGGAGTAGCGACTGTCGGTCGGGGAAGTGCCGATACAACGTGCCGATGCCCAGTCCCGCTCGGTCGGCGATTGCGTCGCGAGCCGGCTCGCCTCCCACCTCCAGAATCAATGCGACCGCGACGTCGAGCAGACGCTCGCGGTTGCGCAGCGCATCAGATCTCATTTGCACCGGTCACAGGCACAGTCGTCGATGCGATCATTAAGCGGAGGATAATCCTCCACAACGGAGGATGCAACGACTCAGTCCGGCCCGTCTGCATGCGTGACACTCGCCAAGCCATGGAGGCGTTGCGCACCGTGGAGTGACGTTGACCCGGTTTCTTGGACACCTCGCGGGAGCCGGTCGTCGTGCCGGGGGCGGCGCGGGCAATGAAGCGGAAAGTGCCGTCGGCAAGACTGGCTCCATGCTCCGCACCGTCCGTCCATGGCAGCACGTGATCGTCGGGCTGTCGATCCTGTGCATGACGTTGCTCGCCGGGTTCGGTGTGATCGGCGCCGGCGATGAGTCGCTGCTGCGCCCCGAGCACTTCGACGCCAAGCAGGTGACGATCTGGCCCGACGGCACAGGCGGGGTGCGGATCCGCGAAGTCGTCGACATCGACTTCGGACCGACCGCACGCCACGGCTACGAGCGCAGCGTGCGCAACGACTACGGCGCACCGATCGACGTGACGGCATCCTCGCCCGACGCCGATGCCACCGTCGACGCCGTCGACCTCGGATACGAGACGCGGATCCGTCTCGGCGACCCGTACACCACGACGACGGGCCGTCATCGGTACGTGCTCGAGTACACGCTGCCGGACGCCCAGCTCGACGACGGGGTCCTCGCGCTCGACGTGATCGGCACCGACGAGACGTTCGAGACCGAGCGCTTCGAGGTCGTCCTCACGGGATTCGACCTCGACGGTGCGTCGTGCCACACCGGCGACACCGGCACGTTCGGCGGCTGCGAGTTCGTCCGCCAGGACGACGGCAACCTGGTCGCCGTGATCGAGCCGCTCGAACCCGGGGCGGGCATCACCGTCGACGGCACCCTCGCCGGACTCGTGACGCCGAACCTGCCCGAGCTCCCCGACCAGCCGTCGCCGGTCGAGTTCCGTCTTCATCCGCTCGGTCTCGTGATGCTCGTGCTCGGCGTGGGCGCCGCGGCGACCGTGTTCTTCGTCGGTCGGCGGGTCGGCAGCAACGACGTCGCCGGCGGCGGTGCGGCCGACGCAGCGTTCGGTGACCTGCCGCTGCCGGGCGCCGGCCGGGCGCCCGCCGACGTCGCCACCTATCGGGTGCCCGACTCGCGGCTCGCCGAGATGGCGACGATCGAGTTCGCTCCGCCGCGCGGAATCGAGCCGTGGCAGGCGGCGGTGGTGCTGAACGAGTCGATCGATGAACGCACGGTGATCGCCTGGTTCTCGGAGATGATCGCCAGCGATGCGATCGTCGTCGACGAAGCCGCCGACGACACCGTCACGTTGCGACGCGGTGGCGCAGTCAATCGGCTGCACGCCGTCGATCAGCGCCTCATCGACGAGCTGTTCGCCGACGGCGACGTCGAGCTGGGCGCGTACGACAAGCACTTCGCCCAGACCTGGTCGGCGATCCAGCGGGAGCAACGGGCCTTCGTCCGTAACGCCGGCTGGTGGACCCGCGGTGGGCCCGGCGCTGGTGGCGGTGCCGGCTGCCTCATCACCCTGGCGGTCGTCGCCGTCGTCGTGGTCGCCCTCACCGTCTTCGTGTTCTGGATCGTGGCAGCCGGCCAGATGCCGTGGCGGGTGTTGACGTCGGTGCCCGTGGCGCTCGCTGCCGGCTTCCTCGTGCCGCTCGGCACGGCACTGCTCGCCTACTGGCGGATGTTCGCGTCCCGGTCGGCCACGGGGTCGGCGCTGGCGCTGCGCTCGGAGTCGTTCCGCCGCTTTCTCGCCTCGAGCGAGGGCCGTCACGTGCAATGGGCATGGGAGAACGGGCTGCTGCGCGAGTACAGCGCCTGGGCGGTGGCGCTCGGTGCGGCGGACGCCTGGACCGCGGCCATCCGTTCGTCGAACATCCCCGAACCGAACGTCGCCCTCGCCGGACCGCTGGCCGTCTACGCCCACTCGTCGGCGTTCGCCTCCGCTCGCACCGCGCCGACGAGCTCCGGTGGCGGTGGCGGTGGCGGCGTCGGCGGTGGCGGTGGCGGCGGGAGCTCCGGGTCGTGGTGAGTCCGCTCCCGCGCTGACGGCGCCGGTGTCGACGCCGGGCGCCGCGGTCGGTGCCGGTCGCCGGTGTTACGTCGCGGGTCGGGATCAGCGTTGGGCGAGCGGCCACATCACGGTGACGAGCTGCTGCAGGACGGCCCGCTGACGGTGGACCACGGCGGCCGACTCCTCGACGAGCCGGGCGTCGACCGGCGTCTGGCTCCGGGTCCGGAGGTTGGTGTCGATCGCCGCCGCCAACGCCGACAGCGTCTGGGCGAGCCGCTGCCAGTTGTCGCCGTGTCCCGCCGCCCACTGCTGCTGCGCGCCGATCACCACGTCGTCGAGTCGCGGGCGCTCGGCGTACCAACGCGCCGTGGCGGCGGTCGGCGCGGCGGCGAGCAACTCGAGCGTCAACTGGTCGTGGATCCACTGCGCCGTGGTCAGCAGCTGGACCTGCACCGACGGTGGACCTGCGGCGACGGTGGCCCACGCGGCCGTGCGGTGCGTGCTGGTGCGACGGGTCCGGTTGCCGCGACCGACGAGGGCGGCGATGACGGCGATCAGCACGACGCCGAGCACGACGGCGATGGCGATCGGCTGCCAGTCGATCCCGTCGTCGCCGCCGTCGTCGATCGGGGCGACGGTCGGCTCGGGCGACGGGGCAGCGGTCGGGGTCGGCGCCGGCTGCGTCGGTTCCGGCTGCGGTTCGGTGGGCGCTGTCGCCGGATCGGTGGTCGGCGTCGCCGGGAGCTGGGCGGGTGCCGCTGCGACGACGGCGGTCGCCGTGAGACCATCGAGCGTGCCGGCCAGCGTGCCGCCGAGCGTGCCGGTGAGGCCGATGACGGCGACGGCGACGAACCGGCCCACCTGGCGAACCGGACGATGCCCCCATGTCATCGCGGCGACCCTACATCCGCCACCGACGACGTCCGGACCCAACGAACGCTTGGGGACGGGTCCCGAACGTTCGCTAATCGCCTCGGGCGTCGGGTCAGCCGGCGATGATGTGCTCGAGCGTCAGCTCGGGCTCGTTCTGCTCGATGCGCGCCAGTGCGTACTTGTTCTCGAACAGGGCGACGAGATGTCCGTCGAGCCGCGACAGGATGCGCACGCCGGGCTTCTCGCGCAGCGCGTCTGCCGACGCCTTGTCGGTGAGACGGATCGCCTGGTACGGCGCGGACACGATCTCGCTCGGGGCGTTGAACTCGAACTCGAGGCGGTTGGCGAACACGTCGAACTGCAGCTGACCGACCGCCGCGAGCACCGGCGAGGCGTCGCCCCAGTCCGGGTCCTTGAGCACCTGGACGACGCCCTCTTCGTTGAGCTGGTCGAGACCTTTGCGGAACTGCTTGAACTTGCCGGTGTCGCGGGGTCGCGCCGTGGCGAACACCTCCGGGGCGAACGACGGGATCGGCGGGAAGCGCACCGGCGGGCCGGCGTCGTCGTAGAGCGTGTCGCCGATGTTCAACCCGGTGGCGTTGACGAGACCGACGACGTCGCCCGGGAACGCTTCGTCGATCGTCGTGCGCTCGGCGCCGAACACCGTCGAGGCGTACTTGGTGGCGAACGGCTTGCGGGTGCGCTCGCACGTCATCACCATGCCGCGGTCGAAGCGGCCCGAGCAGATGCGGGCGAAGGCGATGCGGTCGCGGTGGTTGCGGTCCATGTTCGCCTGCACCTTGAACACGAACGCCGAGCACGGTTCGTCGAGGTGGCGTGGCTTGTCGTCGACGTCGAGCCGCGCCGTCGGCGCCGGGGCGAGGTCGACGATCGCGTCGAGCAGATGGCGGACACCGAAGTTGGTCAGCGCCGAACCGGCGAACACCGGGGTCGACTGGCCGGCGAGGAACGACGGCAGGTCGACGTCGGCGCCCATCGCCGACAGCAACTCGGTCTCCTCGACGCTCTTGATCCAGTCGCGACCTTCCTCGGCGGCGGCGCGCTCGGCGGGCACGTCCTCTTCGGGCGCGATCTGTGAGCCGCGAGCGACGCGGGTGAAGCGGGTGAACACGTCGGTGCGGCGGTCGATGACGCCGCGCAGATCACCGAACGTGCCGACGGGCCAGGTGGCCGGTGTCGGTCGCAGGCCGATCTGCTCCTCGATCTGGTCGAGCAACTCCAACGGCTCCATGCCCGGCCGGTCGAGCTTGTTGAGGAACGTGATCACCGGCAGGTTGCGCGAGCGGCAGACCTCGAACAGCTTGAGCGTCTGCGGTTCGATGCCCTTGGCCGAGTCGAGCACCATCACCACGGCGTCGACGGCCGACAACACGCGGTAGGTGTCCTCGGAGAAGTCGCGGTGGCCGGGCGTGTCGAGCAGGTTCAGTTCGTGGTCGCGGTAGGGGAAGTTGAGCGCCGTCGAGGTGATCGAGATGCCCCGCTTCTGCTCCATGTCCATCCAGTCCGACGTCGCCGACTTGCGACCCTCGTGCGCCTTGACCGCGCCACCGGAGGTGATCGCACCGGCATAGAGAAGGAACTTCTCGGTGAGTGTCGTCTTGCCCGCGTCGGGGTGGCTGATGATGGCGAACGTGCGGCGGCGCGTCGCCTCGGCGATCACCTGGGCGGACATCGGATCGAGGCTACCGTCGGCGCTCGTGATCGACCGGGGCCGCCTTGCCGTGCTGATGGCCGCCGAGATGCAGCGCTTCGTCGACCTCCATCCGCGTTCCGCCGAGCTCGCCGCCGACGGTCGGCGGCACCTCGTGGCGGGCGTCCCGATGCCGTGGATGACCCGCTGGCCGGGTGCGTTCGCAGTGCACGTCGCCGAGGCGTCGGGTTCGCGGTTCGTCGACGTCGATGGCATCGAGTACGTCGACTTCTGCCTCGGCGACACCGGCGCGATGACCGGGCACCGCGTCGCCGGGGCGATGGCAGCGGCGGCGCAGGCGTCGACGACGATGCTGCCGAGCGACGACGCGGCGTGGGTGGGTGGCGAACTGCACCGCCGCTTCGGCGTCGCCAAGTGGCAGCTGACGACATCGGCGACCGATGCCAACCGGTTCGTGCTGCGCTTCGCCCGCCACGTCACCGGACGTCCGAAGGTCGCCGTGATCGACTGGTGCTACCACGGCACGGTCGACGAGACGCTGGCGATCCTCGATGCCGAGGGTCGGGTCGTCAGCCGGCCCGGCGCCATCGGACCGCAGGTCGATCCGGCGTCGACGACGCGCGTCGTGCCGTTCAACGACGTCGACGCCCTCGACCGCGCCCTCGCCCACGGCGACGTCGCGGCGCTGCTGATGGAGCCGGCGCTGACGAACATCGGCATCGTCCTGCCCGACCACGGCTATCTCGACGCCGTCCGTGACCTGACCCGCCGTCACGGCGTGCTCCTGGTGATCGACGAGACGCACACGATCTCTGCCGGTCCCGGCGGGTGCACGCAGGCGTGGGCGCTCGAACCCGATGTCGTCGTGATCGGCAAGCCGATCGGCGGCGGGTTCCCGGTCGCCGCCTACGGCCTGTCCGACGACGTCGCCGAACGGGTGGAGCCGATGCTCCACGGCCACGACGCCGACGTCGGCGGGGTCGGCGGCACGCTGGCGGGCAGTGCGATGGCCACGGCGGCGATCCGCGCCACGCTGTCGACGTCGCTCCTCGACGCCGACTACGCGCGGACGATCCCGCTCGCGACACGCTGGACCGATGGCGTCGCCGCAGCGATCGGGGTTGCCGGTCTGCCGTGGTCGGTGCAGCAGCTCGGCTGCCGCGCCGAGTACTGGTTCTGTCCGCCTCCCACCGACGGCGCCACCGCAGCGGCCGCGGTCGACGACGAGCTCGATGCGTTCATGCACCTGTGGGCGCTCAACCGGGGCGTGCTGATGACTCCGTTCCACAACATGGCCCTCCTCTCGTCGTCGCACAGCACCGCCGACGTCGATGCCCACACCGACGTCTTCACCGCTGCCGTCACCGCCCTGTTGCGCTGAGAGGTGAGCGCCGTGCCTGCACGCGATCCTCGCCGCAGGATCGGGGTTGCCGGGCGGGGAGGGGGACGGCCACAGTGGGTCGATGGTCGATCTGGTGAACGCTGCCCGTGAAGTGGTGCGCGACGCCGAGCGCATCGTCGTGCTCACCGGTGCCGGCATCTCCACCGATTCGGGTATCCCCGACTTCCGCGGGCCGAACGGGGTGTGGACGAAGAACCCCGGCGCCGAGAAACGGGCGACGATCCAGCACTATCTCGCCGACCCCGCGGCGCGTGTCTCGGCATGGCAGAGCCGCCTGGCGATGGGTGCCTGGACGGCGGAGCCGAACGCCGGTCACCGGGCGATCGTCAACCTGCAAGAACGCGGTCAGCTGCTCGCCGTCATCACCCAGAACGTCGACGGACTGCACCAGAAGGCGGGCACCGATCCGGACAAGGTCGTCGAGGTTCACGGCACCGTCTGGTTCACCCGCTGCTGGGACTGTCAGGACCGCCGACCGATGGAGGAGACGCTCGACCGTGTGCGCGCCGGCGAGGCCGACCCGCCGTGCCGCGTCTGCGGCGGGATCCTGAAGAGCGACACGATCAGCTTCGGCCAGTCGCTGATCCCGGCCGTCATCGACCGCGCCTTCGAGGTCAGCGAGGCCTGCGACGTGATGCTCGCCGTCGGTTCCACACTCGGCGTCTACCCGGCGGCGAGCTGCGTGCCGCTCGCCAAGCAGCGCGGGGCCGGCGTCATCATCGTCAACGGCGGGCCGACCGGGATGGACGGCGTCGCCGACTGGCTGCTCGTCGGCCAGATCGCCGACATCCTGCCGGCGCTCGTCGCCGATTGAGCAGCAGCGTCAGCGGGCTCGGGGCGCCGTGGAGCGGCTGGCGAGCAGGGCGCCGGCGACGACCACGACGACGCCGCCCACCTGCACAGCGTTGACGACGTCGTCGCGGAACACGACGCCGAGGACGAGCGCCACGACCGGCACGAGATAGGTGATGAACGAGGCCCGGGTCGGCCCCACGCGCCCGACGAGCGTGCCCATCAGGGCGAACGCGATGCCGGTCCCGACGATGCCGAGCGTGGCGACCGCGACGAACGGACCGGTCTCCCAGTGGGCGTCCTGCACGCCCCACAGCCCGTATGGCGCGGTCCACACGGTCGCCAGGCCGAGCATCTTGGCCATCAGGTTGACCGAGCCGTAGCGCAGTTGCAGCGGGGCGGCCATGTTGACGGCGAAGCCGTAACAGATCGTCGCCAACACGATGAGACCGACGCCGAGGGCTGCGCTCGAGCCGTCGTCGAGCGACGGCACGCTGATCAGGATCACGCCACCGAAGCCGACGCCGATGCCCGCCAGCTGGGCGCCGCGGGTCGGCCGCCCCCACACCAGCCAGGCGAACAAGGCAGCAAAGATCGGGGTGGCGCCGTTGAGCAGGCCGGCGATGGCCGAGCTGATGTGCTGCTCGGCGATCGGGAACAGCGTGAACGGGATCGCCACCCAGAGGATCGACAGCAAGACCAGACGTCCCCGGTCGTCGGCGGCGATCGGGATGCGCGGGCGCGGGATCACCGCCAGTGCCAGGGCGCCGAGGCCGACGCGCAAGAGCGTGACGAGTCCGGGCGGCATGGCGTCGAGGCCGATGTCGATGAACAGGAACGAGGCGCCCCAGATGCCCGAGACGGCGAGGAACAGGGCCCAGTCGGTCGTTCCGAAGCGATCGTCGGCGGGGGTGCCGGGGGTGGCCGGGGGAGAGGACACGGTGGCCACGTCGGCAACGTAGCAACGCGCCAGCGGCCGCGGCCGGTGCATTCCGGCGGGACGGATCGGCGTCGGGACGAGATGGCCTTCTCCCCGGCGTTGGCGCCCGTGTCGCCCGACGTTCGGGCTGGCCGAAATCCCGACTCGTTGGGTAGGCTTTTCGTCATGGCAACGTTCCGTGACCTGCTCAGCGCGGCGAAGTCCGAGATCCGCGAGATCGACCCCGAGGCCGCCGCAGCGAGCATCGCCGACGGTGCGCTGGTGCTCGACGTGCGCGAGCCCGACGAGTACGACGAGGGCGCACTGCCCGGCGCGGTGCACATCCCGCGTGGCCACCTCGAGGCGCAGATCGAGGGTCGCGTGCCCGACAAGGACGGCCCGATCGTCGTCTACTGCGCCGGTGGCGTGCGCTCGGCCTTCGCCGCCAAGACGCTCGGTGAGCTCGGCTACAGCAACGTCAGCTCGATGGTGGGTGGCTTCGGTCGCTGGAAGGACGAGGGGCGCCCGTGGAAGCAGCCGGCGTCGCTGACTCCCGAGCAGAGCAACCGCTACAAGCGCCACCTCCTGTTGCCGGAGGTCGGTGTCGAGGGTCAGGTCAAGTTGCTCGAGTCGAAGGTGTTGATGCTCGGTGCCGGCGGCCTCGGGTCACCGGCCGCGCTGTACCTCGCCGCTGCCGGCGTCGGCACGATCGGCATCGTCGACATGGACGAGGTCGACTCGTCGAACCTGCAGCGCCAGATCCTCCACAACATCGATCGCATCGGCGACCGCAAGGTCGACTCGGCGAAGAAGACGCTGACGATGCTCAACCCCGACGTCGACGTCGTCACCTACGACACCCGCCTCGACGCCTCGAACATCATCGACATCATCTCCGGCTACGACGTGATCGTCGATGGCGCGGACAACTTCCCCAGCCGCTACCTGCTCAACGACGCCAGCGTGAAGCTCGGCATCCCCGTGGTCCACGGCTCGATCTTCCGCTTCGAGGGCATGGTCAGCGTGTTCCACCCGAAGGAGGGTCCGACGTACCGCGACATGGTGCCCGAGCCGCCGCCCGCGGAGCTCGCCCCGAGCTGCGCCGAAGCCGGCGTGCTGGGCGTGCTGCCGGGCATCGTCGGCTCGATCCAGGCGCTGGAGACGATCAAGGTCATCCTCGGTCTCGGCGAACCGCTGATCGGTCGCATCCTCACCGTCGACACGACCGAGATGGAGTTCCGGGTGTTCAACCTCCGGCCGGACCCCGCCAACGAGGTCACCTACGCCAACCGCGACCGGATCCAGATCCGCGAGCTCGACGGTCTCTGCGCCCCCGGCCTCTCGCACTGAGATGCTGGTCGGGCCTCACGGAGGTCCGGTGGCTGGCCACGGCTGGTCGGCCCGACGAGATCCTGGTCCGGGTCGTCGCTGGCGCTTCCCTCGCCGGCTGACGTCGCCACCCACGGCTGGTCGGCCCGACGAGATCCTGGTCGGGCCTCGTCGCTGGCGCTTTCCTCGCCGGCTGACGTCGCCACCCGCAATCGACCAGTGCCGCCGCTGGCCCTCTCCACTGGGCGCGCCTAGCGTGACGACATGACCGACGCGCAGGGCAGCACATTCCCGGTCACCGAGGCGATCGGGGAGCGCCCGCCCTTCGGGGCGATGGAGCGCCTCGATCATGACCGGCTGGTGGCCGAACAGGCGGTCACCCTCGCCCGTCCTCGACGCAAGGCGTCGCTCAGCGCGAAGGCGCTGTTCGCGGTGATGGACCTGCTGTACGGCGAGGCGCGCACGCTGCCCAAGTTCCGCGTGCTCGAGCTCGTCGCCCGAGTGCCCTACCAGGCGTGGGAGAACGTCGCCTACGTGGCGGTCACGCACACCGCGCGCGAGACCAGGCTTCGCCCGGCGGGTGTTCGACCAGGTGCGCGTCAGCCGGTTCGAGCAGGACAACGAGCAGTGGCACCTGCTGATCCTCGAAGAGCTCGTCGCCGAGCAGGACACCCGGCTCGGGTTCATCCGCCACCGGGTCGTCCCGCAGATCCTCGCCTTTGCCTACTACCAGCTGTCGTGGTTCATGTATGCGGTGCGGCCGGCGTGGTCGTATCGGCTCAACGCCGACTTCGAGGATCACGCCGAGCACGAGTACGCCCTGCTCGTCGAGGAACATCCCGAGTGGGAAGACGTGCCGTACGACGGCCAGTTCAGCGACGACTACGGCGACTACGCCTCGCTCGCCGACCTGTTCCGCCAGATCGGCTACGACGAGCGCCTGCACATGCTCGAGAGTGAAGCGCACCTCGCCACGCCACGCTTCGAGTGACGCCTCGCCCGAGCCCCGTCAGGCGGGCTCGGTGAGCACCTCGGCTTCCAGCGGGCCGCGCTCGTCGCGCTCTTGCACGACGACCCCGACGAGCACGAGACCGATGCCGGCGAGCTCGATCCCGCTCGGTTGCTGATCGAGCACCAGCCAGCCGATGAACGCGGCGGTCACCGGCAACAGCGCCAGCAGCAGCGAGAACCGCCGCACCGGGATCCGCCGCAGGGTGAACTGGTCGATGCCGTACCCGATGGCGTTCGAGAAGACGCCGACCAGCAGGCACAGCGCCAGCAGCCGCGGCGACGTCCACACCGGCCCGCTCCACGGCGCACCGGCCGGGGCGATCGCCAGGGCGCCGATCGCCAGCCCGATACCGAGCCCCGCGACGCCGCGGTCGAGTCGTGCCACCCGTGCCCCGATCACGATGTACGCCGCCCACATCGCCGACGCCGCGAGGATGAAGCCGAGCCCGGCGGCGTTTCCCTCGATCTCGCCACCACCGAGCACAGCGACGCCGATCACGGCGAACCCCAACGCGACCGCGTTGCGTGCCGTGCGCGTGGCGACGGCGGCGACGGCGATCGGGCCGATGAACTCGATCGTCACCGCCTTGCCGAGGTCGAGGCGATCGATCCCGAGGTAGAAGAACAGGTTCATCAGCGCCGTGGCGATGCCGAACAGGCCGGCGGCGACGAACTCGTCACGACTCCAGCGTCGGCGCCAGGCGCGGGACACGGCGACGAGGGCGATCGCCGCACCGATGACGCGGAACCAGGCGACGGTCTGCGGCTCGACCTCGTCGAAGAGGGCGACGGCGATGACCGCGCCGGCGTACTGGGCGATCGCCGAGAGGACGAACAGGGCCTCCGGCTGGGTCGTGTTCAGCCAGCGCCCGACCGGGCCCGGCGGGCGGCGATCGTCCAACGACGACCGTCAGTCGAACAGGGCAGGTTCGGAGAGCGAGATCTCCTCCCACATCGGCTGGAAGCTGAACCAGCCGGCGGCGTGGAAGCCCGTGTTCTGCAGCGTGTAGGTGGCGTACTCGTCGCGGATCTCGATCGGCTTGCCGGCGGCCATCGCCAACAGCTGCGCCTGGCAGGAGCGCTCCATCGAGACGAACCAGAACGCCGCCTCGTCGACGGTCTCGCCGACGGTGAACAGGCCGTGGTTCTGGTGGATCGCCGCCTTGCCCTCCGAGAACAGCGCGGCGAACTCCTTGCCGGCCTCGACGTCGAACACGACGGCGCCACCCTGTTCGGAGATCACCTTGTGGTCCTTGTAGAAGATGCAGGCGTCCTGGGTGAGTGGGGCCAGCGGGATGCCGAGCGAGCTGAACGCCTTGCCGAACGGCGAGTGCGAGTGGGCTGCGGCGATCACGTCGGGACGGGCCTCGTGGATCGCCGAGTGGAGCACGAAGGCGGCGCGGTTGACCGGCTTCGTGCCGTAGACCACGTTGCCCTCGTGGTCACACAGGATCAGGTCGCTCTGCTTGATGTGGCGGAAGCTCATCCCGAAGGGGTTGACCCAGAACAGCTCCGGGAACTCGGGGTCGCGGACGGTGATGTGGCCGGCGACGCCCTCGGAGAACCCGAAGCGTCCGAACAGACGGAGGGCTCCGGCGAGGTGCGTCTTGCGGTAGTAGCGCTCCTCTTCGACGGTCTCGAACGTCGGGATGCCGTCGAGGCCGACGACCTTCGGGGTCAGCTCGATGCCGTCGATGCTGCGGGTCGGCGCCGACGTGGCGGCGTCTTCGGTGATGGCCATGAACCCACGGTACTCCTCGACGCCGACCGCGTCTCGGGCCCTGCGTCCTACGATCCACGGATGGCCGCAACCTCCCGCCCGATCGAGCCGGACGACATCGCCCCGCCGGCGGCGAACTACGCCCACGCCGTGCTCAGTGAGTCGGCCGGGCGATGGCTGCACACCTCCGGCGTCGTGCCCATCGCGCCCGATGGGTCCGTGCCCGACGGCATCGCCGAGCAGGCGGAGGTCGTGTGGACGAACATCGGCGCGATGCTCCGCGAGGCGCGGATGGAGCCGAGCGACATCGTGTCGATCACGACCTACGTGGTGGTCGGTGAGGAGCTCGGCCCGGTGATGGCCGCTCGCGATCGTGCCCTCGGTGGGCACCGAGCGGCGTCGACGCTGGTGACAGTGCCGGCGTTGGTGCGCCCGGAATGGCGTCTCGAGGTCGCCGTGATCGCCGCAACGTGAATCCCGCGAGCCGGCATCATCACGTCCGCCGGTGACGTACACCAGCGATGATGGACGCGATGGACCTGGTGATCGCACCCGAGCTCCCGGCGAGCGCCGACGTCGTCGAGCTGCTGGAGCAACACCTGACCTTCGCCCGGGCGACGTCGCCGGCGTGTCACGTCCACGCCCTCGATCATCGACGGGCTACGCGATCCGTCGGTCACCTTCTTGACCGCGCGGCTCCACGGCGAGCTGGTGGGCGTCGGCGCGATCAAGCAGCTCGCCGTCGACCACGGCGAACTGAAGTCGATGCACACCCGCTCGTCCGGCCGTGGTCAAGGCGTCGGTCGGGCGATGGTGACGGCGCTGGTCGACATCGCCCGAACACGCGGGTACCGCCGCGTGAGCCTCGAGACGGGCACGCAGGACGAGTTCGCGCCGGCCCGGGCCCTCTACGCCTCCATGGGCTTCGAGACCTGCCCGCCCTTCGGCGATTACACGGCCAACCCGCACAGCGTCTGCATGACACTCGCCCTCGAACCCCGAAATTTGTCCGATCCTGGTCGCTGAGCGACCGAATTCGGACAAATTTCGGCGCTGCCGGGTCGAGGTGGGTACCGGGGTTTCGGCGGGTGCCGGTCAGAGGCGGGTGCCGGGTCAGAGGTGGGTGGCGATGGCGGCGAGCAGGGCGTCGTAGTCGTCGAACGGGGTGAACTGCGGGAACTCGGCGATCACGTTCGCCGGCGCATGGAACAGGTACCCGGCGTCGGCGGCGGCGAGCATCGCCGTGTCGTTGTAGCTGTCGCCGGCGGCGATCACCCGGTACTCGAGCGCCTGCAGCGCCTCGACGGCGCGCTGCTTCTGGTTCGGCTGGCGCAACCGGTAGTCGACGATGCGGTCGTCGGCGACGACCAGGCGGTGGCAGAGCACGGTCGGCCAGCCGAGCTGGCGCATCAACGGCCGGGCGAATTGCTCGAACGTGTCCGACAGCAGGATGACCTGCGTCCGTTGGCGGAGCTCGTCGAGGAACGCCACGGCACCGTCGAGTGGTTCGAGCCCGGCGATGACGTCCTCGATCAGCGACATCGTCAGGTCGTGGGCCGCCAACAGATCGAGGCGGTACCGCATCAGGACGTCGTAGTCCGGCTCGTCGCGTGTCGTCCGCCGCAGACCCTCGATGCCGGTTCGCTCGGCGACGGCGATCCAGATCTCGGGGACCAGCACGCCTTCCACGTCGAGCGTCACCACGGTCTGTTCGCGCACGGCCACAGTCTCGCCGCCGGCGCCGGTGTCGGCGAAATGCCGAGCGCCGACGACATCCGCCGCGACTGGCCGGGATTCCCGGTCGCCGCCGTCAGTCGGCGACGAAGGTGATGTCGGGCGCCTCGCGCTGGGTGCCCGGCGCCGACTGGGTCGCCCAGCCGAGGTAGATCACCCCGACGATGCGGTCGTCGGAACCGAAGCCGCACAGTTCGAGCGTGCGTGGCGGCGACGTCATGCCCGGCGTCGACCAGAACGACGCCAGCCCGAGCGTCGTCGCCGCCAACAGCAGGTTCTGGATGCCGGCGGCCACGGCGTCGCGGTTCTCGAGGTCGAGCATCTCGTTGTCGTGCGGCGCCGCCCCGACGACGAGCGTCATCGGCGTGCGCAGGTACTTGCCGCGAGTCTTGGCCAGCTTGCCCTCGTCGCCGATCCCGGCTCGCTCCATGTCGTCGGCCATCGCCGCGCCGAGGCGGGCACGGCCGTCACCGGTGAAGACGGCGAACCGCCACGGATGGGTCTTCTTGTGGTTCGGCGCCCACGTGGCCAGGGTGCACAGATCGCGGACGATGTCGGTCGGCACGGCACGCTGGTGGTCGACGAACATCGACGTGCGGCGGACGCGCACGAGTGCGGCGAAGTCGTCGAAGGCGACAGGGGACATGGATGCCAGGATGTCACGCGTGCGCGGGCAATCGACATCCGACCACGTCGGATCGGGAACGGCGCGGCGACCGATCGTTGCCGTGATCGGGGCGGCGATGTTGTTCGGCACGGCCGGAACGGCACAGGAGCTGGGACCCAGCGCGGCGACACCGCTCGGGGTCAGCGCCGTGCGCATCGCCATCGGCACCTGCATCTTGTGGCTGGCGATCGCCTTCCGCCGGGCCGCGCCGCGACGGGCGACCCTGCGGGCGCAGTGGCGCCTGTTCCTCGTCGGTGGCGCCGGGGTGGCGACGTACTCGCCGATGTTCATGTCGTCGGTCGACCGCACCGGCGTCGCCGTCGGCACCGTGGTCGCCATCGGCAGCGGACCGTTCTTCGCCGGCGCCCTCGAGTGGGCGTGGCGGGGCGTGCGACCGGGGTTGGGATGGCTGATCGGCACCCTCGTCACGGTGTCGGGCGGCGTCGTGCTCGTCGTCGCCCAGAGCAGCGCCGGCAGCGGCGAGTCGGCGGTCGACACGGTCGGTGTGCTCTTCGCCCTCGTCGCCGGCGCCGGTTACGCGCTGTATTCGGTGACGGCGAAGGTGACGATCGCCGACGGCGTGGACTCGACGGTGGCGCTCGCCGTGCCGTTCACCGTCGGCTCGGTCGCCGTCGCGCTGATGGCACTCGGCGAGCCGTTCGAATGGTTGGCGACTCGCCAGGGGCTGTGGATGGCGTTCCAGCTCGGGATCCTGGCGACCGGCCTCGCCTACCTCCTCTACGGCTTCGGCCTGCAGCGACTGACGTCGGCGACGACGGTGACGCTCGTCCTCGCCGAGCCGCTGACCGCCACGGCGTTGGCCGCGGTCGTCCTCGACGAGTCGATCGTCGCCGTCGCCTGGATCGGCATCGCCGTGCTGTGTGCCGGCTTGCTCGTCGTCGGCCGCACCGCCGA
The DNA here is from genome assembly GCA_963707515.1 of Ilumatobacteraceae bacterium. GTDB lineage: Bacteria > Actinomycetota > Acidimicrobiia > Acidimicrobiales > Ilumatobacteraceae > Sva-07. Next base: position 705,810 of record CAVPQI010000003.1, read on the forward strand.
GGTCGCCTGAGTTCCGATCTCGGTCAGAATCTTCCCGGAAAGCGGGAAGATTCTGACCGAGATCGGTGCGGCGTCAGTCGGGAGTCGGTTTACGGGCCCGTGACGGCTGGACGCGCGGCGCCTCGTTGGGCATCTTCGGGTACACGGGCGGCCAGGGTGCGTCGGGGATGCCGTTGGCGAGGTCTTCGGCGAACCGTTCGACGAGCGGCGTGATCGTGCACACCGCGTCGTCCATCAACTCCCACGGGTCGCCGCGCTCGGCCAGCCGGGCGGGCACCGTGTCGATCGTCATCGCCTCGGGATCGATCGTGTCGAGTTCGTCCCACGAGAACGGGGTCGACACCTGGGCGCCGACCCGTGGGCGCGCTCCCCAGGCCCCGAACATGTTCTTGTGCGGCGCGTTCTGGTTGAAGTCGATGAACACCCGCTCGCCACGCTCCTCCTTCCACCACTTGTCGGTGAGCACGTCGGGGTGGCGGGCGGCCATCTCCCGGGCGAGGGCGACGACGGCGCCACGGACGGCGAACGAGTCCCAACCGGGCTCGACGCGCACGTAGATGTGGATGCCCTTGCTGCCGGTGGTCTTCGGGAACCCGACCATGCCGACCTCGGCGAGGTAGTCGCGGACGTGGCCGGCGCACTCGCGGATCGTGTCGAACGTGACGCCCGGCGAGGGGTCGAGGTCGATGCGCATCTCGTCGTGGTCCTCCGGCATGGACGCATGGAACGGCCACACGTGGAGCCCGAGCACGCCCATGTTGACCGCCCACAACACGTGGGCGAGGTCGGCGATCACGAGGGCCCGCGACGGGGTGCCGTTGATCGTCTCCACGGTCGTCGTCTCGAGCCACGGCGGTGCCGAGTCGGGGATCCGCTTCTGGAAGAACGACTGGGCGCGCACGCCGTTCGGGTAGCGCTCGAGCAGCACCGGCCGATCGACGATCGTCGGCATCAGGGCGTCGGCGACGGCGACGTAGTAGCGGGCGAGGTCGAGCTTGGTCCGCGGCTCCTTGGCAGGGCCGACGGAGGGGAACATCACCTTGTCGGGGCTGGTGATCGCCACGACCTGCGTGCCCGTGTCGATCTCGACCGGCGCCCCGAACTCGTCGGCCTTGCCCATGACGGCGACGCTAGCCGAGCGTTACAACAGGGGTCTGACCCCTGTTGTAACGGTCACTGCTTGGCGTGCAGGTCGGCGTTGAGAGTGCCCCAGGCGCCGGTGCGCTGGCGGACGACGACCTTGCCGGACTGCCCGTCGCGGATGAACATCATCCCGTCGCGCCCGGACAGCTCGCGGGCCTTGACGACCCCGTCGGGCGTCAGCACCGGCGTGCTCGCGGTGACGTACAGGCCGGCTTCCACCACGCAGTCGTCACCGAGGCTGATCCCGATGCCGGCGTTGGCGCCGAGCAGGCAGCGTTGACCGATCGAGACCTGCTCCTTGCCGCCACCGGAGAGGGTGCCGAGGATCGACGATCCGCCGCCGATGTCGCTGCCGTCGCCGACGACGACACCGGCAGTGATGCGCCCTTCGACCATCGACACACCCAGCGTGCCGGCATTGAAGTTGCAGAAGCCCTCGTGCATCACGGTGGTGCCCTCGGCGAGGTGGGCGCCGAGGCGGACCCGATCGGCGTCGGCGATGCGCACGCCCGACGGCACGACGTAGTCGACCATGCGTGGGAACTTGTCGATGCCGAACACCGTGATCGCACCGCCCTGCTGACGGATCGCCAGCCGGACGTCGTCGAGGGCGTCGATCGCCACCGGTCCGAGGCTGGTCCAGGCGACGTTGGTCAGCACGCCGAAGATCCCGTCGAGGTTCAACGTCCGCGGTTGCGCCAGCCGGTGCGACAGCAGGTGCAGCCGCAGGTAGGCGTCGGACACACCCGACGGGGCCTCGTCGACGTCGATCGACAAGCGCACGGGGCGGATCGTCACGCGGCGCACGTCGTCGCTGCGGTCACGCAACCCGAGCGACGACTCGATCTCGTCGGTCGGGCAACGGTCGTCGCCGTACTCGCCCCAACCGAGCCAGCGGTACCACGTGTCGAGCACCGTGCCGTCGGCGGCGATCGTCGCCAGACCGGCACCCCAAGCCATGCGTGTCATGTCAACTCCCTTGCTGGTCGGGCCTCACGGCAGATCGTCGATGGGGAACGGTTGGTCGGCCCGACTCCGGCTCGTCGCTGGTGCTTCCCTGTTGCTGGTCGGGCCTCACGGCAGATCGTCGATGGGGAACGGTTGGTCGGCCCGACTCCGGCTCGTCGCTGGCGCTTGCCTGTTGCTGGTCGGGCCTCACGGCAGATCGTCGATGGGGAACGGTTGGTCGGCCCGACTCCGGCACCGTGTGACATCAGAAGACTTCCGGGCGCAGGGTGGGGAAGAGGATGACCTCGCGGATCGAGTCGACGCCGGCGAGCAGCATCACCACGCGATCCATTCCGATGCCCAACCCGCCGGTCGGCGGCATCCCGTACTCGAGCGCCCGCAGGTAGTCCTCGTCGACGGTCCCGGCCTCGGCGTCGCCGGCGTCCTTCGCGGCCTGCTCCTCCTCGAAGCGCAGACGCTGCTCGACCGGGTCGTTGAGCTCGCTGTACCCGTTGCCGAGCTCGCGCGAGTCGACGAAGATCTCGAACCGCTCGGTCAGCCACGGATCGTCGCGATCGACACGGGCCAGCGGCGAGATCTCCGTCGGGTGCCCGGTCACGAACGTCGGACGGACGATGTCGGCCTCGCACAGCGCTTCGAAGAGCTCCTCCACGAGCTTGCCGCCACCCCAGCGCGCCTCCCACCGGACGCCGTGCTCGGCAGCCAGCGCCCGCAGCTCGTCGACCGGCTGGCTGGGGTGCACCTCGCGGCCGATCTTTGCCGACACGGCATCGACCATGCGCACCCGCGGCCACGGCTCGGCGAGGTCGACGGTCTCGCCACGGATCTCGATCACCGTGGTGCCGATCGCGTCGCGCGCCGCCTGGGTGATCAACACCTCGCTGATGTCCATGACGTCGTTCCAGTCGCCGAAGGCCTGGTACAGCTCCATCATCGTGAACTCGGGGTTGTGGCGCGTCGACATCCCCTCGTTGCGGAAGATGCGCCCGATCTCGAACACCCGCTCCATGCCACCGACGATCAGCCGCTTGAGGTGCAGCTCGAGGGCGATGCGCAGGTACAGCGGCATGTCGAGCGTGTTGTGGTGCGTCACGAACGGTCGAGCGTGGGCACCGCCCGCCTCGACGTGCAGCACCGGGGTCTCGACCTCGATGAAGCCGCGATCGTGCAACGTGCGCCGGAAGCTGGCGATCACCTCGTGGCGGATCTCGAACGCCCGGCGCGCCTCGGCGTTGACGATCAGGTCGGCATAACGCTGGCGGAAGCGTGTGTCGACGTCGCTCAGGCCGTGCCACTTGTCGGGCAACGGCCGGATCGCCTTGGACAGCAACTCGACACGTTCGGCCTTCACGGACAGCTCGCCCTTGCGCGTCGTCATGACGGTCCCCGACACGCCGACCCAGTCGCCGAGGTCGAGCTCCTTGATCTCGGCGAAGGCGTCGTCGCCGACGACCGCCTTGGAGACGAACAGCTGGATGTCGCCCGACCGGTCGCGCAGCGTGGCGAACACGAGCTTGCCGGAGTCGCGCAGCAACACGATGCGGCCGGCGACGACGACCGGCTCGTCGGTCTCGACGCCGGGTTCGAGCTCCCCCCAGCGCTGGCGTACGTCGGCGACGGAGTGCGTGCGGTCGAAGCGGTACGGGTACGGGGTGCCGCCGCCCGAGCGGATCTCGTCGATCCGTGCCAGGCGCCGGGCGCGCTCGGCCGCCAACCCACTGCCGGTCGGTTCTGTCGACGGCTCGGCGTCGTCCGGCGAGGTGGGGGTGGGATCGGCGCTCACGGTGACTCGACGGTAGCGAACGCGACGGCCAAGCGGCCCAAACGAATCGCCCGGAGCGTCGCCGTCGCCGGGAGGAGCCTGACGCCAGCGCTCCTCGGCCACCGCCTACGCTCGTTCTTCGTGCGCATCCGAACCACTGCCGCGGTCGCGATCGCTCTGACCGCACTCGCTGCCATCCCGGTCGCCGCCCTCGGGTCGGGCGACACCGTCAACGGGCCCGCCCGGGCCACGTCGCCGGCAGGCGCCGCGACCCCGGTGGCGACCGACGTCGTCACGATCTACAACTCCGGCAACCTGCGGCCCGAGGTGGCGGGAGCGGCCATCAACGCCGCCCGCCAGTCCGGTGCGGCCATCGCCTTCGGTCGCTCGGCGAGCGTCGGCATGATCGGCGTCTACCGCGGCGCCAACGCCGTCCAACTCGCCGACCCCGGCTTCGCCTTCCCGATGGGCGTCACTGCCCTCGCGCCAGAGGCGGTCGGCAACACGATGGGACGAGGGGTCTCGCGGCACCTCGCCAACGACACGGTGGTCATGAGTGCCACGTCGGCGGCGTTGCCAGGACGTTCGGTGCGGGCCGGCGACGTGTTGCAGCTGGTCGCCGCCTGGGGCGGCGCCGTCAACTTCCGGGTCGCCGCCGTGCTGCCCGACGCCCAGATCGGCGGAGCCGAGCTGCTGATGTCCACCGCCGGCGCCGATCGCATCGGCATCACCGACCTCAGCCGGGCAGTGCTCTGGAACCCCGCCTCGCGACCGGCGATCGACAACGCCGTTGCCGCCAACGGTCTCGTGTCGACGTCGATCCGCATCCGCCGCAGCTGGGAGCCCCCCGATCCCGACGACACGCTCGGCATGGTGGCGACCAAGCGGGCGCTGGGCGAGTTCCAGTACCGCGTCAACGGCGACGGGTCGGTGACCCAGCAGGGCAGCTGGCAGGCGGCGCACCTGCCGTCGGGACGCCGCGACGTCGGCCTCGGCATCGTCGCCCGCTGCCACCTCACCGTGGAGCCGGCGATCCGCGCCGCCCTCTCCGAGGTCTCCTCGCGGGGCCTCGCCGGCACGATCAACGTCGGCGACGCCAACCTCGCCGGCGGCTGCCACTATCCGCGCTTCAACCGGCTGACGCCGAACAGTTCGCTCGGCTTCCTGTCCCGGCACTCGTGGGGCATGGCGCTCGACACCAACACACGCGGTTCGTGCCAGGGCTGCGTGCCGGACTTCTCCCGTTCGGTGGCCGGATGCAGGACGGTGGAGATCTTCCGTAAGCACGGCTTCGCCTGGGGCGGCAACTTCTTGACCCCCGACGGCATGCACTTCGAGTGGGTCGGCCAGCGCCGCGACCTGCTGCCGTACCCGTCGCGTTTCTGCCAGAACACCGGCGCCGTCGCGCTCACCGCCGAGCCGGCCGGGATCGACACCTTCTTCGCCAACGACGGCCTCGATCTCGCCCACGACTGACCGACGCGGTCACGCGGCGTTCACGGGGCCCGGCGTCGGGTCGACGGGTGCGCTCGTAGCCTGGGTGGCATGGCGACGAGGTTCGTGATCATCGGCGGTGGCCCGGCAGGCAACACGGCGGCGACCACCGCGGCACGCCTCGGCGCCGAGGTGACGATGATCGAACGCGACGTCGTCGGTGGTGCCGCGCACCTGTGGGACTGCATCCCGTCGAAGTCGATGATCGCCACCGGCCGGGCGATCAGCCGCACCCGGGCGATCCCGGGGATGGGGCTGGCGAGCGTCGACACGAACGTCGACGTCGAGATGCTGGGCCGCCGCATCCGGTCGATCGAGGACACGATGCGCAACAACACGACGGAGCTGCTGCGCAGCCAGGGCGTGCGGATCATCCGCGGCGTCGGCCGCTTCGCCGGGCCGAACACGGTCGTCGTCGACGGCGCCAACGGCGTCGAGACGATCGAGTTCGACGCCGCCCTGATCGCCACCGGGTCGCGTCCGCGGATCCCCGAGTGGTGCCATCCCGACGGCGACCGCATCCTGACGACGCGCGACTGCTACCCGCCGAAGCTGTTCCCGGAGAGCGTCACCGTGATCGGATCGGGCGTCACCGGCGTCGAGTTCGTGCACATGTTCTCGTCGTTCGGTTCCAAGGTGACGCTCGTCGTCAGCCGCCAGCAGGTGCTGCCGGGCAAGGATCCCGAGGTCGCGGCCGTGCTCGAGCACGAGTTCATGCGGCGCGGTGTCAAGCTGCTGATGGGGGCGCGGGCGGAATCGATCGAGCGCGTCGACGACGGCGTCCGCGTCGTCTGCGACGACGGCCGCTCGGTCACCTCGACCCACGCCGTGCTGGCGATCGGCTCGATGCCGAACACCGAGGAGCTCGGGCTCGAACGTGCCGGCGTCGCCGTCAACCAATGGGGCTACGTCGACATCGACCGGCACTGCGTGACCAACGTCGGCCACATCTACGCCGCCGGCGACATGTCGGGCAAGCTCCCGTTGTCGTCGGTCGCCTCGATGCAGGGCCGCAAGGTCGCCGAACACCTGATGGGTGCCCACGGTCGCCGCACCCGCGACCTCGACTACGACAAGGCGGCGTCGGCGATCTTCACCGAGCCGGAGATCGCCGACGTCGGCCTCGCCGAGGCCGAGGCGTTCAGCTCCGGACGCAAGATCCGCGTGACCAAGGTGCCGTTCTCGTCGACCGCCAAGGCGATGATCAACAACGACACCACCGGCTTCGTCAAGATCATCTCCGACCCCGCCACCGGCGTCGTCCTCGGCGGCTCGATCGTCGGCCGCCAGGCCGCCGAACTGATCTCGGTGATCGCCCTCGCCGTCACCGCCAACCTCTCGGTGGTCGACCTCGCCGAGAGCATCCTCGTGCACCCGGCGCTGAGCGAAGCGCTCGCCGAGGCCGCCGAGTAGCACCGGCCGGTCACGGCAACGACGTCAGCGACCCGCCGGCGCGACGGACGCGGTGCGCGCCTGTTCGACGAGCATCGCGAGCTGGCGCCCGGCGAGGTGCAGCGGGGCGGGATCGCGCAGGGTCCGGGCGAGCACGAACGTGCCCTCGATCGTGGCCACGAACACCGTCGCCAGCGATCCGGCGGCCTGGCGGTCGATCCCGGCGTCGACGAGGTGCGCGGTGGCGGCGTCGATCCACGACTGGAAGGCGCGCCCCGCGGCCAGGCGCAGCGGTTCGCTGCTGTTGGCCACCTCGCGGGCGATGCCGCCGATCGGGCACGGATCGATGAAGTCGCTCGCCGCCAGCGCTTCGGCGGCCCCGTCGAAGAAGTCGACGTAGGCATCGGCAGGGCTCGCGGCGTCGGCGGCGACGGCGACGAACAGGTCGCGATAGACGCCACCGGTCGCTTCGACGACGGCGACCGCCAGCGCCTCCTTGCCGCCGGGGAAGAAGTGGTAGATCGAGCCGATCGTCGCCGACGACGCCTCCGAGATCTGGCTCAGCGAGGTGGCGTTGTACCCGGCCCGACGGAACAGCTCGTTCGTCGCGACGATGATGCGATCCCGAGTCGACGCCATCAGCACATTCTAGAACCATCGTTCTAGCGGTGATCCAGGGCGGTGATCTAGAGTGACCGTTCTAGAGCGACCGTTCTGGTCCGGACAGGAGGCCCCGTGTACAAGATGTCGATCCGTGCCCTGATGCGTCACGGCGTCAAGAAGCTCAACCACGGCGACTACTCGATGTTGCTGAAGATGGCCAGCCCGGACTTCGAGCTCGCCTTTCCCGGCAGCAACTCGTGGTCGACGATGTTCCGCCCGCAACAACCCGGCCGCGAGGTGCATGTCACGCACCGCGGCATCGACGAAGCGGTCGCCTTCGCCGATCGCTTCGTCGGCGACGGCCTGCAGCTGGAGATCGAGGACATCCTCGTCAACGGCCCGCCGTGGCGCACGCGCATCGCCGTGCGGGCGTGTTCGTACGCCACCGGCGATGACGGGCGCGACGTCTACAACAACCGCGCCGTGCTCTTCCTCGAGACCCGCTGGGGGCGCCTGCACCGCTGGGAGGACTACGAGGACACCGAGCGCGTCACCGCCTGGGATCGGGCGAGGACGACGCTCAGCGGATGATCGCGCCGTGCGCTGCTACTCGATGACCGCCAGCACGTCACCGCCACCGACGGTGTCGCCGGCGGTGACCTTGATCTCCTTGATCGTGCCCGCCTTCTCGGCGTTGATCTGGTTCTCCATCTTCATCGCCTCGAGGACGACGATGCCGGCGCCGACCTCGACCTGCTGGCCGACCTCGACCAGGACCTTGACGATCGTGCCCTGCATCGGCGCCTCGACCGACCCGGACCCGGCAGCGCCACCGCCGCCGCCTGCGCCGCCGCCAGCGCGCTTGGCCTTCTTCGCCGTGGCACCGCCGGCGACGGCGACGACCGGCGTCTCGGGAACCCACATGTTGACGTCGAAGCGCTTGCCGTTGACCTCGACGGTCGTCGAGCGCTTGACCAGCGGCTCGGCGTCGTCGTCGTCGGTGGGGGGAGCGGTCGATTCCGCCTTGCCGCCGACACCCGACAGATCGAGCGTCTCTTCGACCCACTTCGTCGAGTGGGTCACGGCGACGAAGTCCGGGTGGCGGAGGATCGCCAGGTCGGCCGGGATCGTCGTCGCCACGCCCTCGACGACGAGCTCTTCGAGCGCCCGGATCGTGCGGGCGATCGCCACCTCACGGTTGCGGCCCCACACGATCAACTTGCCGACGAGGTTGTCGTAGTACTGGCTGATCTCGTCGCCCGACAGGTAGCCCGAGTCGAAGCGCACACCGAACCCGTCGGGAGCGACGAGCTTGGTGATCGGCCCGGGGGAGGGGAGGAACTTGCCCTCGGCGACGTCTTCGGCGTTGATCCGGATCTCGATCGAGTGACCGCGACGGGCGGCGTCGACCTCGGCCTGGGTCATCGGCAGTTCCTCGCCGGCGGCGACGCGGATCTGCCACTCGACGAGGTCGATGTCGGTGATCATCTCGCTGACCGGGTGCTCGACCTGCAGGCGGGTGTTCATCTCGAGGAAGAAGAAGTCACCGTCCTGGAAGATGAACTCGACGGTGCCGGCGCCGTAGTAGCCGACCGCCTTCGCCGCCTTGACGGCCGCTTCGCCCATCGCCTGCTCGACGCCGTCGGGCAGGCCCGGTGCCGGTGCCTCTTCGACGAGCTTCTGGTGACGGCGCTGGGCGGAGCAGTCGCGGGTCGAGACCCAGACGCAGTTGCCCTGCTTGTCGCCCACCAGCTGCACCTCGACGTGGCGCGGCCACGTGAGATAGCGCTCGACGTAGCACTCGTCGCGGCCGAAGAAGCTCTTCGCCTCGCGCTGCGCGCTGGCGAACGCGTTCTCGACCTCGCTCGCGTTCTGGACGACCTTCATGCCCCGGCCGCCACCACCGAACGCCGCCTTGATGCACACCGGCCAGCCGAACTCGTCACCGAAGGCGGTGATCTCGTCGGGTCCCTTGGCGAACTCGGTCGTGCCGGGCACCACCGGCGCACCGCCACGAATCGCCGCCAGGCGGCTGGAGACCTTGTCGGACATCTCGTCCATCGCCGTCGGCGGAGGTCCGATGAACTCGACGCCCATCTCGATGATCGCCCGGGCGAAGTCGGCGTTCTCGCTGAAGAAGCCGTAGCCGGGGTGGACAGCGTCGGCACCGCTCTCGCGGATCGCGGCGAGCACGGCCTCGGTGTTGATGTAGCTCTCCGCGGCCGTCTGCCCGCCCAGCGCGTACGCCTCGTCCGCCAAACGGACGTGGAGGGCGTCGCGGTCGAGTTCGGAGTACACCGCAACGGTGGCGATGCCCATCTCGCGAGCTGCACGGATGACGCGGACGGCGATCTCGCCCCGGTTGGCGATCAGGATCTTCTTGAGCACGGGTGCCAATGTAGGGGCCATGGTCGCCGCGGGAGACATCTGGTCGACGACCGCGTGGCCGCCCGGTTGGACGGTCGACCACGTCGCCGAGACCGGCAGCACGAACACCGACCTCATCGCTGCGCTGGAAGCCGGCGTGGCCGGCGACCGCTCGGTGCTGGCCACCGGCCACCAGACGGCCGGCCGGGGACGGCTCGACCGTCGGTGGGACGCACCGCCCGGCACGAACCTGCTCGTGTCGATCGCCTTCGCCCCGGTGCCCGACCCGCCGTCGCAGGTCACCCAGCGCGTCGGACTGGCGGCCGCCGCTGCTGCAGCGGCCGTGCGACCCGACGCCGCGATCACCTTGAAGTGGCCGAACGACGTGCTGCTCGACGACGTCAAGCTCGCCGGCATCCTCGCCCAGCGCTGCCCGGTCCGCGACGCGGTCGTCGTCGGGCTGGGCATGAACGTCGGTTGGGCGCCCGAGGGTGCGGCGAAGCTCGGCGACCCGGTGCAGCCGGCCGACGTGTTGGCGTCGGTACTCCGAGCGCTGGCCGATCCACCTGCCGACATCGGCGCCGCGTACCGGGCCGCGCTCGGCACGCTGGGGCGGCGCGTCCGCGTCGAGCTCACCGACGGCGCCGTCGACGGGCTCGCCGTCGATGTCGACGCGACGGGGCGGCTCGTCGTGCAGGATGACGACGGCGAGCGACGGACATTCGACGTGGGCGACGTCGTGCATCTCCGCCCCGCCTGACGACGACGATCGTTGCGACGAAAAGCAACGGTTGGGGCCTGTCCCCAACCGTTGCATTGGCTTCGTGAGAAGTCGGTGTGAGCGCGGCGTCCGGAGCGGTGTGACACCCCGACGGCGAGAGCTGCAAGTAGCGTCCAACCGATGTCCCCAGCTCCTGCGCGACGTCGGCGCAGCTCTGCGCCGATGGCCATCGTGCTGGCCGTCCTCATGGGTTCACTCGGCGCGTTCGGAGTGATCCGCGCCGCCGACGACTCGACCCAGTCCGTCGAGCGCATCGAAGGCCTGGAAACGGTGCTCACCGCGCAGGACGGGCCGGCACGGAACTACCTCCTGATCGGCTCCGACAGCCGCGAGAACTCCGACCCCAACGCGCCCGACTACGGCGGCATCGGCGACGCCAACGAGGTCACCGGCCGCCGGTCCGACACGATCATGATCCTGCGCCAGGAGCAGGACGGCAACGGTGCGGCCATCGTCAGCCTGCCCCGTGACCTGTGGGTCGAGATCGCCGGCACCGGCGGGTCGAACCGCATCAACTCCGCCTACAGCAAGGGCACCGACGTGCTGGCTGCGACGATCACCCAGGAGCTGGGGATCCCGATCCACCACGTCGTCGACGTCGACTTCGAGGGCTTCAAGGACCTCGTCGACGCCGCCGGGGGCACGACGATCTGCTTCGAGTACCAGACCCGTGACAAGAACACCGGTCTCGACCAACCGCCGGGCTGCCACTCCCTCGACGGCGTCCAGGCGCTGCAGTACGCCCGCAGCCGCTACTTCGAGGAGTTCCGCGACGGCCAGTGGCGCACCGATCCGACCGCCGACCTCGGCCGCATCGTCCGCCAGCAGGCGTTCTTGCAACAGACCGCCGACGCCACCGTGCAACGCCTGTCGTCCGATCCGTTCCTCGCTTCCGAGCTGATCGCCGCCGCCTCGGCTGCCGTCCGGATGGACCCCGGCCTCGACCCGATCGCCGCCGCCGGCACGCTGCGTAAGGCGTTCGCCACCGGGCTCAACAAGTACCAGCTGCCCGTCGTCGGCGTCACCCGCGACGGCAACGCCGTGCTCGAGCTCGGCGACGGCGCAGAGCCGATCCTCGACTACTTCCGCGGGGTCGCACCGGCACCGCCGGTCTCCGTCCCCGGCTGATCACGATGTCGTCGTGGCGGCCCGTCGTGGGTCCCCACCCGGTTGGCGGTCAGGTCGCGGTGCTCCCGGTCGCCCTACACTCGCGCCCGTCATGAAAGCACTGATCCTCGCCGGCGGCGCCGGCACCCGGCTGCGACCGATCACGCACACGAGGGCGAAACAGCTCGTCCCGGTCGCCAACACCCCGATCCTCCATTACGGCATCCGCTCGATGGTCGCCGCCGGGATCACCGAGCTCGGCGTGATCGTCGGCGACACCCGCGACGAGGTGATGGCCAATCTCGGCGACGGGTCGCAGTTCGGCGCAGCGATCACCTACATCCCCCAGGACGAGCCGCTCGGCCTCGCCCATTGCGTGCTGATCGCCCGCGAGTTCCTCGGCGACGACGACTTCGTGATGTACCTCGGCGACAACCTGCTCGAGCAGGACATCGAGGCATTCGTCGCCGCCTTCACCAGCGCCCGTGCCGGTGACCACCCGCCGTCGGCACAGATCCTGCTGAAGCAGGTCGACGACCCGCACCGCTTCGGGATCGCCAGCCTCGACGGCGACGGCCATGTCGTCCAGCTCGTCGAGAAGCCCGCCGATCCGCCGTCGGACCTCGCCCTCGTCGGTGTGTACCTCTTCGACTCCGAGATCCACGAGGCGGTCGCCGCCATCGAGCCGTCGTCGCGCGGCGAGTTGGAGATCACCGACGCCATCCAGTGGCTGATCGACCAGGGCAAGCGGGTGCGCACCGAGATCCTCACCGGGTGGTGGATCGACACCGGCAAGCTGACTCCGCTGCTGGAGGCGAACCGGTTGATCCTCGAGACGCTCTCACGGCGCATCGACGGCGACGTCGACGCCGACTCGATCATCGACGGCCGCGTCGTCGTCGAAGCCGGTGCCAAGATCGTCAACTCGACGATCCGCGGCCCGGTGGCGATCGGTGCCGGCACGACGATCATCGACAGCTTCGTCGGGCCCTTCAGTGCGATCGGCGCCAACTGCGTCGTCCACCACTCGGAGATCGAGCACTCCGTCGTCATGGACGACAGCCAGGTGCTCGACATCCCCCGCCTCGAGGACAGCCTCATCGGCAGCGACGCCATCGTCTCGCGCACCAAGCGCAAGCCCCGAGCGCTGCGGCTGATGGTCGGCGACCACTGCCAGATCGACGTCGAATGACGGTGATCGACTTCACCCTCCGACCCGGTGTCATCGACGATCTGGCGATCGTGACGATCAAGCAGGTCACCGACGAGCGCGGCACCGTGCGCGAGCTGTTCCGCCGGTCGGCGTTCAACGACGCCGGGACGACGTTCGGAGAGATCGAGCAGATCAACGTGACGATGACCCACGAGGGCGGCGTGCGGGGCATGCACGCCGAGCAGATGACCAAGCTCGTCACGGTGGTCCATGGACGCGCCCACGGCGTCTACGTCGACGTCCGCCCCGGGTCGCCGACGTTCGGTCTCGTCGACGAGGTGGACCTCGTGCCCGGCGTGCAGGTGCTCGTGCCCGCCGGGGTCGCCAACGGCTTCCAGGCGCTCGCCCCAGCGACGGAGTACGCCTACTGCTTCGACCACGAGTGGACGCCGGGCATGCCCGGCTCTGCCTTCACCCCGCTCGACCCGCTCGTCGCCGACCGGTGGCCGATGCCGATCGACGCCGACGATCCCGCTCAGATCTCGGCGAAGGACCGGTCGGCACCCTCGTTCGCCCAACTCAGTCAGGGAGCACAATCGTGAAGCTGTTCGTCACCGGCGCCGCCGGGTTCATCGGATCGAACTACGTCCGCCACGTCCTGTCGACGACCGACCACGAGGTCACGATCTACGACGCGCTGACCTACGCCGGCAACCTGGAGAGCATCCGCGACGTGCTCGACGACTCGCGGACCGAGTTCGTCCACGCCGACATCTGCGAAGCCGACGACGTGGCCCGAGCGATGGAGGGCCACGACGCCGTCGTCCACTTCGCCGCCGAGAGCCACGTCGACCGCTCGATCAAGGACGGGTCGACGTTCGTGCGCACGAACTGCACGGGCACCAACGTCCTGTGCGACGTGGCCAACCAGGTCGGCGTCGCCAAGTTCCTGCACATCTCCACCGACGAGGTCTACGGATCGGTCGAGGAGGGCTCGTCGCGTGAGACCGACGTGTTGGCGCCGCGTTCGCCGTACTCGGCGGCCAAGGCGGGCTCCGACCTCATCGCCTTGTCGTACTTCTCGACCTACGGCCTGCCCGTCGTCGTCACCCGCTGCTCGAACAACTACGGGCCGTACCAGTTCCCCGAAAAGGTCATCCCGCTGTTCACGACGAACCTCCTCGACGGCAAGAAGGTGCCGTTGTACGGCGACGGGCTGAACGTCCGCGACTGGATCCACGTCGAGGACCACAACATCGCCGCCCACCTCGTGCTCGAACGGGGCACGCCGGGTGAGATCTACAACATCGGGGCAGGCAACGAGATCCCGAACATCGAGCTGACCCACCGCCTGCTGGCCCTGACCGGGCGCGACGAGTCGTTCATCGAGCCGGTCGCCGATCGCCTCGGCCACGACCGCCGCTACTCGGTGGACATCGCCAAGATCAGCGCGCTCGGCTGGTCGCTGAGCCGCCCGTTCGAGGACTCGCTGGCGGCGACCGTCGACTGGTATCGCGACCATCGCGACTGGTGGGAGCCGCTGAAGCGCAAGGCAGGTCTGTGACCGGCGGACCCCGCGCCGAGGCGCGGTCAGCGTGAAGCTCGTCGTCACGGGCGCCGGGGGGCAGCTCGGCGTCGACGTGGTACGTCACGCCGAGTCCCGCGGTGACACCGTCGTCGCCGTCGACCGCGCCGGTCTCGACATCCGCGACCGTGACGCCGTGTGGTCGTTGATCGGCTCCGTCCGTCCGGACGCCGTCGTCAACACCGCGGCGTACACGGCGGTCGACGCCTGTGAGTCGAACGTCGAGCACGCCCATGCCGTCAACGGCACCGCCGTCGGCCATCTCGCCGAGGCCTGCCACGACGTCGGCGCCCACCTCGTGCACGTCAGCACCGACTACGTCTTCGACGGCACCCTCGACCGGCCGTACCGCGAGGACGACGCGACGAATCCGCAGTCGGTGTACGGCCAGTCGAAGTTGGTGGGGGAGCGCCTCGCCCTGCCCGACGCCACCGTCGCCCGGACGTCGTGGGTGTGTGGCGAGCACGGCGCCAACATGGTCAAGCTGGTGCTCGGGTTGGCGGCCGACCCCGACCGGACGCTGACGTTCGTCGACGACCAGCGCGGCTGCCCGTCGTTCACGGCGGACCTCGCCCCGGCGCTCCATCGGCTCGCCGCCGACCGCCACGCCGGTGTCGTCCACGTCACCAACAGCGGTGCCGTCTCGTGGTACGAGTTCGTCGGCGAGATCCTGCCGCGCTGCCGGCCACGACCCGGCCCGGGTGTCACCGATCTCGTCCGCCGACCTCGTGCCGCCGCGTCCGGCGCCGCGGCCGGCCAACAGCGTCCTCGACAACGCCGTGTGGCGTGCCGCCGGCCACCCGCCGCTGCGCGACTTCCGCGAGCCGCTCGCCGAACTCGTCGCCCGCCTCCGCTGACCGCGCCGCCGGTCGTCGCCGGGTCGTCGCCGGGTCGCCGGCCACCGGCCACCGGTTCGCTGGGTGAGAGGTGAGTGCAGCAGGTGTACCCATCCTCGCCGCAGCGGGCGCGAGCGGGTCAGGGGTCCGGGATCTCGAGCAGCTGGCGAACGGCGCCGGCACCGCGCACGGTGATGTCGTCGCGGCGGATCGTCGCCCAGTGGTCGCGGTGCATGCGGTAGCCAATGAGCTCATCCGGAAGGCCACGCCGCAGCGCCCGTCGGCGGCCCTGCTCGGTGTAGCCGAGCGAACGCGTCACGCCGAGCGACGGCGCGTTGTCGTGGAAGGCGCTCGTCAGCGCCCACTCGGCGCCGAGTCCGTCGAAGGCGAGCGTCAACGCCGCCATGCGCATCTCCGTGCCGAAGCCCCGACCGTGATGTTCGATGCCGAGCCACGATCCGGTGACGACCTCGCGCAGCGGATCGAAGTCCGTCGCCCCGACGTCGCACAGCCCGATCACCCGATCGTCGACGAGGACGGCATGGATCAGGTTCCAGCTGCCCGGACGACAGTTGCCGCGGGTGGTCCAGAAGAAGCGCAATGCCTCGCGTTGCAGCACCGGGGGCTCGTGGTCGGTCCACGGCACGAGGAACGGCATCATCGCCGGGTCGTGAACGCCGCGAGCGGCGACGTCGACCACCTCCAGCGCCAACTGGTCGTCGAGGCCACGGAGGGTCAGCCGCGGCGTTCGGACCTCGACGTCGAACGGCGGCCACCAGGGATGCGTCACGCCGGCAGTGTCCCATGTGGCCTGGGCGCGCTCGGCCGCGGTTTGCAAGGATCACGGCGATGGGCTTCACCCGCGCCGAGCTCGAGTCGTACGCCGGTGCCACCGTGCCCGATCTCGTCGGGCCAGGCCTCGTGCTGCTGTTCGTCGGCATCAATCCCGGTCTGTGGACCGCCGCGACGCAGACCCACTTCGCCCACCCGGGCAACCGCTTCTACCCGGCGCTGCTCGCTGCCGGCATCATCGACCGTCCGATCGATCGCGGCACCGGGATGACCGACGACGACCGTGCGGCGCTCATCGCTCGCGGCATCGGCATCTCCAACCTCGTCGAACGGGCGACCGTCCGCGCCTCCGAGCTCGGTGCCGACGAGTTGCGCGCCGGCGCCGATCGGCTTCGTCGGACGGTGCGCGAACACCAGCCCGAGGTCGTCGCCGTCGCCGGGATCACGGCCTACCGCACGGCGTTCGGCCGTCCGAAGGCGACAGCGGGGGAGCAACCCGAGCTGCTCGAGGGCGCGCGGGTCTTCGTCGTGCCGAACCCGAGTGGACTCAACGCCCACGAGACGACCGCCACCCTCGCCGAGGCCTACCGCGCGGCCGCCCTCGCCGCCGGCATCCCCCTCGCCACCCCACCCCCGCGATGAGCGAAGGGACCGGATGTCGGGCCGCTCGCTCATCGCTGCGTGCCGGAGTCCGGGGGCGATGAGCGAAGGGACCGGATGTCGGGCCGCTCGCTCATCGCGTGAGCGGCGGGGTCAGTGCTCCGCTGAGTACGGGGCGCGTTCGGCTTCGTCGCGGTGGGTGAGGTACCAGTCGATGGTGGCCCGGAGGCCGTCCTCGAAATCGACCTCCGGCGTCCAGTCGAGGAGCTTGTTGGCCCGGGAGCCGTCGACGGCGCGACGCGGCTGGCCGTCGGGCTTCGACGGATCCCAGCGCAGTTCGCCATCGAATCCCACGAGGCGCGAGATCAGTTCGACCGTCTCCTTGATCGTCACCTCACGGTCGGCGCCGAGGTTGATCGGATCGGCGCCGACGTGCACGGCGGCGGCGCGCACGATCGCCGCCGCGGCGTCGTCGACGTAGAGGTACTCGCGGCTGGCGACGCCGGTGCCCCACACGTCGACGTGGTCGCTTCCCGCCTCCTTGGCCTCGACGCACTTCTTGATCAGCGCCGGGATGACGTGCGAGACCGACGGATGGAACTTGTCGCCCGGGCCGTAGAGGTTGGTCGGGATCAGCGTGGCGAACTTCTGCCCGTACTGGCGCTCGTTGACGTCGGCATGCACGAGGTGGGCCTTCTTGGCCACGCCGTACGGGGCGTTGGTCTCCTCGGGGTAGCCGTTCCACAGGTCGGCCTCGGCGAACGGCACCGGCGTGAACTTCGGGTACGAGCACACCGTGCCGACGAGCACGGTCTTGTCGACCGAGCCCGAGGTGCGTGCCGCCTCGATGACATGGGTCCCCATGAGGAGGTTGGCGAGGTACAGCCGGGCCGGGTGGTCCATGTTGTATCCGATGCCACCGACATCGGCGGCGAGATGGATGATCACGGACGGCTGATGCTCAGCGAGCATCGCGTCGGCGGTGCCGGGGACCGTCAGATCGAACTCGGCGCGACGGGGCGCGACGACGTCGGCACCGCCGTCGCGGAGCCGACTGACGACGCGCCGTCCGAGGAACCCGGCCCCACCGGTGACGAGCACCCGGCCACCGGTCCACTCGTCGACGTCGTGCGTGCGGACATCACCATCGGACATACCGGCTGAGGTTACGGGCACCCGTCGGCGCCGTCACGCCACCACCGTGGTGGCGGGTCGGGGACGGGGCCGGGCGGGAGCGGACGTGGGTGCGGGGATCGGGGGTCGGCGGGGCAAGATGGGGGCGGTGGACGCACAGGGAGCGATGGAACCGCCGGTGCGGGTGGCCTACACGCTCGAACAGTGCTGGCATCCGTCGCCGGGTGGCACGGCGATCGCCGCGCTGCGCGTCGCCCGTGAGCTGGCCCAGCGTCCCGCGGAGGTGACGCTGCACCAGGTCGCCGGGCGTCATCCGGTCGCCCCGCCGCCCGAGTTCCGGCCCGTCGGTTCCGTGGCGATGCTGCCCCTCGCTCGACCGTGGCTCTACGAGACGTGGACGCGACTCAACTGGCCGAAGGTCGAGTCGGTCACCGGCCCCGTCGACGTCGCCCATGCGACCGGGCTCGTCCCGTGCGCGACGATCGTGCCGCTGGTGGTGACGGTCCACGACGTGGCCTTCCTCCACGACCCGGAGAAGTTCACCCGGCACGGCGCCTCGCTGATGCGTCGCAGCCTGGACGTCGTGCGGAGGCGGGCAGCGCTCGTGATCTGTTCCAGCACGGCGACGATGGACGACTGCGAGGCCGCCGGGTTCGCTGCCGAGGTGCTGCGCCTCGTGCCCCTCGGCGTCGACGACGTCGAGGTCGCGCCGGACGACATCGCCCGCGTCCGGCGGCGGTACCTGCTGCCGGAGAGGTTCGTGCTCTTCGTCGGCACGATCGAGCCGCGCAAGAACCTCCGTCGGCTCGTCGAGGCGATGCGTCATCCCGATGTCCCGGGTCCGCTCGTCGTCGCCGGTGCGGCCGGGTGGGGTGATGCCGACCAGGCCGTGGTGGGCGACACGCACTTCCTCGGCTTCGTCCCCGATGCCGACCTCCCGGCGCTCTATGCCGCGGCGACGGTGTTCGCCTACCCGAGTGAGCGCGAGGGGTTCGGGCTTCCGGTCGCCGAGGCGATGGTGCAGGGCACTCCGGTCGTCACCAGCGCCGGCACGTCCACGGAGGAGGTCGCCGGCGGCGCGGCGGTCCTCGTCGACCCGTTCGACGTCGACGACATCAGCCGTGGCATCGTCGAGGCCGCCGACCGTTGCGACGCCCTGGCCGCCGCCGGACGGCTGCGGGCGGCACAACTCGACTGGCGGTCCGCCGCCGATCGGACGCTCGCCGTCTACCGTGAGCTGCTCCCATGACCGACTCGACCGCCGCCCCCGAGCCTCGCGCCGTGCCGACGGAACCGACGGTGCTGCGGCCAGCCACCGGGGTCGACGTCGCCGTCAACCTGCTGTGGTGCGTGCCCGGCCAGGTGGGCGGCTCCGAGCAGTACCTCGTGCGCCAGCTGATCGGGCTGGCGTCGCAGCCGCCCGAGTTCGTCCCCACCGTGTACTGCCTGCCCGAGTTCGTCGATGCCCATCCCGAGCTCGGTCCGCTGTACCGCCTCGTCAGCGCTGACATCACGGGAGATCGGCGCCCTCGGCGGGTGCTCGCTGAGCACACCTGGCTCCGCAGCCACACCCGTGACGCCGACCTCGTCCACCACGGCGGCGGCACGGCACCGCTGGTCGGCACCCGGCCGTTCCTGCTGACGATCCACGACCTGCAGCACCTCGCCCACCCCGAGTACATCCGCCCGACCAAGCGTCGGTACCTCGACTGGATGATCCCCCGCTCGATCGAACGCGCCGCCGCGGTCGCCGTCCCGACCGAGTTCGTCAAGTCGACCGTCGTCGACGCCTACGGCACCGATCCCGATCGGGTCGTCGTCGTTCCCCACGGTGTCGAGCCCGATCTCGGCGCCGACGCGCCATCGGAGTTCGAGTTGCGCCGCCAGTACGGGCTCGGGGCGGGCCCGATCCTCGTGCTCCCGGCGATCACCCATCCCCACAAGGGCCACCGCTTCCTGCTCGAGGTGATGGCTCGGCACTGGAACGACCCGGATCTGCGCCTCGTCCTGCTCGGCGGTGCGGGTTCGGCGGAGGCCGATGTGGAGGCAGACATCGATCGACTCGGTCTGCGCGGCCGCGTGCTGCGCCCCGGGCGCGTGCCCGACGAGCACCGCGACGGGTTGATCGCGTTGGCCGAAGCGCTCGTCTTCCCGAGCGAGTACGAGGGCTTCGGCGCGCCGGTCGTCGAGGCGATGGCGCTCGGCACGCCGGTGATCTGCTCCGACCAGCCGGCGCTCGCCGAGGTCGTCGGTACCGCAGGGCTCGTGCTGCCGCGGGAGGACGCGGCCTGGGCCGGGGCGATCGCCGAGGTGGAGCGACGACGCGGCGAGCTCCGCGCTGCCGGTCGTCGCCGCGCCGCCGACTTCACGACGGAGCGGTCGGGCGCCGCACTCGCCGCCGCCTACCGTCTGGCAGTGGGGCGGGCATGATCGGTCGGCGGGCGTCGTCGACCCCGAACCGCCCGGCGCCGCTGATCGTGCTGTGCCCGCACTTCGCGCCGGACACCGCGCCGACCGGCACGGTGATGACCCGCATCGTCGCCGAGCTCGTCGACCGCGGGCACGTCGTGCACGTGGTCACGGCGCTGCCGTGGTATCGCGCCCACCGGATCGAGCCCGGTTGGGAGGGTCGATGGGTCCGCCGCGAGACGACCACGTGGGGCTCGATCACACGGGTCAACCCGTTCCCCGGCGCCGACAAGTCGAACCTCGCCCGACGCGCCCTCGGGTTCGCGGGGTACTCGGTGCTCGCAGGCTGGCAGTGCCTGCGTGCCGGCGGTTGGTTCCGTCGGGCGAGCGCGGTGATCGCCATGTCGCCGCCGCTCACACTCGGCGTCACCGGATGGTTGGCGGCGAGACTCCGCCGAGCGCCGATGATCTTCAACATCCAAGACGTCTTCCCGGACGCCGCCGTGGACACCGGGGCGATCACCAACCCGACGATCATCCGCGCGGCGGCCGCGCTGGAACGGGTCAGCTACCGCCTCGCCGATGCGGTGACGGTCCTGTCCGACGACCTGCGCGACAACGTGGCCGCCAAGGTCGCCCGTCCGGACAAGGTCCACGTGATCCCCAACTTCGTCGACACCGGCGCCATCCGTCCGGCCGACCGCGACACGCCGTACCGTCACGAACTCGGTCTCGGCGACGGCACGGTCGTGCTGTACGCGGGCAACGTCGGGTTCTCACAGTCGCTCGACCTCGTCCTCGCCGCCGCCACCGCACTGCCCGAGGTGACGTTCCTGATCAACGGCGACGGCGCCGCCCGGGCCTCGCTCGAGGCCGACGCGGCGACGCTCGACAACGTCCGCTTCGCCGGGTTCATCGACCCGTCGCGACTCTCGGAGCTGCTGGCGACGGGTGACATCCACGTCGTGCCGCTGCGCGCGGGCCTCGGCCGCGTCAGCGTGCCGTCGAAGACGTACTCCAGCCTGGCGGCGGCGCGGCCGGTGGTTGCGTCGATCGATGCCGACACCGCGGTGCCGCGCATCCTCGCCGAGTCGGGTGGCGGCGTCGCCGTCCCACCCGACGATCCGGCGGCGTTCATCGACGCCATCCGTGCCCTCGCCGTCGACGACCGACGCCGTTCCGAGATGGGCGCCCGCGGTCGGGCCTGGGCCGAACGCCACGCCTCACCGGCCGCGGTCGGCGAGGCGTACGACCGCCTGGTGCGCACGCTGCGGGGCAACTCCTGATCGGGCCGCCCCGGCGATAGCATTTTGTTCTCGTGGCAACCTCCTCCTCCACCAAGAAGGCCGCCAAGCTGGCGCGTTCCGGCCAGGGCAAGAAGATCCGCTTCCAGGGCGGCATGGTGTTCCCGCTCGTCGTCGCGCTCGTCGTCGTGCTCGGTTTCGGGCTCGTCGTCTACGCCCGCCAGAGCCGTCCGGCCGCCGATGCCTCGGCGCCCACCGCCACCGACCACTGGCACCACGCCTACGGCTTCTACCTGTGCGACACCTGGGTGCAGCTGAGCGGCGCGCTCGAGGAGACGACGCAGACCGGGTACGCCAACACCGACTTCGCCCGCACCGGCATCCACAGCCACGACGACGGCATCATCCACTGGCACCCGTTCACCAGCGCCGCCGTGGGCAGCCGGGCCAAGCTCGGGGTCTTCCTCGAGAACTACGGCGTCGAACTGACCGAGGACACGCTGACCTTCCCCGAGAACCAGCGTGCCGCCCTGCCGTCCCAGCAGGACACGGGCGTGTTCGAGGAGGGCGAGACGACGTGCACGATCGACGGCACCGAGAAGGATGCCGAGCTGAAGGTCGTCGTCTGGAACAACTTCACCGACACCGACGACGGCACCACGTACATCGCCGACTTCAACAACATCCGTCTCAACCAGGACCAGATGGTCGTGGCGATCGCTTTCGTGCCGGGCGACACCGAGGTGTCGATGCCGCCGTGGGCCAAGGATCTCCCCGACCTCAGCCAGATCGACATGAACCAGGTCACCCAGGACGAGTTGCTCGGTGACGTGGCCGGCGCGACGCCCGCCGGCACCGTGGCCGAGGGTTCGCTGCCCGCGAGCACCACCCCCGACACGGTCGCGGGCGAGACACCGGCGACGACCGGCGGCTGATGCGCGCCGTCGTGCTGGTCGGCGGCTTCGGCACCCGACTGCGCCCGTTGACGTACACCGTCCCCAAGCCGATGCTCCCGGTCGGCCACGAGCCGATGATCTCCCGGCTCGTCGACCGTCTCGCCGGCGGCGGGGTCACCGAGGTGGTGCTCGCACTCGGATTCCGGCCCGAGCCGTTCGTCGAGGCATTCCCCGACGGTCGCTGCGGTTCGGTCGCGCTCACCTATGCCGTCGAGCCGGAGCCCCTCGACACCGCCGGTGCGATCCGCTTCGCCGCCGAGGCGGCGGGCATCGACGACACGTTCGTCGTCGCCAACGGTGACATCCTCACCGACCTCGACGTCGGTGGGTTGGTGGACTGCCATCGCCGCGCCAGTGCCGAGGCGACCGTGCACCTCATCGGCGTCGACGACCCGTCGGCGTTCGGCGTCGTCGACCTCGCGCCCGACGGCCTCGTGCGGGCGTTCATCGAGAAGCCCGCCCCGGGGACCGAGCCCAGCAACCTGATCAACGCCGGCACCTACGTGTTCGAGCCGAGCGTGCTCGACCGCATCCCGTCCGGCGTGCCGGTGTCGGTCGAGCGGGACACGTTTCCCGACCTCGTCGTCGCAGGTTCGTTCTACGGCTACGCCACCGACGACTACTGGATCGACGCCGGCCGCCCCGAGCTGTACCGGGCGGCGAACCTCGACCTCCTCGACGGCGCGCGGGCGTCGCAGCATGTCGTGGCGATCGACCCGTCGGCCCTCGTCGAGCCGTCGGCGAAGGTCGTCAACAGCATCGTCGGCGCAGGAGCGTCGATCGGAGCCGGTGCGCAGGTCACCGATTCGGTGATCCTGCCGTCGGCGGTGGTCGGCGAGGCGTCGATCGTCGAGCGTTCCGTCGTCATGGGCCGCGTCGAGCGCGACGCCCGGGTGATCGACAGCATGGTGGGTGCGGCGGGCGTCGTCGCCGCCGGTCGAACCCTCGACCACGGCGCCGAACCTCCCGCGGAGCGGTGAAGTTCTTCGTCGTCGGGGGAGCGGGCTTCGTCGGCTCGCACCTCGTCGACCGACTCGTCGCCGAAGGCCAGACCGTCGACGTCATCGACAACTTGTCGAGCGGATCGCTGGCCAACCTCGCCGAGGCTCGCGCCGCGGGCGGCGCGTTGAAGTTCCACCATCTCGATGCCGCGTCCGCCGAGGCCGACTCGTCGATCGGCAACCGACCGCCCGACGTGATCTACGTGACGGCGCTGCTCGCCGACCACGACCTCGGACCTGCCGCTGCCGGTGAAGCCGTCGGTTCGCTGCTGGCGGTGCTCGAGGCCGCCCGCCGGCACGGGGTGAGCAAGGTCGTGGTGACCCTTCCGGCGAGCGCGCTGTACGGCCATCCGGCGACCAAGGAACTGCCGGCGAAGGAGCGTGAGGCACCGGCCTTCGAGGGGCGCGGTGTCCGCGGTGTCGTCGGGCGGGCGCTGCTCGACCTCCTCGCTGTGTACCGCGAGCGGTACGCCATCGAGTTCGCCGCACTCCTCGTCGGCACCGTCTACGGCCCGCGACAGCGGCCTGACGGCGGTGTCGTGGCGGCGCTGTACGAGGCGGCGCGGTCGGGGTCGGCGCCGACGATCACCGGCGATGGGCGTCAGACCCGCGACCTGGTGTTCGTCGACGACGTCGTCGATGCGCTCGTGCGCGCCTCCGAGCGCGGTGGTGGGGTGGCGATCAACGTCGGCACGGGAACACAGACGTCGGTCAACGATCTCTGGAGCCAGCTGTCGCGGCTCGTCGGCACCGAGACGGCACCGCAGTACGTTCCGGGCCGTTCCGACGAGCTGCACCGCTTCGCCCTCTCGCCGGTCCGCGCCAGGATCCACCTCGGGTGGTCGCCGTGGACCGACGTCGATGACGGACTGCGGCGGCTGACGTCGGGCTGACGGGTCAGCGGGCTCGGTGCCGGGCGGCATCGACGGTGGCGTGGGCGAGCTCGCGGGCGACGTCCGGGGAACGCATCACGGTGTCGACGACGAGGCAGCGCAGACCGGCCGCCTCGACGGCGTCGGCCAGGTGGGCGTCGGCATGGTCGATGACGAGCGTGCCGGCGATCGGGGCGTAGAGCGACGCCACGCCGACGACGCTGACGTCGATCCCGGCGGCGCGCGAGCATCCGGTCCGCTGGCCCCTTGAGGGCGACGCCGCCGACGATCGGTGACACGGCGACCACCGAGTCGCGTCGCGCCGCCAGGGCATCGTCGACGCCGTCGAGCGACCGGATCGGGCCGATCGAGACGAGCGGGTTGGACGGCGCGATCACGACGACGTCGGCGTCGAGCGCCGCGCCAGCCGACGGGGACAGCGCCGCCTGACCGTCGAAGCGGACCGCCACCACGTCGGCGTCGTGACGCAGGCGGACGAAGTAGTCCTGGAACGAGATCTCGGTCTGCTCGTCGCCGTCGACGACGGTCACCATCGTCGACAGCCGATCGTCGGACATCGGCATGATACGGATCGGCACGTCCCAGGCGCGGCGGATCTCGTCGGTGACATCGGTGAGGCTGGCACCCTCGCGAAGGCGGGCGGTGCGGTAGAAGTGGGTCGCCAGGTCCTTGTCGCCGAGGTTGAACCAGCGTCGGCGCGGCGGCCGAGCCCGCAGGCCGGACGGCCTCGAAGCGTTCGAGCGCCGCCATCGCGGTCCAGGTCTCGTCGACCAGCCCCCAGCCGCGTCCCGGGTCGATGGCGTCGGCGAGGGTGTAGGTGATCGTGTCGAGGTCCGGCGAGATCGACAGACCGTGGAGGATGCAGTCGTCGCCGGTGTTGACGACGGCCGTGATCAGCGCCGGGTCGGCGACTGCGCTGATCAACCCGCGGAGGAAGCGGGCGGCACCGACCCCGCCGGAGATGACGGTGATCGACGGCGCAGCGGAGCGGTCAGCGCCCATCGCCGAGCTCCCGGTAGATCCCCGCCAGACGGTCGGCGGTGGTGGCCCACGAGAAGCGGGCGATGTTGGCCCGTCCGCGGCGGGCGAGCTTGGCGTGCATGTCGTCGCTGGTGACGATCCAGTAGAGGTTGGCCGCCAACGCCTCGGCGTCACGGGCCGGACTGAGCAGGGCGGCCGCACCGGCGACCTGGGGGATCGAACCGGCGGTGCTGGCGACGACGGGGATGCCGGCTTGTTGCGCCTCGAGGATCGGGAAGCCGAAGCCCTCGTCGAGCGACGGGTAGGCGAGGGCTCGAGCGCCGCGCAGCAGCCACGACTTCGCCTGATCGTCGACGGGACCGGTCCGGATGACCCGGGCGGCGGCCTCGCCGGGGAGGCGGGCGATCGCCCGATCGACCGCGGCGGTGTCGTTGCCGGCGGCGCCGGCCATCACCAGCCGCACGGTCTCGTGCTCGCGGGCGAGGCGACCGAACGCGTCGACGAGGGTCGGCAGGTTCTTGCGTCGTTCCATCGTCGCCAGCGCCAGGATGAACGGGTGCTCGTCGAGCGCCGGGAGTGTGGCCGGCGCGGCTTGGTCGGCGCTCGGTAGCACGATCGTGGGCGGCGGGCCGAGGAGCACGGTGTGCACGAGATCGGTGCCGAGCAGCTCGCGTACTCGACGGGTCGTGGCATCCGAGCTGGTGACGACGTGGGCGCCGTCGGCGACGGCGCGACGGAGCACGGCGCCGGCGAGGCGGACGTCGTTGACGGCGTCTTCGGGATGGTCGAGGAACCAGCAGTCGTAGACCGACACGAGCCGTGGCGTACGCGTTGGTGGGACGACGTAGTTCGTGCCGTGCACGACGTCGTGAGGGCCGAGCCAGCGATCGACCGGCGGCGAGCGCCGGGCCCACAAGCGCAGCGCAGCGGCCGCGGGGATCGGGAGACGCCGTTCCGGTGGTTGCACTCGGGCGCGTGCGCTCGTGACGTACGGAACCAGCTCGACGTCGGGGTGCTGGCGGAGGGCGTCGACGGTCCAGGCAATGGCGTTACCGACGCCGGTGCGGTGACCGTGCAACGGGCCCGTGTCGATCGCCACCTGTGTCATCCGGCGGGGAGCGTATCGGCGGGCGTCAACCCCTGTCCGGTAGAATCGTCGACCTTATGCCTACTGCGTTCATCACCGGGATCACTGGCCAGGATGGTCAGCATTTGGCGGAGTTCTTGCACGGTGAGGGTTATCACGTGTTCGGGATGGTGAAGGGGCAGAACAATCCGCGGGTGGAGGCGTTGCAGGCGGAGTTGCCGTTTGTCGAGTTGGTGTCGGGGGATTTGGCGGATTTGCCGTCGATCGTGCAGGCGTTGGAGTTCGCTCAGCCCGATGAGGTGTACAACCTGGGTGCGATCAGCTTTGTGGCGTTGTCGTTCTCGCAGGCGGAGTTGACGGCGAACATCACCGGGTTGGGTGTGTTGCGGATGTTGGAAGCGGTGCGGATGGTGGGTGGTGCGGAGAATCCGATCCGCTTCTATCAAGCCAGTTCGTCGGAGATGTTCGGCAAGGTGCGCGAGACGCCGCAGACGGAGATGACGCCGTTCCATCCGCGTAGCCCGTATGGGTGTGCGAAGGTGTTCGGGCATGACATCGTGGTGAATTATCGCGAGTCGTATGGGATGCATGCGTCGTCGGGGATCTTGTTCAACCATGAGGGCCCGCGGCGGGGGTTGGAGTTCGTGACTCGCAAGGTGACCAATGCGGTGGCGCGGATCAAGTTGGGGTTGCAGGACGAGGTGGTGTTGGGCAATCTCGATTCGAAGCGTGATTGGGGGTATGCGGGTGACTACGTGCGGGGCATGTGGTTGATGTTGCAGCAGGACGAACCCGACGATTATGTGTTGGCGACCGGGCGAGACGCATTCGATCGAGGATCTGGTCGCCCGGGCGTTTGGTGAGGTGGGGATCGACAACTGGCGTGACTATGTCCGTCAGGATCCGAAGTTCTTGCGTCCGGCCGAGGTCGATCTGTTGATCGGTGACGCGTCCAAGGCGCGGACCAAGCTCGGTTGGGAGCCCGAAGTCGACTTCCCGACGTTGATCAAGATGATGGTCGACCACGACCTCCAACGCGAAGCCACCAAAGCCGGCATCCCCCTTCCTGGCTGATCGGGCCTCACCACCAGCCGGTGGTTGGCCGAATTTGGTCGGCCCGATCTCCGGCTCGTCGCTGGCGCTTCCCTCGCCGTTCCTGGCTGATCGGGCCGCTCAGGTCTCGAACGGCATGTCGGTGATCGCTTCCATCACCGAACCCTGATTGGGCACCGCGCCGGCACGCAGTCGGCTGCGCAGCGCCAGACCGAAGGCCGCCAGTGCGGCCAGCGACGAGATCAACAAGCCGATCTCGATCCGCCGGAACACGTCGTCGCCGGAGAGCCACGTGCCGAGCAGGAAGGCGCAGATGCCGACGCCCCAGCCGAGCGCAACCAGGGCATGGCCCTGGAGGGCGATGACCGCCTGGGCAGTTGCCAGGGCGAGCATGTACAGCGCGCTGCTCAGCGCCAGCATTGCCAGCGTCCGACCGCTGAGGTCGGCGTCGTAGACGATCTCGATCGCCCACGGGCCGAGGACGAATGCACCGACGGTGCCGACGACGCCGACCACGACGACGACGAGCATCAACCGCTTGAGGCCCGTGCGGAACTCGTCGAACTGTCCCGTCGCGGCGAGTCGGCTGAGCTTGGGCAGCAGCGCCGCCTGTACCGCCTGGAAGAGGAAGAGCGGGATGCGGGCCAGCAGGACCCCGTACGAGAACTCCGTCACCAGCGCTCGCGCCGCGTCGGTGTCCGGCGCCAGGACGCTGGCGGCGATCGGGCCGGCGTTGAGCAACGTCGCCGAGCACACCGATCCGAGCAGCAGCCAGCCGAGGTTCGGGGTCACCTCGGACCACTCCGCCGGGGGACCCGGATCGGTCGTCAGCGCACCGCGCCGGTAGACGTAGACGACGGCGAACAGCGGCGAGATGGCGATCGCCATGCCGTACATGCCGGCGGCGCTGATGCCGATCACGGCGAGCGCCACGCAGAGGACGATCCGCACCACACCGTCGGCGCCGAGGATCACGGCGTACTCGGTGAAGCGGCCCATGCCCGAGCAGATGCCGCGTGCCAGGTGGGCCGGGGCGTAGGCGGCGAACGAGGCGATCAGGGCGACAACCATGAACCAGTCGCCGCCGAAATAGTTGGAGGCCAGCAACGGCGACGCGCAGATGATCGCCACCGAGACGATGGTGGCGAGGATGATCCCCATCCGGAGGATCTTGTCGACGACCGGCTTGGCGCCCTGGCCGGCGGCGCGCCGGTACGACAGGGCCCGTCCGAGCTCCTGCTCGAGCGGGAGGAAGAAGCCGGGGGCCAGGGCGAACGTGGCGAACCACATCGAGGCGATCGGGGCGAACTCCTCGGCGCCACCGACCGCGACGTTGCCGACCTTGAAGAAGGCGTAGGTGGCGACACCGGCGATCAGCAACGAGATGCCGACCGGGATGGTGCCCTCCGGGAGCGGTGCGCGTCGAGCGCGCGGCGGTCTCGTCAGTCGACACGAGGACCCGATGCTATCGATGCGACGGTGGGCATCTGGGATCAGCCGCGCAACAGCTGGCGTCGCGCCACCTGCGCCCGTTGCACACCGAGGATCGTCAGCCCGACCGTGACATAGGTCGCTTCACGGGCCAGCCCGAGGGCACTGTGCGGGAGCGACCCGCAGCGGTGGGTGACACCGCGGACGAGCCGGACGATGTCGACATCGGTGAGATCGATCGCCGTCGGGTCGAACGAGGGCCCGACGCGACCGCCCTGGGGGCGGCGTCCGGTGTCGTCAGCGTCCGTGCCCGGGGTGCCCATGACGGCAGGTTACCGAGTGCCGTCGGTAGCCTCGCCCCATCGTGGAGCCGGAGATCCAACTCGCACCCCCCGTCGTCGCGGTCGTGGTCGTCCACGACCCTGGCCCGTGGTTCGCCGAGACGCTCGACGCCCTCGGCGCCCAGGATTATCCGAACCTGCGATACCTGTTCCTGATCGGCGTCGACGACCCGATGGCGATGCGCAGTGGCGACCAGGCGGTCGTCGACATCGAGGCGTCGATCCTCGAGCGCATCCCGTCGGCGCACGTGCGCGCCCTCAGCTCGAACCCCGGCTTCGCCCCGGCGGCGAACGAGGTGTTGCGCCTCGTCGAGGGCGACAACGGCCTGTTCCTCATCGCCCACGACGACGTGGCCCCCGAACCGGACGCGTTGCGTTCGATGGTCGAGGAGCTGTATCGCTCGAACGCCGGTGTCGTCGGGCCCAAGCTCGTCGAGTGGGATCACCCGGTCGTCCTGCAAGCTGTCGGGCTCGGCATCGACCGCTTCGGCGAGATCGACCCGGTCATCGAGGCGGGCGAGGTCGATCAGGAGCAGCACGACGGCGTCCGCGACGTGTTCGCCGTGCCGTCTGCGTTCTTCCTCGTCCGCGCCGACCTGTTCCGTGCCCTCGGCGGCTTCGACCCGGTGATCGACTACCACGGCGAAGACGTCGAGCTGTGCTGGCGCGTCCACCACAGCGGTGCCCGGGTGGTCGTCGCACCATCGGCCCGCGTGCGTCACCGCGGCCAGCTCCCGGAGCGCCGGCCGGATCTGCCGCACGGGGTGCGCCAGGCACGACACCGCATGCGTGCCGTGGCGACGCTGACCGGGGCCGCCCGTCTGCTCCCTCGCTCGGTCGAGATGGTCCTGCTGACGCTCGCCGAGCTCGTCGTCGGCGTCTTCACCGGGCGGCTCGCCGAGGCCTGGTACTCGTTGCGCGCCCTGATCGGTCTCGTGCCACGCACGCCGTCGACGGTCGCCCGGCGGCGCGAGGTCAAACCGCTGCGGCGAGTCCCCGAACGTGAGGTGTTCAGCCTGCAGGAGCGGGGCTCGGCACGCCTCAACTCCTACCTGCGCGGTCGCGACACCGAGATCTACGTCGCCGAGGACGTCCAGGTGCGTCGCTGGCGACAGAGCGCGACGGCGCCGGTGTTCGCCTGGCTGGCAGTACTCGCCGGCGTCATCGTCGGCGGGCGTTCGTTCATCGACCACGGCGTGCCGCCGGTCGGCGAGTTCCTGACCTACCCGGCGAGTCCCGGCGACCTGCTGCGCACCTACCTGTCCGGGTGGAACCCGAACGGCCTCGGTGCCACGTCGGCCAACCCGACGGGATGGGCGGCACTGGCGTTCGCCTCGGTGGCCACGCTGTTCCACATGGGCCTGCTGCAGACGGTCGTGACGCTCGGCCTCGTCGTCGTCGGTGCGCTCGGCACGTGGCGGCTGGTCACCGTGTTCCCGTCGACGCGCGCCCGCATCGGTGCGTTGATCGTGTACTCCGCCTCGCCGCTGATCGCCGGATCGATGTCGGGCGGTCGGCTGACGGTGTTGGTCGTCTACGCCGCCGTGCCGTGGGCGCTGCACCTCGTCCGGCGGGCAGCCGGCGTCGAGACCGCCGACCCGCGCACCGCGGACGACGACCTGACGGACGGCGTCGTCGACCTGGCACTCATCGAGCGGGTCCGGCGGACACTGGTCGCCGGGCTCGTGCTCGCCGTCGCCGGGGGATTCGCCCCGGTCGTCTTGCCCGTGACGTTGCTGGTGATCGTCGTCTTCGCCGTCGGCACGCTCGTCGCCCTCGGTACGTGGCGCGTCGCCACCTGGTCGCTCGCCTGCGGCGTCGGAGCCGTCCTCGTCGCCGCGATCCTCAACGCGCCGTGGTCGTTCACGTGGACGTGGAGTGGCATCGTCGGGCCGCCGCCGATCGGCGAACAGGGCCTCGGCCTGCTGTCGCTGGCGTCGTTCGATCTCAGCCGGACCGATCTGTCGCCACTGGCGCTGGCGTGGTACCTGCCGGTGTTGGCGGCGATCGCCCTCGCCCGTGCGTGGCGCCTCACGTGGGCGGTCCGGGCGGGTCTGATGGTGATCGTGTTCGGTGGGATCGCCGTTCTGTCCGACCGTGGCTCGATGCCGTTCGCCATGCCCGAGCCGGGCGTGTTGCTGGTCCCCGTCGCCCTCGGTGTGGCGATCAGCGCCGGGGCCGCCCTGGCGGCGTTCGACCTCGACGTCCGCGGTGGCTCGTTCGGATGGCGCCAACCCCTCGGCATCCTGTCCGGCCTGGCGGTCGTCGTCGGCCTCGTGCCCGGGCTCGCCGCCACTGCGGGGGGATCGTTCGACGCCCCCCGGTCGCCGCTGGTGACGCTGATCGACGGCGTGCTCCCCTCCAACGCCGAAGGTGACTACAACGTGCTGCTGTTGGGCGACGCCCGGATCCTCCCGGTCCCGGCGACGGCGTACCGTGACGATGTGTCGTGGGCGATCGTCGACGACGGCGCGTTCGACGCCAAGGACCGCTGGACACCGCCGACCAACGAGGCCGCCGACCTCGTCACCGCGGCCCTCGACCAGATCGCTGCCGGATCGACGCTGCGCGCCGGGCGACTCCTCGCACCGCTCGGCATCCGCTACCTCGTGATCCCGGAGTTCGACGGCGTGGTGTCGACGGTCAACGACCCACTCCTGCCCCCTGCCGGGCTGATCACCTCGCTGGAGGCACAGCTCGACATCGTCGGCACGATCCCCGACACGCCGACGCTCGAGGTCTTCGAGAACCGGGCCTGGATCCCGTCGCACGCCCTGCTGCGCGGGCCGACCGCAGTTGCCAGCGAGTCCGCTGGCGCCGAGGTGCTCGTGCGCGCCGACCTCGGTGACTCGACGCCGGTGTTCATCGGCGCCGACCAGCTGTCGACGTCGACCGACGAGCTCGAGGCGGGCGTGGTCACGCTCGCCGTTCCCGACGACGACCGCTGGACGCTGACCCTCGATGGCGAACGGCTCGAGAATCGACCGGCGTTCGGCGAGACCACGGCGTGGGACGTCGACGTCGCCGGTGTCGGTGCGCTCTCCTACGACACCTCGACGACCCGGGTGCTGTGGGTCGCCGTCAACCTGCTCCTGTGGGCCGCGGCCTTGATCGTCGCCGGGCGCATCCGCGTACCGGTCAACCGCCGTGGCCCGCTGCTCGTCGACGACGACACGGTGATCGACCTGACGATCGATCCGGTGCCGGCCCATCCCGAACTCGAGGTCGATCACGGCGAGGACCGGTCATGATGCGGCGTGCGATCCCGGCGTTGGCCATCGTGCTCGTCGGTGCTGCCGGCATCGTCGCCGTCGGCCGTGAGACCCCGCCGGTGCCGGAGGCGTACTTCGCCACCCCGGTCGCGGCGTGGATGCCGTCGGTCAGCGAGCAGGGCGCGCTGACGGGCAGCTGGTTCTGCCCCGGCGTCCCGGCCACCGGTGAAGAGGGTGTCGGCGGTGAGGTCGTCATCGCCAACCGCGACGACGATCAGCTCGTCGGCCGGTTCAGCGTCCTCACGCCGGACGGCCTCGCCGAGGAAGGCCCCATCACGGTCGAGCCGTGGTCGCGTGCGGTGATCGACGTCGACTCCTACGTCACCGCGCCGTTCGCCAGCGTCATCGTCGAGATCGACGGCGGCCGTGGCTTCGTCGAGCAACAGGCGTTCCATCCGGCCGGCAACTCGGTGACCCCGTGCAGCAACAGCACGTCGGCCGAGTGGTACCTGGCCGACGGATTCACGGTGGACGGGTCGGTCGAGACGCTGATCCTCACCAACCCGTACGACGATCCGGTGAGTGTCGACCTGACCTTCGCCACCGAGTCCGGCGAGTCGCGTCCGGCGGCCTTCACCGGTTTCACCATCGCCCCGCAGACCGTCGAGACGATCGCCATCGCCGAGCTCGGCAACCGCGACGAGCCGGTGATCGCCGTCAGCGTCAAGTCCCGCTTCGGGCGCCTCGTCGTCGGGCGGGCGCAGCACTACCTCGGGGGTGGCAGGTCGGGCTACGGCGTGACCCTCGCGGCGCCCGCCTTGCGCGACCAGTGGTGGTTCGCCGACGGCGAGTCCGGCGACGGTGTGACCGAGACGTTCGCCATCTACAACCCGACCGATGACGACGTCGAGGTCGACGTCGTCTACCTCGGCCTGCCGCTCGACGCCGTGTTCACCGACCTGCCGCCGATCGAGGTGCCGGCGCGTGAGGTGGTCGTGTTCGACGCGGCGGCAGTGGAGGAGGCCGGCGAGCTGCCGCCCGGGCGCCACGCCGTCGTGTTCTCGACGCTGGCTGAACCGTCGATCGTCGTCGAGCGGGTGTTGACCCGTCCGGCCGGCAACTCGGTGGCGACCAGCGTCGTGCTCGGGGCGCCGCCGCGCATCGACGGCTACGTGGCCTCGACGTGGCATCTCGGCATCGGGCCCACCGAGCCGACCGAGAACGCCCTCGTCGTGTACAACGTCGACAACGCCGAGGGGACGATCTCGGTCCTCGCCGTCGGTCCCGCCGGTCCGACGCCCGTCGAGAGCCTGACCGATCTGACGATCGCCCCCGGCGCCGTGCGGACGATCGACCTCACCGATCCGGCGGTGCTCGGGCGGGAACTGATCATCGAGACGTCGAACCGCGTGTTCGTCGAGCGGTCGTTGCCGCGCGGTGGCCAGCTGAGCGGTCGCTCCGGTTCCTGGGCGCTGCCCTCCGACGGCTGAGACGCCGGGACACAGGTACGATCGGAGCGTCATGGAGCGCCTGCTGATCGCCGCGGCAATCGTCGTCGTCGTTGCCGTGGTCGCCGTCGTCGTCCGTCGTCGACGCCCGGTCGATGTCCCGACGCAGCGCCGGTTCGCCGTGCCCGAACAGCTCGACCGGAGCGCGTTCCCGCGTCCCGACGCACCGTGGCTGGTCGCCGTGTTCTCGTCGGCGACGTGCGACGTGTGCCAGGGCGTGGTCGCCAAGGCCGAGGTGCTGTCGAGCGACGAGGTCGCCGTCGCCGAGGTCGAGTACGGCGCGGACCGTGCGCTGCACGATCAGTACACGATCGAGGCGGTGCCGACGACGGTGCTCGCCGACGCCCGCGGGGTCGTCGTCGCCTCGTTCCTCGGTCCGGTCACCGCGACCGACCTGTGGGCCGCCGTCGCCGAAGCCCGTCAACCGGGCTCGGTCCCCGGCTCCTGCAGCCAGCACTGACGAATCCGCCGGCGGGCCGCTCGACTCGTCACCGTCGCGAACGAGCACGTGACGAACGGGGCCTGTCCCCATTCGTCACATGGACACGTGTTCCGGGGTCCGTGCGGGGTCAGTGGGCGCGGATGTCGGCGGCCGGCTGGCCGGACTCTTCCATGCCTTGCTGGATGAGCCGGGCGACCTCGGGGCCGTCGATCGTCTCGCGGTCGAGCAGCGCCTCGGCGATCAGTTCGAGCCCGCGGCGGTGGCGGGTGAGGACGTCACGGGCCCGCGACTCCTGCGACGTGAGGATGCGGGCGATCTCCTCGTCGAGCAGCTTGGCCGTGTCGTCGGAGTACTCCCGCTGGCTGGACATCAGGTCCTCGCCGAGGAACACCGCCTGCTGGCTGCTCCACGCCATCGGCCCCACACGCTCGGACATGCCCCACTCACGGACCATCCGGCGAGCGATGCCGGTCGCCTGCTCGAGGTCGTTGGCGGCACCGGAGTTGAGATGACCGAAGACGATCATCTCGGCCACCCGACCGCCCATCGCCTTGCAGATCGTGTCTTCGAAGTACTCCTTGGAGTACGTGTGCCGTTCCTGGGGGAGCGACCACGTGACACCGAGGGCCATGCCGCGAGGCAGGATCGTCACCTTGTGCAGCGGGTCGCCGTGGGGGAGCACGGTCGCCAGCAGGGCGTGACCGCCCTCGTGATAGGCGGTCGCCCGCTTCTCCTCGGCCGACAGGATCATCGACTCGCGCTGGGCGCCGAGCACGACACGGTCACGAGCGTTCTCGAAGTCGATCCGCTCGATCTGCTTCGAGCCGCGGCGAACGGCGACGAGCGCCGCTTCGTTGACCAGGTTGGCGAGGTCGGCACCGGACATGCCCGGCGTTGCCTGGGCCATCGTCTCCAGGTCGACGTCGGGTCCCATCCGCTTGTCGCGGGTGTGGACCTCGAGGATCGCCTTGCGCTCGCTCGCTTCGGGCAGCGGCACGACGATCTGACGGTCGAAGCGACCGGGCCGCAACAGGGCCGGGTCGAGGATGTCGGGGCGGTTCGTGGCGGCCATGATGACGATGCCCTCGGACGGCTCGAAGCCGTCCATCTCGGCGAGCATCTGGTTGAGCGTCTGCTCGCGCTCGTCGTGGCCACCGCCGAGGCCGGCGCCGCGCTTGCGGCCGATCGAGTCGATCTCGTCGACGAAGATGATCGCCCGGCCCATGCGGCGGGCCTGCTGGAACAGGTCGCGGACTCGGCTGGCGCCGACGCCGACGAACATCTCCATGAAGTCGGAGCCGGTGACGCTGAGGAAGCCGACGCCTGCTTCGCCGGCGACGGCGCGGGCGAACAGCGTCTTGCCGGTACCCGGGGGGCCGACGAGGAGGATGCCCTTGGGCACCCGGGCGCCGATCTCGCGGAACCGCTCGGGCATCCGCAGGAAGTCGACGACCTCGGTGATCTCCTGCTTGACGCCGGCGTACCCGGCGATGTCGTCGAATGTCGTCGACGGCTTGTCGGCGTCGTAGGCCTTGGCCTTGCTGCGCCCGATGGACATGACGTTGCCCATCTGGCCCTGCGCCCGGCGCTGCATCCACACGAAGAAGCCGATGATCAGCAACACCGGCAAGAAGATCGACAACAGGCCGAGGAACCAGTTGTTGCTCGGCGGCTTGAACTGGTAGTCGACGTTCTCCTCGATCAGCAGCTGCTCGTCGGCCTCGGACACCCCGCGGTCGCCGCCACCCGATGTGGAGTAGGTGTCGCCGTTGGTGAACTCGCCGGTGATCTTGCCGGAACCGGTGTTGATCTCGGCGGTCGCGATCTCGCCCTCTTCGACCTGCGTGCGCCACTCGTTGTAGGTCAACGACGTGCCGTCGTCGCTCGGCCACAGGTTGGGCACGAGGAACGCCGCAGCGAGCACGGCGACGAGCACCCACAGGGTCCAGCGGGGCCAGCTGCCGGGGCCGCGACTCTGGTTGCTCGTGGAATCCTGACCGAACTCGTTCCCGCGCGACTTGTTGCCGCCCGGTCGATCGCCCTGGCGACGGTCGGCGCCCTGGTCGGTCGGCCCTCGCGACCGCGGCCGCGACCCGGCGGGGGAGGCGGAGGCGGCGGGGGGAGATTGCTCATGGATCCATGCTACGCAGGTTGCGCCGGGTCGGCACTTGCACCGGAGCGTGCACTCACGGCTTTCACACCGTCGCCGGCGGGGCCGTCGAAGCATCCGCGACCGGGGCGAATGGCCGATCTAGCGTTCGAGTGCATGCAGGCGATCGGGACCACTCGGCAGTGCTCGCGCACCGGGTGCGCGGAGCGCGCCACCGTGACGCTCACCTACGTCTACGCCCGTTCCCACGTGTGGCTCGACGACCTCAGCCGCGACCGCGATCCGCACGCCTACGACCTGTGTGATCGCCACGCCGATCGGCTCTCGGTGCCGTCGGGCTGGTCGCTCTCCGACCGCCGCCACGCGCACCTCCCGTTGATCGCCGTCTGACGCACCGCCGCCCGTCGCACCCCGCACCCCGCCCGCCGCACCCCGCCCGCCGAGCAGGACGGCCGGAAGCGGCCCCAGGGGTCGGGGTGGCACCGGTAGCGTCGGTCCACGTGGTCGAGTCGTCCCGCGCCGGCAGCGCATCGAGTGGTCGCCCGCGGCCGTCGTTGCGTGGCGGGTTCCTCCCATCGGCGGCGCCACGCTCGATCGACGCCACGGTCGCCGTGATGGCGTTCCTCGGCGGCTGGGTCGTCGCCCAGCTCGTCTCGTCGCTGATCGTCGGCGCGGCGCACGACGGCGAGGTCGCCACCGCCACGTTCGGCGTGCTGGCGGCCGGCTTGGCCGGCGCCTGGACGTGCTACCTGGCGTCGATGTGGCTGGCCTCGCAACGGGCCGGTTCCGGCGACTTCCGGTCCGACTACGGCGTGACGTTCGCCTGGATCGACCTGCTCGGGCTCGGCATCGGCGCGGTCTGCCAGCTCGTGTTGTTGCGCGTCGTCTACCTGCCGCTCGAGGCGTTGTGGCCGGACACGTTCACCCAGGACCGCCTGGAGGAGAACGCCAAGGATCTCGTCGACCGCGCCGGCACCGGCACGTGGCTGCTGGTGCTCGTCGTCGCCATCGGCGCCCCGATCGTCGAGGAGTTGTTCTACCGCGGCCTGCTCCAGCGCCCGCTGGCGGCTCGCTTCTCGGAAGGCCCGGTGATCGTCGGCGTCGCGGCGGTGTTCGCGCTGGTGCACTTCCGTCCGGTCGAGTTCCCCGGCCTGTTCGCGTTCGGGCTGGTGCTCGGTTTCGCCGCCGCCCGCACCCGACGGCTCGGGATGCCGATCATGATCCACGTCGGCTTCAACGCCACCGCCTTGACCCTCGCCCTCTGACGCGCGATCGCGCCATCGCACGCTGACGCGGCCGCGCCATTGGTCGCGTGATCGTGACGGGGAGTGCCCGCCGTCCGCTGGCATGATGTCGGACGGTGTCCGACGACCTCCACGACCCAGAGCCGCGCGCCGTCGACGACGATCGTGCCGTCGATCCTGTCGATCCGCCGATCCCGCCGATCCTGTCGATCCCGGCGACGAGCCCGACGAGGTCGAACGGGAGTGGGTGGCACTCGACGACGAGACGTTGGCGCTCGACGAGGACACGCTGGCCGCCGACGAGCCGCTCGGCGACGACGGCATCCAGCCGGCCGCGCCGTGGTACGCCCGCGCCGGACGGCGCCTCGTGCGCCGCCCCGTCGACTGGTGGAACCGGCCGTGGGACAACGCCCGGATCATCCGCGTCCTGGTGACCTCGGCGACGCTCGTCACGACCACGGTCGTGATGATGATGATCGTCCACCTCAACCCGCTGTCGCCGAGCAGCGACCTGATCTTCGACGACACGACACCGACGGGCGGCGACATGGGCGCCCACGTCTGGGCCCCGGCGTTCCTGCGCGATCACTTCCTGCCGAACTTCCAGCTGTCGGGCTGGAGCATGGACTGGTACGCCGGACTGCCGCTGTACCGCTTCTACATGGTCATCCCGGCGCTGGCGATCGTCGCCCTCGACGTGCTCTTGCCGTACGGGGTGGCGTTCAAGCTGGTCGCCGTCTCCGGGTTGGTCCTGTTCCCGCTGGCCTGCTGGACGTTCGGTCGGCTCGCCGCGTTCCGTCACCCGATGCCCGAGCTGTTCGCCGTGGCCGGGTTGTGCTTCTTGCTCGACGAGAGCTTCTCGATCTACGGCGGCAACGTGAAGTCGACGATGGCGGGGGAGTACTCGTTCTCGATCGCCCTCACCTTGGCGATGTTCGGGCTCGGCCTGCTCGCCAACGGACTGCGGACCGGGCGCTTCCGGGTTCGGACGGCGATCGTCCTCTCGCTCGCCGCGGTGTCGCACGGCATCGTGTTGATCTTCGTCGCCGTCAGCGCCACGATCCTGTGCATCGTCTGGGTCGACCGTCGCCGGGCGGTGTTCGCCGTGACGACGGGCATCACCACATTGCTGCTGTCTGCGTGGTGGGTCGGCCCGTTCCTGTTCGGTCACGAGTTCATGACCGACATGAAGTACGGGTTCCGTCCCGAGGGCGCCGAGGACTCGTTCTGGGACATGTTCTTCCCGCTCACCGCGCCGTTGGACTTCTTGATCACGGCGTTGGCGATCATCGGCTTCATCGCCTTGATGTTGCGCCGACAGCTGACGGGGACCGCCCTCGGCATCATCTGTCTGACCTTTGTCGGCCTCGTCTACCTCACCCGCGACAGCCTGCCGCTGATCGGGTTGCTGTGGAACCCGCGATTGCTGCCGTTCGTCTACCTCACCCGCTACCTGCTGATGGTCGTCGGTGCGTTGGCGGTGATCGCCTGGCTCGTCAACGCGATCCGCGACCGCAAGGTGTCGACGCCGCTCAGTGCCGGCGAGGGTGCGATCGGCGCCGCCGCCATCACGCTGTCGTGCCTCCTGGTGTTCGGCTGGATGTACGAGACGCTGCCGTTCGACGGGCGGGCCACCGAGGGTGATTCGACCGTCTACGCCTGGGGTCCGTTCCGCAAGACGCCCGACGCCGGACGGGCATTGGCCGACAGCTGGACCCGGTACAACATGAAGGGCTACGAGGGGCGGCCGCAGTACCCGACGTACCGCGACCTGATGCTGACGATGGACGACATCGGCCAAGACCGCGGTTGTGGGCGGGCGGTCTACGAGAACAGCGGCGACAACGGTGAGTACGGCACGACGATGGCGCTGATGCTGTTGCCGCACTGGACCGACGGTTGCATCGGGTCGATGGAAGGGCTGTTCTTCGAGGCCTCGGGGACCACGCCGTACTCGTTCCTGCTCACCGGTGCGATCTCGGAGCAGTCGTCGAACCCCGTGCGTCAGCTGCGCTACGTCAACAACGACGGTGCGGTCGGCGTCCAGCACATGCAGGACCTCGGTGTCCGCTACCTGATGGTGCGCACCGACAAGGCAAAGGCCGAAGCGGCCGAACAACCCGAGCTCGAGCTCGTCACCACCAGCGGGCCGTGGGAGATCTACGAGCTGCCGACGGCGAGCATCGTCGAGCCGCTCACCGTGCAGCCGATCGTCATCGAGGAGCGTGCCGGCGACCAGCGCGAGCGCAACCTCGAAGTCGGCACGAGCTGGTTCCAGCGACGCGACGACTGGCCGGCGATGCCGGCGGACGACGGGCCCGACGAGTGGCAGCGAGTGCCCGTGGAGATCGACATGTCGGCAGCGCGTCGGCGAACCGGGGGACCGCAGCCGCAACGTCGACTACGTCGTGCCGAGCGAGCAGATCGACGTCGTCGAGCTCGATCCGGTGACGGTCAGCAACGTCGAGGTCGATCAGCAGTCGATCAGCTTCGACGTCGACCAGATCGGCGTGCCGGTGCTCGTGCGGGTCAGCTACTTCCCGACCTGGGACGCCCACGGCGCCGAGGGGCCGTACCGCGTGGCGCCGAACTTCATGGTCGTCGTGCCGACCGAGGAACACGTCACGTTGGAGTACTCGAAGACGACCCTCGATCTGTTCTTCTACGCCCTCACGTTGCTCGGCATCGGCTTGTGCGTGGTGTGGTGGCGCCGCGGCGACGTCGAGTACGACAGCGATCGGCCGTCGTGGGGGTCCCGGGCAGCCGGCGGTCCCGAACGGTAACCTTCCGGCCGTCATGTCTGCCCTCGAACAGATCGTCAAGGCGTACGACATCCGTGGCACGGTTCCCGATCAGCTCGATGCTGACGTGGCCCACGCGCTCGGAGTCGGCTTCGCCCGCCTCGTCCTCGACCGGTCCGCCGAGACGGCGCTGGTCGCACGGGACATGCGCCCGTCGGGCCCGACGCTCGTCGAGGCGTTCTCCCGTGGCCTGATGGAGCAGGGCGTCGACGTCGTCGACATCGGCCTCGCCTCCACCGACCTCATGTACTACGCGTCCGGCGTGCTCGGCCTGCCGGGGGCGATGTTCACCGCCTCGCACAACCCGGCCGGGTACAACGGCATCAAGCTCTGCGACACGGGGGCGCGCCCGATCGGTGTCGACACCGGCCTGGTCGACGTCCGCGCCGTCGCCGAACACGTGCTCGACGGGAGCGGCCCGGCGCCCGCCCGCCGGGTCGGCCGGCGCAGCGAGCGCGATCTCCTCGACGCCTTTGCCGACCACGTGGTGTCGTTCATCGACCCGGCAGCCATCCGGCCGATGCGCGTGGTCGCCGACACCGCCAACGGCATGGGCGGCCTCGTCGTCCCCGCCGTGTTCGAGCGCCTGCCGAACGTCGAACTCGAGGTGATGTACGGCGAGCTCGACGGAACGTTCCCGAACCACCCGGCGGATCCGCTGCAGCCGGCCAACCAACGCGACCTGCGCGCCCGCGTCGCCGCCGGCGGCTTCGACCTCGGGCTGGCGTTCGACGGCGACGCCGATCGGGTCTTCGTCGTCGACGAGACCGGGTCGGGTCTCAGCGGGTCGACGACCACGGCGATGCTCGCCGCGGCGAACCTGCGCCGCCACCCCGGGGCGACGATCCTGTACAACCTGATCTGCTCGCGTGCGGTGCCCGAGGTCGTGCGCGAGCTCGGCGGCAATCCGGTGCGCACCAAGGTCGGCCACTCGTTCATCAAGCAGGTGATGGCCGAGACCAATGCCGTGTTCGGTGGCGAGCACTCGGCGCACTACTACTTCGCCGGCAACTACAACGCCGACAGCGGGTTGATTGCCTCGATGATGGTGATGGCCGAGATCTCCAGCGCCGAACAGCCGTTGTCGGTCGTCCGCAAGCCGTACGAGCGCTACGCCGCCAGCGGCGAGATCAACACCCAGGTCGCCGACGCGGCGGCGGTCATCGACGAGGTCGCCGAGATCTACGCCAGCTGCACCCAGGACCGTCTCGACGGCCTCACGGTGGACTGTGGCGATTGGTGGTTCAACCTCCGCCCGTCGAACACCGAGCCGTTGCTGCGCCTCAACCTCGAAGCCGAGAACCGGTCCTCGTGCGACGAGCACGTCGCCGCGGTGCTCGGCCACATCACCCGCTGACCAGACTCACCGTTCGAACCGACCAAGGAGCGCACCCCATGGCGTTGTCACCCGCATTGCTCGAGATCCTCGCCTGCCCCGAGGACAAGGGCCCGCTGTACTACCTCGAGGCAGAATCCGCCCTCTACAACCCACGCCTCCATCGTCGTTACGACGTGCGCGACGACATCCCGGTGATGTTGATCCCGGAGTCGACGACCGTCGACGATGCCGAGCACGAGCGGATCATCCAACTCATCGAGTCGTCAGGGATCTCGCCGACGTTCGATGCCGTCTGACCGGGTCCGGAAGATTCCGCTCAAGGTCGGTGCGAGCGGTGCCGACAGAGTGGGCGTGGTGGTGCCGACACTGTCTGTGACGAAGTGGTTACGGTTGATCGGATGAGTCGCTCCCTTCATCCCCGACGCCGATCCGGTCGTGCGTTGGCCGCCGTCGTCGCCGTCGCCGCGGCGCTCGCCGTCGGCGTCTCGGGCGTGTCGCCGGGTGCGTCGCCCACCGCCAGCGCCCAGAGTCCGAGCCTGGGCGCCGGTGGCGAATACCACCCGCTGACGCCGGCGCGGATCTTCGACTCCCGCAACGCGATCAACGACACGGCGCCGCTCGGCATCAAGCCGACGTCGCCCAGGCCCGGTTCGACGTTCAACGTCGACCTGCTCGGCCAGGGCGGCGTCCCCGCCGAGGTCAATGGAACCAACCGCGACGTGCTCGCCGTGGTGCTCAACGTCACCGTCAACGAGCCCGGCCAGGGCGGCTACCTGACGATCCGGCCGACCGGTGCCCCCGTGACCGAGTCGTCGCTGATCAACTTCGAAGCCGGCAAGAGCGTGCCCAACATGGCCGTCGTCGGTGTCGGCAACGGTGGCATGGCGTCGATCACCCTGACCACGCCGAACGGTGCGAGCAATGCCCACGTGCTGATCGACGTGTTCGGCTGGATCTCCACCAGCTCGTACCCCGACCCGCAAGACAGCGGTAGCCGGATCACGCCGGTCGCGCCGGCGCGCATCCTCGACACCCGCTCCGGCCCGACCCCCGCCGGTCGGCCGGGTGGCCAGGCGATGGGCCAGCAGGAGCAGTTGACCCTGCCGGTCCGCGGCAACCTCGGCGTGCCCAACAACGCCAACGTCACCGGCGTGGTCGTCAACATCACCGGCATCAACGTCGGCGGCGGCTTCACGTACCTGTCGGCGAGCCCCAACCCGTTCTCCGGCCCCGAAGCGTCGACGTCGGTGACCAACCTCGGTGGCGGGCAGACCAAGGCCAACACGGCGATCGTGCCGATCGCCGCCGACGGCAGCATCCGCCTGTTCAACCGCTTCAGCGCCACCCACGTCATCGTCGACGTGCTCGGCTACCTGGAGCGGGGGCGCCCCGCCACCACGACGTCGGGTCGCGTGATCCCCCTCGACGCCCCGTTCCGGGCGTTCGACACCCGCCAGGACCCGTTCGGCCGGGTGCCGCTCGGCCTCAACGCCACCGAGGACTGGAGCTTCCGCTCGTTCGCCAACTCGGTCACCCTGGGCGGCAAAGCGGTCGGCCCGCAGGCCGGTTTCATCGGCAACCTGACCGCCACCGGGCTCGCCTCGACGGTCCCCGGGCAGCCGATCGGCAGCTATCTGAC
Source organism: Ilumatobacteraceae bacterium (assembly GCA_963707515.1). GTDB lineage: Bacteria > Actinomycetota > Acidimicrobiia > Acidimicrobiales > Ilumatobacteraceae > Sva-07. Next base: position 749,219 of record CAVPQI010000003.1, read on the forward strand.
CGCCTTCCCCGGCGACGTCGGCCGACCGAACAGCTCGCACCTCAACCTCGTCGGCGGCGAGAGCGTGGCCAACATGGCGCTCCTCAAGTACGGCGCAGCCCACGGCGATCCGAACACCGTGCGGGTGTACAACTACGACGGCAGCCTCCACTACATGGTGGACGTCTTCGCCGTCATCATGAGCTGACACGGCGCGGGACGGACGGGGACCGCCGCCGGAGCGAGCGGTTCGGTAGAGTTGGCGCCGCCGTATCGCCGGGCTGACCCGATCGGTGCCTGAAGGCCCCTGCCCGGTTCGCATCCAACGAACCCGGAGGCCCTTCCATGTCCGACACCACCGTCACGTCCGCGCCCAACGTGTCCTTTGCCGCCCGCAAGGACTGGCGCGTCGCCGACCTCTCCATCGCCCCGTTCGGGCGCAAGGAGATGATCCTCGCCGAGCACGAGATGCCCGGCCTGATGGCACTGCGCAAGGAGTACGGCGACAGCAAGCCGCTCGCCGGCGCCCGCATCTCGGGATCGCTGCACATGACGATCCAGACCGCCGTGCTCATCGAGACGCTCACCGCGCTCGGCGCCGAGGTGCGCTGGGCGAGCTGCAACATCTTCTCCACCCAGGACCACGCCGCCTCGGCGGTCGTCGTCGGCCCCCACGGATCGGTCGAGGACCCCCAGGGCGTGCCGGTCTTCGCCTGGAAGGGCGAGACGCTCGAGGAGTACTGGTGGTGCACCGAGCAGATGATGACGTGGCCCGACGGAGACGGCCCGAACATGATCCTCGACGACGGCGGCGACGCCACGATGCTGCTGCACAAGGGCGTCGAGTACGAGAAGGCCGGCGCCGTGCCGGACCCGACCGAAGCCACGAACGCCGAGCTGGCGATCGTCCTCGGCCTGCTCCAGCGGGGTCTCAAGACCGACCCCAGCAAGTGGACCCGCATGGCCGCCGACATCAAGGGCGTCACCGAGGAGACCACCACCGGCGTCAAGCGGCTCTACAAGATGATGGCCGACGGCGAGCTGCTGTTCCCGGCGATCAACGTCAACGACTCGGTCACCAAGTCGAAGTTCGACAACCTCTACGGGTGCCGCCACTCGCTCGTCGACTCGATCTCGCGGGCCACCGACGTGATGATCGGCGGCAAGGTCGCCGTCGTCGTGCGGCTACGGCGACGTCGGCAAGGGCTGCGTGCAGTCGCTGCAGGGCCAGGGTGCTCGCGTGATCGTCACCGAGATCGACCCGATCAACGCCCTGCAGGCGGCGATGGAGGGCATCCAGGTGCTCCCACTCGAAGACGTCGTCGACACGGCCGACATCTTCGTCTCGGCGACCGGCAACGCCGACATCATCACCATCGACCACATGCGCCAGATGAAGCACAACGCCATCGTCTGCAACATCGGCCACTTCGACAACGAGATCGACATGGCCGGCCTCGCCCGCTCGGGCGCCACCCGTGACGAGCTGAAGCCCGGCACCGACGTCTGGCGCTTCGAGGCGGATGACGAGCGCAAGGGCCACCAGATCATCGTCCTCGCCGAGGGCCGCCTGGTGAACCTCGGCTGCGCCACCGGCCACCCGAGCTTCGTCATGTCGTGCTCGTTCACCAACCAGGTGATCGCCCAGATCGAGCTGTTCGCCAACACGGCGGACTATCCGCTCGGTGTCTACGTGCTGCCCAAGCATCTCGACGAGAAGGTCGCCCGCCTGCACCTCGACGCCCTCGGGGTCAAGCTGACCAAGTTGAGCGACGAGCAGGCCGACTACCTGGGCCTCGACCCGGCGGGTCCCTTCAAGCCCGAGAACTACCGCTACTGACGCCGTCTCCGGGACCGGATGGGGTGATCGCGGCGATCGCCGCGAACACCCCATCCGGGTCCTGGTGACACTTTGTGACTACGTGATCAATTTCTTGCCCGCGTTTGGCCGGGTGTGCCGATCGGCGCCTAGGGTGTCGCTCGTCACAACGAGTTCGACGCCATCGGAGCCGGTGGCGAAGGGGGAGAAATCCACGTGAGCACACGTCTGGGAACGCGCGAGACCGAAGGTCCGCTGCTCGAGGTCGAGGATCTGCACACCTCCTTCGCGCTCGGCCACGGTTCGGTCCGGGCGGTCGACGGTGTCACGTTGTCCCTCGAGCGGGGCAAGACGATCGGCATCGTCGGCGAGTCCGGATCGGGCAAGACCGTGCTCTCGCGGACGATCATGGGGCTCCAGAACGCCTCCAACGTGACCGTCACCGGATCGGTCAAGTACGCCGGCGAGGAGCTCGTCGGCCGCTCGGCCAAGCACATGCGCCGGCTGTGGGGTGCCGAGATGGCGATGGTCTTCCAGGACCCGATGACCTCGCTCAACCCGGTCGTCAAGGTCGGTCGCCAGCTCACCGAGCACGTCCGCTACCACCTCGACATGGGCAAGGACGAAGCCGAACAGGTCGCCGTCGCCCTGCTCGAGTCGGTGCGCATCCCCGAGCCCGAAGCACGCCTCGACGTGTACCCGCACCAGATGTCGGGCGGCATGCGTCAGCGCGTGTGCATCGCCATGGCGCTCGCCTGTGGCCCGCGGTTGCTGTTCGCCGACGAGCCCACGACCGCCCTCGACGTCACCGTGCAGCACCAGATCCTCAACCTGCTCGCCGAGCAGCAACGCGATCGTGCGATGGGCATGGTGCTGGTCACCCACGACCTCGGCGTCGTCGCCGGTCGCACCGACGAGATCGCCGTGATGTACGCCGGACGCGTCGTCGAGAAGGCACCGACCAAGGTGCTCTTCGGTGAGGTCCGCCATCCGTACACCGAAGGCCTGATGAAGTCGATCCCGCGGACGACGCAGACCAAGCACACCCGGCTCAACGCCATCTACGGGCGTCCACCGGACCTCGTGTCGCCGCCGCCGGGGTGCAAGTTCGCGCCGCGCTGCCCGTACGCCCAGGAGCGCTGCCACCAAGAGGAGCCGGCGCTCGCCGAGGGTGGCACGCCCGGCCACGCCTTCCGCTGCTTCTATCCGGTCGGCACGCCCGAGAACCGCGCCGCGTTCGAGGCCAACCTGGAGGCCGGGCTGCCCCAGACGCTGGCATCGATCGGCAAAGTCGCCGCCACGGAGGAGGTCGCCTGATGGCCGGCTCCGGAACCGCCCACCTGCGTCCCCTCGACGAGGTCCTGCTGCGCGTCGAGAACCTCGTCATGGAGTTCCCGGCCAAGCGCGGGCGCACCGTGCACGCCGTCAGCGGCATCAGCTTCGACATCGCACGCGGTGAGACCCTCGGCCTCGTCGGCGAGTCCGGCTGCGGCAAGTCGACGACCGGGCGCGCCATCCTCCAGCTGCCGCCGCCGACCAGCGGTGCCGTCGTGCTCAACGGTGAGGACATCACCCAGCTCGACGCGGCGACGGTGCGCAAGCGGCGCACCGACATGCAGATGATCTTCCAGGATCCGATCTCGTCGCTCAACCCGCGCCGCATCATCGGCGAGGTCGTCGCCGAGCCGCTCGGCGTGTGGGGCCCGAAGGACAAAGACGAGCAGTGGAAGATCGTCTCCAAGACGCTCGAGCGGGTCGGGATCGACCCCGACATCGCCCGCTACAAGCGTCCGCACGAGTTCTCCGGCGGCCAGTGTCAGCGCATCTCGATCGCCCGGGCGCTGGTGCTCGATCCCGAGCTCATCATCTGTGACGAGCCGGTGTCGGCGCTCGACGTGTCGATCCAGGCGCAGATCCTCAACCTCCTCGAGGACCTCAAGCGTGACTCGCAGCTGACGCTCGTGTTCATCGCCCACGACCTCGCCGTCGTCAAGAACATCAGCGACCGCGTCGCGGTGATGTACCTCGGCAAGATGTGCGAGATCTCCGAGTCCGACCAGTTGTACGCCAACCCGGCCCACCCGTACACGGCGCTGCTCCTCGACTCGGTGCCCGAACCCGACCCGGAGATCGACGTCGCCTCGATCAAGGTGATGGAAGGCGAGCTGCCCTCGCCGCTGGCGCCGCCATCCGGCTGCCGGTTCCGTACCCGCTGTCCCCGGGCCACCGACGTCTGCACGACGGACGAGCCGCAGATGCGTGCCGTCGGCGTCGACCACTTCGTCGCCTGCCACCACCCGCTGATCGAACCGATCGACCAACCGGTCGCCGACCCGACCCGCTGAACGCGGGCGGGCGACCCGAACCCCCCAAACCCCCTACCCACCCCCCAACCGCAATGAAGGAACACTCGTGAACAAGCAACATCAGCGTCGCGTCCGCGCGCTCGCGATTCCCCTCGCCCTGACCCTGGGCGTCGCCGCCTGTGGCGGCAGTGACGACAACAGCGACAGCGACGGCGGCAACTCCGGCGACGGCACGGTCGCCGAGGGCAGCCAGCCGACGAAGGCCGAAGGCGACGTCGACACCAGCGTCGTCCGCGCCGACCCCGAGGTCGAGCGCGCCTACGGCGGCGAGGTCATCGTCGGCCTCGAGGCCGATGCCGTCGGGCTTCGGCCGTGGGACGACGCCTGTGGCGAACCGTGCCTCACCATGCACCTCTCGATCTTCGACAACCTGGTGCGCCAGCAGGCCGACGGCAGCTACGGCGGCTGGCTGGCCGAGTCGATCGAGCCGAACGAGGACTTCACCGTCTGGACGATGACGCTGCGCCCCGGCGTGACGTTCCACAACGAGGTCCCGTTGACGGCGCAGACGATCGTCGACATGTACGCCGTGCAGCAGTCGGGCACGTCCGGCTCGGCGGCGATCAACTCGGCCTACCTCGGCGGCGTCGAGGCGACCGGCGACCTGGAGGTCACCTACACGACGACGAAGCCGAACTCCGCGTTCCCGGCGTCGCTCGCCGGCGTGCTCGGTCGCGTCTTCGAGCCGGCGGCGGCCCAGGCCGACCCCGACGGCTTCTCCAACAACCCGGTCGGCACCGGTCCGTTCGTGATCTCCAGCCGTGACATCGACAACGAGACCGTCGTCGTCCGCAACGAGTCGTACTGGATGACCGACAGCAAGGGCAACCAGCTGCCGTACCTCGACTCGATCTCGTTCCGGCCGATCCCCGACGAGGGCACGCGTCTCGACGCGCTGCTGTCGGGCACGGTCAACATGATGCAGACCCTCCGTCAGGGCACGATCCGCGACGCCCGCGCCGAGTCGGGCATCGAGCTCTACGAGTTCCAGGGCAACGGCATGGGCGGCGGCATGTACAACACCGCCAAGGCGCCGTTCGACGATGTCCGCGTGCGCCGTGGTCTGAACCTGATGAACAACCAGGATGCGATCATCGAGGCGCTCGGTGGCACCGGCATCTCGCTGGCCGCGACGCAGTGGTTCTCCCCGGACGATCCCTTCTACACCGAAGAGGCGGCCGCGGCGTGGCCGACGTTCGACTTCGAAGCCGGTGTCGCCTCGATCCAGGAGTACATCGACGATCCGGAGCGCTCCGACGGCAAGAACGTCGGCGAGCCGATCGACGTGACGTTGTCGTGCCCGCCCGACCCGACGCTGATCGCCGCCATGCAGGTGCTCGAGCAGGTGTGGTCGGGCAGCGGCCAGATCAACGTCACGCTGACCCAGTTCGACCAGGCGACGCACATCTCCAACGCGGTCAACGACGCCCACTCGGCGCAGTGCTGGCGCTGGAGCGGCAACGGTGACCCGTCGCTGTACATCGACCCGGTCGTCGCCCCGCCGGAGGAGTCCGTGTCCAACTTCCCGAACCTCTTCAACGAGGAGTCGTACCAGCTCGCCCAGCAGGCGACGCAGACCGACGACGTCGAGGAGCGCAAGGAGCTCTACAAGCAGATCATGCTCAACTTCGCCGAGGACAACCAGTTCTGGTACTCGGGATACACGGCGACGATGGTCGCCGCCGAGCCGTCGGTGCAGGGCATCAACGGCTGGCTGATGCCTGATGGTCAGCTCGGCAACGGATTCCCGAACGCCGTCGTCTCCTTCCAGGAGGTCTGGCTCGACCAGTGATCGACCGGTGACCGACCGGTGACAGCGCGTCACCCAGTGCGGTGGCGCGTGGTCACCGGGCCGGACGCCGGCTCTGGTGACATCGTGTCACCGGCCGCCTGCCACGTCGGCGCCGTCGGCGGAGAGCCCGGAAACATCCGGGTTTTCCGCCGGCGGGGACCGCTGGGTGTGACAGGTGTCATTGTGCTAAGAATCGTTCGCCCGGTCGTTGCGATGGCAACGGCGGGCGGATCGAAGATCACACCAACAACACCAGCATCATGGGGGAAACATGCAAAGACGACGTCTAGTACGGGCGCTCGCCGTCCCACTCGCCTTGACCTTCGTCGCGGCGTCCTGCGGGGGCAGTGACGACGACGGTGGCAGCGACGACCCGGCACCGGAGGAGTCCTCCTCCGGCGGTGACGAGGACGCCGGCTCGGAGGGCACCACCCCCGAGGCCGCCGACGGCGATGTCGACACCAGCGTCGTTCGCGACGACGAGGTGGAGCGCACCTACGGCGGCGAGGCGATCTACGGCCTCGAGGCCGAAGCGGTCGGCCTGCGTCCGTGGGAAGACGCCTGCGGTGAACCGTGCCTCAACATCCACGGCGCCATCTTCGACACCCTGATGCGCCAACAGGCCGACGGTTCCTACGGTCCGTGGCTCGCCGAATCGATCGAGTCGAACGAGGACTTCACGGTCTACACGCTCACGCTGCGGCCGGACGTCACGTTCCACAACGGCGTGCCGTTGACCGCTCAGACGATCGTCGACATGTTCCCCGTGCAGCAGTCGGGCACGTCCGGCTCGGCGGCGATCAACTCGGCCTATCTCGGGTCCGTCGAGGCGACCGGCGACCTGGAGGTCACCTACACGCTGACCAAGCCGAACTCCGCGTTCCCGGCGTCGCTCGTCGGCGTGCTCGGCCGCGTGTTCGAACCCGCGGCCGCAGCGGCGGATCCCGACGGGTTCTCGAACAACCCGGTCGGCACCGGTCCGTTCGTGATCTCCAGCCGTGACATCGACAACGAGACGGTCGTCGTCCGCAACGAGTCGTACTGGTTGAGCGACGCCGACGGCAACCAGCTGCCGTACCTCGACTCGATCTCGTTCCGGCCGATCCCCGACGAGGGCACGCGTCTCGACGCGCTGCTGTCGGGCACGGTCAACATGATGCAGTCGCTGCGTCAGGGCACGATCCGCGACGCCCGCGCCGAGTCCGGCATCGATCTGTACGAGTTCCAGGGCAACAACACCGGCGGTGGCATGTTCAACACCGCGGTGCCGCCGTTCGACGACGTCCGCGTCCGACTCGGCTTGAACCTGATGAACAACCAGGAGGCCGTGATCGAGTCGCTCGGCGGTACCGGCATCTCGTTGCCGTCGACGCAGTGGTTCTCGCCGGACAGCCCGTACTACACCGAAGAGGCAGCCGAGGCGTGGCCGGAGTTCGACTTCGACGCCGGTGTCGCCTCGATCCAGGAGTACATCGACGATCCGGAGCGTTCCGACGGCAAGAACGTCGGCGAGCCGATCGACGTCGAGCTGTCCTGCCCGCCAGATCCCACGCTGATCGCCGCCATGCAGGTGCTCGAGCAGGTGTGGTCCGGCAGCGGCATCGTCAACGTCACCCTGACGCAGTACGACCAGGCCACCCACATCACCCGTGCGGTCAACGACGAGCACAAGGCGCACTGCTGGCGGTGGAGCTCCAACCAGGACCCGTCGCTGTCGATCGACCCGTTCGTCGCCCCGCCCGAAGAGTCCGTGTCGAACTTCCCGAACCTCTTCAACGAGGAGTCGTACCAGCTCGCCCAGCAGGCGACGCAGACCGACGACGTCGAGGAGCGCAAGGAGCTCTACAAGGAGATCATGCTCAACATCGCCGAGGACCAGCAGATCTGGTACTCGGGCTTCACGGCCACGATGGTCGCCACCGACCCGTCGGTGCAGGGCATCAACGGCTGGCTGATGCCTGATGGGGAGCTCGGAAACGGATTCCCGAACGCCGTCGTGAACTTCACGGAGGTCTGGATCCAGCAATGAACCTGTCGACCGGATTCCCTGACGAGGAGTGAGAACAAACCAATGACCCGTGTCATCATCTCGAGGCTGATCAGGCTCGTGGCGACAGTGCTCGCCGTGACGTTCCTGACGTTCTCGATGCTCGAACTCCTCCCGGGGGATCCGGTCGACACCCTGTTGCCGCCCGACGCCAACCGCACGCCGGAACTGATCGCCCAGATCCGCGCCGATCTGAACCTCGACGACCCGTTCTTCGTGCGCTACTTCGACTGGCTCGGTGACTTCGTCACCGGCGATCTCGGAAAGTCGTACATCACCGGGCAGCAGGTGTCCGACATCATCGCCGACCGCCTGCCGATCACACTCCAACTGGCCGTCATGTCGATCGGGATGGCGCTGATCATCGCCATCCCGCTCGGCATCCTCGGCGCCTACAAGCAGGGACGCTGGGCGGACACGACGAGCTCGGGGTTCGTGCAGATCGCGGAGTCGATCCCCAACTTCATCTTCGGCATCTTGCTGATCCAGATCTTTGCCGTGAAGCTGCAATGGCTCCCGGCGTCGAACTGGAACCGTCTGAGCGACGGTGTCGTCGACAACCTGAAGACGGCGATCCTGCCGGCCAGCGTGCTCGCGCTGGCCCAGCTCGCCGTGTTCTCCCGACTGGTGCGATCCGACATGATCGCCACGCTGCAGGAGAACTACGTCCTCACGGCGCGGTCGAAGGGGATGTCCGACAAGTACATCCTCTTCCGCCATGCGTTGCGGCCGAGCTCGCTCAGCCTGATGACGATCGTCGGCATCAGCTTCGGTGCCCTGCTCGGCGGCACGGTGATCATCGAGAGTCTGTTCGCGGTGCCCGGTCTCGGGTTCCGGTTGATCAACGCCATCAACTCGCGTGACATCCTCGTCATCCAGGGTCTGACCGTGTTCATCGCTGTCGCCTACGTGGTGATCAACACGGTCGTCGACCTTCTCTACAGTGCGCTCGACCCTCGGATCCGGAGGAGCTGACCATGGCATCCATCGAGACCAGTTACGACGGTGGCCGCGCCCTCCACGACGCCGAGGCCGCCCACGACGGAGCGGTGGTCGAGGCCGAGCTCGGCGTCGTCGTGCCCGCCGGCCACAAGCCGGTCCGCAAGTCTCCCTGGAAGGTCTTCCGGGAGATGCCGTTGCTCGTCAAGTTCGCCTCGATCTGGCTGTTCCTGGTCGTCTTCGGCGGCATCTACGCCAAGCTCGACTCGACGGTGTTCGACGGTGCGTTGCCGTTGCAGAACCCGAACCTGCAGCAGAACAACTTCAACCCGGCGACCGGCGAGTTCGGTACGGCGAAGCCGCTCGAAAGCCCGTCGGGGGCCCACTGGCTCGGCACCGACGCCCTCGCCCGTGACACGTTCTCGCGCATCGTCCACGGCGCCTGGGTGAGCGTGGTCGTCGTCCTCGTGTCCGTCGCCTGCGGCGTGATCATCGGCGGCTTCCTCGGCTCGCTCGTCGGCTTCGTGCGCAAGAAGACCGAGACGATCACGATGGCGCTGATCGACGTGGTGCTGGCCTTCCCGGCGCTGATCCTGCTGCTCGCCCTCGTGTCGATCTTCGAGGTCCGCGACCTGTTCATCATCAGCTTCGTGATCGGCATCTTGTCGGTGCCGGTGTACACCCGCGTCGCTCGCGCCAACAGCCTGGCGATCAGCAACCGGGAGTTCGTCACCGCCGCGCGAGCGATCGGGACCAAACCACCGCGGATCCTGTTCCGCGAGATCATCCCCAACGTGTTGCCGACGATCATGGCCTATGCCATGGTCGCCGCGGCGGGCGTCATCGTCGTCGAGGGCTCCTTGTCGTTCCTCGGGCTCAGCGTCCAGCTTCCGACGTCGACGTGGGGCAACATGATCAACCAGGCGCGCCGTGACCAGAAGCTCAACTTCTGGCAGGTGCTGTACCCGTCGATCGCCCTCACGGTGACCGTGCTGTCGCTCAACCAGGTCGGCGACTTCTTCCAGAAGCGGGCCTCGTTCCGCGGCTCGGCGCTGTAATAGCTGTCGGGCCTCACGGCGGTCGCGTGGTTGGCCACGTTTGGTCGGCCCGACTGTCCTGCGTTGTCGGGCCTCACCGCGGTCCGCTGGTTGGCCACGGTTGGTCGGCCCGACTGTCCTGCGTTGTCGGGCCTCACCGCGGTCTGGTGGTTGGCCACGGTTGGTCGGCCCGACTGTCCGACCAAACGTGACCGTCAACGGCTCGCGGTGAGGTCCGACAAGGAACGCCGGGGCTGCATCGCCAGGCGCGGGAGGAACCACTGCACGAGTGGGCCGATGCCGAGGGCGAAGGCGGCGGTGCCGATGCCGATCGAGCCGCCGAGCAGCACGCCGAGGGCGAGCACCGTCAACTCGATCGACGTGCGCGCCACGCGCACCGAGATGCCACGCCGGGCGAGCCCGGTCATCAGGCCGTCACGGGGGCCCGGACCCAGCCCGGCACCGATGTAGAGCCCGCTGCCGAGGGCGACGAGGACGATGCCGCCGACCATCATCGGCGCCCGCACCGCGAGCCGGTCGACATCGGGGATGATCGGCAACACGAGGTCGACGACGAGGCCGATCTCGACGGCGTTGAGCAGCGTGCCGAGCCCGGGGCGTTCGCCCAGCGGGATCCACAGCAACAACAGCGCGACGCCGGTGAGGATGATCACCGTCCCGACGGGGATGCCGGTGAGCTCGCTGATGCCGGTGTGGAACACGTCCCACGGGGCGGCCCCGAGGTCGGCGTCGAGCAGCAGGGCGACGCCGAGACCGAACAGTGCCAACCCGCCGACGCACCGCACGATGCGCTCCACGGGGCGGTCGGAGGGCCAGAACCGGTACACGCCGGCACGCTAACGACGCCCGCTCCGCTTCTGGGTCGGAATTGCCGCGCAGGGCGCGGCATCGTCGACCCAGAAGGGCGGTTGGGGAAGGGCGGTTGGGGCGACGTCGTCAACTGTGTGACACCCCCTCGTCATGATCGCGGCATGATCTTCGAGACACGTTGTGCAGGGTGCGACCGGCCGGGGGCCGCGGTGTGCACCACCTGTCGTTTCGCCCTGCTCGGCCCCCGTCCGCGTGTCGGCGCCGACGGCATCCACGCCGCAGTGCCCTTCACCGGGCGGGCGCGCAAGATCGTCCTGGCGCTGAAGTACGGCAACCGGCGCCAGGTCGCCCGCCATCTCGGCGGCCTGGTCGTCAACGCCATCGTCGCCGAGGGCGATCACCTCGCCGTCGACGTCGTCACCTGGGCGCCAACGGGGGCCTCGCGCCGTCGTACCCGGGGCTTCGATCAGGCCGAGCTCGTCGCCCGCGTCGTCGCCCGCCAGCTCGGTGTGCCGTGCCGGCGGCTGCTCGAGCGCGACCACGGTTCCGCGGCACAGACCGGCCGCAGCCGGGTCGAGCGGCTCGACGGGCCGACGTTCCGCGTCCACCCCGGCGTCGCCGGGCGCCGGGTGATCGTGGTCGACGACGTCGTCACCACCGGATCCACGTTGCGCTCGGCGGCGTGGGCGCTCGGCGAGGCAGATGCCGCGGTCATCGGCCTCTACGCCATCGCCGCCACCCCCGCCGGAGCGAGCCGGGCCACACAGCGTCGCCGCCATCTCACGCCCGTCGCCGCCTGACCGCCGGCGTACGGGGCCTGTGCACGGGCCCGCCGCGCTGGCCCCGTGCAGCGCGACGCCCCCGGTAGGCTGGGATGTTGCATGGGCATCCTGGATCGCATCCTCCGCGCCGGTGAAGGCAAGAAGATCAAAGCGCTCGAAGGCATCGTGCCCGACGTCAACGCCTTTGGTCCCGAGTACGAGGCGCTCTCGGACCAGGCCTTGCAGGCCAAGACGGCCGAGTTCCGACAGCGCCTGGACAACGGCGCCGATCTCGACGACATCCTGATCGAGGCGTTCGCCGTGTGCCGCGAGGCGGCGCGGCGCACCATCGGGCAGCGTCACTACGACGTGCAGATCATGGGCGGCGCGGCGTTGCACTTCGGCTGGGTCGCCGAGATGAAGACCGGTGAGGGCAAGACCCTCGTCTCCACGCTGCCGGCGTACCTCAACGGACTCAGCGGCAAAGGCGTCCACCTCGTCACCGTCAACGACTACCTCGCCCGGCGTGACGCCGAGTGGATGGGCCAGATCCACCGCTGGCTCGGCCTCGAGGTCGGTCTGATCATCCCCGGCGAGCGCAACTCGCCCGCCGAGAAGCGCAAGAGCTACGAGGCCGACATCACGTACGGCACGAACAACGAGCTCGGCTTCGACTACCTGCGCGACAACATGGCCCAGAGCCGCGCCGACAAGGTGCAACAGCGGGGCCACAACTTCTGCATCGTCGACGAGGTCGACTCGATCCTCATCGACGAGGCGCGCACGCCGTTGATCATCTCCGGTCGCGTCGGCGACGCCGCCAAGCTGTACTACCGCTTCGCCTCGATCGTGCGCGCCCTGCAACGCGACGTCGACTACGAGGTGGAAGAGGACAAGCGCGTCGTCGTCCCCCTGGAAGCCGGCATCGAGAAGGTCGAGCGTGCGCTCGACGTCGAGAACCTGTACGACAACGTGCAGGCCAACCTGGTGCACCAGTTCACCGTCGCGCTGAAGGCCAAGGAGCTGTACAAGCGCGACAAGGACTACATCGTCCAGGGCGGCGAGGTGAAGATCGTCGACGAGTTCACCGGCCGCATCCTCGAGGGGCGCCGTTGGTCGGAGGGCATCCACCAGGCGGTCGAGGCCAAAGAGGGCGTGAAGATCAAAGAGGAGAACCAGACCCTCGCCACGATCACGCTGCAGAACTACTTCCGCATGTACGACAAGCTCGCCGGGATGACCGGTACGGCCCAGACCGAGGCCGCCGAGCTGATGAACACCTACGGGCTCGGTGTCGTGCCGATCCCGACCAACCGCGACGTCGCCCGCATCGACCGGCCCGACCTGATCTTCAAGACCGAAGCGGCCAAGTTCAACGCCATCATCGACGACATCGAACCTCGCCACGAGGCCGGCCAGCCGATCCTCGTCGGTACCGCCAGCGTCGCCCGCAGCGAGATCCTCGCCCGGTTGATGGAGCAGCGCGGCATCCCCCACGAGGTGCTCAACGCCAAGCAGCACACCCGTGAGGCCGAGATCGTCACCCAGGCCGGACGGCTCGGGGCGGTCACCGTGGCGACCAACATGGCCGGCCGTGGCGTCGACATCCTGCTCGGTGGCAACCCCGAAGGGCTCGCCCGACAGGACGTCTTGAAGGAGGGCTACACCGCCGACCTGCTGGTCGACGAGTACGAGCTGCCCGTCCCGCTCTCGGAGATGCCCGAGGACTTCCAGGAGTCGCGCAAGAAGGCGCTCGCCCGGTACGACGAACTGCTCGCCGAGTACTCGGCGCAGTGCAAGGCCGAAGGCGACAAGGTGCGCGAGCTCGGCGGTCTCTACGTCATCGGCTCGGAGCGACACGACAGCCGGCGCATCGACAACCAGCTGCGGGGGCGCGCCGGCCGTCAGGGCGACCCCGGTGAGAGCCGCTTCTTCCTCAGCCTCGACGACGACCTGATGCGCCTGTTCGCCACCGGTGCCCTGAACTACGTGATGGGCCGCGCCCTACCCGACGACGAGGCGATCGAGGCCAAGATGGTCACCAAGGCGATCGAGCGGGCGCAGACCACCGTCGAGACCAAGAACGCCGAGATCCGCAAGAACGTCCTCAAGTACGACGAGGTGATGAACGAGCAGCGCAAGGTCATCTATGCGCGCCGCGACCAGATCCTCGACGGCGAAGACCTCCGCACGGCGGCGATGGAGTACCTCACCGAGGCCGTCGAGTCGCTGATCGCCACCCACTGCGCATCGGTCGCCGACGACGAGTGGGACCTCGACGGGCTGGCCAAGGAGCTGACCACCTACTACCCGACGGAGCTCACCGAGGAGCAGCTGCGCAGCTGCCGCAACCAGGCCGAGATCGCCGACGTGATCCTCGCCGACGCCACGGCGTACTACGAGCGACGCGAGGCCGAGCTCGGTGAGCCCGTCCTGCGCCAGGTCGAGCGCCAGGTGATGTTGCGCATCATCGATCAGCGCTGGCGTGAGCACCTCGAGGAGATGGACTACCTGCAAGGCGGCATCAACCTGCGGGCGATGGGCCAGAAGGATCCGCTCACCGAGTGGCAGCGTGAAGGCTTCGAGATGTTCGGAGCGATGATGACCGGCATCGCCCAGGACTTCGTCAAGTACGTCATGCACGTCCAGGTCGTCCAGAATCAGCAGCCGCAGGCCGAGGCACCGGCCGTGCAGAACCTGCAGACCATGTCGTCCGACGACGTCGACGAGAGCGGTTTCGCCGAAGCCGCCCGTGCGGCGGTCGCCGCCGGCGACCTGCCGGCCGCCGCGGCACCGGCGCCGACGCCGGTCAAGCAGCAGACGGTGGTCAAAGACGACTTCTCCAAGACGCCGCGCAACGCGCCGTGCCCGTGTGGCTCGGGCAAGAAGTTCAAGCAGTGCCACGGCGCTGCCTGACATGCGCGACTTCACCAGCGACCTGCGCGAGGTCAAGCGACGCCTCGACGAGGCCGAGCACTACCTGAACGTCACCGACAACCGCGAGCGATTCGCCGTGCTCGAAGCGGAGGTCTCCGATCCCACGCTGTGGGACGACCAGGAACGGGCGAAGAAGCTCAACGCCGAGTACGCCAACATCCGCGACGACCTGGCCACGTTCGACACCCTCGGCGCCCAGCTGGCCGACGTCGAAGTGCTCCACGAGCTCGCCCGCGACGAGGACGACGAGACGCAGGAGCCCGACATCGAAGCGGCGATCGCCGCGATCACGACGACGCTCGACCAGCTCGAGCTGCGCAGCCTCTTCACCGGCGAGCACGACGAGAGCGACTGCATCCTGCAGATCAACGCCAAGGACGGCGGCGTCGACGCCCAGGACTTCGCCGAGATCCTGCTGCGGATGTACGAGCGCTGGGCCGAGCGTCGAGGCTTCACGTTCACCGTCAGCTACGTGTCCGAGGGCACCGAAGCCGGCATCTTGTCCGCCGAGGCGACGATCACCGGCCGCTACGCCTACGGCTTGATGCTCGGCGAGCGCGGCACCCACCGGCTCGTGCGCATCAGCCCGTTCGACAATCAGGGTCGCCGGCAGACCTCGTTCGCCGCCGTGCAGGTGTTCCCGATGCTCGACGACGTCGACGTCGAGATCGACGAGTCCGACATCCGCATGGAGGTCTTCCGAGCCTCGGGTGCCGGTGGCCAGCACATCAACAAGACCAGCTCCGCCGTGCGCCTCATCCACGAGCCGACGGGCCTCGTCGCCAGCTCCCAGGAAGAGCGCAGCCAGCTGCAGAACCGCGAGCGGGCGATGGGCCGGCTGACGGCGATGATCGCCGCCCGCGCCGAAGAGGATCGGGCCGCCGAGCTCGACGCCATCGCCGGCAAGCAGGCGCAGGTCGGTTGGGGCAGCCAGATCCGCAGCTATGTCCTGCAGCCGTACCAGATGGTCAAAGACCTGCGCACCGAGGTCGAGACGAGCGACGTCAGCGGCGTCCTCGACGGCAACATCGACGAGCTGATGGAGGGCTACCTCCGCTGGAGGCGCGCCCAGGGCGAGCACACCTAGCGATACCCTCTCTGCGTCCCATGATCCGACTCGAGAACGTCACCAAGAGCTACTCATCCGAGGTCGTCGCGTTGCGCGACGCCAGCTTCGACGTCGCCAAGGGCGAGTTCGTCTTCCTCGTCGGCCCGTCCGGGTCGGGCAAGAGCACGCTGCTGCGGATGCTCAACCGGCAAGAACGGCCCGAGCGCGGCGCGGTCTGGGTCGCCGGGCGCAACATCGTCGACATGCCGCCCGGGCGGGTGCCGCACCTGCGCCGCAACATCGGCAACATCTTCCAGGACTACAAGCTGCTGCTGGAGAAGAACGTCTTCGAGAACGTCGCCTTCGCCCAAGAGGTCATCGGTCGCCCGCCGCACGTGATCAAGCAGCAGGTCCCCGCCGTGCTCGAGCTCGTCGGGCTGGCCGGCAAGGAGGATCGTCTGCCCCACCAGCTGTCGGGCGGTGAACAGCAGCGTGTCTCGGTCGCCCGCGCCTTCGTCAACCGGCCGCTGATCATGCTCGCCGACGAGCCCACCGGCAACCTCGACCCCGCCACCGGCGAGGGCATCATGCGTCTCCTCGACCGGATCAACAAGACCGGCACCACGGTCGTCATGGCCACCCACGATCAGCGCATCGTCAACACGATGCGCAAGCGCGTCATCCAGCTCGACCGCGGCGTCATCGTGCGTGACCAGGCCCGCGGCGTCTACGAGTGACCCGCCGGAACCCGAGACCCACCTGACCCATGCTCTCCCGCCTCCGCTACACCTTCCGCGAGACGCTCCACAGCTTCCGGCGCAACGCCACGCTGACCGTCGCCTCGATCATCACCGCGGCCATCTCCCTCCTCGGCGTCGGTCTGACGCTGCTCAGCCAGCACGCCTTCGACAACCTGCTCGCCCGATGGGAGGGCGGCGTCGAGATGATCGTGTTCATGAACCCGGCGGCCACCGACGATCAGCTCACGCTCGTCGAACGGGCACTGTCGGAGAACGACCAGTTCATCGCCTCGTTCGAGTACTGCGACGAGGCGTGTTCGCTGGAGGAAGCCGACCGCATCTTTGCCGGTGAGCCGGGCGTGCGCGATCTGCTGACCGAGGACACGATCCCGACCCAGTTCAAGGCAGTGCCGACGGAGAACACCGACGTCGAGCTGCTCCGCCAGGTCTCGACGGCGTTCTCCGAGTTGCCCGGCGTCTACGACGTGAGCTTTGCCGAGGACCAGGTCAGCCTGATCACCCAGCTGCAGAGCTTCTTCGGCTTCCGGTTGCTGTTGTTGTCCGTGTTCTTGCTGTTGGCGGCGATCTTGTTGATCTGGAACACGATCCGCACCGCCATCTTCGCCCGCAGACGGGAGATCGAGGTGATGAAGTTCGTTGGCGCGACCGACTGGTTCATCCGCCTGCCGTTCATGCTCGAGGGGCTGCTGCACGGCCTGATCGGTGCGGGGCTGGCGAGCATCGGGCTCTACGCGTGGAACTCGCAGTGGACCAACGGCGTCCAGGACTTCCCTGACAACAGTGGGTTCTCGGCGCTCGTCGTCGTCGACGGCTACGACCAGACGGTGATGCTGATCATGTTCGCCATCGGCGCCCTCGCCGGTGCCATCGGTTCGGGCATCGCCGCCTCCAAGTTCTTGGACGTGTGACGGGCGGCCTACGGTCGCTGGCATGGAGTACTCCGAGATCATCTACGACGTCGCCGACGGGATCGCCACGATCACCCTGCACCGGCCGGACAAGATGAACGCCTTCACCGGCACGATGATGTACGAGATGATCGACGCCTTCGACCGCGTCGACGCCGACGACGACGTGCGCGTCGTGATCGTCACCGGATCGGGGGAGCGGGCGTTCTGCGCCGGCGCCGATCTCGGCGGTGGCGGCGAGACGTTCTCCCGCGGCGGCAGCGACGTGCAGACCGACGTCGGGGTGCCCCGCGACGGCGGTGGGTTGCTGACGCTGCGCATCTTCGACTGCACCAAGCCGGTGATCGGCGCCATCAACGGCGCCGCGGTCGGCGTCGGCGTGACGATGACACTGCCGATGGACATCCGCGTGGCGTCCGACAACGCCCGCTTCGGCTTCGTCTTCGCCCGTCGTGGCATCGTCCCCGAAGCGTGCTCGTCGTGGTTCCTGCCGCGCCTCGTCGGCATCAGTACGGCCGCCGAGTGGTGCTACACCGGCCGCGTGTTCCCCGCCGCCGAAGCGCTCGAGCGCGGGCTCGTGCGCAGCGTCCACCCGCTCGACGAGCTGCTCCCGGCAGCGACCGCCATCGCTCGCGAGATCGCCGACAACACGGCGCCGGTGTCGGTCGCCCTCACCCGGCAGATGCTCTGGCGGATGCTCGGCGCCGATCATCCGATGGAGGCGCATCGCGTCGACTCCCGCGGCATCGCCTCGCGCGGCGCCAGCGCCGACGCTCGAGAAGGTGTCGTCAGCTTCCTCGAGAAGCGCCCGGCGGTCTATCCGGTCAAGGTCAGCGACGGCCTGCCGGACATCTTCCCGGACTACACGGCACCCGAGTTCCACTGACCTGGGCGGGGTGCGGGCTGTCCGTCCGATTGCCGTTGCATGTCATCGACATTGCGGTTTGATGACGAAATCGTCGCGGTATTCCCATCGACGTCAAGCACACAGCGGGCGACGAGCCAGGAGCGAACGACAATGTCCATCCCCACCGCTCACTTCCGTGGTCACGATGTCGTCGACCCGGAGAACCGTCTGATCGGCAAGATCGACGACGTCCTCTACGACCACACCGGCGAGCCCACGTGGGCCGTGGTGAACCTCGGCCTGATGAGGTCGGCGCACTATCTCCCGGTCGCTGCCGGGTATCTCGCCGAGGACGGCACGTTCGTCGTCCCGTACGACAAGCGAGCCGTGAAGTCCGCCCCCAAGGCGACACGGGATCACGTGCTCGACCCGGCCGTCGAGCGCGAGCTCGTCGAGCACTACGAGCTCGCCAGCTGACGCTCCGACACGGCACCGGGTCGCCCCTGACCCGGTGCCGTGGCGCGCGTCAGTCGAGCGCCATTGTTCAAGTATCACCGAGCTCTTACCGATGTCTTGACTACGGCGGGAATCCTGCGACGCACGAACCCCGTTTGACAGATCGACACAGTGAGAAGGAACCGGCGATGACGACGATGCTGATGGAAGTGCTGAACACAGGTGACGTGTTGGAGTTGTCGCGCGACGGCGAGGTGATCACCGTGCTCGTCCTGTTGGCGACCGACAATGCCGTCGTCCTCGACCCCTGCGACGGTCGCACGCCGTTCGTGCTCAACGCCGACGAGCTCGTCGAGTACCGCAAGTTCGACGCCGATCAGCTGCTCGACGACGAGCTGATCCTCGCCTGATTCCCGACGCCGGACTCCCGGCGCGCCGGCCGCACACGCCGCGACACTCGGGCGGCGCTCCACGTCGCTCGGGGCGACCGACGGAATCGATCTCCCCATAGCGTGGGCGCCGTGCACGACACGGCGCCCACGCTCTATTTGCGGGTCGGCGGGCAGCGGTTCTTCGATGCCCTCGTCGACCACTTCTACGACGGCGTCGCCGACGACGCCGTCCTCTTGCCGCTGTATCCCGAACAGCACGATCTGAGCGGCGCCCGTCGGCGACTGTCGTTGTTCCTGGCGCAGTACTGGGGCGGGCCGACCACCTACCTCGACGAACGAGGTCATCCGAAACTGCGGATGCGCCACCTCCCGTTCCACATCGGCGGGCTCGAGCGCGACCACTGGTTGTTGCACATGGCGACGGCCGTCGAGTCGACGTGCGACGAGTTCGACCTGCCCGCCGACGTCGCCGTCGAGCTGATGGCCTACTTCACGCCCGCTGCGGAACATCTGCGCAACGACACCGGCCTGCCGATCTCGTCCGCCCGCCGGAACTGATCCGGCAGCCGTGCGGGACCGACAGTAGGGTCGACCGGCGTGGCCGACATCGACGTACGCGACCTGCGCAAGGTGTACGGCTCGGTCGCCGCGGTCGACGGACTCGACCTGCAGATCGAGCGCGGCGAGGTGTACGCCCTGCTCGGAGAGAACGGCGCCGGCAAGTCGACGACGATCGAGATCCTCGAGGGGTACCGCACCCCGACCTCCGGGTCGGTGTCGGTGCTCGGTGTCGAACCGGCCCGCGCCGGCCGCGACTTCCGCGATCGGATCGGCGTCGTCCTGCAGACCAGCGGCATCGAGCACGAGTTCACCGTGCGCGAGGTCGTCGAGCTGTACTCGAGCGCCTACCGCAACCCCCGTCCGCTCGACGAGGTCGTCGCCATGGTGGGGCTCGAGGAGAAAGTCGAGGCCCGCGTGGGCGCGCTGTCGGGTGGTCAGCGCCGCCGGATCGATCTCGCCCTCGGCATCGTCGGCCGGCCCGAGCTGTTGTTCCTCGACGAGCCGACGACCGGATTCGATCCGTCGGCCCGTCGCCAATCGTGGGGTCTCATCGAGACGCTCGGCGCCGACGGCACGACGGTCATCTTGACGACCCACTACCTCGACGAGGCCGAGCACCTCGCAGATCGCGTCGGGGTGCTGTCGCGCGGTCGACTGATCGCCGAGGGCACACCGCAGGAGCTGATCGAGCAGACGAGTCCGACGACGGTCCGCTTCGCCCTCCCGGCGGGATACGACGCGACGCACCTCTCGCTGTTCTCCGAGCTGCTCGGCTCGGAGGCCCGCCTGTCCGGGCGGCTGGTGGAAGTGGGCGTCGACGCACCGACGGTCGCAGTCCATCGGCTCACCGGCTGGGCCGTCGAGCACGGCATCGAGCTCGACTCGCTGTCGGTGACCCGGGTCTCGCTGGAGGACGTGTACCTCACCCTCACCGGTGGCGCGGGCGGGCACGGCAGCGGCGAGTTCGGCCACGAGGACGCGGCCGACGCGGCCGAGGCGGCCGACGCGGCCGACGAGGTCGAGGCGTGAGCGACTTCCCGTCGACGCCGCGCCAGTTGGCGATCCAGACGCGCTATCAGCTGCTGACGTTCTGGCGCATCCCGGTGGCGATGTTCTTCACCCTCGGGCTTCCGCTCGTGATGCTCGTGCTGTTCAACGCGCTGTTCGGTGACGGCATGATCGACGTCGACGGCGGGGAGTGGTCGGTGCAGCAGTTCTACACGGGCGGCCTGGCGGCGTTCACGGCCGTCTCGGCGACGTTCACCAACCTGGCGACGATGGTCCCGACGCGTCGCGACGAGGGCGTGCTCAAGCGGTGGCGGGCAACGCCGCTGCCGACCTGGTTGTACATCGCCGGCTTCATCGTCTCGGCCGTCGTGCTGGCGATGATCGGTATGGCCTTGATGGTGACACTCGGCGTCGTCGCATACGACCTGCAGATCGAGGCGGACAAGGTGCCGGCGCTGATCGTCACCTTCATCGTAGGCGTCTCCTCGTTCGCCGCGTTGGGGATGGCGTTGGCGGCGATGGTCAAGACCGCCAGCGGCGCCGGCGCGGCGGCCAACGCGATCATCTTGCCGCTCGCCTTCGTCTCCAACGTGTTCATCCCATTGGAGGACCCGCCCCGCTGGATCGTCGTCCTCGGCGACATCTTCCCGCTCAAGCCGTTCGCCAACGCCGTGCAGGACTGCTTCAGCCCGTTCGTGGAGGCACCGGGGTTCGACGTGGCCGGCCTGCTGCAGATCGCTGCCTGGGGCGTGGTCGGTCTGGTGATCGCATTGACGCAGTTCACCTGGGAGCCGAGCGGGAGCGCACCGCGCGCACGCCGCTCCCGCGCTCGCTCGTCGGCGGGTTGATCGCCGTCAGGACCTGACGGCAGCAGTCCCGGGCGGTGTCGCCGTGGCCGCCGCGGCGACCAGTTCGACGGGTGTCTCCAGCGGATGGTGACAGGCGACGAAGTGGCCGACGGCCAACTCGCGCAGCTCGGGCACCTCGGTGCGGCAGCGCTCGTCGGCGTTCGGGCAACGGGTGTTGAACCGGCAACCCGACGGCGGGAGCACCGGCGACGGGGGCTCACCGACGATGCTCGTCGGAGGACGGATGGCGTGTGGGTCGGGGACCGGGATCGCGTCGAGCAGCACCTTCGTGTAGGGATGCATCGGCCGGGCGTACAGCTCGTCGCTCGGCGCGATCTCACAGAGCATGCCGAGGTACATGACGGCGATCCGGTCGCTGACGTTCTTGACGACCGCCAGGTCGTGGGCGATGAAGATCAGCGTCAGGCCGTAGCGCGCCTTCAGGTCCTCGAGCAGGTTCAGCACCTGGGCCTGCACGCTGACGTCGAGGGCCGAGACCGGCTCGTCGCAGATGATCAGCGTCGGATCGAGCACCAGCGACCGGGCGATCGAGATCCGTTGGCACTGGCCGCCGGAGAACTGGTGGGCCTGGCTCTCCCGGGCGCGCTCGGGGTCGATGCCGACGGTTTCGAGCACGTCGTCGACGACCTTGCTGCGCTCGGTCTTGGTGCCCCGCTTCCAGATGTTCAACGGCTCCATGACGACGTCGCGGACCTTGCGCCGCGGGTTGAGCGCCGAGATCGGATCCTGGAAGATCATCTGCATCTTGGTGCGAGCGGCGCGCATGTCGCCGCCGTGCAGCGCGGTCAGCTCTTGACCTTCGAACACGATCGAGCCCGACGTCGGTCGGGGGAGTTGCATGATCGCCCGGCCGGTCGTGCTCTTGCCACAACCGGACTCGCCGACGAGGCCCATCGTCTCGCCGCGCAAGACGTCGAAGCTGATGCCGGACACGGCGTGGACCTTGAGCCCGGTCCGACCGACGGGGAACTCCATCACCAGGTCCTCGACGCGCAGCACGATGTCGCCCTCGTCGCGGAGGTGGGCCTTGCCGAGGCCCGCCATCAGCCGGCTCCTTCCAGGTCCGGGCTCGGGGCGCCGGACACACCGACGGCGACGCTGGCGAGCGCCGCCTGCTCGGCGGCGAGCTTGGCCTGGATCTCCTCGTCGCGCTCCAGGTACTCCGGCGAACCCACGGGGTAGAAGCAGGCGTAGACGTGGTCGGGATGGTCGGCGGGGGTCAGCACAGGCTCCTCCTCGTGGCACCTGCTCCGGGCGTACGGGCAGCGCGGCGCGAACCGGCAGCCGCGCGGCGGGTTGACGAGGTCGGGCGGACGGCCGGCGATCGTCAGCAACCGGGTGTGACTCGGATCCTCGAGCTTGGGGATGCTGCGCAGCAGGGACCGCGTGTACGGCATCCGCATGTCGTCGAACAGCGTGACCGTCGGCGCCTTCTCGACGAGTCGGCCGCCGTACATCACGGCGATCTCGTCCGTGTAGCCCGGCGACGACGCCGAGGTCGTGGGTCACGAGGACGAGCGCCATGTTCCGCTCGCGTCGCTGCTCGCCGATCAGGTCGAGGATCTGCGCCTGGACGGTGACGTCGAGGGCCGTCGTCGGTTCGTCGGCGAACAGCATCGTCGGGCCGCAGGCGAGGGCGATGGCGATCATCACCCGTTGGCGCATGCCACCCGACAGCTCGTGGGGGTACTGCTCGAGGCGGCGCTCCGGTTCGGGGATGCGCACGTCCTGGAGCAGGCGCACAGCCGTCGCCCGAGCTTCGGCGGCGGGCATGTCGAGGTGAATCTTCAACGGCTCGGCGATCTGCTTGCCGATCTTCATCAGCGGGTTGAGCGAGCTCATCGGGTCCTGGAAGATCATCGCCATCTCGCTGCCCCAGATGTGGCGCATCCGCTTCGGTTTGAGACCGAGGATCTCCTGCCCGTCGAAGCGGACCGACCCGGACAGCACGGTGTTCGTCGTGGGCAGCAGTCCCATGATCGTCCGCGAGAGCACGGTCTTGCCCGACCCCGATTCGCCGACGACGCCGAGCGAGCGGCCCCGATCGAGCGTGAACGTCACTCCGTCGACGGCGCGCACCAGGCCCCGATCGGTCCGGAAGTGGGTCTTCAGGTCGGTGACCTCGAGCAACGGCCCGTCGAAGTCTCGCCCGGTCGCCTGGGTGCTCACAGTGCCGCCTCTCGGATGTCGAAGCGCTTGGCGAACCAGTCGCCGATGAGGTTGAACGCCAATGCGGTGACGAACAGCATGAGCGCCGGGAAGATCGTCGCCCACCATGCGGTGTCGATGCGGTTGCGGGACTCCGCGACCATCAACCCCCACGACGCAGACGGTGGCTTGACGCTGTAGCCGATGAACGCCAGGGCGCCCTCGGCGGCGAGCAGGATCGCCAGCCCGGTGAAGATCACCGAGACCATCGCCGGGATCAGGTTCGGCAGGATCTCACGGAACAGCAGCCGCGGCGTGCGTGCCCCGAGGCTGCGGGCGGCGAGCACGTACTCGCGCTCGGAGAGCGACAACGTCTGGGCCCGCACGATGCGGGCGACCGGGGCGAGGGCGAGCACGGCGAAGATGATCGTCACCGACCAGCGCCGGGTCAGCCAGTCGAACCCGACGCCGAAGACCTCGGTGTCGCTCGCCGCCAACGCGTCGAATCGTCCGATGATCAGGATCGAGATGATGATCGCCGGGAAGGCCAGCAACGAGTCGGTGATGATCGAGATACCGCGGTCGGTCTTGCCCTTGAAGTGACCGGCGATCATGCCGAGCGTGCCGCCGATGATCGCTCCGACGATGATCGCGACCGTGCCCACCGTGAGCGCCAGCCGGGCGCCGTACACGCAGCGGGCGAACACGTCCTTGCCCAGCTGGTCGCTGCCGAACCAGAAGTCGGTGCCCGGTCCGTAGGCGAAGTTGCTGGCGCCGGTGACGCGCTGGTTCTCGCCACGCACCCACGGCAGGTACTTGGCGAACACCGCGTGGAACAGCAGGACCGCCAGCCAGCCGACGCCGAGCCACAACCCGATCGGCCGCTTCTTGCGGCGTGCCGGTGACTCGGGAGCAGCGTCGACATGGCCGACCTCCATCTCGATCCGGGTGTCGTCGAGGATGTCGCTCATCCCATCTTCCTTGCATCTCGGATGCGGGGGTCGATCACGGCATACAGCAGGTCGACGACCAGGTTGACGATCACGACCGCGACGACGAGGACCGCGGTGATCGCCTGGATGATCAAGATGTCGTTCTGCTGGACGGCGAACACGAGTCGGTCACCGATGCCACGCGGGCCCGAAGAACTGTTCGGCGATGACGGCGCCGCCGACGAGGGCGGCGGTCTGGAGGGCGACGCTGGTGACCAGCGACAAGACGGACCCGCGCAGCGCGTGTCCCCACAGCACCCGACGGGGCGAGATCCCCTTCGCCTTGGCGAGCATGATGTAGTCGCTCTGCAAGGTGAGGCTCATGTCGGCACGCAGGAAGCGGCTCCACACGCCGGCCAGCCCGATCCCGAGCAGCAACGACGGGATGAAGAAGTTCTTGAAGTGCTCCCACGGGTTGTCCCACGGGGCGACGTAGTCGCCGATCGAGGGGAACAGGGCGAACCTGCTGACGACGAGGTACAGCAGGGCGACGGCGACGACGAGCGGTCGGCATCGAGATGGCGGCGAACGAGGCGACGCTGGCCACTCGGTCGAGGCCTCGGTCACGCCGGTAGGCGCTGTAGATGCCCACGCGGGACGGCGATCACCAGGCCGATGACGATCGCCCAGAAGCCGATGAAGATGGTCGGCGGCAGCCGCTGCTTGAACATGTCGGCGCCGGACTGGCTCTGCGAGTACGAGTAGCCGAGGTCGCCGGTGAGGAAGTCGCCGAGCCAGTACCGACGTACTGCCGCAGCAGCCCGTCGTCGAGGTACGGGTAGTCCTCGAGCACCCGTTCGATCTGGGCGTCGCTGACCGTGCCGCCCGCCAGGTCGCGCACGGGATCGGCGCTGCCGATGCGGGTGACGACCATCACCGTGAAGGTGACGACGAGAAAGACGATGACGAACTGGCCGAGGCGTTGGAGGAAGTAGCGCATGTGTCTCGATGCGGGTCAGGGGACGTCGGCAGCTGGTGGGTCCGCCGGGTGGCAGACCCACCAGCTGCGTCGTGTCACTCGTTGACGAAGACGGCCGTCAGCCAGACCTGGCCGGGGAACCCGGCGCCGTCGCGGATGAACCCATCACCGTCGGGCAACGGCGAGCGGCCGATGTTCTGGATGGCTGGCTGAGCGAACACGCCCCACTGGGTCCCGGCGGTCGGGATCGTGAAGCACTGTTCGGCGAAGCGCCGGTTGATGTCCTCGGCGAGACCCTTGCGGACCTCGGGATCGGACTCCGAGCGGGACTGCTCGAGCAGCGAATCGATCTCCGGGTCGTGGAGTCGACCGAAGTTCAGCGCCAGCTGCCCCGGATCGGCTGCGGCCGAGCTGTGCCACCAGAAGTACTGCTGATCGACGAACAGGCCGGCGTGGTTGCGCCACCCGAAGGCGTCGAACGCAGGATCTCCGAACAGCGCGTTGTTGATCAGCTTCGACTGCTCGATCTGGTCGATGACCACGTCGGCGCCGACCTGGCCCCATGCGTCGGCGAGGTAGTTCGCCGTCGCCAGCGACGTCGCCGTCGGGGTCGTCGAGTAGTTGATCGTCAACGGGCCGTTGGCGGCCTCCCACTCGGCGATCGTCGCCGCTGCCGCCTCCGGGTCGTACGCCGGTGAGCCGTTGTCGCCGCTGAGGTAGCCCTCCTGGCCGAGCGTGAACATCTGCCGCGACGGGACGCCGTAGCCACCGCTGATCACGGCGACGAGGTCCTCGTTGTCGATCGCCTGGGTCAGCGCACATCGCACGCTCTGGTCGGCGAGGTACGGCTTGGTCAGGTTGAACAGGATGTAGTTGGTCTCGCTGTACTGGTCCTGGTTGATGTGGGTGAACCCGCCGTCCTCGGCGAGCGTGCCGACGACGAGCGAGTCGCTCGTCGAGATGAGGTCGACGTCGCCCGACTTCAGCGCTTCGGAGCGGACCTGCGAGTCGGGGATGACGCGGAACTCGATCTGGTCGAGGTACGGCAGTTGCGTGCCGTTCTCGTCGGTCATCCAGTAGTCGTCGTTGCGGGTCACGACGAGCTTGTCGCCGGGCGCATAGCTCTGCAGCACGTAACGGGCCGGTGCCGACTGCCTTCGTC
Source organism: Ilumatobacteraceae bacterium (assembly GCA_963707515.1). Taxonomy (GTDB): domain Bacteria; phylum Actinomycetota; class Acidimicrobiia; order Acidimicrobiales; family Ilumatobacteraceae; genus Sva-07. The sequence continues at coordinate 775,798 of CAVPQI010000003.1, forward strand.
GGGTCGCCGCCCGCGTCGACCTCGGCGAGCCATGTCGGCGATGCGATCAGGCCACCTTGACCGCCGAGGTAGTACGGGAACAGCGGCCACGGGATCGGGGCCGCCGGGTCGCCGTTGAGGCCGGTGAACATCTTGAACGTGGCGTCGTCGATCTTCTCGAACTTCACCGTGCCGTCCGGGTTCTTCGCCACGTCCTTCACCGCGGCGCCGATCAGCAGGCTGGTGAAGGAGCGGTTGATGTTGTCCATCGCCGCATCGGCGTTGAGCGGGGTGCCGTCGTGGAATGTGATCCCATCGCGCATCGTGATCGTGAACTCGGTCGAGTCCTCGTTCGCTTCGACGCTCTCCGCCAGGTACGGCTTGACCTCGAGGTTGTCGTCGACGACGACGAGCGGGTCATAGAAGGTGCGTGCCCGCATCTGACAGAACGAGTCGCAGTTCATTGCCGCAGGTGTCCACGGGTTGGCTGTCTCCGCCTCGCCGGCGATGACGATCGTGCCGCCGATGACCGGGTCGAACTCCGACGCCGGTGGTTCGGTGACCAGTGGTGCCGAGTCAGCCGGCGCGCTGTCGTCGGTGGCTTCGCCGGTGGTGTCCGACGGTTCTTCACTCGATGGTGTGCCGCCCCCGCCGGCAGTGTCGTCCTTCTTGTCCGCGCAGGACGCTGCCACCAACGACAGCGTGATCGCGGCGATCGCGGCGAGACGAATGCGTCGTCCGCCCGATGAGTGTCGCATCGGTGTTTCCCCCTTGTGCTTCGGCGAGTCCGGCATGCCGAACTCTGGCGTGACAGGCGTCACGTGAGCCCCAATGTACGCATTCCTTGAAGCGTGCAACGAGATGGAGGGACCGAATTGTTCGAGCGTCGCGAACGCCCTGCTCAGGACGCCGGTTCGCTCACGAGAACACGATCGTCTTGCGACCGTGGACGAGCACGCGGTGCTCGAGGTGGGCGCGCACGGCGCGGGCGAGGACCACCGTCTCGAGGTCGCGGCCGCGTGCCGTCAGACGCTTGACGTCGTCGCGGTGGGTGACGTGCACCGTGTCCTGCTCGATGATCGGTCCCTCGTCGAGGTCGGCCGTCGCGTAGTGAGCGGTGGCGCCGATCAGCTTGACGCCGCGGTCGTGGGCCTGGCGGTAGGGGTTGGCGCCGATGAACGATGGGAGGAAGGAGTGGTGGATGTTGATGATCCGGTCCGGGAACGCGGCGATGACGTGATCGCTGAGGATCTGCATGTAGCGGGCGAGCACGACGAGCTCGACGCCGCGTGCCTCGAGTGCCGCCACCAGTGCCACCTCTTGGGCGGGCTTGGTCGCCGCATCGACCGGAAGGTGCACGAACTCGACGCCGAAGTGCTCGACGATGTCGGCGTGATCGCGATGGTTGGACACGACGACGCGCAGGTCCATCGGCAACTCACCGCCGCGCCACCGCGTCAGCAGGTCGTACAGGCAATGACCCTGCCGCGACACCAACACCGCCACCGGGGTCGGCACGTCGGTGAATCGGACCTCGGCCTGCATGTCGAACTCGGCGGCGGTCGCCGCGAAGCCGTCGGCGATCGCCGACCGCCCGAGGCCGAAGCCGTCGAGCTCGAACTCGATGCGTTGGAAGAACATCGGGCGATCACCGTCGGCATCGACGTGCTGTTCGGCGTGGACGATGTTGCCCTGGTGGTCGGCGAGGAATCGTGCCGTCGCGGCGACGACGCCTTGTCGGTCGGGGCAGGACAGGAGGAGGACGGCCGTGCTCATCGCCGATCAGTCAACGCCGTTCACCGCGTTTCGCCGCCCTCTGTCGTGCCCCGACCCGTGCTCCGACCCGCGCTCCCACCGGCACCGCCGAGCGCGAAGCAGGCCACGGCGGTGGCCGCCGCGGCGTTGAGCGAGTCGACGCCGGGTGCCATCGGGATGCGCACGGCCGTCGCCATCGCCAGCACGTCGGCGCTCAGCCCGGCGCGTTCCGATCCGATCAACACCGCCCGCCGGCCCGCAGGGTGGACGTCGCGGATGTCGATCGCCGACGGTGACGGTGTCATCGCGTACAAGTCGAAGCCGTCCGCGGCGAGTGCGGCGACGTCGCCGGCGAGGTTGCGACTTCGGGCATGGGGGAGGGCGAACACCGTGCCCATCGCCACCCGCAGCGATCGGCGTGCCAGCGGGTCGGCGCTCGTGTGATCGAGCACCAGCCCGTCCCAGCCGAGCGCGGCGGCGTTGCGGATGATCGAGCCGATGTTGGTCGGGTTGTCCACCGCCTCGACGACGACCAGCCGCTCACTGGTGGCCGCCAGCTCGGCCACCGACGGACGCGGCGGGCGGTGGAAGAGGGTGATGATCGCCGACGGCACCCCGAGCCGCGACACGACCGAGCGCACCCGCTCACCCCCGGCGTAGATCGGGCAGTCGAGCAGCGACACCACGGTGGGGATGCGCTCGGGGTCGACCAGTGCGGCCACCGGCCGGCACCCGGCGGCGATCGCCCGCTCGACGACGAGGTCGCCCTCGGCGAGGAACAGGCCGGCACCGGCGTCGTCACGCTTGTCGGCCCGGCTCGCCAGGCCGCGTTCGTTCAAGCGGAACTGGGCGAAGCGGGGGTCGTCGGGATCCTCGACGCGGATGACCTCCACCCGGCTGACGTCGGACATCGCTACGACCGCCGGACCGTCAGAAGTGGTACGGATACGGCGACCAGTCGGCGGGACGCTTCTCGAGGAAGCTGTCGCGCCCCTCGGCCGCTTCGTCGGTGCCGTAGGCGAGCCGTGTCGCCTCCCCGGCGAACACCTGCTGACCGACGAGGCCGTCGTCGATGAGGTTGAACGAGAACTTCAACATCCGCTGCGCCGTCGGGCTCTTGGCGCAGATCTCCCGACCCCACTGCAGTGCGGTCGCTTCGAGCTCGTCGTGGGGGATGGCGGCGTTGACGGCACCCATCGCCACCATGTCGTCGGCGCTGTACTCGCGGCCGAGGAAGAAGATCTCCCTGGCGAACTTCTGGCCGACCTGACGGGCGAGGTAGGCCGAGCCGAAGCCGCCGTCGAAGCTGGCGACGTCGGCGTCGGTCTGCTTGAAACGGGCGTGCTCGGCCGAAGCGAGCGTCAGGTCGGACACGACGTGCAGCGAGTGCCCGCCACCGGCCGCCCAACCCGGCACGACGCAGATGACGACCTTGGGCATGAAGCGGATCAGGCGCTGGACCTCGAGGATGTGCAGGCGCCCGGCGCGCCCGGCGTCGATCGAGTCGGCGGTGGTTCCTTCGGCGTACTTGTAGCCATCCTTGCCGCGGATGCGCTGGTCGCCGCCCGAGCAGAACGCCCAGCCGCCGTCTTTGGGTGAGGGGCCGTTGCCGGTGAGCAGCACGCAGCCGACGTCGGTGGACATCCGGGCGTGGTCGAGCGCGGTGTACAGCTCGTCGACGGTGTGCGGCCGGAACGCGTTGCGTACCTCGGGCCGATCGAAGGCGATGCGGACGACGCCGGCGTCGACGGCACGGTGATACGTGATGTCGGTGAACTCGAACCCGGGCACCGCCGACCAGGCTTGCGGGTCGAAGATCGCGGAGACGGTGGCGTCGGCGTTGTCCATCGTCCCATGTTGGCCGATCCGGTACGGTGCGCCCATGCCGCATGCCGTCGTCAACGGGCAACGCCTCTACTTCGAGGACTCGGGTGGCGACGGCCCGCCGGTGATCCTCTCCCACGGCTTCTTGATGGACCACGAGATGTTCGCACCGCAGGTCGCCGCGCTGTCGCCTGCGTACCGCGTGATCACCTGGGACGAGCGCGGGTTCGGCGAGACCGAGTACGACGGTGAGGCGTTCACCTACTGGGACTCGGCGGCCGACTGCCTCGGCGTGCTCGACCATCTCGGCATCGAACGCGCCGTCGTCGGCGGCATGAGCCAGGGCGGATTCCTGTCGCTTCGCGCCGCGCTCACCGCGCCCGAACGGGTCCGCGCCCTGGTCCTCCTCGACACACAGGCGGGCACCGAGGACGCGGCGACCGTCCCGGGCTACGAAGCGATGCGCGACACCTGGCTCGCCGCCGGCCCGGTCGACGAGCTGGTCGACGCGGTGGCGGCGATCATCATCGACGACGCCGCCGAGAGCCCGCGGTGGACGGCGAAGTGGAAGCAGCAGCCGAACGACTACATCCAGCAGCCGTTCGCCACGCTCGTCGGTCGCGACGACATCACCGATCGGCTCGCCGAGATCACCTGCCCGGCACTGGTGGTGCACGGCACCGAGGACACGGCGATCTCGATGGAGCGGGCGGAGGAGCTGGCTGCCGGGTTGTCCGGTTGCACGGGCGTCGTCGCCGTCGGCGGCGCCCATGCCGCCAACCTGACCAACCCGGAACCGGTCAACGGGGCGATCCTCGCGTTCCTCGCCTCGCTCGACGATTGACCGATGGCGATGTCGCGCATCGAGGTGTTCGGGATCGTCGGGCTGCCCGAGATCGTGGCGGGCGACGACCTGGCGGCGCTGATCCATGCCGCGGCCGACGCCCAGGGTGATCCGCTGCTCGACGGCGACCTGGTCGTCGTGACGTCGAAGATCGTGTCGAAGGCCGAGGGTTGCGCGGTCGAACTCGCCGACGTCGTCCCGTCGTCGTTCGCCGAGTCGTGGGGGCGCCGCTGGGAGAAGGATCCGCGGGTGATCGAGGTCGTGCTGCGCGAGTCGTCGCGCATCGTCCGCCAGATCGGGCCGGTGCTGATCACCGAGACGCACCACGGCTTCGTGTGCGCCAACAGCGGCGTCGACCAGTCGTCGAGCGGCGCCGTCGAACGGGTGCTCGTCCTGCCGCCGGACCCTGACGCCTCGGCACGGGTGATGCGGTCAGCGCTGGCGACGCTCGGCGTCGACGTCGGCATCGTCGTCAGCGACACGTTCGGCCGCCCGTGGCGGGAAGGGCAGACCGACATCGCCATCGGTGTCGCCGGCCTCGATCCGCTGCTCAGCTACATCGGTCAGCACGACCCGCACGGCCATGAGTTCCGGGTCCAGGAGCTGTGCGTCGTCGACGAGATCGCCGCCGCCGCCGAGCTGGTGAAGGGCAACACCAGCCGCGTGCCCGTCGCCGTCGTCCGCGGTTACCAGTGGACGCCCAACCCCGACGCCTCGATGGCGCCGGTCCTCCGCGACTCCTCCCGCGACCTCTTCCGCTGACCCCGCCCTGGCGCGGGTCGGCGGAACCGCGGAAATTTGTCGGGAACGTGTCGCTCAGCGAGATCTGCCGGACAAATTTCGGTGCGGGTCGGCGGTGCGGGTCGGCGGTTCGCGGCAGCGACGGCGGGTCAGCTGGTGAGGTCTTTGGCGATGCCGTAGAAGTAGTTGCCGGCGAGGCCGAGGGAGTCGACGTCGATGCGCTCGTCGTTGCCGTGGAAGCGCGAGCCGAACGTGGCGAAGTCCATGCTCGGCGAGAACAGGCCGGCGCCGTAGGCGGTGATGCCCCGCTCGCGGTAGAAGCGGGCGTCGGTGCCGCCGACGATCAGCCCGGGGACCAGCGTCGCTCCCGGATAGGCGACCTGGGTGTGGCGGGTCACGGTCTCCCACAACAGGTTGTCGGAGCCGAACGGCGATGCAGTGGGCTCCGAGTGCTGCAGCACCGACACCTCGACGTGGTCGTGGAGGTCGCCGAGGGCCTCGCGGAGCATCGCCTCGACGTCGTCGCGGCTGGTGCCGGGAACGGTGCGGATGTCGACGTCGAGGTCGACGACGTCGGGGATCGTGTTCGTCTTCTGGCCGCCGTGGACGACGTTCGGCGAGATCGTCGTGTGCGTGCCGGCGTGGCACATCCGGGCGACGGGCACCGGCAGCGATTCGAGCGCAGCCCAGATCGTGTCGGGCGACGAGAGGGCGTCGCGCAGCTCGTCGGGAACCGGCAGCGCGGCGACCTGGGCGCGCCAGATGTCGTCGACGTGGGCCGCCGGCCGGTACTCGGACAGCCGGCGGACGATCTCGGCCGCCTTGACCAGGGCGTTGTCGGCACCGAACGGCATCGAGCCGTGGCCCGGGGTGCCGCGGACCCGCAGTCGCCGCCAGGCGAGGCCCTTCTCGCCGACGTTGACGGTGACCGTGCGGTGGCCGTCGTGGTCGACCGTCGACCAGCCACCGAGCTCGGTCAGCACGTAGTCGGCGGCGATCGGCGTCCCAGTGGTGCTCGGCCATCCACTCGGCGCCCCACACGCCGCCGGCCTCCTCGTCGGCGACGCCGAAGTAGATCAGGTCACCCTTGGGACGGAAGCCCTCGTTGGCCAGGCGGCGGAAGGCGACGGCCATCGACGACGTCAGGTTGAGCATGTCGATGGCGCCGCGGCCCCACACCTCGCCGTCGATCACCTCGCCGCCGAACGGGTCCTCGCGCCAGCCATCGGCGTTGACGGGCACGACGTCGGTGTGGCCCATCAGACACAGTGCCGGGGCGTCGGGATCGGAACCCTCGATGCGGGCGACGATCGAGTCGCGGCCGGGTCGCGGCGTCGAATCGCTGGACGTCGAGACCGGCACCCTCGAGGTACTGCTGGAGGAGGTCGGCGTTGCGGGTCTCATCGCCCGAGTCGGGCGTGCCGTCGTTGACGCAGGCGTTGCGAATGAGCGACTGCAGCAGGTCGGTCGTCGGACCGGTGAACTCGTCGGGCGTCGACATGGACCGAACCTATCCGAGCGCGCCGCGCGGGTCGGGGCGGCCGATGCCCATCACCACGACCCGCCACGCGGCGTCGACGCGGGCGGCGTCGAGGGCGGGCTCGAGGGATGAGGGCGAGCCGGCGGCGAGCTCGTCGAGCCACGCCGTGAGTCGCTGGCCCTCGACGACGGGCACCGTGTCGATCGCCGTCTCGGCGGCGGGCCGGTCGGTGTCGGCGGCGCCCCAGTAGACGCGGGCCAGCAGTGCGGCGCGCAGCGAGAGCGGGGTCAGCAGCTCGTCGAGCGGGGCGCGGACGAGCACCGCGTCGGCCAGTGCGTTGCGCTGGTGGGCCGTGGCGGCACGCACCTGGTCGACGGTGGGACGATCGCCGACGCGGGTCTGCACGGCGACGATGCCGGCCGGGCCGACGACGACGTGGTCGATCCCGGGGAGCTGGTCGCCGATCTCGTGCACGACCCGCCACGGCGGCGACGTCAGCCGATGCAAGGCCTCGGACGTCAGCCGGACGCCGGACACCTGCCGCCGCTCGTCGACGCCGGCGCTGGTGGTGGTGGTGCGCACGGAGCGGCTGTACCACCGCCAGGCGACAACGAGGGCGATCGGCAAGACGACGAGCGGGATGATGATGCCGAGCGTCACGCGCCCATTGAAGCCGATCAGTCCAAGCGGCGGAGCGGACCGTCGTCGTGACGCACCGGCGCCAGTCGGGCGGTCGCATCGGTGACGATCGCCCCGTCGGCGCCGACGATCACCGGGTTGAGGTCGAGCTCGACGATCTCGGGGTGGTCCGAGGCGAGCTGGGCGGCGAGCACGATCGCTTCGACGAGGTCGGACGGATCGAAGCCGGCGGTCTTCATCGCCGCACCGAGCCGGGTGTCACGCAGCATCGTCGCCGCCGACGCCGGGGAGACGGGAGCGAGCCGCATCGTGCGGTCGTCGATGGCGTCGGCCTGGGCGCCGCCGAGGCCGACCGACACGATGGCGCCGAGTCGGTCGTCGTGCTCGGCACGGATGCGGACGTCGATCCCCGGTGACACCATCGACTGCACGTGCAGCTCGGCTGCGTCGTCACCGAGCGACTCGTGGATCACGTCGACCGCCTCGGCGACCTCGTGGGGGCCGGGCAGATCGAGGGCGATCCCGGCGCGGGCCGATCGGCCGGGGCGTCGGTGCACCGCCTTGACGGCGACGGGATACCCGAGCTCGTCGGCGTCGGCGACGGCGCGCTGCGGGTCGGATGCTCGCGTCTCGGCCATCGGGATCGAGTAGGTGCCGAGCAGCGCTTGCACCTGCACGACGTCGAGCTCGGTCGGCTGCTGGTCGTTGGCATCGAGCGCCGCCGTGACGATGCGTTGGGCGCGGTCGGGGTCGATCGGACGGGCGACCGGGGCGGCGTCGCCGGTCTCCTCGTCGCGCCAGCGGGCGTAGCCGTACGAGCGTCCGAGGACGGCCGCCGCCTGCTCGGGGAACGAGAACGAAGGGATGTCCGACCCCCGCACGATCGGGCCGTCGGCGCCGCCGAGGAGCACGGCGACGACCGGCTTGGTCGGGTCGCGAACGCTGTCGTGGATGTGCTGGGCGGCGACGGCGACGTCGTCTTCGACCGCCGGGGCGTAGATGACGAGCGCCCCGTCGACATCGGGATCGGCGAGCGTGGCGGCCAGCGCCTCGGGATAGTGCTCGGGTCGCGCCCTCCAGTCGAGCGGATGGGGGCCGGTGACGGGCTCCAGTCCGGCAGCGACCAGCGCCGCGTCGGCAAGTGTGCCGGGGCTGCGCGAGTTGGTGATCACGGCGACCCGCGGGCCGGCGAGCACCGGCTGGGAGGCGAAGACGCGCACGGTGTCGAGCAGCGCCGGCACGGTCGGCACCTCGATCAGGCCGGCTTGGCGATAGACGGCGCTGCCGAGGCTGCCGCTCGCCGCGGCGCCGGTGCGCACGGCGACGATCGGCTTGGTGCGCGACACGCGGCGGGCGATGCGGGCGAACTTGCGCGGGTTGCCGAACGACTCGGTGTACATGGCGACGACGGTCGTGTTGTCGTCGTGCTCCCAGAACTGGAGGAGGTCGTTGCCGGAGATGTCGTACTTGTCACCGAGCGACACGAACCACGACACGCCGAGGGCGAGCTCGCGCGCCTTGCGGAGCAGCGAGCCACCGAGCGATCCCGACTGCATCGAGATCGCCACACCACCGGCGGGCAGGGCGACGTCGACGAGCGCCGCCTGGAGGCGCGTCTCCGGACGCGGCGAGGCGATCCCCATGCTCGCCGGACCGATGATCCGCAGCCCGTTGCGGCGGGCACGGGTGACCAACGCGTCGACGTCGACGCTGGTGCCGTCGACCGCGGTGATGACGACCGCACCGCGCATCCGTTTGCCGATGCAGGCGTCGATCGTCGCCTCCAGCTGCGCCGCCGGTACGGCGACGATCGCCAGCGAGACCTCGTCGGGCAGCGCCTCGACCGAGCGGACGCAGGGATGCCCGAGGATCGTGTCGTGGCGTGGGTTGACGGCGTGGACGTCGCCGTCGACGCTGGCGACGACGTGCTCCCACAGCGCCCGGCCGACGGTTCCCGGCCGCTCGGACGCCCCGATGACGGCAACCGCCCGCGGGATCAGCAAGCGGGCGACGGCGCGGGAGTCCGCCCGCTGCTCGCGCCGTTCGACGCTGTCGATGAACTCCTCGGTGTCGGCGAGCTCCCAGTCGAGATCGACGACCCCGGAGTCGAAGCGCCGCTGCAGCGGCCAGCCGGCTTTGGCGAACACGGTGAGCATCGCCCGGTTGTCACCGAGGACTTCGGCCGTGAACCGCCGGATGCCGTTGGCCCGGGCGATCGCGGCGAGGTGCTCGAGGAGCAAGGTGGCGATGCCTCGACCTTGATGGGCGTCGTCGACCATGAACGCCGCCTCGGCCTCGTCGCGCCCCGGCCAGCGCTCGTAGCTCGCCCAGGCGAGCATCTCACCGTGCTGCTCGACGATCAGCGCGACGCGGTCGGTCATGTCGATGTTGGTGAAGTGGTCGAGCTCGCGCTCGGTGAGTCGTGGCTTGGGTGAGAAGAAGCGCCGGTAGATGCTCTCCGACGACTGCCGTTGGTGGAACTCGGCCAGCGTGTGACGGTCGTCGGGCGTCAGCGGCCGGATGAACACGGCATCGCCGTTGCCGAGCACGACCGTCGAGGCCCAGGGCGATCGCGCCGCTTGTTGCTTGTCCACGGGTGCAGCTTGCCACCCTCGGTGCGCCCGTTCGGCCTGCTGGCGCCGGTCGTCCGCCTCGTTGGGACGGTCGGATCACCTGCCTAGGATCGATTCGTGGCTGTGCCCATCGCCGTGTATGCCGCGGCCGAGCTCGATCTTCACGACACACCCGAGTGGCATCCGGAACGGCGCGGCCGGCTCGACGCCGCCTTGTCCGGCATCGCCCTGGCCGGCCTCACCGAGGCGGTCGAGCAACGGGCGCCGCGCCTGGCGACCTTCGACGAACTTGCTCGCGTCCACGATGCCGAGTACCTCCGCCAGCTCGAACGCTTCTGTGCTCGCGGCGGGGGCGACCTCGACCCCGACACGTTCGCCGCGCCGGGATCGTGGGAGACCGCCCGCCGCGCCGCCGGCGCCGTCCTCGACGCCGTCGATGCATTGGAGCGTGGCGATGCCGAGGTCGCCTTCGCCGCCGGCCGCCCGCCCGGTCACCACGCCGTTCCCGACCGGGCGATGGGGTTCTGCCTGTTCAACAACGTCGTCCGTCGCCGCGGCGCAGCTCGCCGATCGGGGTCAGCGGGTGGCGATCGTCGACTGGGACGTGCATCACGGCAACGGCACGCAGGACATCTTCTACGACGATCCGCGGGTGCTGTACGTGTCCACGCACGAGTCGCCGCTGTACCCGGGTACCGGTCGGGCGGCGGAGACCGGCGGCGGCTCGGCGCCCCGTTCGAACCTCAACCTGCCGTTCCCGGCGGGTACTCGGGGCGACGTGTACCGACGGGCGTTCGACGAGGTGGTGGCGCCGGTCGTCGCCGACTTCGCCCCCGACTGGTTGTTCATCTCGGCCGGTTTCGACGCGCACCGGAACGATCCGTTGGCAGGAATCGAACTGACGGCCGCGGACTACGCCGACTTCGCTGTGCGGCTGCAGGCGTTGGCTCCCGCCCGCCGTACGGTCGTCGTGCTCGAGGGCGGCTACGACTTCGACGCCCTGGCACTGTCCACCGGGGCGACGCTGTCGGCGCTCATCGGCGAGTCGTTCCGTCCCGAGGAGGCGTCGACCGGCGACGTCGGTGAAGCGGTCGTCACCGCCGCACGCCAGCGCTGGGAACTCGGCTAGCTGCTCGACGTCACTCCCTCGGGCCGCTCACACCGGCGAGCGTTCGGGCTTTCCGGCACCGATGCCGAGGTCCCAGGCGAGCGCCGTGACCGTGCGGTCGCAGACCCCGCCGCCGGTCGACGGTCGGTTCCCCGCCACCGTGGTGACGATCACGGTGCGGCCCCGCTCGAGCACCCAGGCGCATGCCTTGGCGCCGTCGACCGTGCCGGTGTGTCCCCACCCGTACTGGTCGGTCATCACCGCCGGCCACGTCACCGTCGTTCGGTCATCGGGTGTGACGGCGGCGAGGGCGCGGGCGAGGTCGTCGGTGGACACGAGAAACGCGCCGGCACCGCCGAGGCGCGACAGCCGTTCGGTCCCGAGGGCGTACGGAACGTCGTCGGGCCGCACGCCGTCGGTGCTGACGTGGGCACCGCCGGCGCCGACGGGAGCCAGCACGAGGCCGTCGACCGCGACCGGTAACGCTCGTCCCGTCACCGCTTCGACGAGCAGGCCGAGGGCGCAGTAGTTGCCGTTGGAGTAGGTCCACTCGCCACGATGGGCGGCCGGCGATTCGGCGACCAGCCACGGCAGCGTCGCCGCGCACGTGCCCTGTCCGTCGAACCACATCGGCCGCGCGACCGGCATGCCCGACGTGTGGTCGAGGAGCTCGCGGACGGTGACGTCGTTCCACGCCGGATCCGGCGTGATGCCCAGCCGCTCCCACGGCACCGCACCGGCGACGTCGACGAGGCCGACCTCGGCGAGGCGGGCGACGGCGAGGCCGGTGAGCAGCTTGCTGAGGCTGGCGACGACCATCGGCGAGTCGCTGGTCGCCGGTGTGCCACCGACGGTCGTGCCCGTGGCGCGTGCCAGCACGGGCACGCCGTCGCGGATCACGGTCATCGACACCGCCGGGTTCTCGGTGGCGAGGGCGTCGAACGCCGCGTTGGTGACGCGCAACGTCGGGTCGGGCAACGGCTCGACCGGCGGCACGCTGGTGGTCGAGGTGCTGGAGGTGCTGGAGGTCGGTCGGCGTGTGGTCGAGCTGGTCGAGCTGGTCGAGCTGGTCGAGGTGGTGGTGCTGCCCGAGGTGGTCGACGCAGCGCTCGTCGGCGCGGGATCGGCGGGGGTCGAGTTCGCCGGGTCGAGGCCGGCGGACGGTGTCGCCGACGCCCCGCAGGCGGCGAGGGTCGTCGCCACCGCGCACACGATCAGCAGCTGCGCCAGTGCCCTCGACGGGTTCCGACCGGCGCCCACTCCGGCGAGCGTAACGGTGCGGTCGATCCGGTCGGCGGCAGTGGCTAGCGTCGAGCGACGTGACCTGGGAGCTCACCGACGACCACGAGCTGCTGCGGGCGACGGTGCGCGACTTCGCCGCCCACGCCATCGCACCGCACGCCGCCGCTTGGGATCGCGCCCATCACTTCCCGGTCGACGTCGTCGCGGCGATGGGCGAGCTCGGGCTCTTCGGGATCATCTTCCCGGCAGCGCTGGGGTGGCGGCGACGGCGACTTCACCTCGCTGTGCGTGGCGATCGAGGAGCTCGGACGCGTCGACCAGTCGATGGGCATCACGCTGTCGGCCGGTGTCGGCCTCGGCGCCAACCCGATCTTCCGCTTCGGCACCGACGCCCAGCGTGACGAATGGCTGCCCGACCTCGTCGCCGGACGTGCCCTCGGCGCGTTCGGCCTGACCGAACCCGACGGCGGGTCCGATGCCGGCGCCACGCGGACCCGCGCGGTGGCCGACGGGGACGAGTGGGTCATCGACGGATCGAAGGCGTTCATCACCAACTGCGGCACCTCGATCACCTCGGTCGTGACGGTCACGGCGCGGACCGACGACGGCATCTCCGCCTTCGTCGTCCCGGCGGGCACGCCGGGGATGCTCGTCGAGCCGGCGTACGACAAGCTCGGCTGGCACGCCAGCGACACCCACGGGCTGACGTTCGACGGCTGCCGCGTCCCGTCGGCGAACCTGCTCGGAGCGCCGGGCAGCGGGCTGCGCAACTTCTTGTCGATCCTCGACGACGGGCGCATCGCCATCGCCGCGCTGGCGCTCGGCTGCGCCCGCACCTGTCTCGAGGCGGCGGTGGCCTACGCCGGAGAACGGATCGCCTTCGGCGGTCCGATCGGCCGGTTCCAAGGCGTGGCGTTCCCGCTCGCCGATCTCGCCGTCAAGGTCGAGAACGCCCACAACCTGGTCTACAAGGCCGCCTGGGCGAAGGACCACGGACGTCCGATCGGGTTGCCGGCGGCGATGGCCAAGCTGTACGCGACCGAGGCGGCGGTCGACGCCACCCGCGTCGCCACCCAGGTGCTCGGCGGCTCCGGGTTCATCGAGGAGTCGCCGGTGGTGCGGTTCTACCGCGACGCCAAGATCCTCGAGATCGGCGAAGGGACGAGCGAGATCCAGCGGCTGGTCATCGCCCGCCACCTCGGTCTCCCCCTCGAGTGACCGTGCCGCAGCACAGTCGGCAGCTCGGTTGGCAACTCAGTTGGCAGACCAGAACGCCGCCAACGAGGCGGCGATCCCGTCGACGTCGGCGACCATCCACCAGTGCCCGCGATCGTCGATCGTCAGCACCTCGGCACCGAGCCGCTCGGCCACGCGCACCGTCAGTTCCGACGGCACGTACGGGTCGAGCACGGCGTTGACCACCAGGCCGGGCGGCAGGTCGGTGCCGGCAAGCCGGTCGCCGAGCTCGCCGACGGCCGGTTGGGCGCCGGTGCGGTAGAGGCGCAGGATGCAGCGGCCCATGTCGCCGTCGACCGCCGCGGCGACGTCGGCCGCCATCGCCTCGGGCAGCCCGAGCGAGGCGAAGAGCGCCGTGGTGTCGGCGGGGTTCGCATCGGCCATCCCGGCGACCGCCTCCTCGCCGGCGTCGGGCGTCTGCCAGACCTGGGCGAGGTCGTGCCAGACGTACTCCTCGTCGAGGACTCCGGCGATGTCGATCGTCCACGTGCGGAACAGGTCGGGCCGGCGCGCCAGCGCCCCCGCGACGTGCCCGGCACCCCAGTCGTGACCGACGACGTCGAGCTCATGGCCACTGTCGTGCAACCACTCGAGCTCGTCGACGAGCCACTGCGCGTAGCCGTCCATCGACGGGTCGAAGCCGTCCGGCAGCGGCGCTCCGAACCCTGGGGGTGACACGGCGACGGAGTCGATCGACGTCGCCGCGAGCGCCTGCCGCAGCGGTGACCAGATCGCCGCCGTCTCCGGATTGCCGTGGACGAACACCACCGTGCGACTCGACATCGCGTCAACGTAGCCGCCGGTCGGGTCGGGCCCGGCCGCAACGCCCGACCGCAACACCCGACCGCAACACCCGATCACAGCGAGGGCTCGGTAGGAGCACCGGAGAGACGTCCGCCTACGGTCGTCGCATGGCCTCGACCGACGACAACACCGACAGCCGGACTGCGCAACGCTCCCATCGGGCCCGGCGCCTCGCCTCGGTGCTCGAGCCGGTGGTCGGTCAGGTGTACTTCTCGCCGGAGTGCCATCGCAACTACCAACAGCTCGGCTTCGACCCGAGCCCGGGCGAGGCCAACGGCGTCGCCCTGCCGGAGTGGGCGGCCTACTTCACCAGCCGTGGCAGCCTCCTCGGTCAGGTCCCGGGCGAGGTCGTGACCGCGGCGTTCGGCGTGTTCAGCCCGACCGTGGTCGTGCCGGCGGTGACCCGCGGGTGGGAGCTGACGGATGCCGCCACGGTGCGTGCCGCCCGCGCCGACGGCGCTGTCGGTCAGCTTCGGCGCCTCGTCGGCGACCCCCCGGAAGGCACCGACCGTGCTCGCGACCTGCTGCGCGTCGCCGTCGACGCGGTGCCGCCCAACGGCCGCCCGCTCGCTGCCGGGGCGATGTCGTGGGACGAGCCCGACGACGCGCTGACCGCGGTCTGGCACTTCGGTGACGTGCTGCGCGAGTACCGCGGCGACAGCCACAACGCCTCGTGGGTCGCCGCCGGGCACACCGCCTGCGAGATCGGGCTGCTCACCGAGCTCTACTGGGGGATGCCGACGCGCAGCTACAGCCGCACCCGCGGCTGGACCGCGGAGGAGTTCGATGCCGCGGAGGATCGCCTGCGATCGATCGGCTACCTCGACGGCGAGGGTCGCGGCACGACGCTCAGCGCCGCTGGCCGCGATGCTCGTGAGGCGATGGAGATCGCCACCGACGCCCAGTTGGCCCCGGTGCTCGATGCCCTCGGCGACGACGTCGACGAGCTGTCCGACCTGCTCGAGCCGTGGGGCGTCGCGGTGCGCGCCGGCCACGGCTACCCGGCGTCAGGTCCCCACGACCTCGGCTGACGGCGTCGGCAGGACGATGTCGACCCGCGGGCACTGCTCGAGGATGTCGGACATCGCCTCGCTGACCGCGGACAGGTCGATGCGCCCGATGAACGTGTTCAGCGTGAGGTAGCTGAGCACCCAGCCGGGATCGAGAGCCCACGGCGGCAGGAAGCGAGCGGGCCGCACGAGCCCCCGGGCGCGCAGCTCACCGAGCGCCGGCACCGCCGCCAGGTCGAGCTTGCCGGAGAACAGCAGGGCCAGGCTGTCGGCGCGTCCGGCCATGAACGCCGCTCGGATGAACGTCGACACGCTGAGGAAGCCGGAGATGTACGAGCAGTCCTTGGTGAACGGTGAACCACCGGTGATCTCGCCGCCGCGGAAGATGCGCCGAGTGGACTCGAAGGCCTGCTCGCGATCGGGGCTGCGTTCGAGGAACCAGCGGTACAGCTCGATGAAATCGGCACCGTCGATCACCAGTTGGACGGCGAGGATGCGGTCGGCGAGCCGGCGCAGCCGATCCAGGCCGAGTGATCCCGACACGTACTCGGAGTAGACCGCCAAGCCCTCCTGGGTGCGGGTGGTGCCCGGATGGCCGATGGCGAGGATCGGGATGTCGCTCTGGGCACGCCCGTTGAGGCCGGTGGCGACGTGGATGAACGCCTCGTGGTTGAGCAACTGGGCGGCGTCTTTGTTGGTGAACTTGGCGTCGCGACGGATCTTGATCCTGCTCGTGGTCGCCACCGCGTTGGCCGACAGTTCGTCGACGAGGAGGACCTCGGGGGCGGCGTCGCCGAAGTGCTCGCGGACGGCCTGTTCGATGTGGTCGGCGACCTCGTCGGCGGTCCGTGAGCGCAACACGGGTCGCATGAGGTGGGCATCGGTCAGCTCGGCGAGCGCTTCGTGGACCCGCTCGGCGAGTGCCAACGGTGTCGCCGGGTCGAAGCGCAACGGTTGCGACGGGACGCCGTACAGGGCACGGCTGTGTTCGTGGAACTCGGCGGTTCCGACCGCCCCGAGCATTCGCGCCGTGGTCTCGATGGCGTCGGCCTCGCGCAACAGCCAGTCGTCGACCACGCCGCCCGGCTCGAGCATCTGGCGGGCGTCGGCGATGGCGGCGATCGTCGGTGCCGGGTCGATCGGTCGATAGGTCGGTGACGGCAGCTCCTGGGCGTCAGAGGCGAGGAAGCGTTCGCGCAGCTCGCCCGGCCAGGCCAACGCCGACAGCACGCGCATCGGTTTGGCCGTGTCGTGGAGGATCGTCGCCGCCCGCCGGTAGCGGTCGTTGTCGTCCTGGGTCACGCCGCGATGGTAAGCGGCCGCCTTGCCCGGTTCGGGGATCTCAGCCGGTCGGCGATGTCAGCGGTCGGGGTTGCCGGCCCCGCGGGCGAGCGGAGCGAGCTGGTCGTCGTCGCGGCTGGCGGTGAACTCGGCGACCAGTCGGGCGACCTCGTCGGCGTGCGTGTCCTCGTGCATCGAGTGGCCGCCGCCGTCGAGCACGACGAGTCGGGCGTCGGGCATCTTGCGTTCGAGGTACTGGCCGGAGCCGACGTACTCGGGACGATCGTCGCCACCGACGAGGACGAGCGTCGGCGTACGCATCTCGGTGAGCCGGTCCATGACCACCGAGTCCTCCTGCAGGTTCAGCGCGGTCGCCTGCTCGGGCACGCCGAAGCGGTGGGCGTTGCGGCGCGACCGGTCGTTCCACGCCGCCCGCTTGTCGGCGTCGCGGTAACCGGGGCCGGTGTTGAGCACGACGATGCCGGCCAGCGCGCCGGGGCGAGTGGCGGCATGGGCGAGGGCGAGGTAGCCGCCGAGCGAGTGACCGACCAGCACCGCCGGTGCGTCGAGCTCGGCGAGCAGGTCGTCGAGATCGGTCAGGGCACGATCGCGTGTGTACTCCGCGGGATCGTCGGGGACCGGTGACGCTCCGTGGCCGAGGAGGTCGACGGCGACGACGTGGAAGCGGTCGGTGAGCCGCTCGGTCACCGGGGTCCACGTCGCCGCCGACATGCCGAGCCCGTGGACGAAGACGATCGGTCGGCCCACGCCCGCAGACACGGTGTGCAGACGGGTGCTCACGTCACTCGCTGTATTCGTGTTCGGGAGCCGGGTACTGGCCCGACTCGACGTCCTCGCGGAACGCCCGCGCGGCGTCGTACAGGGTCTGACCGATCGAGGCATATTGCTTGACGAACTTCGGGATCCGGCCGCGGCCGAAGCCCGCCCAGTCGGTCCACACGAGCAGTTGGCCGTCACAGTCCGGACCGGCCCCGACCGAGATGGTCGGGATCGTCAGCTCCTTGGTCACCTGGGCGGCGACCGTGGAGGGCACCATCTCGAGCACGACGGCGAACGCGCCGGCGTCCTCGATGGCGTGGGCGTCATCGAGCAGGCGCTGGGCGTCCTCACCGCGTCCCTGGATGATGTGGCCGCCGAGGCCGTGCTCACTCTGCGGGGTGAACCCGATGTGGGCCATGACGGGGATGCCGGCGCGCACGATGTGGCTGATCTGGGGGGCACTGCGGGTGCCGCCCTCCAACTTGACGGCGTGGGCGCCGCTCTCTTTCATGAAGCGGATCGCCGTGCCGAGCGCCTGGTCCGGTCCGTTCTCGTACGAACCGAACGGCATGTCGGCAATGACGAAGGCGCGGTTGACGCCGCGGACGACGGCGGCGGTGAGCGGGATCAACTCGTCGACGGTCACCGGGATCGTGGTGTCGTAGCCGAACACCGTGTTGCCGGCCGAGTCGCCCACGAGCAGGAAGTCGATCCCGGCGTCGTCGAAGATCGACGCCGACAGGTGGTCGTAGCTCGTCAGCCCGGTGATCTTGATGCCCTGCTCCTTGGCCCGGCGGAAGTGCCGGGTACGGACACGCTTCAACGTCGGATCGCTCGACCCGACGCCGTAGGGACGCTGTTCGTCGGTCACCTGATCACCGTAACCCGCAGGTGTCGTCAGAGCCGCCCCGCCGCTCGCGCCGCAGCTTCGGCGTCGTCGAGTTGGCCGGCGACGATCTGCAGACCGTTGCGCCAGAAGTCGGGGTCGGCGAGGTCGCAGTCGACGATGCGGCCGAGTTCGTCGGGCGACACCGACCCGCCGGCGCGCAACATGTCGAGGTAGGCGGGCACGAACGCGTCACCCTCGGCGCGGTAGCGGGCGTACACCGACAGCGCCAGCAGTTGGCCGTAGGCGTAGGCGTAGACGTAGCCGGGCGACCCGATGAAGTGCGGGACGTAGCTCCACCAGCTGCGGTAGTCGTCGGTGACCTCGACCGAGTCGCCGAGCATCGCCGTCTGCGAGTCGGCCCAGAGCTCGCCGAAGCGATCGACGCTGAGCTCGCCCTCCGCTCGCCGCGCCGTGTGGCAGGCGTGCTCGAAGCGGTTCATCGCGATCTGCCGGAACACCGTGGCGATCGAGTCCTCGAGGACCGTCGCCAGCAACGAGAAGCGCTCGTCGGGGTCGTCGATCATCGACAGCAGGCGGTTGCTGGTGACGGTCTCGCCGAACACCGATGCCGTCTCGGCGACGGTCAGCGGCGTGCTCTGGTGGAAGATGCCCTGCTCGCGGGCGAGGTAGAAGTGGACGCCGTGACCGAGTTCGTGGGCGAGAGTCGCCACGTCGCGTGTCGTCGACGTCCAGTTGAGCAGCACGTACGGGTGGTGCCCGGGGGAGACGCCGGCGGCGAACGCGCCGCCGCGCTTGCCCGGGCGCACCGGCGCGTCGATCCACCCCTCGTCGATGAAGCGACCGACGATGCCGGCGAGCTCGGGGGAGAACGAGGCGTAGGCGTCGCGCACGATCGCCGTGCCCTCCGCCCATCCGACGGTGCGCTGCCCGCTGCCGACCGAGGCCATGCGGTCGTAGTCGGCGAGGCGGTCGAGTCCGAGCACCTGGGCCTTCGAGCGCGTACCAACGTTGTGGGATGTCGTAGGCGTCGACGACGGCCGAGATCAGTGCCTCGACCGATTCGTCGGAGGCTTCGTTGGCGAGGTTGCGCGACGAGACCCAGGAGGCATACCCGCGTCGGCGGTCGTCGAGCGCCTTGTCCTGGAGCAGCGTGTTGTAGACGAACGCCCGCGTGCGGAGACCGGGGGCCAACCCGGCGGTGACCGACGCGGCGACCGACCGGCGGACGTCGCGATCGGGATGCTGGAGCAGCGACAGGGCGGACATCAGCGGGGCCGTGCCACCGCCGGTCTGCGCGGGCAGGTCGACCTCGATGCTCGACGTCAACTCGTCGAAGAGCCGGCTCCAGGCGCTGGCGCCCGTCTGGCGGCGCTCGGCGAGGATCGTCTCCTCCGCTTCGGACAACAGGTACGGCCGGTTGAGGCGGAGATTGGTCAGGTGGTGGCGGCAGAAGTCGAGGCGCGGATCTGCGAGCACGGCCTCGGCGTGGCCGTCGTCGGCGGCCGCCCACTCGAGCTCGAAGAAGATCAGCTTCGTCTCGATCTCCGTCGACCGCTGCTGTGAGGCCGCCACCGCGGCACCGCGAGCGGGATCGTCCGTCGCCGTCGAGAAGGCGAGCATCGCGTGGTAGGCGGCACGGGCGACGAGGTCCTGGATCTCGGCCAGGCGTTCCATCGCGTCGGCCAGGCCAGCCGCGTCGAGCGTGGCAATCGTGCCGCGCAGGCCGCTGAGCTCGTCGGCCAGGGTGTCGGCGCGGTCGAACAGCTCGTCCGGTGTGGCGCCGTCGGGCAGGATCGAGTCGATGTCCCAGGCGACGTCGGCGGCGGTGATGTCGCGCTCGTCTGCGGGGGAGGGGCCAGCGTGTTCGTCGACGCTCGTCATCGTCCCAGTCTGGCCGATCACGAGCGCGGTGCGACCCGGCCCGGCGCTCGTGGCCGATGTCGTGGCTGATGTTGCGTCAGCGCAGCACGAGCCCGGGCCGGCCGGTGCCGACGGTGGCGATGTGGGCGGCGACGTGTCCAGTGGACGCCAGCTCGGCGAGCACGCCGTCGGTGTGGTCGCGGTCGACGCCGAAGACCAAGCCACCCGAGGTCTGGGCATCGGCGACCAGCAGCTGGGTGACCTCGTCGTGTTCACCGACGTCGACGAACGGCAGCGCCCAGTCGAGATTGCGCCGCGTGCCGCCGGGGACGACCCCGTCGGCGATCAGCTCGCGCACCCCGGGGAGCACGGGCAGGGCGGCCACGTCGATGATCACGGAGACGCCCGACTCCAGTGCCATCTTCCCGAGGTGGCCGGTGAGGCCGAAACCGGTGACGTCGGTGCATCCGGTGGCACCCGCGTCGAGGGCGACACGGGCGGCGACGTCATTGAGTCGGGTCATCGTCGCCACGGCAGCATCGGCCTGCTCGTCGCTGGCGCGTCCGGCTTTGATCGCCGTGGTCAGCACGCCCACCCCCAGCGGCTTCGACAAGACGACGTCCTGTCCGGGTCGCAGTCCGTTGTTGGTGAGGATCCGGTCCGGGTGCACGATGCCGGTGACGGCGAGGCCGTACTTGGGCTCGGGGTCGTCGATCGTGTGGCCACCGACGATGGCGAACCCGGCCTGGTCGGCGATCTCCAGGCCCCCGGCGAGGACCTCGCCGAGCATCTCGGCAGGAAGCTCGGTCGAGTTCCAGGCCACGATGTTGAGGGCGAAGAGGGGAGTGCCGCCCATCGCGTACACGTCGGACACGGCATTGGCGGCGGCGATGCGCCCCCACGTCCGCGGGTCGTCGACGACGGGGGTGAAGAAGTCGGTGGTGGCGACCAGTGCCCGCTCGCCGTCGAGTCGCCACACCGCGGCGTCGTCGCCGCCGGTGGTCCCGACGAGGAGTGCCTCCGGCGGTGTGCGGCCGGCCGACACGAGGCCAGCGACGACACCCTGGAGGATGCCCGGCGCGAGCTTGCAGCCGCATCCGGCTCCATGACTGAACTGCGTCAGGCGCACCGCTTCCATCGCCGGAGTCTGACAGCCGATGCCGAGCCGGAGCGTGTCGGCCCGGTCGTCCGCGTACGGCATCGGCGCGGCGGGTTGAGCGTTGTGTCGGTGGGGTAGTCGGCGGCCATGAGCGCTGCTGACGATCCGATCCTCGACGACGCCGAGTCCGGCGGTCCGACCGTTGCCCGCGGGGCGACCGAGCTCGACGCGATCATCGCGGCCGCGGAGGCCGACGGGTTCTCCGGTGTGCTGTCGATCCCGGACGAGCCCACCGACGACCCGACCCGGGCGTCGCTCGACGTGCTCGTGTGCGCGGCGTGCGGCGAAGCGGCGTCTGCGGGATCGTTCGTCCGTGCCTGGAGCCGCCGTCTCGAAGGAGCGAGTGATCCGGCCGACATGATGCACGTGTCGGCGCTCACCTGCCCGCACTGCGGTGTCGGCGGGGTGTTCATCAGCCCGTTCGGGCCGGCGGCGTCGGAGCGGGAGAGCGCCGTCCTGCAGGCGCTGCCCGAACCCCGGGTGCCCGCAGGAGACGACGCCGAGTCGCAACTCGGCGACGTCTCCAGCAGTTGACCGCGCCAGCGGTCAGACGCGTCGGGCGAGGTAGATGATCGCCAAGATCACGAGGATGAGGACGAGAATGCCTCCGATGCCGTAACCCATGTTGGATCCTTTCCGTCGCGGACGCTCGGTCCGTGCCCACCGCTCGGTGGACGGCGCCTCGTTACCCTCGACCGTCAGCGCACAAACGCGCCGGACGAATGGCCCGCCGAACGCACCCGACGAGCGTGCCCGCCGCTGCCGACCCGTGTGCCGTTTCCGCTCGCACGTTTTCGGGTCAAGGTTTGGTCGCTGGCCGATCGGTAACGTATCCCGCCGATGCAGGATCACACGTCGCCCCCCACCGCCGGCAGCGGGCTCGGCGCGTTGGACGCTGATCGGGTCGAGGTCTCCGTCCCGTTGCGTTCGGCGTTCCTCTCCACCCTGCGGACCATGACCGCGGCGCTCGCCGCCGATGCCGGGTTCTCGATCGACGAGATCGACGACGTGCGCCTCGCCCTCGGGGAGGTGGTCACCGCCTACCTCGATGGCGGTGCCGCCGCCGACGACCGGGCGCTGGCGACGTTCCTGATCGGCGAGGCGTCGTTGACCGTGACCGTGCGTCCAGAGCGCGCCGACCCCCACGTCGAGTTCGACGAGTTGGCGAGCGGCATCCTGGCTGCGGTCGTCGACGAGTACCGCGTCGACGGCCACGGGGTCACGTTCGCCAAGCGGGCCACCGAGGCGACAGCGGGAACCGCATCCGCACGATGACCGACACGTCCGACGCGGGCGGCGGCGACGATCTCGAGCTCTTCCGCCAGTTCGCCGCGAGCCGCAGCCGCGAGCTGCGCAACCAGCTCGTCGAGCGACACATGGGCTTCGCCGCCCACATCGCCGGTCGATTCCGGCGCGCTGACAGCCGTGACGACGATCTGCGCCAGGTGGCGATGCTCGGCCTCGTGAAGGCCGTCGACCGCTTCGACCCGGAGTACGGGTCGACGTTCTCGGCCTTTGCCGGCCGCACGATCGAGGGCGAGCTGAAGCGCTACTTCCGCGACCGTTCCTGGGTGGTGCGCGTCCCGCGCGGCGCCAAGGAGCTGCACCTGTTGGTCCGTCGAGCTGCCGACGAGCTGTCGCAGCAACTCGGACGCTCACCGAACGTCGACGAGATCGCCGCCCACCTCGACGTCGACCGCGACGACGTCCTGCGTGGCCTCTCGGCGACCGCCGCCTATCACGTCGGCTCGCTCGACGCCGGCAGCGGCGACGACGACCCGGGCTCGCCGATGGACCGCCAAGCGGTCCTGGCCACCGCCGACCCGGGGTTCGTCAACACCGACAACCGCGAGGTCGTGGTCGGCCTGCTGGAGCGCCTTCCCGAGCGCGAGCGGCGCATCGTCGAGCTGCGCTTCTACGACCGCCTCTCGCAGAGTGAGATCGCTGATCAGGTCGGCATCTCGCAGATGCACGTGTCGCGGCTGTTGCGCCGTTCGTTCGAGCAGATGCGCATGTGGATGGAAGCCGGCGACAGCGGCGACGGCTGACCACGTTGCCGGAAAGCCGTCGTCAGCGGTACCGGGGTGGACGGGAGCGAGGGGTACACTCCCCCGCATGTCCGACGTGCCCAGCCGTCTCACGATCACGCCGAACGACGATGGACAGACGTTGCTGCTCGTCGGTGAGATCGACGCCCACACGTCACCCGACCTGGCTGACCAGCTCGCCGAGCTTCCTGGCGACGCCGGCGACATCACGATCGACATGTCCGACGTCGATTTCATCGACTCCAGCGGGCTGCGAGTGATCATCGACGTGCACCAGCGGGCGGCCGAGGCCGACCGTCGGCTCGTCCTGCGTTCGCCGTCCAGCGCGGTCGCCCGACTGGTCGAGATCGCCGGGCTCTCCGATCACCTGCACGTCATCGCCTGACGTTTCGGCGCTCCGAAGCGGGGGCATCCCCGTGCGGACGATCCGACCAAGGAGGTCCCGCCGATGTCCACCCCCACGTACGACCAGGTGCTCGATGCTGCCCGCAGCGGCAGCCGGGCTGTCGTCGACCACCTCCCGCTCGACACGATCAGCGACGTGCTCGGGGAGTCGCTCGATCGCGTGCAGTCGATCAGCTGGGACGACCTGGCGATCGGCGACGTCGGCCTCGACGACGTCCTCGTCGAGGTCAACCGCACGGTCCGCCGCAACCCGGTGTCGATCGTGGCAATCGTCATCGGCACCGTGTTCGCCACGTGCGGCGTGATCTGGTTCCTCCGCCGCCGTCGCAGCAACGAGGCCGAACAGACCGTCCTCCCGCTCGCCGGCGTTGCGTGATCCCGCCGTCATCGCGCTGATACCCGGATATTGCTGACCGCCCCCACCGGCACGTCGGCGCGGTGCGACACGGTTGCTAGTGTCCGCCCGAACGACGGCCACGCGGCCGCGGTCAACGGGGGACGACGATGGGGACCGAACCGAGCGCCGGCGACGAGGATCACGGCGCGAGCCCGGAGACCACCCCGGACATCTCCACGGAGACCACCACGGAGACCACCCCGGCGCAACCCACTGCAACGGTGACGACCGCCGAGCGCCCGCACGTGCGTCGCGCCTCGACCGTGTTGGTGGTGATCGCCTCGTTGCTGGCGATCGTCAGCTCACTGAGCACGTGGGTGCGCACCGAGATGCTCGACACCGACGAGTGGGTCGAGGTCAGCGGCGACCTGCTCGCCGAACCGGAGGTGCAAGCGGCGCTCACCACGTACCTGTCGAACCAGCTGTTCGAGCGCGTCGACTTCTCGAGCGTGCTCGAGTCGTCGCTTCCGGAGAACGCCGCCCGCCTCGCCGGTCCGTTGACGGGGTTGTTGCGCGAGCCGATCACCGACGGCATCTCCCGGCTGATCGCCTCGGACCGCTTCGCCGAACTGTGGCAGAACGCCAACCGTCGGGCACACGAGCGGTTGGTGGCGATCCTCCGCGACGAGACGCGGCCGGGGGTCTCGACGGCCGACGGCACGGTGACGTTGGAGATGGGCACGATCATCACCAACGTGGGTGAACGGCTCGGTGTCCCGCAGTCGGCGCTCGACCGGATCCCACCCGACGCCGGCCAGATCGTGATCGTCGACTCGCAACAGCTGTCGCAGGCACAGCGCGTCGTCCAGCTCCTCGACGTGCTGTCGTGGTTCCTCTTCATCGCCGTCGCCGCCTTGTACGTCGCAGCCGTCGTCGTCGCCAGACCGCTCTGGCGGCAGGCGCTGCGCAACGTCGGCATCGCCCTCGCTGTCGCCGGGGTGACGTTGTTGATCCTGCGCGCCCTCGGCGTGAAAGCGGTGGTCGGGGCGATCGTCGACGATCCGCGCCATCAGCCGCTCGGCACGGTCGTCGCCACGATCGCCACCGAACTGGTCGGTGAACAGGCCTGGACCGGGATCGTGTACGGGGTGTTGATCGCCGCCTTCGCCGTCCTCCTCGGGCCCCATCGCTGGGCGGTGGCGCTCAGACGTCAGATCGGGCGCGCCACCGATTCGACCGGGATCGCCGTCGCGGTGACCACCATCGGCGTCCTCGTGCTGTTGTGGTGGAGTCCTGGCCGGACGCTGGATCGCCTCGTCAGCGCCGTCGTGTTCGTGGCGCTGGTCGTCGCCGCGGTGGTCTCGCTGGTCGTCATCTCACGCCGGGAATATCGGCACCCGGCGCCCGGTTGATGGTTGTGCTCGCAACAAAGCCACTCGATCGGAGCCACCCATGCCCGCCGTCACCGCCGACACCACATTGCTCGACCGCATCCCGGCTCCCGACGTCACCGACGTCGAACGCCGAGTCGTCTCGCTGACCCTCGCCCCGTCCGGTTTCGAAGGCGAAGGCTTCCCGGTCCGGCGGGCGTTCGCCGGGGTCGACCGCGGCCTGCTCGACCCGTTCATCCACATGGATCAGATGGGCAGCGTCGACTACGGCCCGTACGAACCACGAGGCACCGACTGGCACCCGCACCGCGGGTTCGAGACCGTCACGTACATCGTCGACGGCGCCTTCATCCACCAGGACTCCCACGGTGGCGGCGGTTCGATCGCCAACGGGGCCACGCAGTGGATGACTGCCGGCTCGGGCGTCCTCCACATCGAGACGCCACCCGAGCAGCTCGTCATCAGCGGCGGCCTGTTCCACGGCCTCCAGCTGTGGGTCAACCTGCCGGCCGCAGACAAGATGACCGCGCCGCGCTACCAGAACCTCGAAGCGGATCAGGTGTCGCTGTTGTCGTCGTCCGACGGCGGGGCGCTCGTCCGGCTGATCGCCGGTGACGTCGCCGGCCACCACGGCCCGGGAAGCACGCACACGCCGATCACCGTCGCCCACGCCACCGTGGCGCCCGGCGCTCGGCTGGCGATCCCGTGGCGCACGGACTTCAATGCCCTGGCGTACGTGATGTCGGGGTCGGGCACGGCCGGTGCCGAGGGCGCGGCCAAGGTCGGTCTCGGCAACCTCGTCGTGTTCGGCGAGGGCGACCACTTCGTGCTCACCGCCACCGGCGACGAACCGCTCGAGGTGGTGCTGCTCGGCGGACGGCCGATCCGTGAGCCCGTCGTCCAGTACGGCCCGTTCGTGATGAACACCCGCGCCGAGCTGCAACAGGCGGTCGACGACTTCAACGCCGGACGCCTCGGCAGCGTGCCCGCAGACGGCATCCGTCCATATCGCCGCCCGCGTCTGACGCCCGGAGGATCACCGCCGCGAGGACGGCGTTGACGGCCGATACATCGTGACCCGATGTATCGGCCGTGAGCGCTGCTGGAACCGATCGAGCCCTGACGCTGGAGTGACGGAGCAGTACCGTCGCTCCATGCCAGACGACCGCCCGGGACCGCGCAACGTCGCCGTCGTCCTCCTCGACTCGCTCAACCGGCACCTCCTCGGCAGTTACGGGAGCGACGAGTTCGACACACCGAACCTCGACCGCTTCGCCCGGCAGCGGGCGACACGATTCACCCGTCACGTCACCGGATCGCTGCCGTGCATGCCGGCCCGTCACGACATCCTGTGTGGTGCCCTCGACTTCCTCTGGAAGCCGTGGGGGTCGATCGAGCTGTGGGAGCAGCCGATCACGCGCATCCTCCACCACGTCGGGGTGACGACGGCGCTGGTCACCGATCACCCGCACCTCTTCGAGACCGGCGGCGAGAACTACCACACCGACTTCGACGGCTGGGAGTACGTGCGCGGTGGCGAAGGCGATCCGTGGCGCACGCACGCCGACCCGACGTGGATCGGCGCCCCGGCGCTGCCGGCCGGGCGGGCCGGCTGGTGGTTCTCGCGCACCGTGGGCGGTGAGCCGTTCGCCCGTGGCTACGACCGGTCGCGGACGTTCTTCCGCGCCGAGGATGAGTTTCCCGGACCGCGGACGATGGTCGAAGCGGCACGTTTCCTCCGCGACGCCACGCCGCACCACGACCGATGGTTCCTCTTCGTCGACGAGTTCGACCCGCACGAGCCCTTCGACACGCCCGAGCCGTGGGCCAGCCGCTACCTCGATGGCGATGCACCCGACGAGCTGATCATCTGGCCGCCGTACGTCGACGGCGGCGTGCGCCGTGACCGGCTCACCGAGGCCGAGGCCCGCCAGATCCGTGCCAACTACGGCGCCAAGCTGTCGATGATCGACCACTGGTTCGGCCGCATCCTCGACGCCTTCGACGAGCGTCGGTTGTGGGACGACACGGCGTTGATCGTGTGCACCGACCACGGCCACTACCTCGGCGAGGAGCGCGAGGGCCGCGACATCTGGGGCAAGCCGGGCGTGCCGGTGTACGCGCCGCTCGGCCACACACCGCTGCTCGTCCACTGGCCTGGACGCGACGGCGGCGACACGTGCGACGCGCTCGACGACCAACGTCGACCTGTTCGCCACGATCGCCGACGTGTTCGACGCCGACGTCACCCACCGCACGCACGGGCGGTCGCTGGTGCCGCTGTTGACCGGCGCCGCGACGTCGGTGCGTGAGTGGGCGGTCGGTGGCTACTACGGCGGCTGGGTCAACGTCACCGACGGCGTCCACAAGTACCTGCGCGGGCCGGTCGGCGAGAACCTGCCGCTGTCGATGTGGTCGAACCGCTGGTCGACGATGCCCGTCCACGTGCCGGGCTTCGACGTGACGCTGCCGATGCCCGACGGCCGGGCGCGGCTGGACACGATGCCCGGCACGAGCATCCCGGTGATCCGGCAGCCGTTCGCGGCCGGCGACCAGGTGCCGTTCTGGGCCAACCGTCTGAGCGTCGACCGTCACTTCTGGTTCGACCTCGACGTCGACCCCGACGAGCAGGAGAACCGCGTCGGCGAGTCCGGGGAGGCGGCGATGATCGACCTGTTGCGCGCCGCCCTCGACGACGTCGAAGCGCCGGCCGACCAGTACACCCGCCTCGGCCTCACCTGACGCCTGCCGGCACCGCCGCATCGGCATCGGCAACGGCGGCGGGAACGCGGCGGCGGCGGCGGGAACCGGAACGGTTCGCCGAGCGACCTGTCAGCGACCGTGGGCGGAGGAGCCGCCCGCGCCAGGACAGGAGACCCCCCACATGCATCGTTCCCTTCGCCGCGGACTCGCCGTCACCGCCTGCGCAACGGCCCTCAGCCTCGTCGGCGTCGCCGGTCCGGCGTCGGCCCACGTCTCGATCACCGAGGGCGAGGTGACCGCGGGCGCCTACGAGGTCCTCACGTTCGGCTTCGCCCACGGCTGCGGTGAATCGCCGACGACCGAGATCCGGATCCAGATCCCCGAGTCGATCCCCACGCCGGCCCCGACGATCAACGCCAACTGGGACGTCGAGAAGGTGATGGAGACGCTGGAGACACCGGTCGAGGCCGGCCACGGCACGACGATCGACGAGCGCGTCGCCGAGGTCGTCTACACGGCCAAGACGCCGCTGCCCGACGGCTTCCGCGACACCTTCCAGCTGAGCGTCAAGATCCCCGACGACGCGGCGGGCGAGACGCTGTACTTCCCGACCGTGCAGACGTGCGAGGCGGGCGAGACGCGGTGGATCGAGCTGCCCGCCGACGGCCAGAGCTCGGACGACCTCGAGTCGCCGGCGCCGTCCGTCGAGGTGCTCGCTGCCGGTGCCGGCGATGCACACGGCGCCGACGGGGCGACGGACGCGGCCGCGGATGACGTCGCAGATGGCGCGGATGATGGCGCGGATGACGCCGCGAATGATGGCGAGGATGATGGCGCCGTGGCCGAGTCGGCCTCGGCGGTGACGCCGGATTCGACGTCGAGCGACGACGGCACCGATCCGCTCACCTGGGTCGCCCTCGCCGTCGGCGTGGTCGGCGTCGGGATTGGAGGCGCAGCGCTGGCGACGAGCCGCAAGCGCTGACGTCGACCGCCTGACGGCGGGCGCCTTCCGAGTCGTCGGCAGCGCCGGCCGTGGTCGAAGATTGCACCAATTCGCCCGAACCCCGACCGGAGGACGTCCGCCGTCATGTCGATCGCCATCACCGAAGACCATCGCTCGCTGGCCGAGACCGTCAGCAGCTTCGCCGACAAGCGCGACCTGCGCGGCGCCGCCCGGGCCCTGTTGGAAGCGTCCGACGAACCACGTCCGCAGTTCTGGAACGAGCTGGCCGAGCTCGGTTGGCTCGGTCTCGCCGTACCGGAGGAGTACGGCGGCTCCGGCTTCGGGCTTCCCGAGCTCGTCGTCGTGGTCGAGGAGCTCGGTCGAGCCGACGCACCCGGCCCGTTCGTGCCGACGGTCATCGCCAGCGCGTTCCTCACTGCGGCCGCCGACGACTCGACGAAGTCGTCGCTGCTGCCCGGGCTCGCCGACGGTACGACGACCGCCGGCATCGCCCTCGATGGTGACGTCGAGCTGCAGGGCTCGACGGTCAGCGGCTCGATCGCCGCCGTGCTCGGCGGCGGGCTCGCCGACGTGCTCCTCGTGCCCGTGGGTGACGACGTGGCCGTGATCTCGGTCGGCGACGGCGTCACCGTCGAGACGCCGCCGAACCTCGACCCGACCCGGCGCACCGCCCGGGTGACGCTCGACAACGCCCCGGCGACGGTGCTGCCCGGCGCTCGCCAGACGCTACGTCGACCTCGCCCGGGTCATCCTGTCGGCCGAGGCCGTCGGCGTCGCCGGGGACTGCACCGAGCTCGCGCGCCGAGTACGCCAAGGAGCGCATCCAGTTCGGCCGGCCGATCGCCATGTACCAGGCGGTCAAGCACCACTGCGCCAACATGATCGTGGCCACGGAGCTGGCCACCAGCGCGGTGTGGGACGCCGCCCGCGCCGCCGCGAGTCGGCGGCGACCAGCTGACGTACGCCGCTGCCGTCGCGGCCACGCTCGCCGGCGCCCGCTGCCGACCTGTGCGCCAACCTCAACACCCAGGTGCACGGCGGCATCGCCATCACGTGGGAGCACGACGCCCACCTCTACATGCGCCGGGCACGGTGCTGCTGACGCTGCTCGACCCGCAGCGGGCGGCCGCGGACCTCATCGACCTCGCCCGCCGCGGCGTCGACGCGCGAGAAGGCGGTCGAGCTGCCGCCCGAGGCCGAGGCGATCCGCGACGAGGTACGCGCCTTCGCCGAGAGCATCAAGGACCTCTCCGCCGACGAGCAGCGCGCCAAGCTGATCGAGACCGGCTACGTGATGCCGCACTGGCCGAAGCCCTACGGCCGCGCCGCGGGCGCCGTCGAGCAGCTGGTCATCGAGCAGGAGTTCGCCAAGGCCGGCGTCAAGCGTCCGGCGTACGGCATCACCGGCTGGAACATCCTCACGCTCATCCAGTACGCGACCGCCGACCAGGTCGAGCGGTGGGTGCAAGCCGGCGCTCAACCAGGACGTCATCTGGTGCCAGCTGTTCAGCGAGCCCGACGCCGGCTCCGACGCCGCCGGCGTCAAGACGAAGGCGACGCGCGTCGACGGCGGCTGGCTCGTCAACGGCCAGAAGGTGTGGACCAGCGGCGCGCACGTGTCCGGCATGGGCTTCGCCACCGTGCGCACCAACCCCGACGTGCCCAAGCACGACGGCATCACGACGATGGTCGATCGACATGCACGCCGAGGGCGTCGAGGTGCGGCCGCTGAAGATGACCACGGGCAACTCGGAGTTCAACGAGGTGTTCTTCAACGACGTGTTCGTGCCCGACGACGACGTCGTCGGTCCGGTCGACGGCGGCTGGACGGTCGCCCGCGCGACGCTCGGCAACGAGAGCGTGAGCATCGGCGGCGGCAGGGCGGCATGTCGATGCCGGGCCCGGCGCTGGTCGCCCCGTTCGACGCCCACCCCGAGCGGCTCGACGGGCGGCGCGGCGCGCATCGGTCGCTACATCGCCGACCACCAGGCGCATGGGTCTGCTCAACCTGCGCAGCGCCAACCGCGCCGTCGCCGGCGGCGAGCCCGGGCCCGAGGGCGCGATGACCAAGCTCGTGCTCGTCCGAGATCGGCCACGAGGCGGCGGCGATCCTGACCGAGCTCAACGGCCCCGACGCCGCTCTTCATGGACGGCGCCGGCGGGCATGAGCAACATGCTCGTGCTGATGCACCGCGGCATGTCGATCGCCGGCGGCACGTCGGAGATCAAGCGCAACCAGATCGGCGAGCGCATCCTCGGCCTCCCCCGCGACCCACTCCTCAAGTGATGCGATGAGCGAGCGGGCCGGGGGGCGGTCCGCTCGCTCACCGCGACCGTTGAGGATTTCGCTGCGATGAGCGAGCGGGCCGAGGGACGGTCCGTTCGCTCATCGCGACCGCTGCGCGCGTTCGCTGAGCCGGGATGGGTCAGCGGGTGGAGGTGAGCTGGGGGTCGAGTTCGTCGTCGGCGAGGGGATCGCGGTCCTTGGCCCGCGGGCCGGCGAACACGAGGATCGCCAGGGCGACACCGGCGAGCGCGACGCCGACCCACATCGACGACACCCAGCCGTCGACCA
Source organism: Ilumatobacteraceae bacterium (assembly GCA_963707515.1). GTDB lineage: Bacteria > Actinomycetota > Acidimicrobiia > Acidimicrobiales > Ilumatobacteraceae > Sva-07. The sequence goes on from CAVPQI010000003.1 coordinate 807,386, forward strand.
GGGCGTGCTGCGCGGCGTCGATGATCAGCGGGGCGTCGGCACCGGCGTCCTGGGCGACGACCATCGCGCTGCCGATGCCTTCCGACACCGCGTCGGCGACCTCGGGCGCCAGGCTGGTGAGGTTGGGCTCGATGGCACTGCGGTAGCCGGCCGACAGGATCGAACCGAGGAGGGCGACGCCGATGGCCCCGCCGATCTCGCGGCGACGTGTCGTTGAGCGCCGAGGCGACGCCCTGCTTGTCGGCCGGGAGCGCGTCGGTGATGGCCGCCGTTGCCGGGGTCATCGTGAGACCCATGCCGAGGCCGATCACCATCAGGCCGGGCAGGATCGACCAGTAGCCGCCCTCGACCGAGGCCTGCAGGGCAAGCAGGGCGAGCCCGGTGGCGAACACCACCACACCGGTGATCATCGTGATCCGTGAGCCGATGCGGGCGGCGATCCGCGGGGAGATCGTCGACATCGGCATCATCATCGCCGCCATCGGCAACATGCCCGCCGCCGAACGCAATGCCGACCAGCCGAGCACGGCCTGGCAGTAGGGGAAGAGCACGAGGAAGATGCCGAACATCACGGCGAAGACGACGAGCATCGTGCCGGCACCCGAGCTCAGGGCTCGGTTGCGGAACGCCGACATGTCGAGCAGCGGTGCGGCGTGGCGGCGCTCCCAGACGACGAAGGCGATCAGTGAGACGACACCGATGATGATGCCGGCGAGCGTCAGCGGGTCGGACCACCCCTTCTCCGGACCTTCGTGGATGCCGAGCACGATGGCGCCGATGGCGACCGCCGACAGCAGCGAACCGACGACGTCGAACGGGTGCTCGGTCGTCTCGCGGGAGTTCGGGACCCAGGCGATGCTGGCGGCGAGGGAGACGGCGACGAGCAGGATCGGCAGGGCGAACGTCCAACGCCACGTGACGTAGTCGATCATGAACGACGACACGAACAGTCCGATGATGCCGCCACTGCCGGCGAAACCGGCCCACAGGCCGATCGCCCGCGGCTTCTCCTCGGGCGGGAAGCTGGAGGTGATCACCGACAAGGTGACGGGCATGATCATCGCCGCGCCGGCACCGGCGACGATGCGGGCGAGGATCATCACGCCGACGCTCGGAGCGAAGGCGGCGGCCAGCGAGGCCAATCCGAACACGCCGAGCCCGACGACGAGGACCGGCTTGCGGCCCCAGCGGTCACCGATCGCACCGATCGGCAGGAGTAGTGCGGCGAGCGCCACGGTGTAGGCGTTGATGATCCAGAGCACCTCGCCCTGCGACGCGCCGAGGTCGATCGCCAGGTCCTGCTGGGCGACGTTGAGACCGGAGACCGAGGCGATGACGGCGATCAACGCCGTCAGCAGGGCGATCATGATCCGCCGTTGGGCGCGAGGATCGATGACCGACGCGCCATCGGTGGGGGGAGTGACATGGGGCTCTCGATCTCTAGAATGCAACGAAACGGTTTCGTAGCGATAGTATCGACGAGGACGCGGTTGTCAATGGCGAGGCGCCATGATGTGACCGATGACTCCCCGTCGGCTCCCGAGGAGGTGATGCCCATGATGCCCAGCGAGATCTCGACAGACGAAACGCTGTCGCTCGGGGCGCCCGCATCCCACGACGGTCGCTCCACGCGCGCCGCCAGGAGCCGCGAGAAGCTGCTGCGGGCGGCCACCGATCTGCTCGTCGACGCGGGCCCACGCGGGGTGACGGTCGACGCCGTCGCCGAGGCGTCCGGCGTCGCCAAGTCGACCCTGTACCGCCACTGGGCGTCACGCGACGACATGCTCGTCGACGTCGTGCGCTGCAACATGCCCGACGTCGCCGCCCCCGACCTCTCCCGGGGGTTCGAACACGCCCTGCGGACGCACCTCCACGAGGTCGCCGTGACGCTCCAGTCGCCCGACTGGTCGCGCATCGTGCCGGCGCTGATGATGCTGCGCACGACGATGCCCGAACTGGCGAGCATCGCCGACGCCGACCACCGCTCGAAGTCGGCGATGCTCCGGCAACTGATCGACGCCGGCGTCGAGTCGGGCGATCTCGCGCCCACCACCGATCCTGCGCACGTCGAGGCGATGCTCTACGGGCCGATGATCTTCGTCACGCTCACCGGCAACGACGTGTCGCTCGTCGACCTCGCAGCGGCCATCGCCGACCGCTTCCTCGCCGGCGCCCGTGCCGAGTGCGACTGAGTGCGGGGATGAGCCGTGTGACCGGGATGCGCCGTGCGACGGAGGTGCGGGGATGAGCCGCCGCCGCGTCGAGCGGATGTTCGCCACTCGCGTCGACGCCGACACCGGCCGCGCCCGCCTGACACCGGATCGGCTGATCGTCGAGGAGCCGATGACGATCCAGCTCGACGGGGCCGTGGCGGCGACGACGATGCGCACGCCGGGCCACGACTACGAGCTGGCCGTCGGGTTCTGCTTCACCGAGGGATTGCTCGGCGGCGTCCCCGTCAGTGGTGTGCGCTACTGCGCCGATCGGACCATCGCCGACGGGCCGAACGACTTCAACACGGTGACCGTCGAGACCGACGGGCGCGCACCCGCGCCGACGCCGCGGCTCGGCAACGTCTCGTCGAGTTGCGGGTGGTGCGGCAGCGACCAGCTCGACGAGCTCGTCGCCCGCCTGGCGCCGCTGCCCGCCGCCGCACCGATCGAGGCCGCGGTCCTCGCCGCGGTGCCCGGCGCCGTGCGCCGACGACAGCAGCTGTTCGACGAGACCGGTGCCGTCCATGCGGCAGCGGTCTTCGACGCCGACGGCACGGTCGGCCTGGTCCGGGAGGACGTCGGCCGCCACAACGCCATCGACAAGGTGATCGGGGCGATGGTGCTCGCCGGCGAGGCCCTGCCGGCGACCGGGCGGGGGCTGTTCGTCAGCGGTCGGGCGAGCATCGAGATGGTGCAGAAGGCGTGGGCAGCCGGGTTCTCGACGCTGTTGGCGGTCAGTGCCCCGACAGCCCTCGCCGTCGACGCGGCCCGCCGGTCCGGGATGCAGCTCGTCGGCTTCGTCCGTGAGGGCGGATTCAACGTCTACAGTCCAGCGCCGTGATCCCGTCGAGCAGAGCCGCCCGCGGATGAGCGGGCACGACGTCGAGCTGGTCGTCGATGTCGGCGCCGAGCTCGGCGAAGGCCCGCTGTGGGACGGGCGCGTCGGCCGACTGATCTGGCTCGACGTCGCCGGGCATCGCATCCACTCGACCGATCCGGTGACCGGGGCGACGTCGACGATCATCGCCCCGACGGAGGTCGGCGCCGTGGTCCCGCGAGCGGACGGCGGCTTCGTGGCCGCACTCGCCGACGGCTTCTGGACGCTGATCGACGGCCGTTTCGCGCCGCTCGCCGGTGTCGCCCACCCGGCAGACGACGTCCGCTTCAACGACGGCAGGTGCGATCCCGCTGGACGCTTCTGGGCCGGCACGATGGCCAACGACCACCGCGACGGCGGCGGCAGCCTGTACCGCCTCGACGCCGACGGCTCGGTCACGACGATGCTGCCGGTGGTGTCGGTCTCCAACGGGATCGCCTGGAGTGCCGACGCGTCGACGATGTACTACGTCGACAGCACGACCCGCCGCATCGATGCGTTCACGTTCGATGTCACCGCCGGCACGATCAGCGACCGCCGCACCGTCGTCGAGATCGAGCGCGATGCCGGCTATCCCGACGGGATGACGATCGACGCCGACGACGCCGTGTGGGTCGCGCTGTGGAGTGGCGGCGTCGTCCGGCGCTACGTCGGCGGCCGGCTCGACGACGAGATCGAGCTGCCGGTGCGCAACGTCACGTCGTGTGCGTTCGGCGGCCCCGAGCTGACCGATCTCTACGTCACCACCTCGCGCCAGGGTCTCAGCGACGGGCAGCGGGCAGAGCAGCCACACGCCGGTGGTCTGTTCCGCATCCGCGGCGCCGGCCGCGGTGTGCTCCCCGACGTGTTCGTCGGTCCCGGTTCACCGGCGCGCGACTAGCGTCCGCCGGATCGTCCGCCAGTCCCTCTCCGCCGCCGAGGCGCGCCGTGTCGCCCTCGGCGCCCAAGGGTTCGCCGATCCGCGCCCGACTGGCCGCATCGACCGGCGACACCTGCGACGCGTCCTCGACCGGATCGGGTTGTTGCAGATCGACTCGGTCAACGTGCTCGTGCGCAGCCAGGAGCTGCCGCTGTTCGCCCGGCTCGGGCCCCATCCCCGCACGCTGATCGCCGACGCCTCGGCCGACGGCGAACTGTACGAGTACTGGGTCCACGAGGCGAGCCTGCTGCCGATGCGCCACTTCCCCCTCTTCCGGTGGCGGATGGCGGCACCGTTCCCGTGGCCGAGCGTGCGACGGGCGATCGCCGAGCTCGGCGACTACGTCGAGGAGGTCTATCGACGCGTCGCCGCCGACGGACCGATCGTCGCCTCCGACCTCCAGGCGCGGGTCGGCAAGAAGGGGGCGTGGTGGGACTACGACGCCGGCAAGTTGGCGCTCGAGGCATTGTTCCGGGCGGGGCGGGTGGCGGTCCGGCGGCGGGCCGACTTCGCTCGCGTCTACGACATCACCGAGCGCGTCGTCCCCGCCACCGTGCTCGCCGAGCCGGCGCCCGACGAGCACGAGGCACACCGGCAGCTGATCGAGCTCGCCGCCGCGCATCACGGGATCGGCACGATCAAGGACCTCGCCGACTACCACCGGGTGCGCGTGACGCCCGCCAAGCGGGCGGTGATGGAGCTCGTCGAAGAAGGCCGGCTGCATCGCGTCGACGTCGAGGGCTGGACGGAGCAGGCGTACCTGCACACCTCCGCCCGGCTGCCGCGCCGGATCGACGCACTCGCCGTGCTGAGCCCGTTCGATCCGGTCGTCTGGTGCCGGGATCGGGCGCTGCGGCTGTTCGACTTCCACTACCGGATCGAGATCTACGCCCCGCCGGCGAAGCGGGCCTTCGGCTACTACGTGTTGCCGGTGCTGCTCGGCGATCGGCTGGTGGGCCGGGTCGACCTGAAGGCCGATCGAGCGACGCGAACGATGCTCGTCCAGCACGCCTGGCACGAGCCGGGCGTGGCGCCCCACGACGTCGCCGGCCCGTTGCACGCCGAGCTGGCCTCGATGGCGACGTGGCTCGACCTCGACACGATCGAGGTGGTCGGCCGCGGCGACCTGGCCCCGGCGCTCGCCGCTGAGGTCGCCGCGTTCAGCCGAGGCGGGCGCCTGGCGTGAACCGCACCGGCATCGTCCGCACGCCGCTGATGAAGTTCGACGCCAGCGGTGCGCTCGGGCCGGCGGGTGCCAGGTCGGGCAGCCGGGTGAGGAGCTCGCGCAGCATGACGGCGATCTCGATACGGGCGACGTGCAGCCCGAGGCAGAGGTGGGGGCCACCGCCGCCGAACGCCATGTGCGGGTTCGGATCGCGGCCGACGTCGAAGCGGTCGGGGTCGGCGAACACCTCGTCGTCGCGGTTGCCGGAGCCGTAGAAGACCATCAGCTTGTCGCCGGCGGCGATCGCTTGGCCGCGGATCACCGTGTCCTCCATCGCCGTGCGACGGAAGTGGACGACCGGCGACGTGTAACGGAGCATCTCGTCGACGGCGGTCGGCAACAGCGCGTCGAGCTCGGCCTCCAGGCGCGCCCGCTGGTCGGGATGGTCGAACAGCAGTTGGATGCCAGAAGCCAGCAGGTTGCGCGTCGTGTCGCCGCCGGCGTTGACGAGCAGCAGGAAGAACCACTGCAGCTCGCCGTCGGTGAGACCCACGCCGTCGACCTCGGCCTGGACCAGCGCGGAGGCGATGTCGTCGCCGGGTTCGGCACGCTTGCGGGCGGCGGTCTCGGCGGCGTAGTTGAGCATGTTCAGCGTCGCCGCGCCGCGCTCCTCGGGCGTCGCCACCGCCGAGTCGGTCGTGTGCATCAGCTCGGTCCACTCGTAGAGCCGTTCGCCGTCTTCGCGTGGGATGCCCATCAACTCGGCGATCAGCCCCGACGGGAGCCGGCCGGCGATGTCGTGCACGAGGTCGCACTCGCCGCGCTCGATCACGTCGTCGACGATGTCGCGGGCGAGTTGCTCGATGCGCCCGCGGAGCAGTTCGGCGTTCTTGGGGGTGAACCCGCGGCTGACGAGCAGCTTGAAGCGGTCGTGTTCGGGCGGGTCCATGACGAGCATCATCTGCCGCTGGATCATCAGGGCCATCTCGTCGGACTCGGCGAGCATCACACCGCGCGCCGCCGAGCTGAACAACTTCGGCTGCCGGCTGATCATGCGGATGTCGTCGTAGCGGGTGATCGCCCAGAAGCCGGGACCGTCCGCCTCGTCGTGCCAGTAGACGGGCGCGTTGCCACGCAGCCAGGCGTACTGCTCCCACGGATGCTCGCCCCCGAACCCGTCGGCCGCCGTGAGATCGATCGCCGGTGCGGTGCTCGTCGTGTCGGACATCTTGGCAATGTACGGAGTGAGCTTCGGCCGCTGCGGGTCGTAGAGCCGGCGTGTTTCCGGCGAGCGGCAGCGGGTACCTCGCGCCGCATGGACGACCAGCACCCTCACCCGCACGCCGTCCCCGGTGTGGTCGAGCTCGCCGGGCTCCTGGTGCCCGAAGCGACGGTCACCGAGACCTCGAACCCGGCACCCGCCCTCGCCCAGTGGAACGTCGCCGTGCTGCTCGACGATGCCGACACCGCCCGCGATGCCGTGTTGGCGCTGGAGAGCCTCGACAGCGACGATGCGGCGGTCGGGTTCACCGTGCTCTCGCCGCCCGAGGTGGCCGCCGAGACGACCGAGAAGCGCGCCGCGCTCGCCGTCGGCGACACGCGATGGGATCGCCCCGCTGAGCCGGCACTCGATCGCGAGGGCGTGATCGGCGACATCGCCCCGCGGTCGGCGATCGGGGCGCTGATCGGCGGTGTCGTCGGTGCGATCGTCATCGGGGTCGCGGCGTTCGCCATCGCCGGCACGGTCGGGGCGATCGCCGGTGCGATCGGTGGCCTGTTGTTCGGTGCGCCGATCGGTGCCGTGTGGGGCGGCTTCGCCCGCATGGGTGGCAGCGACGCCTATCGCCAGACGTTCATCGACCCGGCCGACCCGTCGACGTTCATGGTGTCGCTGCACACCGCCGACGCCCACGAGGCCGACGAGGGCGCCAAGCGGCTCGGGCTCCTCGGCTCGGTCGTCCGCGCCGAGTACGACGGCGAGCACCTCCACCTCGTCGGCCAGTAGACCACCCAGTTCTCAGGCCACCCAGTTCTCAGGGCACGAGTTCTGAGGGCGCGTCGGTTTCTCAGGGCACGAGCACGATCTTGCCCACGGCGCGGCGCTCGAGCAGGTCGCCGAGCACCGCACCGGCATCCTCCAGCGGGCGCGGTGTGGGGGTGACTGGGTGCAGTTCGCCGCGATCGATGGCGGCCACGATCTCGTCGATCAGCGCCCGGTTCTCGTCGCGGTGCCGCATCACCCAGCCGCCCCACTCGACACCGACGATCGTCCGGTTGTTGAGCAGGGCGAGGTTCAACGGCACCCGGGCGATGCCGCCGGTGAAGCCGACCACGAGGAACCGGCCGTCGAAGCGCAGCGCTCGCAGCGCCGCTTCGGACACGTCGCCACCGGTGACGTCGTAGACGAGGTCGATGCCCTGTCCGTCGGTCAGCTCGCGGGCACGGACCTTGACGTCCTCGGTCGTCGAATCGATCGCCGCGAACGCCCCGGCCTCGATCGCCAGCGCCCGCTTCTCCTCGGTCGAGGCAACGGCGATCACCCGCGCCCCCATCGAGCGGGCGACATCGATCGCCGCCAGCCCGACGCCACCACCGGCGCCGGTGACGAGCATCACCTCGTCGGGGCGGACCACGGTGCGGTGCTTGAGGGCGAACCACGCGGTGCCGTACACCTGGAGGAACGTCGCCCCGACGGCGAAGTCGATCGAGTCGGGGAGCCGGATCAGCTGCTGGGGACGGGTGATCAGCGTGTCGGCCATCGCTCCGATGCCCGTGGAGGCGAACACCCGGTCGCCGACCGCCCACCCGTCGACACCGTCGCCGATCGCGTCGACGACGCCGGCGCACTCGCCGCCGGGCGTGTACGGCGGGGTCTGCGGGAACTGGTAGCGCCCCGCCGCCTGCAGCCCGTCGACGTACGACGCGCCGGCGGCACGAACCGCGATGCGGACCTCGCCGGGCCCGGGATCGGGGGTCGGCAACTCGTCGACGGTGAGGCGATCGACGGGACCGAGTTCGTGGCAGATGACGGCACGCATGGCGGCGAACCTAAACGACGTGTGTGGCGGCTGGGAGATCGGAGGGCGGCGTCACGGCGCCGTGTCTAGGGTGGGGTCGATGAGCGACGAGACTGGGCCTTCGACCGTCACGGAGGCGATCACCGTCCTCCGCGAGCAGGGATACACCGCCGACTTCGATCTCGTCGACGGGGTGCTGCGCGCCGACGTGGCGCGGGTTGATGCCGATGCGCCGCGGGTGGAGTGCGCCGTCGACGTCGCCGAGGTCGACCACATCTACCGCTTCGAGGGTCCCAGCGACCCGGGTGACGAGATGATCGTCTTCGCCTTGCGCGACCCGTCGAGCGGCGCCCGGGGCACCCTCGCCGCGGCGTTCGGTCCGGCGGCCGACCCCGACCTGGTCCCGCACCTCACCAACCTCCGTCGCCGCTTCGAGTGACGCTCCGAGTGAGGTGTCGCCCGACCTTGGCGCCGGGCGAGCGGTTCGGTTTGACTAGAGACCGTGACTGACATCGACGACCGTCCGGTCCCCCTCGGATCGGAGTTCCCCCCGGTCGCTCGCGACGTCTGGATGGACGCGGTCAAGGGCGTCCTGCTGAAGGGCAAGCCCGACGCCACCGACGAGCAGGCCGCTGCCGCATTCGCCCGCACGCTGGTCACCGTCACCGAAGACGGACTGGCGTTGCAGCCGCTGTACACCGCCGCCGACGCGCCGACGACGAGCGGGGTGCCCGGCGTCGCGCCGTACGTGCGTGGCACGCACGCCGATCCCCGCCCCTGGGAGATCCGCCAGCGGGTGTGGATCGACGTTGCCGGATCGGACGCCCGGGCCGAGCTCGAGGCCGGTGCAACGGGGGTGCTCCTGGAGGTCCCCGCCGACGTCGACGCGGCACGACTCGACGCCGCGCTGGAGGGTGTGTACCTCGATCTCGCCCCGGTGTCGCTCGCCACGCCGGGCACCGATGACGGGGTGTCGGCGGCTCGGGCGCTCGTCGAGCTGTGGGCATCGCGTGACATCGCCGCCGACGCACGGTCGGGTTCGCTCGGCGTCGACCCGCTCGGCGCCTGGGCGCGCTCGGGCGGTACCACCGACCGTTCCGCCGGGTTCGACGCCGCCGCCGAGCTGGTCGTCGCCGCCGCCGAGCAGGCTCCTGCGGCACGGGTGCTCGTCGCCGACGGCACGGTCTGGCACGACGCAGGCGCCTCCGACGCCCAGGAGGTGGCGTGGACGATCGCCGCGGGTGCGACCATGGTGCGCGAGTTGGCGGCGCGCGGCGTCGACCTCGACCGTGCCTTCTCGTCGATCGAGTTCCGGTTGGCGGCGACTGCCGACCAGTTCGCCACGATCTGCAAGCTGCGCGCCGCTCGGCGCCTGTGGGCGCGCGTCGGCGAGATCGCCGGTGCGTCGGACACGGCGGCGAAGATGGTGCAGCACGCCGACGGATCGCGGGTGATGTTGACCCGCTACGACCCGTGGGTCAACTCGCTGCGCTCCACGGAGGCCTGCTTCTCCGGGGCCGTCGGTGGTGCCGATGCCGTCACGATCTGGCCGCACGACGCCCTCACTGTCGCCGGGGGGACCGCCCGCGGTCGCCGCGTCGCCCGTAACACCCAGACCGTGTTGCAACTCGAGTCGAACCTCGGACGCGTCGTCGACCTCGCCGGTGGGTCGTGGTACGTCGAGGAGCGCACCGACGAGCTCGCCGCAGCCGCCTGGGCCGAGTTGCAGCGGGTCGAGTCGGCGGGCGGCATCGTCGCCGCGGTCGAAGCAGGCATCGTCCACGCCGCGCTCGACGAGGTGCTGGCGGCTCGCACGAAGGCGATCGCCACCCGCAAGCGCCCGCTGACCGGGGTGACCGAGTTCCCCGACATCGGCGAGCCGCCGCCACCGGCGATGGACGACGACGTCCCCGCCGGCGACACGGCGTTCGCGCCGTTCACGCTGCACCGCTTGGCGGACGGTTTCGAACGCCAACGCGGCCGCGCCGATGCAGCGGCGAAGTCCGGCGACCGGCCGACGGTCTACCTGGCGACGATCGGTGGACCCGCCGTCGCCACGCCACGGGCAACGTTCGCCAAGAACCTCTTCGAGGTCGCCGGCATCCGCACGGTCGAGGGCGACGCCGACGACTACGACCCGGCGACGACGGCGTTCGTCTGCCTGTGCTCGTCGGACGCGGTCTACCAGGAGCGAGCCGTCGACGTCGCCGATCGGCTCCGCCAACGTGGTGCGAGCTCGATCTTCGTCGCCGGCCGCAACCTCGACCTCGCCGGCATCGACGAGGAGGTCGGCGTCGGAAGTGACGTCCTCGACTTCTTGACCCGCACCCTCGACCGGATGGGAGTGCCGGCATGACGATCCCCGACCTGTCGCAGCTCGACCTCGGCACCATCACCGCCAGCGGCTCGGCGTCGAGCACGAGCGACCCGTGGGAGACGCCGGAGGGCATCGCCGTCAAGGGGGTCTACGGACCCGACGACCTCGAGGGCATCGACTTCTTGGACACCTATCCCGGTGTCGCCCCGTTCCTCCGCGGCCCGTATCCGACGATGTACGTCAACCAGCCGTGGACGATCCGCCAGTACGCCGGCTTCTCCACCGCGGCCGAGTCGAACGCCTTCTACCGCCGCAACCTCGCCGCCGGGCAGAAGGGTCTGTCGGTGGCGTTCGACCTCGCCACCCACCGCGGCTACGACAGCGATCACCCGCGCGTCGCCGGCGACGTCGGCATGGCCGGCGTGGCGATCGACTCGATCCTCGACATGCGGCAGCTGTTCGACGGGATCCCGCTCGATCAGATGAGCGTGTCGATGACGATGAACGGCGCCGTGTTGCCGGTGCTCGCCCTCTACATCGTCGCCGCCGAGGAACAAGGCGTGACACCGCAGCAGCTCACGGGCACGATCCAGAACGACGTGCTCAAGGAGTTCATGGTCCGCAACACCTACATCTACCCACCCGAGCCGTCGATGCGGATCATCTCGGACATCTTCTCGTTCACGTCGCAGGAGATGCCCAAGTTCAACTCGATCTCGATCTCCGGCTACCACATGCAAGAGGCCGGCGCGACCGCCGACCTCGAGCTCGGCTACACGCTCGCCGACGGCGTCGAGTACATCCGCGCCGGCATGGACGCCGGGCTCGGCGTCGACCGGTTCGCGCCGCGACTGTCGTTCTTCTGGGCGATCGGCATGAACTTCGCCATGGAGGTGGCGAAGATGCGCGCCGGCAGGTTGCTGTGGGCCAAGCTCGTCAATCAGTTCGACCCGCAGAACGACAAGTCGCTGTCGCTGCGCACCCACTCCCAGACCTCGGGCTGGTCGCTGACCGCGCAGGACGTGTTCAACAACGTCGTCCGCACCTGTGTGGAGGCGATGGCGGCGACCCAGGGGCACACCCAGTCGCTGCACACCAACGCCCTCGACGAAGCGCTGGCGCTGCCGACCGACTTCAGTGCCCGCATCGCCCGCAACACGCAGCTCTTCTTGCAGCAGGAGTCGGGCACGACCAAGGTCATCGACCCGTGGGGCGGTTCGTACTACATCGAACGACTCACCCACGACCTCGCCCAGGCGGCGTGGCGGCACATCCAAGAGGTCGAGCAGGCCGGTGGCATGACCGCGGCGATCGAGGCCGGGATCCCCAAGATGCGCATCGAGGAGGCGGCCGCCCGCACCCAGGCGCGCATCGACTCGGGCCGTCAGCCGGTGATCGGGGTCAACCTGTTCCGGCCCGACGTGCCCGACGAGATCGACGTCCTCAAGGTCGACAACTCGTCCGTGCGTGCCCAGCAGTTGGCGAAGTTGGAGCGGCTGCGCGCCGAGCGCGACGAGGAGGCCTGTCAACGTTCGCTGCAGCTGCTCACCGCTGCTGCCGCCGCCTCGGTCGACGGCAAGCGTGCCGACGGCCTCGAGCAGAACTTCCTCAAGCTCGCCGTCGACGCGGCCCGCAACCACGCCACCGTCGGTGAGATCAGCGACGCCTTGGAGCAGGTGTTCGGCCGGCACACGGCGGCGATCCGTACGATCGAGGGTGTGTACCGCAGCGAGATCGGCGACGCCCCGAACGTGCGCCTGGCGCGCCAGATGGTCGACGAGTTCGGCACCCACCACGGGCGCCGGCCGCGGATCATGGTCGCCAAGATGGGTCAGGACGGCCACGACCGTGGGCAGAAGGTGATCGCCACGGCGTTCGCCGATCTCGGCTTCGACGTCGACGTCGGTCCGCTGTTCCAGACCCCCGGCGAGGTCGCCCGCCAAGCGGTCGAGGCCGACGTGCACATCGTCGGTGTGTCGTCGCTGGCCGCCGGGCACCTGACGTTGGTGCCCGAGCTGCGCAAGGAGCTCGCCGCCCTCCGTCGTGAGGACATCATGATCGTCGTCGGTGGGGTCATCCCGCCGCAGGACTTCGACGAGCTCCGCGCCGCCGGTGCGGCGGCGATCTTCCCGCCGGGCACGGTGATCGCCGACGCCGTGGTCGACCTGCTGAGCGACCTCGAACAGCGCCTGGCCTGAGGCGATGCCACGCGTCGTCGACGTCGACGCCTACGAGTCCGGTGTCCTGGCAGGAGATCGGACGACGCTCGGGCAGGCGATCACACTCGTCGAGTCGCGTCTCGCCGATCACCAGGCGAAGGCGCAGGAGCTGCTGGTGCGGCTGCTGCCGAAGTCGGGCGGTGCGACACGGGTCGGGATCACCGGGGTGCCCGGCGTCGGCAAGTCGACGTTCATCGACGCACTCGGGACGATGCTCACCGAACGCGGCCATCGCGTCGCCGTGCTCGCCGTCGACCCGTCGTCGACGCGAACCGGGGGCAGCATCCTCGGCGACAAGACCCGCATGGAGCGCCTGTCGGTCGATCCGCAGGCGTTCATCCGTCCGTCGCCAACCGCCGGCACGCTCGGTGGCGTGGCAGCGGCGACGCGGCGAGTCGATCGTCATCGTCGAGGCTGCCGGCTACGACGTCGTGCTGGTCGAGACGGTCGGCGTCGGCCAGTCGGAGATCGCCGTCGCCAACATGACCGACACGTTCCTGGTGCTGATGCTGGCCCGCAGCGGTGACTCGTTGCAGGGCATCAAGAAGGGTGTGCTCGAGCTCGCCGACGTGTTGGCGGTCAACAAGGCCGACGGCGCCTTCGTCGAGCCGGCGAAGGTCGCCGCCCGCGAGCTGTCGACAGCGCTGCACCTGCTCTACCCGGCGGAGAGCTTGTGGGTGCCACCGGTGCTGACCTGCAGTGCGACGACCGGCGACGGTCTCGACGGTGTGTGGCAGCAGGTGGTGCGGCACCGCGACGTGCTGGCCGACTCGGGCGAGTTCGAACGCCGCCGTGCCCGCCAGCGGATCAACTGGATGTGGTCGACGGTCGAGGAGCGCCTGCTGCACCGGTTCCGCGGGCGCGACGACGTGCGTGACCTCGCCGGGCGTCTCGAGGCCGACCTCGCCGACGGCACGATCACGCCCGCCCTCGCCGCCCGCCAGCTCCTCGACCTCGAGTAAGCAACGGTTGGGGACAGACCCCAACCGTTGCGTACTCGCTAACGTCCGCGGGCATGGGGAACTACGGCGACTGGCAGCTCTCGATCTACTTCGACGGGCTCGGTGGGGTGCGTCCCGAACTGCCGATGACGTACGCCGACTTCGAACGTCGCGCCGAAGTGGTGATGTCGGAGGAGATGTGGTCGTACGTCGCCGGGGGAGCGGGCGACGAGCACACCCAGCGGGCCAACGTCGAGGCGTTCCGCCGCTGGGGGCTGATGCCGCGGATGCTGACGGGCGCGGCCGAGCGTGACGTCAGCATCGAGCTGTTCGGCGTCGCCTACCCGACGCCGCTGATGTTCGCGCCGGTCGGCGTGATCGGTCTGTGTGACCCCGACGGGCACGGTGAGCTGCTCGTCGCCCGGGCGGCGGCGTCGACGGGCGTCCCGATGATCGCCTCGACGCTCACCCAGGACCCGATGGAGATGGTGGCCGACGAGTTCGGCGACACGCCCGGCTGGTTCCAGCTGTACCCGCCGAACGACCGTGAGCTGACGGAGAGCTTCGTCGCCCGTGCCGAGACGTCGGGCTTCTCGGCGATCGTCGTCACGCTCGACACGCTGACGCTCGGCTGGCGGCCACGTGACCTGACGATCGCCAGCTTCCCCCAGTTGCAGGGCCTCGAGCTGGCCAACTACTTCTCCGATCCGGTGTTCCGCGCCAAGCTCGCCGTACCACCGGAGGAGGATCCGCAGACGGCGACCGGTCTCTGGGCGAGCGTGTTCGGCAACCAGCGGCTGAACTGGGACGACCTCGGCTGGCTGCGCTCGCTGACGTCGCTCCCGCTGCTGCTCAAGGGTGTCTGCCACCCCGACGACGCCCGCCGGGCGATCGATGCCGGCATCGACGGCATCTACTGCTCGACGCACGGAGGGCGGCAGGCCAACGGCGGGCTGCCCGCCCTCGACTGCCTGCCCGGCGTCGTCGAGGCGGCCGGCGGTGCACCGGTCGTGTTCGACTCCGGGGTTCGCAGTGGACCCGACGTGATCAAGGCGTTGGCCCTCGGTGCTTCCGCCGTGGCGATCGGTCGCCCGTACGCCTATGCCCTGGCTGTCGGGGGACAGGCGGGCATCGAGCACCTGGTCGCCTCGCTGCTCGCCGAGATCGACCTGACGATGGCGATCGACGGCTATCCCTCGATCGCCGATCTCACGCCCGACGCGCTGCGGCGGGTCGGCGCGCCCTGACGCCAACGGATCCTCGCCGCCGGGGCACCGGTGCCGTATGCCGATCGGCGGTCGCGGGTAAGAGGTCGGCACAGCGGAGTGCGCGCTCGGATGCTTCGGGCGGGTTCACCGGAACCAACATCAGGAGGATCCATCATGAAGAAGTCGCGCACGATCGCGTCGGTCGTCGCCATCGTCGGACTCGCTGCCGTGCCCCTCGCAGGCAGCGTTTCCGCCGACGACCTGAATGCCGACGCCGACTCCGAGATCAACCAGGACGCCAGCGTCTCCGTGGAGATCGAGCAGGAAGCGAACAGCAACAGCGGCAACAACGTCCAGACGGTCACCGCCAGTCAGACCAACGACACGGAACAGTCTGCCGACAGTGGTGCCGACGGCGGTGGCGCCGGGGCCGATGCGATGGGGTACGACATCGACGGTGATGTGAGCGCAACCGGCGGTGCTGGCGGTGGGGCCGACTCGGCCAACACCGCGGATTCGACCAACGACGCCAGCGGTGGCAACACGATGACGACCGGCGACGCCAGCGCCGACAACACGGTCACCGGCTCGGTCAGCCAGACGCAGACCAACAGTTCGACCAACACCGCCGACGCCAGCAGCGGCGACGACGACGTCGCGCCGGCCGCCGACACCCATGCCGACGTCAGTCAGAACGCCAATGCGAACGTCTCGATCTCACAGTCGGCGTCGGCCAACTCCGGGTCGAACAGCCAGTCGGTGTCGACGAGCCAGAGCAACAACACGTCGCAGGACGCAACCAGCTCGGCGGCCGGTGGCGGCGCCGGCGCCACCGCCGCAGCGGAGGACGTCGGTGGGGCAACCACGGCGACGGGTGGTGCCGGCGGCACGGCATCGTCGACCAACGGTGCGACGTCGGCCAACACTGCGTCGGGTGGCAACACGATGACCACCGGCAGTGCGTCGTCGTCGAACTCGTCGACGGTGACGGTCACGCAGGACAGCTCGAACACCGACAGCAACTCCAGCACGGCCACCTTCACGACCGGAGGATGACCAACTGAAGGTCGCCCTGGAGCTGGCCGAGGCCACCGCTCCAGGGCGACGGTGCCCGATGCCGACTGGACCGGGCGGACGGTGAGACGAGGTGGCAACGGTGAGAGCACGACAGCTACTGGGCGCCACGCTGCTCGCGACGACGATCAGCTGTTCGGCGGCGGCGCACGTCCGCGCCGACGACGTTCCGGCGCAGGATGCGCCGGCACAGGACGTACCGGCACAGGACGTGCCGGTCGCGGAGACGCCGGTCGAAGCCGGGTCGAGCGATCCGCCGCCCGACGAACCTGACCTGCCGCCCGAGCCCGTTGGGTCGACCGACGCTCCGGGCCAGGTCGCCGACGCCGCCGACGAGACGACGCACACGATCGAGGTCGAGTCGGTCCAGATCGCCGTGGCGGACACCGGCCACAACACGTCGTCGTCGAACGCCGTGTCGTCGCCGACCGGCGAGCCGTCGACGAACCTGGCGACCGGTGCCGCGACGGCGGTCGGCAGTGCCGATCGGACCGCGATCGGCCAGCAGGTGGTGGCCGACGTCGACGAGACGTCGAGCGTCGACGTGGTGCAGATCTCCATCGTCTTCAACATCGGTGGCGCTCTCGCCAACAGCGGGACCAACTCGCTGGCCTCGGGCAGTGGTGCCGCAGGTGGCTCGGGGCAGATCACCACGGGTGCGGCCACCGCCGTCGGCAACGAGTCAGCGACCTACGTCACCCAGGGGGCGCGCGCCGACGCCGATGCGGGGGAGAGCGACGTCGTCTCCCAGCGCACGGCGACACTGCGCATCGGGCTGGCGATCGCCAACACCGGTGCCAACGCCACGTCGTCGGCCTCGGCCTCGGGGTCGGGAAGCGGACCGGCCTCGGCGATCACCGGCGCGGCGATTGCGGTCGGCAATGCGTCGTCGTCCGCGATCACCCAGCTGGTCCTGGCGAGCGGGCGCGACGGGGCACGCATCGCCGTCGACCAGCGGGCGACGATCATCAACTTCGGACTGGCGTTCGCGGACACCGGTTCGAACATGATCGGCAGCCATTTGGCGGCCGCGCTCTCCAGCGCCGACGAGGACGGCCTCGAGCAGCTGCTGATGTTGCTGATGCCCGAGCTCGTGGCGTCGGTCGAACGCTCGACGGGCGCGGGTTCGATCTCGACGGGTGACGCCACGGCGATCGGCAACCGATCGAGCACCGAGGTGCTCCAGGTCGCCGTCGGTGACGCCGCTCGCGGCACGATCGACATCGACCAGCAGGTCGTCGTCGTCAATGCAGGCATGGCGGTGGCGACCTCCGGCGGCAACAGCGTCGGTTCGCAAGAACTGGCCGCGATGGGGATGACGGGACCGGCGGCCCAGGCGGTGGTCACCGAGGTCGCCGGGTTCCTGCGGCTGTTCATGTCGGAGATCGACGCCTGGACGACTGGCACGGCGCTGGACACGGAGCGGCGCGCCCTGACGACGAAGCTCGGCGACTTCGACATCGGCGTGGACAGCACGCTGACCTCGCAGACCTCGAGCGTCGCCGCGGTGAGGACCCGCCAACTGGCGGCAGTGGTCAACCTCGCCATCGGCCGCGCCAACTCGGGACTCAACGAGGCCAACACGACGATCGGCACGACCGAGCTGGCGACGGCACTCGCCACGCCAGCGGTGACCGAGGCGCTCGACGAGTCGGGCATCGGGACCCTGCTGGTGGTCGCCGACTCGGGCGACCTGGTGATCGTCACGGGGTCGGCATCGGCGACCAACCGTGGGCTGGTGGTGTTGTGCGGACGTCTGAACATGGCCGACCTGACGTGCCTCGCCCCGCCGCCGCCTCCCCCTCCGCCGCCTCCCCCTCCTCCGACGCCTGGCGTCCTGCCGGTGGATCCGGTCGACGAGGGCGGCGCCGGGGAGGCGGTCGGCGGCGAGGCCACCGCACCAGCCGCCCCGATCCGTTCCTCGGTGCCGGCGGCGCAGCGGACGTCGGCGGGCCGCAGTCTGCCGGCGACCGGAGGCGATCCTCTGGGGTTGGTGCTCGTGGCGCTGGTGACGTCGTTGCTCGGCGCCGGCTTGATGGTCGCGTCGCGGCGGTCGTCGTGTCCCGGCCGTTGACGGTGATCGTCGCAGTGGCGCTGATGATCGCCGGCGGATGTGCCCCTGCGTCGGGCGAGCAGTTGCGCGACACGGACGCAGCCGGCTCCACCTCGAGCACTCGAGCACCGAGCGCCGAACCACCGGCCGATTCCTCGGTGCCGCGGGCCTCGGGCGGTTCCCATCGAGCGACCGTCGTCACCGACGCCGGGCGGATCGAGGCGACGACGGTCGACGGCGATCTGGTGGTCGACGTCGTCGCCGCCGCCGGCTGGGAGTACGTCGTCGAGCGCCGACCGCAACACGTGCGCGTCGCCTCGACGTCGGGCGGAAATCGTGTGGTCGTCGATCTCCGAGCAACAGCGGGCGGGATCTCCCAGGAGGTCAGCACCTCGAGCTGATCGGGACGCGCCACCACGCTGCGTGGTGTTCGTCTCACGGGGGCGAACGCGACTGCTGCCAGTCCGCGTCCCACGACAATACCGATGAGCTGGTGGTTTGTGCTCCAACCGGTGAGGAACGCCTTGCCCTAACTGGCCGGCGGTGGTACCGTCGACCACCTAACTCTCACTCAGTGTGGCCGCGGTTGGGCATCGACGTCGTCGACCGGCGGGGCGAGGGACGTGATGAGGGGACCGACGAATGGCGATCAGAGATGCGCCGGCCGGGCGAGTACGGCAGGCCGAGAGTGACGATCCGGACGAGCTGGTCCGTGCCTACTGTGCCGACCACCAACCGGACCTGCTCGACCGCATCGTCGAGTCGTTCGACTGGATGGCCCACGTGGTCGCCCATCGCGCCAGGTGGCACGACGAGTCGCTCGACGACGTCACGCAGGTCGCCCGCATCGGCCTGTTGGCGGCGATCGAGCGCTTCGATCCGACGCGCGGCGTGGCGTTCCGGACGTTCGCCGAAGCGACGATGGTCGGCGTGCTCCAGCACCACCATCGCGGTGTCCTGACCGTGCGCGTGCCGCGCGGTGTCCAAGATCTCAACGCCGCCTGCCACGGCGCAGTCGAACGGCTGGCGGCCGATCTGAAACGAATGCCGACGCCGGCCGAGGTGGCCGAGCGCATCGGGGCCGACGAGGTCGACGTGGTCAATGCCCTCGCCGTCGATCAGCTCTTCCACCCCGTCTCGCTGGCGCCGTCCGCCGACGATCGCGAACGCGGATCTACGCGAGCGTCTCGGTCGCATCGATGCACTGCTCGAGTCCGCCGACGATCGTGCCGAGGTCCACGCCGCACTCTCCTCGCTGCCGAGCCGGCAGCGGACGATCCTGTTCCTGCTGTTCTACGAGGGATGGACGCAGTCGGAGATCGGCGCCCACCTCGGGATCAGTCAGGTGCAGGTCTCGCGCTTGGTGACGCAGGCGCTCGGCGCCCTGCGCAGCCGGGTGCAACCGCTCGACAGCCAGCGCGCCAGCGCCTGATGGGCGGGCGCTGGCGCCGTGCTGCCGGCCGCGGCTCATGCCGCGCTCCGGTTGGGGGGTCCGGTGGTCATGATGGTGCCGTCGGGGAGGGTGAGGGTGAGTTCTCGGTTGGGTCCGAGGGTGATGGTCCAGCCGTCGTGGTGGATGTTGGTGTGGTGGCCGGTGCACAGTGGCGCGAGGTTGGAGAGGTTGGTGGTGCCGCCGTGCCGCCACCAGGTGATGTGGTGGAGTTTGCAGCGGTCGTAGGGGACACGGCAGCCGGGCACGGTGCAGGTGGAGTAGAGGGCGCGGAGTGCTCGTCGCTGCGGCTGTGTTGGCGAGTCGGGTCGTGCGTCCGAGGTCGAGTTCGCCCGGTGCGTGGAGCACGATGCCGTTGCGGACGACGACCGTGTGCACGTTGGCGTCGGGTTCGTTCATCATCTGGCGCAGGATGCGGAGTGGGATGTCGACCGGGATCGGCCAGGTGACGTCCCAGTCCGGCTCGTCGGACGTGCCGGTGCCGGTGGTGTTCGGCTCGTCGGTGGTGTTCGTGTCGCTGGTGGTGTCGATGACGACGACGAACTCGGGTCGCCCCGCTCGTGGGGTGGGTGCGTCGCCGGTGATCAGTCGGGCGAGGGCGAGGGCACGGAGGTGTTTGTTGCGTTCGATCGGATCGGCGGGTGCGGTGGCGGGGACGGTGTCGGCGAACACGGTGTCGACGGTGTGATCGAGCCGGGTGGCGAGGGTGACGCCGGTGAGCGGATCGAACCGTCCGCGCAGGTTCCACATCCCTTCACCGTCGACCCAGGTCGACACGGTGGTTGCCCGCTTCTGGCGTTCCAACCGGTCGAGACCGTCAGCACGCTGCACGTCGCACGCCACCTGGCGGACCTTGGTGCGCCACTGGTCGACGGTGGCATGGCTGGCGAACGTCGACAGGCGATCGCAGCGTTCGATCAGGGCTCTCGCGTTGACCGGCATCGAGACCACCCGCAGCACGGGTGACGGCGTCGACGTGACCGGCAGTGATCGTGCCGTCGTCGAGGGCGGACGCCAAGTCGACGGCGGCATCCAAGGTCTTCGATCGTTCGATCGTCTTGGCGGCGTTGGTGGTGCTGTCGTGGGTGGCGTCGGTGATCACCGCCTCGGGAAACGACACCACCTCGGCCAACTGACGCACCAGGTCAGCCTCGCTGGCATCGCACCACGCCCGGATCGCCGACACGTCACGCAACCCCGCTTCGATGCCGGTCCGGTCGGCGGACACGTCGACGCGGGCGGCGGCCACCCGCTGCACCCGCTCGATCACGACCCCCGTGTCCATACCCCCATCATGACCAAGGGGTGTCACAGGGTTGCCGGGTCACGGTGAGGAGTCGGGTCTCGACGGGTCGGTGGCGGACCGCTCAGCCGGGCGGCAAGGTGTCCGCCGGGCAGCAGATCTCGAGCTCCATCCCGTCGGGGTCGCGGAAGAACAACGACCACTCGTCACCGAGCTGCTGTACGTCGCCGACCTCTTGGGCGCCGGCGGCGGCGAGTCGGTCCTTCATCGATCGGAGCACGTCGACCGAGTCCACGGCGAAGGCGAAGTGGTCGATGGCACCTCGCCCGCCCTGCCGGCGACGCTCACCGATGATCTCCTCGGCGGTCATCTCGAACACGTTGAGCGCCGACCCGCCACCGACGTCGACCACCTTCATCCACGGGTGGTGCTCGTCCTTGGGCACCTCGAACACGACCACCGCCTCGAAGGCGTCCTCGTAGAAGCCGACAGTGGTGTCCATCGAGGTCGTCAGTGTGGCGACGTGGTTGAAGCCGGACGTGAGTGGCATGTTGCGACGGTAGCCCGCGGTCAGGCCGGCATCGCTCGACGTATATAGGAGTGGAAGTGGGGGATGGCGAACTCGACCCAGCCGTAGCGCGGCGCGTACACCAGTCCTTCGCCGATCAGCCGATCGCGGAAGGCGCCGACCTGGGAGGTGGTCATCCCCATCGCCTCGGCGACGTGGCCGGAGCGGTGCGGCCCGCCACCGAGTGACGCCAGTGCCCGCACGTAGCTGACCTCGGAGGCCGGGATGCGGGCGATCCTGGCGGCGAAGAAGGCGGCGTCGAGGGCGTGCTCGACGGCCGACGTGGCTCGTTCGACGTCGGCGGCCGAGATCGGGTCGTCGGTGGCCACGTTCCACGTGTGGTACGCCCAGGTCTGGACGAAGAACGGGTAGCCGTCGGAGTGCTCGACCACGGCGTCGATCGCCGCGTCGGCCCACTCGACGCCGAGCTCGCGCGAGGGCTCGGTGACGGCGCGCGCCGCCTGGTCGGGTGAGAGCGGTCCGAGCTCGAAGACGGCGAACATGCGCTCGGCGTAGGTGGCTGCCTTGGCTACGTCGCCGACGAGGTTGGGCAGTCCGGCGAGCAGGCAGGCGAGGGGGAGGGCGTCCTGGCCGCAGCGGTGCACGCCGGCGAGGATGCGGCGGAAGTCGTTGCGCTCGACGAGTTGCGCCTCGTCGATCGCCAGCAGCACCCCGATGTCGTTGTCGGCTGCGGCGGCGGCGAGGTCGACGATCACGTCGGCGAGCGAATCACGGTCGGCGACCGCCGAGGTGTCCGTGCGATCGACGCCGAACCCGGTCCCGAGGACGGTCAGCGAGACCGAATCGATCGAACGCAGGGCGCGGGCGACCTTGCTGCCGCCGTGTTCGAAACTCTCGGCGACGCGCCGGCACTGACGGACGAGAGAGCGGATCGTGTCGTCACCCCCGACGGCTTCGAGGCGGATCACCCGGTAGCCGCTGTGCTCACCCAGCGCGGCGAGCTTGCCGAGCAGCACGGTCTTGCCGACGCCGCGCAGACCGGTGACGAGGAGGTGCTGGTGGCTGCGCGACGATCGCAGCCGTTGCAGGGCGATCGTCGCCGTGTCGATGATGTCGTCGCGGCCGACCAGTGCCGGCGGTGGCGTGCCGGCCCCGGGGGCGTACGGGTTGGCGATCGGGTCGTACTGTTCGACCGACATGCCTCGAGATTAGCAATCTCTGACAAACCGCAGGCACAACCGGCAGATCGCCGCCGTCGTACTTCTGGGTCGGAATCGCCGCGCGAGGCGCGGCACATGCGACCCAGAAGCGGGGAACAACCCGGCGAACCCCGAGGCTCCGGCTCGGCACTCGGCCACGGTCCACCGCTACGGTCCTGCCAGACACTGGCGCTCGGTCATGGCATCCGCCACGGTCGTCCGCCGCACCGACGCGACCAATGGGGAGGTCTCGTGGACGACGAGCAGATCCTGACCGACCGGCACGACGACGTGCTGGTGTTGACCCTCGACCGGCCCGAGCGGCTGAACGCCTGGACCCCGCGGATGAGCGCGGAGCTGACGGCGGCGATCGAGATGGCCGACGCCGACGACTCGATCGGTGCGGTCGTGATCACCGGCTCCGGCCGTGGCTTCTGCGCCGGCGCCGACATCGAGGCGACGTTCGGTGCCCAGCTCGACGGTGACCGCGAGGCAGCCAGGCCGGGTCCTCGGCGGGACTGGGTCGAGCTGCTCCGATCGACGAAGCCGATCGTCGCCGCGATCAACGGCCCGGCGGTCGGCGTCGGCCTGACGATGGTCCTGCCGTGCGACCGCCTGATCGCTTCGACCGCCGCTCGGTTGAGCCTGCGTTTCGTCAAGATGGGGCTCGTGCCCGAGCTCGCCAGCTCGCAACTCCTGCCCAACCGGGTCGGCTTCGGTGCCGCCTCCGACCTGATGCTGTCGGGTCGCATCATCGACGCTGACGAGGCGCTGCGGATCGGCCTCGTCGACGAGCTGACCGAGCCCGATGCGCTGCTGGCGACGGCAGTCGAGCGGGCGCGCGAGTACGGCGAGAACCCGACCCCGCAGCTGCGCTGGATCAAAGAGCTGCTGACGATCAACGCCAACGAGACGGATCTCGCCGCAGTGCAGCGTCGCGAGATCGACTACCTCCAGCGCGCCTACGCATCACCCGAGCACGCCGAGGCAGTGCGCGGGTTCCTCGCCGGCCGCACGGGGTCGTCGTGACGTCGACCCGCGACGACACGATCGCCGCGCTCACCGGCCCCGGGTCGCCGTTCGAGATCGTGCGCACCGACGTGGGTGGCATCGAGCTGCCCGTCTACGCCCACGCCGCGCCGACCCTGCGCGACGTGTTCGAGCGCAGCCTCGACTTCGGCGACCGCGAGTTCCTCGTCTACGGCGACACGCGCTGGACGTACGCCGACCACGGCGTGCGGGTGCGGCGGCTCGCCGCCGCGCTCGTCGCCGACGGCGTCGCGCCGGGCGACCGGGTGGCGATCGCCATGCGCAACTACCCCGAGTGGGTGCTCGCGTTCTGGACCGTGCAGTCGATCGGTGCCGTCGTCGTGCCGCTCAATGCGTGGTGGACCGGGCCCGAGCTCGAGTACGCCCTCGACGACTCCGGGGCGACGGTGCTGATCGCCGACGACGAGCGTCTGGCGCGATTGACGTCGTCGCTCGACGAGCGGTCGCTGCGGATCTACGTCGTGCGCGCTCGCGGCGACGTGCCGGCCGGGGCCGTGCTGCTCGAGGACGTGATCGAGGCCGACGGCGACCCGCCGCTGCCGGACGTGGCGATCGCGCCGGACGATCCCTCGACGATCATGTACACGTCCGGCACCACGGGCTCACCGAAGGGAGCGGTGCAAACGCACCGCAACCACTGCACCAATCTGATGAACACCGCGTTCGGTGGTGCCCTGGCGGCGGCTGACAACCCGGCGCCCGCACCGAGCGCCGACGACGGACCGCCGGTGAGCCGCACCGTGTCGTTGCAGACTTTCCCGTTCTTCCACATCGGCGGCATGAGCGGCCTCTACGTGTCGACGGCGTTCGGGGCGACGGTGATCTGCATGTACAAGTGGGATCCCGCCGAGGCGGTGCGGCTGGTGACCACCGAAGGGGTGAGCTCGATCGCCGGCGTGCCGACCGTCGTGCGCGAGCTGTTCGACGAGCTCGACCGCCAAGGTGTCGTCGCCGAGTCACTGGGGACGATCGCCTCCGGCGGGGCGCCGGTGCCGCCGAGCCTGATCGACCGGATCGGTGAGCGATCGGGCCGCGCCATCCGGCCGGCCAACGGCTACGGGTTGACCGAGACGACGTCGGCGATCGTGTCGAACTCGGGCGCCGACTACTACGAGCACCCCGATTCGGTCGGGCGGCCGGTCCCGGTCGCCGAGGTCTCGATCCGCGACGACACCGGCGAGGTGGTCGCCGACGGCACGACCGGCGAGCTGTGGGTCCGCGGACCGAACGTCGTTGCCGGCTACTGGAACAACCCCGAGGCCACGGCAGCCGCGTTCACCGACGGCTGGTTCCACACCGGCGATGCGGCATTCGTGCGCGACGGCTTCGTGTACGTCGTCGACCGGATCAAAGACGTCATCCTGCGTGGCGGCGAGAACGTCTACTGCGCCGAGGTCGAAGCGGCGATCCACGCCCTCGACGGCGTGCGCGACGTCGCCGTGATTGGCGTCCCTCACGACGTGCTCGGCGAGGAGGTCGGCGCCGTGGTCGAGCTCGAGCCCGGCAGCGACCTGACCGGCGCCGAGCTGCGCCGTCGCGTCGCCGAACGGCTGGCGGCGTTCAAGGTCCCGTCGCGCGTGTGGCGCAGCACCGACCCGTTGCCGCGCAACGCCACGGGCAAGCTGCTCAAGCGTGACCTGCGAGCGGCGGCGTCGGCACCCGACGCCCCGTTCCCCGAGCTCTAACTCTCGCCGGCCTCCGCGCGGACCGCGCTGGCGAGCCCGGCGGCGGCAGTCAGTTCGACGCTGCGCCGGAACGCGTCGAGGTCGACGTCGCGCTGACCCATCGCGCCGTCGAGGTAACGCCGGAGCACGCCTTCGTTGATCGCCGCCGAACGCCACGCGTTGAACGCCATCCAGTAGCCGAGATCGTCGACCGATCGTCCCGTCCCCTCGACGTATCGAGCGACCAGCTCCGCACGCGTCGGAAACCCACCCGCCCGCGTCGGCGGCTCGAGGTGGGGGCCGGCCGGCTCGTCCGGCGCCACCCACGAGCGCAACAGGTAGGACAGGTCGGCCATCGGCTCGCCGAGCGTGCACAGCTCCCAGTCGAGCATCGCCACGACCTCGCCGTCGGGGCCCAACAGGGCGTTGCCGAGACGGAAGTCGCCGTGGACGATGCAGGTCGTCGTCGGCTCCGGCGCATGATCGACGAGCCAGTCGTGGAGCTCGTCCATCGCCGCCAGCGGGCGGGTGCGCGACGATTCCCACTGCGTCGACCAGCGGCGCAGCTGGCGGTCGAGGTACCCGGTCCGTCGGGCGAGATCGCCGAGGCCGACGGCGTCGACGTCGACCTGATGGAGCGCCGCCAGCGCGTCGACGAGCGAGATCGCGGCACGCCGACGCTGGTCCTCGGTCGGCGCGACGTGATCGACGTCGCGACGCTCGTGGAGGACCCCGCCGTCGACGAACGCCATCACGAAGAACGGCGCTCCGATGACCGTGGTGTCGTCGCACACACCGAGCGTCGGCGCCACCGGCACCGGTGTGTCCTGCAGGGCGTGGACGATGCGATGCTCACGAACCACGTCGTGGGCGGACTGCAGCACGTGACCGAGCGGCGGTCGACGCAGCACGGCCCGGCGGCCGTGGCGATCCGTGATCACGAACGTCAAGCACGAGTGACCGCCGGCGACGAGCGACGCCGTCAGCGGCTCGGTGAGCTCGATCGACGCCGCACGGCACCATGCCGCGAACGCATCGAGGTCGACGCCGCGGCGCACGGTGTCGTCGCTGTCGGCGGTGCGGTGCTCGGTCGATGGCATGGTCCTCCTGGCGTCCGCCTCGTCCCGCGGCCGACGTCGATGGGAATGTACACAGGCCCGGGCGGGCGCACCGAGTGCAACGAACGAGCACACCGAACGACCACACCGAACGACCACAACCCCCGAACGAGGAGCTGACGACGATGGCCTGGGATTTCGAGACCGACCCAGAATTCCAGCAGAAGCTGGACTGGATGGAGACCTTCGTGCGCGAGGAGATCTTCCCGCTCGAGACGCTCGCCGAGCACTGGCGCACACCGGAGGGACGCGCCGTCTTCGCAGAGATCACCGCGCCGCTCAAGGAGGAGGTCAAGCGCCAAGGTCTGTGGGCTGCGCACCTCCCGCCCGACATGGGCGGGCTCGGGTTCGGGCAGGTCAAGCTCGGGTTGATGCACGAGATCCTCGGCCAGACGCCGTACGGCCCGAGCATCTTCGGCAACAACGCTCCCGACTCCGGCAACGCCGAGCTGATCGCCGTCGGCGGCACGCCGGAACAGAAGGACCGGTGGATGCAGCCGCTGCTCGACGGCACGGTGCGCTCGTGCTTCTCGATGACCGAGCCCGGTGCCGGTGCCGATCCGACGTTGCTGACGACGACCGCCGTGCGCGACGGCGACGAGTGGGTGATCAACGGCCACAAGTGGTTCTCGTCGAACGCCTCGATCGCCGACTTCCTGCTCGTCATGGCGCGTACCGGCGACGCCGAGACGCACGCCTACCAGTCGTTCTCGATGTTCATCGTCCCGACCGACACACCGGGCGTGAAGATCCTCCGCGACGTGCCGACGATGGGGGAGCCCGATCACAAGACCGGTGAGCCCGGTGGCCACGCCGAGGTGCTCTACGAAGACGTGCGGATCCCGTTCGACGGCATCGTCGGCGGCGAGGCCGGTCTCGGGCAGGGCTTCGCCCTCGCCCAGAAGCGGCTCGGGCCAGGCCGTATCCACCATGCGATGCGCTGGCTCGGTCAGTCGCGACGCGCCTTCGACATGCTCTGCGAGCGGGCGCTGACCCGCTACGCCCACGGCTCGCTGCTCGCCGAGAAGCAGATGATCCAGGACTGGATCGCCGAGTCGTACGCCGAACGGCAGGCGGCGCGGCTGTTGACGCTGCAGGCGGCGTGGAAGATGGACCAGCTGCACGCCGCGGGCAAGCACTACAGCGACGCCCGGGTGGAGATCGCGGTCATCAAGTTCTGGGGCGCCAAGGTGCTCTACAACGTGATCGACCGGGCGATCCAGATCCACGGCAGTCTCGGCTACACGACCGACCTGCCACTCGAGTCGATGTACCGTCACGCCCGCGCGGCACGGATCTACGACGGCCCCGACGAGGTCCACAAGGTCACCGTCGCCCGTCAGATCCTCAAGCAGTACCGCGCCTCGGATCCGCCGACCGAGCACGTCCCGACCCGCCACGAGGCGGCGCTGGCCAAGTTCGCCGACCAGTTGGACGCGCTGTCGATCAACGCCTGACCGTCGCCTGCTGCTGAGATGTCCGAGCCGCTGCGCTTCGTCATCCAGCAGCACGACGCGACGCGCCTGCACTGGGACCTGCGCCTCGAGCACGCGGGTGTGTTGCGGTCGTGGGCGCTCCCGCGCGGCATCCCCTGGAACCCGAAGGAGAACCGGCTGGCGGTCGCCACCGAGGACCACTCGCTCGACTTCCTCGACCACGACGGTGACGACGCCGATCCCGGTTACGGCACCGGCCGGCTGACCACCTGGGACCGCGGCACCTACGAGGCACACAAGTGGCGCGACGACGAAGTGATCGTGACCCTCGACGGGCAGCGCACCACGGGCAAGTACGCCTTGTTCTCGATGCGCGGCGGACGGGACTGGCTGATCCACCGCATGGACCCACCCGACGACGAGGATCGCCTGCCGGTGGCGGTCGGGATCCAGCCGATGCAGGCGACCGGCGGCGAGTTGCCCGGGATCGACGACCAGATCGACGACGGCGGCGGCGGAGCCTGGGTGTTCGAACCGCGCTGGCGGGGTGTCCGGGCGCTGGTCACCGACGACACCGGTCGGATCGTGATCACCGACGAGCACGGCGACAACATCTCGATGCAGTTCCCCGAGGTGCGGCGGATCGGTCGGGCACTCGGCCATCGCGAGCTGATCCTCGACGGCGTGATCGTGCCCGTCGAGCCGTACCCGGCCGGCGGACTCGGGGCGGTGCGCTTCGACGGCCAGGGCATCGCCCGCCGAATGCGCATCCGCAGCGACAGTGGAGCGCGCAATGCGTCGCGCACGGCGCCGATGGTGTTCATGGCGTTCGACGTGCTGTGGGTCGACGGGCGGCCCGTCACCGGGCTGCCGTGGGAGTTGCGCCGGCGTCAACTCGACGACCTCCGCCTCGACGGCCCGGGATGGCGCACGAGTCCGCTGCTCGACCTCGACGCCGTGTTCGCCCACGTCGACGACGGCAACGGTGTCGTCGCCAAGCGCCGCGATGGTCTCTACGAGGTCGCCAAGGTGTCGACGGCGTGGATCGCCGTCGCCGGTGTCAGCCGTCGATGAGCGCGCCGACCTCGGTCATCAGCTCGTCGGTGAACGCCTCGGCCGCTGTCCGCGGCCAGTCGACGTCCGCGCCCGCTGCCCGCGCCGAGAGGTCGTCGACCGCCGCGATCTGCTGGGCGATGGCGTCGGCGAGATCGGCCGGGGTCGGCGCCACGCCGACGATGTTCGGAGAGATCGCCGCCAGCGCCGCCGCGGTCTTGCCCTCGTACGTGGACGACACGACCGTCATGCCCGCGGCCGCCATGTCGAGGGCGACGAGGCCCGGATGCGGCGTGTCCTGCAGGGCGACGCCGACATCGTGGCTGCGCAACATCGCCCGGTAACGGCCCGGTGAGAGCCGATCGAACATCTCGATCGCCCGTCCGCCGGCGAGATCGAGCCGTGACGTTCGCGTGAGGTCGCCGCCGATCCCGGTGACCGACCAGTCGGCCGGCAGGTCGCCCCGACGGTTGGCGAGCTCGATCCCGGCGATCACGGTCTCGCTGAGGTTGCGCGGCGCCTCGCGGAGGTAGGCGAGGAGTCGTCGGATGGTCGGCCGCGCCAGCGATGCCTGGTCGGGCGGCTCGATCGTGGTCAGCGGGTTCTGGAACACGACGGTCGGCCACCCGTGGCGCGCCGCACCGATCGAGCGGGCGGCGAGGAAGTCGGCCAGCAGCGGCGTCGAGACGAGCGCCGCGTGGGGCATGTCGTACGCCGCGCGGGCGGCGGCGGCGAACGAGCCGGCGGGGTAGAACAACGGCTCGTACTCCTGCACGATCCACAACGGTGGCGGTGCCGCCAACCGTCGCCTCGCGTGGTCGGCGACGTGCATCGTCCACCACGACGTGGCCACGAAGCGGTCGTCGGGCGAGACGTCGATCGGCCGCATGCGGTCGGACACGTCGGCATAGTCGATGTCGATCAACGATGCGGCACCGTCGATCTCGCGCGCCGCCCGCGACAGGAGGGAGCGGTCCGCGGGCACGTCGACGCCGACGATGCGCACCCGTCGGCCCGCGGCATGGAGCGCGCACGCGAACTGCAACATGGAGGCGTGCCCGCCGTAGGTGGTCGCGTCCTGGAGGCCCTCGAACAGCACGTTGACACGCGGTGGGGCGTGGCGGGTGACGCGCAGCGGCAGCGGTTCGACCTTGCGGGCGAGGAACGCGGACCGGTCCCACGTCTGCTCGGCCGGCGTCGACGCGCGTAGCGGATGCTCGGTGCTACGGGCCACGCCGACCGCGTCGAACTCGATCGGCACGGGGGTCCGCCGGCGGAGCTCGCTCAGCAGCTCGTCGCGCTCGACGAGGACCTCGAGCCAGCGGGCGGTGAGCTCGTCGACCACGCGCTCGGTGGCCAGCGGATCGGTGGCCTCGGCGGTGCCGAGCAACGGATCGACGCGCAGCGTGACCCGTCCGAGCGGGCCGTACCCGACCTGGATCAGCCCGTCGTCGACCATGTACTCGAGTTCGTCGTAGCGGACACGGCCGCGCCAACGATGCCGGTACAACAGCTCGGATTGGCGTTGGATCTCGCGGCCCCGTGTCGCCGACTCGACGTGCACCAGCACGGAATCGGCGCAGTAGTGCACTTCGTGGCCGAGCGCGCCGGCACGCAGGCAGAGATCGACGTCCTCGGCCGAGTTGACGAAGCCCTCGTCGAAGCCACCGAGGGCATCGAGCACCGATCGCCGTACGAGCATGCACGCCGCGGTGACCACCTGGAACCGCCGTGAACGGTTCGTCGCCGGGTGATCGCCGGGGAACCTGGCGTAGAGGTGGTACGGGTCGCCATGGCGGTTGAAGGCGACGCCGGCGTGCTGGATGCGGCCGTCGGGATAGAGCAGCTTGCTCCCGATGATGCCCGCCTCGGGGTGCAGGTCGGCGTAGTCGACGAGGGCGGCGAGCCATCCCGCACGCGGGATCGTGTCGTTGTTCAACAGCACGACCAGCTCGCTCGACGTCGCCGCGACGCCGCGGTTGGTCGTCGCCGCGTAGCCGGCGTTGGCGCTGTTGCGGAGCGTCGTGATCTTGTCGCCGTACGACTCCAGGAGCAGGCTCGTCTCGTCGCTCGACGCGTCATCGACGACGACGATCTCGGCATCGAGCTCCTGGTCGATGAGTGCGTCGAGGCAGGCGCGGGTGACGACCGCGCCGTCGTAGACGGGGATGACGATGCTGACGTGGTTCATCGCCAGGCCCGGGTCGCCGCTCGACCGGCGACCACGGCGCGCTTCACCGAGCGGCTGATCGGACCGGACACCCGCTGGGCGTCGCGCAGGGCCCCGTTCTCGTGCTGCAGGTGGGCGACGGCGGTGCGCAACCGCTCGATCTCGGCGTGCAGCTCGTCGCGCTCACGCAACGACTCGTCGCGCTCGCTTCGGGCGGCGTTGACCGCCGCCCACAGGGTCTCCAGGTCGCGTTGGTGCTGCCGACGTCGTTCGCCGATGAACGCAAAGATCTCCGCCGATCGTGCCTCGTCGTCGAGTGCCGCAACCACGTCGCGGACCTTGGCGTCGTCGAGCCAGGCCGTCAGGTGCGACGAGTACTCGCTGCTCATGCGACGCGCACGGCGCCGCAGGCCGTCCGTCGGTGCCCGGTCCACCGGCCGCGGCCGCCGCGCAGCGACGCCACGGCGAGCGACAGCGTCCGACCGCCGGCATGTTCGTCCCAGGTCTGGATCGGCTCGAGCTCGACGACCACCGGTCCGGCGGGCACGGTGTTCGACAGCGCGATCCGGCGATGTTGCATGCCGCCGCCCGTCCACCACAACGTGCCTTGTGCAGTCGCCGACTCGTCGGACCCGCTGCGGACCGTGACGGTGACGTCATGGCCCACCGGATCGGCGAATCGGCAGCGCAGGAGGAGTCGGTCGAAGGGGCGCGTGGCGCGGGCGGTGGTCGTCGCCCGCTCGCCGACGAGCCAACGGAACCGGACTCCTTCGAGGTCCTCGACCGGTCCCCAACCGACGGCGTACCGGTCGGGGTCGACGATCGGGGCCCTGAACGACATCGGTTGAGACGATAACCCACCGACCCGTGCCGTACTGTCGCCGCCGTGACCGACACGTTGCCGTATCCGTCCGTTCCGTTGATGCAGCGCGTCGGCTACCTCGGCGTCGACGACCCGCAGACCAAGTACCGCGAGCTCGGAGCGAACCTGTTCGAGATGGTGCGCGGTCTGGCCGGCGAGCACGTCGACCTGTCGGGAGCACGAGTGCTCGACCTCGGGTGCGGTGCGGGACGGGTGATGCGTCATTGGATCCAGCCGGACGGATCGCTCGTCGACGACGCCCGCCTCGTCGGTGTCGACGTCGACGCGGAGAGCATCGACTGGGTGAACGCCAACCTGGCGCCGTCCGTGAGCGCCGTCGTCGGAGGCAGCCGCCCACCGCTCCCGTTCGACGACGGGTCGTTCGACGTCGTGTTCGCCCTCAGCCTGTTCACCCACCTCGACGTCTGGTGGGCGGAATGGATCGCCGAGGTCCATCGCCTCCTGCGGCCGGGTGGGGTGGCGATCCTCACCGTGCTCGAGCCGTTCCAGATGGAGCCGATCTTCGGCGTCGAACCCGACGGACGCGAGGGCATCGTGACGGTGGCGTCCGGGCGGCCGTGGGACGTGGGCGGACCGATCGTGTTC
This sequence comes from Ilumatobacteraceae bacterium, assembly GCA_963707515.1. GTDB lineage: Bacteria > Actinomycetota > Acidimicrobiia > Acidimicrobiales > Ilumatobacteraceae > Sva-07. The sequence goes on from CAVPQI010000003.1 coordinate 839,769, forward strand.
CACGCCCCGTGGTGGCTCGAGAAGCACTGGGGCCGCGGATTCGCCGTTCAGACCGGGGCGGCGACGCATCTGACCACCGAAGGACGTCCCGTCGGACAGTCCGCCACCGTGCTGATCCGCGAGCCGGGTGCGCCGATGTCGGCGGACGAGTTCGCCGCCGTCGACGAGGGTGACGAACACGAACGACTCGGTGCCCTCCGTGGTCGCGAGGTGCGGGCGCTGACCCAGGGTGGCCCGGCGGCGTTCGACGCCGATCACTGGCTGGCGTCGGCGGCGCGGGCGCAGATCGAGGCGGGCGACCCCGCGCTCGGCGCGACCGGACTCGACATCGCCGCCGCCGACGACATGTACCGCGTCAACCTCGAGCACGGCGATGGTCCGGCGACGGTCGTGCGCAGCTACTTCGCCACCGGCCTCGAGGTGGTCAGCGTCGTCGACCAGATCGTCGCGTGGCGGTTCGGCGGCTGGGAAGGTGTCGGGTCGATGCTCGACTTCGCTGCGGGCTACGGGCGCAACACGAGGTTCTTCGTGCAACGGATGCCCGCTGGCCGTGTCGCCGTCGGCGAGATCCAGCCGGCTGCGTTGCAGTTCCAGAGCATCAACTTCGGTGTCGAGCCGGTGCCGGCGAGTGCCGAGTCGATCGAGCTCGACGAGGGTCGGACGTTCGACCTCGTCGTCGTCGTGTCGCTGTTCACCCACCTGCCGCGGGCGACGTGGCGCGAGTGGCTGGCCCGCCTCTGGGAGCGCACCGCCCCCGACGGCGTGCTCGTGTTCTCGACCCACAACAGCGAGCCAGCACCCGAGGGCGTGGTCCTCGACGATGAGGGGTTCTGGTTCCGCGAGGTCAACGAGATCCCCTCGCTCGACACGGCGCAGTACGGCACGACGTACGTCTCGGACGCCTTCGTGCGGTCGGCGATCGCCGACGTCTGTGACGAGTCGGCGGCGACGACGCAGCGGTTGGTGCGGGCCTTCGGCTCGATCCAGGACGTCTACGTGGTGAGCCGTAGTCATGTGCCGGCGGCGCCCCTCGTCTCCAACTCGACGTCGCCGGTGGGTGCCGTCGATCGCGCCGTCAGGCACGCCGACGGCACCGTCCGGATCCACGGCTGGGCAGGCGGCGACGTCCTCCCCGCTACTCGCCGCCCGGGGTTGTTCGTGACGGTCGACGGCGTCGAGCTCGACGCGGTGCGCGGCGAGCGCCGCACCGACGTCGCCACGGTCCTCGGCCGGCCGTGGGATCTCGACCTCGTCTTCTCGGGCTGGCACGTCGACGTGCCGGCGGAACTGGTCGATGCCGGCACGTTGACGGTCGAGGTCGAACACGAGGGGACCCGTGTGGTGCTGCTCTCCGAGGACACGCGCACGGCGCTGGCACGACTCGTCCGCTGACGGTTCGCCGAGGCGACGTCGTCGGTCGTCAGTGCTGCGTGGCAGCCGAGGGGGAGGAGCGGGTGCTGCGCACCTTGGTCACCACGGCGACGACGATCAAGCCGACGACGACGCCGACGAGCGCCGAGATGGCCGTGTTGACCAGCCACGCGAGGACGCCACCGATGCCGGGAACGCCATCGACCGCGTGTTCGGCGTCGTGGACGAGGTCGTAGGGCCAGTGCCAACCGAGCTCGTGCGCGCCGACCAGCAAGATGTGGCCGCCGACCCACAGCATCGCCGCCGTGCCGACGATCGACAGACCCTCGAGCAGCTTCGGCATGCCGGCGACCATCAGCCGCCCGACCCGCTGCGACGAGGGGGACTCACGCTGCGACAGCCGCAACCCGACGTCGTCCATCTTGACGATCAGGGCGACGACGCCGTAGACGATCGCCGTGATCACGATGGCGACGACGACGAGGATGATCGCCCGTTGGACGATGCTCTCGTCGAGCACCTCCTTGAGGGCGATGACCATGATCTCGGCGGAGAGGATGAAGTCGGTGCGGATGGCACCCGAGATCGTCTTGGCCTCGGCGTCCGGGCCCTGGACGACGACCGGCACGTCCTCGAGCTCGTCGTGGTGATGGCTGAACCGGTGATGGAGCTTCTCGGCGCCCTCGAAGCAGAGGTAGGTACCGCCGACCATCAAGATGACCTCGACCAGCGTCGGCAGGATGGCACTGAGGATCAGCGCCGCCGGGAGGATGAAGAGGATCTTGTTGCGCAGCGAGCCCCTGGCGATCTTCTTGATGATCGGCAGCTCGCGATCGGCGGCCAGGCCACGGACGTAGGCAGGCGTGACGGCGGTGTCGTCGACGACCACACCGGCCGCTTTGACGCTCGCCCGTCCCGCTGCTGCACCGACGTCGTCGATCGACGCCGCGGCGAGCTTGGCCAGCGCGGCGACGTCATCGAGTAATGCGGCGAGACCGCTGGCCATCGTGCTCCTGTCTGGCGGCGAGGGGGTCGGGGGAGACAGCGGCGAGGCTAGCCCGCATCCCCCACCCATCTCGGTCGGAATCTGCCCGCTTTCCGGGACGATTCCGACCGGGATCGGGGTGGGGGATCGGGTCAGGCGCCGACGTAGGACGCGAGGTGCTGGCCGGTGAGGGTGGTGCGGGCGGCGACGAGGTCGGCGGGTGTGCCCTCGAAGACGATCTGCCCGCCATCGTGCCCGGCGCCCGGACCGAGGTCGATGATCCAGTCGGCGTGGGCCATCACCGCCTGATGGTGCTCGATCACGATCACCGACGTGCCGGCGTCGACGAGACGGTCGAGCAGACCGAGCAGCTGCTCGACATCGGCGAGGTGCAAGCCGGTGGTCGGCTCGTCGAGCACGTAGATGCCAGCCCCGTCACCCATGTGCGTCGCCAACCTGAGGCGTTGCCGCTCGCCGCCCGACAGCGACGGCATCGGCTGCCCGAGCGTGAGGTAACCGAGGCCGACGTCGACCAGCTTGACGAGGATCTTGTGCGCCGGCGGCGTGTGCGCGTCGCCGGCGCCGAAGAACGCCGCCGCCTCGTCCACCGACATCGCCAGGACCTCGCTGATGTCGCGGCCGCCGAGGTGGTACTCGAGCACCGCCGGCTGGAACCGCTTGCCTTCGCAGTCCTCGCACGGCGACGACACGGTGGCCATCATCCCGAGGTCGGTGTAGATGACGCCGGCACCGTTGCACGTCGGGCAGGCACCTGCGGAGTTGGCGCTGAACAGCGCCGGCTTGACGCCGTTGGCTTTGGCGAACGCCTTGCGGATCGGGTCGAGCAGACCGGTGTAGGTCGCCGGGTTGCTGCGCCGCGAGCCGCGGATGTCGCTCTGGTCGACGACGATCACGCCGTCGTGTTCCGTGACCGAGCCATTGATCAGTGAGCTCTTGCCCGATCCGGCGACACCGGTGACGACGACCAGCACACCGAGCGGGATGTCGACGTCGACGTCGCGCAGATTGTGGGTCGAGGCGCCGCGGATCTCGAGGGCGCCGGTCGCCGCACGCGTCGACGCCTTCAACGTCGCCCGGTCGTCGAGGTGACGGCCGGTGATCGTGTCGCTGGCGCGTAGGCCGTCGATCGTGCCCTCGAAGCAGATCGTGCCGCCGCCGCTGCCGGCACCAGGGCCGATGTCCACGACGTGATCGGCGATGGCGATCGTCTCCGGCTTGTGCTCGACGACGAGCACCGTGTTGCCCTTGTCGCGCAACCGCAACAGCAGCTCGTTCATCCGTTCGATGTCGTGCGGATGGAGGCCGATCGTCGGCTCGTCGAACACGTAGGTGACGTCGGTGAGCGATGAACCGAGGTGACGGATCATCTTCGTTCGCTGCGCCTCGCCACCCGACAGCGTGCCGGCGGGTCGATCGAGTGACAGATACCCGAGCCCGATGTCGACGAAGGAATCGAGTGTGTCGGCGAGCGCCCCGACCAGCGGCGCCACCGAGGCATCGTCGATGCGGCGTACCCAGCCGGCGAGGTCGCTGATCTGCATCGCGCAGACCTCGCCGAGGTGCAGGCCGTCGATCTTCGACGACCGCGCCCCCTCGGCGAGCCGGGTGCCGTCACACTCCGGACAGGTGCTGAACGTGACGACCCGATCGACGAACGCCCGGATGTGCGGCTGCATCGCTTCGCGGTCCTTGGTCAGGTACGACTTCTGGATGTTGGGGATGATCCCGACGTAGGTCAGGTTGATCCCTTCGATCTTGACCTTCGTCGGCTCCTTGTACAGCAGGTCGTGCTTCTCGCGGGCGGTGAAGTCGCGGATCGGCTTGTTCGGATCGAAGAAGCCACAGCCACGGAAGATGCGCCCGTACCACCCGTCCATGCTGTAGTTCGGCACCGTCACCGCGCCCTCGTTCAACGACTTCGTCTCGTCGTAGAGGGCGGTGAGGTCGAAGTCGTTGACCGTGCCCATCCCTTCGCATCGCGGGCACATGCCGCCGGTGCGGGTGAACGTCGCCTTCTCGCGTGTCGTCTTGTCACCGCGCTCGATGGTGATCGCACCGCTGCCACTGACCGACGGGACGTTGAACGCGAATGCGCTCGGCGGCCCGATGTGCGGTGCGCCGAGCCGGCTGAACAGGATGCGCAGCATCGCGTTGGCATCGGTGGCGGTGCCGACGGTCGAGCGGGCGTTGGCCCCCATTCGTTCCTGGTCGACGATGATCGCCGTCGTCAGCCCCTCGAGCACGTCGACGTCGGGCCGGGCGAGCGCCGGCATGAAACCCTGGACAAAGGCGCTGTAGGTCTCGTTGATCAGGCGCTGCGACTCGGCGGCGATCGTGCCGAACACGAGCGAGCTCTTACCCGAACCGGACACGCCGGTGAACACCGTCAGACGCCGCTTGGGGATCGCGACGCTGACGTTGCGCAGGTTGTTGACGCGTGCGCCCTGCACGCGGATCTCGTCGTGCCGGTCTGCGGCGAGGTCGTTCGAGTCTCGGGTCGTGGCGTTCATGTGGTGCAGGGTGCCGTGCTCAGCGCAGCTCCTGGATGCGGATCATGTTGCCCGCCGGGTCGCGCACCGCGCAGTCACGCACGCCGTAGTCCTGGTCGATCGGCTCCTGGACGATGTCGACGTCGTTGGCCTGCAGCTCGGCGAACGTCGAATCGAGGTCGCGGGTGGCGAGGACGATGATGCCGTACGTGCCCTTGGCCATCATCTCGGCGATCGTCCGTCGCTCGTCGTCGGTGATGCCGGGATCGGCCGCCGGCGGGTGGAGCACCACCGACGTGCCGGGCTGACCGGGTGGGGCGATGGTGATCCAGCGCATGCCTTCGTAGCCGACGTCGTTGAGCACCTCGAAACCGAGGACGTCGCGGTAGAACGCGAGTGAGGCGTCGGGATCGCTGTGGGCGAGGAACGTGTTGTGAATGCTGATGTCCATGGGCGTCACCTTAAGAACGGGTGCGGGCGGACGCTTCTCGATTCCTGACGGGTCTCGTGACACGCTTGGCCTCGCACGACGGGATGCCGTTCACCGCGTCGGCCGCCTGGCGCCGATACACGCTCGGCGATGTTCCGACGAGCTCGGTGAAGCGGGTGCTGAACGTGCCGAGCGACGAGCATCCGACCTCGAAGCAGACGTCGGTCACGCTGAGGTCGCCGCGCCGCAGCAGCGTCATCGCCCGCTCGATGCGCCGGGTCATCAGGTAGCTGTAGGGCGACTCGCCGTACGCCAGCTTGAACTGACGGCTGAGATGACCCGCCGACATCGACACGCCCCTGGCCAGCGCCTCGACGTCGAGCGGCTGCGTGTACTCCCGATCCATGCGGTCGCGGACGCGCCGCAGGCGCACGAGATCGTCGAGCGACGGCGAGGGAGGGGCGCTGGCCACGACGTGTCATCGTGCCACGTGACGAGGGGTGCGGTGTGGCCGATTCCCGCTCGGGTCGGTGAATCACGCCGGCATCGGCCACGATGAGTCGGTGGAACCGAGGAAGCCGAAGCAGGAGCAAGAGGACGCGACGACCGACGTCACCGAGGTGGCGCCCGGGATCCTGCGCACCCAGCTACCGATCAGCATGCCCGGGCTCGGTCACGTCAACTGCTACGTGCTCGAAGACGAGCGGGGCATCGCCGTCGTCGATCCGGGCCTGCCGGGGGAGGACTCGTGGATCCACCTCGTCGACCGTCTCGGTCGGGCCGGGTTCGCACTCGGCGATGTGCACACCGTCGTCGTCACCCACTCCCATCCCGATCACTTCGGCGGTGCCGGACGGCTGCGCGACGAGACCGGCGCGGAGATCGTCACCCACGAGACGTTCCGGACGATGTTCCGGCGATCCGACTTCGACGACGACGAGGACTCGGCGTCGCTCGACCTCAACTCGGCCGAGGATCGCGACGCGGCGATGGAGCGCTACTTCGCCACCCCCTCGCCGTGGGGTGGCCGCCGCGCCGGGCCGTCGCCCGAGTTCCTCGAGCGCATGCGCTCGAGCCGGCCGGGAGGTCCGGCCTACTCGACGCCGGAGCCGACGCATCCGCTCGTCGACGGTCAGACGATCAAGCTGGCACGGCGGGAGTGGGTCGCCATCCACACGCCGGGCCACACCGAGGACCACCTCTGCCTCTACGACCCCGAGTTCGGTGTCGTCTTGACCGGCGACCATGTGCTGCCGTCGATCACGCCGCACATCAGCGGGCTCTCCGCCCACGCCGACCCGTTGGCGCAGTTCTTCCAGTCGTTGCGCCGCGTGGCCGACATCGACGACGTGTCGATTGCCCTCCCCGCGCACGGCCACCCGTTCGCCGACCTCGGTGGGCGCGCCGACGACATCATCGAGCACCACGAGGAACGGCTCGACATCATCCGCAACGCCACCGCCGACCTGCCCAACGGCACCGTCGCCGACTTCATGCGCGTGCTGTTCCGCGAACGGTCGTGGGGCGAGATGGCCGAGAGCGAGACGTACGCCCACCTCGAGCACCTGCGCCTGCTCGGTGAGCTCGACCGATCGTTCGACGCCGGCTTCGCCCACTACGCGCCGATCGGCTGAGCCGACGACCGGTTGTTGCCGTCCGGACCGATCCCTGCGCCGTCGCTGCGCCGTCGCTCAGGAGGGCCGGTGGCTCACGAGGACAGGCGGGGCACGGCGGCGAGGCCGACGTGGAAGTTGCCGCCGGCTCGGTCATCGTCGGCCGCGGCGTCCTTGCTCGCCCGACCGGTGACGACGGCGTTCTTGCCGAAGCCCGGAGCGATCGGGCGACCGCCTTCGCGGTGCAGCCAGAGGCGGAGCAGATGGCGGCGGCGCTGCGGTTCGGGCCAGTCGACGAAGCCCGTGCGCGAGTGCAGCGCGGCGTAGTTCGACAGCCATTGGATGTCGCCCGGTCGGAAGTCCATCTCGATCGCCATGCCCGGCTCCATCGCGATCTCGTCGAACAGGTCGAGCAACTCGATCTGCTCGGGCCGCAGCCGCGGGACCTCGGGGTAGTCCTGGGCGGTCTTGACGTAGAAGCCGCCGGCGTAGATGTTGAACACGCCCTCGGTGATGCTGACGATCGGCGACGTGTATGTGCGCGCCGGTGCGTTGTGGTCCTGCTTGTACCAGTCCCAGTGCAGCGGCTCGTACATCAACGGCGCCAGATCGGGTCGCCGCTCGAGGATCTCGTTGTAGATCTGGGCGCCTGACACGAGGCACGAGAGGCCGCCCGCACGCGCCGGACGCAGGCACATCAGGGCGACGATGTCGGAGCTGTCGGAGTGGAACGGCAGCACGTCGCGCACCTTGGCCGACAGCGCCGTCGGGTCGTCCATCGTCTTGTCGGACGTGGCGTAGACGTGGTCGATCAGGTCCCACTGGCTGTTCTGGTGCATCGGCTCGCCGAGGTGGAGGCCGAGGATGTAGTAGATCGCTGCCGACAGCGCGTCGGAGTAGAGCTCGGTGCGGAGCCCACGGACGAGGACGAAGCCGCGGCCCGAGTCGACGTCGCGTCCCCACGCCTCGACCGCATCGGCGCAGGCGACGACCGGGTAGTCGGCGGCCTGCACGAACCGTAGATCCGGGTCCGCCGCGAGGAAGCGCGCCCCGAGCGATTCGAGCTCGGCGACCTGCTCGTCAGTGAGCTCGTGGATCCACTCCGAACCGGCGCCGAGCTCGTCGCCGCGCCATGCGGCAGCGGAGTCGATCGGTTGCAGGTCGTCGATGTGGGGCAGTGCGTGCTGTTCGCTGATGGTCATCGTTTCGGTCCCGGGGGGAGTGGGGGGTGGGGGGATTGGGGGTGATGGATGGGGGGGTGCCCGGCACCCTAGCCGGGCGCCCGTCGAGGTCCCTGAGGCGCATGGGGCGCCGGCGCGGGCGAGTACGGTGTCCGGGGAACGGAGCAGTTGGCGAGGGGAGCCGGTCCGAGATGAGCGAGAGCAACGAATCGCCGGAGCGCCTGATCGACGCCCGCATCACCGAGCTGGGGGACTGGCGTGGTGACACGCTGGCCACGGTCCGAAGCCTCGTGAAGCAGGCCGACCCCGACGTGATCGAGACCTGGAAGTGGCGCGGTGTGCCGACCTGGGAGCACAACGGGATCCTCTGCACCGGCGAGACCTACAAGAACGCGGTGAAGGTGACCTTCGCCAAGGGCGCCTCGCTGGCCGACCCGGCAGGCCTGTTCAACGCCAGCCTCGATGGCAACGTGCGGCGGGCGATCGACCTCCACGCCGACGACACGCTCGACGAGGCGGCATTCGTCGAGCTGGTGCAAGCCGCCGTCACCCTCAACGAATCAAAGCGCACGCGCTGACGGCCGTCGTTCCTCGGTCGGTCGATGCGAGGATGTGCGGGCCATGACGTACCTGCTCCTCAAGTCCGAGCCCGACGTGTTCGGGATCGACCACCTCCGCGCCGAGACCACCACGCTCTGGGACGGGGTTCGCAACTACCAGGCCCGCAACCACATGCTGGCGGCCTCGGTGGGCGACGTCGCCCTCTTCTACCACTCGAACACCAAGCCGCCCGGCGTGGCCGGCCTGTGCACCGTCACCGCAGTCGGTGTGGTCGATCCGACGCAGTTCGACCCGACGTCGCACTACTACGACGCCACCAGTGATCCCGACGACCCGCGCTGGCGGACGATCGAGGTCCAGTACCTGGAGACGTTCCTGCAGTACATCCCGCTCGACGAGCTACGCCGGCGCTTCACGCCCGACGAGCTGCTGATCCTGCGCCGCGGCAACCGGTTGTCGGTGACGCCGGTCGACGACGAGGTCGCCGAGCGGATCATCCTCCTCGGCCGCGGCGGCTGATCGGTCAGTCGGCGATTGCGCCGAGCCCCTGGCCGAGCACTTTGACGCCGAGGATCAGCAACACGACCATCATGATCACCGCGTTGTGCTCGGACATGAACTGCTTGATCGACTCGAGTGGTCCGGCGGCCCTCGACGGGGCGGCGAGGAAGTAGAGGACGGGACCGGCAACGGTCAGCGAACCGATGACGACGAACACGGCGATCGCCGCTGACGTCTCCCCACCGCTCAGGCCTGCCTGAGCGATCGTCGCCGAGGCCGCCAGCGTCAAGGCCAGGTTCTTCGGGTTGACGCCCGACAGCAACGCGCCGAGACCGAGCGATCTTCCGGCACCGAACGTGTCGACGAGCGACATCCACTGCGGCGTCGCGGCGACGTCGCCGGCACGCGGTCGGCCGCGCCATTGGCGCAACGCCATCAGCAGGAACAGCACGCCGATCACCACCCGCACCCAGTGGATGCCGGTCGATGTCGACGAGTCCGGGTCGTCGGCGTCACTCGCGACGAGGACGACGATCGCGCTCGACGATCACCAGACCGGCAACCCAGCCGAGGGCGAAGGCCGAACCGGTGGTCCGCGCCCGCGGCGTGCCGAGCATCAAGATCACGGCGATGATCGGCACCGGGCTCAGAGCGACGCCCACCGCCGATGGCAACAGGTCGCCGATTGCCTGCCACATGGTTCGAATCCTCTCCGGTCCGCGGCGCGGACCCCGGCGGAGAGTAACGGGTGCGTCCGGTGCCGCCGGGGTTACCGGGCGGGCTGGAAGAGCTCGACGAAGTTGCCTGCCGGGTCGATCAGCAGCACCTGACGGCCGCCGGGGCCGGCGACGACCTCGTTGCGGAACTCGACCCCCTCGGCGCGCAGTCGTTCCATTTCCCCGTCGAGGTCGTCGGTGACGAAGTGCACCCGGTTCCAGCCGCCGGGCTCCGGCACCGTGCCGTCGGTCATCGCCCGGCCAGCCGAGCTGGCGGGGCCGCTGAGCAGGAGCCGGAGGTTCCCGCGCACGACGTCGGCGAACGCCGGTGCGGCGACCAGGTGCGGCTCGAAGCCGAGGTGGGTGGTGTACCAGTCGACGGCGGCGGCGACGTCGTCGACGAGGTAGCGGACGTTGATGGTGTCGTCGATGATCATGGAGTGCTCCTCGGTGTGTCGGGACGGGACGGTGACGTGCCGACGCAGTCGGCGGTGATCTGGCTGATCAGGAACTCGATGCGCTCGTCGATCTCGTCGGCGACGTCGACGAACGGCGTCGCCGGATCGCCGGTGGCAGCCGGCGCGGCGGCTGGGTCGGCGATGCTCCAATGGGCGGTGGCCGGGAGGCCGGGCAGCTCGGGACAGATCTCGCGCACCTTGTCGCAGAGGGTGACGACGTGGTCGAAGTGCTCCTCGGCGAACTCGTCGAGGTGCTTCGAGTGGCGTCCGGCGAGGTCGATGCCTCGCGACGACATGACCTCGATGGCCATCGGGTGCAGCGGCTTCGGGTTGCTGCCGGCGCTGCGGGCGCTGATGGCCCGGGCGGAGCGAGCCTCGAGCAGCGCCTCGGCCATCTGCGAGCGCGCCGAGTTCCCGGTGCACAGGAACAGCACGCGAGGTCGGTTCCCGGCGGGGAGCGGCTCGACGTCGGCGGGGATCGGGGAGAGGCGGAGCCCGGGATGGAGTGCCGCGCCGGCAGCGGCGAACATCTGTCGACACCGCCGATGCTCGATCCGGTAGTACGTGTCGCGGCCGTCGGCCGAGCTGCGCCGGGACGAGATCAGCCCGCCCGAACGAAGCTCGCGAAGGTGGTAGGAGACGAGGTTCTGCGGCCGGCCGAGCCGCGTGCTCAGCTCGCCGACTCGGCGGTCGCTGCGCGACAACTCGTCGAGCAGCGCCCATCGGTGGGGGTCGGCGACGAGTTGGAGGAACCGCGACGCCGCGATCGCGCCCATGTCGGTCCCGGCGTCCGGCCCGGTGCCGCGGTTCGACTTGGCAACCATCGCTCATGTATATCAAACTGTATTGATGCATTTCCAGTCCGATCGGTCGCCACCGGTCGGCGACGCGCCGACGAGGCTGTCGCGGCGTCTCGGGCTCACCGACGCCGTGTTCATCGGCCTCGGGGCGATGGTCGGTGCCGGCGTGTTCTCCGTGTTCGCTCCGGCTGCCGCAGCTGCCGGGAGTGGGCTGCTCGTCGGCCTCGCCATCGCCGCCGTCGTCGCGTTCTGCAATGCCACGAGCTCGGCCCGCCTCGCTGCCGCCCATCCCGAGTCCGGCGGCACCTACGTGTACGGCCGCCGACAACTCGGCCCGCTGTGGGGGTACCTCGCCGGATGGGGCTTCGTCGTCGGCAAGACGGCGAGCTGCGCCGCGATGGCCCTGACGTTCGGCGCCTACGTGTGGCCCGAACAGGGCCGGTTGCTCGGCCTCGTCGCCATCGCGGCGATGACGCTCGTCGGCTCGGCCGGTGTGCGCCGGTCGACCCGCTTCACCGCCGTCACGGTGTCGCTCGTGCTGGTCGTGCTGGCGATGGTGGTCGTCGGCGGAGCGACCGCCGGTTCGGCCTCCGTCGATCATCTCGATGGCCTGACCGAGCGCGGCGGCTGGGTGGGCATCGTGCAGTCAGCGGGCCTGCTGTTCTTCGCCTTCGCCGGCTACGCCAGGCTGGCGACGCTCGGTGAGGAGGTGCGCGATCCGGCGACGACGATCCCGCGGGCGATCCCCATCGCCCTCGGCATCACGCTGGTGGTCTACGCGGCGGTCGCCGCCGCCTCGCTCGTGGCGATCGGACCCGACGCCTTGGCCGTCTCGGCAGCACCGCTGGAGGCGGTCGTCGACGCCGGCCCCGTGGCCGCGCTGGTCCCGATGGTCGGCATCGCCGCCGCGGTGGCATCGCTCGGGGCGCTGCTCTCGCTACTCCTCGGCGTCAGCCGGACGGCGTTCGCGATGGCCGGCAACGGCGACCTGCCGCGGGTGCTCGGTGCCGTCGATGCCCGTCACCTCGTGCCCCGTCGCGCCCAGCTCGTCGTCGGCGTCGGCGCCGCGGCGGTGGTCGCCGTCGCCGACCTCGTCGAAGCGATCGGGTTCAGCTCGTTCACCGTGCTCACGTACTACGCGATCGCCAACGCATCGGCGTGGACGTTGCCCACCGAGCACGGGCCCCGCCATCGAGCGACCGCCGCTGCGGGGTTCGTTGGATGTGCGGTGCTGGCGTTGACGCTGCCGTGGCGAAGTGTCGTCGGCGGTGTCGCCGTGCTGGCGCTCGGCGTCGCCGTGCGAGCGATCCGTCTCAGACGCCTGCGGGTGTGATCGGCGCGCCGGCGACGTCGACGCGTCCGACGAACACGGCGCCCGGCTCGCCCTCGCGTCCAATCGTGGTGGCGAACAGTTGGCGGCCGTCGGTGCCCCCGAAGCAGACGCTGGCGACGAACGACGCAGCCATCGAGACCTCCCCGTCGAGCACACCCGCGGTGGTGAATCGCCCGACGGATCCCGACGGCCCGAGGGCAACCCAGATGGCGCCCGTCTCGTCGACGGCCATCCCGTCGGCGACGCCCGTGGGTGACTCGATGACGACTCGCCGGTTGCGGTAGGTGCCGTCGGGGGATCGGTCCGCGGCGAGGACGACACCGCGATGGACGTCGCAGCCGTAGAACGTGGAACCGTCGGGGCTGAACTGGCAGCCGTTGACCCACAACACGTCGTCGACGACCGGCGCCGGGGCGGCCGCCCCGCCCACGGCGACGAATTCGCCTGGTACCGGCTCCTCGCCGGCGAACGGCCGGAACCGCAGTTGGCCGACGACCACGCGGCCATCGGGATCGACCGTCAGGTCGTTGAGCCCGGCGACGCCGACGGGCGGCTCGTAGACCGTTCGGCTCGCGCCGTCGGGGGCAACGTGGATCACGTCGCGTCCCGACATCACCAGGCCGCCGTCGGCGTGGCGGGCCATGCCGCCGACGCCGCGCCGTTTGGCGACGACGGTCGACACCTGACCGGTCACCGGCGACCACTGGTGGACGCCACCACCGAGCACGTCGGCGAACACCACGCCGCCGTCGGACGTCGCCACCGGCGCTTCGGCGAGCTGGTAGCCGTCGGCGATCCGCTCGAATGGTGCGACCATGGTGTTGCTCCTCGGTTGGTTTCGGTGGACCGGTGCCGGTGGGCTCATGAGCATGTCAGGCCGGTGTAGAGCTTGACGGGCTGATCGAGTGATCAGTATTCTGAGCAGATGATCAAAGCGACTGCGCTGGAGAAGCGCTTCGGCGACCGTGTGGCAGTCGACCAGCTGACGTTCACCGCCGAGCCCGGTCACGTCACCGGCTTCCTCGGCCCCAATGGCGCCGGCAAGTCGACCACCATGCGGATGATCCTCGGCCTCGACCGACCGACCGGCGGCGACGTCACGGTCAACGGCCTGCGGTATCGCGACCAACCGGCGCCGCTGCAGGTTGTCGGTGCGTTGCTCGACGCCAAGGCGGTCGACGGGGTGCGCACGGCCGCCGCCCATCTCCGCTGGATGGCGATCGCCGGCGGCATCCCCGTCACCCGGGTCGACGAGGTGCTCGAACTCGTCGGACTGACCGAGGTGGCCGGCAAACGCATCGCTGAGTTCTCGCTCGGCATGTCGCAACGACTGGGCATCGCCGCTGCCCTCCTCGGGGATCCGCCCGTGCTGCTCTTCGACGAGCCGGTGAACGGGCTCGATCCCGAGGGGATCCGCTGGGTGCGCCTGTTCATGCGTCATCTCGCCGGCCAGGGCCGGACCGTCGTCGTGTCCAGCCACCTGATGAGCGAGATGGAGTCGACCGCCGATCACGTGATCGTGATCGGGCGCGGCAAGCTGATCGCCGACATGCCGATGTCGGAGTTCACCACGCTCGGCTCGGGCGCCCACGTCCACGTCGTGTCGCCCGACGCCGAGGCCCTGTCGGCGGCGATCATCGCCCGCGGTGGGACGATCCTCGACGACACCGAGAGCCCGCCGGACCCGCAGCGACTGCTCGTCGGTGGACTCGACAACGTCACCATCGCTGCGCTCGCCGCCGAACAGCAGCTGCGCATCTGGGAGCTGACGCCGCGACGAGCGAGCCTCGAATCGACGTTCATGGAACTCACCGGTGACAGCGTCGAGTACCACACGGGGGTGACGCGATGACCGCCACGTTCGAATCGACCGTCGCCCCGACGGGCACCGTTCCCGGTCTCGGCGCTGCGCTGCGTTCGGAGTGGTCGAAGTTCTGGACCGCCAGATCGCCGCGCCGCAACCTGCTCCTCGGCACCGTGCTCGGCATCGCCATGTCCGCGCTGATCGCCATCGTCACCGGTGCGACGTTCGACGACTGGCCCGCGGCGGACCAAGCGAGCTTCGACCCGATCCTGTTCCCGCTGTCGGGCACACTGCTCATCGGCATCTTCTTCGTCACCGCCGGCGTCAACACGACCGCCTCGGAGTACGGCACGGGCATGATCCGTCTGACGTTCACGGCGACGCCGCGCCGCGAACGGGTGATCCTCGCCAAGGCGCTGGTCGTCGCCGCCACCACGATCGTGGCCGGCGCCGTCGCCGTCGCCGGCATGTTCGGTATCAGCCTGGCGATCTACGGTGCCAACGACCTGCCCACGCCGTCGATCACCGATGGCGCGCTGTGGCGCACGGCGCTCGCCGTCGCCCTGCTCGGCTGGCTGTTCCCGGTGATCGGTGTCGCGCTGGCGTTCCTCCTGCGCAGCACGGCGGGAGCCATCACCGCCACGCTGGCGCTGCTCTTCGCCCCGAGCATGTTCGGCTCGCTGCTCCCGATGTGGTGGCGGGAGAACGTCATCAGCCTGCTCCCCGGGCCGGCGTCGGACAGCCTCGCCCTCCGCCACCTCGACGACGACCCGACCTACCTGCCGCCGGCGCTCGCCGCACTCGTGCTCCTGGCCTGGGTCGCCGTCGGATGGTTCGGCACGTGCTGGGTCGTCAACCGTCGCGACGCCTGACGGCGCGGCCTCGAGTGGACGGGTGATGGTGAACGGGTGATGGTGAACGGGTGATGGTGAACGGGTGATGGCGACGTCGGAACCGACCTTCATCGAAGCGGCGCGGCGGGCACAGATCATCGATGCGGCGATCGAGACGATCGCCGAGGTCGGCTACGCGTCGGCGTCGCTGGCCAGGATCGCGGCGCGCGCCGGGGTGAGCACGGCGCTCGTGTCGTACCACTTCCGCGGGCGTGACGACCTGATGCTCGCCGTGATGGCGACACTCAACGCCCGTACGGATCGTACGGTCACCGAGGACACGGAAGGCGCAGCGACCTACGTGGCGGCGCTTCGCGAGCTGGTCACGTCGATGATCCGTTACTTCGGTGCGCACCCGACCGAGGTGATCGCGTTCGGGCAGCTGTTCACCGGCGCCGCGCCGGGCTCCCCGGTCGCCGAGCGCGCCGCCGCCGACCACCGACAGGGCTTGGACGAGTTGGCGCAGATGTTCCGCGAGGGTCAAGAGCAGGGTGAGTACCGCGCCTTCGACGTCGAGGTGATGGCGACTGCCGTGATGTCGACACTGCAGTCGATCCCCGCCCAGCTCCTCGCCGACCCCACCCGCACCGAGGTCTGTGCCCTCGAAGTCGCCGAGCTCTTCGTCCGCGCCGTCACACGCTGACCGGCCGAGCTCTACGCTGCCCCGATTGCGGCTCGCCTCGACCTCCGCCACCTGACCGTGGACCAGGCCCGGCGCATCGCCGTTCGGGCCCAGTTGCTCGCCGCCGAGCGACCGGGCGGGCTGATCGAGACCGTGCAGCACCTCGGTGTGCTGCAGAACGACCCGACGAACGCCGTCGCCCGCAATGCCGACCTCGTGTTGTGGAGCCGGCTCGGCCCGGGCTACTCGCACGACGAACTGCAGGCCGCGCTCGACGGTCGGGCGCTGATCGAGATCAGCATGATGATCCGCCCGGCCGAGGACGTCGCCTTGTTCCGTGCCGAGATGGCGGCGCGCCGCGATCCCGATCGGCTCGCCGACTGGCAGCGCGGGGTCCACGACTGGGTGGTCGCCAACGACGCCTGCCGGCGCGACATCCTCCGCCGCCTCACACGCGAGGGCCCGCTGGTCGCCGGCGAGCTCCCGGACACCTGCGTCGTCCCGTGGCGGTCGACCGGGTGGACCAACGATCGCAACGTCAATCAGATGATCGAGGCGATGGCGTCTCGCGGAGAGGTCGCCACGCCGGGTCGACGCGGCGGCGAACGACTGTGGGATCTCGCCGAGCGCGTCTACCCCGACGACCCGGTGCCGACCCTGGAGGAGGCGATGCGCGTCCGCGCCGAGCTGCGGCTGCGGGCGCTCGGCATCGCGCGCGGCAAGGCGACCGCCGTGCCCGGCGAGCAGAACGATGTCGGTGCCGCCGGTGTCACCGTGCGTGTCGACGGTGTCCGCGGCACCTGGCAGGTCGACGCCGACCAGCTGGAACGGGTCGACGCGCCGTTCGACGGGCGGGTGGCGGTGCTGTCGCCGCTCGACCGCATGGTGTTCGACCGCAAGCGGATCGCCGAGCTGTTCGACTTCGAGTACGTCCTGGAGATGTACAAGCCGGTTGCCAAGCGGCGGTGGGGCTACTGGGCGATGCCGATCCTGTTCGGCGACGAGTTCGTCGGCAAGCTCGATGCGACCGCCGACCGCAAGCGCGGTGTGCTGCGTGTCGACGCCGTCCACCCCGACACCGAGATCACCCCGGCGATGGAGGCGGAGCTCGACGCCGAGCTGGAGCGACTCGCCGAGTGGCTCGGCCTGCCGATCGAGCGTCCCGACGACTGATCGCTGCGGCCGGTGCTGTCTACGCTGCGCCCGGTGCAGCCGCCGACGTCGTCGTCCTCCCGCGTGCCGGCGCGCGTCGGCCTGGTCGGCAACCCGTCCGACGGCTACGGCGGCGCCGTGCTGGCAGCGATCGTCGACGATCTCGCGGCGACCGTGCGGGCGACGCCGATCGATCGCGGGGTGCGGCTGTCCAACGACACCATCGGGACGGTCGCCTGGCCCTCGACGGCGGCCTTCGACGACGAGCTCTCCACCGCCGGTCACGCGACCGGACACCGCATCGTCACCGCCTCGCTGCAGGCGCTCGGCCGGCATCTCGGGTTCCTGCCGGCGGCGAGCATCGAATGGTCGTCGACGATTCCCCGCTCGGTCGGCCTCGCCGGCTCGAGCGCGATCGCCGTCGCCGTGATCGAGGCAGTCGCCGAGCTCGCCGGTCGTCGGCTCGATCCACGCGTGGTGGCGGCGCTGGCGCTCGACGCCGAGACCACCGGGCTGGGCATCCCCGCCGGCTGGCAGGACCGCATCGTGCAGGCGCATCGCGGTGCCGTGCTCGTCGACGCCGGCGAGACGACCGTGGTCGACGGCGTCGACGTGCCGGTCGTGGGCCGGCTACCTGCGCTCGACCTGCCGACGGTGGTCGCCTGGCGGGAGCAGGACGCCGAGGAGTCCGGTGCCTATCACGCCGACCTGCGCCGCCGCGCCGACGGCGACGAGCTGGCGGCAGCGATGACGGCGCTCGCCGAGGTCGCCCGTCGTGCCGCGGACTCTGTGGCGCGTGGGGAGCAGCGAGAACTGATCGAGGCGGTCGGCACGAGTTGGGCGTTGCGGGCATCGTCGATGCCGCTCGGACCGCTGCACGAGCAGCTGGTCGAGGCCGCTCGTGTCGGTGATGCCGTGGCGACGTCGCCGGGGTCGGGCGGTTCGGTCGTGGCGATGGCGGCAGACGGCGGCTCGTTGACCGCCGCCGTGGCGGCGCTGCAACGGGTCGGCGCCGAGGTCCTGCACGTCCGCCTGCGCTGACCGTCGCTCGCGTTCAGACCTCGCCGTCGCGGATGATCCCGGCGACCAGTCGCAGCACGAGCAACGCCGCCGCCGTGAGCCCGAAGTAGCCGAGCACCTCGTTGAGCGCGATCGCGTCGCCGAACTCCGGGCCGGCGCGGCTGCCGAGCAGGAAGACCGACGTCAGGCCGGTGGCCGACGCGACGATGCCCAGCACGACGCGGTCGACCATCCGCGTCAGGACTCGTTCGTCGCGCTCGTCACCGAGCACGCTGACCCGCGCCGAGAGCCGCCCCTCGGTGGCTTGGCCGAGCAACTCGTCGAGGTGTTGGGGGAGCCGCGCCAGGCGCGGCAACTGCTCCGTCAATTGCGCCTCGACCGCGTGGCGCAGGCCGCTGATCGACCTCTCGCCGATGACGGTCGACGAGTGCCGCCGCGCCGCATCGACCAGCGAGAACTGGGGATCGACCAACAACAGCGTGCCCTCCAACGTCACCAGCGTGCGGACGAGCGTGCCGAACCAACGCGGCAGGCGGATGCCGAAGTCGCCGACCAGCTCGAGCAGATCCTGGAGTGCGCTGGCGTTGATGCCCTTGCCCGAGCGCATGTGGCGCGCCAGGTACTGCTCGATGGCGTTGTCGAGCTCGGTGACGTCGAGCCGCCGATCGAGCACGGTGATGTTCCCGATCGCGTTGCGCAGCGCCGTCGCCGATCCCGTCGATGCCGCCGTCAGCATGTCCAGCATCGCCGCCCGATGGCCGGGGCCGAGGCGTCCGACGGCGCCGAGGTCGATGAGCACGATGTCGTCGCCGCGCTCGACGAGGATGTTGCCGGGGTGGGGATCGGCGTGGAAGACGCCGACGTCGAAGATCTGGAAGAGGAAGACCTCGATCAGCCGGTTGGCGAGCGCTGCCCGGCGCGTGCCGTCGGCGATGCCGGCCGCCCACACGTCGAGTGTGTCGCCGGTGATGAATTCCTGGGTCATCACCCGCTGACCGGACAGCGCGGCGTACACGGTCGGGATGCGGATCCGGGGGAACGGTGCCAGCGCCTGGCCGAGCTCGACCGCATTGGTCGCCTCGGCGCGGAAATCGAGCTCTTCGGTCACGCCCTCGATGAACTCGGCGGCGAGCGCGGCCGGCTGCACGCGCAGGCCGAGCGCCGTGTGGTCCTCGATCAACTGCGCCAGCTGCATGATCGCCGCACCGTCGAGCTCGATCGTCTGGTCGAGCCCGGGTCGTTGCGCCTTGACGATGACGGGGGAACCGTCGCGCAGGGTGGCGCGGTAGATCTGCGAGACCGAGGCGCTGGCGATCGGCGTCCAATCGAAGTCGGCGTACAGTTCGTCCGGCGGCGCGCCGAGCGCCTCGGTCAGCTGTGGGCGCATCTCCGATTCCGGCGCCGGGGCGGCGGTCGTGCGCAACCTCGACAGCTCCTCGCACCACGCCGGTGGGAGGACGTCGCTGCGGGTGGAGGCGACCTGGCCGAGCTTGACGAAGATCCCGCCGGCGTCCTCGAGCGTCAACCGGACCGCTTCGCGCAGGCTGGCGTCGCTCATGGTGTGCAGCCCCACCCCGTGCGTGCGGGCGATCGCCACCACCTGCCGGTAGCGGCGGAACGGTTCGACCCGGCGGCGCCATGTCGTCACCGGATTGGACAACGTCAGCCGCCCGGCGCGGTCGCCGCGGGCCAGCGATCCGACGGGAGCGACCATGTCGAGGGCCACCGCGACCGACATCGTGAACAGCGTCGACAGGACGATCGTCGCCAGGATCATGTCGAGCGACGCCCAGCGCCAGTCGGTGAGCTCGCCCGCCGCCCAGACACCGAAGGCGAAGCCGACCGCACCGGAGATCATCAGCGCCAGCAGCCCGCGGCGGGCGCCGAGCATGCGGCCGGCGAAACCGGTCACGGCGAGCATCGTCAGCGGCCCGATCACGATCCATCCGATGGCTGCCATGGCACCCCCGTTCGTCGACGAGGCCCGGGACATCGGGGTTCGGGCCGCGACGACCGAATCTAGATCACTGCCCGTCGGGGACGGGGCCGGTCGGGCGGCGCGCCCGTTGCTGCGCGGCGGCGGGGTGCGCGAGCCTGGTGGCGTGGCGTCGTCCGACCAGTTGGCCATCGATCGTTCCGCGGCGGTGCGCCGGATCGATCTCGATCAGGGCTCGTGGGTCGAGTTCGTCGACTCGTTCGTCCCCGACGCCGACGATCAGTTCGCGGCGATGCACGCCGAGGTCGACTGGCGCGAGACCGAAGTGCTGCGTTACGACCGCTACGTCCCCGAGAAGCGGCTCTCGGCGGCCGTGCACCCCGAGTCGCGGCCGCTGGTGCGCCAGACCGACCTCCACCTGCAGTCCCGCTACCGGGTGCGGTGGGACGGCGTGGCGGCGATTCTCTACCGCGACGGCGAGGACTTCCAGGGCTTCCACGGCGATCGCGACATGCGGTGGCTGGACGACACATTGATCGCCATCGTCGTGCTCGGTGAGCGACGTCCGTTCGTGCTGCGGCCGCGAGCGACGAGCAGCCAACTCGACCGTCGTCCGGCCGGTCAGCATCCCGACGATGTCGTGCTGCTCCCGGGCCACGGCGACCTGCTCGTGATGGGTGGGGCCTGCCAGCGCGACTGGCTGCACACGGTGCCACCCGCCGAGACGTCGCTGCCGCGGATCTCGCTGACGTGGCGTTGGACGAGCCGCCGCGGTCGCCCCGACACCAACCCGACCTACTACGACGGTCGCAGCTTCAGCGACGCGCCCCGCCGCGCCGGCTCACGCCCGCGCTGACCACGGTCCACGCGTCACCGCACCGCCCCGTCAGACCGGGCGCGGCAGGCCGGGCGGTTCAGGCCGGGCGGGGCGGGCCGGGCGGATGGTCAGGGGGCGAGGAAGCCGTACGCGGCGAGGATCGCCTGGCCCTCGTCGCTGAGCAGGAAGTCGATGAACGCCCGGGCGCCGTCGGGGTTGGGCGCCTCGGCGGTCGAGGCGACCGGGTACTCGGCGACGACGTTGGCGTCGTCGGCGATCGCGACGCCCTCGGCGTCGTCGCCGGCGGCGATGACATCGGTGGCGTAGACGATGCCGGCGTCGGCTTCGCCGAGCGTGACCTTGGTGACGACGGCCTTGGCGTTCTCCTCCCACGACTTCGGGGTCACGGTGATGCCGGCGTTGGCAAAGATCTGGTCGGCATAGGTGCCGCAGGGCACCTCGGGGGCGCACTGGACGACGATCAGCTCGGGGTCGGCGAGGTCGTCGAGGCTCGTGATGCCCTTCGGGTTGTCGGGGCCGACGATGATCTCGGCCCGATTGGTGGCGAACACGACAGGTTCGGAGCCGTTGGCTGCGGCGTCGGCGAGCTTGTCCATGTTGTCGAGGTCGGCCGAGGCGAACACGTCGGCGGGTGCCCCATGGGTGATCTGGGTGACGAGGTCGGACGAGCCTGCGAAGTTGAACGCCACGTCGGCGTCGGGGTTGGCGGCGACGAACGCCTCGCCGATCTCGGTGAAGGCGGCGGTCAGCGAGGCGGCGGCGAAGACGGTGATGTCGCCCTCGACCGGGCCGATGCCGTCGCCGACGTCCGGCGTGCCGGCGACGTCGGTGACGGCGTCGCTGCTGTCGGCCTCGTCGGACCCGCACGAGGCGACGACGAGGCCGATCACCGCCGCGGCGAACCACAGGCGTCGAGGGGCGACTCGCATGCGATGCACACTAGTCATCCATCGACTAGTGATCGAGGTGATCGTCTCGAGGCCGGTTGCGATGTCAGCCGGCGCAGTTCCGACGGAGGTCCCGGCCGGGCCGGGCACGGTCACGATGCGCGGTGGCGCGCTTCGGCCAGGAGGGCGACCATCGCGGTGCGCACGGCCTGCCCGTCGGCGCACGGCTCGTCGAAGGCGATGCGAACCGCGCTGCGTCCGCTCGGACCCTCGGCGACCATCTCGAAGCCGTAGCGATCGACGGCGGACATCGAGGCGCTCGTCGTGTCGACCCGGCGGGCGAGGTGACGGCAGTACAGCACCTGCGCCTCGGCGTGGTCCTCGTTCATGTGGGCGACGATGCCGGCGGCGATGTCGCCCGCCAGCGGGTCAGGTTCGGCGACGGCGTACCCACCGGCATCGACCCAGCTCATCCTCCCGTACCCGCCGACATAGCGGATCGACTCGACGTCGAGCCGGAAGAACGTGAAGTCGCCGAAGTCGATGTAGTACGACGCCGACGGGTTGGCGGCCAGGTACAGCTCGCGGGTCGCCTCGCGCTCGTCGTCGGGCACCGGCACCATGCGTCCCATCAACGTCGCCCGCCCGCTGGCGAGCGGGTCGGCTCCGTCGGGCACCGGTTCGGTCACCAGCAGGCTGGCACGCGGGTCGGCGAGCGCGTTCTGCGTGTGCTCGGCCATCAGGCTGACGAAGAAGATCGGGTTGCCGCGTTGGTCGAGCGCGAAGCTGGCGACCGACCCGTAGGGGTAGCCGGCGGGATCGATGGCGAGGGTGCTCAGCGATCCCCGGCCGGCGGCGGCGACCAACGTCCGGCAACGCTCGGCATGGGTCGGCTCGCGTGGGGGAGGGGCCGACGACGACGGCGTTCCCTCGTCACCGCCGGGAACCTGGTGGGTGCGGGGACGTTCGGGCATCGCGCCAACCTAGGGGATCGGGTGGAGCGGGCTCAGACGGCGATCGTCGGGAACGACCAGGTGCCGTCGAGCACCTCGGCGTGCGGTTGGTAGAACCGGACGAGGTAGTTCCAGCCCTCCATGATCGGGAGGCAGTTCGGCCGCTGGCCGTCGCAGCCGCCGAAGTTGATCGTCACGGATCCGTCGTCGTTGCGCGTGGCGGTGATGCTGTTCACGCTGTACGAACTCGCCTCGTTGGCCTCGAAGAACCCGTCGCCGTTGTACAGCGAGACCGACCAGAACGCGTCGACCGGCACGTCGCCGACGGTGATCGAGTACTCGCCGACCGGCAGGCCGGGGTTGACGTTGGCGTAGAACGCCTCGCGCTCGGGCAACCCGCCCCACGCCGAGGCAGTGGCGATGAGATGCCGGACCGGGTCGACCTCGTCGCGCGTGCCGAACGAGCGGGAGTAGCCGGGGACGCCCTTCGACAACTCGAGCAGTGCGTTGCGGGTGGCGGTGAAGCTGGCCTCGTCGTAGTCGGCGATCTCGAACGGCCGTGCCGACGAGGTGGCGACACGGATCTGGTCCTGGAGTGCGTGCACGATGGCGACGTCGGCGGCGTCGTTGGGGTCGACGAGGATGCGGATGCCGACGACGACGTAGTCGGTGCCGTAGCGGTCGACGGTCAGCGGGTGGTCGCCCGGCTCGTGGATCACCGCGTTGATGTAGTGGTCCTGGTTGATGATCATCGCCGACATGTAGCGGCCGCCCGGGTCGGGCAGCGTCAGCGTGGCACCACCGCTGATGTCGAACACCCCGGCGGTGTAGAAGGTGTCGCGATTCTGGCGGATGATCGTCTGCTGGTCGATGGGAGCGAAGTCGCGGTCGTGGTGCACCACGTTGAGCCCGCCGGCGCGCCGGATGATCGCATCGAGCATCCGATCGGTCTCGGCGCGAGTGAAGTTGTCGACGTTGACGACGGTGCTCATCGAATCTCCAGGTCGTGTTCGGGGACGTGTCAACCTAGTCCGGCGACGGTGATCGCGGCCGCTCATCGGGCGTTCCGTCGGTGGGTCAACTGGAGAAGGTGATCTCGCCCCCGAGCATCGTGCGCAGGACCTCGATCTCGGCGATGCCGTCGGGGTCGACCGTCATCGGGTCGTCGCTGAGGACGGCGATGTCGGCGAACTTGCCGACCTCGAGAGTGCCGTTGGTGTCGTCCGCGTGGATCTGCCAGGCGGCGTCGCTGGTGACGGCCGCCATCGCCTGGGCGACGGTCACACACTCGCCGGCGTTGAGTACCGCGCCGCCGTCTTGGACCCTGCGGGTCACGGCGGTCTGCACGCAGCGCAGCGGGTCGATGTCGGTCACCGCGTAGTCGCTGTGGAACGAGGGGCGGAGGCCGTGCTCGAGCGCGGAGGCGACGGGGTCGAGACCGGCGGCCTTGGCCGGCCCGACGATGTTGTCGGCGAACGCTCGTCCCCAGTGGTAGACGTGGTTCATCAGGAACGACGGCGACAGGCCGAGGCGGGCCATGCGGGCGAGGTCGTCGTCGTGAGCGAACGAGCAGTGCTCGATGCGGTCGCGGAGGTGCAGTCCGCCGCCCGGCTCGAGGACCTGCGCGAAGGCGTCGACGACCGAGGAGATGGCGGCATCGCCGTTGGCGTGGACCATCACCTGCCATCCGTGCTCGTGGGCGAGCCGGATCCGATCGGCCATGTAGTCGGTGGTGACGTTCGGGCGACCGCGGTCGTCGCGTCCGAGGTAGTTGTCGCGCTGGTAGCCGCTGCGTCCCTGGTTGGAACCGTCGGAGATCAGCTTCAGGCTGACGGCGCGCACCTTGTCGTCACCCGCACCGGCGACGAGGCCCTGCTCGGCGAGGGTCTCCAACAGGGTGTCGTAGATGGCGAAGCTGACCCGGGCGTCGAGGCGGTCCGAAACGGCGTGGAACAGGTCGATTTCCGCGGCCCCGAGCATCATCCCGGTCCCGGCGTCGTGGGTGCGGACGACGCCGCGCGATGCTGCCCGCTCGCTGATGGCGACGACCCCAGCGAGGAGGTCCTCCTGTGACCGGCGCGGCAAGATGCCGACCACGGCGCTGATCGCCGGCAGCTCGCCGAGGGCACCGGTGAGTCGACCGTTCTCGCGGACGAAGTGGCCACCGTTGCCCGGGTCGGGTGTGTCCTCGTCGATTCCGGCCAGCTCGAGCGCCTTCGAGTTGGCGTAGGCGTAGTGCAGCGAGGCATTCATCACCAGCACGGGCCGATCCGGCACGGCGGCGTCGAGGACGTCACGCGTCAACTCCCGCTCGCCGGGAACCAGGCTCGGGTCGTACCGCGTGCCGAGCGTCCAGTCGCCGAGCGTCGGCGCGGCCTGACGGATCTTGTCGACGATCTCGTCGAACGAGGCCCCGCCCAGCGGTGTGCAGTCGACCCAGCTGTCCTGCGTCGCCGACGCCCAGTAGTGCATGTGTGGTTCGACGAAGCCGGGATAGGCGATGCCGTCACCGAGATCGAGCGTCCGGGTGCCCGGTCCGGTGAGTGCGTCGACGTCGGATCGGTTGCCGAGGCCGATGATCACGCCGTCACGGACGGCAATCGACTCGGCGGTCGGCTGGAGGCTGTTCATCGTCCGGAAGTGTCCGACGAGGAGCAGGTCGGCCGGGCCCTGTCGGCGGTGGGTGCGGGCCACGCGGTGGCGTGGCCCCGGGGCGACCGGTCGGTGGTCGACCAGTGGTGCCAGGTGGGCGGAGGCGTGACATGCGCACGTGGTCGGTTGGGTTGCTCGGACGGCGGTGGTCATGGGGAGGTCCTCCGGTGCGGGTCGGTCGGCGATCGGTGTCGGGGCGCCTGCACCCTAGTGAGGCAGTCGCGCCGGCTCGTTGAGCGGGCGGGGGAGGCGGACGGTGGCACACAACCCGCCGTCGACCCGAGGCGCGAGCGTCAGCGTGCCGTCATGCGCCTCGGTGATGCTCTTGACGATCGCCAGCCCGAGGCCGACGCCGGCATGGTCGCTGCGGACGCGCTGGGTGCCGCGTTGGAACGGTTCGGTGAGCGTGGCGATCAGTTGCGGACCGAGCCGGTCACCGGTGTTGTCGACCGTCAGCACGACGTCGTCGTGGTCGAGGGTCGTGTCGATGCGCACGCTGCCGCGTGCCGGGAGATTGTGGACGATGGCGTTGTGCAGCAGGTTGACGGCCAGTTGGAAGAGCAACGTGTGCGAGCCGATGGTCGGGGCGATGCCGCCGGATGTCTCGATGGTGACGCCGTGCTTCTCGGCGAGCGGGAGGAGGGTTTCGGCGGCCTCGTCGACGACGAGGGAGAGGTCGACGTCGTCGCGGTGACGCTCCGCTGCTGGGCTCGGCTGAGCAGCAGCAGTGCCTCCGTGAGGTCGATGGCGCGGGCGTTGACGTAGCGGAGGCGCTCGATGAGCTCGTCGACGTTGCGCTCCGGGTCGCTGCGGGCGACGTCGAGCAGCGTCTGGGTGATCGCCAGCGGTGTGCGCAGCTCGTGCGAGGCGTTGGCGGCGAACCTCCGCTGCTCGGCATCGTGAGCTTCCAGTCGAGCCAGCATGTCGTCGAAGGAGTCGGCGAGCTCGCGGAACTCGTCGCTGCGGCCGTCCAGCTGGATCCGGTGGGAGAGCGAGCCGTCGGCGGCGAGGCGCGTCGCCTGCGTGATCCGGCGAAGTGGGGCGAGCATGCTGCCGGCGAGGATCCACCCGCCGACGAGACCGAACAGCAGCAGGAACACCAGTGCCAAGGTTGCCTTCGGGACGAAGGCCCGCTGGAGGTCGGAACGGCTCGGCGAGATGGTGGGAACGCCGATCACGTCGGGGACGTAGCGCAGCAGGAAGACCCACACGACCGCCAGCAACAAGGCGCCGGCGACCATCAAGAACGCGGCGTAGCTGAGGGTCAGCTTGATGCGCACGCTGAAACCCGGCGGCCTAGCCACGCCCGTCACCTTCGCCGTCGGTGTCCGATGCGGCGTCCGATGCGTTCTCGATGCGGTATCCGACGCCGGCCACGGTGGCGATGATCGAAGGCTCGCCGAGTCGCTTGCGCAGCGCCGACACCGTGATCCGCACGGCGTTGGTGAACGGGTCGGCGTGTTCGTCCCACGCCCGTTCGAGGAGCGCTTCGGCACTGACCACCCCGCCGTCGGCCGCGACGAGCACCTCGAGCACGGCGAACTGCTTCCTCGTGAGCGCCACGTAGCGGCCGTCGCGGAAGACCTCCCGGCGGAACGGGTCGAGGCGCACGCCGGCAACCTCGCGGACCGGGGGTCGGTTGTGGGCACGGCGACGGTCGAGCGCTCGCAGCCGCAGCACGAGCTCTTGCAGCTCGAACGGCTTGGTGAGGTAGTCGTCGGCGCCGAGCCCGAAGCCGGACGCCTTGTCGTCGAGCCGGTCGGCAGCGGTCAGCATCAGGATCGGTGTGCCGCTGCCGGAGGCGACGATGTGCTCGGCCACGACGTCGCCGGACGGTCCGGGGATGTCGCGGTCGAGCACGGCGATGTCGTAGGTGTTGAGCCGCAACATCTCGAGGGCGGTGTCGCCGTCGCCGGCGATGTCGGCGGCGATCGCGGCGAGGCGCAACCCGTCGCGCACCGCCGCTGCCATCAACGGCTCGTCCTCGACGATCAACACACGCATCATCCACGCTCCGGGGACCACGGCCGGGCTGACCTTGGCAGCGATGCTACGAGCCGGTGCATATCGCCGGCATATCGGAAAACCGCAGACGCCGAGGCGACGCCACACCGTCTTGGCTGGCCCCATGCGTCCCAGCACACCAGACCGGGCGTCGAACGGGCGGACGAAAGCATCCGTCGCCGTCGGCCTGCTCATCGCCCTCGCCGCAGCCGTCGGTGCATTCGTCGTTCGCCCGACGCCGTCGTCGGCGCCCCCGTTCGACCGCGCCGCTGACCCGCCCGAGCTGGCGGGTCGTGATCCGTCCCGTGACGGTGCGTCGGTGCCCGATGGCGTGATCACTGCCGCGGACGGCGCGCTCCCCGACGGCGTGGGCGTGTTCGACGACCAGCTCGCCGGTGTGGCCAATCTCGACGCCGACCTCCTCCGAGCGCTCCGCGAGGCAGCGACGGACGCCGCAGAGGACGGCATCGAGCTGTACGTCAACAGCGGATGGCGCTCGCGGGAGTACCAGGAGCATCTCCGCCGCGCTGCCGTTGCCGAGTACGGCTCCGAGGCGGCGGCGGCGCGCTGGGTGTCGAGTGCCGACGACTCCGCGCACGTGATCGGCGAGGCCGTGGACCTCGGCCCGCTCGACGCCACGGCGTGGTTGTCGACACACGGTGCCGAACACGGACTGTGCCGCATCTACGACAACGAGCCGTGGCACTTCGAGTTGCGTCCCGAAGCCGTGGGGCAGGGGTGCCCGCCGACGTACGTCGACCCGACGCACGATCCGCGGATGCAGCAGTGAGCAGCATCGGCGAGCCGTCACTGCCGAATGCGACCGGCCGCGATGGAGTGTCAGATGGTGGAGTGTCAGACGGTGAGGAGGGTCTTGATGGCCGTGCGTTGGTCCATGGCGCGGTAGCCGTCGGCGGCGCTGTCGAGGGGGAGGGTGAGGTCGAAGACCTTGCCGGGATGGATCTGCCCGCTGGTGATCAATTCGATGTGTTCGGGCAGGAACCGGCGGACGGGGGCGGGCCCGCCGTGGAGGTGGGCGTGGCTGAAGAACAGGTTGCTCCCGGGAAGATCGCCGTGGGTGACGCCGACGTACCCGACGTGACCGCCCGGGCGCACGCACCCGATGGCTTGCATCATCGATTCACGGGTGCCGACGGCTTCGATCACCGACTGTGCCCCGAGTCCGGCGGTCATCTCCTTCACCCGGGCGATGGCGTCGTCGCCGCGCTCTTCGATGACGTCGGTGGCGCCGAACTCGCGGGCGAGACGTTGGCGCGGTTCATGGCGGCTCATGACGATGATCCGTTCGGCGCCGAGTTGCTGCGCGGCGAGCACAGCGCTGAGCCCGACGGCGCCGTCACCGACGACGGCAACGGTCGTGCCGGGGGCGACCTCGGCGGCGATGGCACCGAACCAGCCGGTGCCGAGGACGTCGGACGCGGCGAGCAGGTCGGGGATCATGTCGTCGGACGGGAGATCTCTGGTCGGCACCAGGGTTCCATCGGCGAGCGGGATGCGGGCGTACTCGGCTTGGGTCCCGATCGCACCGACGGACACACGGTGGATGCACGAGCTCTGGTAGCCGGCGCGGCAGATCTCACAGGTGTTGTCGGACGCGAAGAACGATCCGATGACGAACTGGCCGGGTCGGATCGTGGCCACGTCGGCACCGACGGCCTCGACGATGCCGACGTATTCGTGTCCCATCGGTGCCGGGCCATCGACGTCTTCGAGACCGCGATACGGCCACAGGTCGGACCCGCAGATGCATGTCGCCGACAGGCGGATGATCGCATCGGTCGGTTCGACGATCGTCGGGTCGTCACGATGCTCGACGCGAACATCGTGCGGCTCGTGCAGGATCACACCTCGCATGCGGACGCTCCTTGGATGTGCGATGTCGATGTCGATGTCGATGTGACCGCCCGGACCGGTGTCGCCGATCAGCTCGTCCACGGGCAAGGTTCGTCGCGCCCGCGCCGACCGTCAAGTAGTCATGCCAATCGCGTGACGTCGGCCGAGCCGTATGGAAGGCTCGGCTCGTCGATCGCATCACGTCATCGGTTCCTCTCGATGTTGGAGGCACGTCATGAACGTTGCTGAGAGTTCGGGTCACCGGTCGGGCGTCCGGGGAAGCCACAAGACCGGCCTGGTGCTGGCGATCGCCGCCGTCGCGATCGCGACGCTCTTGAGCGCCGGTGTCGCGGCGAACGCAGCGCCGCCCGACGACACGACCGTCACGTCTGCGCCCGACACGCCCGCCACCGACGCGCCAGCGCCCGACACGACCAGTCCATCCGACGACTCGTCGACGACCGAGCCCGCGGAACCGGCGACGTCGGAGCCCGAACCGGAGCCGGAGCCCGAGCCGGCGCCGCCGGACTTCGAGCTGGTCCCGCTGTGCACGAGCCAGGCCGACTTCGGCGCCGGGACGCGAACGTTCCACGTCCACAACAACGGCGACGCCGCGGTGCAGGTGACATTGACCAACACCGACACCGGGCAGTCGGTCTCCGGCACCGCATCCCCGGGCGTCTCCACCTGGAGCGTGCCGGCCGGATCGGGGACCAACACCACCGCCTTGGTCGTCGACGGTGACACGGTGACGTCGTCGGCGTCGTCGAACGTGGTGTGTCTCGCCCTCGATGCCAACGCCGAATGCAACACGACGAACGGCGAGGCCACCCTCACCTGGGTCGTCAGCAACAACGACTCGAGTTCGGCGGTGATCTCCGGGGACTCGCGCGGGCTCCGCTTCAATCCGAACCCGATCCCACCGCTCGGATCCGCGACAGCCGTCGAGACGCTGAGCAGTTGGCCCGTGGATCAGGTGATCTCGAACACGGTGACGGTCCAACCAGGCGACGGGCAGGCGGCGACGTTGTCCGCTTCGGTCACGGTCCCCGCATGCACCGGTCCGCCGTTTGCGGAAGAGGTCACGTTCACGTTCACGACGACCGCCGACGTGGCCAGTGCGGTGGTGGGAGAGACCGTGCAGTATTCGTACTGCGGACAGAACACGAGCGCGATCCCGCTGGAGGTGGTGCGTCTCGTCGACGACCGCCTCGGTGTCGTGCTCGAGGACACGGCGACGCCGACGATCGTGCAACCCGGAGCGACGCTGTGCAACACCGACCTCGGTCTCCCGGTGTCGTACGAGGTCACTCCGGCGGATGCCGACACGACGATCGTCAACAACGCCGTCGTCACCGTGCGCACCTTGGAATCACCGCCGCGGACATTCCAGGCGTCCGCCTCGACAACCGTCGACGTGCCCTCCTCGAAGCCGCTCCTCCGTCTGCTGCTGCAGGATGCCACCGATAGCGGCAAGGTGAAGATCTGCCACGCGACCGGTGCGGACGATCACTGGACGACGCAGGAGGTCGCACCGAGCGCTGCCGCCGAAGGTGGTCATCACAACCGGGATGACCACCAGGGCGGCCGGGACATCATCCCGCCGGGACCATGGGATCCCGATGGACGCAACTGGGGCGATGGCGGTGACGTGATCTGGGCGAGCGGCTGCGTGAAGCCGAAGACAGCTCCGATCGCGCCGATCGTCGTGGAGGCCACGTGTGCGGCCGGCGTGGTCACCGAACCACAGGTCCTGACGACGGAGACCACCGGAATTCGCTACACACTCACGCCACCCGGGCCGTACAGCGGCGACACCACGACGACCGTGGTCGTGACGGCGACGTTGCAGCCCGGCTTCGAGTGGGGCCAGATCCCGAGCGGGTGGACCAAGTCGGGGTCGACGTATCGGTACACCGTGACCCTCACGGCCGTGTCGTGTTCTGCGGTGACACCGGTGTCGCCGACGGTCATCCAGTCGGCGTGCGTGGCGGGCGTCGACCGTGAGCCGGCGTTGCTGCTGCCGACGACCGACGGGGTGACCTACACGTTCGCCCCGATGGTCCGGCCCGGCGCCGTCGTCACCGTGACCGCGACGTTGGACCCGACCGGGGTGTCCTGGGCCCCGACCCTGCCCGTGGGGTGGGTGCGTGTCGACGACACCACGGCGACATTCCTGGTGTACTTCGACGATGCCGCCTGCGTCCCCGCCGCGCCGGTCGCTCCGGCGGTGACCCTGGCGTCATGCGTCAGCGGTGAGGTGACCGACCACAGCATCGTCGAAGCAGCGGCTCCGGAGGGGGTCGTCTATGCACTCGTTCCCACGCCGCCCTGGCCCGGGACCGAGGACGCCACGGTGACGGTGTGGGCGCTCGCCGGCTCCGGGTTGAAGTGGGACCAGATGCCGCCCGGTTGGACCGTCGTCGACCCGCTCCGGGCGACGTACACCGTGGAGCTGGTCGGCGCCAGCTGCGATGAGGTCACCCCGGTCGCCCCCACCGTGACCCAAGCGGTGTGCGCCGATGGGGCTGTCACCGAACCCGACATCACGTTCCCGAGTACGGACAACGTCACCTACTCCAGCGATCCCGAAGCACCGTTCAGCCCGGGCTCCACCGTCGTCGTCACCGCCACCCTCGACGACGCCGGTGTCGGCTGGTCGTCGACGTTGCCACCAGGCTGGACATTGGTCGACGCCACCCACGCCACGTTCACCGTGACGCTCGCTGACGCGACGTGCACACCGGTGTCTCCGACGAACCCCGTCGTGGTTCCGGCGACATGCACGGGAGGCGCGGTCACCGAGCCGATGGTCGTACTCCCCGGAACCGAGGGGATCGTCTACTCCGCCGAGCCGGGGCCGCCGTACGACGGGACCAAGGAGACCACGGTCACGGTGACGGCGATCCTCGACGACGGCTTCGAGTGGGGACAGATCCCGGCTGGCTGGCGCCAGGTCGACGCCGTCACCGCAACCCACGAATTGGTGCTGCACGCCGCTTCGTGCGATGTGGTCACGCCGGCGGCACCGTCGGTGATCGAAGCCCAGTGCGTCGGCGGCGTCGTCACGGCTCCTGAGATCGAGTTGGCGAGGACGGATGGGATCACCTACACCGCCGATCCGGCCGGCCCGTACGCGGCCGGTGACACCGTCACCGTCACCGCCACGCTCGCTGACTCCGGTGTCGGCTGGCCCGAGGAGCTGCCCGCCGGCTGGACGGCGCAGAGTTCGACGACCGCGACGTACACGGTCACCTTCGACCGAGTCTCGTGCAGGCCGGTCTCGCCGGCGGCGCCGCTCGTCGAGCAGGCGGCCTGCCGGAGTGGGGTCGTCGTGGCCCCGACGATCACGCTCCCGAGCACGATGGGGATCAGCTACCGCGCCGATCCGCAGGGTCCCTACACCGGGACCGACGATCACACGGTGTACATCATCGCCACGGTCAGCGACGGCTACGGCTGGGGGCAGCTCCCGCCCGGTTGGTCCCGCTTCGACGACACGACCGCGACCTACACCGTGCAGCTCACCGGCGCCTCGTGTGACGAGGTCGTGCCGGTCACGCCGGTACTGGTGCAAGCGGAGTGCGTGACCGGGGCGGTCACGGCGCCAACGCTCACCTTGGGAACTGCCGACGGGGTCACGCACACCGCTGATCCGGAGGGCCCGTACTCGGCGGGCGACGAGGTGACCGTCACCGCAACCCTCGATCCGGTCCGACGGGCATGGGCCGCGGAGCTCCCTGACGGCTGGGTGGTGCAGAGCCCGACCACCGCGCTGTTCGGCGTCAAGTTCGATGAGGTGTCGTGCACGCCGGTGAGCCCCGTCACGCCGGCGATCACTCAGGCCAGCTGTGTGAACGGCACCGTGGTGGCCCCCTCGATCTCGTTGCCGGTGACCACCGGGATCATCTACCGCGTCGATCCTCCGGGCCCCTATGAGGGCAGCGAGGACACCACGGTCACCGTCACAGCGACGCTCGTCGACGGCTACGAATGGGGAGACCTCCCCGAGGGCTGGGAAGGGGCCGACACCGCCACCGCCACGTTGGAGGTCACGCTGATCGGCACGACCTGCGACGAGGTCACGCCCGTCGCGCCCACGGTGGAAGCAGCCGTGTGTGTCAACGGTGCCGTCACGGCGCCGACGCTGACACTGGCGACCACCGACGGCGTCACCTACAGCGCCGACCCGGCCGGACCGTACGCGGCGGGTGACACGGTGACGATCACCGCCGTGTTGGACGACGAGGGTGTCGGCTGGGCCGACGAGCTGCCGGACGGCTGGACACGAGAGGACGACACCACCGCGACCTTCCAGGTCGACCTTGCCCAGGCCGCGTGCATCGAGGTGACGTTGGCGTCCGTGACGGTGATCAAGTCCGTGTGCATCGACGGCGTCGCCATCGCGCCGACGTTCGAGCTGCCGAACACGCCGGGCGTCACCTATGTCGTCACCCCGACCGACGTCGGCGTCGTGATCACGGCGACCCTTGCCGACGGATTCGGCTGGGCGACGCCGATCGGCGAGGGGTGGACTCGGACCGGGCCGACCACCGCGACGTTCCCGATCACCCTCGAGATCATCGAGTGCGAGACCTCGGAGTTGCTCGTCGGGCCGGGCGGCAGCGAACCCGAACGGCCGACGTCGATCGCAACGGTCGACCCGAACGCACCCGCTGACCCGAACAATCCGACGGCGGGCGTCGACGCCCAGTCTGCGCAGCCGCCACCGGCGGTCGTCGAGGTGCCGGTCACCGGGCCCGCCAATCTGGCCCGGCAGCTCGCCGTCGCCAGTGCACTCATGCTCGCTGGGTTCCTCGCCCTCGGCGCCGGACGGCGACGGCGGCCCACCGACTGATTCGCTTGCGCGGACCATTCCGGCCGTGCAATCTGAGCGTGTGCGTCGACTGCTGCTGACCTCCGCCGGCGTCAACAACGCGACCATTCGCGACGCCCTCGTCGAGCTGCTCGGGCGGCCCATCGACGACTGCAACGCCCTGTGCATCCCCACGGCGATGTACGGCCATCCCGCCGTCGGCCCGGGCGAGAGCGTGTGGGAGTTCGTCGCCGGCCGCTCCGAGCAGCCGATGACCGACCTGGGTTGGAAGTCGATGGGCTTGCTCGAGTTGTCGGCGTTGCCCAGCATCGACGAGGCCCGATGGGTTCCGCTCGTGCGTGATGCCGACGTGCTGCTGGCCTCGGGCGGCGACGCTCTCTATCTCGCGCACTGGATGCGCCTGTGCGGTCTCGCCGACCTCCTGCCGTCGCTCACCGAGACGGTCTGGATCGGCATGAGCGCGGGGAGCATGGTGATGACACCGCGGGTCGGCAGGGAGTTCGTGGGGTGGACTCCACCCGCCGGTGCCGACGACAGCGCACTCGGCGTGGTCGGCTTCTCGATCTTTCCTCACCTCGACCACGTCGCGCTGCCGGAAAACACGATGGCCAATGCCGAGCGGTGGGCTGCGGGCATCGGTGGGCCCGCCTACGCACTCGACGACGAGACCGCGCTCGTCGTGGTCGATGGCGACGTCGACGTCGTGTCCGAAGGACACTGGCGCCGGTTCGAGGTGTGACTTCGACGGGGCGCGGTACTGTGCGCTGCGCGGTCCGTACTTCATCGGGCCGGCGGGCACCTCGGGTGATCAGGAGGAATCGAGACCATGGGCATCGAAGACATCGGGCCGCAGCCGCATGCGTTCGACATCGAGTCGGCAACGGTCGCCAACGAGAACTACCGCACCGTCGCCTGGAGCGGCCGCTACCTGCAGGTCACGCTGATGTCGATCCCGGTCGGTGAGTCGATCGGGCTGGAACGGCATCCTCAGACCGACCAGTTCCTGCGCCTCGACCGCGGCGAGGGTCGCTGTGTCATGGGTCCGTCTGCCGAGGACCTGACGTTCGAACAGGATGTGACCGATGGCTGGGCCATCCAGGTGCCCGCTGGCACCTGGCACGACGTGATCAACACCGGTGACGAACCGATGCAGCTCTATGTCGTGTACGCGCCGGTCCACCACGCCAAGGGGAAGGTGCACCCCACGCAGGCGGACGCCGAGGCCGACGAGGAGAGCGGCGGCGACGAGCCGCCCGAGTTCTCGGTGCAGCCGCCCGTCGAGGTGCCCGACGAACACGCCTGACCCGGAGGCGTACGTCTCGATCGCCGACACACATGACGCCATGCGCAGGCTCGTGATCGATGGGTGAGCAGGTGTGGTTCATCACGGGCGCAAGCCGTGGCATGGGTGTCGACTTCGCCCGCGCCGCCCTGCGTGCCGGCCATCGCGTGGTCGCCACGGGTCGTGACGCGGCTGCGACTGCGACAGCGCTCGGTGAGCATGACCGGCTCCTGGTGGTGGCGCTCGATGTGACAGACCAGTCGAGCGCCGACGTCGCCGTCGGGACGTCGGTCGAACGGTTCGGCGGAATCGACGTGCTGATCAACAACGCCGGGAGTTCGTTCAAGGGCTACTTCGAGGAGATGTCACCGCGACAGGTCGACGCGCAGTTGGCCACGAATCTGGTGGGTCCGATGAACGTCACGCGTTCGGTGTTGCCACGGATGCGCGCCCAGCGCAGTGGGCACGTGATCTCGATCTCTTCGGGCGCCGCACTGCTCGGCTTCGAGTACTCCTCGGTCTATGCGGCATCCAAGGCCGGGCTGGAGGGCTGGATGACCGCGTTGCGACAGGAGGTCGCGCCGTTCGGGATCCACGCGACGATCGTCAATCCCGGCTGGTTCCGCACGGGCCTGGCCAGCCCGGAGTCACTCGTGTGGCCCGATCTGGCGATCGAGGACTACGCCGAACGGAGCGCAGCCCAACGAGCGTGGTGGCAGGCACAGGACGGGCATCAGGCCGGCGACCCGCGCAAGCTGGCCGAGGCAGTCGTCGCGATCGCAGCGATGGACCCACCACCGGAGCGGTTCCTCGCCGGCCGCGACGTGTTCGACATCGCCGAGCGAAAGATCGCCGAGCTCCGAGCCGCCATCGAGGCGTTCCCCGAACTGTCGACGTCGCTCACGGTCGACGAGCCATAGGTCCTCGACCCTGCCTGCGATTTTGTGGGGTAATCCCACTTGTATTGCGCCCGCCTGGTGAGAGGGCTCAAATTTGGGCGACGCCGAAGTTCTTCACACGGTTCGTCGAGAACTTTCACACGCCCTAACTCGAGTGCCCACTCGTCGGGTCTGTCGGTCGCAATCTCACCGTACCGGTGCAACATGGTGCGGCCCGAGTCCCGCCTGGCGTACTTCGGGTCGCTTGCTGGCTGATCGGGTTCGTTGTGGTCTGCTCCGAAGTGTGCGGACGCTCGGCCAGCGGTGCCACGACCTGTCGAGCGTGATCCCACTTTGCCTAGTGAAGTACCCACCCCGCCGCCTCAGCCCTTTCGGTCGCGGGGATGTAGTAGTAGACATCGTCGTCGCACAGTTCGAGGTGCTCCAGAGCTTCTTGTGCTTCGCCGTCGGCGATCCCTGGAAGAAGCTCGTCGATGACGATGCCCGGGGAGCCGGCGATGAGTTGGTCATCCTGGAGCAAGACGGTCTTGTCGTCGACTCGGTAGCTGGCGCCGGCTGCGACGTCTGCGCGGATCTGAAGGGCGTGTTCTACAAACGGCTGCCGACCATAGGCAGCAGCATGGCCGAAGTAGATCCACCCACCGTCAACTTCGATGCCGCCGGTGATGACCCAGGTGAGGCCGGGGTTTGCGCTGCGGCG
Source organism: Ilumatobacteraceae bacterium (assembly GCA_963707515.1). Taxonomy (GTDB): domain Bacteria; phylum Actinomycetota; class Acidimicrobiia; order Acidimicrobiales; family Ilumatobacteraceae; genus Sva-07. Next base: position 876,561 of record CAVPQI010000003.1, read on the forward strand.
TAGTCCCGCAGACTTTGCTCCCAGTGGCTAGCCCTCGGCGCAAGGTCCTGCCGCTCGTACTGCCCGTGGTTCGGCAACTGCGGCAGGGGAAAGCCGTCTACGACAGACGAACTCGACCATCGCACGAGGGTCGGATCGCAGACGACGAGATCCGCAGGGCATCTAGCAGCGTCTCGACTACGAGCTGCCCTTCGACTTCACGCCTGTACGCAGCGACCACCATCGGCCGGGGAGTATTGCGCTCGACGGCAGGGTGCCGGATCTCGTGAGGGAGGTCGTCATACGGTTGCCATCTGGGGGTAGATCCGCCACGGACCCTGGAGCCCGAAGGGTCCCTGCACGCTCGCAATGTCCGGGTCGATGACAACCGAAGCATGGACGTGCGCGTTGGATTCAACCGCGAGTCCCCGTACCACGACCCCTTCGGATAGCGACTCGCGAAGCGAGGTGTAGTCATTGCCGCCGGCCTTCTCGAAGACCTCGTGGTCGAGCGTTCTGATTACCACCGTGGCGGGCTCGACGCTGATAGCGAAATGCTCGACGTCGACTTCGGCTGTGTCGGTGAAGGGCTGAGGTGAGACCCTCGTAGTGGTCCAGTCGTTGTGCGACTCTCGAACAGAGGAGCAACGACGACACGACGATGAAGCGACGCCGGCACACGCCTGAGCAGGTCATCCGCAAGCTCGCCGAGGGCCACCGCAATTGGCCGGCGGGACGGAGCTCGACGAGGTGTGTCGTCATCTCGAGATCGCCGCAGTCGACGTGTCATCGCTGGCTCGACCAGTACGGCGGCATGAAAGCCAACGACGCGAAGCGCCTGAAGGAACTCGAGGTCGAGAACGCCCGGTCTGAAGAAGCTGGTCGCGGACGAGGAGCTCGACAAGGCGATGCTCAAGGAGCTGGCCGAGGGGAAATTCTGACCCCGAACCCGCGCCGCGGAGTGGCGGTGTTGCGCGAACGGTTCGGGGTCTCGCAACGGCGAGCGTGTCGGGTCGTCGGCCAGCACCGTTCCACCCAACGCCTCGAGCCGCCACCGGTCCCCGACGACGACGAGGTCGAGCTGCGGGCGTGGCTGCGCGCGTTCTCGACCGACCGGCCGCGGTGGGGATGGCGACGCGCCGCGGAGCGCTGCGTCGAGAGGGCCGGAGGTCAACAACAAGCGGGTCCGACGCCTGTGGCGCGACGAAGGCCTGCGTGTGCCGTATCGGAAGCGCAAGAAGCCGCTACCGAGGGATCGGCGCCCACGTCGGTGCGTTCTGTCCCGATCGCGACCGAACGTGTTGTGGGCGCTCGACTTCCAGTTCGACCAGACCGCGGACGGCACGACGTTGAAGTTGTTGAACATGGTCGACGAGTACACCCGCGAATGCCCGGCCATCGTCGTCGACCGCTCGATCGACGCCGACAAGGTCGTCGCGACGCTCGACACGATCGCCAGCGCCACGGCGGGCGCCCACGTTCGTGCGGTTCGACACGGCCCGGAGTTCATCGCGACGCGGTCGCGGACTGGTGCCGCTTCAACGGCACTCGATCCGTGTTCATCGATCCCGGTTCACCGTGGCAGAACGCCTGGATCGAAAGCTTCAACGGTCGGCTCCGCGACGAGCTCCTCAACGGCTAGCACTTCGACAACCTGCTCGAAGCCCACGTCCTCATCGAGGACTGGCGCATCGACTACAACACCAATCGACCCCACACGGCCCACGGCGACCTCACCCCAACCGAGTTCGCCGACGCTGGATCACCAACCAACCAGCCGCATAGCGACTGGACCACTCAACGGGTACCCCTCAGGGCCACCGGTGTTTCGACAGTCGCTCTCCAAACAGACTGGATCTCTGCGATCAGCTTGCGAAGCAACCGCCTGCCTCGCTCTCGGGCCTCGGGATGCAGAACGGGCGCCAGCGGATCGGCGTGCTGGTAGTCGGACACGCCCCGAAAGTCGTCTCGAACAGCCGGGCCCGGTCCACGACCATGCACCTCCACCGCGATCACTGTGGGCGCGGGTGGTACATCGCGAACGTGATTCAGACCTTGAGCGAGGGTCGCCGAGTGGATGGGTCGTACTGTCGAAGAAACGGAGGCGGAAGCTGGGGAACAGGTCCTTGATGCGGTCCCGCTCCTTCTCCACTTGCCTCCGTGTACCTGGGAAAGATGCCATAGGCCATGTGTCTGGTGTGGGTGCCTGCCTGAGCGCGGTGGCGAGATGCATGTCTTGCGAGCTCAGGGAGTGGCCGAGGACAACGATGTTGCCCTCGGTCTGGCAGAGGGACACGTAGCAGTGTTCGAGGTAGTCGGACTTACGGATTGCTCGACGTTTGCGCTTCGATGTTCCCTCGCTCACGAACAGAGCGGGCTCCTTCGCGAACTTGAATGCGTCCAGGAGGTTCATCCCGCCGTTGACGCGGTTCGTGGCCTGCCCCCATTGGTCGCGGTACAGGTGAAGGCCGCCGTGGAGCCAGTAGACCAGGGTCTTGTCGTCTCGAACCTCGGTGTCGAGGGGGTCGAAGGTGTGCGGGAGTTCCAGAACATGTCGCCGAGCCGCTTCCGGCGCCGTCATGCATCATCGCCCAGTAGATGAGCAGGTCGTAGTTGGTGGTGAGCACCGCCGTGCTGCAGCAGGCCATCTCGGATTTGCTTGAGCCGGTCGCCGGTGTTCGTCTGCAGCCACCCAACATGGTGTTGGTCGACGGCTTCGATCAGGGCGGACCGAATGCTGTCGTGTCGAATCGTCACGTCCGCGGTCTGCTACACTACCCAGTTGATCGCAGACGAGCTCGGCGATGCCCAGATAGTTCAGGGCGTCCTCGAAGTTCGTGGTTTCAAGGGCGGTGAAGAGAGCGATCGTTGGGCGTGAGCCCTGCCACGGCGAACAACGAGTTGTAGTGAAACATGTTCTCGATGCGACGCTGGCGCCGTTGCCGACGAGTATCGATGGCCACTTGCGCCCAGCACGAGCGGTCTTCCAGTCGTCAAGTCCGAACTTCCCCATGTGGCAATACAACCAGACGAGATGGCGGTAAGCGTTCCGACGAGTTGCACGAGAGAGCGGGTCGGTACGACTTCGTCGGCGCTGGCTGCCGGCTTCCTCCGGTCGGTCGTTGCCGGCCGAACTCGCCAGGGTCACTCGGTGGGTGAGCTGCTGCCCTGAAGACTCGTGTGCAGCCGCTGCGCCAAGTCAGTTGGGCCCAAGACCTCGAACGGCAGGTCGGGGATCATGGCGAGAGTGTTGGTGAACTCCACGTCTGATGTCACGAGCACGTCCACGTATGCGCCCACTGCGCAGTGTTGGGCGTCGTGAGGGTCGGACGCCTTGATTGATCGACCTTCCCCGACTGTGCGCTCGACCCTTGCCATGAAGTAGCTCGTCAAGAGCCATGCTGTGGGCCGCGTTCAGCGACATCGCGACCCCCGGAGGCGTCGGAAGTCCGCGGTGGGTCGTCGACCTCTGTCATCCAGTCGGCCACGTCGGCGGAGGCGAACCAACCGCTCAAGTCGACACCAGCGTTGAAGCCATGGGACTCAAGCTTGTCCCGGACCTTCTCCCGCTGCGCGGTGGACCAGGCCCTTCGGGTCCCCTTGAGCCGGTAGATCTCGTCGCCGATCTCGAAGTCCATTCGGTTCGCCATCAGATGCTTGCGTTGGATTGCAGCCGCTTGCTGAGGTACCTCAACTCCGGTGGCAGAGCGCCACCGTGGAGCGTCTCGGCGTTGTGCCGCTGGAGTTGCGTGAGCAGGATCCGGTCGCCGGTCAGCCGGAAGTAGGTCCGGCGCATCTTGGCGTACTTGGTCGGGTCTGATCGGACAGCGCCGATCAGTTCCTCCTCGAGTTCCAATGTGCCCACGATGGCGATGTGCCCTTGCCGGTGCGTGTCGATCAAGAGATCGACGGTGAGGGTGACCCCGGACGCGTACGCAGAGCGTTCCACACGTTTGTGTCGAGGAACGCCAGCGTCGCCTGGGTCGGCCGTGATCTAGTTCGGGAGTCTGGTTCATAGGAGCTGCAGAGATGCGTGTCCGTGGCGTGAGACCAGATCCGGGTGTCGGAGCCCGCACGATCTGGTCGTCCACTTTGCCACGCAGAGTGGACCCGAGCGACTGACATAACATCCATCGTGGCACCTGAGCCGCTCCGGCCCAGCTTCTGCGTGCGGAACGTGAACCCGAGCGACGATCCTGCCGTGCCGTCGACTCCGCCCGCCAAATCCCATGATCGACCTCGATCGGCCGTCGGTGCAGCAATGCCGCAGCGCCGGCGACGACCGCCTCGATGTTCCGCTGGACATCGACGGCACTCCCAGGGCGCTGCACACCCAGTCGGTCACGAGGGTGTCGGCCTTCACGCCTTCGACCCCGAGCAGCATCAAGAAGTAGGCGGGCTGTGCCCGGCCTACATCGGAGATGCGCTCGATGATGCCACGCACGTCGCCCCGGTGCCGGTATGGGGCCGTCATGATCTGTTCCGCAGCGTCGAGACCTTCGGATCGCGGGTCGCGGGCGATCTTCGAGCACCGCGTCGACCTTGAGCCTCTTCACGTCGGCCGGGGACGTGCTGCCCGTTGGCGACCGTGGCCGAAAGGAACTCCCGGCCGGCGGTTGTCAGCGCGGACATATCGACGCCGAGGTCAGGTCGCGAGTCCCGGGGCAGCTATCCAACGGTGCACAGGTGGAAACGGACTGCCCGCGTGTTGAGGTGACAGGGGTTAGTCAGGCGGCGGGTGCCGTCTGGGTGGTCATGATGGTCTCGTATTCGATGGGGGTCAATCGGCCGAGGCGTGCTTGGCGTCGGCGGCGGTGGTAGGTGCGTTCGATCCAGGTGATGATCTCGATGCGCAGGTCGTCGCGGGTGGCCCAGGTGCGCCGGTCGAGCACGTTCTTCTGCAGGAGGGCGAAGAAGGACTCCATGGCGGCGTTGTCGCCGGCGGAGCCGACTTGGCCCATCGAGCCGACCATGCCGTGACGGGCGAGCGCCCGGTGCACCTTCCGGGCGCGAAATTGCGAGCCCCTGTCGGAGTGCAGGATGCAGCCGGCGACGTCACCGTCGGCGGGCGACGGCCATCTCGATGGCGGCGACGACGAGGCGGGCCTTCATCCGTTCGTCGATGGCCCAGCCGACGATCCGGTTGGAGAACACGTCCTTGATCGCGCAGCAGTAGATCTTGCCTTCGCGGGTCCAGTGCTCGGTGATGTCGGAGAGCCAGAGCTGGTTCGGGGCGGGGGCGGTGAAGTCCCGCGCACCAGGTCGTCGTGCGACGGCGTGCCCGGCTTGGACCCCTTGGAACGCTTCGGTTTGCCGAACACCGACCACCAGCGGTGATCCCGACAGATCCGCCACACCACCCGATCCGACACCTCCGGATACTCGTCGGCGGATCTCGTCGGCGAGGAATCGATACCCGAACTCGGGGTCGTCACGGTGGGCGTCGAAGATCGCGTTCGCCAACCAGGCCTCGTCGAGCTGGGCGTCGGTGAACGGCGACTCGAGCCATCGGTAGAACGGGGCGCGAGCGAGACCGAGTACCCGACACGACACCGTGACGGGGATCCCGTCGACGGCGAGCTCGCGCACGAGCGGGTACATCATCCTTTTGGGAGGTTCGCCTGACCGAGATACGCGGCGGCTCGACGCAGCACCTCGTTCTCCTGCTCGAGCAGACGGATCCGCTTCTTCGCGTCACGCAGTCTCGACCGACTCGACCGAGGTCACGCCGGGGCGGTCGCCGTCATCGACCGCGGCCTGGCGGAGCCACTTCGACAACGTCATCGGATGGATCCCGAAATCGTGAGCGATCTGCTCGAGCGTCGTCCCGTCAGGTCGCCGGCGGGCGACCTTCACGACATCGTCGCGGAACTCCGATGGATAGGGCTTGGGCACGGTGTCATCCTCTCAGGCCACCCTCCCGGGCAAGCCAGCTCAGATGTCACCTCACCGCGCGGCAGTCCCCAACGATGACGATGATCGCTGCCTCAAGGATCTGCTGCCGGAGAACGTGCTCGCCAAGCACCTGACCGCGTTGTACAACCCGTCACCGCCCGACATGCTGGCGGTGGCGGCGTAGCCGATGGGCTGCGCGCGCCCGGCATCGACGGTTTCGCTCACCGACCGTCCCGCACCTCACACCGTCACCGTCGCCACGTGCGTCCGCCGTACATGCCGGCGTCTCCAGCCGCTCAGTGGCAACACGATTGCCGCCGAGGCCCACGAGGTGCACGAACGACTCCACGGCTCGGAGTACCAAGCGCTCGCGGGCTTCGCCTGGTCAGAGACGTGGACCACCTACTGTGAGATGATGCTGACCCTTCCCCAGCTCGAACGGCACCTGTTCGCGGCCGCCGACATCCTGCGCGGCAAGATGGATGCCTCGGAGTTCAAGGAATACATCTTCGGGATGCTGTTCCTGAAGCGGTGCTCCGACGAGTTCGAGGCCGCGCCGGCGAGCAGGTCATCGCCGAGCAGCTGGCCGAGGGCCGCGGCCGCAGCCGAGGCCGAGCAGCGCGCGAACTCGCCCGAGCTTCTACGCGGAGACCTTCTTCGTGCCCGGCCGCGGCCCGCTGGGAGCACCTCCGCGACGAGCTGCACCACAACGTCGGCGACGGGCTGAACAAGGCGCTCGGCGCGCTGGAGGACGCACAACCCGGCGCTCGACGGCGTGCTCGCAGCACATCGACTTCACCCGCAAGGTCGGCCAGTCGACGGATCCCGGACCAGCAAGCTGCGCGACCTGATCACGCACTTCTCCAAGTACCGGCTGCGCAACGAGGACTTCGAGTTCCCCGACCTGCTCGGCGCCGCCTACGAGTACCTGATCGGCGAGTTCGCCGACTCGGCCGGCAAGAAGGGCGGCGAGTTCTACACGCCCGCGCGTCGGTCGTCCGGATGATGGTGCGGCTGGTCGAGCCCGCAGGCGGGCATGCGCGTCTACGACCCGTGCTCGGGCTCGGGCGGCATGCTGATCCTGTCCAAGGAGTACGTCGAGGAGCACGGCGGCGAACCCGCGCAACCTGCGCCTGTCCGGCCAGGAGACCAACGGCAGCGTCTGGTCCATCTCCAAGATGAACATGCTGCTGCACGGCATCCCCGACGCCGACATGCAGAACGACGACACCCTCGCCGAGCCCGCTGCACATCCGACGGCGGCGAGCTGATGCGCTTCGACCGGGTGATCACCAACCCGCCGTTCTCGCAGAACTACACCCGCGACGGCATGCAGCTTCCCGGAACGCTTCCGGTACGGCTGGGCGCCCGAGGGCGGCAAGAAGGCCGACCTGATGTTCGTCCAGCACATGCTCGCCGTGCTGCGGCCGGACGGCATGGTCGCGACCGTCATGCCGCACGGCGTGCTGTTCCGCGGCGGCGCCGAAGGCGAGATCCGCACCGGCTTCCTCGAACGACGACCTGCTCGAGGCGGTCATCGGCCTGGCCCCGAACCTGTTCTACGGCACCGGCATCCCCGCCTGCATCCTGGTGCTGCGCGCGCCGGGCACCAAGCCAGCCGAGCGCGCAGGGCAAGGTGCTGTTCATCAACGCCGACCGCGAGTTCCGCGAGGGCCGGGCGCAGAACTACCTGCTGCCCGAGCACATCGAGAAGATCGTCTCCGCCTACCGGGCCTTCGCCGACATCCCCGGCTTCGCCACGCGTCGTCGACCCGCGACGAGCTGGCCGAGAACGACGACAACCTCAACATCCGCCGCTACGCCGACAACGCGCCGCCGCCCGAGCCGCAGGACGTCCGCGCCCACCTGCACGGCGGCGTCCCGATCGCCGAGGTCGACGATGCGGCCCCGCTGCTCGCCCAAGCCGGCGTCGACGTCGACGCGTTCTTCACCGACCGCGGCGACGGCTACGCCGACTGGAACCACGACATCCAGACATCCGCAGGTCGAGAAGCAGCGCGAGACGCGATCCGACACGCCGTCGCCCGACCAGAGCAGCGGAGCCGGGCTCGACAAGTGGTGGCATGAGGCCGCACATCCGGCGCTGCTCGCCCTCCCCGAGACCGGAACACTGGTCGGGCTTCGATCCGACCTCGTCGACGCGTTCGTCTCGCACCTTCAACCGGAAGGCATCGACCGCTTCGCCGCCGCCGGAATGGCCGCGACCTGGTGGGAAGACAGCGTCTTCGATCTTCAGGCCGCTGCCAGTCGAGGATGGAAGGCCGTTCTCGAAGGCTGGCTCACCACTGCCGAAGCGACCCAAGACGACAAGAACGCTCCCGACCTCGCCGACCAGACCGCCATCCGACTCCTCGCCGGCGAGGCCCTCGACCGGCGCCGCGAACTCGCCGCCGAAGCCGCCCGCCTCGACGCCGAGATCAAGGCCGCCGAGCCATCCGGCGACGAGGACGACGAAGACGCCGAGCCCGAGCGACGACGATCAGCCCCGACGAGTTGAAGAAGCTCAAGGCCGCTCGAACGAGGGCCAAGAAGGACCTCAAGACCATCGACGTCGGGCTTCTCGCCGACAGCCCGGTCGGCGCTCGGCAGGCATGAACGTCGACGCCGCGACCGACGTCGTGATCGGCGAGCTGCGAAGCCGGATCGAGCGAGCTCCTCGCGCGATCACTACGCGCAGGCATCGAGCGGCAGAGTCATCGCCTGGCACGACAACCTCGCCGACAAGTACGGCACCACACTCCGCGAACTCGAAGCGGCCAGAGACGAAGCCGCCGCCCGACTCGACAAGCACCTCCAGGAGCTCGGCTATGAGTGACGTGGGCGGTGAGCGCGATCGGTGGAATCGGAGGCGATGGGTGCGTCCAGACGGGACCTTTCGGAGCGCAGCTCCTCGGCGCCTACGTCGAGGACGGAGCGCCCGCTCGTCCTACTGCGCAACATCAAGGCAGGCGCCGATTGAGATGGCATCCCGATGATCTCCGACTGATGCCCGACGGTTGTCCATGTACTCGAAGTCGACGGCGACATCGTCTTCAGTCGGGTTGGGCCGAGTCGGCCGTGCTGTCTCGCTCGCGGGCTTCATCACGGGGTGAATCATCGTGGCCGAACTGTTGCGCATTCGGACCCAGCGGCAGTTGCTGACAAGCGATCGACCTGCTACATCGCCTTGCAGTCACCCGCCGCAAGCGGCGACGCTGGACGCAGTACGTCGGAAGCAACGCAAACTTCGCATCAACGCGAGATCGTTGAGCGGATCCGATTTCGATGCCGCCGCTGAAGGAGCAGCGGCGGATCGCAGAGATCCTCGACACGATCGACGAAACCATCCAAGCCACCGAACGCCTGATCGCCAAGCTCGAGGATCAGCACACGGCGCTCGCTGACGCACTAACGAACAGCTCGGCTGGTTGGCGAACTGGAGGCAGTGCATCGGTCACGGACTCGTCGACCCCTCGAGGCCGGTCACGTATGGGATCGTGCAGCCCGGCCCCGTCAGCCCGAGGGCGAGGGGGTTCCGATGATTCGTGGTCAGGACTATCGCCGATGACATCGTTCGAACAGACGGCTTGTACTGGGTCCATCCGTCCATTGCGAGCCGTACGCGTCGATTGTCGCTTCGACCTGGAGATCTTCTGCTGACGATCGTCGGCGTATCGGTTGGCACGGTCGGACAGGTCCCAGCCGCTCTGGACGGGGCGAACCTCACGCAGACGACAGCTCGGCTTGCAATTGCGCCCTCGTTCCATGATCGCTACTTCTTCCACTGTCTTCCAGACTCGTCAGTTCCAGCGCGAAGTCAAGAAGCACACGGTTTGGTCGACACGTCCACGCCTCAACATCGAGGCGTTCGCATCGATGAAAGCAGTGTTCCCGCCGCTGCGAGGAACAGGTTCGTACTGCAGAGCGCTTGGATGCATCGTTGAATCGAATCGCGACGGAATCCGCGACGCTGGCGCAAACTGCGGCTAGCTCGTGCAGGTCTGGTCGGCTGACGTGCTTTCTGGTCGGGTGCGGACGGTGGCGGCGTGAGTTCTGGTCCGGAGTGGAAGAGGGTCGAGCGACCGCTGCTCGAACAGCTCGCTTCGCTCGGTTGGGAGACGCTGATCTGGGGCGAGCAACTGCCGAGCGACGACTGCGAACGCTCGTCGGAGCGCGACGTCCTGCTGGAGAAGCGGCTCCGTCTGTCGCTGTGGCAGATCAACCTCGGGCCCGACAATGTCGAGTGGCTCGACGAGGCTCGGATCAACTCGGCGGTCGCTGAGCTTGCGGTCGATGCCCGCTGGGACGAAGTTGCTCGAAGCGAACCAGCTGTCGACCGATCTGTTGCTCCGAGGGGTGACCGTTCCCGGGCTCGATGGTTGGGATGGCGGTCGGGACCAGACGATCAACTACATCGACTGGGGCAACTGGTCGGCGAACGACTTCTTGGCGGTGTCGCAGTTCCGGGTGGCGACACCGGGACAGGCGAAGGACATCCGGCCCGACGTCATGCTGTTCGTGAACGGCATCCCGCTGGTGGTGATCGAGGCGAAGCCGCCCGGCACCGACAGCCGATGGCCGACGCCATCGACCAGCTGCGCCGCTACGCCAACCAGCGTGGCGGTCAGGTCGCCGAAGGGACGGAGCAGCTGTTCTGGACCAACCAGTTCATCGTCGCCACCACCGGTCGACCAGGCCGAGGTCGGGACGTTCTCGGCCAGGCCGAGCACTACCTCGCGTGGAAGGACCCGACCCCACGACGGTCGAGCGAGCTGGCGCAGCGCTCGGCAAGCCGGCCGACAGTGTCACCAGCAGGAGCTGCTGATCGCTGGCATGCTGGCGCCGGAGCGGCTGCTCGACATCGTCCGGCACTTCACGCTGTTCATGAAGCTCGACCGGGCCACGACGATCAAGATCGTCGCCCGCTACCAGCAGTACCGGGCGTGTCAGCAGGGCGCTCGACCGGCTGCTGCACCGGCACGACGACGGCAGCCGATGGGCAGTCGACCGTCGCGGCGGCATCGTCTGGCACACCCAGGGCTCGGGCAAGAGCCTGACGATGGTGTTCCTGGTCCGGGCGATGCGCATCCGACCCGGACCTGCGCCGGTTCAAGGTCGTCGTCGTCACCGACCGCACCGACCTGCAGGAGCAGCTCGCCGAGACCGCCGCGCTCACCGGCGAGACGGTCAAGGTCGCCCGCAACGCCAACGAGGTGAAGCAACTGCTCAGCCGAGCCGGGCCCGGGCCTGGTCTTCGCGATGATCCAGAAGTACCGCGACACCGACAACCGGCGGCGGCGACGGACTGTCGCGGCAGACGAGAGCGTTCGGCGTGCTCAACGAGTCCGACACGATCCTCGTGCTGGTCGACGAGGCGCACCGCTCGCACGGCTCGGCGCTGCACGCCAACCTGATGAAGGCGCTGCCCGAACGCGCCCGCATCGGCTTCACCGGCACGCCGATCATCATGGGCAAGCGCAAGAAGACCCACGAGATCTTCGGCGAGTATCATCGACCGCTACACGATCCGCGAGTCCGAGGCCGACGGCGCGACCGTGCCGATCCTCTACGAGGGCCGCACCACCAAGGGCGCGGTCGCGGGCGCGTCGAACCTGGACGAGCTGTTCGAGGACATGTTCGCCGAGCACACCGCCGAGGAGCGCGAACTCCTCAAGAAGCAAGTACGCCACCAGCGGGCCATGTGCTCGAGGCGCCGAAGCTGATCGCCGCCAAGGCACGCGACATCCTGCGCCACTACGTCAGCACGGTCCTGCCCAACGGCTTCAAGGGCAGGTCGTCGCCACCAGCCGCGGGCGTGCCTCCGCTACCGCGACGCGCTCATCGCCGCCCGCGACGAACTGGTCGCCGAGATCGAAGCGTTCGTCGCAGCCGGCGACACGGCGCGCCGGACGAGCAGCTCGACGTCGACGAGCAGTTCCTCGCGCAGCGCTGCCTGCAGCTCGACCTGTTGCCGCGACCTCGACTTCGTGCCGGTCATCTCGGGCGAGCACAACGACCCGCCGGAGCTGGCACCGTGGACCGACAAGCTCCGCCAGAAGGTCGCGCATCAACCTGTTCAAGAAGCCGCTTGGCCCGGTCGACCGAGACGACGCGACCCGCTCGCGCTTCCTGATCGTCAAGTCGATGCTGCTGACCGGCTTCGACGCCCCGGTCGAGCAGGTGCTGTACCTCGACCGGCTCATCCAGGACGCCGAGCTGCTGCAGGCCATCGCCCGCGTCAACCGCACCGCCCCGAAGAAGTCGTACGGGCTGGTCGTCGACTACTACGGCGTCGCCGGGCAACTCACCCAGGCGCTCGCCGCCTACACGAGCACCGACGGAGAGATCGACCCCGACGTCGATGGTGCGCTCCGCCCGCTCGTCGCAGAGATCGCCAAGCTCGATCCGCAGCGCGAACGCATCCGACAGCTCTTCGTGCAGCGAGGCGTCGACCCATCGGACGAGACGCTCGAGGACTGCATCTTGGTCCTCGAAGACGAACGTCTGCGCGCCGAGTTCGATGTCGCACTCAAGCAGTTCATGACGACGTTCGACACCGTGCTCCCGCGCCCCGAGGCGCTGCCGTTCGTTGAGGCGATCAACCTGTACGGCGAGATCCAGGTGCTGACCCGCCGCCGCTACCGCGACGACGTCGACGGCGACTTCGACCCGCACAAGTACAAGGAGAAGGTGCGCCGCCTGATCGACCAGCACATCACGGTGCTCGACCTCTCCCAGCGGATCGCCCCGATCAAGGTCACCGACGCCGAGTTCGCCGCACACGTCCGCGGCATCGTCTCGCCGCGCACCAAGGCGTCGGAGATGGAACACGCCATCCGCCACCACATCCGCGAACACCTCGACGAAGACCCCGCCTACTACGACCGCCTCTCCGAACGCGTCGACGAGATCCTCGAGAAGCTCGAAGAGCCGCTGGGAGCAGATCGCGCTCTTCGAAGAGATCATCAGCGAGATCAGAGCCGGGCGCGTCGACGAAGCACGACACCGGCCTCGACCCCACGACGGAGCTGCCGTTCCACGGGCTGATGGCCGACCGCGTCGCCAGCTCCGACGGCGCGCGCCGCGGACGCGCTGGTCGACGCTGACCCGCTCACTTGTCACTGACGTCCGTGGCTCAGATCGCAGTCGTCGGGTTCTGGGAGAACAGCACCAAGCAGGACGAGCTGCGCAAAGCCGTCAAGCGGAGCCTCGACGACAGCAACCTGTTCGCGTACGACGACCTCGACGAGCTGGCCGTCGACCTCGTGGCGCTGGCGAAGGCCAACCGAGCAGCGGCTGCGATGAGCCGTCGGCATCCACGAACTCGAGTCGCTCACCGCGCGGCGACCTCGTGTTCACGATCGCTCCACCGACCGATCGCACGACGCTGGAGATCACCGTCGATCGTGACGCCTCGCTCATCCTGCGAGCGCCGTCGTGTGCGTCCCGCGAACGTGTCGAACGGTTCATCGAGTCGAAGCGACCGTGGGTGTACCGCAAGCTCGCCGAGAAGGACGCGCTGCGTCGGCGCCGCCGATCCGCAAGCAGTTCGTCGACGGTGAAGGCTTCGCCTACCTCGGGCGCAACTACCGGCTCAAGATCGACGACACGGTCGACGGCGTTCGCCTCGACCGTGGTCGATTCCTGATGTCGTCCGGCGACCGCGGCCGACGGCGACGCCGCGATGCGACGCTGGTACGTCCGCACCGGTCAGCCCTGGCTCCAGCGCCGAGTCGAGCCGTGGGCCAGGCCGCATGGGCGCGGCCGCCGTCGACGTCGCCGTGCGCGACCTCGGCTACCGCTGGGGGTCGACGACGGGCGACACCCACATCAACATCCACTGGGCCACGCTGCAGCTCGCACCGAGCCTCATCGACTACGTCATCGTTCACGAGCTCGCCCACCTCAGAGAGCTGAACCACACCGACCGCTACTGGGCCGAGGTCGCCCGGGCATGCCCGACTACGAGCGCCGCCGCGACGAACTAACGACAGCCGGCGTCAAGATCTGGACCTGCCGTGGCTGACACGTGCCCGTCGCTCGTCTGCACGAGCGGAATCGATCAACGCTGCTGTCACACCCCGCGAGAGAACTCGTGCCGCATGAAGGTGTTCGTAGTTCTCTCATCGGCGGGTACGAGGCATATCGAAGCGCTGTGGTCGAAGCTGCCGAGATGCTGGGCCACACGGTGCTGCGGGCGGAGGACCTCGGGGCGACGTCGGCGTCTCCACAGCAGGCGTGCTTGGGCTTGGTGCGGGAGAGCGACGTGGTAGTGCTCTTGATAGGCGAACGCTACGGAGCGGTTCAGCATTCAGGCATGTCGCGACGCACGAGGAGTACCGCGAGGCTCGGGAAGAGAAAGCCGGTACTCGTGTTCGTGGAAGACCCAGCGACCCGGGATGAGCGGCAGGCAGCGTTCCTCGTCGAGGTGCAGGACTGGGCAACGGGACACTTCCGCAGCGGGTTCAACGACCCGACATCGTTGAAGGCGGCGGTGGTACAGCGGCTGCACGAGCATGAGCTGGCCGTGTCGCACAGTCCCTTCGACCAGGCCGAGTGCTTGGAACGGGCCAGAAGTCTCCTGCCGTCCAACGCGAGAGGCTTCGGGAGATGGCCCTGAGCTGGTTGTGGCGATTGCCGCAGGACCCCATCAACAGGTGATTCGACCAGTTGAGCTCAGCGACCCAGCATTGGCAGCTGACCTGCAACGCGAGGCGCTCTTCGGCCCGAATCCGGTTCTTCAGCGCACTGAGGGAACGACCGAGTCCGTGCACGGAACGCAGCTCATGCTTCGCCAGGACCATAGCGAGATCACGCTTGATCAGGCAGGAAGCCTGCGGATCAGCACGGCGCTGCGCCCGAGCGGTGGGCGCCGAGGGATGGAGATGCCGGCCATCATCCAAGAAGACGTCCTGCGGTTCGTTGGGTCAGCCGTCCGATATGCCGGCTGGGTCTTCGATCGTGTCGATCCGATCCGCCGCCTCACTGACGTCGTCATCCTCGTTCATCTGACCGGCGGCGGATGGATGCCGTGGCGAACCCGATCTGAGCACGAAGCAAGCCCAACCTCGGGCTCGATGGGCATGAGGGGCGATGCGCCCTCCACAGTCGAGCTGACCCCGCGCGGAGACACCGCCAGGCATTGACCCACGACGCCGACCGCATCGCCGAGGACCTCACGGTGCTTCTCGCTCGGGACCGTCAACGATGACGGCGTTCGATCTTGACCGCCAGCGGCGACGTTGGAATGACGCTCGACGATTGGATCGATTGACCCTCGGCGACACAGACGGCTTCGCGAGCGGGGTGGGCTCGGTGCCCTCGTCGAGGAACTGGACATGCGCATCCGGTTCCTGCCCGCGGACCCGCAGTTGACAGTTGTTCGCCTGGATAGTGAGGCGGAGGAGTGGCTCTCCAAGCCTCGCCCATCGCCCTACGGCGGCGCTGAGCCAGAGCTGGGCCGATCGAAGCGAGCAACCAGTACGGCGCTCGTCCGCTTCGATTCTTACCGGGACGATCAGGGTTGGAGCGCGGTTGTGGGCTTGCAACGGGCCGGACGACTTCGGTACGGACGCTCGATTGCGGAGCACCGAGGCAATTCGCTTCGTTCGGCTTCGACCTCTCGTGGGGCTCATTTGGCATCTGGCGGCGTTGCAGGTCGAAGCGGTCGAGCGCTGGAGTATCGGGGGACCGTTCGAAGTCACTGTGGCACTGGCCGGTGTCGAAGGTGCTCGGCTAGGCGGGTTCGCCGAAGGCTGGAGAGACATCGACGACATGTTCGTATCGGACGCGCCGACCTGCGTCGAGTCGAACGTGTTGCTGCGCGTCGAGCGCGACGTCCTCGATCCCGAGGCACTGGCTATGGACCTCGGCGAGCAACTCGAGAACACCTTCGGCTCGACACATCGGCGCTTCATCGCGAACCGGGGCGAATTCGAGGCGAGGTTCGATCCTCGCTTCTAGCCGGAGCCCGCGGTGCGTTCGACCGCCGGAGAGCTAGGCCAGATGTCGAACAGTCGTCCGGGCGAGGCACCCCGTAGATGGCCATGCTTGCGGGTGCGTGCGCAGGCTCGGGCGAACGCACCGTAAGCCAAGGGCGCTCCGGCGCAATCAGTTCGGAGAAGCCCACAGGACCCGTGCTGCCCCTGAGGTGGCCCCAGGGGCAGCCGGCAACTATTTCGGAATGAGATCCTCCCTATTTCGGGAAGACCCCATTTGTGGAGCTGGGGGGAATCGAACCCCCGTCCATCAGCCGGTGTACGAACTCGCTACGACCATTCCCGACATTGACACTGACGCTGTGTCACCGACGGGTCGGCTGTCCGCTCGAGGCGGACCACGCACCGTCTTTCCGGCATGTCAGCAGTCTTTCCTGCCGTCAGCGGTCTTTTCCGCTGTCATCCCTCACTTCTGGTGCCGGGCTGTGATGGATTGGCCCCGTGCGGCATTTCTGCTCACGATGACTCTTCGCTCACTTGATGTGAATCAGGCGGCGAGAGCGAACTGCTCTTCGGCAATTCTTGTTGGTGCCCCGATTAACGAGTCTGAGCAACTCGGGTCGCAAACTCGAACAGCGTTACTGACGTCGAAACCTGTCAGCCCCGTGATCGATATGTCACCGTCAGTGTAGCGAGGGGAGCGGTCGTCGGGGCCTCGGATTCGGCTGACGCTGGGAGATCGGCGGCACGAGGCGTACGCAGGCGCGGCGCGCTAGCGTCCGCGAAATGCACGAACGCACCTGGGTCCGGCGGACAGCGTCCCGCCCGACCATCGCGGTCCCGGCGGACGAAACGATCGAACGCTCCCACCGATCACGGCACCAGCCATCGCCCGCCATCGATCCGCCCACCATCGATGCGCGGAACATCGAGCTGGCCGGTGCCAGTTCGCTCCCGGTCGTGGCAACGGGGCCGTCGCGGGTCCGGCGCTCTGCCGCCCCGGCGGTGCAGTTCAAGCTCGTCGTGGGCGCAGCGCACGACCCCGCCGAAGCGGCAGCCGATCGCATGGCCGACCAGGCGTTGGCGCGCATCGCCAACCCGACGGTCGACAGCGAAGCGGGGCAGGCCCAGCCCGACGGCGCCGGTGCGCTGCGCCGCTCGGCGTTCGCCGGCGGTGCCGAAGGTGGTCAGCTCGACGACGCCACGGCCCGACGGATCGACGCTGAGCGCGGCCGGGGACGGCCCCTCGACGAGCCCGTCCGTCGTTCGATGGAGGCGGGCTTCGGCGCCGACTTCTCCGGCGTCCGAGTCCACGACGGCGAAACCGCCGACGGCCTCAACCGCGACCTCAGCGCTCGGGCGTTCACCGCTGGCAGCGACATCTTCTTCCGCGCCGGCGAGTACCGACCGAGCAGCGGCGGCGGGCAACAGCTCCTCGCCCACGAGCTGGCACACACCGTGCAACAGGGCACGACAGCCCGCCGCGAGCACGACGGCACGATCCGTCGCGCGCTCAGCGTCGACAACACGAACTGGGACGAGGCGGCGTCGATCAACGCCACGAGCATCGACCAGGGCCAGACCGGCGTCTTCTTCCTCAAGGACAAATCAGGTGGGACTGTCATCGTCAAGCCGGCGAGTGGCGCCGCCCGCGCCCACTTCGGCAACGAGGTCATGTCGGCCGTCGGCGCCGAGACGGTGAAGGAACGCCCCGTCCTCCTCGCCTCACCCGAGGGGAAGAAGCTGCTCAAGGTGATGCACAAGCTGGCGTCGAAGTACCGCAAGGCGAACAAGACCGCCAAGGGCCAGAACCCCGTCAAGTTGAAGATCCAGAAGCAGCTCGAGAGTGGTGCCAACGACTCGGTGCTGGTGATGGAGGGCTACCAGAACCTGACCAACCTCGAAGAGTTGCAAGAGAGCGCCGAGCTCGAGACCGTCTTCGAGCGGATGCGGGTCAACGGTTTCTACACCGGCATCGGCCGCATCCACGCCGGCGACATGTTCATGGGCAACGAGGACCGCTTGGACAAGATGCACGCCAAGAACATCTTCGTCAACATGTGGAGTGGGCAGGCGGTCGGCCTCGACACCGACGTCAACGCGACCGGCTTCGATCAGGTGACCAAGGCGCTCCCACGCGGGGCGAACGAAGCCCTCTCCGGCGCCAACGCGGCCTCGATCGCCGGCAACGAGGTGAAGGACTACGTCACCTTCGCCATCGACGGATCGATGGGCAAGAAGGACTACGCCAAGAAGAACGGAGCGACAGCCAACGGGCGGCTCGGCGCCCGCGGCGGCAGCATGAGCACGTCCGACGCCCGCAAGGGGTTCGACGCCAGCAAGCTCGACGGTGTGTTCGACGACTTCGTCGACCGCCTGATCAACCAGGCGCAGATCGTCGGTCGGGGCAAGGACGCGTTCTTCCAGGCGTACGACTGGACCGGGCCGCGTGCCCAGTTCAAGTTGGGTGTCGCACAGGGCATCGCCGAGCTGGTGAAGAAAGCCGATGCCCTCGAGGCGGCGGCGGTCACGTCACAGCAGAACCTCGGCGCCGATGCGCTGTTCGATCCTCGCGTGTTCCGCATCCGGACGATGTACGCCCAACTGATGGGCATGAACATCAGCGACGCCGACTCCCGCAAGGTGCTCGAGCTCTACGCAGAGGACCTCCTCGCCGGTGGAACGATCCACGACGTCGCCCACTGGATCAACCTCTACGTCATCGCCTACGGCACCGCCAACGCCCCGACGTTGGCGCCGCAGCTCCCGAAGCTGCCGCCGAAGCCGTCGGGGCAGGTCAAGCGTCCGGGTGCCTCGAAGCGCCGTCGCGCCAAGGTCGGCGCCTGACCGACCGTCGGGCCGCCACATGTCACACGGTTCATTGCGACCGCAGTTGGGCATGATCCGGCCCACATGTACCTGGCACTGAGAGAGCTGCGGCGGGCCAAGGTCCGCTTCGGGTTGCTCGTCGCGGCGATCGCCCTGCTGGTCTTCCTGATCCTCTTTCAACAGGCCTTGCAGTCGAGTCTGGTGACGTCGTTCGTGGGCGCCATCCGCAACCAGTCGGCGCCGGTCCTCGTCTACTCGACCGACGGGCAACGGACCCTGCAGGCAAGCGTGCTCACGCCCGAGCTCGAGCAACTCGCTCGCGATGCGCCGGGGGTCGGCGAGGCCGGTCGCATCGGTCAGGGCACGTTCACCGTCACCGCCGACGACGACATCACCGAGGCGGCGATCATCGGATACGAGGTCGAGGGGCTCGGCTCACCGAGCGACCTGGCGGACGGGCGGCTGCCCGAAGCCGCCGGTGAGGCCGTCGCCAGCGACGCCGATGCGTCCCTCGGGTTCGACATCGGCGACGTCGTGGTCGTCGAGCCGGGCGGCCTCGAACTGACGGTCGTCGGCCTCGCTCGCGACGCCCAGCTGCAGGTCAGCGCGACGATGTTCGTCACCTACGACACCTACGTCGAGGCGGTGGTGGCGCGGAACCCCGACGCCGGCGATCCACTGCCGAACGCGCTCGGCGTCGCCCCGGCGGAGGGTGCCACGCCCGACGAGGTCGTCACCTCGATCAACGACGCCAGCGACGACCTCGACGCGCTCACCCGTGACGACGCAGCAGCCGAGGCGCCGGGCGTCGCCCAGGTGCAGCAGTCGTTCCGGATCATCTTCTTGCTCTACGGCCTCGTCGTGCCGTTCGTGACGGGTCTCTTCTTCCTCATCGTCACCGTGCAGAAGGCCGGTGCGCTGACGCTGCTGCGAGCCGTCGGGGCATCTGCCGGACGGCTGGTGGCGTCACTGGTGATCCAGGTCGTCATCGTGCTCTCCGCCGGATTGGCGCTCGGTGTGGCGGCGTTCACCGCCTTGACGCTCGTCGATGCGACGGCGCTCAGCCTGCGCTTCGACCCGGTGACGGTGATCGCGTGGTGTGCGGTGCTGCTCGTCCTCGGCGTGCTCAGCTCGGTGCTGTGCGCCCGGCGGGTCCTCGCCATCGATCCGGTCACGGCGACGACGGTGGCGGGGCTGCGATGAGGTTGGCACTGCGCGAGCTCCGTCGACGTCCGGGTCGTTTCGTCGCCGCGACGGCGATCCTGACCCTCGTCGGGCTGTTGGTGATGTTCCTCGGCGGCCTCCTCGACGGGTTGATCAACGGCTCGATCGCCGCCATCCGTGCCCAGGACGGCGACGCCCTCGTGTACTCCTCGACTGCCGAGGCGACGTTCCAACGCAGCCGTATCGACGGCGACGTCCGCGCCGAGGTGGAAGCGGTCGACGGCGTCGCCGAGACCGGCGGGCTCGGCGTCGTCCAGCTCGGGGCGCGACTTCCCGGTAACGCGCCGCGCGACCTCGCCAGCACGGCGCTGTTCGGCTACGAGATCCCGCCGATCGGTGTGCCGGAGCCGCCCGGACCCGGTGAGGTGTATGCCGACACCGTGCTCAAGGCCGACGGCGTGGAGGAAGGGATGGAGATCCTCCTCGGCCCCGCTCGCACGCCCGTGACCGTGGTCGGGTTCGTGAGCGACACCTCGTTCTCCGGGCAGGGAACGCTGTGGGCGGACGCCACCACGTGGCGCGACGTGCTCGCCGCGAACCGGCCCGACCAGCAACTCGGTGACGACGTGTTCCAGGCATTGGTCGTGCGCGCCGACGACGGCGTCGACGTCGCCGAACTGACGAAGCGCATCGACGAAGCCACCGGTGAGGCCACCGAGACGTTGACGATCTCCGCGGCGGTCGACGCGGTCCCCGGGGTGGCGCAGCAGCGCACCGTCTTCAACCAGATCATCGGCGTCACGATCGCCATCGCCGTCACCGTCGTCGGCTTGTTCTTCGCCCTGCTCACCGTCGAGCGGATCCCGTTGTACGGCGTGCTGAAGGCCGTCGGGGCGCGCAGTTCGGCGCTGTTCGGCGGACTCCTGACGCAGGCGGTCGTGGTGACGTCGATTGCCGTGGTCATCGCCGGCGGTCTGAGCCTCGCCCTCGACGCGCTGATCCCTCCCGGATCGGTGCCCGTCGACGTGTCACCGCGGCGGATCATCACCAGCGCCGTGTTGCTGCTGGTCGCCTCCGTCGTCGGGTGCGCGTTCTCACTCCGCCGGGTCCTGCGCATCGACCCGGCCTCAGCGATCGGAGCTGCCACATGACCGACGGGCTCGTGCTCGAAGGCGTCCGCAAGGTGTTCGGGTCCGGCGACAACGAGATCGTCGCCGTCGATCACGCCGACCTGACCGTCGAGCCCGAGGAGCTCGTCGCCCTGGTCGGGCCGTCCGGCTCGGGCAAGACGACGCTGTGTTCGATCGCCGGGGGGCTGCTCACGCCCAGCGAAGGGCGCGTCGTCGTCGGCGGCGAGGACATCAGCGACTACTCCGAACGACAGCTGACGAAGTTCCGTCAGGAACAGGTCGGCTTCGTCTTCCAGGCGATCAACCTCGTGCCGTTCCTGACGGCGCGCGAGAACCTCCTGGTGGTCGACGAGCTCGGTCCGCGGCGCGGTCACGCCGCCCGGGAACGCGCCGACGAGCTGCTCGGCGACCTCGACCTCACCGACAAGGCCGGTCAGCTCCCCGCCGAGCTGTCGGGCGGTCAGCGTCAGCGCGTCGCCATCGGACGTTCGTTGATGAACGACCCGGCGCTGGTGCTGTTCGACGAGCCGACGAGCGCGCTCGACACCGCCCTCGGTGAGCAGGTGATGGAGCTGATCCGCAACGAGGTCAAGCAGCGCCGCACGGCGGCGATCGTCGTCACCCACGACGACCGCATGAGCCAGTACTGCGACCGCGTCGTCAAGATCGTCGACGGCAAGCTGCGCGACTGACCAGTCGGTCCAGCGGTGGGGGACCGTCAGGTCAGCTGGTAACGGATCGGCAGCCGCTTCAGGCCACCGACGAACAGCGTCTGCATCTCGGCCGGTTCGCCCGCCAGCTCGATCGAGGAGAGGCGCGGCACGAGCTCGCTGAGCAGTGACTTGATCTCCATTCGGGCGAGCATCGCTCCCAAGCAGTAGTGCACGCCGAATCCGAAGGCGAGGTGCTTGTTCGGGGAGCGGCCGACGTCGAAGCGGAACGGGTCGTCGAACACGTCCTCGTCGCGGTTGGCCGACGGGTACGACAGCAGCACGGCATCGCCGGGCGCGAAGGTGTGGTCGCGCAGCGTGTACTCGGTCGTGCAGTTGCGCATG
Organism: Ilumatobacteraceae bacterium; assembly: GCA_963707515.1. Lineage (GTDB taxonomy): Bacteria > Actinomycetota > Acidimicrobiia > Acidimicrobiales > Ilumatobacteraceae > Sva-07. The sequence continues at coordinate 898,551 of CAVPQI010000003.1, forward strand.
AAGTGCTTGACCGGCGTCGTCCAACGGATGATCTCGTCGACCGCCGACGGGATCAGCGAGGGGTCGGCCTGCAGGCGGGCGAGCTCGGCCGGGTTCTCGATCAGTGCGTGCATGCCGCCGGCCATCGCCGACGCCGTCGTGTCGTGGCCGGCGGTGGCGACGATCACGTAGTAGGAGATCTGTTCCATGATCCCGATCGGCTCGCCGTCGATCGAGGCGTTGGCGATCACCGACGCCAGGTCGTCGGTCGGCACCGCCTTGCGAGCGTCGCTGAGCTGGGTGAAGTAGACGAAGAAGTCCTGGATGACCGCCATCAGGTCCTCCATCGACGTGCCCCGCGACATCTCCGGATCCGACGAACCGAACAGCTCCTGGGTGAGCTGCAGCATCCGCGGGAAGTCGTCCTCCGGGAGGCCCAGGATCGCCAGGATGACCTGCAGCGGATACTGCATGGCGATGTCGCGGGCGAAGTCGCACTCGCCGCCGAGCTCGACCATCCGGTCGGCGGACAGCTTGGCCAGCGCGTCGAGGCGGTCCTGCAACTTGCCGAGGTTCTTCGGCAGGAACCACTCCGCCGTCAGGCCGCGGTAGGCGCGGTGGTCGGGGTCGTCCATGTGGATCAGCGTCCGCAGCAGGTCACCCTGCGCCTCGCGCTGCCGGTCGGCTTCGAGCGTGGCGATCACGGGCCGCGGCGCGTTCTCCCACTCCTTGTTGTGCAGCTCGATCTCCAGCACGTCGGCGTGCTTGGTGATGGCGTGGAACGGGACGAAGTCCGGATGTTCGACGAGGTGGATCGGGTCCTCGCGCCGCAACGTGGTGCACGCCTCGTGGAATCTCACGGGGTCGGCGTACGCCGCCGGATCGATGAAGACCGTTCCGGCCTCGGCCGGTGTCATCCCCGCGCTCATGTCGTCCCCGCGCTCATGTCGTCCCCGCGCTCATGTCGTCCCCGTTCTCGTGATCTGCTGCGGCAATAGTTGCGCAACGAGATCACGAAATCGTCACTCGACGGCGATCGGGGGCGTCGACTCGGAGAGCCGGGCGGTGACCTCGTGGTCGGGCATCGCCATCAGCGCCTCGAGGGCGCGTGGCGGCATGCGCATCTGCGGCTTCGACCAGTCGATCGGCGGGTTGGGCACGGCGCCACCTTGGTCCGCAAAGTCCGCCGGTGCGATGAGGCGTGCCAGCAACTCGTCGTCGATGTCGCACAGTGCGACGACCTCGGGATCGATCCACGCCCGCTCGTCGATCGGTTGCTCCGATGTCGCCACCTCCAGCGACAGGTTCTCCGGGCCGGCGAAGTAGATCGAGTGGCACATGCCGTGGTCGAGCGGGCCGAACACGTTGATGCCACGGTCGCGGATGCGGTCGCGCATCGCCGTCAGCTCATCGAGGCTCGAGACGTTGAACGCCACGTGCTGCATCGTCCCCGGTGCCGACGGGAGCGCCGAACTGCCGGAGTGCGACACGCCGAGCACCGGTTCGATCGACGCCGTCTCCGGCCCCTGCACGAAGGCGATGTAGCACGCGTCGTCGAGACGGACGAAGCCATGGAACGTCTTCTCGACGCCGTGCATCCAGTACAGCGCCTTCAGCTCGCCACCGAGGACATCGGTGAAGAACTCCAACTGAGCGCGCATGTCGCCCGTCGAGATCGCCAGATGGTGTACCCCGTTGAGCCCGTCCATCAGTCCTCCTGTGTGGTCGGCCGGTGTGATGGTCGGCCGGTGTGATGGTCGGCCGTGCCGTCGACACTACGACGGTGGCGCCCATCGGACGTGCGGGGAGCGGGCGAGTCACGCCGGGCAGGTGTCGCGCCCGTCGGCGGCCTCGACCGTCTCATCGGCGGCGAAGCGGTGGCGAAACGTGAAGGCGTACGCCGTCGGGCCGTGGGCGCGCAGGTGGTCGAGCCGCTCGATCGCTTCGCGCACGCTCGGGTGATGGCCGGCGGGCACCCACCACAACACGTGAATGGCGTCATCCATCCGCTCGAACCATTCCCGCCGCCGCCGCAGGTAGCCGGTGTGCGCCGAGCGGTAGACGTAGTCGGCGAGTTCGTCGACGGAGCGCCACGTGGAGAAGTTGACGATGATCGACTCGTCGTCGTACGGACGCTCGGCGGTGGCGTTGCCGTCCTCGGTCTGGAAGCGCCAGGCGAAGCCCGGGCTGATGTCGGCGAGCGCGTTGACCTCGTCGAGCGCCTCCATGAACTCGGCCACGACGGGCGAGTCGGTCGGGGCGACCAGGCGGCCGACGTTGAGCTGGGCGACTTCCATCGCTGCCATCCATCCAGCCTGGCACAGTGGGCCGATGCGCCGGCGCGGGATTCGGTCGCCGTTCAGCGCATCAGCGCATCAGCGCATCAGCGCGGCCCGCCGGACGTGTCCGGCTGCGGGCGTTCGAGATACGTGGAGGGGCTGGCGCCGACGACGTCGGCGAAGTCGCGGTTGAAGTGTGCCTGGTCGTACCAGCCGTACTTCTGGGCGAGGTCGGTGAGCGTGCCGCCATAGCCGGCATCGAGATCGGAGATCGCGTCGTGCATGCGATAGCGGGAGAGCACCCACTTCGGGCCGACGCCGACGTAGTGCGTGAACAGGCGCTGCAGCGTCCGCACCGACCGGCCGTGCCGCCGCGCCACATCGGCGACGGCGACCAGGGAGCGGTCGGCGAGCATGTCGGCGATCACGTCGACGAGGCCGTCGTAGCGGCGGTCCGGGTGGGCGGTGCCGAGATCGGCGAGACCCCGTTCGGCGGCCACCCGCCAACCATCGGCATCGTCGAGCAGCGCCGGATCGGTGAGCGTGGCGCACAGCCCCGCCGGCAGCACGTCGCGTGCGGCGACGGTGCGGTCGACCCAACTCGACGCCGGTGTGCCGGTCAGCGCGGTGAGCCCGCCGGGTCGGAACCGGACGCCCAGCACCCGGCCCCAGCCGCGCACGTCGACCTCGAAGCGGCGGGTTGCCACGCCGGTGACGACGAGGACGCCGAGGTCGGTGACGTCGGGACGCCGATGGTCACCCAGTTCGGCGGTCAACGAAACCGTCGGGTGGGCGACGACCTGGCTCGTGAACGATGCGCCAGGCGGCAGCGCCCAGCGCAGCGCCCAATGGTTCTCGACCCATCGTTCGACGCTGGGCGCCGCGGTGGTGCGCTCGAGGTCGACGTGGCGGCTGAAGACATCCGGCCGGAGCACGCCGGCCGCCGTGGCGGTCGGGGGCATCGCCGTTGACGCATTTGTCCAAGCAGCCACCCGTCGATCGTAGGCACCATCGAGACGACGACGACCGGTGCCGATGTGGCGCCGGCGAACCAGGAGGACCCCCGATGCCTGTCGCCACCTTGAAGATGGTCACCCTCGACAGCAGCGATGCCCGCCGCGATGCCGACTTCTGGTCGGCGGTGCTCGGCTGGGACGTCGCCCACGCGCAGGACGAGTACGCGATGTTGCAGGGCCCGAACGGCGTGGCGCTCGGGCTCGGCGTGGTCGACGACCATCAGCCCCCCGGCTGGCCCAACGAGCGCGGCTCCAAGCAGTTCCACTTCGACCTCGCCGTCGACGATCTCGATGTCGCCGCGCAGCAGTGCGTCGACCTCGGTGCGACGCTCCCCGACGAACAGCCGGGCGAGACGTGGCGAGTGCTCCTCGATCCCAGCGGCCACCCCTTCTGCCTCACCCAGGCCGCCAACTGGTGACCGTGACAACAGGGGTCAGACCCCTGATGTAACGCTCAGCCGTCGCCGTACTTGCGGGCCCGGTTGATCGCCGTCTGCATCTCGCGGTCGGCGTCGCGCTCGGCCATCCGCTGACGCTTGTCGCCCTTCGTCCGACCCTTCGCCAGCCCGAGCTCGACCTTCGCCCGCCCGCCCTTCCAGTACAGCCGCAACGGCACGAGCGTCAGCCCGCCCTGGGCGATGCGCATGTCGAGCTTGTCGATCTCGGCGCGGTTCATCAGCAGCTTGCGCGGACGGTCGGGGTCGTGGGCGCCGAAGCCGATGGCGTTGGTGTACGGCGGGATGTGCGCACCCTCGAGCCACACCTCGCCGCGCTGGACGCGTGCGTAGCCCTCGGAGATCTGGGCGTTGCCACCGTCGCGGAGGCTCTTGACCTCGCTGCCGGTCAGCACCATGCCGGCTTCGTACGTGTCGAGCACGTCGTAGTCGCGGTAGGCGCGCTTGTACGAGGCGATCAGCTGCGTCCCGTCGGCGGGCGCCTTCTTCTTCGCCTTCGTCTTTGCCATGTCGATCCCTGGGGAGCAGCAACCCTACCGAGCGGTCCGCTCGGACGCAGGAGGCGTTCGGTCGCGGGGTACGGTCGCGGCGTGAAGGTTCGCAACGGTTCGCTCGAGCTGAACGTGGTCGAGGACGGCGATCCGTCGTCGCCGCCGATCCTGATGCTCCACGGCATCACGTCGTACGCCGGTACGTGGCAGTCGCTGGTTCCCGAGCTCGCCGAGCGCTTCCACGTGCTGCGTCTCGACTTCCGCGGTCACGGTGGTTCCGATCGGGCCCCCGGCGAGTACCTGCCCGACGGCTACGTCGCCGATGCGGTCGCCGTGTGCCGCGAGATCGGCCAGCCGGTGGTCGTGATCGGCCACAGCCTCGGCGGCGCCACCGCCGCCGCGCTCACCCAGCGACACGCCGACCTGCTCGTCGGGGCGATCCTCGAGGATCCGCCGCTCGGTGTGCCCGGCACCGGCGAGCCGACCCTCGAGGGCAACTCGCTGCTCGATGCGTTCCGGGTGATGCGCGAGTCGATCCCCCAGCTGCAGGCCTCCGGGATCACCCGCGACGTCCTCGCCGGCATCCTCGCCGCCGCGCCCTCGGCCACGGGCGGCACGTTCGGCGAACTGCTGCACCCGGACGCCATCGACCAGATGGCCGGCTCGATGCTCGCCGTCGACGCCAGCGTGCTCGATCCGGTGCTCGAGGGCACGATCCCGTCGTTCCTCGACGCCGACGGTCCCTTCGGCGTGCCGACGCTGATCGTGTGCGCCGATCCGGCGAAGCCCGACGCCGTCGCCAACCCGGCGGTGGCCGCCCACTTCGCCGAGATCTCACCGTCGACCGCGGTGCTGACGATCGCCGGCGCCGGCCACCTCGTCCACGACGAGCTGGCATCGCGCGACGCGTTCCGCACCGCCGTCGTCGACTTCCTCGACCGCCTCTCCGCCTGAGCGTTACATCAGGGGTCTGACCCCTGTTGTCACGCCCTACGCTCCGAGCCGTGTTGCAGATCTCCCGTGACGCCTACGAGGCAATGGTGCAGCTGGCCCTCGACGAGTACCCCCTCGAGGCGTGCGGCCTGCTCGCCGGGCCGCCGGACGACGGCGGGGGAGCGGGCGACGACGGCGTCACCTTCTATCCGTGCACCAACGTCGCCGCTTCGGCGCGGGTGTACACGATCGATCCGAAGGACCATCTGCGTGCCGAGATGGACGCCGACGACCGCGACCACGAGATCAACGGCGTCGTCCACAGCCACACGCACTCCGAGGCCTACCCGAGCCCGACCGACGTCGCCGCGGCCCCCGACCCGGCCTGGCACTACGTGATCATCACCCTCAAGCGGGAGACCCCCGAGCTGCGCAGCTTCCGCATCGTCGACGGCGAGATCGTCGAAGAAGCGGTGACGATCGCCGACTGAGGAACGCCTGGGGACGGGTCCCGAACGTTCGTTAGTCCGAACTGCGTCGATAGATTTCCGACTGGCTATGTCGGAATTTCAACAGCGCGAATTTCAACAGCGCGAGGACGGAACGGTGCACGCCAGCGTGCTGGACATGATCGGCAACACGCCGGTCGTCGACGTCTCCCGGCTCTCGCCGAACCCGCGGGTGCGCATCGTCGCCAAACTCGAGTCGCAGAACCCGTTCGGGTCGGTCAAGGACCGCATCGCCAAGGCGATGATCGAGTCCGCCGAGGCCGACGGTCGACTGCAGCCCGGACAGACGATCCTCGAGCCGTCGTCGGGCAACACCGGCATCGCCCTCGCCGCCATCGCCGGGCTCAAGGGCTACCCGATCAAGATCCTGATGCCGACCAGCGTGTCGATCGAGCGCCGGCAGATGCTCGAGGTGTTCGGCGCCGAATTGATCCTCACGCCGGGGGAGGAGGGCTCCAACGGTGCCGTCGCCCGGGCGCTCGCGATGGCCGAGGAGCACCCCGACTGGTACTTCCCGTACCAGTACGCCAACGATGCCAATCCCCGCGCCCACTACGAGGGAACCGGCCCCGAGATCCTCCGCGACGTCCCCGGCATCACCCACTTCGTCGCCGGGCTCGGCACGAGCGGCACGCTGATGGGCATCGGCCGGTTCCTCAAGGAGCAGGAGCGCGGCATCCAGGTGATCGCCATCGAGCCGCCGCTCGGCGAGCGGGTCGAGGGGCTGCGCAACATCGGCGAGGGATACATCCCGCCGGTGTTCGAGGACTGGAACGGCTACGACCTGCTCGACCGCAAACGTGTCGTCCGGCCCCGCGAGTCGCTGGAGTGGACCCGCCGTCTGGTCCACGAGTGCGGCGTGTTCGCCGGCATCTCGGCGGGTGCGGCGCTCGCCGGTGCGGCGAAGGTGGCCACCGAGATCGACGAGGGGACGATCGTGTTCGTCGTCGCCGACGGCGGCTGGAAGTACCTCTCGACCGGCGCCTACACCGACGACCTCGACGCCGCCGAAGCCAAGGCCGAGTCGATCATCTACTTCTGACCACGCAACGGTTGGGTCTGTCCAAATGTTGCTCATGTCCCGGAACGTTGCTTACTGGCGGGCGAAGTGGGCGAGGCTGGTGGCGGTCTGGGCGGCGACGTCGGGCAACACGGCGGCGAACACGTCCATGCCGTGCGAGGTCCCCATCACCACCCGGCACTGGGCGCTGACGCCGGCGCGCAACAGCAGCCGGTAGAAGTCGATGCCCTCGTCGCGCAGCGGATCGGCCTCGTTGACGCTGATGAACGTCGGCGCCAAGCCGGCGACATCGTCCTCGGTGGCGAACGAGGGCCACGCCAAGGGGTTCCCCGCCTCCAACTGCTCGATGCCGTAGGCCATCGCACCGCGGTTGTTGTGCAGGTTGAGCAAGATCCCGTCGTTGTCGATCGACGAGGGGAACCGCTCCTGCGGCCACTGTCCGGCGATGTACGGGCACAGCGCGTACAGCCCGCTCACGAGGCCCATGTCGCCGTCGCGCAGCAGCTGCATGCCCGTCGCCAGCGTCAGGTTTCCACCGCCGCTCTCCCCGGCGACGATGAGGTGCCGGCGATCGATGCCGAGCTCGTCGGCGTGCTCGACGACCCAGCGCACGCCGGACACGCAGTCGTCGAGACCCGCAGGGAACGGCTCGATCTCGGGCGCCGACGACGGCGTCAGGCAGTTGCGGAAGTCGATCATCGCCACCGCCAGCCCCTGGTGGGCGAGCACCCGAGCCCACATGCGGTACATCGCCGTGAAGCACGACCCGGTCTGCATCCCGCCACCGTGGAGGTAGACGACGCCGGGCAGCACCTCGTCGCCCTCGGGCCGGACGAAGCGCACCTTCACCGTGTTGCCGTCCGGTGACGACGTGAACTCGCGGGTCTCGATCGTCAGGCCGTCGAACGGGGCGATGTCGGCGGTGTCGAAGCGGGCGTACAGCTCCTCGAGCTTTGCCGCGACCTCCAACGCCGACTCGCGGTTGGCGAGCTCCACCAGCAGCTCGCGGCTGTCGATGTCGGTCAGCGGCCGCGACGGGACGTTGCGCAGCGCCCGCTTGACACGCGGATCGAGCCGCGGGTCCGCCTGCAGATCCGGCGTGCCGACGGCCTCGCCGGTGCGCATCAGAGCTCGCTCTCGGCGAGCGCGGCGATGTTGAAGATCGCGTCGACCAGCGACGGCCAGTACTTCTCGGGGAGGTCGTGTCCCATGTGACCGAACACGAGCAGGTTGGCGCCGGGGATCGCCGCCGCCGTGGCCTCGCCGCCGGACAGCGTCACCAGCGAATCCTCGCGTCCGTGGACGACGAGCGTCGGCACCGACAGCTGGCGCAGCTGCTCCGTGCGATCGCCGCTGGCGGCGATCGCCGCCAGCTGGAAGCGGAACCCGTCGGGGTTGTGGGCGCGGTCGTACGCCTCGGCGGCGCGCGCCCGGGTGACGTCCTCGTCGAACAACGAGCCGGAGATGACGCGGGTCGTCCGCACGTCCTGCTCGATCGCCTCCTCGCGGGTTGCCGGTGCGGGGGCGAGCATCGCCGCCATCGCATCGGGCGCCGGCTGGCCCACCGCCGAGTTGCCGGTCGTCGACATGATGCTGGTCAGCGAGAGCACCTTGTCGGGATGCTCGATGGCCATCGTCTGGACGATCATCCCGCCCATCGAGACGCCGACGATGTGCGCTGCCGGGATGTCGAGCGCGTCGAGCAGCCCGGCGGCGTCGGCCGCCAACAACGACAGCGTGTACGGCGCCTCGATCGCTTCGCCTGCACCGACCTTGGCGTACAGCTCCATCAGGTCGGGCGCCGCGCCCTCGCTGCGCGTCGACAACCCGGCGTCGCGGTTGTCGAAGCGGATCACCCGGAACCCGCGTTCGAGGAACTCCGAGATCAGGCCGGTCGGGCACGAGATCATCTGGGCGCCGAGGCCCATCACGAGCAGCACCGGCGGCGCGTCGTGCGGTCCGTAGCTTTCGTAGCAGATGTCGATGTCATTGGCGGCGATGATCGGCATGGCAGCGATCATGCCAGGCGAGGAAGGCTGCGGAGTCACCGTCGTGCACTCGCCGCGCCCGGACGGCCGTGCCGGTCAGCGCTCGGATGGTGCCCCGGAGAATCGCGGCAGGGTGGCGGAACGGCGGGCGAGCGACAGCGCTCCGCCGACGATCTCACCCCGCCAGGCGCGTTCGGCGACGGCGTCGAGGCGCGGGAACGTCAGCTCGTCGAGGATCTCCAGTGAGGCGATGTGCTCACCCCAGATGCACGCCTGGACCCCGAGCAGCGCGTCGGTGTCGTCGAGCCGCGGATCGAACTCGACGGTCGCCTCCAGTGGAACCGTTCCGGCCCACGTCGCGCCCGGCGACTCCCAGGCGCGGTCGAACGCCATGTCGAGGTAGTACGCCTCGCCCGGAGCGACGACGACCCGGTGCCCGCGTGCGGCGAGGCGTGCCGCCGAGGCGGCCGAGGTCCAGGCGACGGCATAGGCGCCGTGCCCGGCGCCACCGAGCGCCGCCTCCTCCCACATCGCCACGTCGCGACCGGTGGTCGTGCGGACGATCTCGATCAGCTCGCGGTGGAACTGCGCTTCGATCTCGGTCGTCGTGGTCAACCCGTGTTCGGCGGCGAAGCGCTGGGCGATCGGCGAGCCGGTCCATGCCCCGCGTGGCACCTCGTCGCCGCCGACGTGCAGCACCGGCGACGACGGGAACAGTGCCGCCACGGCCGCGAAGACGGCGCGGAGGAACGGCGCGGTCTCGGGGTGCCCTGGTACGAGCACGTTGTCGACGTAGCCCTGGACGCTGCGGGCGTTCGAGGAGTCGTCGGGATCGCGCAGTTCCGGTACGGCCGTCAGCGCGGCGAGGCAGTGCGCCGGTACGTCGACCTCGGGCACGAGCACGATGCCGAGCTCGTCGGCGCGCTGCACCCAGACGGCGATCTCGTCGGCGGTGTAGGCGCGCCCGGACGGCTCGACGCCCGAGGCGCACATCGGTGGCAACGGCAGGCCGTGTCCGCGGGTGCCCCCGATCGATGCCAACGCCGGGTACTCGGGCACCGGGACGCGCCAGGCTTCGTCGTCGGTCAGATGGAGGTGGACACGGTCGAGCTTGCGCCACGCGGCGAGATCGATCAGCCGTTCGACGACCGCGGGCTCGTACCAGCGCCGGGCGAGGTCGAGGTGGACACCGCGGAACGTCATCGCCGGTGCATCCTCGATCTCGACGGCGGCAGGCATTCCGGCGGCCGCCAGCTGGGCGAGCGTGACCAGCCCGTGACGGTGCCCGCCGTCGTCGGCGGCGACGAGCGCTGCACGGTCACCCGCCACCGTCAGCGTGTACGACCCGGGACCGGTCGGCGACGCGCCGTCGTGCCCCACCTCGATGCGCAGCGGCTCACCGACACCGACACCGACACCGACACCGACACCGACACCGACACCGTCGAAGACGTCGACGCCGAGCCGCCGGGCGAGGGCGATCACGGTGGTCGTCGCTGCCGACGGTTCGGCGACGACGAGCCGTCGAGGTGCGGCGGCGCCGTGGAAGCGAATGTGCTGTGGCATCGGCACGATGGCCGCAAGCTCGTCGACGTTCGACCCGCCCGTGTCGTCGCCGGTGCTCGTCACCGTCGCCGCGGCGCCGGGATGTGACGTCGTCGCCGGTCGGACCGCGACCGTCACGGTCGTGCCGTCCGGGCGGATGACGTAGGCCGCCTCGGGCCCGTCGTTGGCGTGACGCGCCGGGATCGCCGCCCGCATGCCGCGGACCTCCCACAGGTGCGCCCGCGAGCGGTCCGTGGTCCTGCGGCGCGATGACGATCCGCGCCCCGGTGCGCTCGACGACGCGGGCGTTGGTGTCGGGGCCCGGAACCAGACCGGCCACGCTCCACAGGGCGAGCTGCGAGCCGGGTGGGAACTCGCTGCCGTCGATGCCACCGAGGGTCAGGTCGAAGGTGCCGAACCACGTCCACGCCGCCCGGTCGCCATCGTCGGCGCGGCGGCGGTGGTACACCGCTTCGAGGTGCGGGCCCGGCGAGCTCACTGTGCCTGCCCACCGGCCTGCCCGCCGGTGCGGTCACGCGACCTCGACGACGCCCCCACCCACGACGACGCCCCCCACGACGACGCCCCGGCCCACGACGGCGCGGACCACTCCAGTGAGCCCTCGATGACCGTGGCGAGAGCGTGCCCACCCTCGTCGAGCAGGGTCAGGTCGGCGCGATTGCCCACGGCGACCCGACCGCGATCGGTCAGCCCGAGGAGCTCGGCAGGTGTGGAGGTGACGGTGGCGATCGCCTCGCCCAGCGAGCACCCGGTGAAGCCGATCAGGTTGCGCAGCGCGAGGTCGAGCGCCAGCGCGCTCCCGGCCAGCACGCCCGCCTTCGTCCGCACCCCGGTCTCGTCGTACACGACCTCGCCGTTGCCGAGCGGGAATGTGCCGTACGGTGCACCCAGCGGGGCGACGGCGTCGGATACGAGCGACACCCGGTGAGGACCGAGCGCGTTCCACGCCATGCGCACGGCGATCGGGTCGACGTGGATGCCGTCGCAGATCAGACCGACGACCACCGAGTCGTCGGCGAGCGTCGACCCGATCGGGCCGGGGTCGCGATGCGAGAACGGCCGCATGGCGTTGAACAGGTGCGTCACGCAACCGACGCCGGCGGAACGTGCGGCGGCGAAGTCGACCGGCGTCATCGCTGTGTGCCCGGCCGACACGACGACGCCACCGTCGGCGAGTTGGGCCGTCATCGCCATCGCCCCGTCGACTTCGGGGGCGAGGGTGACGAGGGCGACGACACCCGAGTCCACCCACCGGGCGATCTCCTCACGGTCGGGCACGGCGACGAAACGGGCGGGGTGGGCGCCGAGGTGGTCGGGAGAGATCGCCGGCCCCTCGAAGTGCAGCCCGAGGGCGGTGGCACCATCGCGCCGATGCCAGCCGCGGGCCCTGACCGCGGTCATCGCGGCGATTGCCCGAGCGCGCACATGGGCCGGCGAGGTGACGAGCGTCGGCAGGTAGGCGGTGACCCCGAACGGCAGCAGTGCCCGGCCGACGTCGGCGATGCCGTCGGGCATCGAGGTCAAGTCGATGCCGCCAGCCCCATTGCACTGCAGGTCGATGAAGCCGGGCGCCACGACGACGTCGTGACAGTCGACGATCGTCGCCGTGCCGCTCGCCGACGGACCCGCGCCCGGGGCGACGATGGCGGTGATGCGCCCGCCGTCGATCACGACGTCGGCCGGTTGCAGCGCGCCGTCCACGGCGACGCGTCCGCCGGCGAGGACGGCGATCATCGCGGCTCCAGGTGCCGGTGGTGCGCGCCGAGCGCGACCGGCGCAGGATGACCGTCGCCACGACCAGCAGGTTCCACGCCTCGATCATCGCCGAGATGGCCGTGCGATGTCGGCACGATCGTCATCGCCCCCTGCCGCACGCCGGTCTGCGACACTTGGCAGATGAGCGACACGCCGACGCCACCGCCGAATCCGACGTTGCCGCCCACGCCTCCCGCCGGCCAACCGATCGTGCCGTCGATGCCCTCACCCGGCGACGAAGCGACCACGCAGTACCCGACGCTGCCGCCCACGACGGCGATGCCACCCATCGATCCGGCCGCTCCCGGCGGCCCTGGCTTCCCGACCGACCCCTACGACCCGTTCGGGCCCGAGGAGGAGGAGCCGACCCCGTGGTACAAGCGCCCCGCGGCGATCGCCGTGCTGGTGATCGTGTTCCTCCTGCTCGCCGGCCTCATCGCCTGGCTGATCTTTGCAGGCGACGACGACGACGACGTCGGGCCCGACTCCAGCCGTCTGATCATCGAGCTCTCCGACGGCACGGGACAGCCCGTCGACCGCGGCATGCTGGCCACCGTCGTCGGTCCGCCCGGCGAGGAGACGGCCTTCGAGTGGACCGAGCCCGATGATGCTCCCGACGGCGCGACGGCCGGCGGTCCGACGGGCACCGACGGGCGCATCGACTTCGAGTGGGAGATCGACGACGAGATCGTCACCGACCCCAGCGCCTGGGCCGCCACGGTGACCGTCACCGAGACGATTCCCGCCGGCTGGTCGACACCCGGCCCGACGATCGAATGTGCACTGCAACGTCCCGACGGCGACGACTCCGTCGTGGCGATGGACGTCAGGGCCGACAGCGACGACATCAACATCGATCGCGTCACCACGTACACGTTCCCCAACTATCAGTTCCGGCTCGGCGACACGGTCACCTGCTCGCTCGTCAGCGACCCACCTGCGGTCGTCGACACCACGACGGTCGAGACCACCGTCGTCGAGACCACGGTGGTCGAGACGACCACCACCACGAGCCCACCCGAGACGACGACCACGGAGGCACCAGCGACCACCCAGCCGGCGCCGCCGCCGACGATCACCGTCCCCCCGCAGCCGGACGCCACGGTGTGGGACGTCATCGCCAACAGTCCCGACCTGTCGGCGGTCCGCGGCTGGATCGAGCAGGCCGGCCTGCAGTCGGTGTTCCAGGACCCCGACGCCACGGTCACCTTCTTCGCCCCGACCAACGCGGCGATCCAGGCGGCGATCACGCCGTCCGACATCGCGGCGACGGTCAACACGCACATCGTCAACGGCACGACGGTGCTGCTCATCGCTGATCTCCGCGACCTCGCCGGCACCGAGCTCGACTTCGTCCAACAGGGGCCGCACGAGGTCACCGTCAGCGGCGACACGGTGAGCATCGGCGGCAAGCAGATCGTCGTCACCGACGTCGAGGCGTCGAACGGCGTGATCCAGGTGATCAACGGCGTGCTGTCGCCCACGCTCTGACGATCGACCGCATAGCCTGGTTCGGCGTGGATCGGCCCATCGGGATGTTCGACTCCGGATTCGGTGGCCTGACCGTCGCCCGCGCCACGATCGACCTCCTGCCGGGCGAAGATCTCGTCTACATCGGAGACACCGGCCGCTACCCGTACGGATCGAAGAACCTGACCGAGGTCCGGCGCTACGCCCATGAGCTCGCCTGGAGCCTGGTCAAGGACTACGACGCGAAGGCGATCGTCGTCGCCTGCAACACGGCCACCGCGGCCGGCCTCGACGACCTCCGCCTCGAGCTCCCGGTGCCGGTGATCGACGTGATCGCGCCGGGCGCCCGCGCCCTTGTGGCAGCCACGACGACCGGGCGGGTCGGGGTGATCGGCACGGTCGGCACGGTCGCATCGGGGGCGTACCTGCGGGCAATCGCCGACACCGGGGCTCCCGTGGCGTTGACGTCGGCAGCATGCCCCGGGTTCGTCGAGTTCGTCGAGCGCGGTCAGACGACGGGTGACGAGGTGACCGTGCTCGCCGAGCGACTGCTCGCTCCGATCCGCGACGCCGACGTCGATGCGCTGCTGCTGGGCTGCACCCACTACCCGTTCCTGGCGCGCACGATCAGTGACGTGATGGGCCCGGGTGTCACGCTGGTCAGCTCGGCGGACGAGACGGCCTTCGCCGTCAGCGACCGCCTGCGGGCCCTCGGGATGTTGCGCGACGACGTCCGGGTCGGGTGCCACCGGTTCGTGTCGAGCGGCGACATCGATGTCTTCCGCGAGCTCGGATCGCGCCTGCTCGGTCCGGAGCTCGATCACACCGAAGCCTGGTCGCCGGCCGCCTCGTGACCGCCGGCGCGCCGTACGATCCCGCCCGACCAAACCGCCGACCCGTCCACCCGTAGACCGGAGACATGATGACCCGACCCGACGGCCGCACTGCCGACCAGTTGCGCCCGCTGAGCTTCCAGCGCGACTACACCGAGATGGCCGACGGTTCGTGCCTCGTCTCGTTCGGTCGCACCCGTGTGCTGTGCACCGCTTCGATCGACGACGACGTCCCGCGGTGGATGCGCAACAGCGGGAAGGGATGGGTGACGGCCGAGTACTCGATGCTGCCGGGAGCGTCACCCGAGCGCATCGATCGGGAGGCGGCGAAGGGCAAGCAGAGTGGCCGCACCGTCGAGATCCAGCGCCTGATCGCTCGCTCGTTGCGCGCCGCCTGCGACATGAAGGCCCTCGGCGAGCGGCAGGTCGTCGTCGACTGCGATGTGCTGCAGGCCGACGGTGGCACCAGGACCGCCAGCATCTGCGGCGGCTTCGTCGCCCTCCACGACGCGTTGCAACGCGTCGTGTTGCGAGGTGACCTGCCACGCAATCCGCTGCACAGCTACTGCACGGCGATCAGCGTCGGCATCGTCGACGGCACGCCGGTGCTCGACCTGCCGTACGTCGAAGACAGCCGTGCCGAGGTCGACATGAACGTCGTGATGCTCGCACCGATCGACGGTGGCGAGGCACGGTTCGTCGAGGTCCAGGGCACCGCCGAGGGCGTCGCGTTCACCCGTCGCGAGCTCGACGCGATGCTCGCGCTCGCCGAGGGCGGGCTGGTCCGCATCGCCGCCGAGCAGGCGCGAGTGCTGGCCACCGAGCCGTCCCCGCGACCGGCGTGATCCAGCTCGTCTGCGCGTCGGCCAACCCGCACAAGGTCGAGGAGATGCAGGCGATCCTCGGCGACGCCGTCGAGCTCCTGCCACGCCCCGACGGCGTCCCCGATGTCGTCGAGGATGCCGACACCCTGGAGGGGAACGCCCGCTTGAAGGCGGCGGCGCTGGCGGCGGCGACCGGGCTGCCGGCGGTCGCCGACGACACCGGACTGTTCGTCGAGGCGCTCGACGGTGCGCCCGGCGTGCACACGGCGCGCTACGCCGGCGACGAGGCGACGGACGCCGACAACCGTCGCCAGCTGCTCGCCGAGCTCGAGGGTGCCGACGATCGCCGGGCGGCGTTCCGGACGGTGGCGATGGTGGTGTGGCCCGACGGCCGCGAGCTGTCCGCCGATGGCGTCTGTGCGGGTGTGATCACCACGGTCGAGCGCGGCGCCACGGGCTTCGGGTACGACCCGGTGTTCGCACCGGCCGACGGCGGCGGCCTGACGTTCGCCGAGCTCGGCCCCGAGGCGAAGCACGCCATGTCCCACCGTGGGCGGGCGTTCCGGGCGCTGCTCAGCGCGCTGGCGCCACCGTGACGATCACGCCGCGGTGATCGCTGCCGGGGATCTCGAAGTCGCCGACGTCGGTCGAGGTCAGCCCGTTTGCCGTCAGGGCATGGTCGAGGCGCACGAACGGCGGCACGATCCACGTCATCGGCCACGACGTGGTGAACCCGACTCCCGCTTCGATGTGGGCGTCTCGGTATCCGGCATCGAGGAGGCGGCGGAAGTCGGGATGCCAGAACGACGCGTTGAAGTCGCCGATCACCAGCATCGGTTGTTCCGCCGTCTCGCCGAGGCGGCGCACGAGGGCGAGGTCCGTGCGCCAGCGGGCGAAGTCGTCGATCGGCGTCGTCGGATGGACGCCGACCACGCGCACCGGCCCGTCCGGACCATCGACCACCACGTCGACGCCAGGGTTCGACGTGTCCAGTGTGGGGAGCTCGGTGATCGGCAACGAGCTCCACACCGCCGCGCCCGAGGCGTCTGGCGCGGACCGGCCGGCGCGGTAGGGATAGCGATCGTCGAGTGCTGACGCCTGCAGTGCGGCTTCCTGCTCGGGGGTCAGCTCGAGCAGGACGAGCACGTCCGCGTCGAGGTTCGCCAATGCCGCCGGCACGTCATCGGGTCGTTCGTTGAGGTACAGCAGGTTGGCCGACGCGACGACCAGTCCGGTGGACCCCGGCGCGGCGGTCGCCCGTGGACCGGGGAACGCCAGCGGCGCGGCGAGCAGCAGCACCGCGGTTCCGCTGGCGCAGGCGACCGCGGCCAACCGCGGGCGACGCCGCCACAGTGCGACCCCGGCGATCAACGCGACCAGGATCCCGCCGTAGGGCACCAGCGTCTGGGCGACGGCCAGCGCTCCGAACCACCCGGCCCACTCGGCACCCACCGTCACCGCCAGGACTCCGACCGCCACGACGACGAGCCATGCGACGAGCTCGACGGCCCTCGCCCAGCGATCGCCCGATCTCACGGCCGCAGGCTCGGCGGCGGCCAACGGATAGCGTCGGCGGCGTCGCCGACGTAGCCCAATTGGCAGAGGCACGGCGTTTAGGTCGCCGTCAGTGAGAGTTCGAGTCTCTCCGTCGGCACCCAGGCGAGCACGATCTGGGTGACGACGACGTCACTGCGTTCGAGCCCGATCGTCATCCAGGTGGACGCCGCGGCCACGGCATCCCAGCGTTCGCCGATCTCCACGACGTCAGCCTCGACCTCGGCCTCCAACTCCTCGTACTGCGCTTCCAACCGCTCGACCTTGTTCAGCGCCGCGTCGGCGCGCTGGACGCCGTGTTGGTGGTGCCCCGACGACGCGACGCGGTCCCGGCCCCGCCGAGGATGTCGCCGAGCAGCCCGCCCTTCGACTTGCGCCCACCGAGCAATCCACCGAGCACCGACCCAGCGGTGGAGAAGCGCTCCGAGTCGCGCTTGCCGGCGGCATCGGCCGCCGCCACCTCGGCGCGGTCCTCGGCGGCGTGGATCTGGTCGCGCAGCTTGGTCGCCTTGATCTCGTACTTGTCGCGGAGCGCCGCGATCTCGGCGTCAGCACGGTCGTCGGCAGCCTGGATGCACCGCGTGGCGAAGACTTCGGTCGCTTCGCCCGGGCGGCCGAAGACCTTCAACTGGGCGTTGGCCGGGATCTGCACCGAGAGCGTGCGGGTGAGGTGATCGCGCAGACCACGCTCGATGCCGGCGAAGAACGTCTTGCTGGCGATCGGCGCCGTCGGCAGCCGGTAGGACGCTCCGCCCGGCGGGTCGCTGCGCAGATCGCGATCGTCGTAGTCGACGGCGATCGCCGTGGTCACGTCGACGCCGTCGGTGAGCGGAAAGAGCACCGCTTCGAACTCGTCGTCGTGCACGAGATCGGCCTTCGTCTCGTCGTAGCGCAGTGCCACGCGCACGACGACGGCGGCCTCCAACGTGGTGCCGGTGGGGGAGCCACCGACGGCGGCGAGCCACGGTGCCGCCGGATCCACGTAGCGCACGGCGATGCCGGAGGCCACGGTGGGAGCGAGCGTCGTGACGTCCGCCGCCGATGCGCTGGGTGGGGCGGCGACGGGCGGGACGGCTGCGGGCGACGCGGGCGGGACGGCTGCGGGCGATGCGGATGGAGGCGGGTGCGCCACTGCAGCGCCGGCCGTCGGCGGGGCGAGGGCACCGGCCGGCGCGGCGACGGGGGCCGGCCTGAGAGCGGCGATCTGATCGCGGGTCATCGGGCCGCGCAGGTACGACATCGCCCAGCGCGTGGTGAAGACCTCCGGATGCTCGGTGCCGGCGCGCCGGAGGAGGAACTCGCGCTTGGCGAGACCGGAGATCGTGGCGCCGACGGCACCGACGTCCACGCTGCCGGCGGCGCTGGTCATGCCCTCGAGCAGCCGTGCCTTGTCGCGTTCGGTCTGCAGCCGGCCGACCATCCAGGTGCCGGCGTTGGACATCGCCTTGTAGTCGAGGTCGACCGGGTTCTGCGTCGACAGCACGACGCCGAGGCCGAACGCGCGGGCCTGCTTCATCAGCAGCATGATCGGCTTCTTGGTCGGTGGTGCGGCGGTCGGCGGCAGGTAGCCGGCGACCTCGTCCATGTAGAGCATCGCCCGCAGATCGGTCGTGCCGCTCTGACGGCGCATCCACGTGACGAGCTTGGACAGCAGCAGCGAGGTGACGAACTGACGCTCCTCGTCGGAGAGGTGGGAGGTGGTGACGATCGCGCAGCGGCCGCGACCATCGGGCGTCACGAGCATCTGCTGGATGTCGAGCGCCTGGCCCATCGACCACGACGCGAAGGCGGGCGAGGCGAGCAGGCCGTTGAGCTTCATTGCCAGGGCCATGCGGTCGTCGGCGGGGAAGAACTGGTCGACGTCGAACACGCCGAGCTTGCGGATCGGTGGGACCGGCACCATGCCGACCAGCGCCGTCAGGTCGAGTGCCGTGCCGGCCGACCAGGCGTGGTGGATCAAGTTGGACAACAAGATGTGCTCGCGGCTGGCCAGCGGGTCTGCGGCGATCGACACCAGCCCGAGCAGGCCGGTGACGTAGCCCTCGATCTCGTCGGCGACGGTCTCGGTGTCGCTCATGTCTGCCGGGACCTGCAGCGAGCCGACGATGTCGATCGGCGTGCCGGCCTGTGAGCCGGGTGTGTAGATGGTGAAGTCGGTGCGCTCGCGCAGGGCACCGATGTCCGCACCGGTGAGATCCCAGCGTGCGAGCCCGTTGCGCCAGAGCTCGGCCTGGCCGGCGGCGAAGTCGTCGGGGGACTGCCCGGCGGCGGCCGCTTGGGCTTCGTCGATCCACGGGCGGAAATCGGCGGGGGCGAGGTCGGGGAACGTCAGGCAGAGGTTGGTCAGATCGCCCTTGGGGTCGATGGCCAGCACCGGCAAGCCGGCGCGGAGCACCTCCTCGATCAGCCCGATGCCGAGCCCGGTCTTGCCGGAGCCCGTCATCCCGACGATCACGGCGTGCGTCGTCAGCGATTCGGTGGGCACGTGGACATGACCGTCGGCCCCGGTGCTCGTTCGCTCGTGGGTGGTCGGGTCGACGGCGCCCCCGAGGAACAGCTCAGCCATGAGCGCCGATACTAAAGAGCGTGCAGCCGCGAACGGTCGGCATCGGGCCCCAACGCTCACGCCGATGCCGGCGGTACGGTCGGGGCATGGCGTTCAGAGGCATCCCGGCGGAGGCGCTGACGTTCTACGAAGAGCTCGAGGCCGACAACTCGCGTCCGTTCTGGCAGGCCAACAAGGCGCGCCACGAGGAGTACGTCAAGGGTCCGGTGATCGAACTCACCGAGGAACTCGCCGAGTTCGGCCCCTTCCACGTGTTCCGCCCGTACCACGACGTGCGCTTCGCCAAGAACCGGCCTCCCTACAAGACCCACCAGGGGGCCTACGCCGAGTCGGAGGGCGGGGCCGGGTACTACCTCCAGGTCTCCGCCACCGGGCTGCGGGTCGGGGGCGGGTACTACGCGATGGCCAAGGACCAGCTCGATCGGTTCCGGCGCGCCGTCGATGCGGACGCCACCGGCGCCGAGCTGGTGTCGCTCGTCGACGCCGCAACCCGCGACGGGTACGACGTGGGAGCGATCGGTGAGTTGAAGACGGCACCGCGCGGATACCCGAAGGATCACCCCCGCATCGAGCTGTTGCGGCGCAAGGGCCTCGTCGGCTCCAAGGACTTCGGGTCTCCACGGTGGTTGCACACGAAGTCGGCGGCGGCGCGAATCCGCGAGACCTGGGCAGGGCTCAGCGACCTGTTCGAATGGCTCGACGCGCACGTCGGCCCGAGCACGCTGCCGCCTGACCGACCGTTCTGAACCGCGGCGCAACGGGGCCGAGGCGAGGCGTGACAGACAATGTCTTGACGGCCTCGCTGCCTGGCCGTGCCATATTCTGAACCGGTGAGCGAACCGCTGCCCCCACCCGCCAGCCCGACACCGCCGGCCCCGAGCCTGCCGGCCGCACCACCGACGATGCCGACGATGCCGACGATGCCGACGATGGCACCGCCATCCGGGTCGGGCGCGACACCGGCGGGCCCGGCCCCGGACATGGTCCCGCAGCCGCAGACGGCGGGCGGCCGCAGGCGCGGTTGGATCCTCGCCGCCGCCGTCGTCGCCGTGCTCGCCATCGGCATCGGGGCGCTCGTCGTGATCGCGTCCGGCGGCGGTGACGAGACCGACGCCGCGCAGTACTCCCTCGGCGCAGCCACCGAGCAGGCAGCCCAGGCGCACACCGTCACGTTCGACATGGCGATGACGGCGGGCGGCTTCGGTGAGATGGCGATGAGCGGTGCCATCGACAACGAGGCGCAGCTGATGACGATGTCGATGGACGTCGGCGTCGTGATGGGCGCCGGCGCGGACGGCGGGACGATGGAGATGATCCTCGACGTCGCCGGCGGGATGATGTACATGAACGCCGACCAGTTCGGTGAGCTGTTCTCGGCCGACGCGCCGTGGATCTCGATGGACCTCGAGACGATGGCGGCGATGTCGGGACAATCGCTCGACGACCTGCGCAGCCAGTTCGCCGTCGACCCGACGGAGTCGGTGTCGGTCCTCGACGAGGCGAATGCCGTCGAGGTCGGCATGGAGGACATCGACGGTGAGTCGCTGATGCACTACGAGGTCACCGTCGACCTGGCCGACGCGCTGGCGGCGAACCCGCAGGCGCAGCAGCAGTTCGACGAACTCGAAGAGCTCGACGGCGAGCTGCCGGAATCGATCGTCTACGACGTGTGGGTCACCGCCGACAACGAGTTGCGGCGGATGGTCTTCGAGCTGCCGGTGATGGGCGACACGATGCGCATGCAGCTCGACATGCGAGCCAGCGACGAGCCGCTCGACGTGACGATCCCCTCGGGCGACGAGGTCATGGACATCACCGAGATGATGGGCGGCTGAGCACCGGACTGTGACAACAGGGGTCAGACCCCTGTTGTAACGGTCGGCGCTCGTGCTTGACAGAATGTCAAGCGTGACCACCCTCCCCTCGGATCACCACCTCCGCGACGCACTCGAGAACCAGTTCGGGCTCGCCGACCGGGTCGTCGACGACGAGACGCTGGCGCGCAGCGTCGACCGCTTTCGCGAACGTGGGATCGTCCTGCCGACGTTCGCCGAGCTCGAGGACCCGACCGGCTCCGACCAGCGAGGACGCGTCGGCGACGCCGATCCGCACGGGCCCGACGCCCGCAACCTGTGGCGCGTCCACTGGTACAACGACCTCGCCGGGAACCCGGTCGACGTGCCGGAGCACGTCGTGTTGCCGTCGAGCCTGACCGGGGTCGCCAGCCCGATCATCGTCGTCTTCGGCGACCGCTTCCCGATGATCACCGCTCACAAGGTCCTCGCCGCGTACGCCTGCCTGGCGCCGCGCGTCGTCACCGGGCAGTTCGATCCGACCCGCCACCGCGCCATCTGGCCGTCGACCGGGAACTACGCCCGCGGCGGCATCGCCATCAGCCGGATCATGGCCAGCCGCGGCGTCGCCATCCTCCCCGAGGGCATGAGCCGGGAACGCTTCGACTGGCTCGATCAGTGGTGTGAGAACCCCGCCGACGACGTCATCCGCACGCACGGCACGGAGTCGAACGTCAAGGAGATCTACGACGCCTGCAACGAGTTGGCGCGCGACCCGGACAACTTCGTCCTCAACCAGTTCTCCGAGTTCGGCAACCACCTCGGCCACTTCCGCGTGACCGGCCGGGCGCTCGCCCACGTGTTCGAGACCGTCCGCCGCAACGCGGGCAACGACCTGCGCCTCGCGGCGTTCACATCGGCGACCGGGTCGGCCGGCACGATCGCCGCCGGCGACCGGTTGAAGGAGGACTACGGCACGAAGATCGTCGCCGTCGAAGCGCTCGAGTGCCCGACGATGCTGGAGAACGGCTTCGGTGATCACAACATCCAGGGCATCGGCGACAAGCACATCCCGCTGATCCACAACGTGATGAACACCGATGTCGTGGTGGCCGTCTCCGACCGGGCGACCGACGAGCTCGACCTCGTCTGGAACAGCGACGCCGGACGGCGTCTCCTCGCCGAGCGCCATGGTGTGCCGGACGACGTCATCGCCGCGCTGGCCCACTTCGGGTTCTCGTCGACCTGCAACGTGCTGGCGGCGATCAAGACCGCCAAGCTGCTCGACCTCGGCCCCGACGACGCGATCATCACCGTCGCCACCGACGGTGGCGCGATGTACCCGAGCGAGCGCTCCAAGCTCCTCGAGACCAGGTTCGGCGGCACGTTCGACGACGGTGCGGCGGCGGCAGCGTTCGGCGAGCACGTCGTCGGCGCCGGCGTCGACAACACCATCGAGTGCACCGAGGCCGACCGCCGACGGATCTTCAATCTCGGCTACTACACCTGGGTGGAGCAGCAGGGCACGCCGTTCGAGCTGTTCGAGCAGCGCCGTCACCAGTCGTTCTGGCGCGACCTGCGTCGCTACGTCGACGTCTGGGACGACATGATCCGCGACTTCAACGCCCGCGTCGCCGGCTGACGGCGGTGAGGTCCGTTCTCGTGCGCAGTCTGCGGCCGGTCGACGCAGGCGAGGTGCCGGGGTGACGCGGACGCGTGGGTGGCGTTGCCTCGTGTGCGGCGGCACGCGAGACATCGCCGAACCGTTCCCGTGGCGCTGTCCGAACGCCACTCGTCACGACCGGTACCACGTCCTCGTCGGCGTCGACGGGGACGAGAACGGGGACGACGGTGATCGCGCCGTCCCGGCGCCCGCGGCGCAGGGGCCCGTCAATCCGTTCGTCACCTACGACGGCGACCTCGCCTGGGCCGCCTTCGCCGACGCTCACGGCATCGACGCCGCGGCGCGGCGCCAGCTCGTCGCGGACCTCGACGACACGCTCCGCCTCGGCGGCGGGATCGGGTTCACGACGACGCCGTTCGGCCGATCGCACGAGCTCTCGGAACGCCTCGGGTTCACCGATGGCGGCGGCATCTGGGTCAAGGACGAAACCGGCGGCGTCGCCGGCAGTCACAAGGCCCGCCACCTGGTGACGATCCTCCTCCACCTGCTGGCCGCCGAACGGGCGGGTCATCTCCCCGAGCGGGCACCGCTGGCGATCGCCTCGTGCGGCAACGCCGCCCTCGCCGCGGCCACCCTCGCCGCCGCTGCCGACTGGCCGATCGACGTCTACGTGCCGACGTGGATGAACCCGGCGTTCGGTGCCGAGCTGGATCGGCTCGGGGCGCGCATCCACGCCTGCGCGCGGCGAACGAGCGACCCGCCGGGCGATCCGGCGATGCTCCGCTTCCGCGACGCCGTCGACGCCGGGGCCATCCCGTTCACCGTCCAGGGCCCGGAGAACGCGCTGTGCCTCGACGGCGGCCGCACGCTCGGCTGGGAGATCGTCGATCAGCTCCGCCAGACCGACGGTCGCGACGCGCGGCCAGATCGCGTGTACGTGCAGGTCGGCGGCGGTGCCCTGGCGGCGTGCGTCGGCCGGGCGATCGTCGACCGGCTCGGCGCCGCGCCGATGCGCGTCGTCCAGGCAGCAGGGTGTGCGCCGCTGGCGCGTGCGTGGAAGCGGGCCGCCGACGACCTCGAGCTCGGCACGTCCGTGCTCGGTCACCAGTGGGCGGAGTTGATGACGCCGTGGGCCGATCCGCAGTCGTCGGCGGACGGCATCCTCGACGACGAGACGTACGACTGGCTCGGCATCGTCGACGTCGTCGTGCGGTCGCCGTCGGGGAGCGCACCGGTCGTCGCCTCGGAGGCCGACATCGTCGCTGCCCACCAGCTGGCGACGGGCGCCGGCTTCGGCGTGAGCCCGACCGGCAGTGCGGGACTGGCCGGCGTGCTCGCCGAGATCGACACCGTGGCCCCGAGCGAGCGCGTCGTCGTGATCATGAGCGGGGTGCAGCGGTAGCCTGCACGCATGTCGGACATCACGTCACCGCTCGCTCTCGAGGGCGGGTTCGATCCTCGCTCGGCCGTCTTCGATCGCCTGCTCAAGAACCGGGTCGTCATGTTGGGCTCCGACGTCAACGACGAAATCGCCAACCAGATCTGCGCCCAGCTCCTGTACCTCGAAGGTGAAGACCCGAACCAGGACATCTGGCTGTACATCAACAGCCCGGGCGGGTCGGTGACCGCAGGCATGGCGATCTACGACACGATGCAGTTCGTCGGCTGCGACGTCGCCACGGTGTGCCTCGGGCTCGCCGCCTCGATGGGGCAGTTCCTGCTGACCGCCGGCGCTGCCGGCAAGCGCTACACGCTGCCGAACGCCCGGATCATGATGCATCAGCCGCTCGCCGGCCTGCGCGGTCAGGCGTCGGACATCGCCATCCAGGCCGAGCAGCTGCGCTACACGAAGCTGCGGATGGCCGAGCTGATCTCCCAGCACTCGGGCCAGTCGCTCGAGCAGATCCAGGCCGACTCCGAGCGTGACCGTTGGTTCACCGCCGAGCAGGGGCGCGACTACGGCCTCGTCGACAAGGTCATCCTGCGCCGCGGCGAGATCCTCTGACGTCGCGCCCAGCGACGCTCATCGTGCCCGTGATGCGCTGACGGGCGTGGCGTCTCAGCCGGCGTGCGGGACGATCGTGAACACCGGCCCGATGTCGACCGCGCAGTTGGCCTGCAACCACCGACCGATCGCCGCTGCCGAGGCTTCGGTCGAGTAGATCGCGGCCAGCGCCGCCTGCTCCGACTCGACGTTGCCGGGCACGACGGTGCTCGCCGTCTCGTAGGCGGCGGTCAGCGCGTCCCATTCCTCACTGATGCCGATCGGCGCCAGATCGCCGATCTCGCGATAGAGGTCGAGCACCGGTTCGATGTCTTCGACGTGGGCGATCGCGGGGTTGGTGAGGGCGTCCTTGTTCGCCACGACCTCGCCGCAGAAACGTTCCGCGCTCGGGCCCTCGTCGCCGCCACACGCCGCCAGCGACAGCGCCAGAGGAATTCCGAGGACGACCGCCAGCCGCCGACGCCCGCCGAGGGCCGAGGCGACGAACAGGGGACCGCGGGTCCGGGGGCCTCGACGTTGCGTGTTCGACCCCGTGCTCACGACGGGCATTGTCGCAGCTCGGGCCTGCGCCGCGACGGCGAGACCGGCCGCTCGGCGAACTCTGTGACATCCGACCGCTACGATGGGGCTCGTCCTCCGGTGACCACCGGAGCGTCCTCGTGGGGCCGTGTGCGTCCCTCCTCGTTTCCGCCGCCGCGGTCCGCCGCGCCGTCGAGGAGGTCCGATGTTCGCCTCGATCCCATCCGCCACGCTGCTCGGTGCCGAAGGGCACGCCGTCCACGTCGAAGTCACCGTCACGTCCGGCATCCCCGGCTTCCACCTCGTCGGTCGACCCGACGTGTCCATCCGCGAGGGTCGCGACCGCGCCCGGGCGGCGATCGTCAACAGCTGTTGCGACTGGCCGTGGCAGAAGATCACCGTCAACCTCGCGCCGTCGGCCGACCGCAAGGCGGGCTCCTCACTCGACCTGGCGATCGCCATCGGCGTGCTGGCCGCCAGCGACCAGGTGCCCGCCGAGCACCTCGGCAACGTGGCGTTCCTCGGCGAGCTCGGCCTCGACGGGTCATTGCGTTCGATTCCCGGGGTGGCGCCGATGGTCGCCGTGCTCGGTGAGCGTGACGTCGTGGTCCCGGTCCGCAGCGCGGTCGAGGCCGACGTCGCCGCCCGCGGCCGGGTCCGGCTGATCGACGATCTCGCCGAGCTCGTCGCCGTGTTGCGCGGCCTGATGCCGTGGCCGGATCACGAGCCGCCGTCGCCGCCGTCGGGCGACGATCGGCCGCCGCCGGACCTCGCCGACGTCCAGGGTCAGCCCGTGGCCCGCCACGCCCTCGAGGTGGCAGCCGCGGGCGGTCACCACCCGCTGTTCATCGGTCCGCCAGGCGCCGGCAAGACGATGCTCGCGTCACGCCTGCCCGGGCTGTTGCCCGACCTCGACCGGGCGCGGGCGGTCGAGGTCACGATGATCCACTCGGCGGCCGGTGTCGCCCTTCCGGCCGGCGGCTTGATCCGTCGCCCGCCGCTCCGTGCGCCGCACCACACGATGTCCCAGGTGGCGCTCGTCGGCGGCGGTTCGCAGGTCATGCGCCCCGGCGAGATCTCGTTGGCCCATGGCGGAGCACTCTTCATGGACGAGCTCGCCGAGTTCGCCCCGTCGGTGCTCGACAGCCTCCGTCAGCCGTTGGAGTCCGGGCGGATCAGCATCGAACGCGCCGAGATCCGCGCCCTGCTCCCGGCCGACTTCTTGTTGGTCGCGGCGATGAACCCGTGCCCGTGCGGCGGGGGAGCCCCGGGCGACTGCGTGTGCGGCGAGGGTGTGTTGCAGCGCTATGCCCGCCGGGTCTCGGGTCCGCTGCTCGATCGCTTCGATCTTCGGGTCCCCGTGCAGCGCCCGGCGGTCGACGACCTCATCGTCAGCCGGCCGGGTGAGCCGTCAGCGGTCGTGGCCGGCCGCGTCGCCGCGGCACGATCCCTGGCGATCGACCGCCAGGGCGCGCTCAACAGCAGGCTCGCGGTGGCGTCGCTCGACGAGGTCGCCGCGCTCTCCTCGGACGCCACGGCCCTGCTGCGCGCCGAGCTCGAGCACGGGCGCCTGACCGGTCGTGGGTACCACCGGGTACGACGGGTGGCACGAACGATCGCCGACCTGCGTGGCGAGGCGTCCGCGGTCGTCGCCGCCGAGGACGTCGCGCTGGCACTGCGCTTCCGGGCCACGTTGAGCGGGTTCACGGCATCGAGGAGCGTCGCGTGACGCCCGCTCAGGGATATGTCGCCGCGCTCGCCGGCTTCGAGCGGATGACGTGCGCCCGGCTGGCCTCGCTCCTCGCCGGTCGCTCCGCCGAGGAGGCGTTCGCCATCGCCGCCGGCACGGCCACGCCTCCGGAGCCGTGGGCGACGGCGTTCAGCCGCGACCCGTCGCTCGCTTCCGTCTGGCGCTCCGACGCCCAGCGACGCCAACCGGCAGCCGTGTACCGACAGTGCTGCGACCTCGACGTGCGCGTGCTGACGGTCGACGACCCGTGCTTCCCGGCGGCGCTGCTCGACGATCCACGTCGCCCGGCGGCGCTCTTCGTCCGCGGCGACGTCGAGGCGCTCGACGCCCGGCGCGTCGGCATCGTCGGTACCCGTAACGCCACCCAGCGCGGCCGCGAGCTGGCCGCCGCGCTCGGGCACGATCTCGCTGCGGCGGAGGTGGCGGTCGTGTCCGGGCTGGCACTCGGCATCGACGGCGCCGCCCACCGCGGTGCGCTGGCGGCGCAGTGCGGTCGCCCGATCGCGGTCGTCGGGAGCGGTCCCGACGTCGTCTACCCGAAGCGCCACACCGGCCTCTGGCACGAGGTCGCCCGGCGTGGGCTGCTGGTGTCGGAGTGGCCGCCGGGCACGTCGGCCGATGCGTTCCGCTTCCCGTTGCGCAACCGCATCCTGGCGGCGGTCAGCGAGGTGCTCGTCGTCGTCGAGAGCCGAGAGTCGGGCGGCAGCCTCATCACGGCCCGCGAAGCCGCCGAGCGCGGCGTCGAGGTGATGGCGGTGCCCGGCTCGCTCGACGCCCGAGCAGCTCGCGGCACGAACCTGCTGCTCCGTGATGGCGCCAGCCCGGTCGTCGACGTCGGCGACGTGCTGATGGCGCTCGGCCTCGACGGGCGACGTGCCGGGCGCCGTCGATACGACCATCGCCGACGGCCATCGGGCGACGAGCAACGTCTGGTCACCCGTTGCCGGTCCGGCCCGGCAACCCTCGAGCAGCTCGCCGAGGCGCTCGACGCGACGATCGTCGACACGGCGATCCTCGCCGCCCGTCTCGAGCACGCCGGGTGGCTGCGCGAGACCGCCGGATGGTTCGAGGCGATCGACGAATGGGCCGACCTGGTGTGATGCGTCGCCGCCCATCCACGTTCCCGGCGGCGCCGGGGCAATACCATCGGCGCCGTGGATCCGTGGCGCATCGACGACTTCGCCGCCGCGCTCACGTCATTGTCCGCCAACACGGTCGCCGCCTACGCCTCCGATCTGCGCTCGTTCGCCGATTGGTGTGGGCGTGGCAACCTCGACGAGCCGTCGGCGGTGACCCGTTCGGCGATCCGCCGCTACCTCGCCCATCTCACCACTCGGCAGTTCGCCCGCCGTTCGATCGCACGCAAGACCGCAGCGATCCGCCGCTACTTCCGCTGGGCGATCAGCGCCGGCATCGCCTCGGTCGATCCGACCAACGGCGTGTCGGTGCCCGCCGGTGGCGGGCGCCTGCCGCGGGTGCTCGATCAGCGCGAGCTGTCGGGCCTGCTCGACGCGCCGGCGCCCGACGACGAACCGATGTGGCGGCGCACGCGCGACGACGCCGTGCTCGAGCTGCTGTACGGCTCGGGGCTGCGGGTCGGCGAGCTGTGCGGGCTGCGCGTCGCCTCGCTCTCGTTGTCCGCCGGTGCCGCCGAGGTCTGGGGCAAGGGGTCGAAGGAGCGCCGCGTCCCGATCAGCGAACCGGCGGTGGCCGCCCTGCGGCGTTGGTTGGCGGTACGCAGCGAGGTGCTGCCGACCGAGGCCGGCGACGTCCTGTTCGGCAACGAACGGGGGCGGCCACTCACGCCGCGCGACGTCCGTCGCATCCTCGATCGGCGGTCCCCGGCGCCGACACATCCCCATGCCCTGCGGCACACGTTCGCCACCCATCTCTTGGACGGTGGGGCGGACCTGCGTGCGGTGCAGGAACTGCTCGGTCACAGCGACGTGGCCACCACCCAGCGTTACACCCACGTCAGCCGCGAGCGATTGTCGGCTGCCTATCGCGAGGCCCACCCACGAGCATGAGCATCGTCCCAGAAGACGCCGACCTGCAGATGCAGTGGACGCGGTGGTTGAACCGTCGCAACGCCGCTGCCCGCGATCACCTCATCGTCCACTACTCGCCGCTGGTCAAGTTCGTCGCCGGCCGTGTCGGCGCCGGCCTGCCGTCGAGCGTCGACCCGGGTGACCTGGTCAGCTCCGGCGTGTTCGGACTGATCGACGCCATCGAGCGCTTCGACCCGGAACGTGGCGTGAAGTTCGAGACGTTCGCCATGCCGCGGATTCGGGGCGCGATCTACGACGGGCTGCGCAAGCTCGACTGGGTGCCGCGGTCGATCCGCAGTCGGGCGCGCAACGTCGAGAAGGCGATCTCCGAGCTCGAGCACAAGCACGGCCGGGCGCCGACCGACGACGAGCTGGCCGCCCACCTGCGCATCTCCACCGAGGAGCTCGCTCGCTGGCTGGCAGCGATCGCCAGCACGACCGTCGGTCCGCTCGATCGGGCGATCGCCGCGGGCGCCGAACCGGCGGCGGTCGACGGGCCGGGTTCGGGATCGCCGTCGGCGACGGTCGAGGACCGTGAGCTCGGCGAGATCATGCGCGGCGAGATCCGCAAGCTGCCCGACCGGGAGAAGCTCGTGCTGTCGCTGTACTACGACGAGGGACTCACCCTCGCCGAGATCGGCCAGGTGCTCGGGGTCACCGAGAGCCGGGTCTCGCAGATCCACACCAAGTCGGTGCTGCACCTGCGCGCTCGTCTGTCTGCCGCCGGCGTCGGCTGACCGCTCACTCGACGACACCTGCTCGTCCACTCGGCGCTCGCCGCCCCACCCGCCACGGCCGGCTGCTGCCGGCGGATCGGAGGTGCACGTGCATCCGTCGCGTTCGAAGCTCGCACTCGCTCTCGCCCTCGCGGGTGTCCTGTCGCTCGGTTCGTCGAGCCCCGCCGCCGGGTCGTCGTGCTGGCCGCCGCCGGTGCGCGGACGGGTCGTCGATCCGTTCCGTCCACCGGCGTGTCCGTGGTGCCCCGGCAACCGCGGCATCGAGTACGCCGTTGCCACCGACGTTCCAGTGACGGCGGTCGCCGCCGGCACGGTCACGTTTGCCGGCACGGTCGCCGGCGTGCGCTACGTCGTCGTGGCGGTCGGCGACGGTCGCCGGGTCACCTACGGACGTCTTGCCGACATCACCGTCGCCGTCGACGCTGACGTCCGTGCGGGCCAGCTCGTCGGCCGCGCCTCGGGTGACTTCTTCTTCGGCCTGCGCGACGGCGACCACTACGTCGATCCGGCGCCGCACCTCGGCGAGCTCGTCGCTCGGCCGCGGCTCGTCCCGGTCGACGGAACGCCTCGGCGCCCGGCGCCGCCCGGAACGTTGCGCTGCGGTCCCGGACGGGCGCACTGACCGCCGGAAACCGGTGACGGACGTCGGTCGACGCCATGTGAGACTCGGCGCCGTGCCGGTGCTGCGCCCGACCACCGATGGCGTCGTGACCATCCGGCCGCCGGCGTCCGGCGACGGGGCGCTGCTCGTCGCCGGACGCGACGACGAGTTCCATCGCTTCCTCGGCGCCGGATCACCGGACCCCGACCCGCTGGGATGCATCGTCGTCGGCGGCGACGTCGTGGGCTGGGTCGACCACGATCGGGATCGCTCGTGGCTGGCGCCGGACGAGGTCAACGTCGGGTACCACGTGTTCGCTCCGGCGCGCGGACGGGGCTACGCGACGCGGGCGGTGAAGTTGTTGATCCACCACTTGGCCGTCGACACCGAGGCCAGGCGGGCGACATTCCTGATCGATCCGGCCAACGAGCGCTCGCAGGCGGTCGCCCGACGAGTCGGGGCACGGCGGCTCGACGACCTCGACGGGAACCTGTACTTCGCCGTCGACGTGCCGCGTTCGAGCGCGTCGATCTCGACGAACGTGCAGGTAACATCGATGCGGCCGATTCATCCGGATCGGTTGCTGTTCGCAGCGACACGTCATCTGCCCGCTGATCATCACGCGGTCGCCTCCACCGGAGTGCGCCGACCAGCGGGACGCAACCGCACAAAGGAGCACCCCATGGCCGTCATCACGATGCGGCAAATGCTGGAAGCCGGCGTCCACTTCGGTCACCAGACCCGTCGGTGGAACCCGAAGATGAAGCGTTTCATCTTCGGTGAGCGCAACGGCATCTACATCATCGACCTCGAGCAGACGCTCGGTCGAGTCGAGACGGCCTACGGGTTCGTCCGCGACCTCGTCGCCAACGGCGGCACGATCCTCTTCGTCGGCACCAAGAAGCAGGCCCAGGATCCGGTCAAGAGCTACGCCGAGAAGTGCGGCATGCCGTACGTCAACGAGCGGTGGCTCGGCGGCATGCTGACCAACTTCGAGACGATCAGCAAGCGCGTCAACAAGATGCTCGAGTACGAGCGCATGCGCGCCTCGGGCGAGTTCGACGCGATGATCAAGAAGGAAGCCCTCCTCCTCGAGCGTGAGCTGACCAAGCTGCAGCGCAACCTCGGCGGACTGCGGTCGATGAAGAAGGCGCCCGACGCGATCTTCGTGCTCGACACGAAGAAGGAGCACATCGCCGTCACCGAGGCCAACAAGCTCGGCATCCCGGTCGTCGCCGTCGTCGACACCAACGTCGACCCCGAGGTCGTGCAGTACCCGATCCCGGGCAACGACGACGCGATCCGTTCGAACAGCCTCTTCGCCCGCGTCATCGCCGACGCCGTCGAGGAAGGCCGCTTCATCGCCAACAAGCGCAACCCCGCCCCGGTCGCCGCCCCCGAGCGGTCGGCCGAGGAAGAGGCTGCCTTCGCGGCGGCTCAGGCCGCCGCCCGCGACGCCGCCGCCCAGGCCCAGGCCGACCGCGACGCCCGCCTCGTCGCCGCCAAGGCCGGCGGTGCCGATCAGGCCGACGCCGACGAGCAGCCGGCCGCCGAAGCCGCTGCTCCGGTCACCGAAGCCGCTGCTCCGGTCACCGAAGCCGCTGCCGAGACGACCCCCGAGAGCACCCCCGAGAGCACGGAGAGCTGAATCCCATGGCATTCACCGCACAAGACGTCAAGGCGCTGCGCGACGCGACCGGCGCCGGGATGATGGACTGCAAGAAGGCGCTCCAGGAGAACGACGGCGACATCGAGGCGGCCAAGCTCTGGCTCCGTGAGAAGGGCCTCGCCGCCAGCGCCAAGCGCGAGGACCGCGACACCACGCAGGGCGTCGTCAGCCTCGTCATCGAGGGCAACGTCGGCGCCATCGTCGAGCTCAAGTGCGAGACCGACTTCGTGGCCGGCTCCGACCAGTTCAAGGCTGAAGCCGATGCGCTGGCTGCGCTCGTCGCCGCCAAGGGCGTCGACGCCGTCAGCGAGCGCAGCGCCGAGCTCGAAGACCTCAAGGTCACGCTGAAGGAGAACATCGAGCTCGGCGAGGTCAAGCGCATCGAGGCGGCGGAGGGCGACATCCTCGGCCATTACCAGCACGTCCAGGGCGGCCGCGGCGTCAACGCCGTACTCGTCGAGGTGGCCGGCGGCGACGCCGAGCTGGCCCATGACATCGCCGTGCACATCGCCTTCGCCCGGCCGGGGTATCTCTCGCGCGACGACATCCCCGACGACGTGATCGCCGCCGAGCGCGTCACGCTGGAGACCATCAGCCGCAACGAGGGCAAGCCCGAAGCGGCGCTCCCGAAGATCGTCGAGGGTCGCCTCAACGGTTTCTTCAAGGACGTCGCCCTGCTCGACCAGCCGTACGCCAAGGACGACAAGCAGTCCGTGGCGCAGTTCATCGGCAACGCCAAGATCGTCGCCTTCGCCCAGGTCGAGATCGGCTGACCATCGCGTCGTGATGAGCGCAGCCCGCGCAACTGCGGGTCTCGCTCGGTCCAATCGAACGTCGTGTCGCAGCGATGAGCGGAACCCGCACCTGCGTGGGTCTCGCTCATCGCTGTTGCGTTTTCCGGAGGTGCTGACGGTCGAGTACCGTCGGCATCGAGATGAGCGACGCCAGCGACCAGGCACCTGACGGCAGTCCGCCGCCGACCTGGAAGCGGATCGTTTTCAAACCGTCCGGTGAGGCGCTCGCCGGTGAGTCCGGCGTCGGCCTCGATGGCCCGACGATCGCGGCCACCGCCAGCGACATCGTCGACCTCCGCCAGAACCTCGGCGTCGACGTCGCCGTCGTCGTCGGCGGCGGCAACTTCTGGCGCGGCCGCACCGGTTCGCTGAGCGGGATGGATGCGACCCAGTCCGACCACATCGGCATGCTCGGCACGGTGATGAACGCCCTCGCCCTCCAGGACGCTCTGGAACGGCTGGGTCAGGACACCCGCGTCCAGTCGGCGATCGAGATGCCGCGCATCGCCGAGGCCTACATCCGCCGACGTGCGGTGCGCCACCTGGAGAAGGGTCGGGTCGTGATCTTCGCCGCCGGCACCGGCAACCCGTTCTTCACGACCGACACCGCGGCCGCACTGCGCGCTGCCGAGATCGAGGCGGACGTGGTGATCAAGGGCACGCACTCGGGCGTCGACGGCGTGTACAACGCCGATCCGCGCTCCGATGCGACGGCAACCAAGTACGACGAGGTCAGCTACCTCGAGGTGATGACCAAGAACCTCAAGGTGATGGACGCCACGGCGATCGCCTTCTGTCGCGACAACGGCATCCCGATCGTCGTGTTCGACATGTCGAAGCCCGGTTCGCTGCGCAACATTCTCCAGGGCGGACGCGAAGGCACGCTCGTTCACGAGCTCTGAGCAGGCGCGATGTTGCGCAAGGCGGCCACGGTGGTCTCCCCGTCGCGGCCTGGCTGGGTACGCTGGGTGCCGTGATCGACGAGACCCTGCTCGAAGCCATGGACAAGATGGACAAGGCGGTGGAGCACATGCAGTCGCAGTTCTCGACGGTCCGCACCGGACGGGCGACGCCGTCGCTGGTCGAGCGGATCACGGTCGAGTACTACGGTGCCCCGGTGCCGCTGCAGCAGATCGCCTCGATCTCGGTCCCCGAGGCCCGCCAACTGCTGATCAAGCCCCACGACCGCGGCTCGCTGGAGGCCGTCGAACGGGCGATCCGCGACAGCGATCTCGGCGTGTCGCCGAACAACGACGGTGTGTCGATCCGGCTGTCGCTGCCGCAGCTGACCGAGGAGCGCCGGCGCGAGTACGTCAAGGTGGTCAAGCACATGGCCGAGGACGGTCGCATCGCCGTGCGCAGCGCCCGCCGCGACGCCCGCAAGCTGATGGAGGCCGCCGAGAAGGCCGGCGAGATCTCCGCCGACGAACTCGAGCGCGCCGAGAAGGAACTCGAGAAGGTCACTCACGACCACGTCGAGCACATCGACGCGGCGCTCGGGCGCAAAGAGCAGGAACTGCTCGAGGTATGAGCGGCGCAGGAACTGCTCGAGGTATGAGCGGCGCAGGAACTGCTCGAGGTATGAGCGGCGCAGCACGGAGGGGAGTCGGGCATGAGTGACGACCGTTGGAAGGACGAGGGCGGCGAGCGTCGCCGGGCGGCAGGCCGCTTCGAGAGCGAGATGGACTCATTCGACGAGGACGAGTTCGGCGGACCGCTGTTCGGTGAGACCACCGAGCAGCCGGCGGTGTCGCTCGACGACGAACTGCAGGGCGAGCGCCTGAGCTTCGGCAACGACGACTCCGGTGCCCTGCCGCACTGGACCGACCCGCCGACGGGCGAGGTCCCGTCGATCGCCAAGACCGAACGCGACGGGCGCGATCCGACCGACGACCTCGATGTGTGGTCGTCGTTCGCCAGCGGCGACGAGTCGGGCGCCATCGAGGCGCCGAAGGACCCCACCGGTGAGCTGTCGTGGCACGACGACCCGCTGCCCGCCGACGCCACCGGGCCGACCACCGGCTCGACATCCGCGGTGCCCCGGGCACCCGAGGTGGCGGCGGTCACCGAACCGGCGCGTCGCGAACCGGCGCGCATCACGATCGGCACCGACCCGTCGGGCATGCCCCGCCGCCCCGACCCCCGCCGGCGTGGCGGTGCGCCACAGCGGCCGCCCGCAGCCGGTCGATCGGCACCGGCGACCGACGGCCGCAACCTGCCGGTCGCCATCGCCAGCGGGGTGATCATCGCCGCCGTCTTCCTCGGCCTGACGCTGTGGCGTCCGGCGGGAGCGCTGGCGTTCGTCACCGTCGCCCTCGGCCTCGCCGCCGTCGAGTACTTCACCCGGTCACCGACAAGGGCTACCGCCCGGCGATCGCCGTCGGCGTGGCCGCCTGTGTCGCCGCACCGCTGGCCGCCTACTGGGTGGGCGACATGGCGATCCCGCTCGTCATCGTGTTCGCCTTCTTCGCTGGTGCCGGCGGCTTCATCGGTGCCGATTCGATCGAGTCCGGCCCGATGCCGAACATGGCGATCACGATGCTCGGCGTCGTGTGGATCGGGGTGCTCGGGTCGTACGCGGCGCTGATCCTCGGCTATTCGAACCTGCTCGGAGGCACCGACTGGGGCACCGA
The DNA here is from genome assembly GCA_963707515.1 of Ilumatobacteraceae bacterium. Taxonomy (GTDB): domain Bacteria; phylum Actinomycetota; class Acidimicrobiia; order Acidimicrobiales; family Ilumatobacteraceae; genus Sva-07. The sequence continues at coordinate 933,963 of CAVPQI010000003.1, forward strand.
CACGCTGGTCCTGGTTGCCGTCGGCGTCGTCGCCAACGACATCGGGGCGCTCTTCGTCGGGTCGGCGATCGGCAAGACGCCGCTGCGTCCGTGGATCAGCCCGAACAAGACGCTCGAGGGGTTGCTCGGCGGCACGGTGCTGACGCTGCTCGTGCTGCTCGTCGTCGGCATGCAGGACCTCAGCGACACCTGGTCGAGCACCAGCCACCTCCTGATGCTCGGCATCGTCATCTCGTTCTTCGCCCCGCTCGGCGATCTCACCGAGAGCATGTTCAAGCGCAACCTCGACGTCAAGGACTTCGGCACGCTGATCCGCGGCCACGGCGGCGTGCTCGACCGATTCGACGGGTTCTTGTTCGTGCTGCCCGGCGGTGTACTACCTGATGCGCGTGGTCGAGCCCTGGCTCGGCGGATGAGCCGGCTGCCGGTGCGATGACGTCGATCCGGGTGGCGATCGCCGGGTCGACCGGTTCGATCGGCACGCAGACCCTCGATGTCATCGCCGCCGAGAACGCCGTCACCGCGGCCGTACGAGGTCGTCGGACTCGCTGTCGGGCGTTCGATCGACGACGCCCTGACGCAGGCCGCCGAGCCACCGACCACAGGTGGTCGCCGTCGCCGATGCCGACGCTCGCGACGCGCTCGCGGCAGCTCTCGTGGCGGAACGCCTCGCGGTCGACGTCGTCGCCGACGTCACGGCGCTCGTCGATCCGGCCGACGTCGTCGTCAACGGCGTCGTCGGCTTCGCCGGGCTGCCGGTGACGATGGCGACGTTGCGCGGCCGGCAAGCGGCTGGCTCTGGCCAACAAGGAGAGCCTGATCGCCGCCGGGCCGGTGGTGCAGCCGTTGCGCGCCGACGCCCGGCGCCGAGCTCGTCCCGGTCGACAGCGAGCACTGCGCCGCTGCACCAGTGCCTGCGCTCATCGGACGATCCCGATCGGGAGGTCGCCCGGCTGCTGCTGACGGCGAGCGGGGGCCCGTTCCGGGGGCGCACGGCGGCCGAGCTCGCCGACGTCACCGTCGACGAGGCCCTCGCCCACCCGACGTGGTCGATGGGACCGAAGATCACGATCGACTCGAGCACGCTGATGAACAAGGGCCTCGAGGTGATCGAGGCCCACGAGCTGTTCGGCACGCCGTACGACCGGATCGACGTGGTCGTCCACCCGCAGTCGGTCGTCCACTCGATGGTCGAGTTCACCGACGGCTCGACGATCGCCCAGCTGAGCATGCCCGACATGCGGCTGCCGATCGGCTACGCCCTCGGCTACCCGCAGCGCATCGACGTCGCCGTTCGGGCGGATCGACTGGGCGACGCTCGGCCGCCTCGACTTCGAGCCCCCCGACCGGACGACGTTCCGCTGCCTCGACCTCGCCTACGAAGCCGGGACGTGCCGGTGGCACGGCACCGGCGTGGCTCAGCGCCGCCAACGAGGTGGCGGTCGACGCGTTCCTCGCCGGGAGATTCGCTGGAATGAGATTGCTGACGTGTGCGATGGGGTCCTGCAGCGGCATGATGGTGAGATCCCGACCACCGTCGACGATGTGATCGCAGCCGATCGAAGCGGCGCGACGGATCGCCCGAGGGTGCGTGGAGAACCTGCGACGAGGATGACGAGATGACCGACCAGCTCACCCCGACCGAGCTTCCCGACGCCACGGCGACGTCGACGTCGACGCTGCCGCCGCCGACGTTGACGCGGGCGGAGCGGATCAAGAGCGAGATCATGGCCGGTGGCGCGGTCAGCGAGCGCGGCGACGACGAGGTCGCCGGCGGCTGGCAGGGGCTGGCTGGCGATGGCGGCGATCGCCGGCCTGTTCGTCTGGCTGGCGTTCGTCAACATCTGGATCTTCGTCTTCGTGGTCGGCTCGTCATCTCGATCTTCCTCCACGAGCTCGGCCACTTCGTGACGGCCCGGTGGACGGGCATGAAGGTCACCCAGTTCTTCCTCGGCTTCGGGCCACGGCTGTGGAGCTTCCGCCGCGGCGAGACCGAGTACGGCGTCCGGGCGCTGCCGCTCGGGGCGTTCGTGCGCATCATCGGCATGAACAACCTGGACGAGGTCGAGCCGGCCGACGAGGCCCGCACCTACCGCCAGCAGAGCTTCCCGAAGCGGCTGCTCGTCATCTCCGCCGGCTCGATCATGCACATCGCTGATCGCCATCGTCCTGCTGTTCGCCGTCTACGCGACGCAGGGCGAGATCGCCGACCGACGATCGAGCCGCGGGTGGTCGTCGGCGCTGCCCAGGCCGAACTGCCGGCGGCCGCAGGCGGGCATCCTGCGCCGGCGACGAGATCGTCTCCGTCGACGGCATTGCCGTCGACCTCGCCCGACGAGCTCGGCAACGTCGTGCGGACCTTCGAGCCGAGCGACATCGGTCGACGTCGTCGTGCTGACCGCGACGGGGTCGAGCAGACGATCGTCGTCGGCGCTCGGGGCCAACACGACCGTGCCCGAGGACGATCCGTCGTTCGGCTCGGCCTTCCTCGGCGTGCGCACGTTCAGCCACGCCGTACTATCAGCAGCGACGGCGGTCGGCTCGGCGGCGGTCAACGCGCGTCACCGACATCTTCCCCGTCGCCTGGGAGTCGACGAAGGGCGTCGTCAAGGTGCTCAACCCGGTGAACATGGTCGGGCACCTCACCGGCTCGAACGACGATCTCAGCAGCCGGCCGACCACCATCGTCGGCGTCACCACGGTGTCCGACGTCGATCGGCGACTCCGAGCGGCCTCGCCGGCATGCTCTACCTGCTCGCCGTGCTCAACGTCTTCGTCGGCGTGTTCAACATGTTCCCGCTGCTGCCGCTCGACGGCGGCCACGCCGCGATCGCCGTGTACGAACGGATCCGGAGAGCGGCCGCACATGGCGAGCCGCTACTTCGCCGACGTCGAGCAGCTGATGCCGTTCACCATGGGCGTGATCGTGGTGCTCGGGATGCTGCTGTTCACCGGGCTGTACCTCGACATCACGCAGCCGATCGGCTAACGGGGTGGAGGTCTCCAGCTCCGCTCGTCGACCGCCGGCCGACGCGCCAGATCCCCGTCGGCACCGTGCCCGTCGGCGGCGGCGCCCCGATCACGGTGCAGTCGATGACGATCACCAAGACGGCCGACGTCGAGGGCACGCTGCAGCAGATCTACGCCCTCGCCGCGGCCGGGTGCCGACATCGTGCGCTGCACCTGCAACGAGACCGAGGCGGCCGAGGGCCTGGCCCAGATCGTGCCCCGCTCGCCGGTGCCGATCATCGCCGACATCCACCACCAGTACAAGATGGCGCTGGCCGCGCTCGAGGCCGGCGTCCACGGCCTGCGCCTCAACCCGGGCAACATCCGCCAGCCCGAGCACATCAAGGCCGTCGCGACCGAGGCCCGCGACCGCGGCGTGCCGATCCGCATCGGCGTCAACGCCGGCTCGCTCGATCCAGCGCTCTACGAGAAGTACGGCGGCGCGACGCCCGAGGCGATGGTCGAGTCGGCGCAACAGCGAGCTCGCCTACTTCGACGAGGTCGGCTTCGACGATGTCAAGATCTCGGTGAAGGCGTCGAGCGTGCCGCTGATGATCGAGGCCTACCGCCAGCTGTCGGAGGTCACCGACCACCCGCTGCACCTCGGCGTCACCGAGGCCGGGCCGCCGCCGGCCGGGCTCGTCAAGGCGACGGCCGGCATCGCCACGCTGCTGCTCGAGGGCATCGGCGACACGATCCGCTACTCGCTCACCGCCGATCCGGTCGAGGAGGCCCGGGCCGGGCGCCAGCTGCTCGAGGCGCTCGGGCCTGCGCGAGCGCAAGAACGTCGACCTGATCGCCTGCCCGTCGTGCGGCCGGGCCGAGATCGACGTGATCGACGTCGCCAACCAGGCGATGGAGGCGTTCGGCGATCGCGAGATCCCGCTGCAGGTCGCGGTCATGGGCTGCGTCGTCAACGGGCCCGGCGAGGCCCGCGACGCCGACCTCGGCATCGCCGCCGGCAACAAGCGCGGCCACCTGTTCGTCAAGGGTCAGCAACGTCGCCGTCGTGCCCGAGGACGAGATGGTCGAGCCGCTCGTCGAGTGGGCCGAGTTCATCAACGAGCACGGCGTCGAGGCGGCGATCGCCCGAGTCGACACTGACCAAGGCGGCGCGCGCGAGGCCGAGCGCGATCGAGCTCGCCTGCTCGACGACCAGGGCGCCGACGCCAACCACGCCGCCGAGAAGATCGTCGAGATCCGCAAGCTCTGACGCTGCCGGCTCGAGCACGGCCGGCACGGCGGTCAGGGCGTCGTGACGACGTAGGTGGTGACGCTGGCGGTCGAGCTCGGCGCCGGGCGGGAGGTAGCCGGTGGTGCCGTCGCTGGCGAGCGACGATCTCGTTGCTGGTCAGGCGTGCACCGTGCCGGGGTCCGAGGCGGCGCAGGGTACGGATCGAGGCTTCCGGCGAGCGGGTAGACGCCGGTCGTCGCAGCTCCCGCCATCGTCGGGTCGACCAGGGGCGTCGGGTCGATCGACGCGCGAGCAGCTCGTCGACGTCGATCGGCTTGGTCGTGAGTCCGCCGCGGACGATGTTGTCGCTGGCGCCCATCAGCTCGATCGCCGGCTCCGCCGAGGTAGGCGTGCAGGTTGCCCGGGCCGGAGGTGCAGCGCCTCGCCCGGATCGAGATCGCACGTGGTTGAGCAGCAGCGTCACGACGACGCTCGGATCGCCGGGGTAGCGGTCGGCGAGGTCGCGGACCCAGGCGGCCTCGGTGCCGTCGCTCGCGGCGCAGGCGTCGACGATCGACTCGATCGGCAGGCGATGGCGGTAGCAGCGCCGTCGATCGCGGCGCCGATGCCATCGCGCGTCGACACCGCCGCGGCCAGGTCGTCGGGCGCCGAGCTCGCTCGAGCAGCGTCGAGCGTGTCGTCGAGCGGGCGGATCCCGCAGAACGCGTCGAACGGCGTCAGCGCACAGAGCAGCTCCGGCTTCGGCGTCGGGTCGGGGTAGCGCGCCGCGCCTGGTAGCCGGCCTCGGCCTGGTCGACGTTGCGGATGGGTCTGCAGCGAGAGCGGCTCGGCGGCGGCGAGCACCTTGAGCAGGTACGGCAGCGGACCGGTCACGTCGCCGAGCGGCCGTGCCGTCGGCCGTGCGTCGACGGACCGTGCGGGTGGGTACCGAGCCACAGCTCGGCCCACGGCGCCGTCGGGTCGGCTGCCCAGCAGGTCGGGGATGAAGTTCGGTCGCCCCACGGGTAGTGCTGGACGACTCCGTGATCGGTTGCATCGGCGAGCTGACGGGACGGCATGAACCCGTCAGACGCCGAGTTCGGCTGCTCGGGCGAGCACACCGTCGCGCTCGGCGCCGATCGTCGTCGACTCGCCGTGCCCGGTGTGCACGATCGTCTCGTCGGGCAGCGCCGAGCAGGACGTCGCGGATCGACCGCAGGATCGTCGGCTCGTCGCTGTAGCTGCGCCCGGTGGCGCCCGGGCCCGCCGCAGAACAGCGTGTCGCCGCTGAACACGACGCCGGCGACGCGGCGTCGTGGAAGCAGCAGCACCCGGGGGAGTGGCCCGGCGTGTGCAGCACGCCGAGCTCGTGGCCGCCGGCCGATGATCGTCGTGCCGGGCTCGACGACGCGTCGGGCGCCTCGCCGGGCCACACGACGTCCCACAGCATGCGGTCGGCGGCGTGCAGCCGGATCGGCGCGTCGACGGCGTCGCGCAGCGGCACCGCGGCGTTGATGTGGTCGTTGTGGCCGTGGGTGAGCACGATCGCCCGCACTCGCCGCCCGTTGACCGCCTCGACGATCGGCCGGTGGTCGTGGGCGGCGTCGAACACCACGACCTCGCGGTCGTCGCCGACCAGCCAGATGTTGTTCGTGACGTCCCACTCGCCGCCGTCGAGCTCGAAGATTCCGTCGGTGGTGACCAGTTCGATCGTCATGGTCAGAGCACCACGACGCGAGCGCAGCACCTCGCCGCGCTCCATCTTGTGGAACGCCTCCTCGACGTCGCCGAGCCCGATCGTCTCGGAGACGAAGCGGTCGAGGTCGAGGCGACCCTGCAGGTAGAGGTCGATCGAGCATCGGGAAGTCGCGCGACGGCAGGCAGTCGCCGTACCACGACGACTTGAGCGCGCCGCCACGGCCGAACACCTCGATGAACGGCAGCTCGAGCGTCATCTCGGGCTGCGGCACGCCGACGAGCACGACGGTGCCGGCGAGGTCGCGGGCCTCGAACGCCTGGCTGGTACACGGCGGGGTTGCCGATCGCCTCGATGCACACGTCGGCGCCGAATCCTCCGGTGACCGACCGGATGTACTCGACCGGATCGTCGGTCGAGGAGTTGCACGTGTGGGTGGCGCCGAAGCTCCTTCGCCCAGTCGAGCTTGCGGTCGTCGATGTCGACGGCGACGATCGTCGTCGCCCCGGCCAGTCGCGCCCCGGCGATGGCCGCGTCGCCGACGCCGCCGCATCCGAACACGGCGACCGACTGGCCGCGGGTGACCGCTGCCGGTGTTGATGCGCCGCGCCGATGCCGGCCATCACGCCGCACCCGAGCAGACCGGCCGCGGCGGCGGAGGCGGCCGGGTCGACCTTGGTGCACTGCCCGGCGGCGACCAGCGTCTTGTCGACGAACGCGCCGATGCCGAGCGCCGGCGACAGCTCGGTGCCGTCGGCGAGCGTCATCTTCTGGGTGGCGTTGTGGGTGTTGAAGCAGTACCACGGGCTGCGCCGCGCAGGCAGGCCCGGCACGAACCGCACACGGCCCGCCAGTTGAGGATGACGTAGTCGCCCGGGCGAGACGTCGGTGACACCGTCGCCGACGGACTCGACGATGCCCGCCGCCTCGTGGCCGAGCAGGAACGGGAAGTCGTCGTTGATCGCCGCCCTCGCGGTAGTGGAGGTCGGTGTGGCAGACCCCGCAGGCCTGATGGCGACCACTGCCTCGCCCGGACCCGGGATCGGGGACGACGATCGTCTCGATGCTGACCGGCTGGCCCTTGGCGCGAGCGACGACGCCGCGTACTTCCTGACTCATGGCAGCGACGGTATCGCCCCGACCGGTGTGCAGGGAACCGGGTGGGGGTCTCGCGACGTCGAACGTCCGTGACCCTCCTCCGACGTCCCCCCATGTTCATGTCCACGCTGCTCGCCGTCGGCCTCGCGGCCGGCCTCGTCGCCTGTGGAAGCGACAGCACGGGGGTGGCCGACCCCGACGAGACGAGCCCTCCGCCGGCGGAGGGCTACACCCATCCGACGGGAGCCGAGGAGGTGGTCTTCGAGTACGCCGAGGTGGGCGGCTTCGTGCCGGTCGAGCTGGCGTTCCAGCAGACGCCGTCGCTGCTCGTGTCGGGTGACGGTCGGGCGTTCACGCCGGGCGCCCAGATCGCCATCTTCCCGGCGCCGCTGCTCCCTGCCGTGCAGGTGCAGACGATCACCGAGGAGGGCATCCAGCAGCTGCTCGCCGCCGCTGACGAGGCGGGCCTGCTCGCCGAGGTCGACTACGAGGAGCCAATGCAGGTGGCCGACGTGACGACTGCTCGGGTGACGATCACGGTCGACGGCACGACCTACGTCCACGAGGCGTATGCCCTCGGCTTCGAGCCGACCGAAGGTGACGTGTCCCCGCAGCGGCAGGCGCTGGCCGGCTTCATCGCCCAGCTCGGCGACCTCGCCACGCTGGTCGGTGCCGACCAGCTCGGTGAGACGTCGCTGTTCGAACCGGCCTCGTACGGCATCCAGGCGATGCCGATCGACGACCTCACGGCGTACGGCGACGGCGAGATCGGGCCGACGGTCGTCGAATGGCCCGCGGAGGCCGGCGTGACCCTGGCCGATGCCGTCGCCTGCACCGTGGTCGACGCCGAGGCGGTCCAGGCGACGTTCGCCGAGGCCAACCAGCTGACGTTCTTCGACGACGGCGGCACGACCTACCAGGTGCTGGTCAAGCCGATCCTGCCCGGCACCGAGTGCTGACCATCGAGCGCAACCAACGGTAACGAACGTTCGGGGACGGGTCCCGAACGTTCGATACTCAGAACAGGCGCAACTCGTCGGGGCGCATGCCGCGCAGCTCGTCGTAGTCGACCTCGACCCACTCGGAACCCACGCGCCTCGGCCAACACCCGCGCCTGCGGCTTGACGACCTGGGCGACGAACACGCCGCGCACCTCGCCGAGCGAGGAGTCGAGACGGAGCCGCTCGATGTAGCGGGCCAGCTGCTCGACACCGTCGATGTCGCCGCGGCGCTTGACCTCGACGGCGACGACCGTGTTGTCGCCATCGCGACAGACGAGGTCGATCGGCCCGATCGCCGTCGGATACTCGCGACGGACGAGCGTCATGCCCACCTCGATGGCGTGAGGGCTGGCGGCCAACAGCTCCTGCAGGTGCGCTTCGACGCCGTCCTTCTGCAGGCCCGGGTCCTCGCCGAGCTCCGCCGAGACGTCGCTGAGCACCTCGTGCAGCGTGATCGTCAGCATCTCCTGCTTGGGGTTGGTGACGATCCAGCGCTCACCTTGATCGACGAGCGTGTTCGGTGCGTTCATCCAGTTGAGCGGCTTGTAGGCGCCGCCGTCGGCGTGGATCGCCACGCACCCGTCGGCTTTGACCATGATCAGCCTGGTCGCTTCGGGTAGATGGGCGTCGAGGCGGCCGGAGTAGTCGACCGAGCAGCGGGCGATGACGAGACGCACGACCGGCGAACCTAGCTGCGGTGCCGGGGACGTGAGGCTTCGACGTGCTCGCGCATCCGCTTCTGGATCAGCTCACGGCGCTGTTGCAGCTCGCGGTAGGAGATCGACTCGACCGTCGGATCGAGGCCCATCGACGCCCGGACGCCGTCCATGTCGATCTCGACCGTCGACGGATCGAACCCGAGCTCGCGCCCGAGTCGCTCGCCGTGCTTCTCGGCGAAGGTCATCGAGATGGCGGTGATCTCGGCGAGGAGGTCGAGGTCGGGCGCCAAGCGGGCGATGGCGCCGTCGATGAAGACCATGTTCTTGACGTACAGCATCAGCTCCTTGGGGAGCTTGGCGCCGTAGCCGAGCAGCGCCTTGACGACCCGTTGGACCTCGTTGACGATCTCCTCGCCGGACAGCGTCATCGGATCGATCACCGGCTCGTCGAGGCGGAGGTCGGTGATCACGGCGTCGAGATCGGTGTCCGGTGGGAGGGCACCGAGGTCGCGCAGTGCGGCGAGCTGGCCGCGCAGGTCGTTGGTGGTGGCTCCGATCATCAGCCGCAAGAAGGCGGTGCGTCGGGTCCCGCTGAGCCGGCCGACGATGCCGTGGTCGAGCAGCGCGGTGCGACCGTCGGCGAGCACGAACAGGTTGCCGCCATGGAGGTCGCCGTGGAAGATCCCCTCGATGATCGCCCCTTCCATGAAGGCGACCATGGCGGTGCGCACGACGTCCTCGGTGTCGATGCCGGCGTCTCGCATCCCGGCGACGTCGTCGAAGTTGAAGCCGTCGACGCGCTCCATCACGAGCACCCGCCGTGTGACCAAGGTGGGATGGGGGCGGGGGACCACGTAACGCCGCTGGCCCAGGTCGTGCAGCATCGTCGCGATGTCCAACATGTTCGCCGCTTCCATGCGGAAGTCGAGCTCTTCGATGATCGTCTCGGCGAACAGCTCGACGAGCGCCGGCGGGTTGGCCAGCGCGGCGACGGGGATGCGCCCGACGAGGTGCGGCGCCAGCCACGCCATCACCCGCAGGTCCTTGCGGACCAGTGTCGACACCGTCGTGCGCTGCACCTTGACGACGACCCGTTCGCCGGTGCGCAGCGTGGCGCCGTGCACCTGAGCGATCGAAGCTGCCGCCAGCGGCGTGCGGTCGAACGATGAGAACACGTCGTCGAGACGGGCGCCGAGGTCCTGCTCGACGGTGAGGCGGACGACGTCGAACGGCTCCGGCGACACCTGGTCGCGGCACTTCTTGAACTCGTCGACGAGCTCGGGCGGGAAGAGACCTTCACCCGACGAGATGATCTGTCCGAGCTTGATGTACGTCGGCCCGAGCGACTCGGCGGCGTGACGCAGCCGGCGCGACACGTCGGCGCGGCTCTCCTCGGGCGTGGCGAAGCCGCCCCGGCGCTTGGTGACGAGCCACGGTCCGACGGCACCGAGGAGGCGGCCGGCGACGGTGACGACGCGGGCGCCCGGCGGCACCTTCGACGGCGTGGTCAGGCCGGGGACCTCGCGCTGCGCTCGACGCCGCAACGTCGTCGCCATCGACGACCAGGCGATCGCCTCACGATCGAGGCGCCACGGCCCGGGTTCGGTGAACGAGCCCCAGTCCGTGTCCGGGGCGACGTCGTTCGCATCGTCAACAGGACCGTCAACGGGACCCGGGTCGGGCATCGGCATCGCTGCCCATGATGCCGGATTCCGGGGCACTCGGCGCGATGAGGCAGGATCGGATCATGACTGATCGTCCGTTTCGCGTGCTCGGGCTCCAGCAGATCGCCATCGGCGGTCTCGACAAGGCGGCGTTGACCGGGTTGTGGACCGGCCTGCTCGGTGTCGCCAAGGTCGGTGACTACGTCAGCGAGTCGGAGAACGTCGACGAGGACATCTTGCGCCTCGGCGACGGACCACATGCGGTCGAGATCGACCTCATGCAACCGCTCGACGCCGAACGCTCCCCGAAGGTGCACGTGCCGACGCTCAACCACGTCGGGCTGTGGATCGACGACCTGCCGGCGTGTGTCGACTGGTTGACCGCGCAGGGGATGCGCTTCACGCCAGGCGGCATCCGCAAGGGTGCTGCGGGCCACGACGTGTGTTTCCTCCACCCGAAGGGCAACGACGAGACGCCACGCAGCGGTGAGGGCGTGCTGATCGAGCTGATCCAGGCCCCGCCGGACGTGATCGAGGCGTTGGGTTGATGGCTGCCGAGGGGGCAGGTCCGGCGGCGGGCCCACTGGCCGGGATCCGAGTCGTCGAGCTGGCGGTGTGGGTCGCCGGGCCGTCGGCGGCGGGGATCATGGCCGACTGGGGCGCCGACGTCGTCAAGGTCGAATCGGCGGCGGGGGATCCGCAACGGGCGGTGTTCGGATCGGTCGGGCTCGACGGGTCGATGCCGGTGCCGCCGTTCGAGGTCGACAACCGCGGCAAGCGTTCCGTCGTCCTCGACCTGCGCGACGAGGAGGGCCGTGGCGTCATCGAACGGCTGCTCGGCGATGCCGACGTGTTCGTCACCAACATGCGCCCGGCGGCGCTGGAGCGACTCGGCCTCGACCACGCCGCGGTCTGCGCCCGCCACCCGCATCTCGTGTACGGGGCGATCACGGGCTACGGGCTCGAGGGACCCGACCGTGACCGTGCCGGGTACGACATCGGCGCCTACTGGGCGCGCTCCGGGCTCGCCCACACGATGGTCCCGCCGGGTGAGATGCCACCGACGTCGCGCTCGGGGATGGGCGACCACCAGACCGGGATGACGCTCGCTGCCGGGGTGATGGCCAAGCTCGTCGAGCGGTCGCGGACCGGTGTCGGCGGCCTCGTCAGCACGAGCCTGTTGCGCACCGGCATGTACACGATCGCCTGGGACCTCGGCATCCAGCTGCGCTTCGACCGTCGCGCCTCGACCCGCGGTCGTGCCGACGCCCAGACGCCCCTGAGCAACAGCTACCGGGCGAGCGACGGCCGCATCTTCTGGTTGATCTGCCTGGAGGCCGACCGTCACTGGCCGAAGCTGTTGGCGGCGATCGAGCGGCCCGACCTCGGTGACGACCCGCGTTACGCCGATGCGGCGGCGCAGTACGCCCACTGCGAGGAGCTGATCGCCGACCTCGACGCCGTGTTCGCCACCCGTCCGCTCGACGACTGGGCCGCCCGCTTCGACGAGCACGACGTGTGGTGGTCGCCGGTGCAGACGTTGACCGAGGTGATCGCCGACCCGCAGGCGCAGCCCGGCTTCGTCGAGATGATGCCCCGCGATGGCGAGGAGCCGTACCGCGCCGTCGCCACGCCGGTCGACTTCGGCGGCTACGAGATCCGCCCCGGTGTCGTGCCCCGCCTCGGCGAGCACACCGTGGAGGTCCTCGGCGAGATCCTCGGCGAATAAGCAACGGTTGGGGACAGACCCCAACCGTTGCTTACTCGAACTGCGGCGGGCGCTTCTCGGTCAGCGCGGCGACGCCTTCGCGGTACTCGGCGGTCGCCATCGCCTCGTCGAGCAGGCGCAGCGAATCGGCCACCGACGCTGCCGGATCGTGACGCAACAGGTCGGCGGCGATCTGACGCTTGGTGGTCGTGACCGCGTTGGGGCCGACCGTCGTGGCCAACAGCCGTGCGTACGCGTGGGCCGCTCCGAGCGCGGCCGCGCCGTCCGGTTCGACGCCGTTCCACAGCCCCCAGTCGGCCGTCTCGGCGCCGGTCACGACCCGGCCGGACAACAGCAGGTCGTTGGCTCGGGTGACGCCGACGAGCCGCGGCAGCATCCAGCTCGCCCCGTACTCGGCGGGCAGGCCGAGCTTCGGCGCCGCCGTGGTCAGCTTGGCGGTGGCGGCGACGAAGCGGAGGTCGCAGAACAGCACCAGCGACAGCCCCACGCCGGCGCAGGCACCGTTGACGGCGGCGATGATCGGCAACCGGTAACCGAGCTGCCAGGCGAGGTCGGCGTCGAGCCGGTCGCCGCCGCCCGGCAGTGCGATGTCCGCCGCGAGGCCGCTGTCGTACCCGCCACGCTCGGCGTGTCCGGACAGGGCGGTGGCGTCGCCGCCGACGCAGAACGCCGGCGGCGTGCCGGTGACGACGACGGCGCGCACGTCGGAGCGCTGTTCGAGCTCGGCCATCACCGCGCGGTACTCGCCCGACATCGTGCCGGTCCAGGCGTTGTGGCGGTGCGGGCGGTGGAGCCACACGGTGGCGACACGGTCGTCGACCTCCCAGCGGATCGCCGACAGCTCGCCGCCGACCGCACCGCTCATCTCGGCGTCAGCCCCACAACGCCTCCAGCACGCCGGTGGCCAGCTCGGAGCGGCAGACGATGAAGTCGGGCAGCCACGGGTCGCGGTCGTTGTAGACGAGCGGGCTGCCGTCGAGGCGGCTGGCGTGCAGGCCGGCGGCGAGTGCGACGCCGGCCGGCGCCGCCGAGTCCCACTGGTACATGCCGCCGTCGTGGACGTAGATGTCCGCCTCGCCGAGGAGGATCGACATCGCCTTGGCACCGGCCGAGCCGAGCCGCACGGCGTCGCAGTTCAGCCCCTCGGCGACGAGCACCGCGGCGTACGGGGCGCGCGACCGCGAGGTGACGAGCCGCGGCCGCTCCCGGGTGTACGGCGGCACGACGGGCGGGTCTTCGGTCGAGAAGACCGCCCCGATGGCGGGCAGGCTGACGGCGGCGGCGGCGAAGTGGTCGCGGTCCCACAGGGCGACGTGGACGGCCCAGTCCGTCCGGCCGGCTTCGCCGAACTCGCGGGTGCCGTCGAGTGGGTCGATGATCCACACACGATCGGCGTCGAACCGTCGTGGGTCCTCGCGCCCCTCCTCCGAGAGCACCGCGTCGTCGGGACGGTGGGCGGTCAGCTCGCCGGCGAGGAACCGCTGGGCGATGGCGTCGCCGGCATCCTTGACGTCCCACACGGCGGCGCCTTCGGCGAACAGCTTCTCGCGCACCTCGACCAGCAGCTGCCCGGCCTGCACCGCCAACCGTGTGGCCAGCTGCGCGTCGGACTCGGTCATGCCAGCTTCTTGTACTTGATGCGGTGTGGCTGGTCGGCGGCCGAGCCGAGCTCCTTCTTGCGGAACTCCTCGTACTCGGAGAAGTTGCCTTCGAACCAGCGCACCTGGCTGTCGCCCTCGAAGGCGAGCACGTGGGTGGCGATGCGGTCGAGGAACCAGCGATCGTGGGAGATCACCACGGCGCATCCGGGGAATGATTCGAGGCCCGCTTCGAGCGCCCGCAGCGTGTCGACGTCGAGGTCGTTGGTCGGCTCGTCGAGCAGCAACACGTTGCCCCCGGACTTCAACAGCTTGGCCAGGTGGACGCGGTTGCGCTCACCACCGGACAGGTCACCGACCCGTTTGCCGTGGTCGGTGCCCTTGAAGTTGAAGCTCGACACGTATGCCCGGCCGTGGATCTCTCGCCCACCGACCTCGAGGACCTCGCCGCCACCGGTGATCTCCTCGTAGACGGTCTTGTCGGGATCGAGATCGTCGCGGTCCTGGTCGACGTACGACAGGTCGACGGTGTCACCGATCTTGATCGTGCCCGAGTCCGGCTCGTCGCGACCGGCGAGCATCTTGAACAGCGTCGTCTTGCCGGCGCCGTTGGGGCCGATGATGCCGACGATGCCGGCGGGTGGCAGTGAGAACGACAGGTCCTCGATCAGCAGGCGGTCGCCGAAGCCCTTGCGCAGGTTCGACACCTCGATCACCTGGTCGCCGAGGCGGCGCCCGGCAGGGATGGCGATCTCCAGCTTCGATGCTTCGGTGTCGGCGGCCTTGGTCTCGTTGTACAGCTTCTCGTAGGCGGCGAGGCGGGCCTTGCCCTTGGCCTGCCGTGCCTTCTGACCCATCCGGACCCACTCGAGCTCGCGGGCGAGGGTGCGCCGGCGGGAGTCGTTGCCGCGTTCCTCCTGGGCGAGGCGGGCCTCCTTCTGCTCGAGCCAGCTCGAGTAGTTGCCCTCGAACGGGTAGCCGCGCCCGCGGTCGAGTTCGAGGATCCACTGGGCGACGTTGTCGAGGAAGTAGCGGTCGTGGGTGATGGCGACGACGGTGCCCTGGTAGTCGGCGAGGAAGCGCTCCAGCCAGTCGACCGATTCGGCGTCGAGGTGGTTGGTCGGCTCGTCGAGCAGCAACAGGTCGGGTCGCGAGAGCAGCAGCCGGCACAGGGCGACGCGGCGCCGCTCGCCGCCCGACAAGACGGTGACGTCGGCGTCGTCGGGCGGACAGCGCAGCGCGTCCATGGCGATCTCGACGTTGCGCTCCAAGCTCCACGCGTCGGCGGCGGCGATCTTGTCCTCCAGCTGCGCCTGCTCCTTGCCGATCTTGTCGTAGTCGGCGTCGGGGTCGGCCCACATCGCCATGACCTCGTTGTACCGATCGATCAGGCCCTGCACGGCGGCGACACCGTCCATCACGTTGGCCTTGACATCCTTGGCGGGGTCGAGCTGCGGCTCCTGCTGGAGATAGCCGACGGTGAACCCGGGCGTCAGGCGTGCCTGGCCGGAGTACCCGTCGTCGAGGCCGGCCATGATCCGCAGGAGCGACGACTTGCCGGCGCCGTTGGAGCCGAGCACGCCGATCTTCGCCCCGGGATAGAACGAGATGGAGATGTTCTCCAGCACCGTCTTGTCCGGCGGATGGACACGGGTGAGCTTGTGGGCCTGATAGATGAACTCGTGCGCCATGGTCCGGTCGAGGCTACTGGCGGACGTCGACAGCGTCGCCGACGAGGGCGGGTACGGTCGCAGGGCATGGAGCTGGCGAGCGCGTTGCTGCGATGATGGCGCCATGATCGTCCGCCGTCAGCTCGCCGCCGCGGTCGTGCTCGTCGTCGTCGCCGTCGCCGGGTGCAGCGACGACGGCGACGAGGCGCCCGAACCCAGCGCGCCCGCCACGGATGTCGAGGCACCGCCGCTGGAGCGCATCGACGGTCCGGCGAGCGTCGACCCGTCCTCCGACCCGTTGGCGACGATCGCGCCGACCACCGCCGGATAGGGTCCTCCGTCGGCATGGCCTCACTGCGGTTCAGCTTCGGCACGATGGGCTCCGGGAAGAGCACCGTCGCACTCCAGATCCATCACAACCTGGCCAGTCGGCAGCTGTTCGGTCTGCTGCTCACGACGCTCGACCGTGAGGGCCGGCAGGTCACCAGCCGACTCGGGGTGGCGGCGCCGGCGATCGATGTCGCCCCCGACCTCGACCTCCATGCCCTCGCCGTGCGCTACTGGCCGATTCACTACATCGTCTGTGACGAGGTGCAGTTCTACACCGGGGCGCAATGTGATCAGCTCGCTCGCGTCGTCGACGAGCTCGATGTCGACGTCTACGCCTTCGGGCTGCTGACCGACTTCCGTGGGGAACTCTTCGACGGCACCCGGCGGATGATCGAGATCGCCGACGAGCACATCCCCTTGCAGGTCGAGTCACGTTGCTGGTGCGGTGCCCGAGCGACGCACAACGCCCGCGTCGTCAACGGCGACGTGGTCTACGAAGGTGACACCGTCGTCGTCGGCGACACGAACGTGCCGGGCGATCCGCTGTTCGGCGACAGCATCCGCTACGAGCTGCTGTGCCGGTCGCACTTCCGCGCCGGCGAGCTCGGCGGCTGACCGGTTCGGCTGCCGCGATTCGGCGGCGTCAGTCCCAAGCGCAGGGCATGCGCTTGATGCCGTTGATGAACGCGCTCTGCAGGTAGTCCGGCTCGCCCGTGATACGCAGCGACGGCAGCCGCTCGCGGATCACGTCGAACATCACCGTCAGCTCACGGCGGGCGAGGTTGGCGCCGAGGCAGAAGTGCGGGCCACCGGCGCCGAAACCGATCTGCGCCGGGTTCGGCTCGCGGGTGACGTCGAAGACGAAGGGGTTCTCGAAGACCCGCTCGTCACGGTTGCCCGAGGCGTACCACATGACGACCTTCTGTCCCGCGGCGATCGGCTGGCCGGCGATCTCGGTGTCCTCGGTCGCCGTGCGGCGGAAGTGGATGACCGGCGTGCCCCAGCGGACGATCTCCTCGACGGCGGTCTTGGAGTGGGTGGTGTAGTCGTTGAACCACAGCTCGCGCTGGTCGGGGAACTGGGTGAGGGCGCGCATGCCGTGACTGATCGCATTGCGCGTCGTCTCGTTGCCGGCGACGACGAGCAGGATGAAGAACGATCCGAACTCCTGCGCGGTGAGCCGCTCACCGTCGACCTCGGCGGTCATCATCGCCGACGTGATGTCGTCCTGCGGGTTCTGCTGGCGGTCCTCGCCCAACGCCTGGGCGTACATGAACATCTCGAGGGCATGCGCCATCAGGTCCTCGTAGGAGCCGACGTACTCGGGGTCGCCCACACCGAGGATCGTGTTCGTCCAGCGCAGGACCTTCTCGTAGTCCTCGGCCGGAATGCCCATCATGTCGCAGATGACCTCGAGCGGCATCGCCGCGGCGACGTGCTCCACGAAGTCGCACTGCTTGTCGGGGAAGTTGGCGAGCAGCCGGTCGACGACCTCGTTGGTCTTGGCGACGACGACGCTCTCGACGGCGTTGATGTGCTTGGGCGTGAAGCCGCGGGAGACGATCGAGCGGAGACGGAAGTGCTTGGGGTCGTCCATGTTGATCATCGACCCGAAGAACTCGTTCATCTCTTTGGGCAGGTCACCGATGTTCGATCCGTTGCCCGAGCAGAACAACTTGGCGTTGCGGCTGACGTGCCAGATGTCGTCGTGCCGGGTGAGCGCGAAGTAGCCCGGTCCCGGCGGGAACGGGGAGTCCTCGATGATCCGCTCGGGGAAGAACGCCAGTCCGGGGGTGTCGCGCAGCGTCTTGAAGGCGCCGTCGCGGTATGACCGTGGGGCGAGCCAGAACCCGGGATCGGAGAGGTCGATCTCGTCGAATGCGACGTCGTCGAGGCCGACGTCGTTCGTCGTGTGCGTCATGGTCGTGACTGTAGGAGATGGTACGGCTGCGTTTGCTACCCAGCGGTAGCAGCGGGCTGCACGTTCATGCGAACGTGAGCAGGGCGGCGCCGAGCAGCGGACCGGCGGCGCCGAGGGTCGTCGGTCGCACGGGCGTCGCCCCGATTGCCGCCTGCAACGCCGGGCCGAAGCGGTCGAACTCGGCCGCGATCGCCCCGCCGATCACCACCAGCTCGGCATCGATCTCGGCGACGACAGGTTCGAGGAACGTCCCCAGTCGGGTGCCGTGGTCACGGATCGCCGCCCCCAGTGTCGGATCGGCGATCACGTCGCGCAGCGCCCCCATCGGCACACCCAGCCGGTCGGCGAGACCGCGCGCCGACAGCGCGTCGTCGGCCCGACCCCACGGTGTCGGCCGCATGCCGAGGTGCTCCACGCCGAGGTCGCCGACGTGCTCGACCGGTCGGCCGTCGACGGTGAGGCAGGTGCCCATGCCGGTGCCGAGGGTGACGGTCAACACCCGCGCGACGCCGGCGCCGGCACCCATCGACGCTTCGCCGGTGCCGGCGGACTCGGCATCGCGGGCGAAGCGGATCGGCCGGTCGCCGATCGTCGTGCGGGCGGCGAGCTGCTGGCGGAGGTCGATGCCGTAGATCGGCTCGAACTTGTGCACGCCGCGCATCCGTGACACGCCGGCGTCGATGTCGAACGGCCCGCAGATGGCGATCGCCAGCCCGACGGCATCGGGCGCCAACGACAGGGCATGGTCGGCCATCTCGGCCAGCCGGGCGATGATCACGTCGGCGTCGTCGGCCTGGGCGAGCGTCGGCAACGACGGCCCGACGACGACGACCGGTGCACCGTCGCCTGCGGTGTCGAAGTGGACGGTGCCCGACTTGATCGACGTGCCGCCGACATCGAGCGCGGCGATCGTGGATCCCATCGCCGGGCGAACGTAGTACAGCCGGGCCGGGCCTCGCGGTGGGAGCGTGACATCAGGGGTCTGACCCCTGATGTAACGGTCAGCGTTCCCAGCGGTTGGGGCGGTCGGCGTGGACGACGATGCCGTCGTACTGCTTGAGGCAGCGGGTGGCACGGAGCACGTACTGCTCACCGCCGCTCGACAGCTCGGCCAGGGCGTACCCCTCGCTCGAGTCGCGCACGCCGGTGCCGAGCCCGTGGATCGACCCGATCTGCAGCCCGGCGGTCTCCGCCTCGGCGAACCACAGGTTGACCAGGCCCTGGCGCAGCGACGGATCATCGAGCAGGTCGGAACCGGCGAGCGTGAGGGTGACGTTGCAGATGTGCACCGGCTCGACGCAGTCCGGTTCGACGACGTCGCCCCCCAGCTCGCCGTCGAGCATGACGACGATCTGGCCGTCGGTCGACACGCCACCGATGAAGCCGTAACGCACGAGCGGCAGTCCGTCCTCGCCGGTGGTCGCGTAACGGATGCGATCGCCGTGGGTGAACTGCGTCATGCCGCACTCCCGGCGTGCTCGGCGAGCACGGCGTCGGACAACTCCGGCCAGTGCCGCAGGGCAGCGGCGGACCATTCGTCGAACGTGCGGTCGGCGAGGGCGATCAGCGCCAGGTCGCGGTCGGGATCGATCCAGAACATCGTGCCCGAGCCGCCGAAGTGCCCGAATGTGCGCGGTGAGTTGTGCGTCCCCGTCCAGTGAGGTTCCTTGTCACCGCGCACCTCGAACCCCAGACCCCAGGGGCACCGTTCATAGCGACCCACGCCCGGAACGATACCCGCCAGGTCCGGATAGTGGATCCGGGCAGCGAGCGCTGCGGTGTCGACCGAGATCAGCCGCGGGCGCATCACCTCGGCGGTGAACGTCGCCGTGTCGGCGAGCGACGAGCGCACCTGATGGGCGGGCGATCCTCGCAGTGTCGTGTCGGTCATCGCCAAGGGCTCGAACACCGCTGCCGCGAGGTACTCCTCGAACGGCATCGACGCTGCACGCGCCACGACGTCGGCGGCGAGTTCGATACCGGTGTTGGAGTAGATGCCGCGTGGCCGCCGGACGGGCGATCGGCTCGGTCCCGTCGAAGGGGTAGCCGCCGGCGTGGGCGAGCAGGTGGCGCAGCGTCGCACCACGGTCGTCGACGGGCTGGTCGAGCTCGACGATGCCTTCCTCGACCGCCACGAGCACCGCCCACGACGCCATGGGCTTCGACAGCGAGGCCAGCCGCTGCACTCGCGCCGGATCGCCGATCGTGTCGACCACGTCGCCGCCGCGCAGCACGGCCGCAGAGACGGCGGGGACGGGCCAACCGGTGGTGAGGTCGAGTGCCGTCACCGGGAGCTCGTCCCGATCAGGTGAACTGGCGGACCAGCTCGGCGACTCGGAAGGCGAGATCGACGCTCTGACGAGCGTTCAGTCGCGGATCGCACACCGTCTCGTAGCGGTGGTCGAGGTCTTCGTCGGACAGCGCATCGCCGCCACCGAGACACTCGGTGACGTTCTCACCGGTGAGCTCGACGTGGATGCCGCCCGGCCATGTCCCTTCGGCGCGGTGCGCTCGCACGAAGCCACCGATCTCGGCGAGCACGTCGTCGAAGTGGCGCGTCTTGCGGCCGTTGGCGGCGGTGTACGTGTTGCCGTGCATCGGGTCGCAGGCCCACACGACCGGGTGCCCGGCGTCGGCGACGACGCGCAGCAGCGGTCGCAGCGCGTCTTCGACCTTCTCCGAACCCATGCGCGAGATCAAGGTCAGTCGACCGGGGATCCGCGACGGGTTGAGCACCTCGCACAGCTCGAGGACGTAGTCGGCGGGTGTGCTCGCACCGATCTTGCAGCCGATCGGGTTGCCGACGCCACGCAGGAACTCGACGTCCGCGCCGTCGAGCTCGCGGGTGCGCTCGCCGATCCACAGCATGTGCGCCGAACAGTCGAACCAACCGCCGGTGAGCGAATCCTGGCGGGTGAGCGCCTCTTCGTAGCCGAGGATCAACGCCTCGTGCGAGGTGTAGATGTCGACCTGCGAGAGGTTGGGGTTCGACTCGGTGTCGATGCCGCAGGCGCGCATGAAGGCCAACGCCCGCTCGATCTCTGCGGCGACGCTCTCGTAGCGCTGCCCGGCCGGGCTCGATGCGACGAACTCCTGCGTCCAGGCGTGCACCCGGGAGAGATCGGCGAACCCGCCCTTGGTGAACGCCCGCAACAGGTTCAGGGTCGACGCCGACTGGTGGTAGGCCTGCACGAGGCGATCGGGGTTCGGGAGCCGGGCCGCCTCGGTGGCGGTGGCATCGTTGACGATGTGCCCGCGGAAGCTCGGCAGGTCGAGATCGCCGACCCGCTCGGTGGGGGAGGAACGTGGTTTGGCGAACTGGCCGGCGATGCGGCCGACCTTGACGATCGGGACGCCGACGGAGTACGTGAGCACGACGGCCATCTGGAGGATGACGCGCAACTTCTCGCGGATGTTGTCGGCGGAGAACTCCTCGAAGCTCTCGGCGCAGTCGCCGGCTTGGAGCAGGAACGCCTGGCCGGAGGCGACCCGGGCGAGCTCGGCCTGCAGCGAACGGGCCTCGCCGGCGAAGACCAGCGGTGGCATCGAGGCGACGTGCTTGAGGGCTTGATCGAGCGCGGACGCGTCGGGCCAGTCCGGCTGCTGGCCGACCGGCAGGTCGTGCCAGGACGACGGTGACCACGCAGCACGGTTGTCGGGCATGGCCGCCAGGCTACCGGGGTCGAAACGAAGAACCGTGTCGGTTCGCGCCCAGCATCTGGCGGGGAGGAACCACCCGAGCCGGGGTGGTGCTCGTACCGGCGAGTCAGCCGAAGCTGGTCGACATGGTGAGCTCCGATCCTGAGTGGATCCCGGCCGGTGTGAGGTTCGGGCCGGAGACATTGTCCCACTACTGGGGAAAGGGACGGATCCCGCTCGACGAGACGTTGGCGAACATCGATCTCGTCGTCACCGGACCCCATGCCTCCGCTGCGCTTCCGCAAGAACTGCAGCCGTTCATCGACGAGCGGCTGACCCGCCGTGTGCAGTTCGACTTCACGGACATCTCGATGAGCCCGGTGGGCCGGCGCTGGGCGTCGATCGATCCGCACGTCTTGTACATCGAGAACCCGCACCCCCGAGCGGTGCGCGACGCCAACCGTCCTCGTCCCGACGACATCGGCGCCGGACTGCGCGAAGCGTTCGCCCGGATCCGTCAAGCCGGCGAGTCCGCGCACCCGTCCCTCGCAGGCGTCGATGCCGTACGCCCGGTGACGTTCGGCTACCTGCCGGTGCTGCGTGAACCACGCTCGGACGACGACTGGTCCGCGCTCGTCGAGGCCTTGACGGAGGTGGGTTCGCCGCGGCGTGGACATCTACGAGCGCGAGCGCGATCGGCTGATCGAGGCGGTGATCACCGCCAAGCTGAAGCGGCTGATCTCGCTCGACCCGTCGCAGGTGAGCGTCAGCGAGTGGCGTTCGTCGACCACGCTGTTCGTCTTGTCGTTGCACGACACGATGAACCACACGGCGCGCTCGGACGGGGCGATCTCCCTCGAACGTCCGCCGGAGGACCGTCTCCCGAACATCGTCGCGCTCTCCAACCGCGGCGGTCCGGATGGGTCCGTGTTGGCGAGCGCGACCGGGGAGTTGCTCGCCGACACGGCGACACCCTCGATGGACCCGGCGACGCTGCGTGCGCTGGGGAGCGCCTATCGGTGGGCGTTCGAGGCGGACGATCCCGGCGACGTGGCGTTCAACCGTCCGTACCTCGGCGGCCACGAGACGACCATCGTCGGGCCGTGGCTGCGCGCTCGCGCTCCTCGTGCGGTCGTCCGCAACGCCGGCGGCGTCACCGTCGGCGTCCACCTCGGGGCGTGGCAGAACGAGTTCTGCCGCGAGTTCCTGCTCGGTCCGGAGGCCACCGCCAAGCTGATGGAGCCGGGCGGCGACTGGGTGATGCCGCCCGACGACCGCATCGGTTGGTTGGCGACGCGCCTCAAGGCGGCGCACGACCGGTACCGCCGGTGGGGTACGGCGATGTCCTGACTCAGAGTTCGCCCGCGGCGGCAGCGACGGCGTGATCGCGCAGCACCCGGGCGACGACGGCGGTGACCTTGCGCGCCGTCGGCACGTGCAGGAACTCGTTCGGCCCGTGAGCGTTGCTCCCCGGGCCGAGCACCCCGGTGACGACGAACTGGGCTTCGGGGAAGCGGTGGCCGAGCATGCCCATGAAGCTGATCGAGCCGCCCTCGCCCATCGCCCGCGCCGGGTTGCCGAACGCCGCGGTCGACGCCTCACGCAGCGACGCCGCCAGCCACGGCGCCGTTGCCGGGGCGTCCCAGCCAGTCGACTTCTTGTCGGCGCGGTAGGTGACGTGGGCGCCGTAGGGCGGGTTCTCGGTGAGGATGCGATGGAGGTCGTCGCTGGCCTGCACGGGATCGAGCGATGGCGGGATGCGCAGCGAGAGGTACAGCGATGTGGTCGAGCGCAAGACGTTGCCGGCGCGATCGCACGGCGGCAGGCCGTCGGCACCGGTGATCTCGAGCTGCGGTCGCCACGTCCGATTGAGGAGCTGCTCGGTGTGGTCGCTCGTCACCGGCTGCACGCCCTCGAGGAACGGGAACTTGTCGGCCAACGTGCCGGTCATCTCGATTGCCGTCTCGGCAGCTTGCTCGACGCGTTCGGGCGGGATCGCCACATGCAGCTCACTCGGCAGGATCTGGCCGCTGTTCTCGCCCTCGAGTCGGGACAGCAGGATGCGGGCGATGCGGAACGTCGATGGGATGACGCCGCTGGCATCGCCGGAGTGCACCCCCTCGGTCGACACGGCGACCTCGAGCTCGCCGGCGAGGAGCCCGCGCAGCGACGTCGTCAGCCACAGACGGTCGTAGTCGAGGCAGCCGGAGTCGAGGCAGACGATCAGGCTCGGGGTCCCGATCCGCTCGGCCAGCGCTTCGACGTGGAACGGCAGGTCGCGGCTGCCACTCTCCTCGCTGGCCTCGATGAGCACGACGCACCGGGCGTGGGGGAACCCCGCCTCCTGGGCGGCCTGGATGGCGGTCAGGGCGGCGAACGTGGAATACCCGTCGTCGGCGCCGCCTCGGCCGTACAGGCGGTCGCCTTCCAGCACCGGGTTCCACGGACCGAGCCCCTCGCGCCAGCCGGTGAACTCGGGCTGCTTGTCGAGATGGCCGTAGAGGAAGACGGTCGTGTCGGCCGGTCCGCCGTTGGCCGGTTCGATCTCGGCGAAGAGCACAGGCGAGCGGCCCGCGAGGCGGTGGATCTCGAACTGCATCCCGGCGATCGGTCGGCTGCGGGCCCAGTCGCCGAGCAGGGTCGCCGCGCGCTCCATGTGCCCGAGCTGCTCCCAATCGGCCTCGAAGACCGCCGACACGTTGGGGATGGCGATGTACTCCAGCAGCGTCGGCATCACCTCGCGCTCCCAGACCGAATCGATGAAGGCGTTGATCGGGTCGCTGGTGTCGGTGGTGTCGGTGGTGGTCATGGCAGCACCTTTCTGGCGCGTCAGGTCCCGACGACGATGACGTCGTCGGAGGTGATCGGGACGGTGTGGGCGGCCGACGCCGCGGCGATGGCCGGGTCATCGGGAGCGGCGTCGGCTCGTCGGTGTCGGCCGGCGAGCAGGGCGAGCCCGATGCCGATCGCGGAGACGATGGTCAACACGAGCGCCGACGAGGCAAACGCATCGGCGAGGGCGGCGCTCGGCGTGCCGCCCTCGGCGGTGCGGTCGGAGCCGACCGCTTCGTACACCGAGGCGACGACCGCGGTCATCACTGCGGCACCGACGTAGCGGGCCATGTTGGAGATCCCCGAGGCGGCACCGACCTGGGCGGTGGGGACCGAGCTGGTGGCGAGCGACGAGCAGGGCCCGTTGGAGAGCGCGAGGCCCGCTGCGACGGCGATCAGCGGGAGCACGAACGCGGCGTAGCGCCAGGAGGGCTGGGTGGCCACGAGCACGGCAAACCCGACCGTCGTCAGCGCGAACCCGGCGCCGATGACGATTCGGCTACCCCACCGGCGGTCCAGCTTCGGCACGACCGGTGCCAGCACCACCAGCCCGACCGTCGCCGGCAGCGTCGCCAGTCCCGTCTCCAGCGGCGACAGTCCGAGGGTCTCCGGGCTCTGGAAGTAAAGGCTGACGATGAACATCAACCCGTTGATCGTCCCGGCGCCGATGAGGATGCCGACGGTCGAGGCGATCAGGAGCCGATTGCGCAACAGCGCCAGATCGACGAGCGGGGCCGCCGAACGTCGCTCGGCGGCCACGAAGGCGAACGCCGCGGCGATCGACACGGCGAACGCACCGAGTGTCGCCGGTGACGTCCATCCCCACGAGGCACCTTCGGTGAGGGCGAGGATCGACGGGGCGAGGATGGCGGCCACGAGCACCGTCCCGAGCCAGTCGATCGATCCTGGACGGTCGGGATCCCGCGACTCGGCGACGGCGCGGAGGGTGATCGGGATGCACAGTGCAGCAATCACGGCATCGATCCAGAACAGCGCCTGCCAGCTGACCGATTCCACGAGCAACCCGCCGACGAGTGGGCCGGCGGCGGCACCGATCGCCGTCGCTGCCCCCCAGTACGAGACCGCCCGCAGCCGCTCGTTGCCGGTCGAAGCGATCGTCAGCACGCTCAGCCCACCGGCGACGATCGTCGAGCCGGCCGCCCCTTGGATGGCCCGGCCGAGGATCACGGCGAGCCCGCTCGTCGACATGGCGATCAACACGCACGAGGCGACGAAGAGGACGAGCCCGCCGACGAACGTCTTGCGTCGGCCGAAGACGTCGCCGAGCGCCCCGGAGGTGACGATGCAGGCGGCGCCGACGAGCATGTAGCCGGTCACCGCCCACTGCAGCGTGCTGATCGGTGAGCCGGTGTCCTCGCTGATCGACGGCAGCAGGATCGTCACCGCCGAGGTGTTGGCGTTGACGACGAACGTCGACACGCACGCCACGACGAGCACGCCGGTGCCCGCCGGCGTGCCGTTGGCGTCTCTGGCTGCGTCCGTCACGTCAGGAGTCCGTCATGTCAATAGCGCCGTCGTGTCAGTACAGGAGGTTGCCGATGATCACGCCGGGAATGGCGGTCGTCGCACCGAGGAGCAGGACGGGCACGAGGAACGAGTGGTCGAGCAGCTTGGTGCCGAGCTTGGTCGTCCCCGTCTCGTCGAAGTTGGCGGCGGCGATCTGGGAGCCGTTCGTCGGCAGGGTGAAGACGCCGGCGAAGCCGCCTGCCCACATGCCGCTGATCACGGCAGGGGAGAGCCCGACAGCGAGTCCG
Source organism: Ilumatobacteraceae bacterium (assembly GCA_963707515.1). GTDB lineage: Bacteria > Actinomycetota > Acidimicrobiia > Acidimicrobiales > Ilumatobacteraceae > Sva-07. The sequence continues at coordinate 959,758 of CAVPQI010000003.1, forward strand.
ATCGGCACGATGGTGCGGGTGGCCGTCGACTGGCTCGTGGTCAGTGCGGCGACGAGGAAGACACCGAAGAAGAACACCGCCTCGTAGTCGTTGACCCAGCCGCCGACCGTGTCGACGATCTCGGTCTCCCAGGCGGCGATGAACGTGTCGGTCAGCCAGGCGAGACCGAACAGGGCGACCGCCGACACGATGCCGGCCTTGAACACCGACGACTCGGGGATGTCCTTCGCCGGTGGGCTGACACAGCAGCAGGATCAGGGCGGCGACGATGAACATCACCATCTGGATGATCGGTGTCACGCCGATCGGCTCGCTGCCGAGTTCGGTGGTGATCTGCGGGCGGAGGTCGGGGAACGAGTCCGAAGATGACGATCGCCACGACACCGGTCAGGAAGATGTAGGCCGCGTTGCGGCCTTCCTTGGTGAAGGTCAGATCGTCGGCCGAGGTGGCGTTGGTCGGCGCCGAGACGGCCGTCGGCCACACGCGCCAGGTACTCGGGGTCGTCCTCGAGGTCCTTGCCGAGACGGTTCATGATGATCGAGGTGATGACGATGCCGATCAGCGCGGCAGGGAATGGTGACCGACAGCACCTGCACCATGTTGAAGTTGTACGGCGCGACGTCGGTGAGTGTGATCATCGCCGCCATCGCTGCCGACACCGGGCTACAGGCCAGGGCGATCCCGGAGACGACGACGGTCAGCGACAGCGGCCGCGACGGCCGGACCTTGGCCTGGTAGGAGACGTCGTAGATCACCGGCAGCAGCGGGTAGACGATGTTGCCGGTGCCGGCGCCGAGGCAGAACAGGAACGACATCAGCGGGGCGATCAGCGTCACCTGTTTGGGATGGCTGCGGATCGCTCTGGCCGCCATCGCCACCATCCAGTCGATGCCGCCGGCGACCTGCATCGTCGCCGCGGCAAGGATGACGGCGAGGATGATCAGGATGGCATCGACGGGCGGGGATCCCGGTTCGAGCTGGAAGACGAAGACCAGGATGGCGACGCCGACACCACCCCAGATACCGAGGGCGACGCCGCTCGAACTGCGTGCCCATGACGATCGAGCCGATGACGACCAGCGCCTCGAGGGCAAACAGCAATCCGTCCATTCGTGGTCCTCTCCCGAAGGGTTCCTTGGTGTGCGAGTGCGGGGTACCGGCGCCCGTTCAGCCGTCGTCTCGGGCCGCGCACGCCGGCTCGATCAGCCCGATGACGACGAGCGACTCGCGACGGGCCTCGTCGGCGGAGTCCTCGACCAGGGGTTGCCAGGTGGCGGGATCGGCGTCCTCGGGGATCGACTCGAGCACCCGCAGGAGGTTGTCGAGGGCGTCCTCGAGCTGGTCCAGCTGGTCGCTGTAGCGGGTGTCGGCGACGGCGTCGAGGTGGCGGACCCGGCCACGCAGGTCCTCGACGCGATCGGCCGCTTCGCCGGCGTTGGTGCCGTCGAGCGACACGGTCTCGAGGTTGGCTGCGGTCTCCTGGAAGCGGTCGTAGACGGTGCACAGCGACTGGTTCTCGGGATCGGCGCATGCGGCGACGGTCGACGACAGCGCGACGGCGATCACGATCCCGCGGCGGACGACCGTGCCCCACGTGTTCATGGCGGCGACGTTGCCAGTCGCTCCCGACCCGCGCACCACCCCGGACGGGGTGGTCGTTTCCCAACTGCTCTCAGCCGCCGAGGACCGCCTCGCTCGCCGAGTTCGGTACCGGATCGGGCAGCCGACGCATCCGGAGCCCGTTGAGCAGCCCGACGATCCCGGCGGTCACCGGGACCAGCAAGGCGATCTGCAACGAGACCGGCCGGGCCTCGGTGTTGATGCGGATGACCTCGGCTCGGACGGCCGGCGGTTCGTCGGCGAGCAACGTCTCGAGACCTGAGTTGGTGACGAACTGCGCGTCGTCGTCGAGGACCTCGGCCACCTGCGTCTTGTCATCGGCGGGAAGCACAGTGCTGTCGTCGGACATCGTCGTGAACGTGATCGACAACGTGGCCAGCATCACCGCGCCGGCCAGGGCGAGCCCGAACGACAGCCCGAACGATCCGCCGGCTGAGTTGACGCCAGCCGCTTCGCTGACCCGTGCCTCCGAGATCGGCGAGAGCGTGAAGTTGTTGAGCTGCGACACCAGCAGGCCGAGGCCGATGCCGGCAACGACGAGCGGGCACGCGAACGCCCAACCCGACGTCGCCCGGGGAACGATCGGGATCAGCACCCCCAGTCCGACGACGAGCAGCGCGAACCCGACGGTGATGATCGAGCTCGGTCGGTATCGCTGGCCGCGCTTGCTCATCGCCATCGATGCGGCGAACATGCTCAGCGACAGGGGTGCGAGGGCGAGGCCGGCGTCGAGCGCTTCGTACTCGAGGACGATCTGGAAGTAGATCGGCAGCACGATCATCGCCCCGCCGAGGGCGATCTGTTGGAGCAGCTGGCCGGACACGCCGGCACGGAACCCGCGGGACCGGAAGAGGTCGGGGTCGATCAGCGTCCGTCGGCCGGCCCGCTTGCGGCGCGCCAGCCACCAGGCCAGTCCGCCGAGGCAGGCGATGCCGATCGCGAGCAGCGCCGCCACCGACTCGCCACCCTCTTGCCACACCAGGATGCCGAGGACGGTTCCGCCCATGCCGACGACCGACAACGCCGCGCCGACGCCGTCGATCCCACGTTCACCTTGGTACGGGGCGTCGCGCACGAGTCCCAGGCCGCACAGCACGACGACGATGATCAATGCCTCGAGCAGGAAGCCGACCCGCCACGACAGGTATTGCGTGATCGCTCCGCCGAGTAGTGGACCGACGGCCGCGGCGATCGCCGACGCCGCCCCGACCAGGGCGTACACACGCCGTTGCGCGGCACCCTCGAAGTTGCCGTGGATCAGCGCTTGCATGGATGGGAGCAGGAGCGATGCGCCCAGGCCGCCGATGATCGCCCAGAACACGATGATCGCGGTCAGGTCCTGGGCGACGGTCATGGCGACGGCGCCCACGGCGTAGCAGCCGAGCCCGATGGCGTACATCCGTTTGCGCCCGAAGAGGTCGGCGACCTTGCTCCCGATGAGGATGAATGCCGCCGACACCAGCGCCTCGAGTGCGATCGCCGATTGCACGCCGCTGACGGTCGTGTCGAGGTCGTGCACGACCGCCGAGATGGACACGTTCATCAGCGACGTGTCGACGACGAGGACGAACATTGCCATCGACAACAACACGGCCAGCCGGTTGCCGCGCCGGGTCGCGCTGGGGCCGTCGGGCGAGGTGCCATCGACTTCGTTGCTGTTGGTCATCGGTCTCCGCCGCGGTGGGCTGCGCCCGGATCGGCGCTTCTGGATCATCGGCCGGTTGCGCCTCGTGGTCACCACCCGCGGACGTGTGGTCCGGATCGACAACCACCCCCACCGGGGTGGTCACGTCCGGGTGCCGAGCGGACACGATGGGGCGGGACACCAGCTGCCTGTGAGGGGAACGAAACGGCGATGATCCCGCCCCGTGACCACCAGCGTCAGGTCGACGCCGAGCTCATCGAATACGTGGTCGCCATCGTCCCCGACGAGGCAGCTGCCGAGATCGTGCTGGCCAGCGTCTACGCACTGGCCGCCTGCGGCACCATTGCCGTGCTCGACTGCGCGATCATCGCCCGAGACACGTCCGGCGCCGTTCAGGTCGCCGACCCGTCACCGCCGCCGATGGGCGACGCGGGACCGGAGCGGCCTGGCGTGATGACCGAACACGATCTCGGGCTGATCGCCGACGCCGTCGGCGACGACAGCGTCGCCATCGTGGTGCTGCTCGAGGATCGCTGGGCGAGCGGCCTGGCGGGCGCGGCACGCGATGTCGGTGGACACATCGCCGGTGGCGAGCGGATCCCGGCGCACCGTGCTGTCACTCTGCTCGGTTCTGGTTCGTCGCGGGACGGCTGCTGATGGCGCGCCGCGGACGCAGCCCGTCGGCCCGCAACCTGCTGTCGCGGCCGCCGGTGTTGACCGAGCTGTCGCCACCGGCGCAGGGTGTGGTCGACCTCGTCGACCAGCTGGAGGAGCTTGCCGCGCTACGCGAGCGAGGGGTGTTGTCGCCGACGGAGTTCGAACGCCAGAAGCGCAAGGTGCTCGACGCCTGACGGGCCGACGTCAGCGCTTCTCGACGTGTCCCCAGGAACGGGCGTATGCAGCTGCCTCGCTCCGCGAGTTGACGCCGAGCTTGCGGTAGATCACCTTCAGGTGGAACTTCAGCGTGTTGACCGAGATGAACAGCTCGGCGGCGATCTCGCTCAGCGTCAGCCGACTCGGCAGGAACCGCAGCACATCACGTTCGCGATCCGTCAGCGGATCGATGAGTGCGCTGGGAGTAGCGACCTCGCGTTGCAGGTTTGCCGAGGCGCGTCGCAGACGGTCCATCCACGGCGTCGGGATGCGCCACGCGACCCGCTCGATGTGGGCGAGGTCGCCGTCACCGGCGAGCGTCAGCAGCATCCCCGTGGAGTGCGCCAGCCACGCGGCGCGCTCGACGATGGCCGACGAGGCCGTGCGATCCGGCTCGAGCCGCGCCGACAACAACTGGGCGACGAGCTCGTGGCGAGGACAGCGAGGGACGGCAACGGCGACGTGGTCGATCGCTGCCGCCTCGTGGCCGCCGTGGAGGGCGATCCGCGCCCGGCTGATCGGTCCCCAGAACGTGTCGACGATCCGCGCCGCCCAGTCCGATGCCGCGGTGGTGTCACCCTCGCGGAGTGACAGCGCGACGCCGACGCGGGCCGTCCAGTCGGTGCCGGCGGCCCCGGGCACCTCGTCGTCGGTCAGCGTGCGGAGTTGCTCGAAGGCGGCGCGTGCCGACGTCGCCGAGCCGGTGGCGACGTGAATGTCCGCCAGTTGACGGGCGGCGACGGCTCGCACGTACGTGCTCGGCTCGACGGGCAGTTCGACCAGGCGCTGCAGCGATTCCAATGCGTCCGGGGCATCGCCGAGCTCGTGGCGAGCGAGGACGTCGGTGAGATCGAGCTCCGCCTGTGAGAAGACGAGGTCGCTCATCCCTGCCGACCGGCGGATGCCGGCAGCCACGCGCAGCGCGTCAACGGGCCGGCCGGCGAGCGCGAGGCCGAGGGCGCGCGTGGCTTCGAGGACGATCGTGCGATCGGCGTCGCGTCGCAAGACGACGGTGAGGTGTCGGATCTCGTCGGATGACTCCGACCACTGCTCGTCGAGCGCCTTGGTTCGGGCGATGTTGTTCCACATCGTCCTCACCATGGGGTCGGTCCACCACGACGGATGTCCGTCCAGTGCCAAGCGGGCCTCGTCGGCGCACACCGTGAGCTCGCCCTGGATCAGCGCGGCGACGGCCACGAGGCCGTGCAGCCGGCGTGCCGTCTGATCGTCGACGACACCGTCGTGGCTGCTCCACCAGCGGACCTCGTCGACGCAGCGGAGGTAGGCGGCGCGATCGACCAGCAGCTGCGACCACGCCAGGTCGGCCATGCCGGCGGGGTCGGTGATCGCCGTGTGCGCCGCCAGCCGACGGACGAGGTCGCGGACGGTTCCTTCGAAGCCCGCGTCGTACAAGCTGACCTGGCGGTCGGCGAGCAGGTGGAGCGCGGCAGCGGTGTCACCGACATGCAGCCACTGATCGAGCGCCGGCAAGGTGTCGCCGTGTTCCTGCAACCACGTGGCGGCGCGACGTCGGGCGGTGCGCGCCCGCTCGATGTCGCGGCGCTCGCCCTCGTCGACGAGGACGCGGCGCACGGCGGAGTGGAGCACGTACCAGTTGCGGACCCCGAGCCGTGAGACGAGCAGGGAGTGGTCCTCGGCGCGTTCGAGCACGTCAACGGCATCGTTGCGGCCGGTGATCGCCGCGGCGAGCGGTGCCGTGACTGCATCGACGACGGAGACGTCGACGAGGAGATCGACCAGACCCGGGTCCTCGCCATCAAGCACCTCGTGACGGACGTAGCTGGCGACGAGCCGATCGAGTTGCTCGAGGCGGGCCTCGAGGGCAGTGCCGGCGCCGCCGCTCCGCCATACGTTGGCACCGAGCGCCAGCGGCACCGCCCAGCCGTCGGCGGCCGTCATCACGGCATCGACGAACTCGGCGTCGGCACCGGGCACGAGGACGTCGAGGAGCCCGGCCGACTCGTCGGCGGTGAACCGCAGCTCGTCGAACCCCACCTCGACCATCTCACCCTGGGCCCGGATCCGATCGAGGGCGGGCGGCAGGGCGCGGCGACCGACGATGAACACACGGATCCGAGGTGGCAGCCGTCGCAGGAACAGCGGCAGCGCCGCCGCATCGAACTCCTCGTCACCGAGCGGCGGTCCGCGGAAGTCGAAACCGTCGATGACCAGCAGATCGCCCGTGTCGGGCAGGTCGTCGATCGCCTCGGTCAGGCGAATGACGAGGTCGCCGACCGGAACGCCCGGGGTGCGGCTGTCGTCACCGGGTCGGGCGAGGCTGACGCCGAAGGCATCGGCGATCGACAGCCACAGCGATCGCCCGCTCGCCGCGCTCGACCCAGGCTCGACCCAACGAGCCGACCCGCCGGTGCGCTCGATCCAGGCACCGATCGCCATGCTCTTGCCCGTCCCGGCGCCGGCGACCACGCTCGTGAGCCGGGCGTCGGTGGAGAACAGCGCATCGAATCGCTCCCGGCGCAGGTGCTGCTTGGGCAGCGCGAGCCGGCCGGGCGCCGCGGCATCGCCGCTCGTCTCGACCATTTCGGGCACCATTTCCGGCACCATCTCGTCAACCAGCCCAATCTCCCAGACGGGCGACACCCATGGTGTCGACGGCGGCCACATGATGACACGTTTCGCGGACACCGGGCGGAAAGTTCGTCCACCCGGCGCGGGGTGGGGAAGCGCACCCTCGGCGGGCGCGACGCTGGACGTCCAGGGCGCGTGCCCGACGACGGAGGAGGCGCAATGACGGAGACCGGAACGTCGAACGAGACGGCGGGCCAACCGCAGGGGGAGGTCGGCCTGTCACCCGACCAGCTGGTCGAGGTGATGGCGCTGCTGGGGGGTGCGGACTCCGTCGAGCTCAAGCTGACCGTGCCGGATGCCCATCGGCGTTCGACCCTCGAGTCGCTCGGGATCGATCCGCTGGACGCCCAGATCAGGCAGGTGGTCTTCTACGACACGCCGGACCTGGCACTCAATCAGTCCGGCGTGGTCGTTCGTGCCCGCCGGGTGCAGGGGCGCGACGGCGACACGGTCGTCAAGCTTCGACCGGTCGTTCCCGACCAGCTCCCGAAAGCGCTGCGCAAGTTGCCGTCGTTCGGCGTCGAGATCGACGCGATGCCCCGCGGGTTCGTCTGCTCGGCGAGTCTCAAAGGCGTCGCCGCCGACGCCGATGTCAAAGCGGTGATGGCCGGGAGCAGAGCGACGCGCAAGATCTTCTCCAAGGAGCAACGGGCGTTCTTCGGCACCCATGCGCCGGGTGGCATCGCCGTCGACGAGCTCGTCCGGCTCGGCCCGATCAACGTGTTCAAGTTGAAGTTCGCCCCCGTCGGCTTCTCCCGCCGCCTCGTGGTCGAGCTGTGGAACTACCCGGACGGGACGCGATTGCTCGAGTTGTCGACGAAATGCGCGCCTCGCGACGCCTTCACCGTCGCCGCAGAGGCGAAGGCGTTCCTCGCTTCGAAGGGGATCGACCTGTCGGCGACGCAGCAGACCAAGACCCGCTCGGCGCTGGAATTCTTTGCTGCCGAGCTTCCAGCCGATTCGCCGACGGCGAGCGCGACGTGAGCCGCAAGCGCAAGGATCGCTCCGTCGACCCGGCACGCCGCGCGGCGATCGCCGACGAGCTGCGCGTCGCACCGGGGACCGCGGCGCGAGTGGCGGAGCGCACCTCGCGATGGAACCCGGCGCCGGAGTGGGCCGGCCTCGACGCCGACGACCTCGACGACGAGGCGAAGCGCATCCTGCGGCGCGGCGTCGAGGACCTCGCCGACGTCCAGGAGTTGTTGTGGGCGAACGCCTCGCGCGCCGTGCTCGTCGTCTTCCAGGCGATGGATGCGGCGGGGAAGGATTCGACCATCGAACACGTCATGTCGGGGGTCAACCCGCAGGGCGTCGACGTGGTCTCGTTCCGCAAGCCGACGGAGGAGGAGCTCGCACACCCGTTCCTGTGGCGAGTGTGGAAGGTCGTCCCCGCCAAGGGTCGCATCGGCATCTTCAACCGCTCGCACTACGAAGAGGTCGTCGCGCTGCGCGTCCATCCCGAGTGGCTGGGGCCGCAGCAACTCCCGCCGACCGACCCCGGCGGCGATTTCTGGCACACGCGCTATGACGACATCAACGCCTTCGAGCGGCATCTCGCCAACACCGGCACCACCGTCGTCAAGTTCTTCCTCAACGTGTCGAAGGACGAACAGCTCCGGCGTTTCGTCCGCCGGCTCGACAATCCGGACAAGGAGTGGAAGTTCAACGCCGCGGACGTCGCCGAGCGGGCCCGATGGGACGACTACATGGCCGCCTTCGAACAGGCGATCAGCGCCACGTCGACGCCGTGGGCGCCGTGGTACGTCATCCCCGCCGACAGCAAGCCGGTGATGCAGGCGATGGTGGCGACGCTGCTCGTCGACGCGATCGAGTCGCTGAACCTCGACTGGCCCGTCGTCACCGACGACGAGCACCTCGCCAACGATCGCGCTCGCGAGGAGCTGCTCGCCGACGTCCATCGGGCGCCATCGTCCGGTCCGCCGCCGGCGGCCGGCTCGAGCCCGCAGAGCGCCGAACTCGCCCGGCTCGCCGATCTCCACCGCCAGGGCGCGCTCACCGACGACGAGTACGCACAAGCCAGAGCGAAGGCGCAGCCATGACGATCGGCCGACCGACATGACCGACTCGACGACAGCGGTCCAAGCGACGCAGCGATGGTGGTCGAGTTCCGCCCAGGAGGTTGCGGCGACGCTCGGCGTCGACGCGGCGCAGGGCCTCGATGCCGGCGACGCGGCGACGCGGCTGGCGACCTACGGCCCGAACGTGCTCGCCCAGGAGCCGCCACCGAGCACGTGGTCGCTGGCGCGCGCCCAGATCACCAACCCGATGAACGTGATGCTGATCGTCGTCGCCGTCGTCAGCTACGCCATCGGGCAGGTGCTGACCGGGGTCATCGTCACCTTGCTGGTGGCGTTCAACGTGGTGATGGGCACCTCCCAGGAGCGCAAGGCGCAGGCCAGCGTCGACGCCCTCGCCCAACTCCAGGTCCCGCTCGCCCGCGTCCGCCGCGGCGGCAGCGTCGAACAGTTGGCAGCGGCCGACCTCGTGCCCGGTGACCTCGTCCTCGTCGAAGCCGGCGACCTCGTGCCGGCCGACGGACGGTTGATGAGCTCGGCGACGCTGGAGACCCAGGAGGCCGCGCTGACGGGGGAGAGCGCGCCGGTCCCCAAGGATCCGGGGATCGTGCCCGGCGACGACGTCGCGCTCGGTGACCGGACGAACATGGTGTTCCAGAACACCCAGGTGACCCGCGGGTCGGCGTCGTTCGTGGTCACGGCGACGGGCGCGGCGACCGAGATGGGCCACATCGCCGACATGGTGTCGGCGACGAAGCGGTCGCGGTCGCCGCTGCAGCAAGAGCTCGACGGGATGACCAAGATCTTCGGGCTGCTCGCCTCGATCGCCGTGGCGATCATCGCCATCACCGGTCTGATCCGCGGCCAGGACGGCGAGACGCTGGCCCTGCTCTGCGTGTCGACCGCGATCTCTGCGATCCCGACCGGCCTGCCGACGTTCGTGCAGACGATCCTGTCGTCGGGCGCGCGCCGCCTGGCCGAGCACAAGGCCGTGGTCAAGACGCTCACCGACGTCGAGACGCTTGGCGGCACGACGGTCATCAACAGCGACAAGACCGGCACGTTGACGATGAACGCGATGACCGCGACGAGCATGTTCACCGGCGGTGAGTGGTTCTCGATCCAAGGTGGCGGCTACGCCAAGACCGGTGCCGTGTTGCGGGTCGCGGGCGGCGCGCGGCCCGACTTCGATCGCTTGGCACTGGGGCTCACGCTGTGCAGCGACGCCACGGTGAGCGACGACGGGGCGGTCATCGGCGACCCGACCGAGGCGGCGCTGGTCGTGCTGGCAGCCAAGCTCGGCGTCGACGCGGAGACGACGCGCCGCGAGCTGCCACGCCGCGCCGAGGTGCCGTTCGACTCCGAGTACAAGTTCATGGCGACGCTCCACGACCGGCCGGCCAGCTGGGCGCCGGCGGTCCTCCGGGAACCGCACTTCGCCACCGTCAAGGGAGCGCCCGACGTGGTGCTCGGGCGTTCGAGCAGCGTCCTGTGGCACGGCGCGGAGGTGCCGATCGAAGAGGTCCGTGACGAGGTCGAGGCCGCCAACCGCGAGCTGTCGGAACGCGGCCTGCGGGTGTTGGCGTTCGCTGTTCGCGACATCGACGCCGATGCGCTTCCCGGTGCCCTCGCCGACCCGATGTCGGTGGTCGACAGGCTGCTGTTCGTCGCCATCGTCGGGATCATCGATCCACTGCGCGCCGAGGCCAAGGACGCCGTCACCCGTGCCCTCGCCGCCGGGATCGACGTGCGCATGATCACCGGCGACCACACGGTGACGGCGCGCGCGATCGCCGACGAGCTCGGTCTCGGCCCGGGGGTGGTCACGGGCGCCGAGCTCGCCGCGATGCCCGATGAGGTGGTGGCAACGTCGCTCCCGAACCTGCACGTGTTCGGCCGGGTGAGTCCCGAGGACAAGGTCCGCCTGGCCCGGCTGATGCAGCAGGAGGGTGAGGTCGTGGCGATGACCGGCGACGCCGTCAACGATGCGGCGGCACTGAAGCAAGCCGACGTCGGCGTGGCGATGGGCAGCGGGTCGGAGGTGTCGAAGCAGGCGGCGAAGATGATCCTCACCGACGACAACTTCGCCACCCTCGTCCATGCCGTCGACCTCGGCCGCGACATCTACCGGCGCATCACGTCCTACGTGAAGCTGCAACTGACGATCTTGTCGTCGGTCCTCCAGCTGATGCTGCTGGCGACGATCCTCGACGTCAACGAGGGCATCGCCATGTTCCCGCTGATGCTGCTGTTCTGCAAGCTGTTCGTCGTCGTCACGGTGGTGATCGGCTTCGTCGTCGACGTACCCGACCCGGGCGTGATGCAACGTCCGCCGCGTCATCCGGGCACGCGGATCGTCAGCCGTCCGCAGGTGGTGCGCTGGTTCGTCAGCGGTCTCGTCGTCGCCCTCAGCGGCCTCGCCGTGTTGTCGTGGGGCCCCGACGAGCCGAGCACCGAACTGCCGTCGCGGTCGATGACGATGGCCTTCGTCGTCGTCGCCCTCAGCGCCGTCAACCTGGGGTTGGTGATGCGTCGTGAGCGCGAGCCGGTGTGGGCGACGCCGGTGTTCCCCTACCTCGGGTGGATCCTGCTCGGCTGGGCGTTGACCTGGGCGGCGGTCGAACTGTCGATGTTGCAGCGGGTGTTGGACACGGCGTCGCTGACGGGTGGCCAGTGGGCGGTGTGCATCGGCTTGTCGGCGTTGGCGCCCGGACTGGTGTGGCTCGACAAGACCATCCAGCTGCGCCGCCTGGTCGACTCACCGGCCGCCATCACCTGGTCGTGACCTGATCCGTCCCGAAAACCACCGGAGCGGTCGGCAGACGCCGACCGCTCCAGCTCGATTGGATTCGGGTCTGGCGGAGCTGACGCTCAGACCGCCAGGATGCGCTCGGCGTCGTCGCGGAGGCCGGCGACGGCCCGTGACACCAGGCGACGAGCGGCCTCGGCGGTCACGCCGAGTTGCTCACCGACCTCGCGGAAGCTCTTGCGCTCACCGTCGACGAGCCCGAAGCGGGACTCGACGGCGAATCGGGCGCGGGAGTCGAGGGTGCCGAGCAACTCGTCGAGCAGCTCGCTGTCGACGATGGTCATCACGTGGTCCTCGGGCGTGCCGTCGCCGTTGGCCATCAGGTCACCGAGTGTGGCATCACCGTCGTCGCCGACGGTCTTGTCGAGGCTGACCGGGGTGGTCAGGCGATGCAGTTCGGCGTTCTGCTGGTCGAGCGTCTCGCCGTCGCCGGAGGCCTGACGCAGCGCCGCGCGGAGGCTGGCGGAGCGGTCACCCGGGATGCGGATGAGGCTCGCCTTCTGGTCGAGCGCACGACCGATCGCCTGGCGGATCCAGAACGTGGCGTACGTCGAGAACTTGAAGCCGCGGCGCCAGTCGAACTTGTCGACGGCGTGCTCGAGGCCGAGGTTGCCCTCCTGGATGAGGTCGAGGAGGTCCATGCCCTGCGGCAACGGGTAGCGCCGGGCGATCGAGACCACCAGTCGCAGGTTGGAGCGGATGAAGCGGTCCTTCGCATCGGCAGCGGCAGCGACCTTCGCCTTGAGGGCGGCGCTGCGCTTGCCGGCGTCGAGCTGCTCTTGGGCCTCGCGGCCGGCTTCGATGACGCGGGACAGCTCGCGCTCGTCCTCTGCGGTCAGCAAGGGGACCTTGCCGATGTCGTTCAGGTAGAGACCAATCGAGTCATTCATGATGCTTGTTACAACCGTTCGCTGTGGTTTGGATTCCTGGTTCGGGCCGTGCCATCGGGCACATGCGTTGGCCGAACGGATCGAGATGCACATCGATCGAGACACTGCCGACGCCGGCGACGAGGAAGTTTCCGTTCCGGGGACGTCGCAAACCGTGAAATCAGGGGTATATGGGGGAGCGATTTACCGTAACAGACGTGTCAACCCCCGACCATGTCGAGCGGGTCGGTTTCAGGTGAGAATTCGGCAAGAACATGTCACATCAGGCGTCGAGGGCGTTGACCGCCACGGCCACCGCGAACCCCAACACGGTGACCACACCGACGTCGGGGCCGACGTGTTCGTACGCCTCGGGCATCATCGACGTGGCCAGCATCGTCAAGATCGCGCCGGCCGAGAAGGCGAGGATGAAGGCGACCGTCGTGTCGCTCGCCCCGTCGAGGAGGGCGTAACCGAGGGCGGACGAGAGCGCTGAGGCGACGACGACGGCGCTCCACAGGGCGACGATCGAAGTGATGCGCCACCCGCCGTTGCGGAGACCGGTCGTGGCGGCGATCCCCTCGGGAAGGTTGGAGATGAACACGGCGACGAGCATCGACAGTCCGACGTTGCCGGTCTGCAGCACGGTCAGGCCGAGAACGGCCGATTCCGGGATGCCGTCGAGCATCGCCCCGAGCACGATCGCCAGCCCGTTGCCCGCGGGCGGGTCGCCCCCGATGTCCTTGCGGTTGGCGTAACCGAAGCGGGCGATCATGTTGTCACCGACGGTGAACGCGACGGCGCCGCAGAACAGACCGCCCGTCATCCACGTCAGGCCGCCCTCGCGCGCCGCTTTGGCGACGAGCTCGTAGGCGACGGCGCTGAGCAGCACGCCGGCGCCGAACCCCATCACGAAGCCGAGGGTGCGGGTGGCCGGCGGGCGGGCGAGCGCGAGCAGCGCGCCGATCAGCAACGAACTCGCCGCAGCGAATCCCCACCACAGCGCTTCGAGCATCCAGCCGAGCGTAGGTCGGGAGTGTTCGCCCTGGTGGAGCCAATAGAGTGAGCCGATCGTGCCGGGATCCGCCCTCCAGCTGCGCCGTATCGGGCTGTTCGGCGGGACGTTCGATCCGCCGCACGTCGGCCACCTCGTCACCGCCGTGAACGTCCGCCATGCCCTCGATCTCGACGTCGTGGTGCTGATGGTCGCCAACGTGCCGTGGCAGAAGGAGGGCACCCGCGAGATCACGGCTGCCGAGCACCGCTACGACATGGTCGCCGCCGCGGTCGGTGAGGTCGTCGGGCTGGCGCCCGGGCGCCACGAGATCGACCGGGGCGGGCCGAGCTTCACCGCCGACACACTCGCCTGGCTGGCCGAGGAGCACCCCCACGCCGACCTGTTCACGATCATCGGTGACGATGCCGCCGCCGGGTTGCACACCTGGACCCGTTGGGAGGAGGTCGTCGAGCGCTCGTCGATGGTCGTCGTCGACCGTCCTGGGGAGCCGGTGCGGCTGGCCGACGACATCGAGTGGATCCGCGTCGAGGTCCCGCGGCTCGAGGTGTCGAGCACCGATCTGCGGGCACGCGTGTCCGACGGTCGTCCACTCGACTTCCTCGTCCGACAGCCGGTCCTCGACGTGATTCGCGAACGTCACCTGTATCGCGAGGCCCCGTGACCGCACTCGCCGACCGACGCCGCCGCACGACGATCACCGCGGGAGTCGTCGGCCTGGTGATGTTGCTGGTGGCGTCGGCGATGGTGGTCGTCGGCGTCGTCACCCTCTCCAACTCGCGCGAGGGCGAAGCGGTCGGCGTCGACGGTCGACCGCGCGAGCAGTTCCCGGCGACGCCCAACGCCCTGCTGGCAATCACCGACGACGACGGCGAGCTGGCCTCGGTGGTCGTGTTGACGCTGCTCCCCGAGGGCCAGGGCGGTTCGATCGTCACGGTCCCGGTCAACGCCGACGCCGACGCCGGGTTCGGTGCCGAGCGTCGGCCGCTCGATGCGGCGTTCGACCCCGACGACGTCGAGGGCTTCGTCGCCGACGTCGAAGGCATGTTGTCGATCGCCATCCAGCGCGCCGCCGTCGTCCGTCCCGACGAGCTCGACGCGCTGCTGCCGCCGTTCGAGTCGCTCGAGATCGTGCTGCCCCACGACGTGATCGACTCGAGTTCGGCCGGTGACGGGATCGATGACGCGGCGATCGTCGACGATCAGCGCGAGGATGCCGAGGACCCCTTCGACGGAGCCATTCGATGCCGACGAGCCGTTCGATGCCGACAACGGGCTGGTGGCCGGTGCCGGGCCGCAGACGCTGACGCGGGCGCAGGTGATCGAGGTGTTGACGGCGATCGACGACGACGCTGCCGCCGACGTCGGGCACCAGCTCGACGTCGAGGTGTGGGCGGCGCTCGCCCGATCCGCACCGATCACCACACCGCCCGAGCCGGTGACCACCGACGTCGCCGGCCGACCCGCCGCGCCGACGTCGGTGGCCGAGCTCGTCGAGCGGTTGTGGAAGGGCGACGTCGGTGTCCGCGACATCGCCACCGTCCGCCTCGTCGCCTCGGACAACCCGACCGACGTGGACGTCGTGCTGCTCGACCGCCGAGACAGCACGCTGATCTTCAGCCAGATCTCGCCGGGCCTCGTGTCCACTGCCACGACCGGCATGCGCGTCAGGGTGATCGCGCCGTTCACGCCGGAGCAACTCGCCGCGGCGGGCTACGCGTCGTCGTCGGACCTGCTGCTCGAGTTCATCGGAGCGATGATGTTCGT
Source organism: Ilumatobacteraceae bacterium (assembly GCA_963707515.1). Lineage (GTDB taxonomy): Bacteria > Actinomycetota > Acidimicrobiia > Acidimicrobiales > Ilumatobacteraceae > Sva-07. The sequence continues at coordinate 975,003 of CAVPQI010000003.1, forward strand.
CCAGGCGAGCGTGGTGTCGATCGATTCGTCGCCGTCGGGTGCCGCCGAGGTGACGCTGGTCGAAGCGGCCCAGCCGAGTGCTGTCGGCGAGATCGAATCGAGCATCGACGCCCTGTTCGGTCCCTCCGATGTCGCCCTCGCCGAGACCGTCGTCGACGGTGTCGACCTGGTCGTCACGCTCGGCACCGGGTACTTCACCCGCCACGCGTCGACGGGGGAGACGGAGGGCTCCGTGCCCCTCGACGGGTCCGTCCCGGAAACGACCGATACGGTTGCCCCGATGCAACCGTCTGGAACCGACAGCTGAGATGACGGCAACAGACGACGGAGACACCAGCCGCCAGCTCGCCATCGAGGCAGCACGGGCCGCTTCCGACCTCAAGGCATCGGATGTGATCGTGCTCGACGTCGGCGAGATCTTGTCGATCACCGGTTTCTTCGTCGTTGCCGGCGGGTCGAACCCGCGCCAGGTGCGGGCGATCGTCGAAGAGGTCGAGGCGAAGGTCAAGGCGGCCACGACGCGCAGCCCGCAGCGTGTCGAGGGCATCCGCGAGCAGCAATGGACGCTGATCGACTACGGCGACGTCGTCGTGCACGTGTTCCTCGATTCGGTGCGCGAGTTCTACGAGATCGAACGGCTCTACCGCGACGCCCCGCGCGTCGCCTGGGAGGACTCGAACAGCTCAGCCGAGCCGATCGAGGAGTGAGCCGCAGATCGGCGTGCCGGCATCGGTCGGCGTGTCGATCTCGAAGCTGTCGCCCGGCTGCAGCGAGGCCAGATCGGGTGCACGGAAGTCGCTGAGCGCCGACTGGCCGTCGAGGCGAACCTGGAGACCACGTCCGAGGCCGCCGGCGGTCGGATCGGAGATGACCGTCACGTTGACGTCGTCGCCGTCCCAGTCGAGCACCGGCCCGTCGGTCTGGGTGCCGTCCGCCGTGACGAGCACCAGCTGCACGGTGCCCCGGTCCCGATCGGCAACGACCTCGATCTGCGTGGCTGCATCGGCGAGCAGCACGCTCGACGCGTCGGGCCGCAGGCTGCCGTCGAGCCGGCGGACGCCGGCAGCCAGCTCGAGTGCCACCCAGGTGTCCTGCGACGCGATGTAGAGGCCGTCGCACGGGCCGTCGATGCCGACGATCCCGTCACGGGGGACCGGGGCGTCGACGTCGAGTCGCACGACGCTCGGTGGCGTGCCACCGAACACCGCCTCGTCGACCGACATGCGCATCGACGTGAAGCCGGGACGCTCGATGTCGCCGAGCCACGTCGCCAACGACGTGTTCACCCACGCACCCCAGGCGGTGAGTGCACCCACGGCGACGACGGCGAGCGTACGTCGCGTCGTGTGGAACGCGGCGACGGCGACGGCGCCGAGGACGACGAGGCCCGGAAGCAGATCGACGAGGTAACGGTTGGCGACGAAGCCGATGGCGATCGTGGGTGCGGCGGCGACGAGGCCCGCGGCGACGAAGGGCGTCACGACCCACACGCGACGACGGACCGTGAGCACCGCCCCGATCACGGCGATCACCACGAGCAGCGTCGCCGAGGCGGTGAGCGAACTCGACGGGGTGTTGCTCTCCAACGGGTACGAGCCGAACTCGTGGGCGCGAGGACCGAAGCGGGCGAACGGCACAAGGCGCTCGAAGGCGATGGCGTCGGGACGGAGGTAGTGGACGACCGTCGTCGGCACGAAGCGCAACCCGAAGAAGCTGCCGTTGTTGCCGGCGAACCACGCCGCCCGGTTCGGGTCCAGGAGCGACAACACCTGTCGGTCGGCGGGAAGGTCGTACAGGGTGCCGAACTTGGCGACGTTGAGGGCGACGTGCACGACGACGCCGGCGGCGGCGAGGCCGATCATCGTCAGCGAGACCCGACGGTCGCGCCGCCACACGACGAGGGCGACGATCCCGACCGCGACCGCCGCCCCGAGCCCGACGGAGACCCGCGTCAACAACGTGGCGACCGCCAGGGCGCCGGCGAGCAGGGCGGCCCGCCGCGTCGGTTCGATGAGGACGTCGATCGCCTTGACGAACGTGGCCAGCACGAGCACGAAGGCCCACAGCTCGGTCTCGTGGTAGACGGTCGCCTGCCCCGCAAGGGCGAGGACGGGCGAGCAGGCGACAGCGGCGACGAGCACGGTCGGTCGCCACGGGGCACCATCGGTGGCGCCGATCAGGCGGGCCACCCGTCGGGCGAGGTGGAACGTCACCGTGCAGAGCACGACGAAGCCGACGATCATCGACAGTCGGCTCAGCCGGCCGTCGAACGCCGTCCCGAACAGCGCCGTCGGGAGCCGGACCAGCGACAGCACCGGCCCGTAGTAGAGGTACGTCTTGCCGTCGATCAGGAAGCCCTCGATGCCGGCGAGGTCGGACGACACGGCGAGGCGGCCGTGGAGGAACGCTCGGGCCTGGCCGTCGTAGAAGTCGCTCGAGAAACCGGCCCGCTCGAACAGCCGCCACGGCTGCCACCGGGTCAGGACGAGGGTGAACAGCGCCGTGGCGACGGCGGTGACCAGCTGCGCGGGACGGCGTTCTGAGCGGGGGATGCCGGTACCGGCGCGCCACATGGTCGATCGGCGGTCAGCGGTCGCGCTGGCGGGTGAGCTCGTAGACGAGCTGGTAGGCGAACAGCGTCGGCCAGACGGTGACGAGCGCCCGGTCGACGCGGCCGACCGTCGTCGCGAGGAGGCTGCCGTCGCCGGTTCCGAGGGCGTCGAGCGGCAGGCCGGTGTGGGCATCGGCCAGCGGGACGAGGCCCGCGGACTCGGCGGTGCGGAGGAAGGAACGACGGCTGAAGAACCGCAGATGCGTCTCGTCGAGGATGCCGCGCTGGTCGTAGTCGAAGCGGCCGGCGAGGACGCGCGCCGCGGGTACCAGTGGCCGAAGTTCGGCACGCTGATGATCACCCGGCCGTCGTCGCGGACACGTTCGGCGATCTGACGCAGCAGCATCGACGAATCCGGCACGTGCTCGATGACGTCGGCGCCGACGACGACGTCGAAGTCGTCACCGACCGTGTCGGGGATCCCTCGGGCGAGATCGGCGCGAACGAAGTGGTCGGTTCGGTCGCTGACACCGTCGGCTTCGTGGACGTCGACCCCGGTGACCGTGTGTCCGCAGTCGCGCAGCGCCTGCGACAACCAGCCGGCGCCGCAGCCGACGTCGAGAATGCGGGCTGGGGCGCGGTGCTGCAACAGCGCCAGGATGCGGCCGTGCGAGCTGTTCGGCGACGGCTTGAACGCGTACTCGTCGTCGACTCGGCCGAGCTGGCCCGTGCCGAACCCGCTGCGGCCGAGGCGGAAGCGGACCGTGTCCACCATCACGTCCTTGGCGTAGGCGATGCCGTTGACGCGACAGATCTCGTCGCCGTAGTAGGTGGGGATCGGCACCTCGACGATCCGCTTTCCGGCCCCGGCGAGCTGGAGGATGATCTCGGTGTCGAAGTCGAACCCGTCGGAGTTCTCACCGAAGGCGACGTCGGCGAGGGCGCTCACCCGGTAGGCGCGGTAGCCGGAGTGCCACTCGGAGAGCTCGAGGCCGGTGAGCGCGTTCTGGGCGGTGCTGAGGATGCGGTTGCCGACGAACTTGTAGAGCGGCATGCCGCCCCGGCGGGCCTGGCCGGCCTCCATCATCCGCGAGCCGAACACGGCGTCGGCGTCGCCGGCGACGATCGGGGCGATCAACTCGCCCATCACCTCGGGTGCGTACTGGCCGTCGCCGTGGAGGAGGACGACGACGTCCCATCCGTGATCGAGGGCGTAGCGGTACCCCGACTTCTGGTTGCCGCCGTAGCCGAGGTTCTGCTCGTGGCGGACGATCGTCAGATTGAGGTGCGACTCCCGCCGCAGGTACTCGCTGGCGACGGCGTGGGTGTCGTCGGTGGAGTGGTCGTCCTGGACGAGGACCTCGGCGAGCTGCAGGGACGCCGTGGGAGGGATGCGGTCGAGGACGTCGACGAGCGTCGTCTCGGCGTTGTAGGCGACCACGAGCACGCCGACCTTCATGGCGGACCCTCCTTTCGGAGCGTGAGTGTAGGGCGACGCTTGTGTCGGGCCCCGCTTCCTCCGGTACACTCACCGATCGGTTCGGGCACCCTTCCGGTGGCCGTGCCGACCGCAGTCTGCGGGGCTATAGCTCAGTTGGTAGAGCGCTTCCATGGCATGGAAGAGGTCAGGAGTTCGATTCTCCTTAGCTCCACCACAAAGGCCCAGGTCAACGACCTGGGCCTTTTGCGTGCTACGGGGCTGCCAGCCGGAGTTGGCTACGGGGCCTACGCGGCTCGCAACGAGCCCGGCAAACGTGGGGATCTCGTGCTCTGGCGTACCGACTCGATCCGGTGGCAGTCACGCCATCACCTTCCGTCGGTGTTGATTCATCAGGCAGTCGACGCGACGTCGACACCGTTCTCGTCGACGGTCAGCTCATGGTCGATAGCGGCATGCCGGTGGGTCGAGCCGCACGTCACGTCACGGGCACACCATCGTCGGCAAGATCGGCAACGAGCGGGAACATCATTCTGGGAGCACATCCCGGGAATCGGCAGCGACCTCCGCACGGGTCAGATCACCTCGACGGGCGACGGTGACCACAAACCACCGCCAACATCCGCAACCAACTCAACGAGCGAGAGCGCCCGATAACGCTCCAGATAATCACACCCTCCAGCCGACACGAACCGCGCAAGCGCGGCACGAGGTAATCCCTGCGATGGATGGGTCTGCGCCCCGTCTGTCACGAAGCGCGAAGCTGCGTCGTCGGACTGAGAGACGAACCCACATACGGACGCACACGAGGAAAGCAGGACCTCATGATCCAACGACTGAACTTCGCCCGGGCAGCACCGGAGCTCTACGAGCACCTGTCGGCGCTCGATCAACACATTGGCGAGCACATTGAGCACTCGTTGGTCGACTGGTGAAGTTGCGAGCCTCGATGATCAACGGGTGTGCGTTCTGCGTCGACATGCACAGCGCCGACGCATTGAAGGCCAGCGAATCGGCGGCCCGCGCCGAGTTCGACGACGAGGAGGTGACCTCTCTGGTCGCGGCGATCGGGATGATCAACTTCTGGAACCGGATGGCCATCACGTTCCAGACCACGCCGATGACGCGCGTCGTGGTCAGTGAAGTCGTCCAGCGCGCCATCCTCGTCTATCTCACGCTGAGCGGCCTGTTCGTCGGTATCTGGGCGACACTCTTCCCCCAGTCGTTCTACGACGACTTCCCTGGCCTGGGTCGGATCTGGGTCGCCGTCGACGGCCCGTACAACGAACATCTCGTCCGCGACGTCGGACAGCTCAGCCTGGCGTTGTCTCTGGTGGGCGGCGTCGCCGCGTTCACGATGATCGCGGTGCTCGTGCGCGTCGCTGCTGCGGCCTGGTTGGTGAACGCCGTTCCCCACTTCGTGTACCACTTCCGCCACCTCGACACCTACGACACGTTCGATCAGGTCGGCAACGTGCTCAGCCTCGCTCTGCTCGTCGCCCTCCCGATCGTCGTGCTCGTCCTGTCGTTCCGTCTCCGCCGCCCCGCGGAAGTGTGAGTCGAACCGGTCGAGATCGACCTGACAGCGCCCACTGCGGGACCGATTGATCACGCCGTTGCGTCCGGGCCGGACGTCGAACGTCTTTGCATCACGTCCTCCATCCGGCCAATCTGCGCCGATGGAAGAACGGGAACGGTGGCTGGTCACGGAGCCGGTCGAAGGCGACGTCGAGTCCTGGTTGGCGTTGGTCGCTGAAGTGGAACCGCTGTTCGGTCCCATGCCCGACTTCGAGACGATCCTGCGTCGCAACATGAATCGGCACACTGCCCTGTGCGTCCGAGACGCAGACTTGGCCGTCGCCGGAGCGATGTTGTTGCGAGGTTCACCACATGCCGAGATCGCGTGGCTCGCGGTCCGGCAGTCCGCGCGTGGTCGGGGAATCGGCTCAGCACTGCTCGCGGTCGCCCTCGAGCGGTACTCGGGCGCGCCAGAGGTCCTGGTCGAGACGTTCGGTGAGGACAACGTCGCCGGTCGACCTGCACGTCGCCTGTACGAAGCCTTCGGGTTCACCGCGGCGGAGAGCGCGCCAGCAGGACCAGAAGGCGGAAGCAGACAGATCTTCCGACGGCGAGCGCAGCCCGCATGACCGAGGCGGCCGTTGTCCAGCACCAGCCGCCACGGATTCCGGCGGCGTAGCCGGCTGCGACAGTGAGTACGGTCCGGTTGGTGAGCACTGACATCCCGGCCGAGCTTGCGCCGTTGCTCGAGTCGACGGCGGTGGCATTCGTCTCGACGATCGGGCCGGCCGGTGAGCCGCAGACCACGCCACTGTGGTTCCTGTGGCGGGACGGCGCGTTGCAGTTCAGCCTCGTGGACGGGCGGCAGAAGTTGCGCAACCTGCGACGCGACCCGCGAGCGTCGGTGGTCGTCGTCGATCCCGCGGAGCCGACCTATTACGTCGAGCTGCGCGGTGCGGTCGACCTCGCCGCCGACCCCGAGATGGAGCTGGAACGCACCGTGGCGATCAAGTACCGAGGCGAGCACGTCGACCACGAGCCAGGCGTGGAGCGTTTCGCCGCCACGCTGCGAGTGGACCGCGTGACCAGCCAGTCCGGTCACTGACCCCGCCTCCGCGGACGCGGATCAGCTCATCGCGGTACAGTCGCGAGACGGAACGAGGAGGCTGTCATGCCACGACTGTTCTCACGTCGCGCCGCGATGATCACCGCGGGAACCGCTGCGGCGCTGGCTCCGACTCGTCGGGCGAGCAGCCCGCGCCGACCATCTCCAACATCAACTGGTTGCAGAGCGGCGTCGCGCGAACTGCCGGCGTGCGTTGTCGGGTAGGGAGGGATCGTGACCATCATCGGGATCGAAGAGCACTGGACTGCACCTGCGTTGAAGATCGCTCTGGACGCTTTGCCGGGTGGTCGCCAGGACGCGAGCCTGGCGTACAACGAGATGGGAGATCGTCTCGAGCGGCTCGAAGACATCGCCGACGGACGCATCGCAGCAATGGACGAGCAAGGCATCGACGTCCATGTTCTGGGTCTGGCCCCGCCGGCCACCGGGCCACTCGATCCTGCCGACGCGGTCTCGCTCAGCCGGGATCTGAACGACCTCGCAGCCGAAGCGGTGAACCGCCACCCGTCACGGCTGCGGGCGTTGTCGACGTTGCCGATGTCTGATCCAGGTGCAGTGGCCGCCGAGCTGGAGCGTGCTGCAGCACTTGGGTTCGTTGGCGTCATGGTCTACGGGCGCACCGGTCAGACGCCACTCGACGATCCCTGCTACGACGACCTGTTGGCAACTGCCGCCGCACTCGACCAGCCGGTCTTCGTCCATCCCCAGATCCCCACTGGGGCCGTTCGCGATGCGACCTACAGCGGCTTCGATCCGATGGTCGATCTCGCGCTGTCGACCTTCGCATGGGGCTGGCACATCGAGGCGGGCCTCGCCGCGCTGCGACTCATCGCCCGCGGCACGTTCGACCGACACCCTGATCTCAAGATCATCCTCGGGCACTGGGGCGAATTGCTGCTGTTCTGGCAAGACCGTGTGAACAGCCTCACGCCAATCGCCGGCCTGGACCGCAGCGTCGCTGAGGTGGTGCGCTCGAACGTCTTCATCACGAGCTCGGGAATGTTCAACCCTGCGCTGCTGCACCACGCGCTGGAAGCCACGACGATCGACCAGCTGTTGTTTTCGACCGACTACCCGTTCCAACACCCTGGCCAGGCCGACATCCAGACGTTCCTCGCCGAGTTCGACACCGACGAAGGCCGGCACAAGTTCACCAGCGGCAACGCCCTCCGACTCTTTCACCTCGACGGCGTTCTGTAGTTCCACACGGCTACCGGCCCGCACGCATCGATGCGTCGCCGGCGTTGAACAATTCCAGATTGACGCCCGTCCACGCCCCACCCACGGAGGGTGGTCGAAGGGCCCACCTCATGCGACGCCGCACCGCGGCGATGTCGTGCTCCTATCCGAGCTGGATCAGGATGTGCACCGGGCTCGACGACTCGTTCCAGCTGTCGTTTGCGTCGAGGAGCTTCGTCGCCGATCGGTTCGCTGGTTGACCATCGCAGATCCGGGTATCCCCGCCATCCCAATGCTCGATCGGAGGAACTCATCGTGATCTGGTTCATCGTCGTCTTGCTCGTCGTCGGATTCCTGGCCGGCGCGCTGGCGCGCTTGCTCGTGCCGGGACCCGACCCGATGAGCCTCGGCCAGACCTGGCTGCTGGGCGTCGTCGGCAGCTTCGTCGGTGGCTTCCTCGGCTACCTCCTCTTCGGCGCCGACATCGACGACGGGCCGGTTCAGGTCGCCGGCGTCCTCGGTTCGATCATCGGCGCGATCATCGTGTTGCTGATCTACCGAGCGGTGAAGGGCCGCCGCACCGCACGCGCCTGACTCGGGGATGCTGCTCCTCGTACGCCACGGCGAGACGACGGCCAACCGCGACGGCCGCTACCTCGGGCGAGCGGACCCGCCGCTCACCCCGGCCGGGCGGGCGCAGATCGAACGCGTCGCCCAGTCGCTCCCACCCGCCGACATCGTGATCACCAGCCCGCTGCTCCGCGCTCGCGAGACGGCGGCCTACTTCTCGGTGCGGCCGGTCGTCGACGAGCGGTGGATCGAGCTGGACTACGGACCGCTCGATCTCGCGCCGGTTGGCGACCTGCCCGACGACGTCGTGGCCCGTTGGCGATCCGATCCCGACTTCGCGCCGCCCGGTGTGGAGACCTTCACCGCACTGTCCGATCGGGTCCATCGAGCGTGCGACGAGCTCCGCGCCCCGGCGGAATCGGGCACGGTCGTCGTGGTCACCCATGTCAGCCCGATCGTCGCCGCGGTCGGCTGGGGCCTCGGCATCGACACCTCATTGGTCGGCCGGGTGTTCGTCGAGGACGCCGCGGTCAGCCGGATCGACATCGTCGATGGTCGGACGACCTTGCGCTGGTTCAACCGGTCAGGCGATGAGCCCGGACACGGCAGCGAAGAACTCGCGGACCGTGTCCGACCACGTCGGTAGCGCCGCACCGGTGCAGACGGCGTGCGCCGTGAGCGTGTCGCGGAGCGGGGCGTCGGTCGCCAGGCGGTGCATGGCGTCGCCGAGCGCGTCGAGGTCGCGATGGTCGACGAGCAGTCCGTCGACGCCGTCGTCGATCAGCGACGTCAGGTGCGGGGCCCGCCATCCGATGACGGGCAGTCCCGACGCCAACGCCTCCGCGGCCACGGTGCCGTACGACTCGCGGTGGCTGGGGAAGACGAACGCATCGGCCGCCCGGTACATGGGGGCGACCGACGATGGCGGGAGCTGGCCGTGCACGACGACTCGATCGGCGAGCTCCGGCCGACGGAGACGCTCGCGGACCGCGGCTTCGTAACGTGGGACGAGATCGGTCCGTCCGACGAGGTGCAGCGTCGCCGCATCGGCGGGCAGCGAAGCGAACGCGTCGAGCAGGTCGACGATGCCCTTGTTCGGCAGCCAGTTGGAGACGGTGAGCAGACCGACCTGCCGGTCGCCTCGCAGCGGGGCGCAGGCGGTGACCGGCGGGAGGTCACAGCCCGGCCGCACGAGCGTGATCCGCGACCGCTCGATGCCGACCGCTTCGAGGTCGGCCGCCACGGCGGCGCTCGACGCCAGGAGCAGGTCGCACGATCGATACGTCGAGACGTCGAGTGGGCGCTGCACGAGTTGCCGCGCCCGCGAGCCATCCGTGCCACCGGGACGTTGGTGCAACAGGGCGACCGTCGGCGTCCGGCTCGCCCGCCGGACGGCGATCGGCACCTTCCAGGCGTCCAAGCTGTCGATCACCACGACGTCGGCCGTCGGCACCCGCCACGCAGACGGGGCGACGAGGCGCATCGTGCACCCGAACTCGGGCGCCGCCTCGATCAGCCGGGCGTTGTAGCGATGTCCGCCGGAGACGGTCGAGCCGGGAGGGCGAACGACGAGGGCGACGGTCGTCGGACGGGCGCGCCGGACGTCAGTGGGGCGGTCCGGAGTAGCCACCGAAGGCGACCGGGTTCTCGTACACCCGCACGTGGATGTTGTCGACGCCGGAACCTGCGAGCCCCGTGGCGAACTGCTCGTGCGACCAGCGGGCGAACACTTCGACGGTCACCGCCTCGCAGTCGTCGGGTCGGATCATCTCGAGGTCCTTGCCGCTGACGGTGCTGACGATGCTGTCGAGGATCTCGTCGAGGATGTCGAGATCGCAGACCATCCCGCGGGCATCGAGGGTCTCGCGGTCGAGGACGATCTCGAGTCGGTAGTCGTGAGAGTGGAGTGTGCCCTCGGGCCCGTCCATGCCGGGCATGATGTGCAGGGCGACGAATTCGGTGGCGGTGCCGACGTGATACATGGCCTCACCGGTATCCGAAGGCGACGTGCATCACACCTGGTGCACCGGCATCGAGCAGCCGGTACCCGTCGGCGGGTGACTCGAATGGCACGACGTGCGTCGCCAGTTCGGCCAGCGGCAGGTCGGCGGCGAGGTCGCGGGCGTGGAGGATCCGGCGTCGGGGCGTCCATCGCCCGGACGCTGCCGCGGGGATCGTCGACACCTGGCTACTGCGGATCGTCAGGCGTCGGCGGTGGAAGCTCCCCCCGAGCGGCAGGGTCACCGGGTTCGTGCCGTACCACGATGCCACCAGCACCGTGCCCTCGTGACTGACGAGGTCGAGCAGCGGCGCCAAGGCGGCGGCGTTGCCGGAGCACTCGACCGCCAACGGCACCTTGTCATCGATCACCTCGGCGACGTCGTCCGGTGCGACCGCGCGGATGCCGACGCGTGCCGCGATGTCGCGGCGCCACGGTTGCGGTTCGGCGGCGACCACGTCGGCGCCGGCGCGTTGGAGGAGCAGGCTGACCAGGGTGCCGAGCACACCGAGGCCCGACACGGCGACCGTCTCACCGAACACGGCCCCGCAATCCAAGGTGACCTGCAGTGCGGTTTCGACGTAGGGGAGGAGGACCGCCGCACGGGGATCGAGTCCGTCGATCGGCACGAGGTCGGCGGGCGCGGCATCGAATCGGGTCTGGTGAGGATGGAAGGCGAAGACCTGGTCGCCGATCGACACATCGTCGACCTGGTCGCCGACCGCCTCCACCTCGCCGACCGAGCTGTACCCGTACCGGAACGGATAGTCGAACGAGCCGCCGAGCGCGCCGATCGACTCGTCGATCGCGAGGTCGGCAGGAAGATGGCCGCGAAAGGCGAGCAACTCGGTGCCGGCGCTGATGCCCGAGCAACGCGTCGCCACCCTCACCTCGTCCGCGGCGAGGGTGGGCAGTTCGACCGGCCGCACGTCGACAGCGCCGGGCGCGGTGAACCAGAGCGCTCGTTCCACGACCCCAATCTCCCCCATCGGGGGTTGACTAAACCGTCGGACGCTGGGGTAGTGCGAGGCCCATGTCGATTGCTGAGATCCCGACCGGAGTCATCGTCTCGCTCCCGACGCCGTATGGTCGCTTCGACGTGCACGCGTTCGAACGACCGTCGGGCCACGTCTACCTGGCGCTGGTCTATGGCGACGTGGACGGTGGCGACGACGTACTGGTGCGTGTCCATTCCGAATGCCTGACAGGCGATGCGCTGGGGTCGCTGCGTTGCGACTGCGGAGTGCAGCTCCGCGAGGCGATGCGCACGATCGTCGCCGAGCGCCGCGGCATGCTCGTCTACGCCACCGGCCATGAAGGCCGCGGGATCGGGCTGATGAACAAGCTGCGGGCGTACGTCGAGCAGGAACAAGGCGCCGACACCGTCGATGCCAATCACCTCCTGGGACTCCCCGCCGACGCCCGCGACTACGGCGACGCGGCGGCGGTGATCACCTCGCTCGGTGTGCGGTCGGTCCGGCTGTTGACCAACAACCCGGCAAAGGCGGTCGGGCTTCGTGAGTACGGCGTCGACGTCAGCGAGATCGTCGCCCTGCAGACCACCGCCCATCATCGCAACGCCGCCTACCTCGCCACCAAGGCGGCGCGCATGGGGCACGTCATCGACGACGTGCCCGGCGATCAGGTGACGTCGACCAGCCACGTCGACCCGGCGGTGCTGATCGGCGATGTCGTTCCCCGTTCTGACCGGCCGGCGGTGGTCGTCAAGCTCGCCCAGACGCTCGACGGACGAATCGCCACCCACGAGGGTGACTCGAAATGGATCAGCGGCGAACCCGAGCGCGCCGTGAGCCACGCCCTGCGATCGGTGTGTGATGCCGTCATCGTCGGCGCCGATACCGTCCGCTGTGACGATCCCCAGTTGACGGTCCGGGCTGTCGCCGGCGCCTCGCCAACGAGGGTCGTGTTCGACAGTCGACTCCGCGCTCCGCTCACCTCGCGGCTGTTCAACGACGACGGATCGACACTCGTCGTCACCACGGCGGCGAGCGACGGGGCGCGCCGCGCCCAGTTGCGCGAGGCCGGCGTAGCCGTGGAGATCGTCGACGCCGTCGACGGCAGGGTCGACCTGGGAGCAGCGCTGGCCCGCCTGCGCGCCCTGGGCATGGACGTCGTGTTGGTCGAAGGGGGAGCGTCGTTGGCGACGGCCCTGTTCGCTGCCGGAGCGGTGGACCGCTTGATCGTCTCGACGGCGCCGATCGTGATCGGTGCAGGCATCAACGCGGTCGGCGACCTCGGCGTCGCCAAGATCGCCGACGGCATCCGCCTCGAGAACTGTGTGGTCACCAAGGTCGGCGACGACGTCATCACCGCCGGCGATGTGGTGCGGCCTGGTGAGCGATGACCGCCGGTGCGACCGACGACACCGATCGGGCGGTGGCGCGTCTCGGTGAGCTGCTCAGTCGCCAGGGGAGGACGATCGGGATCGCGGAATCCCTGACGGGCGGTCTCCTCGTCCAGGCGCTGGCACGCCAGCAGGGCTCAGGTGACTGGCTGCGGGGCGGGGTCGTCGCCTATCAGCGGTCGGTCAAGCACGGCACCGTCTGGCTGGGCGTCGACGTTGGCGGCGGGCCGGAGACCGAACTCCTCGACCTCGACCTCGACGAGCCGACCGAGATCTGTCGTGCCGCCGTCGACGCGGCGATCGGATTGGCGTTGCGGGCGCTCGATCAGTCGGACGCCTGACGCCAGCTCGCCCGATGACGGCGGTACGCCCAGGCACCGCCGACGACGAGCAGCACGCCGCTGGCGAGGAAGCCGAGGTCCCATGGCGTCGGGTCGGCGACGTCGTCGCGCACGTGATGGATGGTCAGCAGGTGGTGGTTGACGATTCCTTCCACGAGGTTGAATCCACCCCAACCGATCAGGACGAGGCCGAGCACGGCGATCAGATCGGGAGCACGACTGCCTCGGCGCCATTGCTGGAACGCCATCCACGTGCCCACGGCGACGAACACCCAGGTCGCGGCGTGGAACAAGCCGTCCGCCAGCGTGTTCGCCTCCAACCCGGCGATGGTGCCCGACGGGTGGTCGCCGGTGGCGGTGAGCATGTGGTGCCACTGCAGGATCTGGTGGAGGACGATCCCGTCGACGAATCCTCCGAGTCCGATGCCGAGCAGGACGCAGGCGATCATGGTCCGCCGGATGTCACTTCGGGCGCCCGGCTCGCTCGACGCAACGAGCTCCTGGTCGGTCAGTGAGCGTGCCATGTGGTCTCCTCCGTCACCGGTGTCGAGGGCGCTGATACGGCTTCACCCGGGCGTTACCCCGTTGGCGGTTGGATACACGGCGCAGGGGGTAGCGGGCACGAGACCGTGGCGAACCGAGCGATGCCTCGTGCGCCCGGCTGACGACCCTTCGACGATTGGAGCTGAGAGTGCGTGCAGCGGTATGGCATGGGCGACGTGACGTCCGAGTCGAGAACGTTCCCGATCCCGCCATCGTCGAGCCGACGGATGCGATCGTCCGAGTGACGTCCAGCGGTCTGTGCGGCTCCGACCTCCACCTCTACGAGGTGCTCGCGCCATTCATGACGCCGGGTGACATCCTCGGTCACGAGCCGATGGGCGTCGTCGAGGCGGTCGGTTCGGCCGTCGACGACCTGGCCGTCGGCGACCGCGTGGTCGTGCCGTTCAACATCGCCTGCGGTCACTGCTTCGATGTGCGGACAGGGTCTGCAATCGCAGTGCGAGACCACCCAGGTGCGCGACCAGGGATGCGGGGCGGCGCTGTTCGGCTACACCAAGCTCTACGGGCAGGTCCCCGGTGGGCAAGCCGAGTTGTTGCGTGTTCCCCACGCCGACTACGGCCCGATCAAGGTCCCCGACGGCCCGGCCGACGACCGGTTCCTGTTCCTGTCCGATGTCCTGCCGACGGCATGGCAAGCCGTCCAGTACGCCGACGTGGCTCCCGGTGGCTCCCTGGCGGTGCTCGGCCTGGGGCCGATCGGCGACGATGGCGTGCCGCGTGGCGCGCCACCTCGGTGTCGAGAACGTGATCGGCATCGACCTGGTTCCCGAGCGACTGGCCCGGGCGGCATCCGACGGCGTCGACACGTTGGACTGGACGAGCTTCGACACGACCGACGAGATCGTCGATGCGGTTCGCTCACGCACCGGCGGACGGGGGCCCGACGCCGTCATCGACGCCGTCGGGATGGAAGCGCACGGATCGCCCGATCGCCAAGGCCGGGCACACGGCGACCGCGCTGCTTCCCGACTCGATCGCCGAGAAGCTGATGCGCAAGGCCGGCACCGATCGCCTCGCTGCGTTGCATCTCGCCGTCGACCTCGTGCGGCGTGGCGGCACCATCTCGATCGTCGGCGTGTACGGCGCGATGACCGACCCGATGCCGATGATGACGATGTTCGACAAGCAGATCCAGCTCCGGATGGGCCAGGCCAACGTCCGCCGCTGGGTCGACGACATCGTGCCGTTGCTCGCCGACGACGACCCGCTCGGCGTCGACACGTTCGCCACGCATCACGTGCCCCTCGCCGATGCGCCCGAGGCGTATCAGATGTTCCAGGACAAGTCCGACGGCGCGATCAAGATCGTCTTCAACCCCTGATCCCTGACCCGATCCGGGTCAGCGGAAGAGGTAGACCAAGGCGACGGCGAAGCCGAAGACGATGACGAACCGGCGCATCTGCTTCGAGGGGATGACCCGCGCTGCACGTCCGCCGAGGTTGCCGCCGAGCAAGGCCGCCGGGATCATCACCAGGGCGATCGACCAGACGACCTCACCGGAGAATGCGAGGAACCCGGCAGCGGCGATGTTGGCCATGAACGCCAACGCCAGCTTGACCGCGTTGAGTTGGCTGAACGGGCGGTCGGAGAACAGGCCGAGCACGGCGATCAACATGATCCCGAGGCCCGCGCCGAAGTAACCGCCGTACACCGCGGCGAGGAAGATCGACCCGATCTGCAGGACCGGATGTTCCTGGTGCTCCTGGCCCGGCCGCTGGATCCAGCCGCGGATGCGGTCCTGGACGGCCATCAGGATCACCGAGGCGAGGATGAGGTACGGCACGATCGCCCGGAACGCCGACTCGCTGGTGAACACGAGCAAGACCGAGCCCAACAGGCCACCGATGAACGCGGTCACCAGCTGCGGTCGGATCTCCTTGCTCAGCCCGGCGAGATCGCTGCGCTGCGCCGAGACGCCGCCCAGGTAGCCCGGAAGCAGCGCCACCGTGTTCGTGGCGTTCGCCCGCACCGCCGGAATTCCGATGGCGGTCAGCACGGGGAAGGTGATCAGTGTGCCGCCGCCGGCGACGGCGTTGACGAGCCCGCCGCCGACCGCGGCGGCCGCGACGGCGACATGGTCCCAGAAGGTCAGTGAAATGCTCAGGGCGTTCTCGGTGTGGGTGGGGGGGGTGTGTGGAGATCGCCGCTCCGACATGGCGTCGTGACGCTGCCGAGATGGGGGTGTCGGGGTGGGGCTGTCGGGGAGCGGGCGAGACGAGTGTAGCGATGACCGTCGTCGCGGTTCATGTGACGGACACGGCCGTGGCGGGTACGCCCGAGGCATGACGCAGACACTGACCAACAAGAAGATCGCCTTCCTCGTGGCCAACGAAGGCGTCGAACAGATCGAGCTCACGGATCCGTGGGATGCCGTCAAGGGTGCCGGCGGGCAGCCGGTGCTGGTGTCACTCGAGGCGGGCACGGTGCAGGCCTTCAACCACCTCGACAAGGCCGACACGTTCGAAGCCGAGGTCGCCGCCGCCGATGCCGCGGTCGACGACTACGACGCCTTGGTGCTGCCCGGCGGGGTGGCGAATCCCGACGAGCTCCGGACCGACGACGACGCGGTGCGGTTCGTACGCGGGTTCTTCGACGCCGGCAAGCCGGTCGCCGTCATCTGCCACGCACCGTGGACGCTGGTCGAGGCGGGTGTCGTCGGCGACCGGACGTTGACCAGCTGGCCCAGCGTGCGCACCGACATCGAGAACGCCGGGGGAACCTGGCGCGACGACGAGGTGGTCGTGTGCGAGAACGGCCCGAACACCTTGATCTCGAGCCGTCAGCCTGACGATCTGCCCGCGTTCACGCGGACGATGATCGAGCGCTTCGCCGACTGAGACGACGGGGATGTCAGGAGAGGTCGAGCTCGCCGTCGCGCACGAGCTGCGAGACGTCGCGGATGGCGAGGCCCCGCTGGCGGGCGTAGCGCCGCATCCGTTCGAAGGCGTCCTCGAACGACAGGCCGTATCGGCCGACCAGCACACCCTTCGCCTGCTCGATGACGATGCGCCCGTCGAGCGCCGTCTGCAGCTGCGTCGCCAGTTGGCTGGCGTCCTCGTGCGCCCGGATGGTCACGAGGTAGGACACCGCGACCTCGGCGAGCATGTCGGCCGTGCGCAGGCCGACCTCGCTGAGCGCCAGCGGCCCGGTGGTGATGATGTCGATCGAACCGATCGGAAGGTTGGCCCGTCCACCGATCGGCAACCCGTGGATGCCGACCGCGCCGAGTTCGAGCGCCCGCGGCGCGAAGTTCGGATACTGGTCGAGCGCCGCACGGAGATCCGGCACGAGCACGTGGCTGGCGGTGCGGATGCTCTCGGTGCACGGACCCTCGGCGAGCTCGGCTTCGAGGTGCTCGATCGACCGGGCCAGCTCGGTGCTCGCCGTCGCCACGACGAGTGACCCCTCCTCGAGGAGCAGCACACCGACACCTTCGACACCGAGCAGCATCGTGGTGTAGTCGGCCAGCGCTTCGAAGACCTCGGCGACACTGGCGCGGTCGGCGAGCGTGCGGGCGAACTCGGTCAGCGTGCGCGCCACGTCGAGTGCTGCATCGCCGCGCCAGGTCACATCGGAGTCCATGAGCTGCCGACGATGGTAGTGCTCAGGGGTCGACGAGGTGGCCCGTCTGGCGCAGATAGCTGCCGGCGATGGTGAGCACCCGCTGCACCATCCGTCCGGGTTCGTGCAGGGTGAGGCGTTGGCCGGTCGCTGCCAGTTGCTGCGCCAGGTCGTGCAACATGCGCACTCCCGCGCTGTCGATGAAGCGCAGCCAGGTCAGGTCGACGACGAGCTCGCCGGTCGGCGTCGACGTCGGGCCGAACTCGTCGAGCAGACGGCTGCGGATGATCTCCACCGAGTAGGTGCACAGGTCACCGTCGAGGCAGACGTACCCGGGAAGCACCCAGGCACTGAGCAACGGCTCGGCGGTCGGGTGGGGCGAGCGCCGCACGGTGTACATCAAACGTGGCAGCGCCACGTCTCGGGGTCGACGGTCTTCCATGGTGTACGCCTCTCAGTCGCTGGGGCGTCACCAGGGTCCGGGGCGACATCAATTCGCCGGTGAGCATAGTCACCGCCGGCGCCATTGTGCGCTACTCGCGGCGGCCCTCGGGACGGCGTCGCCAGACGCCGAGCTGGAACTGCTCGTCGTCGCCCGCGATGTCGGTATGGTCGACCCGGCGTTCGAGCACGTCGATGCCGTCCAGCCAGAGCGCGACGGCTCCGCCGGGCATCGGATAGTCGGTCTCGCCCGTGTAGTGGACGGCGACGACGTCGCCACCGGGTCGCAACGAGTCGCGCAACGCCATCTCGGCCGCCCGTCGTCCATCGGTGGTCAGGTAGTAGGCCACCTCGGACATCACCAGCAGGTCGATCCCACCGTCCGGCCACCACTGCGGGAACGGCGCACAGTGCACCGACACGTGGGCCGACTCGGCGAGCCGGGCGTGGGCGCGTCGCGCGACGTCGTCGATCAACTCGGTGGCGATCACTTCGTCGCAACGCTCGGCGAGCATCGCCGTGAGGGCACCGTTGGCGCAACCGGGCTCGAACGCCCGCCGGTACCGGTCGCGGGGCAGCGCCGCCAGGGTCAGCGCGTACTTGCGTCGCTCGTACCAGCGCTCCTCGAAGCCCCACGGGTCGTCGGCGTCGGCGTACATGCCCTGGAAGTACGACGGGTCGTGGTGCAGCGCGTCGCTCCCCATCATCGACTCCGCGCCGTCAGCTCCGCGCCGGCAGGTCGGACGGTGGCAGGTCGAACGGTGGCAGGTCGAACGGTGGCAGGTCGGCACCGAGCGCGGCGAGGTCACGCCGGTCGTGATGTTGACGGAGATACAGCTGGACGTCGGCGATGCGCTGCGCCGCGCCGTTCGGCTCGACGAGCGGACGCGGCCCGTAGCCGCGGAGGAAGGTGTCGACCACCGACGTCGCCAGTTCGTGGATCGTGTGCCGGACCGCGCGGGCTCGGCGGCGGGCGGCGACCAGGTCGTCGGGATCGTGGTCGGCTTCGTCGCCGGCCTGTTGCAGGACGGCGCGCATCGCCCAGGCGTCGGCGGCGATCTCACCCGCGGCAGCGCTGCGGAACGGGTCGTCGCCGCTGGAGGCGAACGACAACAGCCCGGCGGCACCCCCGCCCCAACACGCCGCCGGTCCGCACGCACCGTGCCAGAACCCGACCCGTCGCAGGTACCAGTCGGGCTCGCCGACCGGGATCACGTCGGTCACCTCGGTCAACGACACGGTGCCGGTGTGGGTTGCCTGCAGCCCGGCGTTGGCCCACTCGACCCTGCCACTCGACAGGCCGTCGGCGGAACGCCAGCACTCACCTTCGGCGTCGAGGGCGATGCCGATGTCGACCAGCTGTCGACGACCATCGGCGATCACGTCGACGAGCGCCCGGTCGACGATGCCGATCCCCGAACAGAACGTCTTGATCCCGCTGACCGTGCCGTCCACCAGCTCCAGCTCGGCACCGGGCGTCACCGACGCCCACACGCCGTAGAGCGCGCCAGGAACCGGCGCAGTGCCCGCCTCGCTGAGGATGCCGCAGGCGTCGACGTGGGCCTCGCACAGCCTGGCGACGCTGACGTCCTGGCGAGTGGCGAGGTCGAACAGCCCGGTCCATCGGCGGCCGGTGTTGCCGTGCGCGGGAACGCCCGTGACGTCGATCGCGGCCAGTGCGTCGACGACGGTCTCGGCGGTGAGGCGGTCGGAGAGGTTCACGACCAGCCCGGCCCGAGATCGATCACGTAGTGCTCCTTCGGCCAGGCACACACCGCCAGCTCGGCCGGACCGAGCACCGGGTCGAGCGGCACGGCGTCGAGCGGCACGGTATCGAACGGCGCGGCATCGAACGGCGCGGCATCGAACGGCGCGGCATCGAACAGTGGGCTGATCTGGGTGCGGTGGAGGTCGATCGCGGCCAGCTTGCGACGGCGCTCGGTCGCGGTCAGCGTCATCGCGGCGAGCTCGACACCTGCAGGGTGGGGATCGCGCTGCATCGACCAGAAGAGGCCGAACGCCCCGACCACCGGCCGCCGTGCCGGGCCGACCGAGGAGTGCAGGGCAGACACCGCCGCCCGACCGCACGCTTCGTGGTCGGTGTGGTGGTCGTGCTGCCACGGGGCGACGATCATGCCGACGTCGACGTCCTCCATCATCGCCGCGATCGCCGTGCGCACTGTCGGCTCGTGTTCGGCGACGGCGCCGTCGGGGAGGCCGAGGCGCAGGATCGATCTCGTCGTGACCCCGAGGGCCGCCACGGCGTCGACCTGTTCCTGACGCCGCACGGCAGCCAGTTCGTGCTCGTCGACGATGCCCGGGTAGGCGGCGCCGCCGTCGGTGACGGCGAGCACGTGGACCGGCGTGCCGCGGGCGGCCAAGCGGGCGATCAGGCCACCGAACAACACCGCTTCGTCGTCGGGGTGCGGCACCACGACGAGGGCGGCCGTCGAGGTGTCGTCCCATGGGGGCGGCGACCAGCGGGCCGCTCGGTCGAGCGCCTGCTGCCAGCCGGGGGCGAGATGTGTCTCCCGCGAGATCGTCCTCACGTCGGCGGCTGTACCCGGTGGTCGGCGTGGCAATCACGAGCGGCCGGATGCTTGGACCCGCGATCGGCCGGGTAGGGGCGGCGGCGTGCGAGGTCTGCATCACGACATCCGGGCGATCGATCGGGTGGCAATCGTCGTTCCCGCGTGGATGAAGCGCCGCGGATCGCGTCGGCGATCGCCGCACTCGGTACTGCCATCGGCCGCCTCGAGCCGCACGTCGACGTCGCCTTGTGCATCGTCGACGACGGCAGCTCGGACGGCACCGGCGACGTCGCCCGGCGGGCGCTGACGAGCCTCGGAGCGAACCTGCCGGTGGTCGGCGCCGTCGGCCGCGTCGAGGTCGGGTCGGCGGCGATCGCTCGCCGGGTGGGCTTCGAGGTGCTGACCGGCGAGTGGGGCGAGCCCGAGCGGGCGTGGGTGCTGTCGACCGACGCCGACTCCGCCGTCCGTCCGGACTGGATCGTCCGACACCTGGCTCACGCCGGCCGCGGCGCGGTGGCCGTCGCCGGGGTCGTCGACCTCTTCGACGACGAGGAGGCCGCCGACTTCGCACGTCGCTGGCGCGCCGACTACGGGGCCACGATCGCCGCAGACCGCTCGCATCCGCACGCCCACGCCACGAACCTCGGTGTGCGACTCGACGCCTACCGAGCCGTCGACGGCTTCCGTGCGTGCACCGGGGCCGAGGACACCGACCTGTGGCTGCGACTGCACGGCGCAGGCTTCGAACCGATCGCCGACGGGTCGATCGTCGTCGATACGTCGGGGCGCCGAGCCGGACGGGTCCGCGACGGGTTCGCCTACGCGCTGTCGATGCTCTACCCGCCACCGATCGCCGTGGCCGGCTGACGGCGCCTACTCGATCACTTCGAACGTCGCCGCCAACGCCGTGCCGAGGCGTTGTCCGGCGGCCCGCGCCGCATCGCGGAGGAACGCATCGGGCGACGCCATGTCGCCGCCGAGGTTGTCGAGGTAGACGGCGTGTGCGGCGAGCGACTCGACGCCCACGTCGAACGTGTCGGTGGTGTCGACGGCGTGGGTCGCGTCGGGGCTGCCGGAGAACGCCACGAAGCGGACGCCGTCCCACGGCTCGCCTCGCTCGGAGAAGATCCATGGGTTGCCGGCGTCGCGTACGGCGTCGAGGAGGGCGCGTCCCACCGCGTGGTGGTCGGCGTGGTTCCAGGTGACCCCGCCCCAGGTGTCGCGGTAGTTGATCGACAGGACGACCTCGGGGCGGTGCCGACGGATGGCGGCGGCGAGGTCGGCGCGCAGTTCCAGCCCCTCGACGATGGCGCCGTCGGGCCAGCCGAGGAACTCGACGTCGCTGACGCCGACGATGGCGCAGCTCGCCTCCTGCTCCGCTCCGCCGCAGCGGTCCGACCTCGGCGGGTGACATCGTGGCGATCCCCGCTTCGCCGTCGCTGACGAGCACGTAGGCGATCTGCTTGCCCTGCGAGGTCCAGCGGGCGACGGCGGCCGCCGCGCCGTACTCCATGTCGTCGGGGTGGGCGACGACCGCCAGCCCCCGCTCCCAGTCCTCCGGCACCGCCTGCAGCTCGGTCATGGAGGAAGTGTGTCACCGCCCGCCCGCTTCTGGGTCGGACTTGCCGCGCCCTCCGCGGCATCGGCGACCCAGAAGCCCCTCAGGGGGAGATACGGGGGGCGATCAGATCCACTTGCCGGGGTTGAGGATCCCGGCCGGGTCGAGCGCCGCCTTCACCCGCGCCGTGAGGTCGATGACGTCGGGACCGAGCTGCTCGACGAGGTGCGCGGCCTTCAGCGAGCCGATGCCGTGCTCGCCGGTGACCGTGCCGCCCAGCGCGCAGCGCGGCGTGCATGACCTCGTCGAACGCGAGGCTCGGCGCGGGCCGACGGCGTCGGCGTCGTGCGCGATCGAACGTGACGAGCGGGTGGAAGTTGCCGTCGCCGGCGTGGCCGATGACCGGCGATGATCGTGTCGGATGCGCGCGGCGATGCGCTCGACGCGGCGATCAGGTCCGGGATGCGCGGGATCGGCACGCCGACGTCCTCGATCAGCACGGTGCCGAGCCGCTCGACGCACGGGATCGCCATGCGGCGGGCGCCCATGAGCAGCTCGCCCTCGTCACGATCGTCGGTCACGGCGACGTAGGTGGCGCCAGCGGCGTCGCAAGCATCGCCGCCATCCGCTCGGCCTCGGCGAGGCCGGCGTCGCTCTGGCCGAGCAGCAGGGCGCCGCATCGGCGTCGAGGCCCATCGGCTGCACGCGCCTCGACCGCCGCCACCGACGGCGCGGTCCATCAGCTCGAGCGCCGCGGGTCGCAGTTCGCCCATCGACCGCGGTGACGGCCCGACCGGCGTCGACGACGTCGTCGAACGTGGCCGACGACGGTCGCCGGCGGCGGCGGCAGCGGGCGCAGTCGCAGCGTCGCCTCGGTGATGATCCCGAGCGTGCCCTCGGAGCCGACGAACAGCCGCTTGAGGTCGTAGCCGGCGACGTCCTTGATCGTGCGACCGCCGAGGCGGACGGCGCGGCCGTCGGCGAGCACCACCTCGAGCCCGAGCACGTAGTCGGTGGTGACGCCGTACTTGACGCAGCACAGCCCACCGGCGTTGGTCGCCAGGTTGCCGCCGATCGAGCAGATCTCGAACGACGACGGGTCGGGCGGGTACCACAGGCCGTGCGCCCGGGCCGCCGCCTTGAGCTCGGCGTTGAGCAGCCCGGGTCCGACGGTGGCGATCATGTGCCGCGGGTCGATCTGACGTCGCGCAGCCGCTCGGTCGACAGGGTGATGCACGCCGTCGACCGCCGATCGATCCGCCCGAGAGCCCGGTGCCGGCACCGCGCGGGACCACCGGCACGCCGAAGCGGCTGGCGACGCGCATCGTCGCCTGCACGTCGGCGACGTCGGCGGCACGGACGACGGCGACGGGAACCCCGGGCACGATCGTGCGCGCCCGGTCGTGGCGGTACTGGTCGACGACGTCGGCATCGGTGACCAGCGCGCCGTCGGACAGCTCGGCGCGCAGCGCCTCGACGACAGCCGGGTCGGACATGGCATCGATGGTAGGGCGACCGTGTTCGCGACCGGCCAGCCGCCGCGATCGATCCACATCCGAGAGCGGTACGGTCGGCCGATGGAATCCGGCGGCACTTCCGCACGCGACCGGGCGATCGGTGCGCTGGTCGGGCTGGCGGCAGGCGACGCGGTCGGCACGACGGTCGAGTTCCGTCCGCCGGGTTCGTTCGAGCCGCTCGACCGACATGGTCGGCGGCGGCCCGTTCGGCCTCGCACGGGAGCATGGACCGACGACACGTCGATGGCGATGTGCCTCGCCGAGTCGGTGCTCGACGTCGGCGGACTCGACCCCGCCGATCAGCTGCGCCGGTACGTGCGGTGGTGGCGCGACGGCTACTGGTCGTCGACCGGGGCGTGCTTCGACATCGGCATCACCACCCGCGGCGCGCTGGCGCGCTTCGAGCGCAGCGGCGCCGTCGTCGACGACGTGGTCGACGAGGAGTCGGCGGCCAAC
The DNA here is from genome assembly GCA_963707515.1 of Ilumatobacteraceae bacterium. Taxonomy (GTDB): domain Bacteria; phylum Actinomycetota; class Acidimicrobiia; order Acidimicrobiales; family Ilumatobacteraceae; genus Sva-07. The sequence continues at coordinate 998,718 of CAVPQI010000003.1, forward strand.
GGGTCGTTGATGCGACTGGCGGCCGTACCGATCCGGTGGCATCGCGACCTCGCTGCCGCAGCCGAACGGTCGGCGCGTCGAGCCGCACGACGCATCCCGCGCGGCGCCCCGTCGACGCCTGCCGGCTGATGGGGGCGATGGTCGCCGCGCTGATCGGCGGTTCGCCCGCGGACACCGTCTTCGACCCGGCGTTCTGGCAGCTCGGCGACCTCCACCCGGAGGTCGCCGCCGTGGCACGCGGATCGTGGCGCGAGAAGGAGCCGCCCGCCATCCGCGGGACCGGGTACTCGCGTCGCCGCCCTCGAGGCCGCACTGTGGGCGGTCGGCGGTGCGCCCGACTTCCGTGCAGCGGTGCTGCGGGCGGCCAACCTCGGCGACGACGCCGACACGACGGCGGCCATCGCCGGCCAGTTGGCGGGTGCGCGGTGGGGTTGGTCGGCGATCCCCGAGGACTGGCGCCGGGCGATCACCGACTCGGCAGCGCATCGGCGGCCATCGCCTCGCGGCTGTTCGACGCCGCCGTGTCGGCCGCGCCGGCGATCGTGTGGCCGCACGACGAGTTCCTCCACGCCTGGTGGGTATATCCGGGCAGCGTGCTCGCCGGCGAGTACCCCGGCCACGCCGACCCGGAACTGGCGGCGCGCAAGGTCAACCTCCTCGTCGACCACGGTGTGCGGACCTTCGTCGACCTGACGATGCCCGACGACGGTCTGACCCCGTACGACCGACACGTCACGGCAGCCGCCGAGGCGCGACGGCTCGACCTCCGCCACGTCCGCCCATCCGATCCCCGACATGGGTGTGCTCGACGCCGACGGGTACGACGCCGTCATCCGCACGATCCGCGACGCCACCGCACACGGCGCGGTCTACGTGCACTGCTGGGGCGGGATCGGTCGCACGGCCACCGTGGTCGGCTGCCTGCTGGTCGACGACGGGCTCGACGCCGAGGCGGCGCTGGAGTGCATCGCGGCACGGCGAGCCGGGAGCCGCAAGGCCCACCGCTCGGCGCCCGAGACCGACACCCAGCGCGACCTCCTGCGCACCCGCGCCCGCAACCACCGATCTCGGTCAGATTCTTCCCGGAAACCGGGCAGGATCTGACCGAGATCGGTGTTGGTGACCGGGGGAGCGACGGGCCGACTCTCCATACAATCCGGGCATGTCGACGAGCCGTGGTCCACTCGACGGTGTCCGAGTCCTCGAGCTCGGGAGCTTCATCGCCGGCCCGTTCGCCGGACAGTTGCTCGGCGACTACGGCGCCGAGGTGATCAAGGTCGAACCGCCCGAGGTCGGTGACCCGATGCGCACCTGGGGCGTCACCCGCGACGGCGAGAGCCTGTGGTGGCCGTCGATCGCCCGCAACAAGCGCTCCGTGGCGGTCGACCTGCGCGCCGTGGCAGGGCCGAGATCTGGTCCGCCGGTTGATGGACGAGGTCGACGTCGTCCTCGAGAACTTCCGTCCCGGGCGTCTCGACGAGTGGGGGATGGGCTACGAGGCGCTGGCGGCGACGAACCCCGGCGTGATCGTCGTCCACGTCTCCGGCTTCGGTCAGACCGGCCCGCGTGCCGCCGAAGCCGGGTTCGGCAGCATCGGCGAGGCGATCGGCGGGATCCGGTTCACGACCGGCAACCCGGAGCTGCCACCGACGCGTGCCGGCATCAGCCTCGGCGACTCGCTCGGCCGCGCTCTTCGCCGTGATCGGCACGATGGGTGCCCTCAACGAGCGGCACCGCAGCGGGCGGGGGCAGGAGGTCGACGTGGCCATCTACGAGGCGGTCGCCGCGCTGATGGAGTCGACGATGGCCGACTACGAGGTCGCCGGTCATCTGCGCACCCGGTCGGGCAGCGTGCTGCCGGGGGTCGCCCCGTCGAACGTCTACCCGACCGGCGACGACTCGAGCGTCATCATCGCCGCCAACGCCGACGCCGTGTTCCGCCGGCTGTGCGCCGCGATGGGCCGCCCCGAGCTCGCCGACGACACCCGCTACGCCACGCACGGCGCACGTGGCGACAACATGGCACGAGCTCGACGGGCTGATCGGGGAGTGGACGTCGACGATGCCGGCCGCCCGGCTGCTCGACGTGCTCGCCGACGCCGGCGTGCCTGCCGGCCAGATCTACGCGGCACCGCACATGCTCAGCGACGCCCACTACCAGGCGCGCGACATGGTGATTCGCAAGCACAACCGGTTCGACGTCGAGATCCCGATGGTCGGGGTGGTGCCGAAGTTCGAACGCACGCCGGGCGGTGTCGACACGATCGGTCCACTGCTCGGCGAGCACACGGCATCGGTGCTGCGCGACGTCGTCGGGCTCGACGACGCCGCGCTCGACGACCTGGCGGCGCGAGGCATCGTCGAAGTGTGCGCCCACCGCGAGGAGATGGCATGAGCGTCGGCATCGTCGAAGTCGGCCCGCGCGACGGGCTGCAGGATCTCGATCTGGTCGTCCCGACCGCGGAGAAGCTCGGTCTCATCGGCACGTTGCTGGCGGCGGGCCTCCGACGGATCGAGATCGTCAGCTTCGCCCATCCGATGCGGGTGCCGCAGATGGCCGACGCCGAAGCGGTCGTCGCCGGGCTCGCCGACGTGCGCGACGTCGACCTGATCGGGCTCGTACTCAACGAGCGCGGGCTGCGGCGCGCCGCAGCCTGCGGGATGCGGTCGATCAACACCGTGGTCCTCGTCACCGACTCGTTCAGCATGCACAACCAGGGCATGCCGACCGCCGAGGCATTGGCGATGTGCCGCGACGTCTCGGTCGCCGCCCGAGCCGAAGGGATGCGCGCCGGCGTCACCTTGTCGGCGGCGTTCGGGTGCCCCTACGAGGGCCCCGTCGCCCCGGCACGCGTGCTCGAGCTGGCATCGGCGTTGGTCGAGGTCGGCGTCGACGAGCTGTCGCTGGCCGACACGATCGGCATCGCCCAGCCGGCGCAGACCGAGGAGTTGGTGGCCGCCGTGTGCGAGCACGTCGACGTGCCGATCCGCGTCCACCTCCACGATCGCGGTGCCGCTGCCGGGGTGGGTGGTGTCGGGCTGGCCAACGCGGCGGCGGCAGTCCGTGGCGGTGCGGCGTTCCTCGACGCCAGCGTCGGCGGTCTCGGCGGGTGCCCGTTCGCGCCCGAGTCCGCCGGGAACATCGCCACGGATGCCCTCGTCGCGTCGCTCGCCGATCTCGGCCTCGATGTCGACGTGGACACGGAACTGCTCGCCGAGGCCACCCGCCTCGTCACCGACCTGCGGCGCCGGGCACACTGCGGCGATGCCGAGACTTCGCCAGGTGAGCCGTGACGAGGCGCCCGAGGGCATCGTCACGAAGATGTACGAGCGCCTTTTCGGCGATCGCGATCCGGTCGCCGAGCCGGGCACGGCGACGGGGACGCCGGGTGACTGGTGGACGGTGTTCGCCCTCGTCCCCGACGTGTTGCGCCACAGCGTCCAGGGATTCGCCCTCTACCAGAGCCCCGACCGCATCCTCGATCCGACGCTGCGCGAGCTCGGCCAGACGCGCGCCGGGTGGACGCGGGGCAGCCAGTTCGTCTTCTCGCAGCACTGCAAGTCGCTGCGGGCGAACGGGGTCGCCGAGGAGAAGATCGCCGCCGTGCCGCACTGGCAGGCGAGCGACGTCTTCAGTGAGGTCGAGCGGCTGGTCCTCGCCTACACGGATGCCCTGGTGCTCGACGGTGGTCGCGTCCGCCGACGGGGTGTTCGACGCCCTGCGCCGGCACCTGTCCGACGAGGAGATCCTCGAGCTGACGTACATCACCTGCATGTACGAGATGCACGCCACGATGTCGCGGGCACTGCGCACCGAGTTCGACGACCGGCCCGAGCCGATCGTCGAGATCGACGGCGCGTCGGACTCGCTGCGCACGATCGCCGACCGCGACTGACCGCCACGCGGCACGTGCTGCCGACGAGGGATGCGGCGAATCCGGTGGAATGCTGGACGCCATGAACGAGGAGCGGTACGAGCTGATGGACGTCATCGGCTCCGGTGGCATGGCCACCGTGTGGCGCGCCCGCGACACGCGCCTCGGTCGGATCGTCGCCATCAAACGTCCGCACCCGGCTCCTGCCGACTCGACGGTGCTCCCGCGCTTCGCCCGCGAGGCGAGGGCGGCGGCAGTCGTCAGCCACCGGCACCTCGTGTCGGTCTACGACGTCGGTGAGGACGCCGTCGGTCCGTACCTGGTGATGGAGTACGTCGACGGTCCGTCGCTGGCGCTGGCCAACGTCCCGCGCGAGCGGGCGGCGACACTCGGCATCCAACTCGCCGCGGCGCTGTCGGCGCTGCACGCCGCCGGCGTCGTGCACGGCGACGTCAAGCCGGGCAACATCCTGATCGCCGGTGCCGACGCCAAGCTGACCGACTTCGGCATCGCCCGGACCGTCGACGACCCGACGCTCACGAGCGAGGGCATCGCCCTCGGTACCGCTGCCTACTCGGCGCCCGAGACGCTGGCGACCGGTGTTCGCAGCCCCGCCGCCGACGTGTATTCGCTCGCCGCGGTGCTCCACGAGTTGCTGACCGGTTCGCGCTGGAAGCCGAACGCCGGTGCGACGCAGCCGTTGCCCCCACCGGCGTGGCGGGCGGTGCTGGCGCCGGCGCTGTCGCTCGATGCCCGCCGCCGGCCGACCGCGGCAGCGTTCGAGCAGGCGCTGCGCCGGCTCGACGAGGCCGACGTGCCGACGACAGCGGTCGCTGCGGTCGCCGCGCCCGTTGACGCCGGGCGGGGGACGCGCACGGCGTCGCTGATCCTGCTGGCGATCCTCGCCGGCGCCACCGCCGTCGGCGGCGTGGTCGCCATGGCCAACTCCGGCGACGGCGACGTCGCCACGGCCAGCACGCAGCCGGTGGCGGCGACGATCGACGGCGACCCGGCGGCCGCGCCGGCACCGGCCGACGTCCCGGCGACCACCATCGCACCGCCGCCGGCCACCACGACACCGCCCGCGACCGTCGTCACCACGACGCTGCCGCCACCGCCGCCCCCCAGCACCACGCCCGCCTCGCTGGCGAAGGCCGTCGCAGTGGCCGGCGGACTCGTCGATCTGATCGAAGCGGCGCAGCCGGACCATCTGCCGGCGGCAGCAGGGAGCGAGCTGATCCGCGGTGTCGCCGACACGCTGCGCGCCGCCAACGGCGGTGACGCCAAGCAGGCGACGAAGCACCTGCGCAGCTTGTTCCAGCGCGCCGAGCGCGAGGTGCGTGATGACGACACTCGTGATGAGATCCTCGAGCAGGTCATCGAGCTGTCGGTCGCCCTCGATCTCGACCCCGAAGCGGTCGCCGGTCCCGGACGCGGGCGAGCATCCGACGAGTGGTACTCGTGGTTCACCGACCTCTTCTCCAGCGGCGACGATCGCGGCTGACCGGGTGCGCGACACTGTGCCCGTGGCGTTCTACCGGGACCGCGTCTTCCCCAAGGTGGTCAACGCTGCCTGCAACACCGCCGAGACTCGACACGTGCGGGCGGCGGTGTGCGCGCCGCTGGTGGGCGAGGTGGTCGAGATCGGCTTCGGCACCGGCCTCAACCTGCCGCACCTCCCGCCGGCGGTGAGCAAGCTCTATGCCGTCGACCCGATGCGCCGCGGGCGGGAACTCGCCGCCGAGCGGTTGGCCGCCAGCTCGGTGCCCGTCGACTTCGTCGGCCTCGACGGACAGTCACTGCCCCTCGGCGACGACTCGGTCGACACGGCGCTGTGCACGTGGACGCTGTGCACGATCCCCGATCCGATCGCCGCCGTACGCGAGCTGCGCCGCGTGTTGCGACCCGACGGGCGGCTGCACTTCGTCGAGCACGGCGCGTCGCCCGACGTCAAGGTGCGCCGCTGGCAGGACCGCCTCAACGGTGTCCAGCGCGTCGTCGCCTGCGGCTGCAATCTCAACCGCGACATCGTCAGCGTCCTCGGTGCCGGCGGGATGACTGTCGAACACCTCGACACCTCGTACCTCCCGCGTGAGCCGAAGATCCTCGGCTGGACGTTCCGAGGCGTCGCCCGCTGAGCGGGGTCGGCTGGCGCGTTGTCAAGGTCGCAGACGCGAGTTCAGGACGGACACGGCGATCGGCACGTCGGCGCGCGACGTGCTGCCGCTGCGCTGCACGCGATCGAGATGCTCGCTGACGGCGTGCAGCACGCCGATCGCGTCGCCGTCGGCGATCAACTCGACGATGCGTGCGTGCTCGTCGACCGACGACACCTTGTCGGAGCGCGGCGCGGCGGTGGCCGACGTGGTGGCGGAGGCGACGTGGCGCGACCACAGATGTTCCAGCGCGCCGGCGACCATGCTCAGCGTCTCGTTCCCGCAGCGACGCACGAGCTCCTCGTGGAACTGCCGTGAGTACTGGGACACTTCGGACGCGGTCAGCGTGGGATCGCGCGACTCGGTGACGATGGCGTCGAGCGCCGGGACGACTTCGGTGGCTCGATCGGTGCGCAGGGCGCAGGCCATGGCGCACGCCGGTTCGAGCAGCCGGATCGCCTCGCCGACGTCGCTGCTGTGGACCCCTTGGGACGCGAGGGCAAGTCCGATCGTGTAGGCGATGTTGTCGGCTCGCGGCTTGCGGGCGATCGGCCCGCCCTGGTTGCCGCGTTTGATGGTCAGCAGTCCTTCGGATTCGAGGATGCGCAGCGCTTCACGAATCGCCGGCTTGCCGACGCCGAACTCCCGGCGCAGGTCGTCCTCCTTGGGCAGCGCATCGCCGTCGGACACGTCCGGCCCGAGGATGCGTGACCGCAACGTATCGGCCACCAGCTCGGCGACGCGCTGGGCGCGCAGTGGCGGCGGCGCGACGGTCGAGGGATCAGGCTGGCTCATCGGATCCATTCTGCTGCGCCGCGCACGGCCGTGTCGGAGATGCACCGGCGAGGAAACACAGCCTTAATAGTTCATCATTTGACATATTAGATCCGTTGGGTGGACGATGTCGCCGATGTCGCGCCCCGCCTCCCCGGACGACCCACACCATCCACGCGATGTGCCGGGCGCGGCGACGAGATTCGGTGTCTACGTCAACAACCGGGCGGCGATCTTCCTCGGTGAGTCGTTCTCGCTCGACAACCTGCTCGCCCTGGCCAGTGAGGCCGAGGACGCCGGCCTCGACTTCGTCGCGGTCGGCGACAGCATGCTCGCCAAGCCGCGGTACTCGCCAATTCCCGTGCTGGCGGCGATCGCCGCCCGGACGTCGAGCATCGGGCTGACGACGGGGATCCTCCAGCCACATCTGCGCAACGCCGTGTGGTTGGCCCAGGAGTGGGCGACGCTCGACGTCATCGCCCACGGCCGCACGTCGCTCGCCGTCGGCCTCGGCACGGGACCGAAGGAGCTCGTCGACGCCGAGCTGGCTCAGGTCGGCCTCACCCGCCGGCAGCGCGCCCGCGCCTTCGAGGAGTCGATCGAACTGCTCCGGTTGCTGTGGACCGGCGACGTCGTCGACTTCCCGGGTCGGGTGCTGTCCCAGCACGGTGTCAGCGTCCCGGTGCGGCCGGCGCAGGAGCCGTGCCCACCGATCGTCATCGCCTGCGGCGCGTACGTCGCCAGCACCGCAGGCTCGGGCCCCAACGACGTCTTCTCGCCCGAGCTCGCCGACACGTTCATCGGTCCGTTCGAGCGCGTTGCCCGGCTCGGCGATGGCTGGGTGACGGGCATGGCGACGCCCGCCGAGTGGTCGAGCGGGTGGCAGCGGATCACGGCGGCAGCGGATGCGCTCGGTCGCGAGGTCGACCACGCCGGCTTCGAGCGCCGCGTGAACACGTTCCTCCGTGTCGGCGACTCCCCGACCTGCCGTGCCGAGGGCAAGGCATTCCTCGAGCAGTACCACCGCCTGCCGATGGACGACGCCTCGGTCGACCGCTGGTTGATCCACGGATCGCCGGCACGGTGCGCCGAGCGGATCGACGAGTTCGTCGCTGCCGGTGTCAACTCGTTCCAGTTCGTGCTCGCCTCGTCGGACCAGCGCGGGCAGCTCCAGCGCCTCGCCGGCGACGTGCTGCCGGCGCTCGGTGCGAGCCCGAGGTCGACGTCGTGACGACCGTCTTCGACGCCGACGAGGCTGTCGTCGAGGAGGTGACGCCGTCGGCCGGTGGCGGACGGGCGCGACGCGCCGGCACCTCGGCGTTGTACACCCTCGCCTCGATCCTGCTGCTCCTCGTGCTCTGGTCGATCGCCTCGCGGCTGATCGGTGAGGACGTGCTACCCGGGCCGTGGGACTCGATCAACGCGGTCAAGCTCTCGTCCGACGACGGCTACCTGTGGTCCGACGTCTGGATCACGTTCAAACGCGTTGTCGGGGCGTTCGTCCTCTCGCTCGTCGTGGCCGTCGGTGGCGGTGTGCTGCTCGGGTCGTCAAAGATCGCCGGGCGCCTCTTCGGGCCGTGGGTGACCATCAGCGCGTCGATCCCGGCGCTCGTGTTCATCGTCGTCTGCTACCTGTCGATCGGGCTCAGCGATCGGGCGGCGATCGTCGGGACCGCCTTCGTCGTCGCCCCGTCGATGGTCTTCAACGTGTGGGACGGCGTCAAGGCGCTCGACCCGCAGCTGACCGAGATGTCACGGGCCTTCGGCGTGTCGCGGATGACGACGATCCGCCGCGTCGTGCTGCCGCAGACGACACCGTTCATCTTCGAGCGCGGCACGGTCGGGCCTGGCGCTCACCTGGCGGATCATGATCTTCGTCGAGCTGGTCGGCCGATCCTCCGGTGTCGGCTACCGGATCCAGTACTGGTACTCGCTGTTCAACATGGAGCGGGTGATCGCTGCCGCGCTGCCCTTCATGCTGCTGATGCTCGGGCTCGAGTTCCTCGTGCTCCGTCCGCTCGAGAGTTACGCGTTCCGCTGGCGGCGGCAGGAGGCACGATGACCGCCGAGCTGCACTTCTCCCACATCACCAAGACGTTCCAGTCGGGCGCCGGCCGCACCAAGGCACTCGACGACGTCAGCCTGACGATCGATCCCGGCAGTTTCGTCGCCATCGTGGGACCGTCCGGGTGCGGCAAGTCGACGCTCTTGCACATCGCCGCCGGTCTCGACACGCAGCACGACGGTACGTTCCAGCGGACGCCGTCGAATGCCGTCGGCGCGTGCCTGTTCCAGACCCCGCGGCTCCTCCCGTGGCTGTCGGCGGCGAAGAACGTCGCCTTCGCGCTCGAAGCACGCGGGCTCGGCCGGCGGGCCAGCGCCGCTCGGGCCACCGAGATGCTCGACGTCGTCGGCCTGTCGAAGTTCGCCGGTCACTTCCCGTCACAGCTGTCGGGTGGCATGCAACAGCGCGTCGCGCTCGCCCGGGCCCTCGCCGTCGACCCCGACGCACTGCTGATGGACGAGCCGTTCTCGGCACTCGACGAGCTCACCGCCCGTCGGCTGCGCGCCGAGCTGTTGGACCTCTACGCCGCCAAGCCGCGGACGACGGTCTTCGTCACCCACAACATCTACGAGGCCTGCTACCTCGCCGACGTCGTGGTCGTGATGAGCCCGCAGCCCGGCTCGATCATCGCCGAGGTCGAGATCTCGGTGCCGCGTCCGCGCACCTACGAACAGCCGGAGCTGATGGAGACCGCCGCCAAGATCCTCGCCCTGATCGAGGGAGAGGTCGGCACGCATTCGAATCGAGGAGACACTGCATGAGCGACCGCTTCACGCTGCCCGGCGGCATCTACCCCTACCTGCCGACGCCGGTCGGCAAGGACGGCGAGATCGATGTCGCCGTCGTGCGACGTCTCGTCGACGACCTGATCGCCGCCGGCGTGCACGGGGTGACACCGCTCGGCAGCACCGGTGAGCTCCCCTATCTCACGCCACCGCAACGCCGGGCGATGGTCGAAGCGGTCGTCGACGTGGTCGCAGGTCGTGTGCCGGTGGTCGCCGGCGTCAGCGCCTTCGCCACCGGTGACGCCGTGGAGCAGGCACGGGTGATGGTCGACTGCGGCGTCGACGGGCTCGTCGTGATGCGCCAACAGGCGTTACCGACGCCGCACGCGGGTGTCGTCGAGTACTTCGCGCAGACCGCGGCTGCGGTCGACGTCCCCGTCGTGCTGTACACGAACCCGGCCGTGCTGGGCACCGACTTGTCGATCGACGACCTCCACCAGCTGGTCGAGGTGCCGAGCATCCGCTACATCAAGGACGCCTCCGGGGTCACCGGGCGGCTCGTCACGATCATCGACGCCATCGGCGACCGCTTGGGCGTGTTCAGCGCCTCGGCGCACGTGCCGCTCCTCGTGTTCCAGATCGGTGGCGTCGGTTGGATGGCCGGCCCGGCGTGCGTGATCCCCGAGCACTCCGTCGCCCTCTACGACCTGTGGCGCCGTGGTGAGACCGCCCGCGCCGAGCAGCTGCAGCGGGCGCTGTGGCCGTTCAACGACCTGTTCCAGCGCCTCGGTCTCGCTGCCTGCGTCAAGGCCGCGCTGGAGGTCCGCGGGTACGAGGTCGGGCCGCCGCTGCACCCCCAGTACCCATGTGACGCTCGTGGGCGAGAGGAGATCGCCGCCGCGCTGACACGGGCGGACGAGGCGCTGGCCGCGGTCACGGCGGTGTCGTCGTGACCATCGCCGCGGCGCTGCGGTCGCAACTCGACGACGCGATCGTCCTCGACGGCGACGACGAGATCCGGCGTGTGCTCAAGGACAACTCGTGGCTCTCACCGGTGCTGGCGAACGAGCTGGAGCGGCGCTTCGCCAGCGATGGCCCGACCCTCGGCGTCGGCGCCGTGGTCGCCCCGCGCAGCCGCGACGAGCTCGTCGAGGCGGTCGCTGCTGCCGCCTCACTGGGCGTGCCGATCACGCCGCGCGGCAGCGGCACGTCGAACTTCGGGCTCGTCGCCCCGAGCCGCGGGGGCGTGATCCTCGACGTCCGCGGCGTGAAGTCGGAGCCCGTGCTCGACGGTGAGGGTGTGCGCGCCGCCACGGGGACGATCCAGGGCGGGATGGAGCGTGTCGCCCGCGCCGGTGGGCGCGAGCTGACCGCCCTGACCACGACCTACTCGACGGCGACGGTCGGTGGCTGGATCGCCGGCGGGCACGTCGGCCTCGGGAGCAGCGTCCACGGGTCGGTGTGGGATGACAACGTGCTGGCGACGACCGTCGTCACCGTCGACGTCGATCCCCAGATCATCGAGCTCGACGGACCGGCATCGATCCCGCTCCTGCACACCTTCGGAACCGTCGGGCTCGTATCGGACGTGGCCCTCCGCACCGTTCCCGCCGTCGAGTACGTCGAGGTGGTCGGCGTGTTCGGTGGGTTCATCGGGGCGTCGGCGTTCACCCACGCCGTGTCGACCGACCCGTCGTTCCGTCACCGTGTCGTGACTGCCCAGGAGCCCGGCCTCGTCCCGGCGTTCCGGATGCTGTCCGACGTGCTCACGCCGGGATGCTCTGCCGTGCTGATGATCGTCGACCGCGCCCAGCTGGGCGAGCTGCGTGACCTCGCCGCACCGCATGGCGGTGAGCTGCACGAATGGCAGCCGTGGGAGCTCGATCCGACGGGCAAGGCGTCGATCGCGGCGATGGTGTACGGCCACCGGATGCTGTGGGTCAAACGGTTGCTGCCCGACTCGGCGTTCTTGCACGTCTACCTCGATCCGGACGAACCGATGGCCGATGTGGAACGACTGAAAGCGCAGCTCGGTGACCGGGTGCTGTTCGAGATGAAGTACATCCGCTCGGGCTGGATGCGACGGCTGCTCGGCCATGACGCCGACGGCACCCTCCCCGCCGCCGTGATCACGATCGTGACCGGTGGCGACGAGGACGCCGTGGCGCGGACGATGACCGTCTGCGACGACGTTGGCGTCCGCTACCAGAACCCGCACACGTCGGTGATCGAGGACAGCGGGATGTTCCCCGACGTCGGTGACCTCGTGGCCGCCAAGCAGCGATTCGATCCCAACGGACTCCTCAACCCGGGGAAGCTCCGCGCCGCGGAGGAGCAGTGATGCGCATCAACCGTCTCGACCACGTCGCCATCGAGGTCGACGACCTCGAAGCCGTCATCGCCGCGCTCGAGGTCTGTTCGATGCGCGTCGTCCGCCGTGGCGAGCGCTTCCGCACCGGTCAGCCGATCGCGATGGTCGGCGACGGCACCGGGGTCAAGCTCGAACTGATCGAGTCGCCCGGGACCGATCCCATCGTCGCCCATCTCGCCTTCGACGTCGACGACCTCGACGCCGCCGTCGACGAGCTCGTCGCCGCCGGTTGGACCGTCACCCGCGGCGCCCACGACCTCGAAGCCGCCCGGGCCCGCACGGCGCTCCTGGCGCACGGCCGCACCAACATCCAACTCGTCACGTATCGGCCCGACAGCCCCGACCTCGCCGTCTGGGACCCGCCGGGATCGACACCGCGATGACGGCCGAGTTCGCAATCCACCCCTCACACAGGAGGCCACATCCATGACACGCAAGGCTCATCTGGTACGCGGGATCGTCGCCCCGCTACTGGCATTCGGGCTCGTCGCCGCGGCCTGCGGCAGCGACGACGCCGACGACAGTTCAACAGACCCGACCGCTGCTGCGATCGACACGACGGACCCTGTGAGCACGGAGCCGGCCTCGACCGAGAGCGTGCCGGCGCCCACCGAGGTCGTCGAGATCCGCTTCGGGTCGATCGAGTCGTCGGGACAGAGCATCGTCCCGATCGTGATGGAGGAGTCGGGGATCGCCGAGCGGTACGGACTCGACGTCGAGATCGTCCCCTTCGCCCAGCCCGGTGCGCAGTACACGCTCGTCGCAGGTGGCGAGGTGGATCTCGTCCCCGGCAACATCCTCGACCTGCACCGCCAACGCGGCGCCGGCAGCGACCTCGTCGGGGTCTGGGGTTTCCAGCGGTTCACCAGCCCGATCGTGACCCTGCCCGACTCGCCGATCGAGACGTTCGAGGACCTGCGCGGGAGCAAGGTCGGTCAGTTCGGCACGACGTTCCTCGACTGGCTCGTCATCCGCACCGCCGGCAGCATCGCCTACGACCTCGATCTCGAGGTCGACGCCGAGCTCGTCCAGGCCACGCCACCGCTGCTCAACCAGGCACTGTCGAGCGGCGAGGTCGACGCCACCCTGCAGTTCGACAGCTTGGCGCTGGCGCCGCTGACCAAGGGTCAGCAGCGGGCGGTCACCGACGTGCCGACGTTGCTGGAGGCAGCCGATCTCGATCCGGACTCGCTCTACCTCGTGTGGATGATGCCGCAGTCGTGGATCGACGAGCACCCGGAAGCGTTCGCCAACCTGCAGCTGGCACTCGCCGAGACGTACGAGGTGCTGATGACCGATGACAGCGTGTGGCCGCCGTTGGTCGAGCTCGTCGGGATCACCGAGCCGGACGTGATGGAGGCCTACATCGCCAGCGAACGGGCCAAGGACAACCCGCCGTTCAACGCCGCGTTGTTCGAGCCCACTCAGGCGCTGATCGATGCGATGGTCGCCACGGTCGGTGCCGACGTCGTCGGTCTCGAAGCGCTGGATCCGGCGGCGTTCGTCTTCCCGTCTGCGAGCTGACGTGGCGGCGATGGACTTCCTGGTGCTGATGCGGGCGATCGAACCGATGCAGATCCCCGGCGAGCAGGTGGCGGAGCTGGCGCTGCGGCAGCTGGCGATGTGGGACGAGCTGGGCGCCCGGGGCAAGGTCGTCTACACGGCGCCGTACGTGGGTCGCAAGGCCCGCGTCGCCGTGTATCGGGTCGACAGCCTGGACGAGCTGCTCGATCTGCTGAACGACGATCCGCTGTTCCACCACATGCAGCGCGAGGTGATCCCGCTCGCCGACAACGACCACCTCAAACGGATCTACGACTCGCGTCGATCCGATGACTGAACGCGCTGGTCCGGTCCGCATCGCCATCGGGCCGGACCAGGGCGTGTTCCCCGTCGACGACCTCGTCCCCGACGGGATCGCCGTCCGTACCGACGTCGGCGATGCCGAGGTGTTGGTGTGGAACCAGTTCGCCCGGCCCGACGAGCTCACCCGCCTGCTCACCGCCGGGCCGGGCATCCGCTGGGTGCACCTCGTCTTCTCGGGCACCGAGCTGGTGCGCGAGGCGATCGTTCCCGGTGTCGTCTGGACATCCGGCAAGGAGGCACTCGCGCTGCCCGTCGCCGAACACGCGCTGGCGTTGCTGCTGGCTGTCGACCGCCAGGTCGGCTACCACGTCCGTCACGGCGCCGACGCCGAACCGCGCGGGATGATGACGAGCGGGCGCTCGATCGGCGTGCTCGGCGGCGGTCACATCGCCGAACAGTTCCTGCGCCTCGCCGCACCATTCGGCGGCGAACGCATCGTCGTGCGCCGTGATGCGTCCGCGCCGGTACCCGGCGCCGATCGGGTGGTCGGGGTCGACGACCTCGACGCAGCGCTGTCGACGGTCGACACCCTCGTCGTCGCCCTGGCGTTGACGCCCGAGACGGTCGGCATCGTCGATCGACGGCGGCTCAGCGCGATGCGACCGGGCAGCTCGCTCGTCAACGTCGCCCGCGGCCGCCACGTCGTCACCGACGATCTCGTCGACGCCCTGCGCGGCGGCCATCTCGGCGGCGCCGGGCTCGACGTCACCGACCCCGAGCCGCTGCCCGCCGATCACCCGCTGCGCCGCATGGACAACGTCGTGATCACGCCGCACGTGGCGGGGACCCGCACCGCCGGGCGTTCGCTGACGCGCCGCTGGCTCGCCGAGAACGTCGCCCGCTTCGCCGCCGGCGATCCGTTGACGTCGGTCGTCGATGTCGGCCTGCGGTACTGACCTCCCGGCAGCGCTGAACGGCGCGGCTCAGTCGGCGGTCTGCGGGTGGTCGACGCCGATCATCCAGGAGGTGCCGAAGCGGTCGGTGAGGCTGCCGAACAGCGGCGACCAGAAGACCTCTTCGAGCGGCATGTCGACCGAGCCACCGTCGGCGAGGGCGTCGAACACGCGGTGGGCGTCGTCGATGCTCGACGCCGTGTAGGAGAGCGATACGCCCTTCACGGGACCGCCGTCGCCGGACGGGTCGTCGGAGGCGAGCAGCATGTCGCCGTCGGGGAACACCAGCGCGGCGTGCATCACGAGGTCGGCGTCGACGTCGGGCGGTGTGTCCTCGCCGGGCGGGACGTCGGCGAAGGTCATCACCGAGAGCTCGCCGCCGAACACTTCCTGGTAGCGGGTCATCGCCTCGCGGCAGTTGTTGCTGAAGAATCGATACGCGTCGATCGCCATGACCGTGCTCCCTCGAATCGTTGGTGCCGAACGACGCGGACCCTACCTCGCCGGTCGCCGAAACGACAGCGGAGCGGTGTGCGGCAGGGGGGCGTGCGGGCGGCCAGAATGACGCGATGGCCGGCGTGTGGTTGATCACCGGGGCACAGGCGTCGGGCAAGTCGACGATCGCCGACCTGTTGGCCCGGCGGTTCGAGCGCGGCGTCCACGTCCAAGGCGGGCAGTTCTACCGGTGGGCGGTCCGCGGGTGGGTCCATGTCGACGACCCCGATGCGATCGAGTCCCGGCGGCTGCTCGACCTGCGCTACGAGCTCTCGTCGAGCGTCGCCGATCGCTACGCCGCCGCCGGCTTCGAGACGGTCGTCCAGGACAACATCTACGGGGCCGACGTCGAGCGTTGGCTGCAGCGCATCACGGCGTCGCGGAAGCACCTCGTCGTCCTCCGCCCGAGCGTCGCCGTGATCACCGCCCGTGATGCCGAACGACAACGACGGCGCGGCAAGGTGGCGTATCGGGGCGGCTTCACACCGGCGATCAACGACGAGCACGTCGCCGCCACGCGTCGCCACGTCGGGCTGTGGCTCGACACGTCGAACCAGGATCCTGCGCAGAGCGTCGACGAGATCGTGCGGCGCGCCGACGAGGCCGTGGTGTCGTGAGGCGCCGCTGATGGCCGCCGGGGAACGGCGCTACACCGACGACGTGCCGGAGGACGTCGAGATCCGGCTGCGTGAGATCAGCCTCGAGTTGCCCGACGCCTACGAGGAGCGGGCGTGGGCGGGGACCCGGTGGATGGTCCGCAAGAAGACGTTCGCCCACGTGCTCGGGGTTGTCGTCGACGGCGGCGAGCCGACCGTCGTGTTGTCGTTCCGCTCGGCAGGGGAGGAGCTGGAGATGCTGCGCCATGCCGGCCATCCGTTCTTCGTGCTCGGCTGGGGCCGCGACGCGATGGGGATGGTGCTCGACGACGACACCGACTGGGACGAGGTGCGCGAGCTGGTCACCGAGAGCTTCTGCGTGCTGGCGCCGAAGAAGCTGGCGACGTTGGTCGAGCGACCGCCGACCGACGACGATTGATATCGACCGGCCTCGACCGGTCAGCGGGCGTCGCCGGCACGCAGCACCGCGAACTGGTACTCCCAGCCGGAGCCGTCGACTGGCCCGAACGTGTCGAACGACTCCACGTCGCCGTGGGCGGACAGCGTCGAGCGCCAGGCGTCGTGTTCCATCAGCGAGAAGAAACGGTACGGCCGGAAGTCGCCGAACTCGGGATGCCCCTCGAAGTCGCGCCCGCCCCACGTGCCGATGCCGAGCGGGGCGCCGGGCCGGACGACGCGGATCAGCTCGGCGAGCGCCTCGTCCTTGCGAGCGTGGGGGACGTGGACGAAGGTGCTCATCGTCCACAAGGCCGGGAAGCAGGAGCCGGCGAACGGCAGGTCGTACAACGAGGCGGCGACGGCGGCGACACCCTGTCCACCGGCGAGACGGCAGTTCTCGAGACCGAGGTCGACGGCGACCGCGGCGACGCCATCGGCGATCCAGTCGGCGGTCTCGATGCCCGGCCCGGCGCCGACGTCGACGAGCGCCGCCAATCGCTCCGCGCGGAGCACCTCGGCGAAGCGCCGCCGGAGGTCGTGACGCATGCCGTCACGGATGCCCCGTCGCCCCGCCAGCGCCTCCGCGTCGTAGTAGGTGCGCAGGTCGTCGTCGAGCCCCATGACCCGGGCGAGGCTAGATCCCCGCGACCCCGACCGGTCAGCGAGGGTCGATCGACCCGCCCAAGCCCGATCGCCGGCCGTCGATCGGGCAGCATGGCGCCATGGAACCGATTGCGTTGTACGACGGCCCGGCACCGGGGAGCGAGGACTGGACGCATTCGCCGCGGCGCTACCACAGCGAGCACTGGGCGACGGAGGTCGTCACCAACGTCGTCGTGCCGACGATCACCCCAGTCCTGCCCGACGGCGGTGGCTGTGGCGCCGGCGTGATCGTCGCACCGGGCGGTGCGTTCGTCGGGCTGTCGATCGCCAGCGAGGGCTTCGAGGTCGCCGAACGTCTGGCCGCTGCGGGCATCGCCGCCTTCGTCCTCGAGTACCGGCTGCTCCCGGGTGGCGACGACCCCGTCGCCGAGATGGTCGAGCGCACCGCCGCCGAGGGCTTCGAACGCCTCGTCGCCGACATGGCGGCGATCGCCCCACTCGGCGGCGCCGATGGCATCCAGGCGATGCGCGTCGTGCGGTCACAGGCGGCGCAGTTCGGCATCGACGACGACCGCCTCGGGTTCATGGGCTTCTCGGCCGGTGGCAACGTGGCGATGCGCGTCGCCTTCAACGACGACGCCGCGGCACGACCCAACTTCGTCGCCCCGATCTACGCCTCGATGCGCGGGCTCGACGTCACGGTGCCGCCATCGGGGAGCGGGCCGGCGTTCGTCGTCGTGGCCACCGATGACGGCCTCGGCCTGGCAGACGACTCGGTCGAGATCTATCAGTGCTGGCGTCAAGCCGGACTGGCGGCGGAGCTCCACGCCTACGCCCGCGGTGGGCACGGATTCGGCATGCGCGTCCAGCACCTGCCGTCGGACACGTGGCTCGACCGCTTCCTCGAGTGGTTCGAGGCGACCGGCCTGCGCGCACCCGCCTGACGCCCCGTCCGATCCATGACCCGAGAGGTCATGGATCTGCCGACGGCGGCGTTCGTAGGGTGGCCGCGTGTCCACCGCACTCGCACCCCACCCCGGCATCGCGCTCCGCGAATGGCGCGTCCGGCGCCGGTTGAGCCAACTCGACGTGTCGAGCCGCACCGGCGTGTCGACGCGTCACCTCTCGTGCGTCGAGACGGGGCGCTCGAAGGCCAGCCGCGAGCTGCTCCTCTACCTCTCCCAGGAGTTCGAGATGCCCCAACGAGCGACGAACGAGATGCTGCTCGCTGCCGGGTTCGCGCCCGTGTACAGCGACGTCGATCTCACCGATGCGGCGATGGGATCGGTGCGCGAGGTGATCGCCCTCGTGCTCGCCGGCAACGACCCGAACCCGACGACCGTCATCGACAGCCGGTGGAACCTCGTCGACGCCAACGCCGCCGCGTTCTGGCTGTGCCGCAACGTCGACCCGGCGCTGCTGGCGGCGCCCAACGTCGCCCGCCTGAGCCTGCATCCCGACGGGCTGGCGCGCGACACCACGAACTTCGACGAGTTCGCCGCCCAACTGCTGTGGCACATGCGCCATGTGCACGCCGCCAACCACGATCCGGTGCTCGCCGCGTTGATCGACGAGTGCGCGGGCTACGCCCCGCGAGCGGCGCGTCAGGTGCCCCTCGCGGCCGACGTCGTGCTGCCGCTCCGATTGCGCTTCGAGACCACCGACGTCGCCTTCTTGTCGACGACGACGACGTTCACGGCGGCACACGACGTCAACCTCTCCGAACTGTCGATCGAGACGCTGTACCCCGCCGACGACGCCACCCGCCGCCTGCTCGCCACCCGCCCCTGGTCGTGACACCAACCGGGTTCTGGGTCGATTTTCCCGCGCATCGCGCGGCATCGCCGACCCAGAAGCGGTTCGTCGCCGCGGTGTGGCATGACCTGATGCGTCATCGCTCCCCGAGCCGTGGAGGCGCACGATCAGGTCATGACTGACACCACCACCACCACTGACACCACCACCACCGGCCAGGCGGCGACCGAGCACCAGGCGTTGATCGACGCCTACTTCGACTGTTGGAACACGACCGACGACGCGGCGCGACGGTCGCTCGTCGAGCGCACGTACGCGGCGGACGGGCACCTCGCCGATCCGCTCGTCGACGTCACCGGCCACGACGGCCTCGTCGAGCTGTTCACCAACTTCCACGTCGCCTACCCCGGGCACTCGTTCCGCCAACGCGGCGACGTCGACGCCCATCACGACCTCGTCCGCTGGGGCTGGCAGATGGTCGACGGCGACGGCAACGTGGTCCTCGACGGCCTCGACGTGGCCCTCGTCGCCGACGGCAGGATCAGCGACGTCGCCGGCTTCTTCGGCCTCGCCCTCCCCGGCACCTGACGGGTATCGGGCGGTCGCGTCAGCGGCTGACGATCCAGGCGATGGTGTAGGCGGTGCTGTTGGTGGCGAGGTGGGCGAGCATCGGGGCGGCGATGCTGTCGCTGCGGTGCCGCAACCAGATGAAGACGGCACCGGCTGTGGTGGTCGCGGCGAACGTCCCGACGACGGTGACGATGCCGTCGTCGCCGGCGATCGCCGGGACGTGCCACAGCCCGAACAGCACTGCGCCGGCAGCCATCGTCCGTCGCACCGACCCACTCGTCGTCAACAGCCCGTCGAGGGAGCTGCGGAAGATCAGCTCCTCGACGACGACCGTGCCGATCGGGATCGTCACCAGCACGTGGAAGAGCATCCCGCTGGCGGTGACGTCGACCAGGTCGGCGGCATGATCGTCGAACACGCCGGCGAGGGCGCCGACCACCTCGGCGGCGGAGATGGCGACGAAGGCCAACGCCCCGAGCCGCAACCCGCTCCCGAGCCGACGCCGCGTCCACCCGAGCTCGCCGGCTCGCAACCCGGCCGACGTGGCGAGGCCGACGGCGAACGCCCCCAGGCCGAGGTTGTAGACGAAGTGCCAGCGATGGTCGACGACCGTCGAGCGGACGATGACCCCCGCGGCGAGCCCGGTGACGAGGACGACGAGGGCTCGCGACGGGCGCACGTCAGTCGTCGACGTCGGCGTCGCGCAACGCCTGCGTGAACGCCTCGAGGGCCTCGGTGTCCTCGTCGGTCCAGCCCGCAGGAGGGACGACCCCCGACCACGCCACCGGATAGTCCGGGGCGTAGTCGTGTCCGTGGCCCGGCGGGGCGGAGAAGCCGGCCATCAGGTCGAACACGCCCTGGACGCCCGTGACGATGGGGAACCAACCAGCGCGGGCGGGCACGTCGTAGCCCCGCGGCTCGTCCATCCACTCCGGCGTGCTCCAGAACCAGTTGTAGTACCAGTGCACGACGGGATCGGACGGATGCTGGAAGAACAGGACCCGCGGCTCGTCCCACGGCCCACTCGGTTCCGGCTGGTTCGGGTCGCGGGTCTCGAAGCGGACGGTGCGGCCGTCACCGATCTGGGGCGCCCACGCCGGTGAGTCGGGGTCACGCTCGCCGACGAGCTGGCGCAACAGTTCGGTGTGGTAGGGCGTGCCGACGAACAGCGCACCGTCGGAGCGGGCGACCATGTTGGCGATCGAGGTGCCGGCTTCCTGGCCGGTGAAGGCGCCTGCGGCGCCGAACGAACCGAGGCTGATACCGAACGAGATCAGCAGCGGACGGTCGTCTTCGGGGAGCGCGATCCATTCGGTGTACACCGCGTCGAACAACTCCGCACCGGCGTTCGAAGCGCGGTCGAGGTCGGTGAGGAAGGCGATCCAGCTCGGCAGGAACGAGTACTGCATCGACACGATGGCCGTGTCGCCACCGTGCATCAGCTCCACGCCGCGGGCGGCGTCGGGATCGATCCATCCGGTGCCCGTGGCCGTGGCGACGACGAGCACCTCGCGGTCGAAGCCGCCGGCCCGCTTCAGGTCCTCGACGGCGAGTTGCGCCCGCTCGGCGACGTTCTCGGAGGACTTGATGCCGGCGTAGGCACGCACCGGGGCGACGACGTCGTCAGGATCCTCGCCGATCTCGGTGGCAAATTCCTGCAGGTGTTGTTGGGACGTCGACTGGGCGACGAAGTTGCGACCCTGGCGCCCGAGGTCGTCCCAGGCGACGAGCGAGTCGGGGCTGCCCGACACGGTCGACACCGTCGGCTGTTCGGTGCCGGCGTCGGTGCCGTTGTCGACGAGCGAATACGTGCGGTCGGCCCAGTCGACGAACGTGTCGACGATCACGTCGCGGAACACGAGGCCGGCCACCAGGACGACGAGGATGATCGTCGTCGGCAACGCCAACACGCCCGGGAGGTGGCGTCGGTTCCAACGATCGAGACGACGGACGGCACCGCCGATCAGCCGGCCGATCATGCCGAGGACGAACGTCAGCACGACGGTCAGCAGGAGCATCGGGATCACCGAGACCGCGGCGAGCGAGTCCATGTCGACGAGCTCTCGCTGCTGGTTCTGCCAGCGGACCCAGAAGATGCACCCGACGATCAGCAGCAGGCCGGCACCCACGGCGAACGGGATCCACGGCAACGACCACGACAGTGGCGGGCGGCCGGTGTCCTCGCGGATGCGCCGCACGAGCCAGCCGAACGCCGTGCCGATGGCGTAGCCGATACCGACGCAGATGGCGCTGATCGCTGCCTGGGTCATCCACGTGCGCGGCAGCAGGCTGGGCACGAGCGAGAACCACCAGAACACGGTGGCGACCGCCATCCCCGCCGTGGTCGGGCGTCGCATCAGAGCCCGGCCGATCGCACTCATCGGTCGAGTCTCGCACGTCGCGATCGGTACCGCGGGCGTTTCCCTGTCGAGTTCATCGGTTATGTGTCGTCCATGGCGGTCGTCGGCTGGCACGCGTCCCACGAGCAGATTGCACCGAGCGAGCTGTTGCGCATCGTCGGCCTGGCCGAGGCGGCAGGGTTCGAGGCGGCGATGTCGTCCGACCACTTCTCCCCGTGGGGGGAGCGGCAGGGTCAGTCCGGCTTCGCCTGGTCGTGGCTCGGGGCGGCGATGGCGACGACCGAGCTGCCGTTCGGCATCGTCAACGCGCCGGGTCAGCGCTACCACCCGGCAATCATCGCCCAAGCGGCGGCGACGCTGGCCGAGATGTTCCCCGGGCGGTTCTGGGTGGCGCTGGGGAGCGGTGAGGCGGCGAACGAACACATCACGGGCGACCGGTGGCCGTCGAAGGATGTCCGCAATCGGCGCCTCCTGGAGTGCGTCGACGTCATCCGCGCCCTGTTCGCCGGTGAGGAGGTGACACACGACGGGCTCGTCCGCGTCGACCGTGCCCGCCTGTTCACGCGGCCGTCCGAGCCGCCACCGCTCGTCGGTGCCGCCGTCTCGCCGGCGACGGCGGAGATCGTCGGCTCGTGGGCCGACGGCATCATCACCGTCAACCAGCGACCCGAGATCCTGCGCCAGGTGCTCGACGCGTTCGACGCCGGTGGAGGATCAGGCAAACCGCGCTACTTGCAGGTCCACGTGTCGTGGGCAGAGACCGACGAGGAGGCCACGGCGATCGCTCACGACCAATGGCGGACCAACGTCTTCTCGCCGCCGGTGTGCTGGGACCTCGAGCTGACCGCCCACTTCGACGAGATCGCCCGACACGTCCGCCCCGACGACATGCACGACTCGGTGCTCATCTCCTCCGACGTCGCCCAGCTCCGTGATCGCATCGGCGAACTCGTCGGTCTCGGTTTCGACGGCGTCTGGATCCATCACGTCGGTCAGCACCAGGAGCGCTTCGTCGAGGAGTTCGGCGAGCACGTCGTGCCGGCGTTGCGGTCGATCGAGACGGGAGCTGGCCGATGCTGAACGTCCCGGCGACTGCCGACCTGTGGTGGAAGAACGCCGTCGTGTATTGCCTCGACGTGCAGACGTTCGCCGACGCGAACGGCGACGGCATCGGCGACTTCGCCGGGCTGACGCAACACGTCGACGACCTCGCCAACCTCGGCGTCACCTGCATCTGGCTGATGCCGTTCGCGCCGACCGCCGACCAGGACGACGGCTACGACGTTTCCGACCACTACGCCATCGATCCCCGCCTCGGCACGTTCGGTGACTTCACCGAGTTCATGGCGGTCGCCCGCGACCGCGGCCTGCGGGTGATCGCCGACCTGGTCGTCAACCACACGTCGATCGCCCATCCGTGGTTCCAGGCCAGCCGTCGCAGCCGGGACTCGCCCTATCGCAACTTCTACGTCTGGCAGGACGAGATCCCGACCGACGGGCCCGAGGGCGTCACGTTCCCAGGCGACCAGGCCGGTCTGTGGACGTTCGACGCCGAGGCCGGGCAGTACTACCTCCACCGCTTCTACCACCATCAGCCCGACCTCAACGTCGCCAACGCAGAGGTGCGCGACGAGATCGCCAAGGTGATCGGCTTCTGGTTGGCGCAGGGGCTGTCGGGGTTCCGGGTCGACGCCGTGCCGTTCCTGCTCGAGGTCGATGGCATCGACGAAACGATGGAGATCGCCCCGCATCAGTACCTGCGCGACCTGCGGGCGTTCATCCAGCGGCGGCGCGGCGACGCCATCCTCCTCGGCGAGGTCAACCTGGCGTTCGACGAACAGCGACGCTTCTTCGGCGACGAGGACGGTGACGAGCTGAACATGCTCTTCGACTTCGTCGGCATGCAGGCGACGTTCCTGGCGATGGCCCGCGGCGACGCCCGACCGATCGCCCGTGCACTGCGCCGCCGGCCGGAGATCCCACCCGACGCCGCGTTCGCCTCGTTTCTCCGCAACCACGACGAGTTGACGCTCGACAAGTTGTCGACGGCCGAGCGCCAGGAGGTGTTCGACGCCTTCGGTCCCGATCCCGACATGCAGGTCTTCGGTCGCGGCCTCCGGCGCCGGCTCCCGACGATGCTGGGTGGCGATGCCCAGTGGCTGCGGATGGCGTACAGCTTGATGTTCTCCATGCCCGGTGCGCCGACGTTGTTCTACGGCGAGGAGATCGGGATGGGGGAGAATCTGGCGGTCGACGGTCGGCTCGCCGTGCGCACGCCGATGCAGTGGACGTCAGGGCCGTCGGCCGGGTTCACGTCGGTGCCGCCCGACGCCGCCTGCCGCCCGTTCCCGGATGGTGACTTCGCCCCGGCCCACGTCAACGTCGCCGACCAACGGACCGATCCCGACTCGCTCCTCAACTGGTTCGAACGCCTGATCCGGCTGCGCAAGGCGGCACCCGAGATCGGCTGGGGCGAGTACAAGGTGCTCGATGCCGCCGACGACGCCGTGTTGGCACTGCGCTTCCGTTGGGACGACCGGACGACGGTCACGATCCACAACCTCGCGACGACGGCGACGACGGCGACGATCAAGCTCGACGTCCGTTCGGGTGTGTTGCGCGACCGCTTCGCCTCGACGGCCCCGATCGCCATCGACGACGGCGTCGTCTCACTGAAGGTCGCCGCCCACGGGTACCACTGGTTCGGCGTCGAGCCCGACTGATCGTCCACCTTCCGTCCGCTCGGATCCGATGTATCTGGCGGTGGGGGTCGCGGCTCATGGGATTCAGTGGGAACCTGTATCCGCTGGGGAGCGACGGCGCAGGCGGCTTCGTCCGTCGCTCCCTCAGTGGAACACGACGGGCCGATCCACTTCGTGGGTGCCGGCGCCGCCGGCTGCTGGACGTCGGTGTTCCCGCTCGATCGACGAACCTGCGCGAGCGCCTCCGGTGAAGTGCGAGACTCGGGTGTCACCCAGCAGGAACTTCAACCACGGAGGACACGCACATGGCCATGGACACGTTCATCGCATACGTCGGCGTCTACGCCAGCGAAGAGGATGCCGAAGCCGACTACCAGGCGGTGAAGCAGCTGCACAAGGACGTCGGACTCCCGGACGCCTACGACGCCGCGGTCATCACGAAGCGCGACGACGGCAAGGTGAAGATCACCAAGAAGCACGAGACGCCGACCCGGGTCGGTGGGGTGCTCGGCGGTGGCGTCGGGCTCGCCACGGGACTCGTCGTTGCCCTGTTCCCGTTCGCCGCCATCGGTGGTGGGCTGCTCCTCGGCACGACCGCCGGCGGGGCGGTGCTCGGCGCCGTCGCCGGCCACGCCGCGGCCGGCATGAGCCGCAAGGACCTCAAAGAGCTCGGCGAGCAGCTCGACGACGGTACGGCGGGCCTCGTGGTCGTCGGTGCGTCCGACATCGGGAGTCGGATCGAAGCGGAGATGAAGCGTGCCGAGAAGGTCGAACAGCGTGAGTTGAAGGCCGACACCGAGGCGATCGAGGCCGACGCCAAGCAGGCGTCCGGCGAGAGCTGACAGGCGGTCGCTGCTCCGGTTACGGCGGCGAGCGGTGCGATGGGTACCGTCGCCGTCGATTCGATCCGAGGCGATCTCGGTCAGGATGTGCCCGCTTTCCGGGACGAATCCGACCGAGATCGCCCGAAACGCAAGGAGCAGCGACGTGGAGATCCAGGGACTGAAGGCGATCATCATCGGCGGGGCGTCCGGCTTCGCCCGGGCGACGGCCGAGCGCATCGCCGCCGGTGGGGGATCGGTGGCGATCCTCGACCGTGAGGAGTCGGCCGGCGCCGAGGTCGCCAAGGAGCTCGGTGGGTCCTGGCACCCGACGAACGTGCTCGACTTCGACGGCATCGAGGTCGTCATCGACGAAGCCGTCGAAGCGCTCGGCGGTCTGCACGTCGCGCTCAACACCGCTGGCGGCGGCAAGGGCGGACGCACACTCGGCAAGGACGGCCCGTTCAGCCTCGACGATTTCCGCGCCGTCATCGACCTCAACCTGATCGCCACGTTCAACACCAATCGCCTGTGCGCCGCTCACATGGCCAAGGGCGAACCGAACGAGGACGGTGAGCGCGGGGTGCTCATCAACACCGCATCGATTGCCGCCTTCGAAGGGCAGATCGGTCAGGTCGCCTACACCGCCGCCAAGGCCGGCATCGCCGGAATGACGCTGACGATGGCGCGCGACCTCGGCGTCGTCGGCATTCGGGTCAACACGATCGCCCCGAGCCTGTTCGCCACCGGCCTGACCAAGGGCATCCCGGACGATCGCGGTGCCGACCTGACCCGTGATGCCGCGTTCCCGCGGCGTCTCGGTCGCCCGGACGAGTTCGCCCGGCTCGCCGTGGCGATCATCGAGAACCCGATGCTCAACGGCGACACGATCCGCCTCGACGCCGGCACCCGCTTCGCCCCGAAGTGAGTTCGGCACCGTGGAACGCCGATGGCGGCGTCCACGAGATCCCGCTGCCCCCGCCGGCGACCGGCCGGCTGTGGCTGTGCGGCAAGCACGCCATCGGTCCCGACCCGGAGGCGCTGATGGCGCGCCTCGGGGCCGACGTCGTCATCTGCCTCAACGAGGCCGACGAACTCGAGGACCGCTTTCCCGAGTACGTCGTCTGGCTCCGAGTGCAACCGCCGGAGCGGGTGGTCTGGTACCCGATCCCTGATCTGCACGCGCCACCGCTGGCGCAGTTCGCGCCGGTGCTCACCGACCTCGTCAACCGGCTGGTGGCGGGTGAGCGGGTCATCGTCCACTGCGGCGGTGGCGTCGGCCGCGCCGGCACCACCGCCGTCGCCGTACTCGTGTCGCTGGCGGTGCCGCTCGACGACGCCCTCGACCGGGTTCGCCGCCACCGTCCGGCCGCGGGTCCCGAAGCGGGCGCCCAACTCGATCTCGTGCGCGCCCTTGACGACCAGATCAACCGCGACCACCTCAACCTCGACCGTTCCTGACCCGCCCGCGTCGTAGCGTGGGCGACATGAGCGAGGAGGCGACGCAGGTCTTCCGGGTCACGGTGCGCGGCCGCTTCGCCGACCTGACCGACGAGGCGCGGGCCTACCTGGCGCGGACGCAGGCAGACCACGACATCTTCCACTCCGCGTACACCCCGGAGGGCACGTTCACCTACGACGTGTCGACATCCTTCTTCAACCTCCGCTACGAGCTGCGGGCGTCGGGTCCGGACGCCGCCGGGGTGGTCGAGCTGGAGGGCCTCGACGAGGCGGAGCGGTTCCTGACCACGATGGGCTTCGGCCATCAGGCGTTGAAGGTCACCGTCACCGACATGTCGACGATGACCTCCAACGCCCGACGCCGGCGCTGAGCATCAGCGCTGGTTGAACGACCCGCTCTTGACCATCGCGGCGACGCGCAAGGAGTCGCTGATCGACTTGATCGCGGACGGCAGCCCGAGCGTGCGGTCGACGCTGATCGGGGTGATGGCGATCTTGCCGGCCGAGTACGACGCCGAGTCGGTGCCGCCAGCAGGGTTGCCGCACGACGCGCCGGGAACGCACGGACCGTACGTGGAGGCGTAGCTCGTGGATGCGCCCTCGCGGACGTAGCCGGTGGCGAGCGCCGAGGAAAGGGCGACCGTCGTCCACTCGGCCTTGGTCACCGGGCCGCGGTCGACGCGTGGGTAGTTGACGGCCAGCACGTACCCGACCGGCAGCAGTGCCCGCTGGCGCAGCTGGGCGACGAAGTTGACCGCCCAGGTGCCGGTCGCCCGGGCGTTGGCGGTGGCGTCACCGCTCGAACTCGTGCTCAGGGCGATGCTCGGATACCCGAGGCTGGAGGCGATCGTCGCCGCCCCGACCGTGCCGGAAACGTTGACGTTGAGCCCGTCGTTCCCTCCGCGGTTGGTCCCGCTGATGACCAGCTCCGGTGCCGTCCAACCGGCGAGATC
Organism: Ilumatobacteraceae bacterium; assembly: GCA_963707515.1. Classification (GTDB taxonomy): domain Bacteria; phylum Actinomycetota; class Acidimicrobiia; order Acidimicrobiales; family Ilumatobacteraceae; genus Sva-07. Next base: position 1,026,218 of record CAVPQI010000003.1, read on the forward strand.
GCGGGCGGCGATCGGGCCGAGGGTGGCAGCATCGGCGGGGGTCAGCGACGGTGTGACGGCATCGCAGACGCCGGCCCCACCGGCTGCGGTGACGCAGGCACCCCAGACCCCACCGCCCGACGGCGCAGTGGCGCAGTCGTCCTGGTAGGCGGCGTCGATCGCCGGTGTGGTCAGCGTGAAGCGGGTCGACGAGGAGCCGTAGGTGATCGACGCCGAGGCGCCGCTCATGTTGCGCCAGGGGGCGACGACGACCACGTCGGCACCCGCATCGCACAGGGCGGCGCGCAGCTCGAACAGACCCACGCTGTCCGCGCCCGGCTGGACGCCGTCGTCGTTGGTGATCAGGATCTTCATCCCGGCGACCGACGGCGGCGTCGGGCGTGCGTCGACGAGCGTCGGTGCGGCGACCGCGGCGACGAGGCCGAGGGTCAGCGCGGTGAGGCGGCGGCGAGCGGACGAAGCGGACGGACGTCGGAACATGGGGACCCTTTCGGTCTGATTGTCGTACCAAACCGTGGCACCGTAGCGCACGTCGCCTGGCCCGATTTCCGTCCGCCGAGCGCCGTACTCGCTCAGCCGGCGGGCGGCGTCCAGACGCCGAAGACCGACCCGTCGGGGTTGGCGGCGTACCCGAAGGTCAGCCCGATCGGTGTCGTCTCGGCGTCGACGACGATCGAGCCGCCGTGTGCGGCGGCGGCCTGCAACGCGGCGGCGACGTCGGGCACCTGGACCATGAAGAGGGCATGCGACGGGTAGGCGCCCTGGGTGTCGACGACGCCGCCGCCGATCGGCGCCTCGCCGAGCTCGACGGTCGTGTAGTCGGGCATCGACTCGTCGTACGTCCAGCCGAAGACCTCGTGGTAGAAGCGCTTCGCCCGCTCCGGTTCGGCGGAGTGGATCTCGAACCATGTGACCGGCGCCACGATTGCGCCGGAGGGGGAGTCGGTGGTCGTGTGTGCGGTGGTGTTGGTCATGCATCCACCGTCGGGGACCTCGGCGACAACCCTGTGTCGGGGTTTCGCGAAAGTCTCGTCACTCGCCGAGGATCCCTCGCCCGACGAGCTCCGGTACCTGCATCATCGCCGGGTCGAGCCCACGGTCCGGGGCGATCTCGTCGGTCATCTGGGCACCGCGGATGCGGTCGAGCCGGAACGAGCGTGGTGCCTCACGCATGCGGCACCACGCCCACAGGTACCAGTTCGGGTGCAGGCCGAGCACGGCGACGGGTTCGACCACGCGCACGGTGAGCGCACCCGTCTTGTCGACGTAGTCGAGCCGCACCACCCGTCGCTCGACGATGGCGTGCTCGACGACGGCGGGAGCCCGTCGGCGGTCGCCGTGGTCGAAGATGCGGACGCGCCCGGCGAGCTCCCGGGCGCCGCGGGCGTCGACCTCGCGCAACACGCCGAGGATCTTCTGCAGCGCGCTTCGTCCCGCCTGGCCGAACGGTGTCGAGGTCGTGTTGGCCAACGCCGTGGCGACGGCCGTGACCTCAGCGGCGGTGAAGTTGAGCGGCGGGAGAGTGTGCAGGCGATCGATGGCGTAGCCCCCACGTCGTCCGGCCATCGCGTAGATCGGCACGCCCGACTGTTGCAGCGCCGACAGGTCGCGCTCGATCGTCCGCGAGCTGACCTCGAAGCGCTCGGCGAGCCACGTCGTCGACCGGTAGTCGGGTGCCGCGGCGCGCAACTCCTCGACGATGGCGTACAGCCGGTCGGTCCGGTTCACCGCGCCATCATGACCGCGGCGGTGTCACCCGGCGAGCAGTCGTTGGATCTCGTGGTGGCGGAGGAGGAAGGACCGCTCGTCGAGCTTCTTGCGACGCATCCAGCTGGTCACCTCGTCGTTGCACTTGCTGGCGTTGCACGATCGGCACGCCGGGACGATGTTGGTGATCGTGTAGCGCCCGCCGCGGGAGATGGCGAGCACGCAGTCGCGTTGGAGGGTCACGTCGGCGGCGCCGCAGTAGGCACAGCCGCCCCACGCCGCCGTCAACGCGCTCCATTGTTCATCCGTCAGATCGTGCTCGAGACGGGCCATCCGCCGGCTCCGCTTGCGTGCGGCGCGTGCTGCTCGAGTCCGGTTGACCGCCATGGATGGATGGTAGGCAACGGTCCCGGCTCGGATCGGGACGTTCGGCCCTTGGGAGTCTCGTTTGCAGGCGGCAGCCTCGATGTGAAGGTCTACCCTGGATGAGGAGGTCGTGATGAACGAACGTCGCAAGATCGTGATCGGAATCGACGACAGCGCCGAGGCGCGGTCGGCGCTGGCGTGGGCCCGCCTGGTGGCGGCGCCGGACGACCGGCTGGTCGTCGTGCACGCCTGGTCGAACCCGGTCGCCAACGTGCCTGCCTACACGACGATCGCCGTGTTCCCCGACGAGGACGCCCACCAGATCGCCAAGGAAGACCTCGCCCGGCTGCTCGATGGCGTCGACGACGACCGCATCCAGCCGTACCTGGTGCACGGCCGGCCCGGGCCGGGGATCGTGCTCCAGGCCGAGGACGCCGATCTGATCGTCGTCGGCCACCGCGGCGAGGGTCGGGTGTCGATGATGCTCGGCTCGACCGCCAACCACGTCGCCCATCACGCCACCTGCCCGGTCGTGATCGTGCGCGGCGACACACCCAGCGCTGCCGCGCCGCGTGGCCGTCGGTGTCGACGACCATCACCTCGAACACGGCACCAACGAGTCGGTGGCGGCACTGCGGTGGGCCGTCGCACTCGACGGCGTCGAGGAGGTGCGAGTCGTCCACGCCTGGACGAGCAACCCCTCGCCGTGGGACCTGACGGGCGCCACCGCCGTGCACGCCGGCGACCTCGAGGCCAACGCCCGCCGTGTCATCGACCGGGTGGTCGCCGCAGCCGGGCCGATCCCCGACGGTGTCCGGATCGTCCCGGATGCGGTTCACGCCCTCCCCGGTCCGGCGCTGCTCGAGGCCGGTGCCGACGCCGACCTGATCGTCGTCGGCACCCGCGGACGTGGCGGCGTCCGCGGGTTGCTCCTCGGATCGACGAGCGCCGAGGTCGCCGCCAAGAGCCGGGGCCCCGTCGCCATCGTTCGCTGACTGCGAACGGGTCAGGACGTGACGAGGATCTCGTCGACCATGCCGTAGACGAAGTGCGGCGGGCCGCCTTCGACCTGCGGCGGGCCGCCCTGCGACGCGGCCGCCGCCTCGAGGTACTCGCCCGGATCGGCCCCGGTGGGGATGGCGCAGAGCAGGAGATAGCGGCCCGGCTGCGACAGCACCCCGTCGCCGACGGCGTTGATCTGGTCGCCGCCCGGTGCGGCGAGCAACACCGCGCTCGGCTGGATGCTGCTGAGCAGCTGCTCCAGCCCGGACTCGATGATCTCGCTGGTCGGCCGCTCGTCGCCATCGGGCAGGCGGACCGCGACCAGTTCGTGAAGCTCCGTCGCCGACTGGTTGTCGATCGCCAGGCGCGTGCCGACGGCGACGTCGTCCGGCAGGTCGCCGAAGGAGTAGTCGGTCATCGTCACGTCCACCAGTGTGTCGCTCGCGGCCGCGGTGTCGGGCGTCGATTCGGCGGGGCGAGTCTCCGTCGGCGCGTCGCCTCCGGTGAGCACGGTGTCTGCGGTGCCGTCGTTGTCGCTGTCGCTCCCGCACGCCGCCAGGGCGAGGACGGCGGAGGCGGCGAGTGCGGCGGCGGCCATCGTCGGCCTCACGAGCCGACCGCCAGACGCGTGGTGAGGGCGGTGAAGTCGGCGGGCTGCAGCACCGAGCGGGCGAGGCCGACGACGGCATCGAACGCCTCCGACGGGGCGACCATACGGATCCCACCGAGCATCTCGGTGCGGTCGTCGACGTTCATCGCCGGGAGCATGAAGGCGAGGCTGCGGGCCAAGTCGTCGGGTGGGATCGAGCCGACGATCGCACCGTGGAGGGCGCCGCACTGCTCGACGCCGATCGCCGCTTCCAGCCGGGGCATGACGACGCGCTCTTCGAGGTCCTGGTGGGCGAGGTACTGGCTCGTGAACCGGGCCAGGCCGAGGTACAGCAGCTGGGTCAGACGCCGCTGGTCGTCGGCGGGTGCGGTGACGGCGCTGTCGGCGAGGTCCGTGATCGATGCGAACTGGCGCTCGAGCCGCTCGTGGTCCGATGCGATCTGCTCGGCGAGGTCGGGGAGATGGACCCCGAGCACCGGGTCGAGGAAGCCGTCCTCGTGGTGGGCGTGCATCTCCAAGACGTTGCCGACGGACGCCACGTGGTCGGCAAGCGCGACGCGGTCGAGCTCGCTGGCCGGATCGATGTTGCCGGCGGTCCCGGTGATGGCGAACAGCTCGGCGCGGATGCCCTTGTGGATGTCGCGGTAGAGGTCGATGGCGGCAAGGCGGAACTCGTCGTCCTCCGCCGCGATCGGTGGGTTCTGGATGTCAATCGTGGTCATGAGACCATCGTGAACGGGCGATGAATCGTGTGTTCTTGAACTCGTCGTGTGGAACTCCCAAGAAAACCCTCACCTATCCTCAACAATCGCTCAGGGAGGGGACGGCGTGGCGTTCGGGACGGATCTGCAACCGGTGGTCGAGGCGGGGATGAGCCTCGTCGTGGGGACGGTGTCGGCCGATGGTGAGCCGCGGGCACACCGGGCGTGGTCGGCGGTCGTCGTCGATCCCGGCGAACGGCGGCTGCGGTTCGTGATGAGCAACGACGATCCCGACCTCATCGCCCATCTCGGCTCCGGCGCCGTCGCCCTCACCGGGGCAAACGTCGCCACCTACGCCTCGATGCAGGTGAAGGGACACGTCGTCGCGGTCGAGTCGCCGACCGCCGACGACCTGGCGCGGACCCGTCACTCGATCGACACGTTCTTCGAGACGATCAATCGCACCGATGGCAATCCGATGGAACACCTCGTGCGGATGCTCCCCGAGATGTACGTCGCCGTGGACATGATCGTCGACGAGACGTTCGACCAGACCCCGGGCCCGAAGGCGGGGTCGGCGTGGGCGTCGTGAGTGAGATCACCCTCGACGACCTCGAGCGCTGCTTCGGGGGTGCGATTCCCGCCGTGCTGGCAACCGCGTCGGCCGACGGGGTCGTCAACGTCACCTACGTCTCCAGCGCCCTCCAGGTCGACGACGAGCGGATCGCCCTGTCGAACCAGTTCATGTCCAAGACGTCACGCAACATCGCCGCCAACCCACGGGCGAGCCTGTTGCTGCTCGACCCGGCAACGTTCGACGAGTACCGGTTGGCGCTGGTCTACGAGCGAACCGAGCGCCGGGGTCCGGTGTTCGATCGGCTGCGCGGCGACATCGACGCGCTGGCGGTGCTGGAGAACATGCAGGACGTCTACAAGCTGCGCGCTGCCGACGTCTTCCGGGTGCTGTCGATCGAGCAGGTCACGGCCCACGATCCGGCGCCGGTGCCCATGGAGATGTCGGCGGCGAAGACGCGGTCGGAGGAGCTGACGGGCCTGGCCGAGCTGTCGCGGCGCATCGCCCGCGCCGGCGATCTCGACACCGTCGTCGACGTCGCCCTCGAAGGGCTCGACCAGCTGCTCGACTACCGCCACACGCTGCTCCTCCTCCTCGACGAGGACGGCACGGGGCTGTACACGATCGGCAGCCGCGGGTTCGATACCGACAACGTCGGCTCGGAGGTGCGGGTCGGGGAGGGCCAGATCGGACTCGCCGCCCAACGCTGCGAGACGTTGCGGATCGGCGGCCTCCACCAGATGGAGAAGTACGCCCGCTCGATCCGTCACGGCTACGAGGGGCGCCGCCACGACGAGATCGGCCCGGGCTACGACCTCGAGGTGCCGGTGGTGTCGGGTGTGAGCAGCCGGATCGTCGTGCCGGCGATGGCGCGGGGCGAGCTCGTCGCCGTACTCGTCGCCGAGAGCCGCCAGCCGGTGGCGTTCGGTATCGCCGACGAGGAGGTGCTCGGCGTCGCCTGCACGGTGCTGGCCAGCGCCATCGAGCACGTGCGGTCGGACGAGCGCGAGCTCGACGAGCCGGCCGGGGCGCCGTCGCCGGCGCCGCCGGTTGCCGCCGCGCCGTCGCCCGGCCCGGTCGTTCGCTTCTTCTCCGTCGACGGCAGCGTGTTCGTCGACGGCGACTACTTGATCAAGGGCGTCGCCGGGCGCATCCTGTGGTCGCTGCTCGGCCAGCACGCCACGAGTGGTCGGATCGACTTCACCAATCGTGAGCTGCGCCTCGATCCGACGCTCGACCTGCCCGGGTTCAAGGACAACCTGGAGAGCCGGCTGATCCTGTTGAAGCGCCGCCTCGACGAGCGCGAACTCCCGATCCGCCTGGAGAAGACCGGTCGCGGCCGATTCCGCCTGACGCTGACGAGCGAACCCCACCTCGAGCCCGCCGACTGAAGCGTGACAACAGGGGTCAGACCCCTGTTGTCACGGGTGGGGCACACTGTGGGCGTGACGATGTCGGCGCGCACGGTCGTCTGGGACGAGCTCAAGTTCGACGGATCGCCGCACCGATCAGCGGAGGTCGTCGACCTCGGGTCGACCGACGAGGGACGGTGGTTGTTCATCCCGGTCGGCACCCGCGTGGTTCGGCCGGCGGGTCGTTCCTACGACCATCCGTGCGACGCCGTGGTGCTCGTGCCGAACGATGGGATGTGGACGGCCGTGTGGCTCGCCGGATGGGATCCCGTGCTCTACGTCGACATCGCCCGTCATGTCCGCGTCGACGTCGATCGCGTGGTCACGGTCGACCTCGACGTCGACGTGGTGCGGCGACTCGACGGGGAGGTGGAGGTGCTCGACCTCGACGAGTTCGACCTTCACCGCCGGAAGTACGGCTACCCCGACGACCTCGTCGACGAGGTGCGCCGAACGACCGACGCCGTCGCCGAGTCGATCCGCCAGGCGCGGCCGCCGTTCCGGATGGAACCGGCCGTCCCGCTGGTCAGCTGACGCCGATGGCGCGGAGTACGTCGTCCTCGCGACGCGACGCGGGTGGCTCGCCGGCGCGCACCATCTCGGCGGCGATCCGCTGCAGCGCCTCGTTGGCCGGCGTCGGGACGCCGTGGAGCCGACCGAGGAGGACGATCTCACCCGTGAGTTGGTCCGTCTCGATCGCGCCGGCGCCGCGTTGCAGGCTCTGCCACGTCGATCCGCCGGCACGATGCGCCTCGCCGCCGACCGGCTGGATCCTCAGCGCGTCGCCGCGCCGAGCGAGATCCTCTTCGGCACTGACGACATCGATGCCGGCCGCCGCCAGCGCCGCTTCGCCCTCCGCCTGGACCATCTCGATGAGACGTCCGCGGAATGCGGTGCTGCCGCACACCGCCTCGACTGCGTTGCCGAGGTTCATGAGGAGCTTGCGGTACTTCCAGCTCATGATGTCGTTGCGGGGGATGGAGCCGAACGTTGCCACCTCGAGGGTGGCGCCGAGTGCCACGCACAGGTCGTCGACACCGTGGGGGTAGCGGCCGATGTCGAGCAGCCCGGAGCTCGGCGACGTCCATACGCGGACGACGCCGGGGGCGAGGTGGTCGGCGGGCAGCATCACGCACATCCCGTAGACGTTGGCGAACAGCCGCAGCGCTTGACGCTCGTTGTCGACGCCGTTCTGCATGCACACGATCGGGAGGTCGCTGGCGCCGGCGGCGCGCAGCTCGCCGAGCACACCGGCGGTGTCCTGGCCCTTGACGGCGAGCATGACGACGTCGGAGTCACGGAAGGTGACCTCGCCGACCGATGCCACCACCGGCAGTTCGACGATGCTCGTGCCGGCCGGTGACTCGTAGCACAACCCCGAGTCGCGCATCACCCGGCCGTGCTCGCCACGGGCGACGGCGACGACACTCGTGCCCGCCATCGCCAGGTTGGCGGCGACCACGCCACCCACCGCTCCGGCCCCGACGACGATGATGCGCATGGCGACGACGCTAGGGCGGCTGCGCGGGGGAGACGACATCGGCGCCGTGCGACGACGGCATGGGTAGTGTCGGCGACGATGCCCGAGCCGTCGAGGACGAACATCCGTCAGGTCGCGGCGTTGGCCGGGGTGTCTCATCAGACGGTGTCGCGGGTGCTCAATGATCACCCCAACATCCGCGCCGCGACGCGCGAGCGGGTGCTGCAGGTCATCGAGGAGGTCGGCTACCGGCCGAACAGCAGCGGCGCGGGCGCTGGCGACGGCGAAGTCGAGCCGCATCGGTGTACTCGTGGACAGCGCGGTCGAGTTCGGGCCGAACAGCACGTTGCGCGGCATCGAGTACGCCGCCCGGGCGACGGGCTACTCGGTGGCGTCGGTGACGATCGGCGCCGACAGCACCCTCGATCCGGCGGTGGCGGTCGGACACCTGACGGCCCAGGGCGTCGACGCATTGTGCCTCATCGCCCCGCGCCAGTCGTCGCTCGAGAGCCTGCGCGACGCCACGCTCCACATCCCGACGCTCGTCGTCACCGCCGCCGCCGACGACACGTTCCTCACCGCCTCCGTCGACCAGCAGCTCGGCGCGTCGTTGGCCGTACGCCATCTGATCGAGCTCGGGCACCGGCGGATCGGTCATCTCGCTGGACCACTCGACTGGCTCGACGCCCACGGTCGCCACCGCGCCTGGCAGGCCGAGCTGGCGTCCGCTGGGCTCGACGTGCCCGAGGTCGTGATCGGGGACTGGACGGCCGACTTCGCCTACGAGGTGGCCGCCCGTCCGAGCGTGCTCGACGAGTGCACGGCGGTGTTCGCTGCCAACGACCAGATGGCGCTCGGGCTGATCCACGGTTTCGCCGATCGGGGGATCGACGTGCCGGGCCGGATCAGCATCGTCGGGTTCGACGACCTGCCCGAAGCGAAGCACTTCCTGCCGCCGCTGACGACCGTCCGCCAGGACTTCCGGGCGCTCGGCGAGCGCAGCGTCGAGGTGCTGTTGGCCGAACTGGAAGGACGCGACCACACGCGCCGGGTGTTGATCGAGCCCGAGCTGGTCGTCAGGCAATCGACCGTGACGATGCGACCGGGGCTGCAGTGATGGGCAACTTGTGTCTTGCGTCACGTCGATGTGACCGTTAACATCGCCTATGTGACCGGTCACATCGATCGGTGACGTGCTTGCGGGGGTGCAGGCACAACTCGTCAGAGGGGGACATCCATGAACACTTCGAAGCGTTCGCGGCGCTACGTCGCGGCACTCACGGCAGCCGTGTTGACCATCGGCCTTGCCGCCTGCGGCAGCGACGACGACGCCGGTGACGGCGGCGACGACACGACCGCAGGAAACACCGCAGGCAGCACGGGCGGGTCCGGCAGCGGCGGCGATGAGTCTGCCGATGGCGAGCTGGTGACGGTCGGCTTCGTCGCCGTCGGACCCGAAGGGGCCTGGCGAGCAGCCAACGAGGCGAACATGCAGGACACCTTCACCGAAGAGGCCGGCTTCGAGTTGAAGTACGCACCGGCCACCAACCTCGACCAGAAGAGCCAGATCGACGCGTTCACGTCGTTCGTCGACGAAGGGGTCGACGTGATCCTGCTGTCGGCGACCGAGGGCGCCGGCTGGGAGGACTCGCTGACCCGGGCGCAAGAGGCCGAGATCCCGGTGATCCTCATCGACCGCGGCATCGATCCCGACGACACCAGCCTGTACGTCACCCGCATCGCGCCGGACAACTTCGAGGTCGCCAAGGGCGTCGCCGAGTGGGCCGTCGAGGCGATGCCCGACGGTGGCAACTACTTCACGCTCGAGGGCCCGGCCGGCGTGTCGGTCGTCAACGAGCGCAACGAAGGCTTCGACTCGGTCATGTCGTCGCAGGACCAATTCGTCAAGATCGGCGCCCAGACCGCCAACTGGTCGGCCGAAGAAGGCAAGAGCGTGATGGAGACCGTGTTGCGGGCGAACGACAACGACATCCAGTTCGTGTTCGCCCAGAACGACGAGATGGGGCTCGGTGCCGCGCAGGCCGTCGAAGCGGCCGGACTCGTGCCGGGCGAGGACGTCAAGATCGCCACCATCGACGGCACGAAGGGTGCCATGGAGGCGCTCGCCGATGGCCAGCTGAGCTTCGTCGCCGAGTACAACCCGCTGTTCGGCGAAACGGCGCTCGACGTGGTGAACAAGGTGCTCGCCGGCGACACCGTCGAGTCGTACATCATCGTGCCCAGCCTGACCTTCGACTCGGCCGAAGCCGCCGCGGAAGCGCTGCCGGACCGGCAGTTCTGATCGGCTGATCGACGCCACGTCCGGGGATCCGCTCCCTCCCGACGGATCCCCGGGCACATCACTCATGCACGACCGCAGAGGAGTCGACGTGACCGAACCCTCACCGATCGTCGAGATGCGCGGCATCTCGATCACGTTCCCCGGCGTCAAGGCGCTCGACGCCGTCGACTTCCGGCTCTTCCCCGGTGAGGTCCACGCCCTGATGGGCGAGAACGGCGCCGGGAAGTCGACGCTGATCAAGGCGCTCACCGGCGTGTACGCCATCGATGCCGGCGATGTCGTCATCGACGGCGAGCAGCGGCGGCTCCACGGCACGGCCGACGCCCAGGACGCCGGGGTGGCCGTCGTCTACCAGGAGGTCAACCTGTGCACGAACCTGTCGATCGGCGAGAACGTGATGCTCGGTCACGAGGCCCGCGGTCGGTTCGGGATCGACTGGCGGGCGACGCACCGGGCGGCTCGGGCCGCCCTCGGCAAGCTCGGCATCGGCGGGCTCGACACCCGGCGCTCGCTGTCGTCGCTGTCGATCGCACTGCAACAGCTGGTGGCGATCAGCCGCACGATGGTCACCGAGTCGAAGGTGCTGATCCTCGACGAGCCGACGTCGAGCCTCGACGCACCCGAGGTCGAGCAGCTGTTCACCGTCATCCGGCGACTGCGCGACGAGGGGGTGGCGATCTTGTTCGTGTCCCACTTCCTCGACCAGATCTACGCCATCAGCGACCGCATCACCGTGCTCCGCAACGGTGAGCTGCAGGGCGAGTTCATGACCCCCGAGCTCGACCGGTCGACGCTCATCTCGACGATGATCGGCAAGGACCTCGAGCTCCTCCGCTCGATCGACGCGGCGGCGAGGCGGAGCAAGGCCGTTGGACGGGCAGGTGCGCCGTTGCTCGTCGCCGCCGGCGTCGGTCGCAAGGGCGCCGTCGAGCCGACCGACATCGACGTGCACCGCGGCGAGGTCGTCGGTATCGCCGGCCTGCTCGGGTCGGGTCGCTCCGAGCTGGCCCGCCTGCTGTTCGGCGCCGACCGCTCCGACAGCGGCACCGTCGAGCTCGCCGGTGAGCGGGTGACGCTGGCATCGCCGGCGGCGGGGATCGGCCACGGCATCGCCTACTCGAGCGAGAACCGCCGCGACGAGGGGATCATCGCCGACCTCACGGTGCGCGAGAACCTGGTGCTCGCCGTCCAGGCGCGGCGCGGCTGGTTCCGGCCGCTGTCGCGCCGTGAGCAGACCGAGATCGCCGAGCGGTACATCACCGCCCTCGGCATCCGGCCGGCCGACCCGGAGATCCCGGTGAAGAACCTCTCGGGCGGCAACCAGCAGAAGGTGCTGCTCGGGCGGTGGCTGGCCACCCAGCCCGAGCTGCTGATCCTCGACGAGCCCACCCGCGGCATCGACATCGGTGCCAAGGCGGAGATCCAGGCGAAGGTGGTCGAGCTCAGCGACGAGGGGGTGGCGGTCGTGTTCATCTCCTCCGAGCTCGACGAGGTGGTGCGCCTCAGCGACCGGGTGGCGGTCCTCAAGGACCACCGCAAGATCGACGAGATCGACGTCGGCCCGGAGACGTCGACGGCGACCGTCGTGTCGATCATCGCCCGCGTCGAGGCAGGGGAGCGGGTGTCATGAGTGCCGCCACCCGGCTGCGCGGCTCGATCACCCGTCAGCACGTCGGGGCGGTGCTGGCGATCCTCGTGCTCCTCGGGTTGAACCTGCTGAAGGACCCCGGCTACCTGGCCATCTCCTACAACGCCAACACCGGCGGCTTCGTCGGCAACCTCGCCGACATCGCCCGCGCCGTGGCCCCGATCCTGATGGTCTCGACGGGGATGTGCCTGGTGATCGCCACCGGCGGCATCGACCTGTCGGTCGGGTCGATGATGGCCGTCTCCGGCGCCGTGACGATGGAGTACCTGTCCGGCGCCGATGCCCCCGACTCGATCGGCGCGGCGGCGACGGCGATCGGCCTGATGCTCGTCGTGTGTGCCGCCCTCGGCCTGGTCAACGGGTTGCTGATCGCTCATGCCGGGCTGCAGCCGTTCATCGCCACGCTGGTGATGATGCTCGCCGCCCGCGGGCTGGCGAAGGTGATCACCAACAACGCCAACACGCAGGCCGAGAACGAGCCGTTCGAGTGGCTGACCAACGGCTACGTGCTCGGCATCCCGGCGGCGATCCTCGTGTCCGGCGGCATCGCCGTGGCAGTGGCGGTGGTGGTGCGGACGTCGGCGCTCGGGATGCTGATCGAGTCGCTCGGCATCAACGCCGAGGCAAGCCGGCTGGCGGGCATCAACCGACGGGCGTTCCTGATCCTCGTCTACGTGATGTCGGCGGCGCTCGCCGGGGTGGCAGGCATCTTCGCCACCGGCAGCGTGATGACCGTCAACGTCTCCCAGACCGGCCAGCTGCTCGAACTCGACGCCATCTTGGCCGTGGTCATCGGTGGCACGTCGCTCGCCGGCGGCCGGTTCTCGCTCGCCGGGGCGGCGATCGGTGCCGTGCTGATCGCCACACTCGACAAGACGATCGTCTTCTTGGGCATCCCGTCGGCGTCGACGCCGGCGTTCAAGGCAGCGGTGATCATCGCCCTCTACGTCGGCCAGTCCGCCCGCTTCCGCACCTGGGTGCGGGCGGTGCGCCGACGACCGTCCGTGATGCCGGCGGAGGTGACGGCGTCATGAACGTCGCCGCACCGCACCAGACGCCCGACGCCGCGTCCGCCGCCATCGCCGACCTCGTTGCCGCCGAGACGGCCGAGGCGTCCGGTTGGCGGGCGTTCGCCGATCGGCACCGCGACGCCGCGTCGACCGCCGCCGCGTTCGTCCTCTTCGTCGCCATGCTCGTGTACGGGCAGCTGCGCTACGGCGGGATCTTCCAGTACAGCACCCTGTCGAACCTGTTCATCAACAACGCCCACCTGGTGATCATCGCCGTCGGGTTGACGTTCGTGATCCTCACCGGCGGCATCGACCTGTCGGTCGGGGCGGTGATCGCCTGCAGCAGCGTCGCCGGGGTGATGCTCACCAACGCCGGGCTCAACGCCTGGTTGGCGCTGCTGGCGATGGTCCTCATCGGGACGGCGATGGGGACGCTCAGCGGGATGCTGATCGAGTTCTTCGACATGCAGCCGTTCATCGCCACGCTGGCCGTGATGTTCCTCGCCCGCGGCTTGGCGTCGACGATGTCGACCCGGTCGGAGCGCCTCGACCCGGAGTCGCCGGCACGCCGGCTCGGCACGGTGCACAAGATCATCGACGGCCCGAAGGTCAACGACCTCGGCTGGACGTGGGGGCTGGTGATCGCCGTCGTCGTCGTGCTCGTCGGGCTGTTCCTGCTGCACCGCACCCGCTTCGGGCGCACGGTGTACGGCGTCGGCGGCTCGGAGCAGTCGGCGACGTTGATGGGCCTGCCCGTGCGGCCGACGAAGGTGCTCGTCTACGTGATCAGCGGCACGCTCGCCGGCGTCGCCGCCGTCGTCTACACGACGCGTACCGGTAACGCCCAGAGCATCACCGGGATCGGCTGGGAGCTCGACGCCATCGCCGCCGTCGTGATCGGCGGCACGCTGCTCACCGGCGGGTCGGGGTTCCTGCTCGGGTCGGTGATCGGCGCCCTCGTGCTCGGGTTGATGACCGTGCTGATCACCCGCGACGGCGGCATCCGTCCGGAGCTGACGACGATCATCACCGGCGGCATCCTGCTCGTGTTCGTGCTCCTGCAGCGGGCGATCAAGGGACGCCGGGCGTGAGCCACCACACCGATTGCTACGTCGTCGGCGTCGACTTCGGGACCTTGTCGGGCCGCGCCGTCGTGGTGCGCGTCGCCGACGGTGCCGAGCTCGGCAGCGGCGTCCACGAGTACGCCCACGGCGTGATGGACTCGGCGCTGGCGGCGAGCGGCCAACCCTTGCCGCCGGACTGGGCGCTGCAGGACCCCGACGACTACCGCGGCGTGCTGCGCCACGCCGTGCCGGCAGCGATCGCCGACGCGGGTGTTGCCGCAACCGACGTGATCGGCATCGCCACCGACTTCACCGCCTCCACACCGATGCCGGTGCTCGCCGACGGCACGCCGCTGTGCGAGCTCGCCGAGTACCGCGACCGCCCGCACGCCTACGTCAAGCTGTGGAAGCACCACGCCGCACAGCCGCACGCCGACCGGATCAACGCCGTCGCTGCGCAGCGCGGCGAGACCTGGTTGCCGCGCTACGGCGGGTCGATCTCGAGTGAGTGGCAGTACGCCAAGGCGCTGCAGGTCCTCGAGGAGGACCGCGAGATCTACGACCGCATGGACCGCTGGGTCGAAGCCGCCGACTGGATCGTCTGGCAGCTGTGCGGGCGCTACCTCCGTAACGCCTGCACCGCCGGCTACAAGGGCATCCGCCAGGACGGGCGGTCGCCGTCGGACGCCTTCGAGAAGGAGGTCTCGCCGGACTTCGCCGGGTTCGCGGCCACCAAGCTCGACCAGCCGATCGGCCGGCTCGGCGATCTGGCGGGCACCCTGACCGCCGAGGCGGCGCGCTGGACGGGCCTGCCGGAGGGGATCGCCGTCGCCGTCGGCAACGTCGATGCCCACGTCACGGCGCCCGCCGCCCGCGCCGTCGACACCGGCCAGATGCTGGCGATCATGGGCACCTCGACGTGCCACGTCATGAACCACGAGCGGTTGGTCGAGGTGCCGGGGATGTGTGGCGTCGTCGACGGTGGGATCGTCGCCGGCACGTTCGGCTACGAGGCGGGGCAGTCGGGGGTCGGCGACATCTTCGCCTGGTACGTCGACAACCAGGTGCCCGGTCGCTACGCCACCGAGGCCGACCGTCACGGTCGCTCGCTGCACGACCATCTCACCGCGCTCGCCTTCGCCGAGCCGGTCGGCGCCCACGGTCTGGTGGCGCTCGACTGGGTCAACGGCAACCGTTCGGTGCTCGTCGACGCTGCCCTGTCGGGGCTGTTCGTCGGCCAGACGCTGCGCACCCGCGCCGAGCACGGCTACCGGGCGCTGCTCGAAGCGACCGCCTTCGGCACGCGCACGATCGTCGAGACGTTCGCCGCGGCCGGTGTACCGGTGACCGATTTCGTCGTCGCCGGCGGGCTGATCAAGAACCGGGAGCTGATGCAGCTCTACGCCGACGTGATCCAGCTGCCGTTGTCGGTGATCGGATCCGACCAGGGCCCGGCGCTCGGCTCGGCGATCCATGCTGCGGTCGCCGCCGGCGCCTATCCCGACGTGCTGTCGGCGAGCGAGCGGATGGGGCGCGTCGATCGCGACGTCTACGTTCCCGACGCCATCCGCGCTTGCGGCTACGACCGTCTCTACGACGAGTACCGCACGCTCCACGACCACTTCGGTCGCGGCGGCAACGACGTGATGAAGCGGCTCAAGCAGCTGCGCCAGGAGGCGGTGGCGTGAACCAGGCTGCCGTCGACGCCGTCCGTCGGGTCGTCGCCGATCTGCACGCCGAGCTGCCGCGCCACGGGTTGGTGGTGTGGACGGCAGGCAACGTCAGCGCCCGCGTGCCCGGGTCCGACCACTTCGTCATCAAGCCGTCGGGCGTCGGCTACGAGGACCTGACGCCCGAGTCGATGGTCCTCTGCGACCTCGACGGTCAGGTGGTCGCCGGTGCACCCGGGTCGCAGCGCTCACCGTCGTCGGACACCGCCGCCCACGCCTACGTCTACCGCCACCTGCCCGACGTCGGCGGCGTCGTCCACACCCACTCGCCCTACGCCACGGCGTGGGCGGCGTGCCACCGGCCGATCCCGTGCGTGATCACCGGGATGGCCGACGAGTTCGGCGGCGAGATCCCGCTGGCCCCGTTCTCGATCATCGGCGACGAGTCGATCGGGCGGGCGATCGTCGACACGCTCGACGGCCACCGCTCGCGTGCCGTGCTGCTCGCCAACCACGGCGTGTTCACGATCGGTGGCGACGCCCGCGAGGCCGTGAAGGCGGCGGTCATGTGCGAGGACGTCGCCCGCACGGTCGCCCTCGCCCGCCAGCTCGGCGAGCCCGTGCCGATCGCTGCCGAGCACGTCGACGCCCTGTTCGACCGCTACCAGCACGTCTACGGACAACACCCCCGAGGAGACTCTTGATGGCCCGCAGCATCGTTCCCGACCTCGCCGACTTCGAGGTCTGGTTCCTCACCGGCAGCCAGACGCTGTACGGCGACGAGGTGTTGGCCCAGGTGGCCAGCCAGTCGCAGCGGGTGGCGGCGATGCTCGACGAGTGCGCGGACGTGCCGTGCCGGGTGGTGTGGAAGCCGGTGCTGACCTCGCGCGAGGCGATCCTGGCGGCGATCCTCGAGGCCAACGCGGCGCCCCACGTGATCGGGTTGATCACGTGGATGCACACGTTCAGCCCGGCAAAGATGTGGATCGCCGGGCTCAACGCCCTCGACGTGCCGCTGCTCCACCTGCACACGCAGGCCGACCAGGAGCTGCCATGGGCGACGATCGACTTCGACTTCATGAACCTCAACCAGGCCGCTCACGGCGACCGCGAGTTCGGGTACATCGAGACCCGCCTCGGGATCGCCCGGACGACCGTCGTCGGCCACGTTTCCGATCCCGCGGTCACGTCGCGGGTCGGCGACTGGTGTCGGGCCGCCGCCGGTTGGTCGGCGGCCCGGCACCTCAGCGTCGCCCGCATCGGCGACAACATGCGCTACGTCGCGGTGACCGAGGGCGACAAGACCGAGGCGGAGGCGATCTTCGGCTCGCAGATCAACACGTGGGGCGTGATGGACCTCGCCTCGCTCGTCCACGCCGCCACCGACGCCGAGATCGATGCGCTGGTGGGGGAGTACCTCGACCTCTACGACGTCGTGCCGAGCCTGCTCCCCGGCGGCGACCGTCACGACTCGTTGCGCTACGGGGCGGCGATCGAGGTCGGGTTGCGCCGGTTCCTGGAGGACGGCGGCTTCACCGCCTTCACGACGACGTTCGAGGATCTCGGCACGTTGCGCCAGCTGCCGGGCCTGGCGGTGCAACGGCTGATGGCCGACGGTTACGGCTTCGGCGCTGAAGGCGACTGGAAGACGGCGATGCTCGTGCGCATCGCTGCCGTGATGGGTTCCGGCCGGCCGGGTGGGGCGAGCTTGATGGAGGACTACACGTACCACATGGTGCCGGGGGAGGAGCTCTCGCTCGGAGCGCACATGTTGGAGGTCAGCCCGTCGCTGTCGAGTGAGCGAGCCCGGCTCGACGTCGCCCCGCTGTCGATCGGTGGCAAGGAGGACCCGGTGCGGCTGGTGTTCACCGCCGATCCCGGCCCGGCGGTGGTGCTCGCCCTGAGCGACATGCGCGACCGCTTCCGGCTCGTCGCCGCCGAGGTCGACTGCGTGCCGCTCCCCGCGGCGATGCCCAACCTGCCCGTCGGCCACGCCGTCTGGCGCTCCCGCCCGGACTTCCGCACGGCGGCGACCGCCTGGCTCGCCGCAGGCGCCTCGCACCACACGGCGATGAGCAACCAGATCAACACCCGCGTCGTGCGCGACTTCGCCACGATGACCGGCGTCGAGCTGCTGGTGATCGACGACACGACGACGATCGAGTCCGCCGAGCGTGAGTTGCGCCTGATGAGCGTCCCCGCCCGCTGACCGACCCGCCCATCACCCGGACGCTGGCAGCTTCGAGCTGAGCTCTCGAGCCAGGAGTTCGACCACCTGTCGATCGAGTGGACCGGGCTGCCGGATCGCCTTGACCAGATCGCTCGGCCACGTGACGACCTTCCCGGCGATGCGGATCGGCCTCCAGCGCAGACCCCAACTCGAGCTGATGAAGCACAGTGCGGTGTGGACCGGCGCTCGGCCGAACCCGATCGGCTCGATGACTGCCGAGACTGCCGCTTCCTGCCAGTCGAGTCCGTCGAGCAACTTCGTCTGGTTGCGGTCGTTCACGTAGAGCCGGTCCCGGCCGGTGAACATCCCACCGACGTGACGTCGCTCGACCTTGCCCGTGTAGTTCTTGGCATCCACGATCCAGATTCCGCTGGGGGCGATCACGAGATGGTCGATGTTGCCGCGCGTGCGAGGAACCTTGCGGTCGTGCAGGACCACGGCGATGTCGTCGAGCTCGGTGGAGAGCTTCTCTCCGAGCCGCTCCTCACCGAACGCCCCCTTGCTCCATGCCTCGGCCGCCTGTCGCTGTCCAGCAGTCGCGTCGGAGTCCGTTCGTGCGGCGCGACGCCCGTGTTGCTTCGCTGCGGAGATGCCGGGAGTTCCGGTGACGATCGGAGGGGGAGGTGGCAATGCCCGTCCGCCGCCTGCAGCGGTCGCCGCGAGCCGCTTCGCCGGAGCTGCGTCGACCTCATCGACGGGTCGGCACGAGGTGCACGTGACCTGCTTCGTCGCCTTGTCCCACCACGCCTCCGTCTTTGCCGGGAGCGGGGTGATGCACCCAGCACAGTTGTCGTCGAATCGCAGCCGGAGGAGTCGCACATCCACGTGGGGCCATCGGCTCGTCGCGCCGACCACTTGACTCCCGGCCCGCTGACGGACCCGCGCCCGGCGTCAGGCGACGACGTGGAATTCGACGCGGTACACGGGCGTGTCGTCGTCGATCGGGCCGGCGTGCGCGGCCCGTTGGCGGAGCGCCTCGAGGTCGGTCTCCCCGGTGCGGGCGAGATCGTCGTCGGTGACCGACGAGAAGGGGACGACATCGAGGTCGTCGATCTCGATCGTCACGCCGGCGGTCCGGTACACCCCGCCGAGCTTGACCTGCGGCCGCGTCCACAGCCGGTACGACACGGTGATCGTCCCGTCGGCGACCAGTGGTCGGAGCTCGCGGCTGAACTGCACCGTTCGACTGCGCGGTCGTTCAGACGGTGACGACGCGGGTCGGGGTGATGCGGATCTCGGTGTTGTAGGTGGCGTCGATCGCCTCGACAGTCGTCTGGAGGTCGCGATCGATGCTCTCGCCGTACTTGTCGATGTAGCCGGGCGCGCCGCTCGGGGCGACGCCGGCGGTCGTGGTGGCGCGGCCGGTGAGCACCCACACGTCACTGCCGTATGGATCGCAGTTGAAGTTCAGCGACACCATCGGCCGTTGGCCGATGTTGTGGACGCGCCGGGCGGTCGGCTCGCTGAACACGACGATGTCGTCGCCGTCGGCGACGAACCAGACGGGGTACGGCGCCGGCGCTCCCTCGTCGGTGATCGTCGTCAGCCAGACGACGAGGTCGGTGGCGAGACGGTTCTGTACTCCCTCGGCGAGTTCCATGTCCCGACGGTACGGCATCCGCGCAGCCTCGTGTTCTGCATCTACCGTGGGCGGATGGTCAAGCAGACGCGTGTGCGGCCGATGACGATCACGTTCCGCAAGTCGGGTCGGGTGTGCGCCTGGACGGCGCTGCGCCCGCCGCGCACGGTCGTGCCGGGCCCGTCGATGGCGGCGGGCGGGGACCTTCCGCACGACCTCTATCACTACGTCATCGAGTCGGCGCTGGGGATCGAGTTCGGGTTCTGGGGATGCGTTGCCGCCGGCGCCTCGTTCGAGACGCTCGGGCGTAAACAGACCCCACAGGGCAAGGCCGTGGTCGCCGCTCATCTCGACGAGCTGAGCGAGGCCGAGGTACGTGTCAACGACGTCTACTTCGCCTGGCGTCGTGGTGCGGCAACCCCGGTCGACGCCGAGCTGAACGCCATGCTCGAGCGCTGGCGTGCGCTGCCGGACGGGAGCGAGCTCGTCCTCGACTGGCCGGTCCCGGTCGCTGTCCGGCGCTGAGACCCGGCGTGCCAGCATGGCGGCATGCCGATCGAGGGAAAGCTGAACCACTTCGTCATCGACTGCCACGACCCGGAGGCGTTGTCGGCGTTCTGGGCCGACGTGCTCGGAGTGGACGTGCACTTCCGCTGGCACCAGTACGTGATGCTGCGCCCGACGGTCGAGGGAGGCCCGGCGCTGACGTTCCAGCAGGTCGACGAACCCAAGGTCGGCAAGTCGCGGGCGCACCTCGACATCGCCGTCGAGGACCTCGAGGCGTCGATCGACTACGTCGTCGAGCGAGGCGCGACGAGGCTGCAGCGCAACGAGGAGGACGGCGTCGTGATCGAGGTCCTCGCCGACCCGGAGGGCAACGAGTTCTGCCTGGTCAAGGTCCCGACCTGAGTCGCCGCCTTCTGGGTCGATTTCACCGCGCGGGGCGCGGCGTTTCCGACCCGGATGCCGGTCAGCGCGGGAGGATCTCCAGGTTGCGGATCAGGCCGCCTGCGATCTCGAACCGGTAGGCGAGATCAACCGGACTGCCCGGGAAGTCGCCGGCGACGTGATTGCCGACGACGTACTGGCCGTCGCCGTCGTCGTCGACGTCGGTCTGCTCGACGCTGGTGAGCGTGCGGGTGTAGGTGAACTCGCTGGCGGCGTTGTCCAACCACCAGCGGATGCGGTCCGTGCCGACGTAGGTCTCGCCGTCGTCGAGAACGGTGGCGTCGTCGGTGAACGTGCTCAGCGCCGTCTCCGTGTCCCGCCCGTCGTGTGCCGTCTGATAGCGCTCGATGACCTGGGGCAGCTCGATCGTCATGGGGGTCCCTCCGTGCATGGGGTGGCTGTGGTGGCGGTCAGTGTGCCGCCCATCTCACGCAGCCGTCGGTGACGCCCGACCACGTCCCCGACGACGTCGATCAACGTCGATCGCCGATCGAAGTCAGGTGCGCGGTGCGGGCCGGTCAGGCGGCCGACGCCACATCGGCGCCGGAACCCGTACGACCGCCGTCGAGCATCTCGAGGTGGACGATGCGCAGTTCGTGGACGAAGCGCATCCCCGGCCCGCTGCCGTCGTCACGGTGATTCGTCGGCCATCCAGACGGTCTGCGGTTCATCGCTGCAGCCAGCCCGGTCGGCGCCATCGGGGGACGTGCATCTCCCGGTGGAGACGTGGCCGTGGCGGCAGCGGGGAATGCGGGTGGTCGGGCGCCGACGGGGAGGATGATCGTGCCATCGGCACGGATGGTGTGCATCCGGCCATGGGTGTCGCGTCGGGTTCGCCATCGTTTGCGGTGTTTCTCGCGGTTGTGGCCGCCGCAGCGGACGCCGGCGTTGTCCTGGTCGGTCTGGCCGCCTTCGTGCCACTCAGTCGAGTGGTCGACCTCGCACCAGTCGCCGGGAAGTCGGCAGCCGAGGTGGTCGCAGTGGCTGGCGAGCAGCATGGCCGCCTCGCGAGCGGCGCCGGTGAACACTCGGCTGGTTCGACCGAGGTTGATCGGCAGGCTGTCGGCGCCGAGCACGGCCCGGCGGAGGTGCCCGGCGAGCGCGGCTCGCAGCACGGCATGGGGGTGGAGGACCTGGCCGGTGGAGGTCTCGCAGCGCAGCGACTCGAGGGCGTCGGCTCCGCCGGCGAGGAGTTCGTCGAGCAGGTCGACCGGTGAGGCGGTGCCGGTGAAGGGGTCGATCGTCTCGCCGGTGAGGTCGGTGGCCGCGGCGAGGCCGGAGTCGACGAGCGTCGCACTCCACGCCTCGTGGCTCATCAGGACGTTGACGAGCGCCTCGGTCGGCTTGGTCGGTCTCCCGGCGGCGTGGCGGGCCCGGGCGCTGCGCATGATGGTGACGAAGGCGTCGTAGCTGCGCTGCGCGGCCGTGCGGGGAAGGTCGTGGTGTTCGGCGAGGTCGCCGTACTCGGCTCTGCGGGCGGCGACGTCGGCGTCGTACTCGAGGTCGCAGAACACGCCGAAGATCGCTGCCAGTTCGACGTTGACCAGCGGGTCGCCACCGGCCGCGTCGAGGCACAGCGAGCCGTTGAGGTTGACCACGTGGACGCGCCGGTTGGCGATCGACTGCGTCGAGGTCGTCGTGAGCGCCTTCGAGGTCGGCGAACATCACGAACCGCTTCACGCACGCCCGGAACTCGCGGAACGGCAACCGCTCGGCGAGCTCGATCATCATCGGTGCGAACTCGGGCAGCCGGTCGCGCACCCGACGGTTACTCCAGGCGATCGCCAGCTCGTTGGCCTGCGGCGTGCCGATGTGACCGGCGAGCACCGCGTCGGCGAGACCGGGCACGAACGATGCAACCTCGGCGAGCCGGCGCACTCGAGCGGCTTCGGCGTCGGAGTAGTTGCACGTGGCCATGAGGTACGAGGTGAGCGACCGGTGCCCGTCGTCGAGGTGCGCCCGGCGGCGGTCGATCTCGGCGACGGTGAGCGCCAGCTCGGACTCGACTCGCCGCCGTTCGAGCTCGAGGGCACGGACACGCTCGTCGAGGTCGGCGTTGGAGCGGTCGAGCAGCTCCTCCACCAACGTCTCGGCGGCCGTGGTTTCCATACCGCCCATCCTGACGAGGGGGTGTCACAGGGTTAGCCGGGCGAGCAAGAAATTCTTCGGGCGAGCGACGACGGCACCCGCCAACAGGCCGGATGCCCGCTCAGCGCTTCCAGTTGTCCTTCTCGATCGGCTTGGCGTTGGCCGCGCTCTTCTGCTTGCCGATCGTCTCGTTGTACTGGGCGCCGACGACCATGCCGAAGCCGATCACGGCCTGTCGCAGCTCGTCCACCGTCTTCACGCCGAGCCACTGGTCGACGAGGCGGGCGCTCGCCTCCTCGGGGTCGGCCTTGCCGTTCTTGACGTCGTTGGCGATCTGTCCGCCGGCGGTGAGCAGCCAGCGCTTCTCCTCGACGTCGACGCCGAGGTTGTCGGCGGCGTCGGCCATCCGCCAGATGTACTTGCCGCTCTTGTAGGCGGCCTCGCCGATCGAGCCGCCGTGGCGGGCGATCTCCTTGAGGGAGTCGGCGAGGTTCTCCTGGAAGGCGTCGTACATCGCGCTGTTGGTCATGGCGATCGGCTTGCCGACCTGCAGGCCGACGACGCCGTGGTTGACGGCGCCGTGGGTGAGATAGGCCTCGTTGGCGAACAGCGAGCACTCGGACAGCAGGTCGCGCAAACCGACGAGGAGCAGGTTGACCTGCTCGCGTGTCGTCGGCAGGTCGGGCCCGCCGTCGGGTGGCAGGGGAGCGGTGCGTGGCGCCATCAGCGAGTGGTAGCGGGCGATGGCGAGCGTCAGGGCGCGGCGGTGGTGGGCGACCTGGTCGAGCTTGGCTTCGTACACCCGGTTGCTGGCGGCCATGGCGACGTCGTCGGCGTTGCCGCCGGCCTTGGTGCGTGCCTCGGCGGCGGCGTGGATCGACTCGGCACCGGTCTGCTCCGTCGCCTCGGCGGCCGTGATCGTGCGATGGACCTCGGCGCCCATCGCGCCGGTGAGCTCCTGCTTGAACTGCTCGAAGCGCCGCTCGGCGGCGGCGAACGTGGCACGGTCCCAGCCGTTGCCGCCTGAGGCGCTCTTGAAGTCGTCCCACTCGCTCGGTGTCATGTGCAGGCGCGTCTTGACGAGCGTCCACTCGCGTTGCAGCGACCGGTCGTCGGCGGCGAGCCAGCCTTCGTCGACGCCGCCTGCAATGCTCCCCGCACGGCGACCCTCCTGGCTGACCATCAACCCGGCGTCGGTCTGCTGTCCGATGCCGTGCATGAAGTCCATGGCGTAGACGTTGACGTCGTAGACGATGCCGGCTTCGTAGTTCCAGCCGAACTCCTTGAACGTCTCGTTGAAGACCTTGACCGCCAGCTCGGTCTGGTTGCCCTTGAGGTTGACGTCGATGTCGGACGTCAGCGAGGTCGATCCGGCCGCCTTCCACTCCTTCAGACCCTCGGGATCGTTGGTCATCGCGTTGACCCGCCGGCGCGTGTCCTGGAGGACGAGCTCGTGATGCCACTGCCGGTAGTCCCACAGCTTCTGCATCATCGCCTTGAGCGCCACGGACTGTTCGGCGGTCGTCTCACCGTCGGGGAGCTTGCCGGCGGCGAGGACGTGCTTGGCCTCGTGCCAGCTCTGATGCATGCCGTCGTGGAGGACGCGGTAGGCGTCGCCGTCGAGCTCCTTCGGGTCGATCGCCTGGATCTCCTGCAGCGGCGTGCGCGCCAGCCCAGCGGTGGTGATGTCGGCGAGGCGTCGTTGGATCCGATCCTCCGGCATCCGACGGACGGTGTCGGCGAGCGGTGTCGGGGCATGAGAACGCTGCGCCCGGGTGCCGGTGTTGAGGTCGGTCGTCGGTGCCAGGGGCGTGACAGCGCTCGATCGTTGCACCCGTGCGTCGCCCGCCGGCGTGGAAGCGCTCGCCGGGCCGGTCGAGCGGAGGGCACGCACCGCGTGGTCGGCGATGCGGTCGGCGTCGCGCTCGTGCGTGTCGCCGGCGGGTCCGACGCGCAACGGGCTCGGGGCGCTCGTCACGCGTGGCGCGCCGGTGAGCAACTCGACGGTCGGCCGCTCGGCTTCCTCGCGTTCCGCACCCATACGACGCCCTTCGATGGTGTCTCGTCCACGTCTCGTCCGACGGATTCCGACGATGAACGCAGCGGCGACGCTAGCAGTCGGCCTGGTGGTGGCGGTTGACCCGCTTCTGGGTCGGAATCACCGCGCATGCCGCGGCAATCGGCGACCCAGATGCGTCCCGCAAGATCGGCCGGCATTTCGAACACGAGGGTGACAACTGCTCGCCCTCGAGGGCGCGGTCGATTGCGATGCGGCTGGAATGGCAAGGCGCTACACGAGGTGTCGCCCGATATCCCGGCGGCGTCAGTTGACCACGCCAACCGAACTTCGGACGATCTACAGCACGCTGGCTCGAACATCGCCCCGCGCCGTTCGGCGCGGTCGCGTGGTCGGATACGACAGCGGCGTGGGTGGCTCCTCGTCGGCGAGGCGGGCCAGTTCGGCTGCGATCACCGGGACCTGGCTGCTGTCGGTCGCGAGGATGGCGGCGGCGTGAACGTAACGAAGCTCGTCGAACGTTCCGATCGAGCGAGCGATCTCGATCACCAGTTCTGGTGCGATCGTCGTCGGTTCGATTGACGTGTCGCCAGGAGGCGGGGGTACCGGCGGCGTCGAGTCTCGGGCTGCGCGGACTGCCGCCGCGAGCATCGCCGTCTCGCTGATCGCTTCGTCGGATTCTCCTTCGGATCCGACGACGAGCGTCTGGCCCAGGGTCTTGTAGGCGTAGGCGAGCAGCACGACACCTCCGGCGACTCCGAGCGCGGTCGAGCCACCGGTGAGCCACTCGTCGGACGGGGCGGCGCGCCAGATCTCCGCGCAGATGGCGATGATCTGTCCGGTGGCGCCGGTGATCGTCAGCCAACCGGAGATGAGCAGGCCGACGACGCTCGGTTGGGCGACGGGGCCGAACACCTTGACGACGAGCGGGGCTGCGCCGATGAGAAGGCCGGAGACGATGCCGATGGCGAGTAGCCGTGCGCTGAGGTCCTTGGCATCGTCGCCGAGGGCTGACTCGAGGAAGTCGGAGGCGCCGAGCAGTGTGGCGAACAGGGCAGCGAAGCCGCTCAGGTTGGTGGCCCAGCTGTCGGAGAACTTCCAGTCGTCCGCGACGTCGAGGACGAAGCCGGCCGCGAGCTTGGCCTCGCTGCCGGGCTGCGTCGGCCTCCGCCTCCACACGGCGACGACGACGATGGCGCTCGCTGCGGCGGCGACGCCGAAGTAGAGCAGGATTCGCCCGAAGTCGAGGTCGGCGGGTTCGGAATCGGACGCCTTGAGCGAGTACTCGTGGGTCTGCGTACCGATCGTCAGCGTCGCGGGCGAGCCGTTGCCGGCGAGTTCGCATCCTGCCGCGGTGAACTTCACCGTCACCGAGCGGTTCGCTTCCAGCTCGCTCGGTTCAGCGGTGAACGTGCAGTTCTCGATGTCGCCGGACCCGATCAGCTCCACCGGCGTCACCAGGTCGTCGGTTGGGTTGACGATGGTCAGCGACGCCGAGATGGATCCGTCGGCCTTCTCGAAGCTGATCTCTTCACCGTCCGGCAGGATCGGTCCTTCCGCCGCGGCCGGAGCGCCGGCCCCGACGACGAAGAACACGACAACCAGACCCGCAACGACTCGACGCACCCCAAGACCTCCCGTCCGCTCCGTCGCTCGCAGCTTGGCGAGCAATATTTTTTCCCAACCATTGGCGCGGCCGTTTCCAGCTACCTGGAAATCAATGATGTGGGGTGGGAGGACTGGGAGGACCAAGCCAGGCGCCAGTGACGTGCCGGACTTGAATGCGCACGCCGATTGACTTCCGACCCTGGCCGCAAGCGAAGTGGCAGCACGCCTCATTCAGGTCCGTTCAATGGGGCTAGCTGACTGAATTTGCTCACGTTGAGTTTTTCGCATCTTGACCCAACGCCGACATTTCTGAGGGAGATGGCGAAAAATGGGCTGCCGCATGTCCTTCCCGGCCTGGGGGCCCGTGTTGAGCCAGATCAATGCCGGTCCCGCGACGGGGCCGGATTTTCCGCCATCGCATCCAGTATGGAGATGGCGCCCGCCATGAAAAGCCTGCTCGACGAAATCCGGCGCACCCCGCTGCTCTGGATGCTGATCTTCGTGCCGGCCGTGCTGGTGGCGGAGACGGTGGCGCCGCATTCCCATACGCTGCTCTTCGTGCTTTCGGTACTCGCCATCGTGCCGCTGGCCGCCCTGCTCAGCCACGCGACCGAAGCGGTTGCCGCCAAGACCGGCGATGCCGTCGGCGGGCTGCTCAATGCGACGCTGGGAAACCTGACGGAGCTGATCATTGCGATCACCGCGCTGCACGCCGGCCAGTACATGCTCGTGAAAGCGTCGATTGCCGGCGCGATTGTCACCAACGCCCTGTTCATGCTCGGTGCCTGTCTGCTACTCGGCGGCCTGCGCTATCACGTCCAGGAATACAACCGTGCCGGCGCGCGGCTCTACTCCGGTCTCTTGCTGATGGCCACCGTCGCCCTGCTCGCCCCGTCGGCGGTCGCCGACCTCGATCTCGCGCAGGGCGAGGCCGTCATGCGGAAGCTCAGCGTCGGTCTCGCCATCCTGCTCATCATCGCCTACGCGCTCGGCCTGCTGTTCTCGCTGAAGACTCACAAGGAATTGTTCGCAAGCGCCGAGCATGGCGAGGGCGAGGAACACTGGCCGATTGGCGTTGCGGTCGGCACGCTGCTCGTCGTCACCGTGCTGGTTGCACTGGTGAGCGAGATTTTTGTCGAGTCCGTGCAGAAGGCGGCGGAAACTTTCGGAATGAGCCCGGCCTTTGTCGGCTTCATCATCGTCTCACTGGTCGGCGCCGCCGCCGAGTTTGCCGTGGCCTTTTCTGCGGCGCGCAAGGACCGCCTCGACATGAGCGTCAGCATCGCGCTCGGCAGCGCCTCCCAGATCGCGCTGTTCGTCGCACCCACGCTGGTGTTGCTCAGCTATGTCGTCGGACCGTCACCGATGAGCCTGCAGTTCTGGCCGGGCGCCGTCACCATGGTGATGATTGCGACCGTGACGGCGAGCTTCATTACGAGCAGCGGGCGCTCGGCCTGGTTCGTCGGCGCCCTGCTCATCTTCATCTACGCGGTCTTTGCGCTGACGTTGTATGTGGTTCCGCCGACTGGCCAGGGGACGGGGTGAAGCCGACGCCTCTTTTGCTCGCCGTCCGCCAGCCCCGCCCGTTTACTCGTTCATATGAGGTGGCTGAGCGGGGCCGCTGTTGGCCCTTAACCACGTCGCTCATGCGTTTGTCGGTCTCCGCTGTCGTGGGCCATGTGGACCCGCCATCGTGCGCGCGCGCACCCGACCCGCGGAGACACCCCCTGATATTGTCTGTCCCAATCGCTAGGGACAGACGTCGGCACCAGAGTTCGCTAGTCTGGCCCGGATCATATGAGAATCCAGGGAAGACCGCCTTGAGCACCGCGCCGCGCATCGACATCGACCCTGTCGCGTTCTGGGCCGACCCCTATCCGATGCTGGCAAAACTGCGCAAGGACGCGCCGATCGCGTTCGTGCCGCAGCTGCGGCTCGACGCTGCTGGCCAGCCGCGACGACATCTCGATCTCCGAGAAGCAGATTGACGTGTTCCGGCACGCAAGATTCCCCGGGGCTTCACCACCCAAATACCGGACATCAGCGACAACGATCACGACCCTCTATCAGATTCAGAGGTAGAATTTATGGATGTCTACCGACGACTCGACACCCAGTTTGACGAAATTTTTCGCAAGCCAGTCGCCCGCGCATTTTCGCCCCTGGTCGCGAAGAAAAATGAGAAAATCCCAATCGGCGTTGTACTTGCTTGTGGGACTGAGCGCACCCATGAATTCGTCGTCGGCGATGCTGTGGATCAGCACATGTTTCAGCCCGTCATCGACGACGCGTTTTTGCGTGATGAGCTTGGTCACGAAACTGACCGCTCGCATCTCGCGCATCAGCGACGAGTTGAAGCTGATCTCGTTGATGCGGTTCAGAATATCGGCCGCGGTGCGCGGCACCTCATTGCGGAACAGCGGATTGATATGAACGATGACAATGTCGGCGCTCTTGCAGTTGTAGATCAGCGGGAAGAGCGCCGGGTTTCCCATATAACCGCCGTCCCAATAAGCTTCGCCGTCGATCTCGACCGCGTGAAACATCGTGGGAAGGCACGCCGAAGCCATCACGGCAGAGATTGAAATTTCCTTTCCGGCGAAGATCTTCACCTTGCCGGTACGAACGTTCGTCGCAGAGAGGAAGAGCTTTACCGGACAGTCCGGCCGCCGCAACACGTCAAAATCGATCGATTGCTCGACCACTTCACGCAAGCGGGTTATAGTTCGCGGGGTTGAACTGATATGGCGACAGCACGCGCGTCACGAAGCCGATAACGGAGAAAATCGGCGACCAGGTCAGCTTGTGATCCCCCAGCATCTGGTCGATAGGGCTTGGCTGCAGCGGCCCCGAGCCTCGCCGCATCGCTGACACGCTTCCAATAGTCGGTGAGCGCTTTGCGCGCCCCTTCGCGACCGTCGACCGCGAGCCCATAGGCAAAGACCGCTGCATTCATCGCTCCGGCGCTGGTCGCGCTGAGCCCCTCGAAGGCGAGGTCTTTCTCGTCCAGCAGTCGGTCGAGTACACCCCAGGTAAAGGCACCGTGCGCTCCGCCTCCCTGGAGAGCCAGATTGATGGTCCTGACCTGGTTAGGATGCCGGTTCGTGACCGGCTCTCCCAGATGCCTCGGGCGTTTCCGCCGACTTCCGCTCTGAAGTAGCCATTGCCGAACCGCATCCCTGGTCGCCCGCATGCACAAGGCATAACAACGATAGGAACATTCGCAGGTGCACTCCCCACCTGTCACCGGCAGAACCTACCGCACGGTCTTTCCTCGGGCTATGCAAAAACGGCAAACGGCTGCCGCTTGGTATCAGAACGCTGCCCCCCGAATTTGGCCCGTAGCCGACCAAGCCGAGAAGTCTCCGCCAAGGACCGCTTGTGACCCCTTAACGAACGTCGCTCATGCGTTTGTCGATGTCCGCTGTTGTGAGCCACGCGGAACCCGCCCGCGCGCCCGATCTACTGAGACACGCCCCATATTGTCTGTCCCAATCGCTAGGGACAGACGTCGGCACCTGAGTTCGCTAGTCTGGCCCGGATCACACCGAGAACTCCAGGGAGACCGCCTTGAGCACCGCGCCGCGCATCGACATCGACCCTGTCGCGTTCTGGGCCGATCCCTATCCGATGCTCGCAAAACTGCGCAAGGAGGCGCCGATCGCGTTTGTGCCGCAGCTCGGCTCGACGCTGCTCGCGAGTCGCGACGACATCTCGATCTCCGAGAAGCAGATCGACGTGTTCTCCTCGCACCAGCCCGCCGGCCTGATGAACCGGCTGATGGGCCACAACATGATGCGCAAGGACGGCGAGGCGCATCAAATCGAGCGGCGCGCGATGTTTCCGACGGTGTCGCCGAAGACGGTGAAGGCGCACTGGACCGCGCTGTTCCAGGCCCACGCCGATCGCATCATTGAAAACATCCAACCCGGCAGCCGGATCGATTTCATGCGCGACTTCGCGCTGCCGTTCTCGGGCGAGTGCCTGAAGTCGATCACCGGCCTCACCAATATCGGCTTTGCCGACATGGATGCGTGGTCGCAGGGCATGATCGAGGGCATCGCCAATTATAGCGGCGATCCCGCGGTCGAGGCACGTTGTCACGCGGCGACGTCGGGCATCGATGCTGCGATCGACGACATCCTGCCGGTGATGCGCAAGAATCCCGATCAGAGCATTCTGGGCGTGCTGCTCGCCTCCGGCATGCCGATGGAGAGCGTGCGCGCCAACGTGAAGCTCGCAATCTCCGGCGGCCAGAACGAGCCACGCAAGGCGATCGCCGGCACGGTGTGGGCGCTGCTGACCCATCCCGATCAGCTCGAGCTCGTGCGCAAGGGCGAGGTGACGTGGCTCGAGGCGTTCGAGGAATACGCCCGTTGGATCTCGCCGATCGGCATGTCGCCGCGGCGGATCGCCAAGCCGTGGTCGATCCGTGATGTGTCGTTCGAAACCGACGAGCGCGTGTTCCTGATGTTCGGATCCGCCAACCGCGACGAGAAGCATTTTGAGCGTGCCGACCAGTTCGATGTGCGGCGTGACACCTCCAAGAGCGTCGCCTTC